>NZ_JH976208.1:735786-790884 GCF_000306035.1 Acidocella sp. MX-AZ02
GCTGTCATAGGCGGCGAGGCTGGCATCTGGCCGGTCAAGCACCACCATAGGCAGGTTGGGCCGGGTGGCGATGCGGGTGGAGCCTGGAATCCAGATGATGCCATCCGCCCGCTCCGCCAGCGCCGCCAGCGCCTCGCTCTCCGCCTCATGGTCGATGCCGGCACTGGCCAAAATCAAGGCATGGCCGCGCTGCCAGGCGGCCTGCGTCACCGCCTGCGCCAGCGCCGGGAAGAACGGGTTGATCAGATCCGGCAGCAGCAGCCCCACCGCATGGTGCCGCCCGGTGCGCAGTGCCCGCGCCGAGAGGCTGCGCCGGTAATTCAGCGCGCTGATCGCCTCCTCCACGCGCTGGCGGGTCTCCGCCGCCACCGGCTTGCTGTCATTCAGCACGAAGGACACGGTCGCGGTGGAAACCCCCGCGCGGCGGGCGACATCGTGCAGGGACGGGCCGGGGCGGCGGGCCATCGTGCTTAAGCGGCGCCGCCGGCGATGGCGGCGACCACCTGCGTGCGGTCGACCTCCTTGGTGCGCCACTGCGCGATGGTGCGGCCGCCGCGCATCACCCAGATGCTGTCGGAAATCCGCATCACCTGCTCCAGATCATGGCTGATGATCAGCTGCGCGATGCCCTCATGGCGCAGATTGCCGATCAGCGTTTCCACCGCCCCGCGCTCACGCAGGCCCAGCGCCGCCGTCGGCTCATCCATGATCACCAGCGCCGAGCCCCAGGAGGCGGCGCGGCCGATGGCGATGGATTGGCGCTGCCCGCCGGAGAGCCGGCGCACCTTGGCGCGCACCGGCGGCATGTTCACCAGCAGCCGTCCCAGCCGCGCCTGGGTTTCCTCGATCATCCGGCGCCGCTGCAGCCAGCGTAGCGGGCCGAAGCCGCCGGTCAGTTCCCGGTTCAGGAACATATTCTGCCAGACGGCGAGATCCTCGATCAAAGCGAGATCCTGATAGACCGTCTCGATGCCCCTGGCCCGGGCCTCGGTGGGGGCGCTAAAGCGCACTGCCTCGCCACGAAAGCTGATGCTGCCGCCATCGGGCGGATGCACGCCGGTGATGCAGCGGATCAGCGTGGATTTGCCCGCGCCATTATCGCCGACCAGCGCCGTCACTTCCCCGGCCGGGCAGCACAGCGCGGCGCCGCGCAGTGCCTCCACCGCGCCGAATTGCTTGCGCAGATCCTTCACCTCCAGAACCGGGCTCATCGTTGCAACCTGCTGAGAATGGCGGCGGCGATGACGACGATGCCGACCGCGATGGGTTGATAGAATTCCGAAATCTGCAACAGCGTGAAGCCGTTGAGCAAGGTCGTGAGCACCAGCGCCCCGGCCACGGTGCCCAAAATCGCCGCCCGCCCGCCAAACAGCGAGCTGCCACCCAGCACCACCGCGGCAATCGAGGTGAGCAGCTGCGAGGTTTGCAGCGACGGGTCCGAGCCGCCGGTGCGCGCCACCAGCAGGATGGCGGCCAGCCCGACCAGCGCGCCGTCGATCACATACACGGCGATGCGCATGCGGTTGACCGGAATGCCCATATTGCGCGCCGCCTCCCGGTTGCCGCCGGTGGCCAGCACATGCGTGCCGAAGGCGGTATGGGTGAAGAGCAGATGCGCGCCGGCGGCGATGAGCAGGGCGATTAGATAGAAATACCGCACCGGCCCGATCGAGCCCAGCGCGAGCGCCTGCAGGAACGGGCTGGTGACGCTGAAGGACTGGCCGGAACTGACGATCAGCGCCAGCCCGTTCATCACCCCCAGCATGCCCAACGTGGCGATGAAATCATTCACTTTCAGCTTGGCGATGACCAGGCCATTCACCAGCCCGACCAGCGTGCCCGCGACAATCGCGGCCAGCGCCGAGAGCGCGATGCCGAACCCGCCATTATAGGCGAGCCCGAAGATCACCGCCGCCCAGGGCAGATTGCCGGCGATGGAGAGGTCAATGCCGCCGGTGACGATGGCGAATTGCTGCGCCGTGGCCAGCACCAGCAGGATCGAGGCGGAGACCAGCAGATCGCTGATATTCGCCCAGGTGAGGAAATAAGGGGTGAGCACCGAAAAGGCCGCGCCGATCACGATCAGCCCGATCAGCGCGGCATTATCGCCCCAAAAACCGGGATCGCGCAGCTTCAGCGCGATCCCGCCCGGCCTGGCCACGGCTTCGCTCACGGCGCGCCGAAGGGGTCGGTGAAGCTGAAGAACGGCCGCGGGAAGGATTTCAGCGCGGCGTCGGCATTCTTCGGCGTGATCAGTTTAATCGGCGCGGTGATCTGGGCGGGCACGGCTTTGCCCTGGGAGAGCGCATCGCAAGCCTGCACCGCCATCTCGCCCTCGGCATAAGGATATTGCGAGACGGAGCCTGAAAGTTTGCCGGACTGCACGGCCTGCAGCGCTTCCTTCACCCCATCGATGGAGACGACCTTGATCTGCCCGGACTTGCCGGCATTGGCGATGGCCTGGGCGGCGCCCAGCCCCATCTCGTCATTGGCGGCGAAAATGCCGGCCAGCGTGGGGTGCACGCGCAGCATCGCCTCGGTCTCGGTCATTGCCCGGTCGCGCTCGTAATCCGCCGCCTCGGCCTGGACGATGTTCAGCTTGCCGGCAGTGGTTTTGCGAAACGCGCCCTCGCGCAGAATGCCGTTATGCTCGCCCGGAATGCCCTCCAAAATCGCGACATCGCCATGATCGCCGAGCAGCCCCAGCATATAATTGGCGGCGAGCTCGCCAGCATTGGTGTTGTCCGAGCCGATGAAGCTGGTGATCTTCAGCCCCGCCGCCTTCACCGCGTCAGGATCCAGCCCGGTATCGAGATTGATGATCGGGATGTTCTTCTGTGAAATCGGGATCAGCGGTGTGATGACATTGGTGCCATTCACCGGCACCACCCCGAAACAGCTGAAATTCTCATTCGCCATGGTCGAGATCTTGGCGTTCTCGCCGACCGCGTCGGTCTCGCTGGCGCCGGCCTGCACGCTCACCGGCACGCCCAGCTTCTTGCCCTCGGCTACGGCGCCATCGCGCAGCGCCCGCCAATAGGGATTGTTGAAATCGCGCACCACGATGGCGATCCGCGGCTTCGCGGTCTGGGCGTGGCTGAGTGCTGTGGTGGCGAAGGTGAGCGCGCAAATGGACGCGGCCCCCGCCAGAATATGGCGTATCGAACGGTTCATCATTTCCCCCTGCGGCATTTCGCGCCGCTTGTTTTGACGTATTGCTTCAACGTGGCTTGGCCGCCTGATCTTCGCAGGTTAAACGTTTAATATTGACAAGCCCGGCAGGTGTAAAGAGATTTTTTCAGCTTGTTTTTTGCTGCGCCGCGGAATTTTATCGGAGACCCGGTCATGTATAATGGCATCGAAGCGGAGGATGAGGGCGATGATGAGCAAACCGACACTCTATGGCATCAAAGCCTGCGACACGATGAAAAAGGCCAGGTCCTGGTTGGATTCGTATGGCATCGATTATGTGTTTCACGATTACAAGCAGGCGGGCATTGAGCCGACGCTACTGGCCATCTGGGCGGATAAAATCGGCTGGGAGCTGCTGCTCAACCGCGCCGGCACCACCTTTCGCAAACTCCCTGATGAAACGCGCGCGGATCTGACTCAAGCCAAGGCGCTGGCGCTGATGCAGGCGCAGCCTTCGATGATCAAGCGTCCCGTGCTTGTGCGTGAGAGCGAGATTATCGTCGGGTTCAAGCCGGAGCGTTATGCGGCGTTGTTTTCGGCATGAGATCCTGCGGGGGCGCTTAAGAGCCTGGACATCGCGCCGCCGATTGGCCAAACCGGGGCATGGTGAATCTCGATCCTCCCGCTCTGCCGCTCGTTGCCGCCCTGCCTTATCGCCTTGGCCGGCACGGGCTGGAGATCCTGCTGATCAACAGCCGGGCGACGCGCGGCTGGAGCATTCCCAAGGGGGCGCCCAGCGATGCGCGCCACCCGCACCGCACCGCTGAAATCGAGGCGTTTCAGCAGGCCGGGGTGCGGGGGGCGATGTCGCGCAAAGCGCTCGGCCCCTATGCCTCGGCCTGGCGCCTGCCGGAGGGAGGCGAGCAGAGTGCGGAGGTGGAGATCTTTCCGCTTTTGGTCTCCAACGAGGCCGCCACCTGGCCGGAAAAACCCCATTGCCGGCGGGTCTGGTTTCCCGCCCAGGAGGCCGCCGGTAAGGTGGAGGAGGACGCGCTGGCGCAGATCATCCGCGACTGGCTGGCCGAGCGCGTCGATAACGGGCGCGGCCTGACCAAACAGGCCCGTGGCCGTGGCGGCAGCCGCCACGGCTGAGCCGGGGCATCCACGCCACCGGGGTTTCTGCCGCCATGTTCATGACCCCCGCATTGCCGCGTTGTAGCACGTGGCAGACGCTTTCCTCTTGCGGGGCGGCAGCGGGCTGCCCAAGTGGTGGCGCGGAGCTATCTTTGAAAGGGCGGCGACGTTGCAACAAGCCACACCCCCGAGGCGCGAACTGGGCGACCAGATCGCAATCAATGCGGCGCACGCCAGGCATGAATTGGCATCTTGTCTATCCCGTCAAATTGCCACTCTGCCGCCGAAATATTTCTACGACACCCAGGGCTCGAAACTCTTCGAGGCGATTTGCGAACTCGATGAATATTACCTCACCCGCACCGAAGCGCGGATATTAAGCCAGAACCTCGCCGCCATCGCCCAGCGGGCCGGGGCGGATGTGGCGCTGATCGATCTCGGCGCCGGCAATTGCGCCAAGGCGTTCAAGCTGCTCGCCCGGCTGCGGGTGCGGCATTACGTGCCGGTGGATATTTCCACGGCGTTTTTGAGCGAGGCGGTGAAGACACTGGCGCAGGCCTATCCGGATCTGGAGATCCACCCGGTCGCGTTGGATTTTTCGGAGCGTTTCGCTTTGCCCGCCGCAGTGCAGGCGCTGCCCAACAAGCTGTTCTTCTATCCCGGCTCCTCGCTCGGCAATTTCTCGCCGGTGCAGGCGCGGCTGTTTCTGGAAACGTTGCGCGCCGCCGGCGGTGATCTGCTGATCGGGCTCGATCTGGTGAAGCCCGCCGCAATGCTGGAAGCGGCTTATGACGATGCGCTGGGGGTCACCGCCGCCTTCAACCGCAACGTGCTGCGCCAGACCAATCATCTGCTCGGCAGCGATTTCGATCTGGCTTCATGGCGCCACAAGGCCGTATTCAATGCTGACCATAGCCGCGTGGAAATGCATTTGCAGGCCGCCACCGCCTGCCATGTCAGCTGGCCCGGCGGTGGCCGGGATTTCGCCGCCGGCGAGACCATCCATACCGAAAATTGCTACAAATTCACCTGCACCGGGATCGAGGAGATGCTGCACAGCGCCGGCTTCAGCGACATCGCCTGCTGGAGCGACCCTGATGATGCCTATCTGGTCTGCCATGCGCGCGCGGGCTGAAGCGCCAAGCGCCAGCGCCCTGGCGGCGCGCTTCGCGGCGGTGCGCGCGCATAGCCGCACTTTGGCCGCGCCCTTGTCGGAAGAGGATTGCGCGGCGCAATCCATGCCCGATGCCAGCCCGGTGAAATGGCATCTCGCCCATACCAGCTGGTTCTTCGAAACCTTCATCCTGGAGGCGCATGAGCCGGGCTTCACCGCGTTCGATCCGGCCTTCAGGGTGCTGTTCAATTCTTACTATAACGGCGTCGGTGAGAAATTCGCGCGGGCGCAGCGCGGCCTGCTCACCCGGCCGGGCCTGGCACGGGTTCTGGCCTATCGGGCGAATGTGGAGGAGCGAATGTCCCGGCTGTTCGCGGCCGGGCTGGGGGCGGAAGCTGCCTCTCTGGTGGAGCTTGGCCTGCAGCATGAGCAGCAGCATCAGGAGCTGATCCTGACCGATTGCCTGCATCTGCTGGCGCAGAACCCACTCTACCCGGTCTATGACGACGAGGCGCCGCAGCCCGCTATGGCGCCCGGCGCGATGGAATGGGTGGCGTTCCCGGAAAGTCTGGTGCGGATCGGCCATCAGGAAGGCGGGTTCTGTTTCGATAACGAGCTGCCGCGCCATCGCGTCTTTCTGGAACCCTTCGCCTTGGCCGACCGGCTGGTGACCAATGGCGAATATCTGCGCTTCATCGAGGATGGCGGCTACACCCAGCCGGGGCTCTGGCTTTCCGCCGGTTGGGATTTTGTGCGGGCCAACGGGCTGAGCCATCCTTTCTACTGGCGCCCCGGCGCGGAAGGTTGGCGCGCCTTCGGCCTGCGCGGGTTGGAGGCTTTGCAACCTGATGCGCCCGTGCTGCATCTTTCCTATTTCGAGGCGGCTGCCTATGCGCAATGGGCCGGCGCCCGCTTGCCCACCGAAGCCGAATGGGAGACAGCGGCACGGCATCGGCCGGACCTGCCGCAGCTTTTCGGTGCCGCCTGGCAATGGACCAGCAGCGCCTACGCGCCCTATCCGGGCTTCCAGGCGGCGGCCGGGGCGGTGGGCGAGTATAATGGCAAGTTCATGGTCAACCAATATGTGCTGCGCGGCAGCTCGCTGGCCACGCCGCCGGGCCATGCCCGCGTCAGCTACCGGAATTTCTTCCCCACCGAGGCGCGCTGGCAATTCACCGGGCTGCGTCTGGCCAGATCGCTATAGGGCGGGCGATGCGTGGTCAAACCAGCTGCCGCCGGGCGCCGAGCGCATAGATCGCGGCGCTGGCAAGCGCAATGAGCGCCGCCAGCAGAAAGGCCGGGGTGAATGAGCCGGTGACCTGCACCACCAGCCCGGTCACCAGCGGTGCCAGCGCCCCACCCATCGAGGCGCCGACATTCTGCACCGCCTCCAACGTCGCCACCGCCTTGTTCGGCGCGATGATCGCCGCCAGGGCCCAGCCGCAGCTGGAGGCCAGATTGGCGCCGAACAGCCCCGCCGCGATCAGCGCGATCGCCGCCCCCAGCCCGGAGACCAACGCGGCGGCCAGCGTGCAGGCCCCGGCCAGCGCCATGCCGGCGATCACCGGCGCCAGGCAGGCCCAGGCCGGACTGCAGCCAAGCCGGCCGAGCCCGCGCGCCAGAAACCCCGCCAGCACCGCCCCGGCAAACCCCGCCAGCAACGGCAAGCTCGATAAAAACCCGGCCTGGCGGATGGAGAGATGCCGCGCCGTCTCCAGATAGCCGGGCAGCCAGGTGGCATAGAGCCAGGAGACATAGATGATCCCGAAGAACCCGAAAAACAGCGCCCAGCTGGTCGGCTGGCGCAGCACCCAGCCCAGCCCGGCGGCCTCGCTTGCATCCTCCGGCGCGATCTGCGCGAGATCATCCGGCGCCAGCCCCGCCTGGGCCGGATCGCGGTAATACAGCACCCAGCCCAGCGCCACCGCCAGGCCTGCAAGCCCGGCGACCACGAACATGCCGCGCCAGCCGCAGGCCAGCATCAGCAGCGTGAGCAGCGGCGGTGCCAGCGCCGGGGCAAAGGCGGAGGAGGCGTTGAACAGCGAAATCGGCAAGGCCCGCTCGCTCACCCGGTACCAATCCGCGCAGACCCGGGTGCCGCCAATATACATCGGCGATTCCCCCAGCCCCAACGCGACGCGCGCGGCCAGAAACGACCCCAGCCCGGTAACGAACCCCGCGCTGATCTGTGCCGCCGACCATAGGACGAGCCCGGCGCTGAGCACTTTGCGTGCCCCGAACCGGCCGATCGCCGCCCCGGCCGGCAGTTGCGCCAGCCCATAGGCCCAGGCGAAGACCGCCAGCAACAGCCCCATCTGGGCGTAGGAGAGATGCAGCTCCTGGCGGATCCGCGGATTGCCGATGGAAAGCGCCGAACGGTCCAGATAATTCACGCATCCGGCGAGGATCAGGATGGCGAGGGACAGCCCCCGCCTGTGTCGCGTGCGCGCCTGCATCCGCTCCCCCTCATGCTGCAGGTTTGAATGTGGCGCGGCCGGCGGCGAATGAAAGGGCGCTAGGTTTTGTTTGAGCGAGCAATCTCATGTGTTTATCTTGACGCTGGCGCGTCAAGATAAACACATATTGCTCTAGTCGCCCGGCGCGATCTCCAGCTCGTCATAGCGTTTGAACTTGTAGATCGCGACCGATGCCAGCCATGCCAGCAAAAACACCGCCACGATGCCGTAGCCGAGCAGCCCGAAGACAGCATCACCATTCAGCCAGGACACCTGGTCCCAGAACCGCCCGGTGAGCACGAAGGCGCCCTGGACCATCCCCAGCAGCTCGATCCCGCCGATCCCCACCGCCACCAGCACCGAGACCGCCGTGATGGTCATGTTGTAGAACAGCTTGCGCATCGGCTTCATGAAGGCCCAGCCATAGGCGCCCAGCATCAGGATGGAATCCGCCGTGTCGATCAGCGCCATGCCGGCGGTGAACAGCGCCGGGAAGATCATGATCGTCCAGATCGGCAGTCCCTTGCTGGCGGCGGCGGCGGAAATGCCAAGCAGCCCCACCTCGGTCGCGGTATCAAAGCCCAATCCGAACAGCAGGCCGATCGGATACATCTGCCAGCTCTGCGTGACCATGCCGAACAGGCCCCGGAACAGCCGGGCGAAAACCCCGCGCCGGGCCAGCAGCAGTTCCAGCTCCTCCTCCCGGTAGGCGCCCCCCTTGCGCACCCGCCGGAAGCTTTTGAACAACCCGCGCAGAATGCTGAGATTGAGTGCCGCCATGCCGAGCAGGAACAGGCCGGAGACCAGCGTGCCGAACAGACCGCCCCAGCTGGAGAGCGCGTGAAACCGCCCCTGGAGCGCCGCCGCGCTCAGCGCCACGGCGGCGGAAAGCGCGACGACGACGGTGGAATGGCCGAGCGAAAAGGCCAGCCCCACCCCAACCGGGCGCTGCCCCTGCTGCATCAACTTGCGGGTGACATTGTCGATGGCGGCGATATGGTCAGCGTCCACCGCATGGCGCAGCCCGAAGCCGTAGGCCAGCAGCGCGGTGCCCAGCAGCAACGGATAATGCCGCAACAGGCTGAGTGCCCCGCCCCAGAGCAGCGCATTGGCAAGCGCTAGACCCAGCAGCATCAGCACCCCGCGCCTGCCGGCGCCGCCCGCCATTGCTTGCCTCAACGCGCCCAGCATAAGCTCCGCCTCCATCGCCTGTCTCCTCAAGCGTATGAGGAAAATAAAATTCTGTCATACGCTTTTTGACGCAGATTGCACCGCTCCCGCATTCGCCGCACACTCCGCACATGGAACGGGTCACCATCACCATCGATGACGAGCTTCTCGCCCAGCTGGACGCGCTGGCGACGCTGCGCGGCTATGCCAGCCGCTCGGAGGCGGTGCGGGAGATGCTGCGCGAGGCGGCGCGCCAGGACCATCTGCGCGATGGCGCCACACCCTGCATCGCCACCCTGACCTATGTTTACGACCACACCCAGCGCGACCTGCCGCAACGCCTGGTGGAGGCGCAGCACCATCAGCATGATCTCAGCGTCGCCACCACCCATGTGCATTTCGGCCATGATGAGTGCCTGGAGGTGGCGATTTTGCGTGGCCCGGCGCGGGCGCTGCAGCGCCATGCCGATGCGCTGACCGCCCAGCGCGGGGTGCGCCACGCGCATCTACACCTCATCCCCGCCCCGGCGCATGAGCATGGCGCGCACAGCCACAGCCATACGCCGGGGCGCACTTCAAACTCTTAATCTTCCCGTCATTGGCCGCCGCCTCCCGCCGCCTACATGCAAGCTAGACCAAGGAGGTTTATGTGATGGACGAAAACGAAATCAAAGGTGCGGCGCGCGAGTTTGGTGGCCGGGTGCAGGATGCGCTGGGCGGCCTGACCGGCGATGCCAAGACCCAGGCCGAGGGCAAGTGGAACCAGGCCGCCGGGCAAGCCCAGCGCAGCTTCGGCGCCACGGTCGATGATGTGATCGAGAATGTGAAGGACAAGCCCCTGGCCGCACTGGCGGCTGTCGCCGGCGTCTCCTTCCTCGCCGGCTGGTTGATGCGCAAATAACCAAAAACGGGGCCGCGAGGCCCCGTTTTTTTGCCACCAAGCGGCGACCTGAGGAAACAGAGCATCAAGCTTGATGCACTGTTTTCTACAAACAATTTCAATTCATGATTTAACGCTGTCACGTCCACCGCAACAGATCATGCTTTAGCGCCGTCGATCCGCAGAAGCGAGATCGAGTGCGCCGCGCGATGTCAAACCCGCCGCAGCAGCGCCACCGGCAGCTTGGCCAGCAGTTCGCGCAACAGCAGCGTACCGGGGCTTTCATACGCGGTGCCGGTCAGCTCATCGCGCCAGCGCCCGGACGGCACCGCGAGGCTGGTGGTGCCCCAGACATAAGGCGGCAGCAGCGGAATCTGCACCATGAAGCCCCCCGCCAGCCGGGTGGCGAGGGTGAGCACCTCATGCTGCAAATCCGCCCGGCGGAAGGCGATGAGATGCCCCGCCATATCGCCGTCCGCCTCCAGCGCCTCGTAGCTGCCATGGGCGAACAGACCCTGCATCTCGCGGCGGGCGGCGAGGGCGCGGGCGATCAGGCTCTGCTTCACCCGCCCATCCCGCCAGGCGGTGAGATCCTCTGGCCCTTGCCGCAGTCCGGACATGCGCGCGGTGAAATCAACCGGCCGGCGATTATCCGGATCGACAAAACTTTGGTCCCAGAATTCCGTACCCTGATAGAGATCCGGCACCCCCGGCACGGTCAGGCGCAGCAGCGTCTGCGTCAGCCCGTTGATCGCCCCGGCGGCGGCGATGCGGTTGGCGAAGGCGATCAGCTCGTAGAGCATCGGCCGCCTGGCATCCAGGCAGGCCATCAGGAAGCGCTCGCAGGCCGCTTCATACTCCTCATTCGGCGCCGCCCATTCCGAATGCAGCTTGGCCTCGCGCAGGGATTTCTGCTGCCAGGCCGCCACCCGCGCGCCATAGGCCTCGATCCCGGCCTGATGCTGCGCCTCCAGCCCCAGCGGCCAGCCCGCCACCAGCATCTGGTAGAGCATCAGCTCATCGGCCGCATCCGGCCCCACCGGCTCACGGATCGCCGCGTTCAGCCGCATCCAGCGCGTCGCCGCCAGCTCCCATTCGCCGGGGATTTCGGAGAGCACGGCCAGGCGCGCGCGGGTATCCTCGCCGCGCTTATGGTCATGGGTGGCGGTGGCGAGCATCGCGCCGGGGGTGAAGGCGCCGCGCCAGGCCGCCTGGGCGTGGAAACTGGCCGGGCTGAGGCTGAACTGGCCAGGGCTGGAGCCGACTTCATTGCGTGAGAGCAGCCGCCCAAACCGGTAAAACGCCGTATCCTCCACCGCTTTCGCCGCGGTGGGGGAGGAGAGTTGCTGAAAGGCGATGCGCGTATGCAGCAGCAATGCGCGCGCCGGGCCGGCGGGCAGGGCGCAGGGCCGGGCCTCCAGCAGCCAGTGGCGCAGCAGGTCCAGCACCTGCCGGTCCGCGCGGCGGATGCGCTGCGCGGCCAGCGTCATCGCCGTGTCGAAAGCGCGGCTATCCTCCGCATCCGCCCCGGCCGGGCCGGCATAGATGCGATAGAGCGGAAAGGCGGCCAGCAGCTCCTGCAGCCCTTGCTTGATCACGTAGTAGGAGAAATCCGTGGTGGCGCGGTCCTGCCTTGCCAGCCGGGTGAGCAGCCCCGCCAGACGCGTCAGCTCTCCGGCCAGGCTGTCGCGCAAAATCTGCCGGCGCGCCTGGTCCTCGATTTGCATAAAATCCGCGCCGCGCCCGGTCAGGCTCCAGAGCGCTGTCAGCTCCGCCTCACCGGACGGGTCGTGCAGCACGGCACTGACCTGATCCATGAAGTCATAGCCGGTGGTGCCATCCGCCTGCCAGCGCGCCGGCATCGTCTCGCCCGCGGCCAGGATTTTCTCCACCACGATATAAGGCGCGCCCTGCGCGGCGCTTGCAGGGCGCTGTGCCCCCGCAGCCGCCATCGCCCGGCGCAGCTTGCGCAGATAGGTGCCCGGTGCTGCCAGCCCGTCCACATGGTCCACCCGCACCCCGTCGATCAGCCCGCGCGCATAAAGCTGCAGAATCAGCCCATGGGTGGCGTCAAACACCTCCGGGCGTTCCACCCGCAGCCCGGCCAGGCTGTTAATGTCGAAGAAACGGCGCCAGTTGATCTCGGCGGCGGCGGTGCGCCACCAGGCCAGCCGGTAATGCTGCCGGCGCAAGAGCTGGTGCAGCCGGCCGGGGCTGGAAAACCCCGCCAGATGCGGCGCCAGCGCTTCCTTCTGTGCCGTGGCGAAGTTCCGCAGCGCCTGTTTGGCCGCCGCACCGGCCTGGGCCGGATTTGCGGCCTGCGCCGCCTCGGCGAAATGCTGCGCCAGCGGGGCGGAAAGCCCGCGCAGCAATGGCGCGATGCTGGCCAGAGAGAGCGGCAATTCATGCTCATGATAGCGCAGCACCAGCCCGCCCGATTGGGCCAGAGCCAGCTTGATCTCTCCGGATTGCAGCGCCTCGCCATATTGCAAGCCAAGATACGGCGCCAGCACCCGCCTGTTCAGCAGCGGGTCCGGATTATCCCAGTCGATATCGAAGAAATTCGCGTAGGCGCTGCGTTGCCCATGCTCCAGCACATCCTGCCACCAGCGATTATCCGCCCCGCCCACTGCCATATGGTTGGGCACGATATCCAGCAGCAGCCCCATCTCATGTGCCCGCAGCGCCGCCACCAGCCGCTCCAACGCCTCCATGCCGCCCAGCTCCGGGTTGATCCGGGTCGGGTCGATCACGTCATAGCCATGCATCGAGCCGGCGCGGGCGGTCAGCAGCGGCGAGGCGTAGAGATGCGAAACGCCGAGGGCCGCATAGTACGCCACCAGCGCCACCGCGTCATCGAGGGTGAAATCCTTGTGGAATTGCAGCCGGGCGGTGGCGCGCGGCGTGGTGCGCAGGGTCATTTTGCCTCCTTGCGGGCCTGATCGAGGGCGGAAAGCCGGGCCTTCACATCCTCCCGGGCGAATAAGCTTGGCGCATCCGCGGGCAGGCGGCGGCGCCAGTTGGGGTGCTCATCGGTGGTGCCGGGCAAATTGGGTGCATCCGGGCTGCTCAGCGCATCCTCGATCGGCAGCAGCGCCAGCGCGCAGGCGGATTTGCCGAGATGCCGTGCCGCCGCCAACGTCACCGGCCCGGCCTCCTGCGGGCTAGGCTGCGCCGCGCGGGTGACGCCGGAGCGACGAAACGCCGCCCACAAGGCGGCGCGATATTCCCCCCGCGCCGCCTCATCCTCGCCGGCCCGCCCCAGGCGCTGCCGCCAGGCGATATCCTCGCTCTGCCACCAGCCGGCCACCGTTGGCAGGTCATGGGTGGTGGTCATCGCCACCGCCTCCGGCGACCAGCGGGACGGGGAAATGAAGCTCTTGCCACGCCGCTCGAACCAGAGCACCCGCATCCCGGCAATCCCGGCGCGCGCCAGATCCGCCCGCAGCCCCCGCGGCAGCGTGCCGAGATCCTCGCCCAGCACGATGGCGCGATGGCGGGTCGATTCCAGCACGGTCAGGCGCAGCAGAT
This sequence comes from Acidocella sp. MX-AZ02, assembly GCF_000306035.1. Lineage (NCBI taxonomy): Bacteria > Pseudomonadati > Pseudomonadota > Alphaproteobacteria > Acetobacterales > Acidocellaceae > Acidocella > Acidocella sp. MX-AZ02. The sequence continues at coordinate 749,204 of NZ_JH976208.1, forward strand.
CTTGAAAGGGCATCGACAGATACGCGCCCTCGCGCGGCGAGCGCCCCAGCGGCACCACCCAGAGCCGCTTCAGCCCCATCACATGGTCGATGCGTACGCCGCCGGCATGGCGCAGCGCGTGGCGCAGCATGGCGAGATAGCCGGAAAACCCGCTGCGCCGCAGCCCCAGCGGCGAGAAACCGGTAATGCCCCAGCCCTGGCCCTCCTGGTTGAACAGGTCCGGCGGCGCGCCGATTTCCAACCCGTTCAGCATCTCGCTCTGCCGTCCCCAGGCCTGGGCGCCATCCGCACTGGTGCCCACCGCCAGATCGCTGATCAGCCCGATCCGCGCCCCGGCACCACGGCAGGCCTGCTGGGCCGCCTCCAGCCCCGCCTCCGCCTGCCATTGCACCCAGGCATGGAAGGCGATCTCCTTGGCATGGGTGGTAGAGAAATCCGCCAGCGCCGGATTGTCCGGATGCCGATACGCCTCCGGCCAACGCCGCCAGTCACAGCTGCCCAGATGCAGGCTGAGCGCCTCATACCGCGCATGCTGCTCCAGATCCGCCCCGGCCTGTGCCCGATAGGCGGCCAGTCCGGCCTCGTCGACGCCATGGTCGAAATCCTGCCGCAGCAAGGCGAGCTTGCGCGCGGCGGCGCGCGGCCAGTCGATCAGCTCATCCGGCGGGGCGATGGCATCGCGGGCGATATGCAGCACATTCAGCGCGATGCGGCTGGACGGCGCATAGGGCGCATAGCGCGTGACATCGCCCGCGAACAACGCATGCACCGGGCTGAGCGCGATCGCATCCGCCCCTTGCGCCGCCGCCTCGCGCCCATGCGCTGCCAGGGCCGCGAAATCGCCGATGCCGCCATCATCCGTCCGGCGCAGCGCATATAGCTGCAAGGCCAGCCCCCAGAGCCGCCCCTGCGTTGGGGCCAAGCCGTACGCGCGGCCCGGTGCGATCGCGATGTCATGCGTCCGCGCGCCGATCTCGATGCGATGATAGCCCGCCCGCTCCAGCCCCGGCAGCACGATACCGCCTGGCGCCTTCAGCGCTGTCAGCGCCTGGGTGCTGCCGTCCTCGTAAATCACCCGCGCTGCGCCTGGCCGCCCTGGCAGGCGGAGCGCCTGGCCAACCCAGGCGGTGTGAAGCGCCTGCGGCTGATCGGCCCGGCTTTCCCCCAGCGCCTCCAGCACCAGGCGCAGCGTCTCGTCGCTGACAATTTGCGTCTCACCCCCAGCATCCAGCCAGCGCCGGGCAATGCCGGCCTGGGCGGCGGCGCGGTGCAGCGCCGTCACGCGCCCCGCCACAGGCAGGTGGTGCAGGCGGGCAAGGCGTCGGTCACTGGCGGGCCGTAAAGCTGGCGGCCGGGCGCGGCTTGCAGGGCAACCGCATCATGCCCGAAATTCGCCGCCAGGGTGAGCAGGCTGCCATCGTCCATCCGCCAGCTTGCACGCACCGCATGCCGGCCCAGCGCCTGCGCCCCCAGGCTGCGGCAGCCTTGCAGACCCGGGGCGATCTCCCGCGCCCGCAGCGCCAGGCAGCTTTGATAGAGGGCGGTCCAGCTGGTCTCGGGAAAATGCGGACGGCTGGCTTCGAAGCTGGCGGGATCGTTCGGGTCAGGGATGGTCTCGCGCACCTCGGGATCGGAAAAGGCCGGGAATTTCGCGAATTCCTTGCGCCTGCCTTCGGTGACCGCCTGGCGCAGTTCATCGTGATGGTCGGTGAAGAACAGAAAGGGCGTGGTCTCGCCGCTCTCCTCGCCAAAGAATAGCATCGGGATCTGCGGGGTGAAGAGCAGCAACGCCACCGCGGCGCGCAGCGCATCCGGATGCGCCAGCGCGTGCAGCCGCTCGCCAAACGCCCGGTTGCCGACCTGGTCATGATTCTGCAGGCAGATCACGAAGGCGCTGGTGGGCAGGCTTGTGCTGTCACTGCCGCGCGGCGCCCCGCCAGCATGGGGCGAGGGCTCGCCCTGGTAGGCGAAGCCTTCCGCCAGGCAGCGCGCCAGCAGCCGCGCGGCATCCTGGAAATCCTCGTAATAGGCATCCTTTTCGCCGGTCAGCAGCACATGCAGGCAATGGTGAAAATCATCATCCCATTGCGCATCGAAGTTCTTCGGCCCGCCGCCGATCAGGCTGGCATCATTCTCCTCATTTTCCAGGATCAGATGCACATGCCGCCCTGGCGTGGCGCTGCGGATGGCGCCGGCTAGCTCATGCAGAAAGTCTTTATCGGCGATGGCGTGCACGGCATCGAAGCGCAGCCCGTCGAACCGGTAATCGCACACCCATTGCAGCGCATTGCCGATGAAGAAATCCCGCACCGCGCGGCGGCGGAAATCGATCGCATCGCCCCAGGGCGTAGAGCGGTCGGCGCGAAAGAAATCGCTGGCGTAGCCGTGCAGATAATTTCCGTCCGGGCCGAAATGATTATAGACGACATCGAGAAACGCCTGCAGCCCGTGCCCATGCGCCGCATCCACCAGCGCTTGCAGCTCAGCCGGGGTGCCGTAGGCCGCATCCGGCGCGTAGGGCAGCACGCCGTCATAGCCCCAGTTCCAGCGTCCGGGAAAATCCGCCACCGGCATCAGTTGAATGGCGGTGACGCCCAACGCGGCCAGACGTGGCAGATGTGCGATGACACCGGCAAACCCGCCCATCGCGCCGACATGCAGCTCATAGATCACAGTCTCGCTGAGCGACCGCCCGTGCCATTCCGGGTGCCGCCAGGCGTAGGTCAGATCCACCACCAGGCTCGGCCCAAGCACATCCTGCTGCTGGGCACGGGAGGCCGGGTCGGGCACCAGCGTCTCGCCATCGATCCGATATTGGTAGGCACTGCCGGCGGGGGCGTCGGCGTCGATGGTCCATAATCCGGTCTCCCCACGCTGCATGGTCTGCGCTGCGCCATCGCGCATCAGCTCGACCATGCGCGCCTGCGGTGCCCAGAGGGTGAAGCGGGTTTGCACTGTGCTGAGCGGGCGCGCGCCGAATTGGATCAGGCTCATGACGCCGCGTCAGCAACCAGCAGCAGCACCGCACGCGGCGCCACATGCACCTTGTCGCCCTCCACGCGCACCGGCTCCAGATCCGGCCGGGCGCTATCCAGCACCAATGTCCAGCCCATGGCCGGGCCGGGCAGGGTGTAGTCGCGTGCCTCGGCGGCGGCATTGAACATCGCCAGCGTGATATCGAGCTGCTCATCGCTTCTCACCGCGCGGCGCAGCGAGAACATCTGCGCCGACGCATCCGCCCAGGCCGCCTCATCCAGCATGTTGCCGGATTCATCGAACCAGCTCGCATCCTGAATACCGGGCAAAATCTCCTTGCGCCCATGCATGAAATGTCCTGGCAGTAGGCTCGGATGCGCCGTCCGCAGGGCGATCACCTTGCTCGCAAACGCGATCAGGCACTCATCCTTTTTTGACCAGTCGAGCCAGGAGATTTCATTATCCTGGCAATAGGCGTTGTTATTGCCCTGCTGGGTGCGGCCCATCTCATCGCCGGCCTGCAGCATCGGCGTGCCGTGGGAGAGAAACAGCGAGCCCAGCAAGGCGCGCTTGAGCGCAGCACGGGTATCATTGACTGCCTGATCCTCGGTCTCGCCCTCATGGCCGTAATTGGCGGAATAATTTTCGCCGTGCCCGTCCTTGTTATCCTCGCTATTCGCCTCGTTATGGCGCTCCGCGTAGGTGACGAGGTCATGCACGGTAAACCCGTCATGTGAGGCGATATAATTGATACTGGCCCAGCTTTTGCGGCGATGATGCTCGAAAATCTCACTCGATCCCATCAGCTTGCCGGCAAGCGCCCCGCGCTGCCCGGCATCGCCGCGCCAATAGCGGCGCAGCGTATCGCGATACTGGTCGTTCCACTCCGCAAAGCCCGGCGGATGATTGCCAAGCTGATAACCGCCAGGGCCGATATCCCAGGGTTCGGAAATCAGCTTCACCCTGGAGAGCACAGGGTCCTGCCGGATGGCGTCAAAGAAGCCGCCATGCGGATCAAAGCCATGGCTCTCGCGCCCCAGCGTCGAGCCGAGATCAAAGCGGAACCCGTCGACATGGTATTCCTCCACCCAATGGCGCAGCGAATCCAGCACCATTTGCAGCACCCGCGGATGCGCCACATTCAGCGTGTTGCCGCAGCCCGTGTCATTCACCAGATAGCGCGGCTTATCCGCCACTGGCTGGTAGTAGGAGAGATTATCCAGCCCGCGCCAGGAGAGGGTTGGCCCCATCTCGCTGCCTTCGCAGGTATGGTTATAAACGACGTCGAGAATGATCTCGATCCCGGCCTCATGCAGCTTGCGCACCGTCTCGCGAATTTCCCGGCTACCGGACTCTGGGTTGGCCACGTAGGCGGGCTCCGGCGCGAAGAAGGCGAGGGTGGAATAGCCCCAATAATTGCGCAGACCCTTCTGCTGCAAGAAATGATCCTGCAGATAGGCGTGCACCGGCAGCAGCTCGATGGCGGTGATGCCAAGTTTGACCAGATGCTCGATAACGCGCGGATTGCCCAACCCGGCGAAACTGCCACGCTCGCTCTCGGCCACGTCAGGATGGGTTTTGGTGAAGCCGCGCAGATGCGCTTCATAGATCACGCTCTCTTCCCAAGCCCGGTGAGGCGGCGCGTCACGACCCCAGGGAAAGGTCTCGTTGACCACCACGGCCTTGGGCATGAAATTCGCGGAATCGCGCCGGTCGAAGGAGAGGTCGCCGCGCGTCGAGCCAACATTATAACCAAACAGCGATTCTGAAAAAGTTAAAGTGCCAGAAAGACGTTTTGCGTAGGGATCGAGAAGAAGCTTGTTCGGGTTGAAGCGATGCCCCGCCTCCGGCTGGTAGGGGCCATGGGCGCGATAGCCATAAAGCAAACCTGGCCCCGCCTGCGGCAGGTAGCCATGAAAAATCTCATCCGTGCAGTCCGGCAGCTCGATCCGCCGAACCTCCCTGCGCCCGGCCGGGTTGAACAAGCATAATTCGATCCGCTGCGCATGCGCGGAAAACACCGCGAAATTTACCCCAAGCCCGTCCCAATGCGCGCCCAGAGGGTATGGTTTTCCAGGCAGCATTTTTTGCATCGTCCAAGGCATGGTCTAGAGCTCCCGCAGATAGAGTACGCCGAGTGGCGGCAGAGACAGGGACAAGGAGGCCGGTTGGCCATGAGAAGGATGCGGCTCGCTCTCGCGCACACCGCAATGGCCGACACCGGAGCCGCCAAATTCCATCGCATCGGAATTCAAAATCTCTTCCCACCGTCCTTCCGGTATACCGACGCGATAATTATGGCGCGGCAAGGGGGTGAAGTTGCTGAGCACCAGAACCCGTTTCCCGTCCGGCGCGCCCTGGCGCAGAAATGCATAGACGCTCTGCCCGGCATCATCCTCGATCACCCAGCGAAACCCGTCCGACGTGAAATCACGCTGATACAACGCCGGATTTTTCGCCAGCGTTGTATTGAGCCGCCGAACCAGCCCCTGCACTCCGGCATGCGGTGCATATTGCAGCAAGTGCCAGGGCAATTCGGCATTATGGTTCCATTCGGTAGGTTGGCCAAACTCGCAACCCATGAACAAAAGCGTCTTGCCTGGATGCGCCCACATGAAGGCAAGGTAGGCGCGCAGATTGGCGAAGCGCTGCCATTCATCGCCCGGCATTTTGCCAAGCAGCGAACCTTTGCCATGCACTACCTCATCATGCGAAATTGGCAGAACAAACCGCTCTGAGAACGCATACACCAAGCCGAAGGTCAGCTGCCCATGATGGTAGGCCCGATGGATCGGATTTTCCTGCACGTAATGCAGGCTGTCATGCATCCACCCCATATTCCATTTATGCGTAAAGCCTAGCCCACCTTCGGCCACCGGACGGCTGACTCCAGGCCAAGCGGTGGACTCCTCTGCAATCAGCAACGCACCGGGCACCCGCGCCGCGATCGTCTCTGATAGCTCCTTTAAAAATGACACAGCTTCGAGGTTTTCCCGGCCGCCATGGATGTTAGGCACCCATTGCCCTTCAGCGCGCGAATAATCACGATACAGCATGGAGGCGACAGCATCCACCCGCAGCCCGTCCACCCCATATTGTTCCAACCAAAATAACGCGCTGGCAATCAAGAATTGCTTCACCTCGGTGCGGCCAAGATTGTAAATCAGCGTATTCCAATCCTGATGGAAACCTTCCCGTGGGTCCTGATGCTCATAGAGGTGGGTGCCATCAAACATCGCCAGCCCGTGCTCGTCGGATGGAAAATGCGCCGGAACCCAGTCCAGGATCACACCCAAACCTGCCTCGTGACAGGCACCGACAAAGCGTGCAAATGCGTCCGGTGTACCCATGTTAGGCATCGGCGCGAATTGACTGAGAGGCTGATACCCCCAGGACCCACCAAACGGGTGGGCCATAACGGGCAAAAGTTCAATATGCGTAAAACCAAGATCTTTCGCGTAGGGTACAAGCCGCTCCGCCAACTCGTCCCAATCGTAACTCGCACCATTGTGATGACGCATCCAAGAGGGCGCGTGTACCTCATAGATGGAGAGTGGCGCATCATCGGGAAGAGGCGCGCGCCGCAGCACGGCCGGCAGTTGTGCCGCCACAACCGACGCCGTCGCCGGTGGCAATTCCGCTTGTCGAGCCACCGGATCGGCTTTTAAGGGCAGCAAGCCATGCGGCCCGAGAATTTCATATTTATACAAACTACCCGCCGGTAGGCACGGTATGAAAATTTCCCACACACCACCATCGCGCCGGCGCATGGCGTGGCGTCGCCCGTCCCAGCCATTGAAGCCGCCAACCACGGAAACGCGTCGCGCATTCGGCGCCCAAACCGAGAATCGCACGCCCGGGACTCCGTCAATTTCCAGTATCCGCGCGCCGAGGCAATCTGCCAGCAGATGCTGCCTCCCTTCGCTAAGCAAGAAAAGATCGAAGTCGGACAACAAAGTTCCAAAGCTGTAGGGATCCTCGAACTCCTCGCTAACCCCCCCCCAATCGACCCGTAGACGGTAGGCGGTTGGCGCATCAACCCGTGCCTCCCACACGCCCTGCTCAAGATGCTGTGCTTCGGCGAACGACACGCCGGTAGGTCCTATCAATTCCACGCGGCTGGCATACGGCAACAACATACGAACAATCGTTCCGTGAGGCCCAAGCAACGCAAACGGATCGCCATGCCGCCCTTCTGCCAAAGCTTGAAGCGCCGGATCAAGCATCATGTTCTTCCCGCACTAAAATCCGTGATGCAATAGCGGCGAGACCACGTATCGGAATTCCGGTCCAACTTGGTCGGTTAGCAGCCTCGTAGCAGATCTCATAAGCTGCCTTCTCGACCAAGAAAAGTTGAAGAAGTTCGTCCTGCCTTTGTTGCCTTGTTTCTGTGTATGCCCCGCTGAACTCAGCGCGCATCGTCTCACAGAAGCGATGTAGCGGAGCTTCGGCCTGGGCCTTTTCCAGGGTCTTCTGTCCTTGTTGAGCGACAGCAATGGCGTAATCGAAACTGCGTAGCAGCCCGGCCACATCGCGAGCCGGTGCGCTCTTCGCGCGCCGCTCTGCTAGAGGTTTTGACGGTTCGCCTTCAAAATCGATGATCCAGGCGTCACCCCTATTGACGAGCACTTGCCCTAAATGAAAATCGCCATGGACGCGCGTTGCCAATGTTCCTTCGCCCGTCAATGCAAGGCTTGGCAGCAATTTTTGTAGATCGCCCGAGCAGTCCCGTAGAAACCTTGCTGACCTCGCCGTCTGCTCATCAGAATATTCTTTCAGCTTCTCGATTGCTGCCAAAGCAGCCTCAAACTGTTTGAACGCAGCCTCGCCCCATTTCTTAGCCTCGTTACGCGACACGGTCACTGGATGGAAGGATTTGTCTGCGCACGGTCGGGCTAAGACCTCGTGTAGCTCTGCTAATCTAGTACCGAGGGCGCGGGCGAAGCTCGCGTAGGCATTCATGAGATCTGCTTCATCCTCGGAATTACGGCCGCCAATGCCTATCTGATCGATAAACCGATCAAGATAATTCAATGTATATTGCCAGGCATCACCTTGATTCTCTTGAAATGACTGTGCCACGACAATTGAATGCACCTCACCATCAGGTTTGGTCATCATAATTTCCCCTAACAGCGAAGGCGTATTGGCAAAGCCTTGTTTGGTCAAATGTCGCATCATTTCGACTTCAGGATTGATGCCAGAGTTCACTCGTCGTATCAATTTAACAACGATTTTCTGTGCGAGGGTCAATGAGCTGTTGGACTGTTCTGCGGAAAGGCGGCGGATTTCCGGCTCTGCGGGTAGCTCGATTGCGGCAAGCGGCGCCTCAGGGCGGGAAACGATAGTAGCTCCATCAGCGACCTGGACAGTCTGTCCAGCGCGGAGTGCGCGCACCATCAAGGCCGGAAAAGAATCTAACGCGAATGCATCCGTAAGATAGCCGAGCCGGCGCCCCTGGCGCACGCGCGCCAATGCCAATTGTGAAGGCAATGGTGCATTTGTCTCCCCGTCCCAAGAAATTCCTAACGGCAGATTGAACCGTTGCAAATGGCCCCGCACTTCCACTTCGACTTCAGTGAGCAAAACGTCTTGCAAATGCTCGGAAATGAGCTGCATTCGTGTTAAGCGTACTTCGGAAATGTCCTGGTCCTTGGCCGGGAACCAACGCCTACGGACTAAGTAGGAGGGAAGAATGTCGGTTTCCAAAATTCGCCTTGCAGGCGCCGTGGCGATTTCATTCACGTCTTTGCGGATGACAAGTGTCGTCAATTCTGGCAGTGGTGTGGAAGGCTTAATATGCCAGGGCGGTAAGGCCTCTTCCGTGGTGAGCGCAAACCAGTAAAATCCAAACGGTGGTAACGTCAGAAGATAAGTTAGTTGGCCAATAGCTGGAAACCCAGAACCGCCAATCAGGTCCACGGGCACAAGTCCTTCGAGTGCAGACAGATCCAGCTCCACCGCTTGCGCCGTGCGTGATAAGTTATAAACGCAGAGGATTTTTTCCTCGTCTCCAGACTCGTTGGTGAAGCGGCGTAGAAATGCAAGAATTCTACGGTTGGCAGGGTAAAGAAATTGCTGTATCCCGCGACCGAAAGATTTGTGTCTTTTGCGTACGGTCAGCATCCTCCGCATCCAATTCAACAGCGAATATTGATCTGCCGATTGGCGTTCGACATTAATAGCATCGAAGCCGCTGATTGCATCCATGACAGCTGGAAGTACGAGATCTGCAGGATTTGCACGCGAAAAGCCTCCATTTCTATCGGGTGACCATTGCATAGGAGTGCGTACCCCATCTCTGTCGCCAAGATGAATATTGTCGCCCATGCCGATTTCATCACCGTAATAGATGACGGGCGTGCCGGGCATCGAGAGCAAGAGCCCGTTCATCAATTCAATGCGTCGACGATCATGATCCATTAATGGCGCCAGGCGTCGACGTATGCCGAGATTGATGCGGGCGCGCTTGTCGGCAGCGTAAGTGTTCCAGAGATAATCACGCTCCGAGTCCGTTACCATTTCTAGCGTCAGTTCGTCGTGATTGCGAAGGAAAATCGCCCACTGGCAAGATGCCGGAATTTCTGGTGTTTGCCTCATAATATCTGTTATTGGAAAACGATCTTCTTGTGCGATCGCCATGTACATTCGAGGCATCAAGGGAAAATGGAAAGACATGTGGCATTCGTCGCCATCTCCAAAATATTGCTGGGCATCTTCTGGCCATTGATTGGCTTCTGCGAGCAACATGCGGCCCGGTGCGTGAGCGTCCAACGCTGCGCGGATCTGACGTAAAACTGCATGGGTTTCGGGCAAATTTTCATTGTTCGTGCCGTCGCGTTCAATCAGATAAGGTACTGCATCCAGGCGCAAGCCATCTACTCCAAGGTCAAGCCAGAAGCGCATGACCTTTAAAACTTCTTTTACAACCTGTGGATTGTCGAAATTTAAATCAGGCTGATGATGATAAAAGCGGTGCCAATAGAATGCATTAGCGGTTTCGTCCCATGTCCAGTTACTCTTTTCTGAATCGATGAAAATAATACGTGTTTGCTCATATTTTTTGTCGCTATCAGACCAGACATAAAAATTTCTATGGGCAGATCCCGGCCTAGCCAAACGTGCGCGCTGAAACCACGGATGCTGGTCAGACGTATGATTGATCACGAGCTCGGTTACGACACGCATCTCGCGCTTATGCGCTTCTTGGATGAATGCTTTGACGTCGGCAATTGATCCATATTCGGGGTGTACATCACGATAATCGGCGATGTCATAACCGTCGTCACGGCGCGGCGAGGGGTAAAATGGAAGCAGCCAAATTGTGTTAACACCCAGACTAGCGATATAATCCAGCTTCAGAATAAGTCCACGAAAATCTCCAACACCATCGTTGTTGGCGTCAAAAAATGATTTCACGTGTAACTGGTATATAATGGCATCCTTATACCATTGTGGATCAGCGGCTGTAGAGCGAAGCGGATTCATGTTTCGGTCCTCTATGGCTGTAGGCGCCAGATGCTGTATGGCAACTCGTGCGGATCTAAACGGATATTCTGATGTTTTCCATGCCAGAAAAAGCTGCTGGATCGAGTCAAGTCCTCAACGACGACGACGCCATCATCCGGAAGTCCAACTCGCCAAAGCGGAATTTCAATCAATGTCTCCTGTACCTGGTGCGGATCCAAGCTAATCACAACAAGAATAAAACTAACATCCTCTGAATACCGTCTCATATAAAGAATGTTTTCATTTTCGCAGTGCAGAAACTCGATCCCGAGATGAGATTGCAATGCCGTTGTCTCCCGGCGGATCATATTCAAAGTCGTGATTTCAGAAATGATATTGCCAGCCTTGGCGTAATCCCAAGCTTTTATTTCATATTTTTCAGAATTGAGGTATTCTTCTTTTCCAGGAACTGGTGCAGCTTCGCATAATTCAAAGCCATTATAGACACCGAATAGGCCCGACAAAGTAGCTGCCAACGCAGCGCGGATAAGAAACCCTCCGCGTCCACTGCGCTGCAGGAAGATCGGATTGATATCCGGCGTATTCACAAAAAAAAGTGGCCGGAAAAAATTTTTGGCCGGCCCATGGGCTAATTCTCCCATGTAGGAAATCAACTCTTGTTTTTCGTTGCGCCATGTAAAGTAGGTATATGACTGGGAAAAACCGAGCTTGGCGAGACGATACATCAATTTTGGGCGAGTAAATGCTTCAGCTAGAAATATTGTGTCCGGATGTCTGCTGCGGATGTCGGCAATCATCCACTCCCAAAAAGGTAGAGGTTTGGTATGAGGATTATCGACACGGAAATAGCGTATACCCTGATCGACCCAGAACTGCACAATATCGCGCAGAGCTAGCCAAAGGTCTGGAATAGAACCAGGAGCGTAGAAATCGACATTGACTATGTCTTCGTATTTTTTTGGCGGATTTTCTGCATAACGTAGTGAGCCATCTGGCCGCCAGTCGAACCACTCCTTGCGCGTTTTTAACCAGGGATGGTCTGGGGAACATTGGATCGCGAAATCCAATGCGATTGATAACCCGTGCTTATCCGCCACAGCGATTAAGTTTTTAAATTCAGCTAACGTACCCAGTTCTGGATGCAACGCGTCATGCCCGCCAGTTTCATCACCAATAGCGTAAGGGCTTCCGGGGTCACTAGCTTGCGCCTGAAGACTATTATTTGGCCCTTTTCGGTTTGTTTTTCCTATTGGATGAATGGGCGGGAAATAAACCACATCGAAGCCCATCGCGGCTATACGTGGAAGTTGCGAGATTACATCTGTAAAGGTGCCGTGGCGTGTTACGTCTCCACTCTGGCTGCGAGGAAATATTTCATACCAACTGGCAAAACGCGCCCCGGCCTGTTCGCAGTCGAGTTTCATAATTGAAGAGACTGAAAGGAATCTGCGAGGTAATGCGACTTGGATTGTACTCTCGAACTCCGGATTCAAAAGGCATTCTTGTAAATTTAATTGATCAAGCCCTTTGCACCGAGCTGCGATTGAATTGAGCCTGGTATCCGCGGCAGCGGCTTCGTCAACCAACGCAAGTCCTTCACGCAGTTCAAGCGTCACGTTTTGTCGAGCGGCAATTTTTTTCCTCAATCCGTCGGTTAATGTTGCAAAACGATCAAACCAAGCCTGTACGAAATATTCATATTGCCCGAGCCTTTCTAACGGAAAGGAAGCTTGCCAAGAGTCATTGCCGCTATGGTTCATTGCTAAGCTATGCCAAGCTTCGTTAGGCCCCGCACGATAAACCAGTTCCGCGGCGATCTTATCATGGCCATCAGTGATCAAATCAGCGCTGACCTTGACCAATTCTCCAATAATTCGCCGCGTCGGAAAGCGGCCTTGATCAACGCTAGGTGCGAGTGATTCAATAGCGATGCGCGGTGCGTTGGTGTTCAATATGGGTGCGCGGACATGCGAAAAGCTAAGCGCTTGACGGATAAAGTGCGCTACTTCACCCGGTGCTAAAGTGATGTTACCCGAGGCGGTTACGCCAACTCCAGTGCTATCCTGAAGCAGGGCGCAGTCTAGGTATGGAAGAATGTGGGCCGCGGGCATTGCCGCCGCACGATCCAGAGATTGATTGACTCCAATCACGAGATCACCGCGCCGCAAAAGCGCTGGCGTTCCTCCGGGGGCAGAAATAAGCCGTGCCGCACGCCGCGTTGACATCGGATCAAGTTTACAACGGAGTTCCAAGAGGTCTTTAGTTTCATTAAGAAAATCTGGATCGCCTTGAAACAAGAATGTGCGATCCACTGCCCAGCCTGGGGCAAATAATGCTGAAAACCGCAATGCACGCCGGGCTGCCGCGCCGTTCCAATCACGGGATCCAGGGGGTGAAGCGTGGGCAAGAGCCGAGGCGATCGATTCTATTCTGTTTGTATCCTGATTTAACCAGCCCGAGGAGAAATCCCAATAGCATGAGGAGGAGTTCGCGAAGGCAAACTCGCCTGCTTCATAAGATTTCAGCTCCTGCGGCGAGGCGCCGAAGCAATCCGCGATGAAAATCACATTTTTATTATATGTCTTGATGTCTTTCAAGCACATATTGACGGTCGCAGCTGATAACCGTGACAGCGCCTCTACGTAAAATCCTCCAACGCCCTCTTCTAGCCAACCCAGCATCCTGGCGGCTTCGGTATCCTGCGCTCGCATAATTGGAACGAGGCCTGTTTTGAGCACGCTATTGATCAGCGCACCGTTGTCAATAAGGGCGTGCGTGAATCCTAGGTCATATGCAATCTCGAAATCGCCTTGTTGACCAGAACAGAAGAGAGAAAACGGCCTGGAGCTTGCGGTGCTCACTTCCGAAAGATCTAAGGAAGATAATATAGGCTTTACGTCATGGCTATCCATCGCACCACTCCTTGCCGGCATTGTTCTCGCCTTTCTTGGAAAAGGCAGTGTGCGATCCGAACAGATCGCTCAGAAAGCCTGATTAAAAGCCAGTGGAGTCAGAAATTGGAGGTGTGGGATAAGGTTCAATACTGGTTACCGACTTTCAATGCAGATAGAAGAAAGCTTGTATTTGGCTTCTATCGTTCCTTCGGGAGGAGGGGTGCAAGCCTGTGCATTCGATGTCATATCAATTTCGCCTGCGTTAACGCTGGAATGGCGAGTGAGGCGATCAACCTGGTTTCTGAGGTTTAACTTTGGTCGTTCGGCGATTTAGTGTCTTGCCTCCCTCGTGGTCTGCAGACTCGACGAGCATAGCATGTCTAGGTCGCCAGGATCTTTTTTGCTTCGCGAACAACGCCATGCCCTGTATTTCTTGTCGACGGCGCCGTTATGGTGATTCGCGGCGCTGCGGGGGCTCGTCACTGGCAGGGCAGGAAGGGGGCGGAGGCGTTGCTATCTGCTCCCGCCCGGCATTCGTCATCCTTTGTCTTTGGCTGTCACATAAAGCGCGCCGCCAGCCTCGGTGAAGGCGGCGCGCATTGCTTCCATCCCCTCCTGGCGTTGCGCCTCGGCGCGGATATCCTGGCTGATCTTCATGGAGCAGAATTTCGGCCCGCACATTGAGCAGAAATGCGCACTCTTATGCGCCTCCTTCGGCAGCGTCTCATCGTGAAAGGCTCGTGCTGTATCCGGATCCAGACCGAGATTGAACTGATCCTCCCAGCGGAATTCGAAACGCGCCCGCGAAATCGCGTCATCACGCAGCCGCGCCGCCGGATGGCCCTTCGCCAGGTCCGCCGCATGGGCCGCCAGCTTGTAGGTAATCACCCCAGTTTTCACATCTTCCCGGTTCGGCAGGCCGAGATGCTCCTTGGGCGTGACATAGCAGAGCATGGCGGTGCCGAACCAGCCGATCATCGCGGCGCCGATCGCCGAGGTGATATGATCATAGCCGGGCGCGATGTCCGTGGTCAGCGGACCCAGCGTATAGAATGGCGCCTCGCCGCAGGTGGCAAGCTGCTTCTCCATATTGGCTTTGATCTTATGCATCGGCACATGGCCGGGGCCTTCCACCATCACCTGGCAGCCTTTCGCCCAGGCCCTGCGCGTCAGCTCGCCCAGCGTCTCCAGCTCGGCAAACTGTGCCGCGTCATTCGCATCCGCGTTCGAGCCAGGGCGCAGCCCGTCACCCAGCGAGAACGACACGTCGTAGCGGCGCATGATGTCGCAAATTTCGTCGAAATGCTCGTAAAGGAAACTTTCCCGGTGATGTGCCAGGCACCATTGCGCCATGATCGAACCGCCACGTGAGACGATGCCGGTGACGCGCCGTGCCGTCAGCGGCACATGCGCCAGCCGCACCCCGGCATGGATGGTGAAATAATCCACCCCTTGCTCAGCCTGTTCGATCAGCGTATCGCGATACAGCACCCAATCCAGCTTCGCCGCATCGCCGCCTACTTTTTCCAGCGCCTGATAAAGCGGCACCGTGCCGATCGGCACGGGTGAATTCCGTAGAATCCAGCTTCGGATATTGTGAATATTCCGGCCGGTGGAGAGATCCATCACCGTATCCGCGCCCCAGCGGATCGCCCAGACCAGCTTCTCCACCTCCGCCGCCGCATCGGAGGTCACCGCCGAATTGCCGATATTCGCGTTGATCTTCACCAGGAAATTGCGGCCGATGACCATCGGCTCCAGCTCCGGATGGTTGATATTGGCCGGCAGAATGGCCCGCCCGGCGGCGATTTCCGCGCACACGAATTCAGGTGTGACGAATTCCGGCAAGGCGGCGCCGAAGCTCTCGCCATCCGCCACCCTCGCCTGCGCCTGCTCATGCGCGGCTGCCCGGCCGAGATTTTCCCGGTGCGCGGCATAGATCATCTCCTCGGTGACGATGCCGGCGCGGGCGAATTCATATTGCGTCACCAGCGCCGTCTCATCGCCTATCCGCACGTCATGCGCCGCGGGGCAGGGGGCCACGAGCGTCTCCGCGCTGGCATGGCCATTATCCTCAGGCTTCACCGGCCGGCCTGCATAGGCGCGTAAACCGCGTTTGCTCAGCCAAGCATTACGCAATTTCGGCAATCCATCCTCAAGCGAGAGGGGCTCAGCCGGGTCGGTGTAGGCGCCGGACGTGTCATAAAGCTGCAGCGGCGGTTCCTGCGCGCTGGCGTGCAGTGCCACCTCTCGGAACGGAACCGCGATGTCAGGATGTCCCGGTGCTGGGGAATAGATCTTGCGCGATCCTGCAATCGGCCCAGTGGTTACGCTGAGGGTCTTGGTCTCGATATCCACGGCACGTCTCCCTTTGTAGCGGAGCACGGGTGCATGGATTCACGAATTCATCCCCCGTCCCTCCGCCGATGTTAATCGGATCAGGTTCAAAGGGTCCGCGGCGGTGGGCAAAAGCCCCTGGCCACATCTCAGCTCTCTCGCAGAGCCCCCCTCGGTGCGGGCAAGGGAGCACCCGCACGGCAAGGTTGTCAAGCCTGCCTGGCTCAGCGTTCCTTCACGGTTTCCATCGCCACGTAGGTGGAGCTGGAGGCGACGAAGGGCAGCGCCGAGATCGCTTCGCCCAGCACCGCGCGGTAGCGCTGAATATCGGCGGTCCGCACTTTCAGCAGATAATCGAAGGGTCCGGCGATCATATGGCATTCCTCCACCTCGGGGATGCGCCGCACCGCCGCGTTGAACTGGCTTAGCGCCGCCTCGCGCGTGTCGGAGAGCTTGATCTCGGTGAAGGCGATATGGGTGAGGCCGAGCCGGGCACTGTCCAGCACCGCGCGGAATCCGGTGATCACGCCGCTTTCTTGCAGCTTTTTCAGCCGCGCCTGACAGGGGGTTTTGGAGAGGCCGACCTGCTCCGCCAGGGCGGTGACGCTCATCCGCCCGTCGCGGGAGAGCAAAGCGAGGAGCTTGTGGTCGAACTCATCTAAATTGGCTATAGAAACGGGATTTTGCATAAATATTGCCTAAAAATATAAAGAAAATAAGTCATAAAAGCATTTCTAACTGTCATTATAAGGCAAATCGCCTTGGCTGCGAATGCTAAGCCGTGAAACATGATCCACGCCCCGCTTTTCGCCGCTTTCGCCCCGCCCATCGGCCCGCAAACCGCCTTGCGCCAGGCCATCACCGCCTTCTATCGCCGCGCCGAGCCGGACTGTATGGCGCCACTGCTCGCCGCCGCCACGCTGGCGCCGGAGGACCGCGCCGCCATCGCGCAAACCGCCAGCGCCCTGGTCACCCGCCTGCGGGCGCAAAAACCCGCCAGCCCGATGGCGGCCTTGATGCAGGATTACGCCCTCTCCAGCGAGGAAGGCATTGCGCTGATGTGCCTGGCCGAGGCGCTGCTGCGCATCCCCGACGCCCCCACCCGTGACGCGCTGATCCGCGACAAGCTCGCCGGCGGCGATTGGGGCGCGCATCTGGGGGCTGAGAAAAGCCTGTTCGTCAACGCGGCCTCCTGGGGGCTGGCGCTCACCGGCCGGCTGGTGGCGCCGCACCCCGAGGCCAGCCTGGGTGCAGCCCTCACCCGCCTGGTGGGGCGCGCCGGCGAACCGCTGATCCGCGCCGCGATGGACCGCGCCATGCGCCATCTGGGGGCCGCTTTCGTCAGCGGCCAGACCATCCAGGAGGCGCTCGCCCATGGCCGCCCGTTTGCGGCGAAGGGCTTTCGCTACAGCTATGACATGCTGGGCGAGGCGGCGCTGACAGCGCAGGACGCCACCCGCTATTTCGCCGATTATGAGGCCGCGATCCACGCCATCGGCCAGGCGGCTTCGGGCAAGGGCGTTATTGCCGGGCCGGGCATCTCGATCAAACTCTCGGCCCTGCATCCGCGCTATGGCCGCGCCCAGGCCGGGCGGGGTGATGGCGGAGCTGCTGCCGCGCCTGCGCGCTCTGGCGCTGCTTTCGAAGCGCTACGATATCGGGCTGAACATCGATGCCGAGGAAGCCGACCGGCTGGAGCTTTCGCTCGACCTGCTGGAGGCGCTGGCGCTGGACCCGGCGCTGGCGGGCTGGCAGGGGCTGGGCTTCGTCATCCAGGCCTATGGCAAGCGCTGCCCCTCCGTGATCGCCTGGCTGGTCGATCTGGCACGCCGCGCCAGGCGCCGGCTGATGGTGCGGCTGGTCAAGGGCGCTTACTGGGATGCCGAGATCAAGCGTGCCCAGCAGGACGGTCTGGCGGATTTCCCGGTCTATACCCGCAAGCTGCATACCGATGTCGCCTATATCGCCTGCGCGCGCGCTTTGCTCGCCGCGCCGGATGCGATCTTCCCGCAATTCGCCACGCATAATGCGCAGACTCTGGCGACCATCCATCATCTCGCCGGGCCGGATTTTCATGAGGGGCAGTACGAGTTCCAGTGCCTGCACGGCATGGGCGAGCCGCTTTATGAGCAAATGGTGGGGAGCCGCCCGTGCCGGATCTATGCGCCTGTTGGCACCCATGAAACGCTGCTGGCCTATCTGGTGCGCCGGCTGCTGGAAAACGGCGCGAACTCCTCCTTCGTCAACCGCATCGCCGATCCGGCGGTGCCGGTTGCGGCCCTGGTGGCCGACCCGGCGGAGATTCTGGCCGCATCGCCCATTCCCGGTGCGCCGCACGAGAAAATCGCAGCCCCCGCCGCGCTCTATCCTGATCGTCGGAATTCCGCGGGGATCGATCTCAGCGACGAAACCACCCTCGCCAGCCTCTCCGCCGCTTTGCAGGCAAGTGTCGCCACGCGCTGGCAGGCCGCCCCGGCGCAAGGCGGCAGCGCGCCCCGCCTGGTGCTGAACCCGGCCGATCTCAACGACATCGTCGGTGAGGTCCGCGACGCCACGCCCGCGCAAATCCCCGACGCCATGCGCGTCGCCGCCGCCGCAAGCTGGCACGCTGAACCCGTCGCCACCCGCGCCGCCGCGCTGGAGCGTGCGGCTGATCTGCTGGAGGCGCGCTCCGCGCCGCTGCTTGGCCTGATCATCCGCGAGGCCGGCAAAACCATGCCCAACGCCATCGCCGAAATCCGCGAGGCGGTGGATTTTCTGCGCTATTACGCCGTGCGGGCCCGCGCCACGCTGCAGGACGGCCAGGCCCCGCTCGGCCCGGTGGTCTGCATCAGCCCGTGGAATTTCCCGCTGGCCATCTTTACCGGCCAGATCGCGGCAGCTTTGGCGGCAGGCAATGTTGTGCTGGCCAAGCCGGCCGAGGAAACCCCGTTGATCGCCGCCCAGGCGGTGGCGATTCTGCACGAGGCCGGCATTCCCCCCGAGGCCTTGCAGCTCCTGCCCGGCGACGGCGCCATCGGGGCTGCCCTGGTCGCCGCCCCCGAAACGCAAGCGGTGATGTTCACCGGCTCCACCGAAGTGGCGCGGCTGATCCAGGCGCAGCTCGCCGGGCGCCTCACCGCAACCGGCCAGACCATCCCACTGATCGCCGAAACCGGTGGCCAGAACGCGATGATCGTCGATTCCACCGCTTTGCCCGAGCAGGTGGTGGCGGATGTGCTGCTCTCTGGCTTTGACAGCGCCGGCCAGCGCTGCTCGGCGCTGCGTGTGCTGTGCCTGCAAGAGGAAGCAGCGGATCGCATCCTCACCATGCTGAAAGGCGCGATGGCGGAGCTGCGCCTGGGCCGGCCGGACGCGCTGGCGGTGGATATCGGCCCGGTGATCTCGGCTGAGGCGAAGGCCGGTATCGAAGCCCATATCGCAGCGCTACGAAAATCCGGCGCGCCGGTCACCCGGCTTGCCGCACCGGCAGGGCAGGGGCATTTCGTCGCGCCTACTTTGATCGAGGTCGACCATATCGCCCAGCTTGAGCGCGAAGTGTTCGGCCCAGTGCTGCATGTGCTGCGCTATCGCCGTGCCGCGCTTCCGGACCTGATCAGCGCCATCAACGCCACCGGCTACGGCCTCACCTTCGGGCTGCATACCCGTCTCGCCGCGACCGAGGCGGCGGTGACGTCGCGGATCAAGGCCGGCAATCTCTACGTCAATCGCAACATGGTCGGCGCCGTGGTGGGCGTGCAGCCTTTCGGAGGGCGCGGGCTTTCGGGCACCGGGCCGAAAGCCGGCGGGCCGCTTTATCTCAGTCGCCTGGTGCGCGCGCCCGCTTTGCCGCCCTTCCACGCGCCTGCCCCCGCGCCGTTGCTGGACTTCATCGCCTGGGCGGATGCGGCGGGCGAGGATGAGGCCGCCGCCTTGGCCCGGCTCTACGCCGCATCCCCACTCCCCGGCGTAATGCTGGACCTGCCCGGCCCGGTGGGGGAGCGTAACCGCTACGCGCTGCATCCGCGCGGCGCGCTGCTGCTGCGGCCAGCCACGCTGAACGGGCTCTACGCGCAGATCATCGCCTGCCTCGCCACCGGCAATCGCGGCTGTGTGGAGGGCATGGCGCTGCCGGCTCTGCCGCCCGCGCTGGCGCAGCATTTCACCGCGCGCGCGGATGAGGTGGCTGCGGTGCTGGCCGAGGCGGGAAATGTGCAGGCTGTGGCAAAGGAGATCGCAAACCGGCCGGGGGCTGTGCTGCCGGTGCATGCGCTGCGCGGTGATCAGGCGTTGCCGTATCGGCCAGAGTTTCTGGTGGAGGAGGTTTCGCTGTCCATCAATCTGGCAGCGGCCGGGGGGAATGCGAGTTTGATGATGCTCTGACAAAAAACGGAGCGCTCCGATTGGGGCGCCCCGCTATTGCGAGGGGATTAACAACCCCCCCAGAACTTTTGCGACCTTATTTCGGCAAAGTGACTTCCGCGATCAGGCTCGCGAAGATGAAGGTGCCGGCATTGGCCACCAGCGAGACCAGCACGATCCGCCAGCCCAGCGCCTTGAACAGCTTGATATCCTTGGCCAGCGACATGCCGGCATAGGTCAGCACCACCGTCGCCAGCGCCAGGAAATGCATCTTCCCGGTCAGCAGCGTGATCGCATGCGCCCCCGGCCAGAACGGCGCGGTCAGCGCCATGCCGATCAAGGTGGCCCAGAACACCGCCGGGATCTTCACCGGCAGGAAGCGCGCCAGCGTCGCGCCCAAAGCCGCCACCGCGACGATGATGACCGTGCCGAGCAGCGCCGCCTGCGGCGCGGTCTTGTAGGTGATCCAGTTGCCGGCCACCAGCGCGATGAAGGCGACGATGGCCAGCAGCCCGACCATGGTGCCCCAGCCGAACGCGATCTCCTTGGCGTCATTCACCGAGAGGCTCGCATCCGGCTGGCCGACAGCCTTGCGGCCGATCATCGGCTCCAGCGTGCGATAGATGAAATTCGCCAAAGGCAGCGAGATGAACAATGTGAAATAGGTGCCAACCGTCGTGGTGATCAGGTTCGAGGCCGCGGCGAAGGCCGCGATGTCATGCGCCATGCCGGCCGGGGACTGCGCGACGATGCCGCCGGTCGCTGCCGCCATCATCGAGCCGGAGCCGACGCCAGCGCCCATTGCCAGCGCCAGCGGGTTGAACAGCCCGGTGCTGGCGATCAGGCTGGCGAGCACGGAGATGAACACCGCGCCGACCACCGTGCCGGTGACATATTCAGCCAGCACGCCGCGCCCTTCCGGCGAGCTCATGCCGTATTTTTCACCGATGATGGCGAGGTTCGGCTCACGCCCGACGGAGTAGGTGGCCCCCACCGCCTCGCGCTTGATGCCCAGCAGCAATGCCAGCGGCAGCGCGATGATGATGGTGCCGAGGAAATGGCCCAGCTCCTGGAACACCAGCGCCCAGCCGGACTGGATCAGCTTCGGCAGCGCCGCCCCCACCAGCAGCGCCAGATCGGCGACGAAGATCAGCACCGCAACCTGAATGATGGCGGAGGCCTTCTGCTGCTCGGCCCGGCGCACGCCCAGGCCCTGCGGCAGCTTGGTGGCGATGATGCCGGCGAAAATGCCGAGCAGCATGCCCCAGACCAGCGGCAGCAACGTGACTTTCATGCTGCCCAGCGGCACGTTGATCGGCCCGATCAGCTCGGCGATCACCGTCATCGCCAGCGCCCAGCCATGCACCGTCCAGCTGGTGAACAGATTGCCCTGCGCCGGCGGCGCTGTGCCCTCATAGATCGTGGTGTTTTCCATCTCTCACTCCTCGTGCCGCCTCGGCACCGCAAAAAACATGGGAACCGTGTGGTCCTGTTGATCGTCCTTGTTGCATCACCGCCCTCTTCGTGGCGGCGCACCCTCTGCGGTCTCGGGGGTGCCGAGGTCCCACCACAACCCGGCGAAGGCGAGCACGGCCTCCCGCGCCGCCGCCACCAGCAGATGTTCGTCAGGCCCGTGTTGCTGGCAGCCATTATGGCCGTGGGGAATCCAGATCAGCGTCGTGTTCAGATGGTCCTGGAACACATTCCCCGGCATGCCGCCGGAGGTCGCTGGAATGTGCTGTATCTTGTGGCCGAGCGAACGCGCCATGCTGGCGACGGCCCAGCCCACCCAAGGGTCGTTCGCATCCGAGGCGCTGCCCGCCATGCCGATGCGCGGATTTTCGATCTTCACCTCGGCAAAGCCCGCCGCATCCAGATGCGCGCGCAAGGCCGGCATCAGCGTCTCAGGGTCGGTCTGCGGCACGTAGCGGATCTGGCAATGCGCATGGGCGCGCGGGGCGAGCGCATTGGCCGGGGCCTCCGGCGCGCCGCACAGCATCGCCAGCACGATGAAGCTGTTCCAGGCATAGAGTTTTTCGGCCGGAGAGAGACCCGGCTCGCCCCAGCCCGGCTCCAGCGTCGCCGCCGCGCCGCCCATATCCACCGGGCAGCCGGCGAGCATGGATTTGATCTCGGGAGAGAGCGGCGCCGGGCGCCAGCCTTCCACGAGTATGCGGCCATTGCGATCAGCGATGCAGGCCAGCGCATGTGAGAGCACGATCACCGGGTCCGTGGTCAGCCCGCCCCAATGGCCGGAATGCACGCCCCCTTGGCGCGGCGCCACCACCAGGTCGAAATGATAATTGCCGCGTGTGCCAGTGGCCAGGGTGGGCGTGGTCGGGGTCACGCGCGGGCCGTCGCTGGCGATGAAGACGTCGGCGGCCAAACGCGCAGCATGGGCGGCGACGAAGTCGCGCAGGCCCGGCGAGCCCACCTCCTCGCCGGTTTCCAGCACCAGCTTCACATTCGCCCCAAGCCTCCCGCCGCGCGCCTGCAGCACCTGTTCGAGCGCGAACAGATTAATGGCGTGCTGGCCCTTATTGTCGGCACTGCCGCGCCCATACCAGCGCGCGCCGTCTGGGTGCTGCTCGCGGCGCAATTCCCAGGGCGTGCGCCCGGCACTCCATTGCGCCTCCATGCCGCGCACCGTGTCGCCATGGCCGTAGGTGATCACGATGGGCAGATCCTCGCCCTCCAGCCGCTCGGCCAGCAGGATCGGCCCGACCCCCGGCTTCGGGTTCGGGTGGAGTTCCCAGTGAAAGCCCAGCGCATCCAGCCAGGGGCCGATGCCCTGCTGCAGATAGCGCCCCAGATCGGCCGCGCGCGCGGGGTCCTGCGAGGAGCTGGGGATGGCGACGAGCCCGGCCAGGTGGGTTTCGAAGTCCCCCGCATCGAAGGCGGCGGCAGCGTTTTCGAGCGCTTCGATGCGGGAGGTCATGGGCTCAGCCTTTCACGAAGCGGATGACGACATTGCCGCAAGCGGCGACATCGCGCACGGCGGGGCCGGAGGCGGTCTCGCAGACATCGTGCCCGGCCCGCGCCAGCAGCGCGCGCACCGCCGCCAGATCCTGCACCGCGATGTCGATCGCCGCCCCCGCCGGGACGTTCGGCGCCAGCACCGGGCGCGGCGTGTCGCCATAGACCGAGGCCCAATCCGCCGGGTGCAGCACTCGGAACACGCCCTGGCCGGTCGGCACCTCCCAGCCGGCGGGGCCGGGATTTGCGGGGCCGAACATGGCGGTGAGGCGCGAGAGCGCTTTCTCCTGCGCCTGCGCCAGATAGGTGACGGCGGCGATGTGATGCGCGCCATTGGCGTGCTGCATCCATTCCGGGCGCCAGAGCAGATGCGGCTTATGTTGCTGCGCCAGGAAATGCGAGGCGCGCGGCAGAGCAGGATCGAGGAAGATATCCAGCGAGACCACAGCCTCGTCCCAGTCCATGCCCGGCGGGCGAACCTTGCGGCGGAAATCCACCGGGCCCTGGCTGATCAGCCCGCGCGCTTTCAGCGTCGCCGCGTCGGCGCGGCTATCCGTACTGTGCAGGGCCACCAGCGCCATGCCCTCGCGCTCGGCCAGCGCCTCTTGCATGTGCCGGCCAAAGGCGAAGCCGCCGATTTCGAGATTGTCGATCAAGGTTTCGTCATAGATGCCCATCAGCTCCAGCGCGCAGCGTTCCATCACCGCCAGGCTGGTGCTGGTGCCCCAGGGATGCTGGCCGACCGGGGTGAGGGTGAAGCCGAGCGAATTATAGAAGGCTCGGGCCGCCTCGATGTCGCGGACCAGGATGAGCGGATGGTCGATGCCGGGCAGCGTGGTCACAGCGTATGGTCCTGTTTCGTATAGCCGTAAGGGTGGGCGTAGGCGCTGCGGGGCCGGGCCGGATTGCCGGCGGCGGTGGTGAAGGGCGCGACCGAGGCCAGCACCATGCTGCCGGCGGCAACGACCGCGCCTTCGCCGATTTCGATATTGCCCAGGATGGTGGCGCCGGCGCCGAGAATGGCGCCACGGCGGATTTTCGGATGGCGGTCGCCCTCCTGCATCAGCGTGCTGCCGAGGGTGACACCATGCCAGAGGCAGACTTCAGGTTCGATCACCGCCGTCTCGCCGATCACCACGCCGATGCCGTGATCAAGAAAAATCCCGGGGCCGATCCGTGCTGAGGGGTGGATATCCGCGCCCAGCACGCCCGCCCCGGTCTTCCAGGCCAAAGCCAGAGCGCGCTGGCCGTTCATCCACAGCGCATGGGCAACACGCCAAGCGGCGAGGATGTGAAAGCCGCGCCCGCCGAGCCAGATGCCCAGCCGCCCGCCCGGCTCGAAATTCAGCCGGTGGATGGTCTCCAGATCGGCGAAGCTCGCCGCCACCGCGTCCGGATCGGCGGCATAGGCGGCCAGGGCGATGGCGCGCAGCCGCTCGGTGGGCAGCCAATTGGCCGGGGGGAGCCGGCTGAGCATGCAGGCCAGCCCCTCAGCCGGGCTGCGCGCCGCCAGCAGTGGCGCCAGAATGGGGCCGAGATCCGGCGCGTCGCCAAGGCCGGCCTTGGCGTCCGCCCGCAACTCGGCCCAGCCGGGGAGCTCAGCCGACATAGCCGAAGGGCGCGGCGGGGTTGGCGGCGGTCTCGACCCAGACGCTCTTGATCTGGGTGTAGGCGCTCAGCGCCTCGCGCCCGGAGGAGCGGCCAAAGCCGGAGCGCCCGAACCCGCCGAAGGGCGAGGCGACATTGATGGTCTTGTAGCCATTGATCCAGAAGGTGCCGGCGCGCACCGCCCCGGCCACGCGATGGGCGCGGCCCGGATCCTGCGTCCACACCGCCC
This sequence comes from Acidocella sp. MX-AZ02, assembly GCF_000306035.1. NCBI lineage: Bacteria > Pseudomonadati > Pseudomonadota > Alphaproteobacteria > Acetobacterales > Acidocellaceae > Acidocella > Acidocella sp. MX-AZ02. The sequence continues at coordinate 774,035 of NZ_JH976208.1, forward strand.
CGGCCAGGCCGTAAGGTGTGTCGTTGGCCAGCGCCACCGCATCTGCCTCGTCCTCGAAGGTCAGCACGGCGAGCACCGGGCCGAACACCTCCTCGCGGGCGATCAGCGCATCGCGCGCGACATCGGCCAGGATGGTGGGGGCATAGAAATAGCCGCCGCTATTTTGCAGCGCGGCCGGGCAGAAGCCGCCGGTGGCAAGCAAGGCGCCGCTCTGCGTGGCAGCCTCCACCATCGCGCCGATCTTTTCGAACTGGCGGCGATTATTGATCGGGCCGATCTGGGTGGCGGGATCGCTCGGCAGGCCGAACGGGATTTTCGCCGCTGCCGCGGCCAGACGCTCGACGAACTGGGCGTGGATGCGGCGATCCACCAGCAGGCGCGAGCCCGCCACGCAGCTCTGCCCGGCACCGCCGAAGATGGCGGCCTGGGCGCCGATCAAGGCGCGTTCAATGTCAGCATCCGCGAAGACAATATTGGCGGATTTGCCGCCCAGCTCCAGCACGCTCGGGACAATGTTACGCGCGGCGGCGGCGGCGATCTGCGCGCCCGCCTCGGCGGAGCCGACAAACACGACCAGCCGCGTATCAGCATGCGCCACGGCGGCGGCACCTGTGGTGGGGCCGGCACCGGCGAGGATGGAGACCAAGCCGTTCGGCACGCCCTCGGCCATCTCGCACAATTTGCCCAGCACCAGAGAGGTGAGCGGGGTGAGCTCGGAGGGTTTCAGCACCACGGCATTGCCCGCACAGATGGCCGGGGCGATCTGCCAGCCGGCGGTGAAGATCGGCGCGTTCCAGGGCGTGATCTGCACCACAATGCCCAGCGGCTCCGGGCGGGTATAGTTCAGATGCGAGCTGGGAACCGGGATGACCTCGCCATGCAGCTTATCGGCCCAGCCGGCATAATATTCGAACATCTCCGCTACCTTGGCGACCTCGCCGCTTGTATCGCGGATCGGCTTGCCGGCGGAGAGCATTTCCAGCTCGGCCAGCGCCTCGGCATGGGCACGGACCAGACGGGCGATCTCGTTCATCGCCCGGCCGCGCGCGGCGGCGGTCTGTGCCATCCAGGCGCGCTGGGCGCCACGGGCGGCCTGCATCGCCTGTTCCACCACGGAAGCCCCGGCATCGGCGAAGCTGAGCAGGGCCTTGCCGTCGGCCGGGTTGGTCAGGGTCAGGGCGGCGCCGGTGCCGGGGATGATCTCCCCTGCAATATAGCTGCCCATCTTGCCGCCCAGCAGCTGGCCGATCAGCGCCTCAACACGCGCGGCGGCGTGGCTCATGGTCATCGTATCGGGCATCACGCCATCTCCTTGCGGTCGCGGTAATCCGCCATGCGGGTGAAATCATCCTGGTCGGCGAGCCAGCCAGCCTCCTGCCAGAGCTGCTTCACATGCTGGCTGAGCGGCAGCGCCACGCCGCTTTCCTCGGCCAGCTCGATCGCCAGGCGTACATCCTTGCGCATCAGCCCGGCGGAGAAGCCGCTATCGAAGCTGGCGGGTAACACCCAGCGCGGCACCATCACCTCGCTGATGGCGGAGCGGCCGGTGGCGGCGTTCACCACTTTCAGCGCCGCTTCCGGGGCGAGCCCGGCGGCGGCGGAAAGGCGCAGCGCCTCGCCGGTGGTCACCAGATGCGCCGCCACCAGCAGATTATTCACCAGCTTGGCGATATTGCCCGCCCCGCTGGGGCCGACATGGGTGGCCTTGGCGGACATCGCGGCCAGCACCTTCTCGGCCCGGGCGACATCAGCCTCGGTGCCGCCGATCATCATTGTCAGGCTGCCGGAAGCCGCCCCCGAGGGGCCGCCGCTGACCGGCGCATCCAGCAAGCCATGCCCGGCCGCGGCCAGCGCGGCGGCGAGGCGGCGGGTTGTGCCGGGGTCCGAGGTGGAGGTGTCGATCACCAGCACCGAGGCATCCTTGCGGCTCAGCAAGCCCCCTTCGGCGGTGACCACGGCTTCGACATCCTTGGCGTAGGGCAGGGAGAACACCGCCGCGTCCACCTGCCGCAGCAAAGCCAGCTGGTCCTCGATGAAGATGATGCCCTCGGCTTCGATCATCGCCCGGCGGGCCGGACTGATATCGAAGCCCAGCACCTCAAAGCCGGCGCGCTTGAGCGAGGCGGCCATGCCGAACCCCATATTGCCCAGCCCGATAACGCCGATCCTGCGTAGTTCCATATGCGATACACCCCTTGGTCTCGGCAGGAGCTTCGCGGCCAGGAGCGTTCAGGAAAAGAACTTAATTTCGAAGGATCTGTTGCTTTTACGGCAACGATGATGCCGGATGCAGCGCGAGCAGCCGCTCCCCTAGCCAATGCAGCAGCGTTTCCGTCGCCGCCGGCAGCCGCCGCGCGACGCGCACCTGCAAATGCGCCATGGCCTCGGCGAGCAGCGGATCGGAGAGCGGCAGCGCTGTCACCCTCTTGTCCCGCAACTCCGGAAACACCACGAATTCCGGCAGAAACGCCACCCCCATGCCGGCGGTCACGAATTGCCGGTGCGCTTCGAAGGAGGCGCTCTCCAGCCTGGCGATCAGGCGGAAGCCGCCATTCGCCTCGGCCCGGCCGATCAGCTGGCGGATGCCATGATCGGGCGGCAGCAGCGCCGTCGCCTCATAGGCGAAGCTGCGCAGACTGACGGGCTTGCGGTGCCCTGCCATCTCATGCCCCGGCGGCAGAATGGCGCGGATGGGCTGGTGCGCCTTCACCACCGTGCGCACATCCGCATGGGCGGTGGGGTTGTAGGCGAGGCCGATATCGGTCTCGCCAGCCGCGACGGCGGCGGTGATCGCATCCGTGGTGCCGAGCACGATGCGGTAGCTGATGCCGGGAAATTCGCGGGCGAACCCGGCCAGGGCGTTTTCCATCAGATCGGGCAGAAATCCGGCGCCGCAGCAAATCTGCACAATGCCTTGCTGCAGCCCGCGCAGCTGGCGCAGACGGTCGGTGAGGGCGGTGGCTTCATCCTGCTGGCGCTGGGCGTGTTCGGCGACCAGCCGCCCGGCCTCGGTCGCCACCACGCCGCGGGGCAGGCGCTCCAGCAGCAGCGCGCCGCAACTGGCCTCCAGCTCGGCGATCTGGCGGCTGATCGCCGAGGGCGCGACATGCAGCGCCTCGGCCGCCGCGCGGATCGAGCCCAGCCGCACCACCGCCAGAAAATAGCGCAAAGCGCGGTCATTCAGCGGGCGGGCGGCATCGGGCGCGGGCGGCATGGGGGCTCCCGGCTCAGCCCAAGGCGAACAGCTCGGGCCCGGCGACGCGAATCATCGGCCCATCCAGCAGATCGCGGGCGAAAAACAGGAAGCGGTTCATCGGGTCGGAATTATGATAGGCGGAGAGTGCGGCTTCGTCGCGGCAGCGGGCGGTGAGGGCGAACAGCCCGGCATCGTGCGGGTCCTGAACCAGGCTCAGCTGCAGCGTGCCCGGCTCCTGCAGCCCGGTCAGCTCCGCCAGATCCAGCAGCGCCTCGCGGATCGCATTCTCCCGCCCGGGCTTCGCCCGCAGGATGATCAAGGTGCTGAGCAAGGGGGGAGCGGAGGCTGCGGTCATGCGCAAGCCATAGGTGCATGGGCCGGTCCGCGCAAACAGAAAAACCCGGCCTGCGGCAGCGGCGCGGGCGCGCCGCTGCCAGGGGCGTGTTATTTCACGTAGCTGATGAATTGTTCCGCCGGACGACGGACTTTTTGCAAATTCACCAGCCAGTCGCGCTCAGCCGCGCGGTAGCCCAGCGGCAGCAGCAGCACGCTGCGCAGATGCCGCGCCTTCAGCCCGAGAATCTCATCCACCGCTTCGGGGTCGAAGCCTTCCATCGGGGTGGCGTCCACCCTCTCGAAGGCGGCGGCAATCAGCGCCGCGCCGAGCCCGATATAGGCCTGGCGCGCGGCGGCCTGGTAATTCGCCTCGGTGCCGCGTTCGGCGACGATGCCGAGCAGTTTCTGCCGGTAGGCTTCCCAGCCTTCGTTCTTGAAGCCGCGCACCTCGTTGGTGAGGTCAAACATCATGTTCACGCGCTCGGGGGTGATATCGTCCCAGGCGGCGAAGACCAGCAGATGCGAGCAATCCGTCACCTGCGCCTGGTCCCAGGCGACGGCGCGGATTTTGGCGCGGATCTCGGGGTTGGTGACCACCAGCAGCTCGAAGGGCTGCAGCCCGCTGGAGGTCGGCGCCAGGCGCACCGCTTCCAGGATGGCGTTCAGTTTTTCCGCCGGCACCTGCCGGGACGGGTCAAAGGCCTTTGTCGCATAGCGCCAGGAAAGCCGTTCGTTCAAGCTCGTCATCGAATATCCTTCATCATGCAGGGCCGTTCTCTGGTCCCTGCGGCCGATGGTTCGGAGATTTGGAACGATCAAGGCCGGCCACAACCCCCTGCGCGGAATTTTGGCGAGGGTAGCGTTTCATCACCCATGGACGCAGTGCCGATGGACGCAGCGGCCAGGTCTATGCGGGGCAAGAGGTGGGCGGGGCCGAAGCGCTGTCGGGCAGGGGGGAATGTCCCCGGCGGGATTCGAACCCACGGCCCCAGGATTAGGAATCCTGTGCTCTATCCTGCTGAGCTACGGAGACATAAGAAAAAACCGCCTCGGCTGGTTTCCGGCGCTGCCGGACCTGGCCAAGGCGGTTCTCTTTAGCCCGACTTCGACGGATTTCAAACCCGGCTTGCCGCCTGGGCGTTCACCCGCCGGCGGGCCGGGGTTGGCAGGCGGTTGAGGCTGGGCGGGGCGGAGGCGTTGCTGCCCAGGCGGAACGCCGCCAGCGACGCGTTCAGCCCGTCGATCTCCACCCGCAGCGAATGCACGGCGGCGGTGGTTTCCTCCACCATCGCGGTGCTTTGCTGCACGGCATTGCTCATCTGCCCCAGCGCTTCGTTCACCTCGCTCAGGCCACCGGACTGGTTGGCGGCGGTATTGGCGATGTCGGAGATCACCCCGTCGATCTGCCCGACCCCGCTCATGATGCCATCCAGCGTATCGCTGGTCTTGCGCACGAGATCGACACCTTGATTGACCTGCGAGGAGCTGGTGGAGATCAGCTCCTTGATCGCTTTCGCGGCTTCGGCCGAGCGCTGCGCCAGGGCGCGGACCTCGGAGGCGACGACGGCGAAACCCCGCCCGGCATCGCCGGCGCGCGCCGCCTCCACCCCGGCATTCAGCGCCAGCAAATTTGTCTGGAAGGCGATATCGTCGATCAGCCCGATGATCTGGCCGATCTCGCGCGAGGAGTTTTCGATCTGCCCCATCGCCTTGGCCGCCTCGGCGACGACATTGCGCGAATTCGCCGCCCCGGCATTCACGTGGCTGACCATCTTGTTGGCTTCCGCGGCGCCGCCGGCCATCTTGCGCAGGCCTTCGGTCAGCACGTTCAGCGCGGTGGTGGATTCCAGCAGGCTGGCGGATTGCTGCTCGGTGCGCTGGGCCATGTTGTCCGCCGCCTGGGACAGTTCCTCGATATTGCCGTTGATGGTGCGCGAGGAGTTCGGGATGCTGGAGAGGGTGGAGGCGAGCTTGTCCAGCGCGGCGTTGAAATCATCGCGTAGCCGGTCATACTCCCCTGGCATGGTGTTGCCGATGCGGTGGGTGAGATCGCCCGCCGCCATCGCCTCCATCGCCTGGCTCATCGTCCGCACCACCGCGGCGGCATTTTCCCGCGCCTTGGTTTCGGCGGCCAGGCGGGCGCGGTCGGAAACCTCCAGATACACGGTGATCGCCATTTCCATATCGAGCAGCGTCGTCTTGGTGACGGCGACGGCTTCCTCGATCGCCTGCTGGCGCATCTGGTTTTGCGCCGCGCCGAAGCGCGCCTTGGGCCAGCGCGCTTCCAGCAGCGCGGTGAGCAGATGCTCCAGCACGATGTTATAGCCGCCGATATACCAGCGCGGCTCCAGCCCGATCCTGGCATGCACCTCGCCGATGAAGGTGACGGCGCGGCCATAGGCTTCGTCCAGCCGGCCATCGGTAATGCCGTCCCAATGGGCGCGCTGCTTCTCCTTGGCGTGGCGCATCATCTCCTCGGAGGCGAAGAATTTCGCGGCCTCGGGGGTTTTGCGGATTTGCGTGTAGGAGGCGTCCAGCGCCTCCGGCAGGGCGGCCATGACGATGGGTTTCGCGCCGCGCAGCCGGGCGCGCAGAGGCTCGGATAGTTTGATGAAACTCAGCCGGTCGTTCAACGCCTTGATCATGGACATGCGGCTTGCTCGTGCTTGTGGAAGGTACGGGCAATACAGCAGGCCGCTTTTAAGATTGGATTAAAGCCGAACGGCCTCGATCGAAACGAGATGATTGACCGGCCCATGCCCGGCCCCCAGCCCCGGCGCGGTGGCGATGGCCGCCTGCAGATAGTCCCGCGCCCGCCGTACGGACGCCTCCAGCGCCAGCCCTTGCGCCAGAGAGGTGGCGATGGCCGAGGACATGGTGCAGCCGGTGCCGTGGGTGCTGCGGCTCTCGATGCGTGGCAGGGTGATCTCGACGACGCTGTCCCTGGTCACCAGCAGATCGGTCAGCGCCGCCCCCGTGCCATGCCCGCCTTTGATCAGCGCTGCCTTTGCCCCCATCTCCAGCAAACGCTGCCCGGCGGCCAGGCGCTCGGCTTGCGTGCCCACCGGCAGCCCGGTGATCTTCGCCGCTTCCGGCAGATTCGGGGTGATCAGCGCCGCACGTGGGATCAGCGTTTCGATCAGCGCCGCAATCGCCTCATCGGGTAACAGCACGGCGCCTGAGGTGGCGACCATCACCGGGTCCAGCACCATCGGTACGCTGTCGGGCAGCGTCGCGGCGACGGCGCGGATGATGGCCGCATTGGTCAGCATGCCGAGCTTGATCGCATCGACGCCGATATCCTCGATCACGCAGCGCATCGCCAGCGCCACGAAGTCCGGCGGCACCGGATGCACATCCTTCACCCCCAGCGTGTTCTGCGCGGTGAGGCCGGTGATGGCGGTGCAGCCATAGCCGCCGAGCGCGGTGATGGTTTTCAGATCCGCCTCGATCCCGGCGCCGCCGCCGGAATCCGAGCCGGCAACTGTAAGGACACGCGCGATCATTCCGCCGCCTGCGCGGTGGCGGCGGCGATCTCGCCGCACAGCCCCTCGACGATCTCCTCGATCAGCCCCTGGTCTTCGCCTTCCGCCATCACCCGGATCAAGGGCTCGGTGCCCGACGGGCGGATCAGCACCCGGCCGGTGCCCTGCAGGCGCTTCGCCGCAGCCTCGATGGCGGCCTTGATGTGCGGCAAGGCCAGCGGCGAGGCGCCGCGATAGCGGACATTGCGCAGAAGCTGCGGCAGCGGCGCGAACACCCGGCAGGCCTCGGAGGCGCGCTGGCCCGAGCGCACCAGCACCGAGAGCACCTGCAAGGCCGCCACCAGCCCATCGCCGGTGGTGGCGAAATCCGAGAGGATGACATGGCCGGATTGCTCGCCGCCCAGATTTTTCTGCTCCGTGCGCATCGCTTCGGCCACATACCGGTCGCCGACCTTGGTGCGGGTGAGGCTGACGCCCAGATCCGCCAGAAACCGCTCCAGCCCGAGATTGGACATCACAGTGGCGACGATGCCGCCGCCGCGCAGATTGCCCGCCTGCGCCATGTCGCGCGCGATGAGGCCCAGGATCTGGTCGCCATCGATGATCTCGCCCCGCTCATCGGCCAGGATGACGCGGTCCGCATCGCCATCCAGCGCGATGCCGATATCGGCATGATGTTCCAGCACCGCCTCGCACAGCGCCCTCGGCGCGGTGCTGCCAGCCTCGCGGTTGATGTTGAAGCCGTCGGGCGAGACGCCGAGCGGGATCACCTCGGCACCGAGTTCAAACAACGCCGCCGGCGCGACCTTGTAGGCGGCGCCATGCGCGCAATCGAGCACGATGCGCAGGCCGTCCAGCCGCAGGCCGCGCGGGAGCGAGAATTTCGCCGCCTCGATATAGCGCCCGGCCGCATCCACCAGCCGCGCCGCGCGGCCCAGCTTCTCGGGCGGCGCCATGCGCTCCGAAAGGTCTTCGGCCATCAGCGCCTCGATCTCGGCTTCCGTCTCGTCCGAGAGCTTGGCCCCGTCCGGGCCGAAGAGCTTGATGCCGTTATCCTCGAACGGGTTATGCGAGGCGGAGATGACCACGCCGAGATCCAGCCGCAGCGAGCGGGTGAGCATGGCGATCGCAGGTGTCGGCAGCGGCCCGGCCAGGGTCACGTTCATGCCCGCCGAGATGAAGCCGGCGGTCAGCGCCGGCTCCAGCATATAGCCGGAGAGGCGGGTATCCTTGCCGATGATGACACGGTGCCGGTGATTGCCCCTGGTGAAGAGCAGCCCGGCCGCCTGGCCGAGCCGGAGCGCCATTTCCGCCGTCATTGGCGCTTTATTGGCGGTGCCGCGAATCCCGTCGGTTCCGAACAGGCGGCGTTGGGGCTGTTTATCCATCGTCTCTCTCTAAACTCCGCCAGACCCGTAAGGCTTTCACGGTCCCGGCCACGTCATGCACGCGCAATATATGCGCCCCTTGGCTCACGGCATAGGCCGCGGCGGCGAGGCTCTCCGGGTCGCGCAACCCGGCCTCGGTTTCCCCTGAGATTTCCCCCAGAAACCGCTTGCGCGAGAGGGCGATGAGCAGTGGGTGGCCAAGGGCGGCCAGCCGCGCGGTGGCCTTCAGCACCACGATGTTCTGCGCCCCGATCTTGGCGAAGCCCAAACCAGGGTCCAGGCAGATCGCCTCCAGCTTGATCCCCGCCGTCAGAGCGGCGTCGCGCGCCGCCAGCAGCTCGGCTTCCACCGCGCCCACCACATCGTCATAGACCGCCAGGCTGTTCATCGTCGCCGGGGTGCCGCGCATATGCATCAGCACCACCGGGCAGCCGGTTTGCGCCACCAGCCTTGCCGCATCGGGATCGTGGCGCAGGGCGGAGACGTCATTGACGATCCGCGCCCCGGCCTCCAGCCCGGCCGCCATGGTCGCGGCGTTGCGTGTATCCAGCGAAATCACCGCGCCTTGCGCCGCCAGCGCCCGCACCACCGGCAGGATTCGGCTGATTTCCTCCTCCGGCGTCACCAAGGCCGCGCCGGGCCGGGTGCTCTCGCCGCCAATATCGAGAATATCAGCCCCCTGCGCCAGCATCCTTGCCCCGGCGGCGATGGCGGCATCGAGGCTGGCATGGGCGCCGCCATCGGAGAAGGAATCCGGTGTGACATTGAGGATTCCCATCACCAGCGGCCGCGTCAGCGCCAGCCCGGCCCAGATTTTCGGTGCGTCTGCCATGCCGGCCCGTATCATGCCGGGCCGCGCCGGGGCCAGCCTTGCCACGCGCCGGGGGATATGGCCTTTGCTGGGAGCAAGTTCAAAGGAGGTGCTGAATGACGGCGAAGCTTTATCTGGGCACGGCGCGCTATTCCTCCTGGTCGTTGCGCGGCTTTCTGCTGGTGCGGCTGGCCGGGCTGCGGGCGCAGGAGATTTTCGTGCCGCTGGCCGGCGGCAACTCCCCGGAGGTGAAGAAAATCTCGCCCAGCGGCATGGTGCCCTGCCTGGAGCATGAGGGCGCCACGGTGTGGGAGAGCCTCGCCATCGCCGAATATTGCGCCGAGATCACCCCCAGCCTGTGGCCGGCGGAGCGCCTGGCCAGGGCGCAGGCCCGCGCCATCGCCGCTGAGATGCATGCGGGCTTCCGCGCCTTGCGCATTGCCATGCCGATGGTGCTGGGCCGCCCGGATTATGCCGGGCTCGGCCGAAATGAAGAGAGCCTGGCCGATATCGCCCGCATCGAGGCGATTTGGGCTGAAACCCGGGCGAAATTCGGCGCCGGCGGGCCGTTCCTGTTCGGGGCGGACTTCACCGCCGCCGACGCGATGTACGCCCCGGTGGTGGCGCGCTTCCTCACCTTCCAGCCGACGCTCTCGCACACTTCCAAGGCCTATTGCGTCGCGGTGCGCGCACATCCTTTGGTTGCGGAATGGTATGAGATCGCGGCAAAAGAACCGGACTCCTGGAAACTCGAGAAATATGAGAGCCTCGCATGATGCTGCGTAAAACTCTGCTGGCCTTGCCGGTTCTGGCCGTTCCCTTGCTCGCTGCCCCCCTGCTTGCGGGGCAGGGCGCCCTGGCCGCCACCACCACCCCGGCGATCAATATCCGGGTGGATCACGGCTCGGTCTATATGACCAAGGATAAGCAGACCAGCACGCAAGGCTTTCTGCAGATCCATAATGACGGCTCGACCGACGATGTGCTGACCGGCTGGGATTGCAGCAATGCCGACAAGACCGCGCTGCTGGACAAGGACGGCAAGCCTCTGACTGAGCTGCGCATCCCCGCCCGGCAGAGCGTCACGCTGGCGCCGGGCAGGGATTATTTCGCCCTCAGCGGGCTGCGCTATCCGGTGCAGCGCGGGAGCATCATGCCCTGCGCGCTGACCTTTCAGCAGGCGGGGCAGGTGGGGGCGTTCCTCAACGAGGTGAAGCCGCCGAAGCAAAAATGAGGCTGTGATGCGTCTGGGCGGAGAGTGGCATGAGTGAGGGGGGCAAAAAGCCGGCGAAGGGCCAGGCCTTGGCGCCGGTGCCGCCGGATTTCGATGAGCAGACCTATCTGCGCCTGAACCCGGACGTGCTGGTGGCGGTGGCGGAAGGCAAGTTCCGCTCCGGGCGCGAGCATTATGAGCATTATGGCCGCGCCGAGGGCCGGCTTGCCTTCACCCCTGGCGGGCTGCCGCGGGACCGCGTCATCATCACCGCCCGTCCCGGCCAGGCGGATGCCGCGCCGCGCGTGCCCGCCGGGGCGATCGACGCGGTGCAGCTCTCTGCCTCCGGCGGGCTCTATGTCATTGGCTGGGTCAATGACGCGCTGGACCGGCTGGATGCGATCGAGCTTTACGTCGCCGGCTGGTCGATGGCGTTTTCCGCCGCCGGGCTGGCCCGCACCCGCCGGCCGGATGCGGAAAAGGCGTTGGGGCTGCAGCAGCCGCACGCCATCGGCTTCTGGGGCTTTCTCTATGCCGGGCAGCGGCTGATGCCGGGCAAATGCAATCTGGTGATGCGGCTGAAATCCGGCGCCGAGCTGGCGGTGATCGTCAGCATCGAGCCGATGGAGGATCTGGCGCTGCGCGGCATCGTGCTGCAGCAATTGGCCAGCGGGCATTATCCGGGGCCGAGCTATTTCAACGCCGTCGCCGCGATCGAGGCGGGGATCGGCGAGCAGCTGGTGGATTTCAGCCGGATGCTGACCCGCCGCGCGGTGAGCGCGCCTTATATCGAGCGGTTTCACCAGCCCGGACGGGCGCTTTCCGGCTCCGTCATCGTCTGCCTGTTCGGCAAGCCGGATTATCTGATCCTGCAGCAGGCGCTGCTGGCCCGGCAGGCGGGGGCCGGGGATTATGAATATATCTATGTCTGCAACAGTCCGGAGCTGGCGGAGCGGCTGCAGAAGGATGCGCGCATCGCCCATCTCACCCATGGGCTGGATATCACGCTGATTCTGCTGCCGGAGAATGCCGGCTTCGCCGCCGCCAACAACCTCGCCGCCAGCCATGCCCGCACCGACCGGCTGCTGCTGCTGAACCCGGACGTGTTCCCGAAAGCCGCTGGCGAGATGGCGCGGCATCTTGAACTCGTCGCTAGCGCGCCGCCGGCGCAGACCCGGCTGCTTGGCGCGGCACTTTATTACGATGACGGCGCGCTGATGCATGCCGGCATGTATTTCGAGGCGGATCGCTGCCCCGGCTTTGCCATGGCGCGGCGGGAGGATCTGACCCTGTTGCGGGTGGAGCATTACGGCAAGGGCGCGCCGGCCGAGGATGCGGCGCTGCTGCGCCCGCGCTTCGTGCCGGCGATCACCGGGGCCTTCATGTCGATCGCGCGGGACTGGTTCGAGACGCTGGACGGCTTCTCCGAGGATTACATCTTCGGCCATTACGAGGATGCGGATTTGTGCCTGCGCAGCCTGGAAGCCGGGCAGCCGGCCTTCCAGAGCGATCTGCGGTTCTATCATCTGGAAGGCAAAGGCGGGGCGCGGCAGAGCCAGCATGAGGGCGGGGCGGCGGTGAATCGCTGGCTGTTCAATCTTCGCTGGGGGGCGCTGGCGGCGCGCGCGCTGATGGGGCCAAGCCCTTCGCATGAGGCTTTGCAGGGAGATCCGGCATGAAGGTGCTGATCATCGCCATGTATCATCCTGAGCTGGTGCGCGGCGGCTCCCAGCAGGTGGCCCATGAGCTGTTCCAGGCGCTGCGGGATACACCCGGCGTCGCGCCGACGCTGCTCTGCTCGGCCGACCATAACAGCCCGGCGATGTTCAAGAGCGGGGCGCGGATCACCGGCTTTGACGGACGGCCGGATGAGTTCCTGTTTCTCAGCCATGATTATGACTATGTCTGGCAGAAATTGCCGCTGCCGCTGCAGGCTGAAGCCTTTTTCGACTTCCTGCGGCGCCTCCAGCCGGATGTGGTGCATTTCCACCATTTCATGACCTACGGCATCGATTATCTCTCGCTGGCGCGCAGCGCGCTGCCGGCGGCGAAAATCGTGTTTACCGCGCATGAGTTCCTCACCATCTGCGCGCTGGATGGCCATATGGTGCGCAAGACCGATGGCGCGCTCTGCGACAAAGCCAGCCAGGTGCGCTGCCATCAATGCCTGCCCCAGCGCAGCCCGGAAGAGTTTTTTCTGCGCGAGCACTGGATGAAGGCCCATTTGGCGGTGGTCGACCTGTTCACCGTACCCAGCCGCTTCATGATCCAAAAATTCGCCGATTGGGGGCTGCAGGCAGCGAAATTCCGGCATGTGCCGAACGGGCTGGAGCTGCCGGCCCCGGTGCGCGAAACCGCCCCCGCCCGGCGCAACCGGTTCGGGTTTTTCGGCCAGCTGATCGATGTCAAGGGCATCCATGTGCTGCTGGAGGCGGTGACCATTCTGCGCGCCGAGGGGTTCAGTGATTTTTCCCTGGAAATCAACGGCGAGAACATGCATTTCGCCAGCCCGCAGCGCCGCCAGGAGATGGAGGCGTTCTTCGCCAAGGAGGCCGCCAAGCCCCTGGAGGCGCAGCACGTGCGTTTCAATGGAGGCTATCATCACAGCCAGCTTGCCGCGCGCATGGCGCGGGTGGATTGGGTGGTGGTGCCCTCGACCTGGTGGGAGATTTTCTGCCTGGTGATCTCGGAGGCCTGGGCCTGTGGCCGGCCGGTGATCGCCTCCAACAAAGGCGGCCCGGCGGAGCGCATCGCCGATGGCGAGACCGGGCTGCTGTTTGAGCTGGGCGACGCCCGCGCCCTGGCCGAGACCATGCGCAGGGCGGCGACCGAGCCGAAATTATGGGACAAGATGCACCGCGCCATCACCCCGCCGCCGGGCCGGGCGGAGATGGCGGCGCAGTATCTGGACATCTATAAGGATCTGCTTGGCGCGCCTTCGTTGGCGGCGCGGTGATCTAGAGCAATATGTGTTTAGGTTGACGCGACAGCGTCCACCTAAACACATGAAATTGCTCGCCGAAACAAAACTTAGAGCATCAAGCTAAAAGCTTGATGCTCTAGATTTCTTGCTGAACATTGTGCGGGGTGAAGAGCCGCCCGCGTTCGGCGATGGCCACCACCGCGAATCCGGCCAGGCTGCAGAGGCAGAAGCCCAGCGCCAGCGGCCGCAGCGTGCCGTCGAACTGCAGCCCGATGACGATGCCGATCAGCGCCGAGCCCAGCATATTGATGAAGCCCTGCACCGCGGCGGCGGTGCCGGCGATATGGCCGAGCGGCTCCATCGAAATGGCGGAGAAATTCCCGGCCAGCAGGCCGAAGGAGAACATCATCGCGGTCTGGATGATGGCGAAATGCCAGAGCGTGTCGGTGCCGGCGAAGGCGGCGCCGGCCTGGGCGGCGGCGGTGAGGATGAAGCCGAGCATCGCCCCATGGGCAAGCCGGCGCATGCCGAAACGCTCGACCAGCCGGGCATTCAGCAGCGCCGCCAGCGCCATGCTGATCGAGCAGATGGCAAAGATGGGGGGAAACAGAGCCGGGCGGTGAAAAATCTCGGCGAAGACCTGCTGGGCGGAATAGATGAAGCCGAGCCAGGCGCCGAGCAGCAGCATCGCCGCCAGTGTGTAGCCGAGCGCGGTGCGGTTACGTAGCGTCGCAATCGCAGCGCTACGAAAGGGCCGCCAGGCGACGGGGCGGCGATCCGCCAGGGCCTGCGTCTCCGGCAGCCGCCAGGCGACCCAGAGGGCGGTGAGCCCGGCATAGAGGCCGAGCGCCACGAAAATCGCCCGCCAGGGGGCGACCAGCAGCAAGGCCTGGCCAAGAGAAGGGGCGATGATCGGGGCGCCGAGAAACACCATGAAGGAGAGCGAATTCACCTTCGCCATCTGCCGGCCGGCATAGCAGTCGCGGATCAAGGCGGTGACCATCACCTGCGAGCCGGCGGCGGCGATGCCCATCGCGGCACGAGCGGCGAGCAGGGCATTGAAGCTGCCAGCCAGAGCGGCGGCGAAGGCGCAGAGCGTGTAGAGCCCGAGGCAGCCCAGCAGCAGCTTTCGCCGCCCGAAGCGGTCCGCCACCAGCCCGTAGCCGAGCTGGCTGGCGCCGAAGGCGATGACGAAAATGGCGATGACCCATTGCCGCTGATTGCCATCGCCCAAATGAAAGCTGGTGGCGATGGCGCCCAAGGCGGGCACCATCATGTCGATGGCCAGGGCCACAATGGTCTGGATGATGGCGATGGTGGCGACGAAGGCGCCGAAGGAGAGGCCGGGATGTGGGGAGGGGGCGCCTTGCATGGCCGCCTATATGGCGGGACGGCTCCGGCGCCACAACACCACGCCCAGCAGGGCGGAGATGAGGAAGGTGGTGGCCCCCAGCATCAGGATATAAGCATGGTCCGGCGCGCTGCCGCGCCCCAGCAGCGCGAAAACCACGGTTTGCGGGATGAAGCCGATGGCGGAGGCGGCCAGGAACGGCAGCAACCGCACGGAGGTGAGGCCGGCGGCGAGGTTGAGCAGCAGATTATTGCCCACCGGCATCAGCCGTAGCATCAGTGTGGCGGTGAAAGGGTGGCGGACCAAGGTGCGATCCAGCCAGGCCAGGCGCTTGCCGAATTTGCGCCGGCAGAAATCCTGCGCCACGGCGCGGGCCCAGATGAAATCCAGGCTGCAGGCGAGCACCTGCGCCACCAGGGCGATGGCGGTGCCATAGAGCGGGCCAAAGGCATAGCCGGCGGCGAAGGCGGGGATCTGCCGGGGCAGGCCGATGGCGATGAGCAAAGTGGAGAGCACCAGGAACAGCCCCTGGCCGCGCGCCCCGCCCTGGGCCAGCAGGCTGGCAAGCGTGCTCTGCGCGGCGCCATGGCCGAGCAGCGGCAGCGCGGCGGCAATGGCGATCAGCCCCCCCGCCATCAAGGCCGGTTTCAGCGCCTTGGAGGTGACGGCGGCGAGCCCCATGGCGCGGGAGGGCTGCTCTTTATTCATTCGACGATCTCGACCTGGGGTACCTTCCAGCGGCGCTGCAGCCAGGCGACCCCGGCGAGATCGACGATGCCGACCTTCAGACGTTGCCAGTT
Source organism: Acidocella sp. MX-AZ02 (assembly GCF_000306035.1). Taxonomy (NCBI): domain Bacteria; kingdom Pseudomonadati; phylum Pseudomonadota; class Alphaproteobacteria; order Acetobacterales; family Acidocellaceae; genus Acidocella; species Acidocella sp. MX-AZ02. The sequence continues at coordinate 789,538 of NZ_JH976208.1, forward strand.
ATTGTAATGCGAGGCGCCATGGGCGCGGGCATGGTGGCGCACCGGCACCGAGACCACCTGGCCGCCGGCGCGGATGAACAGAGCCGGCAGGAAGCGGTGGATATGGTCGAAATGCGGCAGCTCCAGGAAGGCCTGGCGGCGGAACAGCTTGGCGCCGCAGCCGGTATCGGGCGTGGCATCCTTCAGCGCCCAGGCGCGCACGCGGTTGGCCAGACGTGAGCCATAGCGCTTGGCGTTGGTATCCTGCCGGTTGACGCGGTGGCCGGCGATCAGCACGGGCAACGGCCCCTTGGCCTCGGCGGTGCGGATGGCCTCCAGCATGGCGGGAATATCCGCCGGGTCGTTCTGGCCATCGCCATCCAGCGTGGCGATATAGGTGCCCTTGGCGTGCTTGACGCCGGTGATGACGGCGCCGCTCTGGCCGCAGCTCTTGGCGTGGCGCAGCCGTACCAGGGTGGGCAGGGTCTGGGCGATTTCGGCCAGGATCCGCGGCGTGGCATCTGAACTGCCGTCATCGACATACAGAATCTCGTGGGCGAGCCCGGCCAGGGCCGTGCTGATCGCCTCGATCAGCGGCTTCAGGTTGGGGGCCTCGTTATGCACCGGCACCACGACCGAAATCAGCGGTGCGCCAAGGGCAAAATCGGCTTCGGAGATCGGGCGCGGATCGATGTTCATGATGGCATTAACAATCAGCATTGGGGCGTATCTATGGCGTTTCACCCCGTTTGCATTGCGAATTGTGACATGGCCCGCGCTGGCGCGGGCCGCAAGAGCCGGCGCGCCGCTTGGCTTGTTCCCTGTGCATCGCTATAAGCCCGCTCGACCATAAGGGGGCGGGTAACAGGACTCGCCTATAAGATTTAAGGATCTGACGGAATGTTGATTTCGTTACCGCCGGATTATCGGCCATCGGACGACGAAGAGTTCATGAATCCGATGCAGACCGAGTATTTCCGCCAGAAATTGCTGCGCTGGCGGGCTGATCTGGTAAAGGAAGCTAATGGGACGCTGGCCTCGCTGGGCGAGGGTGGGATTCTCGAAGCCGACATCACCGACCGTGCCAGCGTTGAGACCGACCGGGCGCTGGAACTGCGCACCCGGGACCGGGCCCGCAAGCTGATCGGCAAGATCGACCAGGCGCTGCTGCGGATCGAGAATGGCTCTTACGGGTTCTGTGAGGAAACCGGCGAGCCGATCGGGCTGAAGCGGCTGGAGGCGCGGCCGATCGCGACCATGTCGATCGAGGCGCAGGAGCGCCATGAGCGGATGGAAAAAGTTCACCGCGACGACTAGGCACAAAAAACCGGGGCAAATCGCCCCGGTTTTTTGTGCCCGATAAATAAG
>NZ_JH976208.1:790984-793358 GCF_000306035.1 Acidocella sp. MX-AZ02
CCACCCCTCCTGCGCCTTTCCATCGCCGCTACGCAGCGATGGAACCCTGGGCGCCTGCGCCCCCAAAAACTTTTTATTAGTTGAGCCGCAGCGCCGCGGCGTTGGCATTGGCCACCTGGCGCTGCTCGGCCACCTGGGCCTTCATCGATTTCTGCAGCTTCTCGAACGCCCGCACCTCGATCTGGCGCACGCGCTCGCGGGAGATGTCATAATGCTGGGAGAGATCTTCCAGCGTGGTCGGGTTGTCCTTCAGGCGGCGCTCGACCAGGATATGGCGTTCACGCTCGGAGAGGGTCTTGAGCGCGGTGGCGAGCAAGGCCTTGCGGCCGGTCAGCTCCTCGCGCTCCGCCAACTCGGTTTCCTGGCTTTCGGAGTCGTCCACCAGCCAATCCTGCCATTCGCCCTCGCCATCCATCTTGATCGGCGCGTTCAGCGAATTATCCGGCGAGGAGATGCGGCGGTTCATGTTCACCACATCCTGCTCGGGCACATCCAGCACGGTGGCGATCTTGGTGACCTGCTCGGGGGAGAGGTCGCCGTCATCGATCGCCTGCATCTGGCCCTTCAGGCGGCGCAGATTGAAGAACAGTTTCTTCTGCGCGGCGGTGGTGCCCATTTTCACCAGGGACCAGCTATGCAGGATATATTCTTGGATGGCCGCGCGGATCCACCACATCGCATAAGTGGACAAGCGGAAGCCACGATCCGGATCGAACCGGCGGACGGCTTGCATCATGCCGACATTGCCTTCGGAGATCAGCTCGGAGACAGGCAGGCCGTAGCCGCGATAGCCCATGGCGATCTTGGCGACGAGACGAAGATGAGAATTGACCAGCTTGTGGGCGGCCTGGTGGTCGCCATGGTCACGCCAGGAGCGGGCCAGCGCCTCCTCCTCCGGGTGGGAGAGCATCGGGTATTTGCGGATCTCCTGCATATAGCGGGAGAGGCTGGCATCGGGCGCCAGGCTGGACATTGTGGAGGCCATACGGAAACTCCTCGGCTTTCGTCTCCTCCGCTCTGGCCCAGCCAATCCGGCGCCGGCAAAGGAAACGTCATTTGAATTTTTTCAACGCTCAGACATTAACAAACTTATCCCGCGGCGCCGCTTAAAAGCAGCTAAACAAATGGTCAGGAATGTTCATGAACTGAACGCGTCGAGGCGGAGTGTACGTACGTTCGTCCGGAGGCGTCAATAAAAACGACCGTCTTAGTCCTGTTTCAGGCGCATGCGAGCAATGCGTCCTGCAAGGCTTTGAAATCGCTGGGTGGGGGGCTGGTGAAGCGCAAAGCCGCGCCGGTGATGGGGTGGGCGAAGCCCAAAGTTTCGGCGTGCAGGGCCTGGCGGGGGAAGTCCAGAGCCATGTCCCGGACCTCCGGCGGCAGCAATTTCGCAGCCGCCGGGCGGCGGCGCAGATAGACAGGATCGCCGATCAGCGGATGGCCGATATGGGCCAGATGCACGCGGATCTGGTGGGTGCGCCCGGTCTCCAGCCGGCAGGCGATCAACGAAGCCGCCAGCCCCGCCTGCTCCAGCACCTGATAATTGGTGGCGGCGTGTTTGCCGTTGCTTTTGACCACCGCCATGCGCTTGCGGTCCTTCGGGTCGCGGCCGATATCACCCTCGATTCGGCCCTTGGCGGGATTGGGCAGGCCCCAGCACAACGCCAGATAACGGCGCTCAATGTCGCGGGCGGCGAAGGTGGCGGAGAGGCGGGTGAGGGCAAGCTCGGTTTTCGCCACCACCATGAGGCCGGAGGTGTCCTTGTCCAGCCGGTGGACGATGCCGGGCCGGCGCTCGCCGCCAATGCCGGTAAGGCTCTCGCCGCAATGAGCGATGAGGGCATTGACCAGCGTGCCGTCCGGGTTGCCGGGGGCGGGATGGACGACCATGCCGGCGGCTTTATCGAGGATGAGCAGGGCGTCATCCTCATAAAGAATGTCCAGCGGCAGCGATTCGGGCTGGGGCAAAGCGGGCGCGGCGGCGGGCAAAGCGAGCTGGTAGAGGGTGCCGGGCTGCACGGTCTCGGAGGCGTCGGTGGTGACGATGCCGTCGCGCCTGCAGGCCCCCTCCAGGATCAAGGCCTTGACGCGGGAGCGCGAGATGGTGCCGATGCGCGCGGCAAGGTAGGAATCAAGCCGCTGCCCGGATGCGTCCGGGCCAGCCAGGATGGAGTGAGATGCAGGATCAGCCACAGAATCTACGCGGGTTGAAGGCGGCGGTGGGGATTATGGGGGTGCTGATCGTCATCGGCACCACGGTCGTCATCGGCACGATCATTCACCGTCTCTATGCCAGATTTTCCGCGCCGTCGACGCCGAGCGTGGCGGCGGCCAGCGTGCCGGCGCCGGGTGCCGTGCTAGGGCGTGGTGCAGG
>NZ_JH976208.1:793458-812886 GCF_000306035.1 Acidocella sp. MX-AZ02
GGCATGGTGGCGTTGCAACCGGGCGAGCGCGTGGCGGGAATCGCCAGCGCCGGGGCGGAACTGGCGATCTGGGTGCGCGGCCCGCAGGGCGAGCGCGTGCTGCTGCTGGACCCCGCCACCGGCCAGAGCCATGCGGTGCTGGCCGGGCCGTGAAGAGCGCGCGGCCCGAAAAAATCTGCCCGGCCTGCGGCCGCCCCTTCGCCTGGCGGCGGAAATGGGCGAAAACCTGGGACCAAGTGAAATATTGCTCCGCCGCCTGCCGGGAGGGGCGATATGAGCGCGCAAAAAAAGATGCTTTGCCGCTTGTCAGGCCCCGCACGGTAGATTAAGCAGCGCCCCACCTTTAGTCCCCATCGTCTAGAGGCCTAGGACATCGCCCTTTCACGGCGGTAACAGGGGTTCGAATCCCCTTGGGGACGCCATTCCCGAACAAAAGTAATAACTTCGTTCGGCGTGTTTGGCAGGTCAGCAAGAGCAGCCCGCACAATCAGAGATTTCGGCCCGGTGAGTTCAATCGCCTGTTTGCTGACGACAACCTTGTCCACGAATAATTTGATGTAGGCCTTGCGCAGGTCCGGCGGCGCTTTGTGCAAAGTGGCGCGGACGGTTTCGCTGAGGCGCTGGAGTTTGGCCTCTGTAAGCTGCGGGCGGTTGGTCGGTTGCAGGGCGGACGCCTGGTCAAGCTGCGCGGTGAGGGTTTTACGTTTGGCTTTCAGCGCGGTCATGCGTTCGCGCAGCGCGGGATCGTCGACCTCCATCAGCCCGTCTTCGACCATGCGCAGCAGGCGCTTGATGGCGCCGTCCGTCTCGGTCAGGTCGGCCTTGATCTGGCCGAGTTGGCTGCGCTGCTGCTGGGCGTCGGCCTTGGCCTTGTCGAGATAAGCAGAGACGAGGTTGGCAAGCCTGTCAGGCGCGAAGATGCGCTCGGACAGCGTGTCGATCACCGCGTGGTCGAGCTTGGGCATCGAGACGGTGCAGCCTCCGCAGCGCGTAGGCCCCTTCTGGGCGCGTCCGGCGCAGGTGTAATAGCGATAGCCTTTGCCGGTCCGCAGCGTCATGCCCGCGCCGCAATGGGCGCAGATGGCAATGCCGGTCAGCAAGGTTGGCGAGCTCACCACCCGCGCGGGCGTTCTGTTCGGGGCGCGTTCGCGCAATTGCGCCTGCACCGCTTCCCAGGTTTCGCGGGAGATGATGCGCGGCACCTCGACGCTGATCCACTCCTCGCGCGGGCGAATGGCGCCGGTCCGGCTGTCCTGCACGTTGAACCAATGCTGGCCCATGTAGGTCTCGCCGGTCAGGATGCGATGAATGTTGGAGATCATGAACGGTTTGCCCCGAAAACGCTCGCCGCTTGCGTTCAGTTTGGTAACGATGGCCTTCACGCCGAGCTGCACGCCTTCCGCCCCCTGGTAGAGGCCAAAGATGCGGCGCACGAGCGCGGCCTCGGCCGGGACGATCTCCAGCCGCTTTTTGACCTTCTGGCCGCGCTGTTCGGCCTGGACAACTTGATAGCCAAAGGGCGGGCGGCTGCCATTCCAGAATCCCTGGCGGGCATTCTCCTTCATGGCGCGGGCGGTGTGTTTGCCAATCTCCTTCGAAGTGTAGGCATCGAAGGCGACGAGAATGCTCTCGACCATCTGGCCGGTAGGGTCATCGGCGAGAGGCTGGGTGATGGATTGGATGGCGATGCCGGCTTTGCTCAATGTTCGCTTCGCCAGCGCGTAGGCCAGATTGTCGCGCGCGAAGCGGCTGAAGCTGTGCACGACAACGATGTCGAACGGGCGCGGCTGCAGGCGGGCATCGGCGAGCAATTGTTGAAAGACCTGCCGGCTCTCATCGGTCCCGGAGGCACCCGGCTCGATATACTCGCGCACCAGCTCATGCCCCTGGCGCTCACACCAGGATCTGGCCTGGGCGATCTGATCGGGGATGGACAGATCGGCTTCCGCCTGACGGACGGTGGAGACGCGGGCGTAGACCACCCCGCGCCTGGCCGTGATGGCAGGCGCGGGGGCGGGAGCAATGCGGAGCTTCATTTGTCTGGTTCCGAGAGGATCTGATTGATCAGGTTGCCGAATAAAGCTGCGAACAAGGCGTGTTCCTGATCGGTGACAGGTAGGGTGGGCGCAGCCACGCGCTCAACCGCCGGGAGATTTTGCTCCCGGCGGCTTGGCAGGCCCGATTCGGTGTTCCCACGCTTGCGCATGGGCGCGAGTATCGAGGTGCTGCACCGAAAATTTTTGGGTGGCCTGCACCGTGGCACCTAATTCGAGCCAAATTCCAATTGCAACGAGGTGTTTTGCAATTGGATCAGCGGAAAAATACGACATCAGAGGGGACCGCCGGATTTTTTGATCCGGCGGCTGAGGGCTTCGTGGTTGCGACTCGTCGTGTTCAAGCCGCCACAACTACAGCTGCGGCGCGATATGCGTCGCGTGCGATTCGAGAAGCGCCTCAATTGCCGCCACCATATCCGTGGCGATCTTGGTTTGCGGTTTGGTCCAGGCGGTATTTGCAGTCAGGCGTTCCACGAAGGCTTCGGCCTTGGCTTTGATCAGCCGCAGATCCCGCATCATGTCGCCGACGCGCATGCCGGCATCTTCCAGAGACGAGAGCAAGTCCTGCTGCTCAGCACTGGCGGGGGGTGAGGCTGCCGGTAGGCTGGCGGCGCTGGGCATGGAGGCGCGGCGGCCATATCCGGTTTGTTGCAGGCTCACAGCGAGAACGCGCTCACCGGGTTCCGGCACGTTGAGGCCGGGGAAGAGCAAGTTGAGGTGGTCCAGCTCGAAGATCGCCTCTGCGAGGTGGGCGGCGAGTTCGCCTGAGGAGAAGGCCAAAGCGTCAGTGATCTCGATGAGAAGGTCAAAATGATAGACCCGTCCATTCAATCCGCTCATGCCGCAGGCCCCTGACGGTGACGGATGATGCGTACATGCGCGGGGCCGATGAAGCACAGCATCACGCCGGAGCGCGCCGGCAAGGAGGACAGGGACACAGTGACACCGCCGGGCAGGTCGATGCCGTCTTCAGATAAAAGGTAGGTGGTCTCCGACGAGACAAGGCGCGGTGGCGCGGTGAACGCGGTGAAGTGATCATCGCCCACGGTGATACGCTCACCGCTTTCGATGGAAAGCACGAGTGTCAAAGCAAAACTCCTTTTGGGTTAAAAACGGAATCTTAGCCGCCAGCCAGGCCAGGGCAAGAGAAAAAGCTTGAGAAATGAAAAATAAATGCTTTTAAAACAGCAGCTTAATCGGAAGCTCCGGTCTTCTTCTCGCAAGGGGCTGCCCCCGTTCTAAGGGGGCGGCCCACACGAGGCCGCAAGGCGTCACCTTGTTTGTCGGCCCGCGTGGCGCAGTGCCTCATGCGCGGCGAGCAGATGTTTGGCGCGTTGGCCGAGCAGATAATAACGCTCGGTGGTGCGCGGGTTGCTGTGGTCGAGCAGAGCGGGCGCTTCGCGGGCATGGTCTGGCGCCTCGATAGCGTAGGTACTTGCCGCCGAGGCACGGAAGGCATGCGGGTTGATGCTATAGCCGAGGGCGGCCTTTGTGCGCGCCGCGATGATCTTGCGTAAGACCTGAGCGCTCACCGGCCGGCCGCTCACACCGATCCAGAGCGCGCCGTCGTCGGTACAGGCAGGCGCCTTGGCGAGCAGGCGGGGGCGCACCTGCTCTATATATAAGTGCAACACCTCAACCAGCTCCGGTGGCAAAGGATGAATGGCGGCCTTGCGGGTTTTTGTTTCCTCAGCCGCCCATTGCAACCGCCATTCGCCATCTTGTGCCTGATGCAGATGCTCATCCAGACGGATCACTGAGAACTGGGTGATGCGCACGGGCACCAGGATCAGCATCAGAATGATCAGCCCGTCCCGGTAGGCCAACGGGTCCTGGATCGTGGCGGTGCCAGCGAAGGCCGCTTCGATCAGTTCGTGCCCGACGTTCAGCAATTCATTGGCGTGGGTTAGAGCCTTGGCTTTTGCTGGCTGGCGTTTGGCATGGCTGGAGAGAAGGTTGCGCATCTGCTGCAGCCAGCCCCAGTCGTGATCCGGCGCCAGGCTGCGCATGACACCGTAAAGATCGTTGACGGATTTTGCGAGTGTGCCGGGCTGGAGCTGTTTTCCGCGCGCCTGAAGGAAGAGCGCCAGCCGCCCGGTGGTCATCCGGCTGGCCAATGGCTGTGCCAGTAGGGAAGGTTCGTTTTGTTCGAGATGACGCAGCCACACGCCGTAATGCCTGCCGGCTTCGTGGCGTTGCCGGGAGCACCAACGGCAAAGCGGTGGCGGTTGGACCATGAACGGGCTGGGCTGCTGCGCCGCCAGCCACGCAACGCGGTCCTGCTCGGGCCACTCCGCAAATGGCATGGCGCGGCGTGGTGCTAACTCAGCGCTCATTCTGTTGTCCTTTCAGCAGTGCGCGTTGGCCGGAACGCTGTTGCTGTTTGGCAAGCAACAGCCTCTGCGCCCGGCGTTTGGCGAGCAGCGGTCGGACCGGCGCGTAAAAACGCAGCGTTGTCTCCACGCTGTTATGGCCCAGCACGGCCTGCACGGTGCTGTGCGCGTCCGGATTCTCCTCCAGCAGCAGTTTGCCGAGATAGGCGCGTGTCACATGGGGCGTCACATCGAGCCCGGCATGGTAGGCGGCAAGATCCTTGAAGCTTTGCAGCGCCAGGCTGGTCGCCAGATGCCCGCCGGACTGGCTGGGGAACAGGTAGGGAGCCTGCAGGCGCTCGGGCGCGCATGTACCCGGTCGATATTCGGCCAGCCAGAGATCCAGCAGCGCCGTGCTCTCCGGGCGCAATTCCGAGATCAGCGTGCGGCCGTTTTTGACCTCCTCGCCGGGATTGGTCAGGACCGCGATGCGCTGCTTGTTGCGGGTGGCGAATGTCACGTGCTTGTCGAGCTGCAAATTGACGATGTTGCCGACGCGAAGCCCGGTATCCAGCGCGATGGCCGTGAATAGCGCGGTACGCATCAGCTTGATCGCCCTGGTATCGACCTTATCTCGCTTGCGTGCGGCGCGGGCCAGGGATGTGGGCAATAGCGCCATGTTGACGGTCTTGGCGTCATCATCGAATTGGCACAGCCGCTCAAAGCTGCGTGGGGACATCTCGCCAGGGGCGCCGCGCAGGCTCGTCCAGAGATATTCCAGCTGCGTGATTTTGCCCTGAGGCAGCCGAAGATAATCCCGGGCGATGAAGTAATAGAGGAAGGCGATATAGCCGAGATGGCCACCTTTCTGCCGGCCTGTCCGCGCCGCGAGAAAGCTCAGCACGCATTGAAGTTCCGCGACGCCAACCACTGTGGTGAGGCTGGTGATGTGTGCCGCGTCGCAATGCCCCGTCCGCACCAGGATCGAGGCTGCCCGGCGCAGCGCGTCGCGATAGTTGGATATGGTCCTAGCACGTAGCGTGCCATTATTGCGGCCTTTGGGAGAGGCTGGCACGGGCAGCGAGCCAGTCTTGCTGATGGCGGCGAGCAGATGTTCGAGCTCAGCCTCCGGGCGGGCCAGCCAACTCTCTACGTCCTCGGCAAAGCCTGCCGGGAAGCTCGACCAGGGCAGCGCATAAAAGCGAGTTTCGGCGAGTGGGGCGCCGAGATCGATGCCGGGCCAGTCAGGGCAGTGCCGGCGACCATGCGCCCAGGCGGCGACTGTGCCACGCACGAGCTTGTCCGCCTTGGAGCCGAGATTGGTCTCTCGCAGAATGGCGCCAAAGCGGGTCAGATGCGCCTGGGTGATCTCATCGGGTGCCCAGCCTTTTGCTGAGGCGACATGGGCGAAGCGGCTGAGTTTGATGGCGATGGGGGCGCCGCCAAGCTTGGCCATCAGCGCGGTCCAGTCCGGCGAGAGCGGCGTGACATGCCGGCCGGGCATGATATCGTGGCCGGCCAGCCGCAGCGCCCGTCGCAGATTCGACTTGAACGCCGCCATGGCGTTGTCGGTCTTCATGCCCAGGAGGGCAGGGGTCAGGCGCTCGAATTTGCGGCGAAGCTTTTCGATATCAACAGGGCCGTGCAGGCCCTGGGCTGAGACGAGGCTGGCCGCTTTGGTCACCGCGCCGCGCAGGTTTTCACGGACCTTTGGAGTGAGGCCGGGGGCGTTCTGCACGGCGATCAGCACGTCGCTGAAGCGGGTCGCGGGCGAGGGATTTAGAACCGGCGCATCGATGGCCGGGGTGATCGTCGCGTTACTTACGCAATCAAACATGATCATTCCTTATCAGTCACAAGAAGGGGTAGGGGTTTTTTTTTTGTTGAAGAGGGCCGGTGTTATTGTGTGCGCCTGATCGAACGCGCTCAGACGTGATCAGACGCGCACATCCCCTCTGGCGGGTCATGGCGTTCAAAGCTCGCGGTGGCGTGCGATGAAGACGCGCAGTTCGGCGGGCTCGAAGTAGAGCCGCCCGTTGATGCGCACGGGCGTAAGCGAGCCATCGGCCACCCGGCGGCGAATGGTCACGGCCGAGACGCCGAGAAGCTTGGCGGCTGCCGCGAGCTTGATTAGCCCCTCGACAGGGCGGTCAGCCGCAGTGCGGGCCTGGGCCGGGAGAAAAGAACGGAACGCATTGGTCATGGATACCTCGTGAAAGTGAACGAGGCATCATGGCGTCCGATTCGCGGGGGGCCGGGGCAGTGTCTGCCAAGTGGTGCAGATCGTGATCCTCCCCCCGAAAATCGACAAATTCGGACTTATCGTATCGTATATCGCTGGCTGCCGGGTTATTGTGCGGTTATGAAACGGTTTGCCCACTCGGTGCCAAATCTCTCCGATGAGACCCTATGGGAGCCGTTGAGCGATCACCTGCGCGATGTCGCGGGCATGGCGGGAAAATTTGGAGATCCGTTGGGCCTGGGCGTTTGGGCACATGTTGCGGGTCTTTTACATGACATCGGCAAAGCCTCGGATGCTTATCAATCCTATATTCGAGGCAAGGGGAGCAGTCCTGACCACAGCACAGCGGGAGCGCGGGAAGCTGTACAGCAATTTGGGTTGCCGGGGCGGTTTTTGGCCTTTGCGATCGCTGGACACCATGCCGGCTTAGCTGACGGCAAGATGCTAAACGAGCGGCTCTGCAAGAAATTGGAAAAATACACTGGCTGGGAAGCGTATACAGGTGCCCTACCGGCGCTGACTTCGCTTGCAGATAAACGGCGAAACCCGGAAAAAAATTTTAGCCAAGCGTTTTTCGTACGGATGTTATTCTCCTGTTTGGTGGACGCGGATTTTCTGGCCACCGAGGCGTTCTATAGTCCCGGAGCCACTCTGAAGCGGGATGGCTTCTCCGCCATCTCTACGCTCCAAACCCGTCTCGCCCGCTTCATGGCGGGGATTACCAAGGATCAGGCGCTGGGGCTCAACGGCTTACGCCATCAAATTTTGACACATGCGGTGGCGCGCGCCGAATTGCCGCCAGGGCTATTTACCATGACTGTGCCAACGGGGGGCGGCAAAACTCTGGCGTCGCTCTCCTTCGCTCTGAGGCATGCGGTAAAGCATGGGCTGTGCCGCGTTATCTATGTCGCGCCATACACGTCGATCATCGATCAGACCGCGCAGGTCTTCAAGAATGCCCTGGGCGACGAGGATGTGCTCGAACATCATAGCGGCCTGGATTGGGAGGAGGCGGAGAAGGAAGGCGACCCTGACGGTGTCCAGAAACTCCGCAACGCAACGGAAAACTGGGTCTCGCCCATCATCGTGACTACGGCGGTGCAGTTTTTCGAGAGTTTGTTCGCCGCTAAGCCTTCGGCCTGCCGCAAACTGCACAATATGGCGCGGAGCGTGATCGTGCTCGATGAAGCCCAGACCCTACCTTTGCCGGTGTTGCGCCCGTGTCTGGCGGCACTGGAGGAGCTGACACTGAATTACGGTGCCTCCGTCGTGCTGTGCACCGCCACTCAACCGGCTTGGCGGCGGCAGGACGGTGCATTGCCCAGCATCAAAGGCTCCCGTCAGCTAGGGCTCGATATCCCTCAGAGTCGGGAATTAGCGCCAGACCCAGTCGGCCTGTTCGCAGCGCTGAAGCGTGTGCGTGTTGAGGTCTTGCCCTCTCCGGTGACGGATGCCGACATCGCGGCCCGCTTCGCTGAGCAGGAGCGCATGCTGTGCATTGTCAACAGTAGAGCCCATGCCAAGTCGTTGTTTGATGAAATTGCAGCTTTGCCCGGCGCACGGCATTTGACAACCTTGATGTGCGCCGCCCATCGGAGCGAGGTGCTGACACAAATCCGCGAAGATTTGGCTGACCAACGCCCGGTTCGGCTGGTCGCGACGAGCTTGATCGAGGCCGGAGTCGATATCGATTTCGCCGAGGTTTGGCGGGCCAGAACTGGCCTTGACTCGATTGCCCAGGCGGCGGGGCGCTGTAACAGGGAAGGCAAGCAGGCGGGTTTGGGGCGTGTGGTCGTGTTCACACCGGCCGCCAGGCAAGCGCCAAAAGCCTTTCGCGCCTTCGCACAGGCCGCTGAAGGCGCGCTGAACATGCCTGATCCGCTCGGGCTCGATGCGGTTCATCGCTACTTTCGAGAGCTTTACTTTAATAGAGGCGCGGAGCGTCTGGATGCGTTGATGATCGACGGGCTTCCGGGTGTTTTAAAGGCCATCAGCGATGCTGATCTCCCCTTCGCGAGTATCGCAGAGGCCTTCAAATTAATCGACGAAACGATGCGAGGCGTTATCGTCAATTGGCAAGGCCGTGTGACTGAGGCACTGGCGGCGCTGAGAGCCGCCCCTGTGCCGCCCCGCAACGTCATGCGCAAACTCCAGCTATTCACGGTGCCGGTGCCAGAGGCGATGTGGAAGGTCCTGCGTGCAAGTGGCGGCATCCAGCCAATTCGCCCCGAAGACTATGGTGAGCGGTTCATGCTGGTTGAGAATTCCCGTCTATATGATGACACGACGGGTTTGCTGACCAGTGATGAGGGGGTACTGATTTTTTAAAGTTCTTTTAATATGAGGTTGCGCGGTTTTGAGATTTGAGACACGCTGGGCGTGTAAATAAAGGGATTCGGAGCGGCCTCTCATGAGTTACGGCATCCGTCTGCATGTGTGGGGGCAATATGCCTGCTTTACCCGCCCCGAGATGAAGGTTGAACGCGTTTCATACGATGTGATGACGCCCTCCGCCGCGCGAGGGATTTTGGAGGCGATTCATTGGAAGCCCGCGCTCCGGTGGCATGTTGACCGGATTCACGTGTTGAAGCCGATTAGCTTTCAAACCATCCGGCGTAACGAGGTGAACGACAAAATCTCGGAATCAACGGCGCGAAGCGCCATGAAGCGCCGCGACCTGAAGGGGGTGTGGCTGTCGGCTGGAGGCGGCATTGGTACCCAGCGCTCGACAACGCTGTTGCGGGATGCCGCTTATGTCATAGAGGCGCATTTTAGCCTTACCGACAAAGCCGGCGCTGAAGATACCGAAGCCAAGCATATTTCAATGTTCAACCGCCGGGCGGCAAGTGGGCAATGTTTTCACCGGCCGTGCCTAGGGACGCGGGAGTTCGCCGCCGATTTCGCTTTGATCCAGGATGGCGCGCCAATGCCCGCCAGCACCTTGCCTGTGGCCGACCAAAACCGAGATCTGGGTTGGATGCTGCACGATATCGATTTCGTCAACGGCAATACCTCACGCTTCTTTCGTGCCCGACTTGAAGAGGGGGTGCTCGACGTCGCCAAATTAGCCGCCGAGGGGATGGTGGCGTGACGATTCTTCAGTCGCTCAATCGTTACTATGGCCGTATGGCGGCGCGGGGTGATGCCGAGCCCCCAGGATATTCAAGGAAGTCCATCGAACTTTGCCTGTGGTTGAACCCAGATGGCACCATCGCCAAGGTAGAGGATCTGAACGATTATACAAAAAAGAAGCCGCAAGCGCGCAGGCTGGCGGTACCGCAGGAAGTGATCCGTACCTCTGGTGTCTGCAGTAATTTTCTTTGGGACAAGACGGCTTATACGCTGGGCATTGGGCGGGACAAAGACAAGAAATCAGTTCGATTTTTCGAGAAGGAGCACGCGGAATTCGCACGCCTGCATCACGAGCGTTTGGCGGGCACGAACGATGCTGGATTGGCGGCTTTGTTGACTTTTATCGACTCATGGCGGCCTGAAACATTCTCCGAGGATGGTCGATTCACGCCGGACATGTTGGATAAGAACGTCGTGTTCGGCCTGGCGGGTGGGCCGCTTGAATATCTGCATGAGCGTTCGGCGGCACAACGGCTGATCGGAGTGCCAGCACAGGTGTGGAAAGCCAGCATTTGCTTGGTGACGGGTGAAAAACAGCCTATCGAGCGGCTGCATCCCGCCATTCAAGGCGTTGACGGCGCGCAGAGTTCCGGGGCGAGGTTGGTTTCGTATAATGCGGATGCTTTTACCTCTTATGGGGCCGATAGCGGAGCCAATGCTCCGACCTCTGTTCAGGCAGCTTTTCGCTACGGCACGGCGCTGAACCGTCTCCTGGACCGCGACAGCCGCAATCGGCTCAAAATCGGCGATACGACGATCGCCTTCTGGGCCGATGCGGATGGGGGAGGTGAAGCCTCCGCCCGCGCCGCCGAAGAGGCTATGGCGATGTTCATGGAGCCGCCAGATGATCCCTCCGAGGCCAATAAGCTCCGCGAAACCTTGGCGGATATCCGTGCCGGGCGGCTGCCCGGGGCGTTTCCAGCCCTTGAGCCCAATACGCGCTTTTATATCCTTGGTCTGGCCCCCAATGCCGCCCGTCTGGCCGTACGGTTTTGGCTGGAGGACAGTTTCGGTAATTTCTTCGAACGCCTCGGCTCACATTTCGAGGCGCTGAGAATCGAGCCTGAGCCTTGGACGCGCACGCCATCCATTAACTACCTGCTTGTCCGTACCACGGCCCTGCAGGAAAAATGGGACAATGTGCCGCCACTCCTGGCTGCAGAAACAACCCGCGCCGTGCTCTCTGGGCAGCCTTATCCGCGCACATTGCTCGCCGCTGTGATTATGCGGCTGCGCGCCGGCGATACATTTACCGGCTGGCACGCCGCGATCATTAAAGCCTGTATCAACCGCCGTTCCAAGGAGACGCTGCCCGTGGCACGCGATACTGAATACCCAGATTCGGCCTATCAGCTTGGCCGCCTATTCGCGGTGCTCGAAGCCGCGCAATACGCGGCGCTCGGCAAGGTGAATGCCACCATCGCCGACCGTTATTATGGCGCCGCCTCGGCGACGCCCGCGCGCGTGTTCGGAACCCTCCTGCGTAACGCACGCAACCATATTTCTGATGCCATGAAGCGCGGCAAGGGTAAGTGGGTCGAGCGTCGCTTAGATGATATTTTTGCTCATTTGCCGACGGAATTCCCAAAAACGTTAAGCCTCGAAGCGCAGGGGCGTTTTGCGGTTGGTTATTATCATGAGCGTGCCTGGCGTGGTCCTGGCGACGCTTCGCCACAGGAAGAGGATAACAAGGAATGAGCGCGCTCCTGACGCAGCGGCACGATTTTGTGCTGTTCTTCGATGTGACCAATGGCAATCCCAATGGCGACCCGGATGCCGGCAACATGCCGCGCTTGGACCCGGAAACCAGCCGAGGGCTAGTGACAGATGTCTGCCTTAAGCGCAAAATCCGCAATTGGGTCGAACTAAGCCGCGAGGATCGAGCGCGCTATCGTATTTATGTGACCGAGGGGGCAGTGCTCAACGAAAAGCACCGTGAAGCCTATATCGCCGAATGCCCGGACTACAAGGACGTGAAAACGGCGGCAAAGCTGACACCAAAAAGCGACGAAGACGCCCTGAAGCTGCGCAAATTCATGTGCGACAATTTCTTTGACATCCGTGCCTTTGGCGCCGTCCTCTCGACCGGTATCAATTGCGGCCAGGTGAGGGGCCCGGTGCAGCTGAGCTTTGCCGAATCCGTCGAGCCGGTATTGCCGCTGGAGATCTCTATTACCCGCATGGCCGCGACCAGCGAGAAGGAGAAGAAGGACCTTGCCGAAGGCGATGACGAAAAGCGTGGTGACAAGCGAACCATGGGCCGCAAACATATCATCCCCTACGGGCTTTATCGCGTGCATGGCTATGTTTCCGCGCCTCTCGCGTCACACGGCACGAAGGGCACGGGTTTCACCCAGGACGATCTGGAGGTTTTGTTCGAGGCGCTCGATCAGAACATGTTCGAGCACGACCGCTCCGCCGCGCGAGGCGAGATGGCTAAGCGTAAGCTGTTAATTTTTAGGCACGAATCGCCTCTCGGTAACGCGCCGTCCCACGAATTGTTCGGACGAATCACCACGTTGCGTCGCTTCAAGGGGCAGACCCATGCGATCGGCGATGAGGCTACGGATAACTGGCCTCCGGCTCGAAGCTTCGATGATTATGAAATTCGCGTTGATCGTGACAATTTGCCCGCTGGCGTGGAGTTGATCGAGCGTTGACCCTGGTGCCAGGGACGGATGCGCAGGAAGAGGCGCTGATTCCGCTGTCGGCCTTGCAGCATTTTTTGTTCTGCCCTCGGCAGTGTGCTCTCATTCATGTGGAGCAGCTTTGGGCAGAGGATAGAGCCACGGCAGAAGGCCGGGCTATGCACCAACGTGCCGATACTGCACCGTCGGAGCGTCGGCAGAATGTCAAAATTCTGCGTGCGCTTACTCTTCGGTCTTTCGGGTTGGGCGTGACAGGTAAGGCGGATATCGTGGAACTGCGCGATGGTCAGCCTTACCCCGTGGAGTACAAACGCGGCAAGCCAAAGGCACACCGTGCCGACGAGGTGCAACTCTGCGCACAAGCCATCTGTCTGGAGGAGATGTTCAGTACCGCTGTACCCCGAGGCGCGTTGTTTTATGGCGTTACGCGGCGGCGTGTGGAGGTCGCGTTTGACGATACCCTTCGCACCTTGACACAGGATATTGCACGGCAGACCCGCTCACTAATGACGTCAGGTCAAACGCCCGCGCCGGTATTCAGGCCGAGCTGCGCTAATTGTTCGCTGCATGATCTTTGCACTCCAGAGAGTTTGCAGTCGCCGCCGCGCATCGCCTCCTGGCTCGAACGTCAGATCGGACGTTGAGCATGCGCAGGCACCTCAACACGATTTATGTGACAACTGAAAATGCCTGGGTCCGCAAGGATGGTGAAAATTTGGTTGTGGAGGCTGAAGCGCAGGAGTTAGGCCGTGCACCTCTCCATATGCTTTCTGGCCTGATTTGCTTTAGTCGAGCAGGCGCTTCGCCGGCCGCCCTGGCTGCCTGCGCCGAGGCAGGAATTTGTGTTTCGTTCCTTGAACCAAATGGGCGCTTTCTTGCCCGGATGGAAGGCGCGCGCAGTGGCAATGTCTTGCTCCGTCGCGGTCAATACCGTTCTGCCGACGATGGGGGGCGTAGCGTTCCCATCGTAAGGGGTATTGTCGCGGCCAAGACGGCCAACCAGCGCGCCGTTGTCCGTCGGGCACTCCGAGATCACGGCGAAACTCTCACGGACGAGGCTTGTGGGGCTTTAGCCCGTGCAGAGACGCGGCTCTCGGACGTTGTCCGCCGCGTATTGCTCAATGATAGTGTCGCCTTGCTGCGTGGTCTGGAGGGGGAGGCGGCCCAAGTCTATTTTGCCGTGTTCACTCACCTAATCCGCGCTGAAGAGTTTTCCTTTTCCGTGCGCTCCCGCCGTCCTCCGCTGGACCCGGTAAACGCCTTGCTCTCTTTTCTCTATGCGATGCTGGGGCATGATTGCCGCTCGGCGCTGGAGGGGGTGGGGCTCGATCCGCAAGTCGGGTTTCTCCATGCTGATCGGCCCGGGCGAGCTAGCCTGGCTTTGGACTTGATGGAGGAGTTCCGACCTATCCTGGCGGATCGCCTCGTACTGAGCCTGATTAACCGCCGCCAACTTACGTCGCGTGACTTCGTCATTGAAGAAGGGGGAGCGGTAAGGTTGACCGACGATGCCCGTAAGACGGTGTTGGTGGCGTACCAGGAGCGCAAAAAGGACGAGTTGGTGCATCCGTTTTTGAACGAGAAGGTTACACTTGGCTTGGTGCCGCATATTCAGGCGCAGTTATTGGCGAGACATTTGCGGGGAGACCTGGACGGTTATCCGGCCTTTATCTGGAAATAGCGGCCATGCTGATGCTTATTACCTACGATGTTGGCACAACGACCCCCGCTGGTCGGAGGCGGCTGCGGAGAGTGGCGCGAGCCTGTCTTGACTATGGGCAACGCGTGCAGAACTCGGTGTTTGAATGTGAGGTAGACCCTGCGCAGTGGGTCGAGTTGCGTGCCCGGTTGATCAACGAGGTTCTGCTCAAAGAGGATAGTTTGCGCTTTTATCGGCTGGGTGCGGATGGTCGGCGGCGTGTTGAGCATGTAGGTGCAAAGCTAGTAGTGGATTTAGAAGGCCCTCTGCTATTTTAGCCGCGCGAACCTGAAGCGGACAACTACCTCCAGGCCGGTTCGCAGAACAAAAATCTTTGATAATTGAATATGTTATTTTTGAAGCAGTTAATTTAACCTCCTCTTCGAGGTTAGACGTGAGATGTTCGCGCATTTGCAAAAAATGACGCCGGCAATTTCTATGAATATAATCAAGGGGTCGCCCCCCACGCGGGGGCGTGGATCGAAACATCAACCCGGCCTGGAAATCGTTCCAGCTGACCGTCGCCCCCCACGCGGGGGCGTGGATCGAAACCTTTTCAACGTCGGCTGGCAGCGCGCAAAATCGAGTCGCCCCCCACGCGGGGGCGTGGATCGAAACATGGAATTGAAAAAATACAACATCGGGCCAGTGGTCGCCCCCCACGCGGGGGCGTGGATCGAAACTGGTCAGAAGCAAGACATTGATTATTCTAAAATGTCGCCCCCCACGCGGGGGCGTGGATCGAAACGTCTGCCAAGAGCCCAACGGCGTCTATGGTCATAGTCGCCCCCCACGCGGGGGCGTGGATCGAAACTCTATCGACGTGCCAGCGCCGATTACGCTCGTTTGTCGCCCCCCACGCGGGGGCGTGGATCGAAACATCTTCGAATGGTCAATGCGTTATCCCTGGTTAGTCGCCCCCCACGCGGGGGCGTGGATCGAAACATGGGCAAGCGCGACGCGGCTGGCACCAATGCAGTCGCCCCCCACGCGGGGGCGTGGATCGAAACTTGTCAAAAGCCATGGAATATTTAAGTGGCGGCAGTCGCCCCCCACGCGGGGGCGTGGATCGAAACACCAAATCTTGCTCTTTTGCTTGATCTTTTAGTGTCGCCCCCCACGCGGGGGCGTGGATCGAAACCGGCAATTATCGCGCGCGTAAAAGCCGCCAGACAAGTCGCCCCCCACGCGGGGGCGTGGATCGAAACTTTTCTGGCGTGTGAAGGCGAGGGGAGGGGGCAAGTCGCCCCCCACGCGGGGGCGTGGATCGAAACCCGGTTGAGGAGAGCACCACGGCGACGAGCACGGGTCGCCCCCCACGCGGGGGCGTGGATCGAAACGACGCATAATCGAAGCTCTTGTAGCCGATCACGCGTCGCCCCCCACGCGGGGGCGTGGATCGAAACTACTGGCGCAAACATCCCAATCTGCATGGATGGGTCGCCCCCCACGCGGGGGCGTGGATCGAAACCGATCCGCTGGAACGGCGAGGAAAGCATGGGCCTGTCGCCCCCCACGCGGGGGCGTGGATCGAAACAGGGTGAGGGTCTTGATGGTGCCGGTGAAGCCGTGTCGCCCCCCACGCGGGGGCGTGGATCGAAACTCACTCTCGACCGCAGGACAGAAACCGGCCTGGAGTCGCCCCCCACGCGGGGGCGTGGATCGAAACCACCGTGTGCGACCCGGCAGGCATCTGCCTGGAGTCGCCCCCCACGCGGGGGCGTGGATCGAAACATGGCCGCGTAGGTCTGCCGGAAGATCCCGGCGCGTCGCCCCCCACGCGGGGGCGTGGATCGAAACAACCTTCTCGACGTTGCCGGCGCGGATGTGCAGGTCGCCCCCCACGCGGGGGCGTGGATCGAAACTCAAGGGTGCCCTTGAGATAAACGCCAGATTGGAGTCGCCCCCCACGCGGGGGCGTGGATCGAAACACCACCAGGTCGCGGATCTCGCCGTCGACGATAGTCGCCCCCCACGCGGGGGCGTGGATCGAAACGGCATCAGCGTGGTTACGTTAGGCGACATCGGATGTCGCCCCCCACGCGGGGGCGTGGATCGAAACAAATGACCCCGCAAGAGAAAGCCACGCTGGAGCGTCGCCCCCCACGCGGGGGCGTGGATCGAAACACGCAAAAGCACGACATCGGACACCGTCGTGCCGTCGCCCCCCACGCGGGGGCGTGGATCGAAACATTTTCAGCGACGGCTGGCAGCGCGCAAAATCGAGTCGCCCCCCACGCGGGGGCGTGGATCGAAACGCCTTGGGCGCAAAAATGGCCCAGGCCTGCGTAGTCGCCCCCCACGCGGGGGCGACGATCGAAACATCGACCGCGCAGTCCGTCGAAGGGCTCAGCGGGCCCATTGGTCGCTATTGACGGAACGCCAATTACGCGGGGCGTTGAAAAGCCATTCTGGAGCTCTTCAGTGCTTGCAACGGCGCTCATGCTGCCACAAACTATCCCAGGCCAATACCCAGGGGAATGATCATCATGAGCGCTTCCTTATCAAGTCCGAACCCCTCGCAACTGAGCTTCGGGCTGGTGATGCCCCCCTTGGACAGCGTGCTTGTCAAAGCCGTCGATTCCGTGCCCGAAACGCGGGGCATGGGCATCGTTTTAATTGCGAACGCCATGACCCGCACGTTGCGTGCCAGCCCCTCCAGGGGCGATACGGTCATTTTCGAAGTCCGTCCAAGCCCTGCTCTCAAGACCGTGGCAGCGAAGCCGCGCACAGCCAGTACGTCTCCGGCTCAGGAATGGCTATCCTTCGGCTTCAATTGCGGCGGCGCCGCGCTCGCCTGGGTTGGCGTTGTGGGGACCGCCGCGACCGCGCCTGTCACCGGTGGCCAATCGCTTTGGGGCACCTCGTTTCTCTGGGGCGGCGCGGTGGCATCGACGGCATCCTGTTCCGTATCGGTGTTCAGGGTTGGGGCGATGCTCAGCGGGCATGAAAACGTCAATACCAGGCTCGATAACAGCGGCGCATATGTGTGGACGATGCGCGGCCTGGATGTTGTTGCGTTGCTCGGGGCAAAGGGGGCCATCACCGACATCATGGAAGCGGACGCAACCATGAAGGAAACCGGTGTCACGTGGCAAAATGTGTTTGGGGCGCAAATGTCCCGGCCGCAAAGATTGCGCGTTACGCAGCAACTGGCGTTGCAGGGCGCGAAGCGGGTAAGTACCACCAAGATCAGCAGCGTGATCAAGCTGCGGCTCCTGTCGGCCGTTTCGGCCGGCATCGGCATGGCGGGTTCGGCGCTGACGGGTTCTACCCATGATTTGATCATCTGGATTTCATCTCCACCGGACAAGTGACATGCCGCAGGCGCGCGTGAAAAAAGGTCGCAACGGCAGCCCGGAATGGGAACGGCTGAGGCGCGACATACCGACCTTCATCTGCTCGGTGGCGGTTTATCTGGCATCATTGGCGCTCTGCCTGATGTTATTGGGTTTGACGCCGCCAAATCCGTTTCCCCAGGCTCAGCCTTTGTTCTGGATCCTGGCCATACCGCTGACATTCTGGGCCTCCGCGCTGCGGAACTACGGGAAGGTCCCAGTTCTGATTCTCAAGATTCTGATGGCACTGGATATACCCTTGGGCGTGCTCCTCGTGATGACGGCGTACCTGGTTCAGGCCGCCGAATTTCAACTTTTCGTTCTGGCTTTCGGGGTTGTCGTTCTGATGTGCCTGGTTGCGTTCGTCTCTTATCAGAAGAGTTTTCTGAAGACGCTTCAGTAAGAGGCTGTTTCAGCCCAGGGGATCCGCGGGGTTTCACGCTCGACAGCGCGTTCCCCGCCCACGCGGGAATGAGGCGGCCTTTTATGGTAATTAGGGATGGCGCTCTGAGAGCCATTCGCCACTGGCGACTCAACTTTAGCCACCTGTGTCGTGTCCATTCAGGCACTATTGACGGAACGCCAAGCATCGCGTGGGTGCAAATGAATGGCATCGCCGGGCTTGAAATCGCCACGGGTGAAATATGAATTGGCTGTCAAGGTCTGAATAGACTTAAAAGAGCTTACTCTTTTGTTTTCTATGGTGGATTCCGAATGACCCGCATGATTGAACCTGGCACGCTGGAAGATCGCGCAGTGGGCGCGTTGGTTGGTTTGGCTGTCGGCGATGCACTCGGCACCTCTGTCGAATTCAGGCCACGTGGCAGCTTTACCCCCGTCACCGGCATGCGCGGTGGCGGTGCGTTTAATATGCCGGTTGGGGGCTGGACAGACGACACGTCGATGGCGCTGGCACTGGGGGAGGCGCTGCTACAGGACCGCACTTTGAGCGATGCCTCAACGCTGATGAATAATTGGCTAAGCTGGTGGCAGCACGGCCATTTCAGCCATACAGGCGATTGCTTTGACATTGGCAACCAGACAGCCAGCGCCCTGGGCACATGGCGAGACCACGGAACATTTCCGGAACATGAAGGGTGGAGTGCCGGCAATGGCGGCATCATGCGCCTGGCCCCGGCGGTGTTGGCGCATTTAGACACAATGGCGGCGGCGGTGCACATCGCGCAGCGCCAGAGCGATCTCACCCATCGCAATGCGACGTGCCGAAGCATAGCGGCCGATCTCGCGACATGTCTTTTCCGGTTAATCCATGCTGAGACGGTCGAGATCGTGTCCCCCATGATCGCGTCCCGTGCGCTCGCGGATGTGAAATCCACCGGCTATGTGCTGGATACGTTCGAGGCAGCGCTGTGGGCTTTTGCACCCGCTGACGGATTTGCAGCCATCGTTCTGCGCGCGGTGAATTTGGGTGACGATGCCGACACAGTCGGGGCGGTCGCTGGGCAGATTGCTGGCGCCCATTATGGGATGAGCGGCATCCCGACCGAATGGCTGGACGCCCTCATCTGGCGCGATGATATCATCGATTTGGGACGCCGGCTCTACCGCTTGTCGCAGGAGCGATAACGAGCTTGGCATTCCGGCGGGGAGGGCGGCGGCGGTGGTCTTGAAGCAGCCTGCGACTTGCATCCTCGTTACACAGCGCATGAGCAAACAGACGCGGTGATGGGGCCTGCCGGAACCCCACAATTGCGCCAGCCGAAATAGCTGGGCTCGGTGGGCAGAATATCGCCGTTTCACACCGCGTCCGATCCTCTTTTACGTCAAAACACGCGGCACCCATAAAGTAATTCCATGGTTCCACGAATTTTCGAAAAGGACGGATTGCGGGTAAGTTCAGGTTAAGCGTAGTAGTCGAAATTTTTTTTATAACGAATTCAAAGCCTTCCAGTTATCGCTTTCATGGCGAATGGCACGCCATTGATTTCATTGGAAATTTTGGTGTTTTTGCAGGCTCAGTGGAGCCGCTTACTCACAAT
>NZ_JH976208.1:812986-831830 GCF_000306035.1 Acidocella sp. MX-AZ02
CCTCACAATTTACTCACTATGCAGAACGGGACGGTGGCAGCCGAAACGGGACGAAGACGCCCATCACGACTGGTAGAACCATAGGCAAGGTCATCCAGGGTTGCGTAAAAAGGACAGGGTTTGTTACGCTCAACGCTCTTGATGCAGGGCGAGGGATATATGAGCGTAATCAAGGCCGTGGTGCAGCCGAAAATCGGCTTTGCATCGCATCAGAATGCTGTTCCCCTGATTCTCGACTTGCAAATTGAAAATTCAGGCGAGGCGGCCATCGAAGGAGTAGTTCTGACGCTCACGGCCAGCCCCGGTTTTATTTCTTCGCGTAGCTGGCGGTTTGAGAGGCTGGTGCCTGGCGCGCTGATACATGTTGCCGATCGGCAGGTCGAGCTGGACGGGGGCATGCTCGCGGGGCTCAATGAAGGTGTGCGCGGCGATCTGCGGTTTTCGCTCACCGCCGGAGACAACGAAATCGCCACGGCGCGGTATGAGGTGGAGTGTCTGCCGCGGATGCATTGGGGCGGCATGGGGGCGCTGGGGCTGCTGGCGGCCTATTGCATGCCGAATGACCCGGCGGTCGACCGGATTTTGAGCGCGGCATCCGAGATCCTGCGGACAGATGGCAAGCCCGATGCGATCAATGGCTATGACCGCACCCCAGAGGAGGTTTGGCTCCTCGCCTCGGCCATCTGGACGGCGATTGCACGGCTTGCCCTGAGCTATGCCTTGCCGCCGGCCGGTTTCGAGGCGGCGGGTCAGAAGATCCGCTCGCCGAGCAGCCTGGTCGATGGGCGCATCGGGACATGCCTTGATACCTCGATGCTGTTCGCGGCCTGTCTGGAACAGGCCAATCTCCACCCGCTGATCATTTTAACCCAGGGCCATGCTTTTTGTGGTGTCTGGCTGCGGCGAATGACTTTGCCGGACATGTCCGCGGACGACGCCGAGCGGCTTCGTAAGCATGTCGCCCTGGGGGATCTGGTCGTCTTCGAAACCACGATGATCACGCACCAGCCGCCGGCAAGTTTTCGGGCCGCGATCGCCCGGGGAAACCAGCAGATCGAGGAGGCTCAGGATAGAAAATTTGAGGCCGCCTTGGATATCAGGCGGACGCGGATGATGCGCATCCGTCCTCTGAGCGGGGACGAGGTTATTGCGCGGGCTGTGCCCGAAGTGAAGACAGTCTCGATCGGGCTGGATCTGCCGCCGCCGGATTTTGTGTCCTCGGCGATGGATGAGGAGCGGTTTGTCCCGAATACGCCGGAGGGGCGGCTGGCGCACTGGCAGCGCAAGCTGCTCGACCTGACGACGCGCAACCGGTTGCTGCATGTTTCAGACACGGCCAAGGCCGTGCGGCCGCTTTGCCAGCATCCCTTTCGACTGGAGGAGAAGCTCGCCGCCGGCGAGAAGATCCATTTCGCGGCGATGCCGTTGGTGACCGTCGCCGGCCGGGATGAGGCGTTGTTCGTGGCGCAGAACCAGGAAAATTTGAAAGAGCAGATGGCCGAGATGGCGCTGGAGGAGAAGAACACGCTCCTCTGCGAGCTCGACAAGGCGAAATTGGAGGCGCAGCTGGTGGACCTCTACCGCGGCGCGCGCAGTGATCTGCAAGAGGGCGGCGCCAATACCTTGTTCCTGGCGCTTGGCTTCCTGAAATGGCGCAAGGTTGCGGGTGATGCGCGTGCTTACCGGGCGCCGCTGCTGCTGCTGCCGGTTCGGCTGGAGCGCAAAAACGCGCTCTCCGGCGTGGTGATGACGGCGCATGAGGATGAGCCGCGCTTCAACCTCACACTGCTCGAATTGCTGCGGCATGACTTCAATCTTGAGATTCCTGGGCTCTCTGGCGCGTTGCCGGTGCCGGCGACGGGGCAGGGCGTGGATGTAAGGGCGGTTTTCAACCTGGTGCGCCGGTCCGTGCGTGACATGGCCGGGTTTGAGGTCACCGAACAGGTGATGCTCGGCAGCTTTTCCTTTGCCAAATATCTGATGTGGAAGGACATGGCTGACCGCGCCGCGATGCTGAGCGAAAGTCCGGTGGTGAAGCATCTGATCGAGCGCGGGCAGGAACGTTATCAGTCGCGCGGCAGTTATCCGCAGCCCGAGGAGCTGGACCGCAAGCTCGACCCGGCCCAGCTTTTCCTACCGTTGCCGGCGGATTCTTCGCAGATTTCCGCGACCGTGGCCTCCGCGAATGGCTGCGATTTCGTGCTGGACGGGCCGCCAGGCACCGGCAAGTCCCAGACCATCGCCAACATGATCGCGCATAATCTCGCCTTGGGCCGGCGGGTGCTGTTTGTGGCGGAGAAGATTGCGGCGTTGAACGTGGTGCATCGCCGGCTGGAGGAGAAAGGGCTGGGGGTATTTTGTCTGCAGCTGCATTCCAACAAGGCGAACAAGCTGGAGGTGCTGAAACAGCTCGAACGCGCCTGGGATGAGCGTGACGGGTTTTCTCCTGAGATGTGGGCGCGCGAGGCCGGGCAGTTGCGGGTGATGCGCGACAGGCTGAACGAGTTCGTGGGGCTGCTGCATCGCGTTCAGGAGAACGGCATGACGCTGCACCGGGCGATCGGTCTGGCGGTAAAAAATGAGGGGGTAGCGGCGCCGCGTCTTTCCTGGCCGGAGAGCGTGGTGCATGACGAGGCGGATCTGGCGCGGCTGCGAGATATCGTCAGGCGCCTGCAAATCGGTGCGGCGCAGGTGGCTGGTCTGCCCGCGGCGTTTTCCGCCGTGCGACGGATGGAGTGGTCAAACAGCTGGCAGGCAGAGATGCTGGAGGCGGCGCAGGCTTTCCCGACTTGCCTGGCTGAGCTGCTGGCGGCGCGCGATGGGCTACAGGAGGCGGTGAAGCTTGGGCCGGCGCATGATCTGCCGGGCATTGCCGCCCTATGCGAGCTGGTTGAGAGGTTGCTGCAGGCGCACGGCCATGAGCTCGGCTTTGCCTTCGCGTCGGACTATGCCGCGCTGGCGCCGGCGGCGGCAGAGTTGGGGCGGTTGCTTGGCGCATATCAGACGGCGGAAGCTCAGCTCTCGACACCGTTCGCCAACGTGGCGGCTGTGCCCGTGGCGGTGCTGGAACTGGAATGGCAAGCGGCCATGAAGAAATTCTTCTTGTTCGCAGGCGGTGCGAAGAAACAGGTTGCGGCAAAGCTTGCGGCCTTTGGAGAAGCAGCAGGAACGCCGGCGCCGGCGGACGACTTGCCCAAGCTACGGCGCCTGCAGGCGCTCGCAGCCGACCTCGCTGCTTTGCCGCACGGCCTGCATGCCGTGCCCGGCTGGGCAGGGCTGCGTAGCGATATCGGCAAGATTGAAGCATCTTTGACACTGGCTGACAGGCTGCGCGGTGCGATAGCCGTCGGCGCGCTGGACCCGGACGCGCTGGCGGAGCGCCGGCAGAAAATTCGCATGCTGGTGGTCGAAGCCAATGAGCTGCTGGCTCCCGAAGGTCGGATTGCCCGTGCGCTTGGCGTCTGTGTCGCCGCCTTAGGCCGGATGCAGGCGCTGGTGACGAAGCTCTCCATGCTGGCGGATATGGAGGCTGGGGCTGGGCTGAACGAGCTTGGGTTGATGGCGGCGGCGTTGCTGGCGCATCCCACCCGTCTGAACCCGTGGTGCAATTGGCTGCGGGTAGAGGCAGAGGCACGGCAGGCCGGGCTCGCGGCGTTGGTCTCGGTGAGCAGGGAGCATCATGCTGCTGATTTGTCGGAATTGTTCGAGACGGCGTATGCGCGTTGGTTTGCGGCAAGGCTGATCGATGCGCAGCCGCGGCTGCGGGAATTCGTGCCGGATGTGCATGGTAGTGATATTGGCCGCTTCCGCGCGCTGGAGGACAGGCTGGCGTCGCTGGCTGTGCGCTACACACGGGCGCGCATATGCGGCCAGATTCCGGACAAGAACGATGTCGGCAAGAAGGACGGCTATGGTATTCTGAAGCATCAGCTACAGTTGCAGAAGCGGCATAAGCCTATCCGCCAGCTGACCTCCGAGATGGGCGAGGCGTTCACCAGGCTCGCCCCGTGCATGCTGATGAGCCCGCTTTCCATCGCGCAATATCTGCCGCCGGAGCAGCCGCTGTTCGATTTGGTGATTTTCGACGAGGCATCCCAGATCGCGCCTTGGGATGCGATCGGCGCGATGGCCAGAGGGCGGCAGGTAGTGGTGGCCGGGGATCCACGGCAGATGCCGCCGACAAACTTCTTCGGCCGCAGCCAGGATGATGACGAGGTCAGCGACGATGAGCGTGATGCCGAGAGCATTTTGGAGGAATGCCTGGCCGCCGGCCTCCCGCAGCATACGTTGGAATGGCATTATCGCAGCCGCCATGAAAGCCTGATCGCGTTCTCGAACAGCCGATATTACGATAACCGCCTCATCACCTTCCCGGCTGCAGTGACGCGGGCCAGTGCGGTGTCCTGGCGGCGGGTGGCGGGTGTTTATGCCAAGGGAAACGGCCGGACAAACCAGGCGGAGGGCGAGGCGCTGGTGGCGGAGACAGTGGCGCGTCTCAGCGATCCTGCGCGCAGCGACAAGACGCTGGGGATCATCGTGCTGAATGCCGAGCAGCAGCGGCTGGTTGAGGACTTGCTGGACAAAGCCCGCCAGGCAAACCCGGAGCTGGAAGCGTTTTTCGGCGATGGCGTACTGGAGCCGGTGTTCGTGAAAAATCTGGAAACCGTGCAAGGTGATGAGCGAGACGTGATCCTGCTTGGTGTCGGCTATGGCCCGACCGAAGCGGGGGCACCGACCATGTCAATGAATTTCGGGCCGCTGAACCGCGAGGGCGGTTGGCGCCGGCTGAATGTGGCGCTGACCCGCGCCCGGGGCGAGATGGTGCTTTTCACCTCCTTCGATGCCTCGATGGTTGATCTTAACCGGACCAGTGCCAGGGCGGTGCGCGATTTGAAACATTTCATCGAGTTTGCCGAGCGCGGGCCGGTGGCGCTGGTGGAGGCGGTGCAGGGCTCGCTGGGCGGCTTTGACTCGCCCTTCGAGGCGGCGGTGGCGGAGGCCTTAACCCGCAAAGGCTGGGAGATCGTGACGCAGATTGGCGTTTCGCGCTTCCGGATCGATCTGGCGGTGGTGCATCCTGATCGGCCGGGTGATTATCTGGTGGGCGTGGAGTGCGATGGCGCAGCCTATCATAGCGCAGCCACAGCGCGTGACCGCGACAAGGTTCGCCAGGCCATTCTGGAAGGGCTGGGCTGGACGCTGCTACGGGTTTGGTCCACCGACTGGTGGGTGGATAAGCAGGCTGCGACGCAGAAACTGCATGATGCGATCACGGCGCATTTGGAGGCGGACAGAAACCGTCACTTGTTGGCCCAGGAGGCGGCGCCGGCTGATCCAGCTGTTTAGCGGCGGCCCAGCGCTTCAGCTCTACCCGCTGAACAACTGCCCGGCTGGCCGCTACAGCCTGAACCGGCGCCAACGGCATACGCCCCTGCCTAGCCACTCCATATGCCTGCTGGGAGCGCTCTGAGACGTGGCCGAGCATCTGCGCAAGCTCGTCTCGGCTCGTCCCTTCCGCCTTACGATCTGCGGCGAAGGCGTGCCGGAAGCTGTAGGGGCTGGCGACATAGCCGGCCGCGGGAAATAGCCGGCGGGAAAGCCGCCTGACCGTGTCGGAGAAGGCGCGGGGATCAGGAATGGCCACCTGGAATTGTCCGCCTCGGTTGCTCGCCAGTATATGCAGCACCTTGGCGATCCTGGTGCCGGCGTCGAAACTCAGCCGGCGTAGCGGTTGGCCGGAGGTCTCGGTGACCTTGGCGCCCTGGATGGATATGCGAATCTGGTCCGGTCCGGCGTCGACAAGGACGCTTCTGGCCAGTTCTGACGGACGCAGGCCGGTGATCGCGGCGATCATCAGCGGCACCTTCATGTCCAGCGGCAGGCCGGATCTGAATAGCATTTGCCCCCGCCAATCCGAAGGCAGCTTCGACAGGCCGCGGCGCTTACCTTTCCGGATCGGGCCCCCGGCTGGTCTGACCCAGAGGCTCTGGCCATCACGAGCGCCCGGCGGGTAGCGCCGCAGGATCTCGAGCGCTTGTTCCACCATGTCTATGGCCATATCATGTTCGAAGCACCTGACGAGGCCCGTCTGCAATGGGAGCTGGCTGAGGTCGCGAGGCTTTTGAAATTGGAAGGTCGATGAATCTGAATCGTATCTTGCGATTCGGTTCAAAGTAATGTTGCTTATGACATTGGATGGACACCGCATGGCCAAGACGACAACGCTGAACGCCAAAAACCTGGAAGCGCTCGGGGCCGAACGTCTCGCCGCGCTGCTGATTGAGATCAGCGCTGGCGATGCCGTTGCGAAACGCAGGTTGCGGATGGAGCTGGCGGGGGCGCAAAGCCCGGCCGAACTGGGCAAGGAGGTCCGCAAGCGCCTTGCCGCCATAGGCCGGGCGCGGAGTTTCGTCGATTGGCACGCCATCAAGCCCCTGGCGGCTGATCTCGAAGCCCAGCGCGCTGCCATTGCCGGCGCTATCGCCCAGCGTGACCCGGCGGAAGCGCTCGACCTGCTCTGGCGCTTCATGGAGCTGGCGAATCCGGTCTTTTCGCGTTGCGATGACAGCAATGGTCATATCAGCCCGATTTTTCACCAGGCCTGTGAGGATCTCGGCTCCATCGCCGTGCTGGCCAAGCCTTCGCCCCAGGCGCTGGCGGAGCAGAGCTTCACGGCGCTTCTGGCCAATAATCATGGCCAGTATGATGGGCTTATCGCGGCTCTGGCCCAGGCGCTGGGACAGGCGGGGCTGGATCATCTGAAACAGCTCATGACTGATCTGTCGAACCGCCCGGTGGAGACACCAGCGGCGAAAGACCGGATCAGGATCGGCTACGGCGCCTCCGGGCCAATTTATCAGGATGAGATGGAAGAAAGCTCCCGCGTCAGCACGGTAAAGCTGGCCCTCCAGGAAATTGCCGACGCCCAAGGAGACGTTGACGCTTTCATCACGCAGTACGATGTTAAAACCCGCAAGGTGCCGGTCATCGCCGCCAAGATCGCCCAGCGCCTGCTGGCGGCAGGGCGGTTGGAGGAGGCCTGGAGCGCCATCGAGGCAGCCGTACCCCGCCCGCACGCACGGGAGGATCGGCTGGAGGTCGAGTGGGAGGATGCCCGCATCGCGGTTCTGGAGGCGATGGGCCGCGCCATCGAGGCCCAGGACGCACGCTGGCGCTGCTTTGAGCGCGCACTATCGCCCTCGCATTTGCGGGACTATCTGAAGCGTCTGGCTGATTTCGACGATGTCGAGGCGGAGCAGAAGGCACTCGATCTGGTCAAGAAACACGATCATTTTCCGCGGGCGCTTGGCTTCCTGATCTCATGGCCGGACCTGAACCGCGCGGCGGCGATGGTGCTGGACCGCGCCAGAGAGCTTGATGGCGATTATTATGAAGTTCTCACCCCCGCCGCCGAGGCGCTGGCGGGTAAACATGATCTGGCGGCCGTGCTGGTGCTGCGGGCGATGATCGACTTCGCGCTCATCCAGAACCGGTCCAGCCGCTATAAGCACGCCGCCCGGCATTTGCTGAGCTGCGCCAGCCTGTCCGCCGGGATCAAGACGTTTGGGCGCCTGGAACCGCACGATGCTTACGTGACGCGACTGCGTCGCGAGCATGGCCGCAAGAGCTCGTTCTGGAGCCTGGTGGACTGAGGGGCAGTGAGCTTTCAAAAACGATTGAAATGAGGTGAGCTGATGTTGTATATCCGTCTTGGATATATATGAGGTTCTCATGCTCGCGCGAACATCACTCTTTCTCTCCAACCGCTCGCAGGCTGTGCGGTTGCCCAAGGCGGTGGCATTTTCCGAGGGGGTGCGCGAGGTGGTCATCGTTCCCGACGGCCCGCGCCGGATCATCGCGCCCGCCGAAGCGGCTTGGGATGATTTCTTTGACGCGCCGGGGATTGATCTTGGCGAGCGTGTCCAGCCAATGGCGCAGGAGCGTGAGCATTTCTGATGTTGCGTTACATGCTCGATACCAACCTCTGCATCCGTGTGCTCAGGGATCGTCCGCAGGGGGTGAGGGCACGCTTCAATGCTAATGCCGAAGCCTTATGCCTTTCGGATGTGGTTCTCTATGAATTGCTTTATGGCGCTGAGCGTTCGAACGATCCACCACGCATCCGTCGCGAGGTCGAGCATTTTGCGGGGCGCCTGACAGTGCTGCCTTTCGACAGTGAGGCGGCGGCCCATACAGCTGAGATATGCGGCGATCTTAAACGGCGAGGCAATGTCATCGGCCCCTACGATCTGATGATCGCCGGTCATGCACGCAGCAAAGGCTTGATTATCGTCACAGGTAATCTGGGGGAGTTCCAGCGTGTTTTGGGGGTAAGGTCTGAAGACTGGCTGGTATAGACGAGCAGCGCGCCGGCTAGCACATTTTTCAGAATTTACCGTAACGATTTCGCCGATTTTAGCGCGTTATTTATCACATAAACCAAAATATCTTGCTATAGTATATATAGAACAATAGTTTACTAATTAGCTCGTCAGGCTCATAACCTGAAGGTCCCTGGTTCAAATCCAGGTCCCGCAACCAGAATTTTAAACTAAATCAACACATTAAAGCCGCCGAAAGGCGGCTTTAATGTGTTGTGGCGCCCTAGGGCAGTGTTAGGGTAATTTAACTCGAAATCCTGAACCTGATAGCCTATGGTCGATATCGAGCCATTGATCCTCAACCAAAGCGCAATCCGCGCAAAGGGGGCGTCATGTCGACGGTCGATCTGCTGGGCGGAAAGGTCCAGATTTATCAGCGCGGCAATAGCCGGTTCTGGCAGGCCAGAGCCTCGGTGGGTGGTAAGCAGCGCCAGTTCTCCACCAAACAGGAAGTCCAGGATCTGGCGGCCAAAGCCGCCGAGAGCTGGTACTTCAAGCTGCACGGCCAGAGCCAGGCCGGTGTGCTGAATGACCGCCCGACCTTCAAGAAGGCGGCGGATCAATTCCTCAAGGAATACGGGATAATCACCGAGGGTGAGCGGTCCCAGAAATGGACCGAGAGCCACGGCATTCGGTTGCGGGTGCATCTGGTGCCGTTCTTTGGTGCCTTGCCGCTCGACAAGGTCTCGCCCGGCAAGGTTCAGGAATACCGGGTGCACCGGATGACGACCTATGCCGCACCGAACCCGCAATCGAAGAGCCAGCACAGGCCGAAGGCCAAGCCGCCGGCGCGCAGCACCCTCCATGATGAGGTGGTAACCCTGCGCATGGTCCTGAAAACTGCCATCCGCCATGGCTGGCTGGAGCATTTACCGGACCTAACCCCGCCCTATCGCACGCAGGGTAAAATCACGCATCGGCCCTGGTTCAGCCCTGAGGAATACAAGCAGCTGTACGAAGCGGCGCGGGCCAATGCGAAAGCGCCAGAGCGGGCGCATTACCGGTGGAATGCCGAACAGGTCTACGATTTTGTGCTGTTCATGGCCAATACCGGGCTGCGGCCGGATGAAGCGTTTAATCTGCAGCACCGGGATGTGACGATTGCGAATGATGAAGCGGGTAAGACGGATATTCTGGAAATTGAGGTGCGCGGTAAGCGTGGTGTGGGGCATTGCAAAAGCATGCCGGGCGCCGTGCGAGTGTATGAGCGGTTGTTGGCGCGGGCCAAGCCCGTGCATAGTGAGTCACGCCGCGAACGGCAGTTACGGCGCAAAGCCGGCGGTGCGGTACCTGTGGTGTTGGAGCCTGAATATCCAAAGCCGACGGATCTCGTGTTCCCCGGTAATCACATCAAGCTGTTCAATAATCTTCTGGAGCGCGCCGGGCTGAAAATCGACCGCGATGGTAAGGCTCGCACGGCTTACAGTTTGCGCCATACCCATATCTGCATGCGGCTGATGGAGGGTGCCGACATTTATCAGGTGGCGAAAAATTGCCGCACCAGCGTCGAGATGAT
Organism: Acidocella sp. MX-AZ02; assembly: GCF_000306035.1. Classification (NCBI taxonomy): domain Bacteria; kingdom Pseudomonadati; phylum Pseudomonadota; class Alphaproteobacteria; order Acetobacterales; family Acidocellaceae; genus Acidocella; species Acidocella sp. MX-AZ02. The sequence continues at coordinate 822,884 of NZ_JH976208.1, forward strand.
CGAGAAGCATTATGCCATCCACCTGAAGAACACGCTCGATGCCGCCGCCATCAACGTCGTGCGCAAGAAGACCGCGAAGGGAAGGCCGAAAGCCACTGTCGGAAAGAGTACGCGTGATAGCGGTATGGGTAGAGCCGAGGTGCTCGGTGAGGATGCCGATTAGAGGCGGTCGAACCGTCGCAAAAAATGCTGCATATGACTCCGCTTTTTGAAAGCCGGGCGCAGGCTTGGCTGAAAAGCGATCCGCTTGGCGGATCGCCCAAAAGCGCACCCCTTGCGGGTGCGCAATCTGGGGCTTGGCCCCGCTAAAATATCGTCAGCTGCTCATCAGCATTCTCAAAACGCCTTCGCCACCAGCATCTCCTCGGCGCGGGTCGTGTAGCGCGGGGAGTGGCGGGCCTGGCGGCTGGCCCAAGTCATCGTTGTGCCGGTTGCGGCCGGACGTAACATGCCACGGCCGAAGCGGGCATTGACCGCATCAATCGCTGCCATGGCGCGGGCGGATTTGACCGTGTCTCGCGCGGTGAACATTTGCCCCTGCTGGCGGGCCGGAGTGAGGTTGGCCAGCATCACACCGGCCTTGAAATAACTGTGGCCGGCTTCCAGGCCCTCGGCGCGCAGCTTCTCAGCCGCCCGGGTGGCGAAGGCGGCGACCGCTTCGCGCAATGCCGTCCAAGTGCTCGCCATTTGCCCGAATGTGCGGGCAACCGCGATACCCTGGCGCGGCGGGGGCATAAGGTTGAGGGGCAGGCAGCTTTGGCCGTGCAGTTCGGCCTGCACGCGGGCACCTGTAACGGTGAGAAGCTCGCGCACTTTTTCATGCGTCATCCTCATGAAATCAGCGATGCTGACAACACCCAGCCGGTTCAGTCTCTCAACGGTTTTGCCGCCGATGCCCCAGACCATGCTGACGGTTTGGTTGGCGTAGTAACTGGCGCGGCGCGCCTCGTCGCGCAAATCACATACGCCGTCTAACAAAGCATTGTCCTTGGCGATGCGGTTGGCGAGCTTGGCGATGGTCTTGGTGGGGCCGATGCCGATGCAGGTGGGTCAGATTCAAGCCGCCGGCCGGGTCAGTTTCATCCCGCCGGTGACACGCGAGCGGCCAGAACCTCGTACATGCGCCGGCTCATATCGCCATAAAGCGCGTAATTGCTGGAACGCCATTCCACTGCCTTGCACTCGGGGCGTCGCTGGGCGAGGTACCAGGGTTCGCCCATTTTAATGCCCATGGCTTTCGTTCCAACAGGAGCGGTTTTCAGAATTCAAGGATTTTGATGCGACTGAGCCTCTGGGAACTCGTCAGGATCATAGGGCCACTCATCCGGCCCATGGCCTTCCAGCCACTCGCGCGCTTTCTCCGCTCTTTTAAGGTCTGCGTTTGCGGCCTCATTTAATGCCGTGGCGTGCAAGGTTTTAGGCAAGACGAACCATGTTGGCTGACTGTGTGAGACAGGGTTCCCAAGCGGCTTATCGGGATCGTCATTCCAGCGGATAAGCAACGCCCGGTCACCGTCCCATAAGCCGACAGCCAGGGACCATGCGCTTCCCGCATAGATCGCGTGTGGATATTTCAATCTAGCCTTGGGCGACACGACGCGAATTGGATGCACGTTCGGCGGAAACGGCATTTGCGGCCCTCCAAAGCATATCCAATAGTATATCATCGCTTGCCCGTCGCGATCAAACGGAATCAGTGATCGCGATCTGCCGGAACGTGCACCGTCAGCAGCAATTCATACCGCACCCACAAGCGGCAAACATTGCAAAACTCAAGCAGACCGTGTGAAAACTCTTGGACGCTATAGCAGCGCGCAATCTTATGATATCGTAAATCAAGGCAGCTGCATTCTATTGCGTAAAAGTCCGCAGTATAGACGACACATTGCGTTCCGACTCTCCGTGGCCGAGTTTTCACACGGACTGCAAGGATTTCGCAACGACAGGGACAGCGTAGAAAAGGGTGCTAACCGAGTTTGACCGCGCTTAGCACCACCGAGCGGAATGCAATCCGCACGCCTTCGGCAGACATGCGGGCTCCCATTCCGAGTGTGTCGTCTTCAATGCTATTCTCAATTAGGGCAAGCAGTCCGGAGCGGTCATCGCCTGCCGGGAAGGATGCTTTGACGAGGTCGGTAGCCAAATAAGGGACGTGAAAACTTCGGGCGTAAGGTTCGCCTAATCCCATCTCGACGAATAGTTTGTGCAGATAACCGAAAGTCCTGAACTCGACCGTTGACGGATCGCGCCACCGCTCCATCTGGTTAAACGCCCGGGCTTTTTCTGGTTCGTCCGAAGCAATGCCATCGCATAGCACAACGCGACCGCCGGTTGCCGTCAAACGTACCATCTCCGCAAAAGCTCTTGGTGGATCTTTAAGATGGTGAAAGGCAAAGCGGCAGGTGACAGCATCGAACGAACCGTCCGCATAGGGCGCTGCATAAATGCTGCCCTCCTTCCATTCAACATTTGCGAGTTTCATTCCTCTGGCTAGTTCAGACGCTTGGTCCAGCATTGCGGGGGTTGCATCCAGACCAATGACGTGCGCTGCGTGCTTGGCGACTGCACAGGCAACGGAACCGGGACCACAGGCGAGGTCGATTACGCGATGATTGGGACTTAGGGTGGCAGCATCGATTATCAGTTGTAAGACTTCATGCACATGTAATTCTGCGCTGCCGGCAAAACCTTGGGCTTGGCGTGTAAACTGGTCGATGACCGCACGTTCATGTGCGGTATTATCAGGATTATTCATTTTTTAGAGGTCCGAATGGCGAAACAAAACAAGGACTAAACCCGATCTTCCGCAGAAGGCCGATCAGATAAATCGAAGTCGTGCGCTATTCGAAATCATGCGATCTCTGGTATCTAACAAGCTTCGCATGGTCAAGTTTTTTTATTGGCATTGCGAAACTCAAGACTTCTGCAAGTTGAATTCGAATCAATAATTTCAATATGTTGCGGCTTACGAAAGATATGACCGAAACGGTGAAAACAATCACCTAGACCGACTTCATCTCATCATTTTAATGGCTTTTGCTGCGCGGGCGGTTCCTAAGCCAAATGTCCGCTATCTGCATTTTGAAATCCATAGCGGACCAGCTGCTCCCGGCCCAAACTTGCCGAAAACAGAACGTCTTAAAACAATTTTGATCGTCTGGAAGGGGCAAGCAGACAGCCACGGCGCCGATGCAGGCTTGAGAGTCAGAGCTTGGCTGTGATTTTCATGATGGGTTTTGGTTCGGGAGAGTGTCTTCCGGTGCCCGTCGTGGAGATTTGTTATGAGCATCAATGCGTCTGCCGCGGTTGCGGTTGTTGGGTCCAATGCTGGTCAGGCTGGGAAGGGGGGTTTTAAGGTGGATGTCAGCCGGGGGGAGCGGCTGGGGCGGGTGTCGTCGGAATGGTTTTCGCGGCCTGATGACGAGCGGTTTTTGTCTCTGCCAGAATTGTATGGCGCGGTGCGCGCGCGGGCCGACCGGGCAGAGGCGCGAACTGTGGAGAGCCGGGCGATCCGCGTAGAGGCCCGGCGCGATGATGGTGAGGCCCTGGCGTTGATTGTGCCAGGGCAGGAACGGCCGGTGGCGCCGACGCATTGGAGTTTTGGCCAGCTCTGCGGGCTGGTGGGCGCGCCGGCGGGGTATTTGCGGGATCTGCCAGCGCCGCTGGCCGGGATCAATCTGCAACACGGGCTGCTCAACCACCGCGCTGAGCTGGTCAAAACCCTGGAGACCGAAGATGGGCGGGTAGAGCTGCGCGCCGTCACCGGGCCGGATTACGGGCGCATCTGGGACCATGAGCTGGTTTCGGCGGTGATGCGCATTGCGGGTAACGGCACGGGGGATACCAATTGGAAGGTGCCCGGCGTGCTGGATTGGGCGAGTATGACGCACAACCCGTATGTGGATGCGACGAAGGAGACGACCACACTCTATGCCAGTGACAGGGACGTGTTTTTGTTCCTGGTCGATGACACGCACCCGATTGAGGCGGGGCGGTTGCCGAACGGCGAGCCGGATTTGTTCTTCCGCGGCTTTTATTGCTGGAATTCCGAAGTGGGCTCGAAGACGTTGGGCATCGCCTCGTTTTATTTGCGGGCGGTATGCGCCAACAGGAATATCTGGGGCGCTGAGGATTTCCAGGAGATCAGCATCCGGCATAGTAAATTCGCCACCCAGCGCTTTGCGCATGAGGCGGCACCGGCACTGCGGCGGTTTGCCAACTCATCGCCGGCGCCATTCGTCGCTGGCATCAAGGCGGCGCGGGAGCAGATCGTGGCACGCCAGGATGATGAGCGCGAGGGTTTTCTGCGCAAGCGCGGTTTCAGCAAAGGCGAGACGGCGAAGATTATTTCCTCCGTGCTGGAGGAGGAAGGCCACCCGCCAGAGAGCGTGTTTGATTTCGTGCAGGGCATCACCGCACTGGCGCGCTCGCGCCCGCACCAGGATTCCCGGCTGGAGCTTGAGGGCAAGGCCAAGCTGCTGCTTGAACGGGTGAGCTGATCGTCTGGTCGATTGATCGTTTAATCACGCGATAGCTGCTTTACTGTGATGTTCGTTCTGCCGTGGGCCGTTATCGGTCCACGGCATTTTTTATGCGGGCGTGGCCTGGGGTATGTCGCGGTCAGAGTGAGAGGGCGGCGGAAAAATCTGTGATGGGTTTGCAGGTCAGGAGAGTGGCTCCGGGCCGCCCGTCATGGAGTTTGTCTCATGGGTAAAACAACCAATAAAACTGTTCAGAAAATCACGCTGAGTGCCTCGCGCGATATCCCGTTTGACCGGCTGGTGCTGTCACAATCGAATGTACGGCGGGTGAAGGCGGGCGTCTCGATTGAGGAACTGGCGGCGGATATTGCACGGCGCACGCTGTTGCAGAGCATCACGGTGCGGCCGGTGCTAGATGAGGCGGGGGCGGAGACCGGCATGTTCGAAATCCCCGCTGGTGGGCGGCGCTACCGGGCGCTGGAATTGCTGGTGCGGCAAAAGCGCCTCGCCAAGAATGTGCTTATCCCGTGCGTGGTGCGCACCGAAGGCATCGCCGAGGAAGACAGTCTGGCGGAGAATGTGCAGCGCGCACCTTTGCATCCGCTGGATCAGTTTCGGGCGTTTCAGGCACTGCGCGAGAAGGGGCAGAGCGAGGAGGAGATTGCGGCGGTGTTTTTTGTCGCGGTCTCGGTGGTGAAGCAGCGGCTGCGCCTGGCCGCCGTTTCGCCCCGGCTGCTGGAGGTCTATGCCGAGGATGAGATGAACCTCGACCAGCTGATGGCGTTCTCGGTCAGTCCCGACCATGAGCGCCAGGAGCAGGTATGGGAGGCGATGCAGCGCTCCTACAACAAAGAGCCACACCAGATCCGCCGGATGCTGACAGAAGGGGCGGTGCGGGCAAGTGACAAGCGGGCGCAATATGCCGGTGAGGATTATATCGCGGCCGGTGGGGCGGTGATGCGCGATCTGTTCCAGCAGGATGATGGCGGCTGGCTGCAGGATGCTGGGCTGCTGGCGCGGGTGGTGGCGGAAAGGCTGGAGCGCGATGCCGATGCGATCCGCGCCGAGGGCTGGAAATGGGTCGAAATGGCCCCTGAGTTTCCGTACGGCCATAGCTATGGTTTGCGGCGCATTCCGGGCACGCGCCGCCCGCTCACCGATGAAGACATCGCCCAGGTTGAGGCGCTGCGGGCCGAGGCGGAGCTACTCGAGGAGGAAGCTGCCGCGGCGGATGAAGTCTCGGATGATGCCGATGCGCGCTTGGGTGAGATTGAGGTGGAGATCGATGCGCTGACCCAGCGCCCGCCGGTGTACGACCCTGCCGAAATCGCCATGGCGGGGGTGTTTGTCAGCATCGACGGCAATGGCACGCTGCGGGTGGAACGCGGCTATGTTCGGCCCGAGGATGAGCCGCCGGTGGTCGAGGACGTCGATGAGGCCGCGTTGGCGGGTGAGGGCGATGCGCAGGGGCAGGACGGGCACAATGCCGCCGATGGCACCGATCCCGGCCGCGCGGATTCCAGAATCATCACCGCCCATATTGGTGGCGGAGCGGAACATGAGGCCGAGTCCGAGGAGGAAGACGGGCTGAAGCCGCTGCCTGACCGGCTGCTGACCGAGCTGAGCGCCTATCGCACGCTGGCGCTGCGCGAGGTGTTAGGCAACGAGCCCGGCATTGCCTACCTCGTTTTGCTGCACGAGCTGTGCCTGCGGCTGTTCTATCGCTACGGTGCCGAATCCTGTCTGGAGATCGAGGCGAAGAGCGTGATGTTCGGCGCGCAGGCGCCGGGCCTGGCTGACACGCCCTTGGCGGCACGGGTTGATGCGCGGCACGAGGGCTGGGCAGCGCAATTGCCGGAAGATAGTGCCGAGCTATGGGATGCGTTGTCCGGCTTCGACAGCGACAGCCGCGAGGCCTTGTTTGCGCATTGCGTGGCGCTGACGCTGAACGCCACACATGACGCCTATAACCGGCGGCCCCGGTCGCTGGCGCATGCAGGGCGGCTGGCGGAAATTCTGGCACTTGATCTGACCGCTGCGGGTTGGTCGCCGAATGTGGACAATTACCTCGGCCGGGTGACGAAGGCGCGCATTCTTCAATCCGTGTGCGAGGCCAAGGGCGAGCAGGCGGCGCAACGTCTGGAGGGGTTGAAGAAAGGCGACATGGCCGAGGCCGCCGCGCAAATGCTGGCGGGTTCCGGCTGGCTGCCCGAGGTGCTGCGGACGAAGGGCGTGGAGACCATGACGATGCCGGCCGATTCCGCAGCAGAGGTCACGCATAGTGCCGCCGTCGACGCCAGCGCGGATGTGGCCGGCGAGGAGGTTGAGGTAGCCGATAGTCCATCCACCGAAGACCATGAACAGCTCGAGCCGCATGAGATCGCGGCGGAGTAATCCCAGAACCCCGAGGCGGCCAAAAAGCCACCTCGAGTCTACTCCCTCATCCAACCTCAATTCCAACCCGGCCCTGTGCCGGGTTTTGCATTTCTGGAGACAGATCATGTCAGACAATCACAACTCAGCACCTGGTCAGCAACCGCTTGCCAGTCCCGATGCGTTTTTAGCCTCGTGGGAACAAAAAGAACGCGCGTATCGCGCGCGTGCGAGTGCCCTACTCGAGGGCAACAAGAAGGTGCTGTTCGCCATTCTGGTGGAGCATGGCATCACCGCCGTGATCGTGAATTTCGACGGCTATGGCGATAGCGGCCAGATCGAGGACATCACGGCCCAGAACGACGATGGTATCGTTGACTTGCCCGATGAGCGGATCGAGATTTTCTGTGCAGCCTGGGATAGCCCGGACATCGAACGCCAGACCCATACGGTGCGCGAAGCCATCGAGGCGCTGTCCTATGATTTTCTGGCACAGACGCATTGCGACTGGGAGAACAATGATGGTGCCTATGGCGATTTTACCTTCGACGTAACGGCGGGCAGCATCACGCTCGATTATAATGAGCGTTATACCGCCTCCGAAAATTATTCCCATGAATTTTGAGGAGGCGAATATGGCGCATCCCTATCATCACGCTTTGTCCTCCGCGAAAAAATGGGGCGGAACGCCGGAAGATTTTTTGAGCCTGCATTCTTGGTTTGATGAGAGCAAGATGATCTCATCGGATTTTCGGCATCGGGCACTTCGCCATCACGCTGAGGGTATTTTTATGGCGGAGAGATTTTTCGGCCATATATTGACGATCTCGACGGGGCGCGTCGTACCTGTGCGTCTGATCGGCGAGCAGCATGTTCGTGAGGATCTCGGCTTCATACCGGGCTTCGCAGATTGGATCCAAGCCATCCGGCCCGAACCCTGGATGGGCCGGGCCATGGCGCTGCATAGACTGCTCGATCCTTTTGAAGCCGATGCCGCCTGAGCACCGGCTTTCACCATCCATCTCTTTCAACCCAGAACCCGGCCCCGTGCCGGGTTTTGCATTTTTGGAGGCCAATATGGCGAATTATTATTCACCGACAGTGATCCCGGAGATCATCCCGAACGCGGTCATGACGAAGCTGGAGCTGTTGTTGCTCTCGCATATGTTCGATGCGGACTCGGACGGCGATGGAACCTATTTCCATTCCTGGCAAGGGCCATCGGATCTGATCTGGATCAATCGCGCTGAGCTCACAATGGCGCTGGATGCGGCCCGCGACAGCAACAGCCAAGTGCATTTCTATGTGGAGGAGAAACTCAAATCCGCCACATCGGATGATGACACCATTGCACTGGATATGAGCGGCATGTCCTGGGAGGTGATTCTCCAAGATATCGTGCGGCGTTCCGTCAAGCTGCGCTATATCACCGTGACGACGGCGTTCACCTGTTCAAAAATGCGCGCCGACGGGTTTGGCGGCATGGCGCTGTTCATCACCGCCGATGCCATCAAAGCCTGCTCGACCACGGAGTTTCTCTCGGATTGTCGTGCCGACATCGCCGGGCAGGAGGACGGGTAGCCCTATGCTCGGGACGATCCACGAAAAGTTGAGAACCACGACCAATGCGGATGGGCCGGACCCGGAAGCGGGACGGCCCATTTTGCGTGGGGCGGTGTTCTGCGGACGCCGAATAGAAGAAATTTCCGCAGTCTCGCGGGGAACCGAGGCCACCGGCCACTTGTCGCCCGTGCCGGTGAGACGGCGTGGGTGCATTTGCGATTCGGAAGATAGCGCGTGGGCCGGGCCGAGCGATAGGCTGTGCTGTTCGGCCTAACGCCGAGGGTGGGCCGGATTGGTAGCAATCTGTAGCGATGGAGGGGCAATCATGCCCAAGCCTGATTTTTCCATGCCGGCGGCCGAGCTGGCGCAGATGCTGGCGCGGCAGGCCGAGGCGGTGTGCCGGCATTATCTGCCCGCCGGGCGGCGTGAGGGGCGTTATTGGCTGGTGGGGGATGTTCATAACACGCCGGGGCGGTCTTTGTTTGTGCGGCTCAGCGGCGGTGGCACGGGCAAGGGGGCGGCGGGGCGCT
>NZ_JH976209.1:0-18366 GCF_000306035.1 Acidocella sp. MX-AZ02
TCAAAAACAACGCGGCGGAGTTTATCCCGCCGCGAAGGCATCCAATCTAACCGCTCAAGTTCCGAAGATCAAGTCTGCAGACCGCAGCGGTGGACGGGCTTCTATTCCACCCTTCGAAGGCCGTCAACTCGACCAGGCAAAGTTTTTCAAGAAAATTGAATATTTGTTCTAATATATTGATTTAATTGAATTTTATCTGAACTTCTCATGCCGGACGGCATTTCCAGCCCTGATACCATTCGACGAAGCGGGGGATCCCCTCATCCAACCGGGTGGTGGGCACGTAGCCGCAAAGCGCGTTCAGGGCGGAGATATCCGCGCAGGTTTCAACCGGGTCCGCCGCCGGTTTTGGCTGGCTGACCGTGATCGCCTCCCGGCCGAGATGGGTTTCCAGCAGGGCCACCAGGTCACGCACATATTCGGCGCGGTGATTGCCGATGTTGAAAACGCGGTGGCGCTGCTCACCGGCCGGCGGGTGATCGAACACCCCCATGATCCCGGTGATGATGTCGTCGATATAGGTGAAATCCCGCTTCAGGGCGCCTTCATCATAGAGGGTGATGGGCCGTCCGGCGATGATCGCCTCGGCGAAGCCGAAATAGGCCATGTCCGGCCGGCCCCAGGGGCCATAGACGGTGAAGAAGCGCAAGCCGGTCTGCTTCAGCCCGAAGAGATGGGTATAGGAGGCGCTCATCAGCTCGTCGGCGCGCTTTGTCGCGGCATAGAGGGAGGAGGGCTGGTCGGCACGCTCGCACTCGGAATAGGGCAGGGTGGAGCCGGTTCCGTACACGGAGGACGAGCTGGCATAGATGAGATGCTTCACGCTACTCGTCCGCCGGGCCAGCTCCAGGATGGAGAGATGCCCGGTGAGGTTGGCGGAGGCGTAGGCGAACGGGTTTTCCAGCGAGTAGCGCACCCCGGCCTGGGCGGCGACATGGAAGATGACCTCCACCCCGTCGCCCAGCTTCAGCAGGGCGTCATGGTCGGCGATGTCCAGCTGGTGGAAGCTGAAACCCTGGCCCAGCCGCGCCAGCCGGGCCTGTTTCAGCCTTATGTCATAATAGGGGTTGAGATCGTCCACCCCGACCACATCGATGCCGCGGCCCAGCAGCTTCTCGCAGATATGGAAACCGATGAAGCCCGCCGCACCGGTGACCAGCGCTTTCATTGGCGCACCAGCCGGTCTTCCATCAATGTCAGGATCGCATGGCCGAGGGCAATGTGACATTCCTGGATGCGCGCCGTCTCGGTATCCGGCACCACGATCGCCAGATCGCACAAGGGCAGGGCAGGGCCGCCATCACCGCCGAGCAGGCCAACTGAGATGATGCCCATCTCCTTGGCCTTTTTGACGGCGCCCAGCACATTCGCGGATTTGCCCGAGGTGGTGATGCCGAACAGCACGTCGCCGGCGCGGCCCAGCCCTTCCAGCGGGCGGGAGAACATTTCATCGATGCCGAAATCGTTCACCGCCGCCGTCACCGCCGAGGTGTCGAGGGCGAGCGTAATCGCCGGCCAGCTGGCACGCGGCACCGCGCCGCGCAGGCGGATCACCAGCTCGGTTGCCAGATGCTGGGCGTCCGCCGCCGAGCCGCCATTGCCGCAGAAGATCAGCTTGCCGCCCTGGCGCAGCGCCCGCTCGCACGCATCCACAATCGCCAGCACCGGCTCGGCTTGCTCGGCCAAAGCCAGTTTCAGCTCGGCACCCCGGCGCAGCATGGCGGCATATCGGGCTTTTTCGTCGGTCTGCATGGGCCAGAGTCACTCCACGATGTCGGTGCGGGGTTTATACGCCAGCCCGTAAAAAGCTTACAGCCGCCCGGCGTACCGGGCGGCTGCAACAAGACACTTCAAAAGCGGCGGAAGATCAGTGCGCGGTCCAGCCGCCATCGATGGAGATCGGCGTGCCGGTGATGGTGGCAGCACCATCGGAGGCCAGGAATACCGCCAGCGCGCCGATTTCCTCCGGGGTGGAGAATTTCAGCATCGGCTGGGTTTCCTGCAGCATCTTCTTCTTCTCGGTATCGACATCGGTGCCGGCATCCTTGGCGCGGTCCTCAAGCTGCTTCTGCACCAGCGGGGTCAGCACCCAGCCCGGGCAGATGGCGTTGACGGTGATGCCGTCATTGGCCGTCTCGATCGCGGCGACCTTGGTGGCGCCGACAACACCATGCTTCGCGGCCACATACGCCACCTTGTGCGGGCTGGCGACCAAGCCGTGGGCGGACGCGATGTTGATGATGCGGCCCCATTTCTTCGCCTTCATCCCCGGGATGGCGGCCTTCATGCCGTAGAACACCGCGGAGAGATTGATGGCGATGATGGCGTCCCATTTCGCCTCGGGGAAATCCTCCACCGGGGCTGTGAACTGGATGCCGGCATTGTTCACCAGAATATCCAGGCTGCCCAGCTCGTCCTGGGTCTTCTTGACGATCGCGGCGACCTGGTCCGGCTTGCTGAGATCCGCACCGTCATAACCGACCTTCACGGAAAATTCTTTTTCCAGATCCTGGCGCAGCTTTTCGATCTCACCTGCATCGCCGAAACCATTCAGCATGATGTCCGCACCCTCGGCGGCCAGCGCCCGGGCGATGCCGAGGCCGATGCCGCTGGTGGAGCCGGTGACCAGGGCAACTTTATCTTTGAGAGCCATTTTGAGCGTCCTTTCTTACTTTTCCGCCAGATAATCATGCAGCACCTTGCCATAGGGCAAGGTCAAGTCGGCGCAGAGATGGGTACCGTAAAGGATCTTTTTCACCGGCAAATCCGCCAGCCGGCAATTCGCATGCGGCACCAGATGCAGCCGCGCATCGCCCGAATAAGCGAATTTCAGGTCGATATCCTCGAGATGATAGCCGACAAGCTGCGCGATCTTGGCGCTGCCATCCACATCCGGGATCCATTTCAGATTGATATTGAGTTTCTTCATGCCTTCGACCACTTTCGCGTGGTCAAGCGGCTTGGTCTTGTATGTCATCGTTCCCAGGGCAACGCGCTCATTGTCATATTTCAGCGTGCCGGTGAGGGTCTCATGGATCGTCTTCAGCTCGGGAATGCCGTATTTTTTCGGAAAGCCCCAGATCTCGCGGCCGCCGGTGGTGGGGCTTTCATCGTCAAGGTACATCATGACGGAGTAATTGCAGGGAATGCCGTTATAAAGTGCGGCAATGCCACAGCCGCTTTCCTCGTAATCACCAAAGCCGGTGGAATCCGGCATCTTCATCCATTCAAAATAGACGTCATTGCCATCCGGCACCAAAGGCTCCGGCAGCAGGCCCCGCAACATGTCGGGATCGGTTTCATAATGGATGAGGAGATATTCCCGGTTATAAAACCGGAAGGGCCCTTTGGGATAGCTGGGCGAGGCCAATGGCATCGAGGTAGCGTTGAGAATTTCGTCTCTCGTCATGCAAACCCTCCAAAGAAGTGACGTTTATGTAGACCGGCCGCCTGTGATTGCACATGACGTTTCTGTCACCATGTCATGAACGGGATCGTGACACACCGACCTCTCAACGCAAGCGAACAAACACAGAACAAGCGGCTGTCTTCATCGACGCCAGCAAAGCAGACCACGTTCAAGCGCGCCTTACCAGATGGAAATGTCATAGAACTGCAACGCAATGCCCGTCGCCATTGTCACAATGTTCAATTATTGCGAGGCGAGGCTTGGGGGTTGCTCTCCCACGCTGACCGAAACGCTGGGCTGACGAGAAGAGCCTGAACAAAAGGAACGCGAACGTGAAGATGATGAACCTCCTCCGCGCCGGCGCCGCCGCGCTGGCCATTACCGCCGCCGTTGGCGCTGTGCAGGCGAAGGCCGACACCACCTCCGTGCCGCTGGTCGAGACGGGCTCCAGCCTGCTCTACCCGCTGTTCAACCTGTGGGTTCCGGCTTACACCGCCAGCCACCCGGGCGCTGACATCACCACCACCTCCACCGGTTCCGGCGCTGGCATCGCGCAGTCCCTCAAGGGCCTGGTGAATATCGGTGCGTCCGACGCCTATCTGTCTGACTCCATGGTCAAGGCGCACTCGAACATGCTGAGCATCCCGCTCGCCATCGCGTCGCAGGCCATCAACTATAACCTGCCCGGCATCACCAACCTGAAGCTGTCCGGCCCGATCCTGGCTGGCATTTACACCGGCAAGATCACCAAGTGGAACGACCCGGCGATCGCCGCGGCGAACCCGGGCGTGACCCTGCCGGACCACGTGATCATCCCCATCCACCGTCTGGACGGTTCGGGCGACACCTTCATCTTCACCCAGTACCTCTCTGACTCCGACGCCAGCTGGGGTTCCACCGTCAAGTTCGGCACCTCCGTGTCCTGGCCGGCGGTCGCCGGTGGCCTGGGCGCCAACGGCAACCCGGGCATGGTCGCCGCCGCCAAGGCGAACCCGTACTCCATCGCCTATATCGGCGTCTCCTTCGCCGACCAGGTTGCGCAGGCCGGCCTCGGCCAGGCCGAGCTGCTGAACAAGGCCGGCAACTACGTGCTGCCGACCGAAGCGACCATCTCCGCCGCCGCTGACAGCTTCGCCAACAGCACCCCGGCCGATGAGCGCGTCTCCATGATCTTCGCGCCGGGCGCGCAGGCCTACCCGATCGTGAATTACGAGTATGCGATCATCAACACCCACCAGGCTTCCGGCGCCGTCGCCAAGGCGGTCCGCGAATTCCTGACCTGGGCGATCACCGATGGCAACAGCATGAGCTTCCTGAAGAAGGTGCATTTCATGCCGCTGCCGCCGGCTGTTGTTGAGCTCTCCAAGGCTCAGATCGCGAAGATCAAGTAACGCCTTTCGCCCCCTTCCGGCTCTGGCCGGGAGGGGGTTTTCGCGTCAAAGGGTGATCCATGAAACTCCGCCCCTTCCGCCTTGCCGTGCTTGGCCTCAGCCTCCTGATCCCCGCCGCGCTCTGCGCGGTTGTTTTGTTTCTGGTGATCTATTCCGGGCAGGCCATTTTCTTCAACGGGCTGCATTTCCTGACCCAGATCAGCTGGAATCTCGGGGATATGTACAGCGATCCAGTCACGGTACGCGGCGTGCAGGTTCCATCCGGCGCCAATTACGGCATTCTGGTCTTCATTGTCGGCACGTTGGCCTCTTCGGCTATTGCCATTCTCATCGCCGTGCCGCTGGCCATGGGGGCTGCCATCTTCCTGGCGGAAGTGGTCTCACCCAAGATCCGGCCAATCCTCTCCATGCTGGTCGAGCTGATCGCGGTCGTCCCCTCCGTGGTGTTCGGGCTGTGGGGCATCGCGGTGCTGGTGCCGCTCATCGGCCATTATCTGGCGCCGAATGGCAGCGGCTATGGGCTGCTCGCCGCCTCCATCGTGCTGGCGCTGATGATCACGCCAATCATCGCCTCCACCCTGCTGGACGCGCTGCTGCAAGTGCCCAGGGAAAATCGCGAATCCGCCTTCGCACTGGGCGCCACCCATTTCGAGGTGGTGACCAAGGCGATGATGCCGATGGTCCGCACCACGTTGATCGGCGGCATCGTGCTGGCGCTGGGCCGCGCTCTGGGTGAAACCATGGCGGTGCTGATGGTCTCCGGCGGCGGCCTGAACATCCTGCCGACCTCGCTGTTCTCGCCCATCTCCACCATCGCCTCCTTCGTCGCCGGCCAGCTGGACAGCGCACAGACGGATTCCACCAACATGTCGGTCCGGGCGCTCTCTGAAATCGCCCTGGTGCTGTTCTTCATCACGCTGGGCGTGAATGCCTGCGCCAAACTTCTTTCGACGGGAGCCCTCCGTGTCCGCAAGCGCGCTTAAATCCCCCCGCTCGGCGCACGAGCTGCGCCGGATCATCACCAGCCAGATCGGCTGGGTTCTCTGCGGCATCGGGCTGCTACTGGTGATCGCCCCGCTGCTCGATATCGTCGGCGTCGTCGCCTGGCGCGGCCTCTCGGCCTTTTCGTGGCATCTCTTCACCGAGAACACCACCGGGCCGAATGGCGGCCTGCTCAATGCCATCGAAGGCACGTTGCTGATCACCCTGTTCGCCATGCTGATCGCCATCCCGCTGGGCGTGGGGGCGGGGATCCATCTCTCGGAATACGGCAAGAACCGGCTGGGCAGCGTCATCCGCTTCATGTCGGACACGCTGACCGGCACGCCCTCGATCGTGCTGGGCTATTTCTCCTACATCGTGATGATCATTGGCTTCGGCTGGGGCTTCTCGCTGATCGCCGCGGCGATCACGCTCGCCATCCTGATCGTGCCTTATCTGGCCCGCATCACCGAGCTTTCGCTGCAGCAGGTGCCCAACACCATGCGCGAGGCCGCCTATGCGCTGGGGGCCAAGGATTCCACCGTGGTGTTCAAGGTGGTGCTGCCGGCGGCGGCCTCCGGCGTCATCACCGGCGCGCTGCTGGCGCTGGCAATCTCGGTCGGCGAGACGGCCCCGCTGATCTACACCGCCGGCTGGTCCAACTATGGCTGGAGCGGCCATTTCACCCATTCGCCGGTCGGCTATCTGACCTACGTGATCTGGACCTTCATCGACCAGCCGGACGCGAAATCCCACGCCCTCGCTTTCGCGGCGGCATTTCTGGTGATGATGGTGGTGCTGGCGATCAATATCGGGGTGCGCCTCACCGTGCGCCGGACCAAATTCAACTGAGCCACTGAGGCGCGGACACAAAAAAAGGCCCCTCCCGGCATCGCGGGAGGGGCCTTTTTTTATCGGACGCTTTACTTGGACGCGGCGGCTAGGCTGGCGGAAATCGCGGCCTCGGCGGCAGCGCGGTCGGCGAAGCCGGTGACCTTCACCCACTTGCCCTTTTCCAGATCCTTATAATGCTCGAAGAAATGCTTGATCACGTCGCGGGTGATGGCGGGCAGATCAGACAGCTCCTTCACATCGGTGTAGAGCGGGTGCACCTTGTCATGCGGCACGCAGACGATCTTCTCGTCCTTGCCGGACTCGTCTTCCATCTCCAGCATGCCGATCGGCCGGCAGCGGATCACCGCGCCGGGCACCACGGCGGTGGGCAGCAACACCAGCGCGTCGGCCGGGTCGCCGTCATCGGCCAGGGTGCCGGGGATGAAGCCATAAGCGGCCGGATAGGTCATCGGGGTGAACACCACGCGGTCCACCACCAGGGCGCCGCTGTCTTTGTCCACCTCATATTTCACGCCGGACCCGGCCGGAATCTCGATCACCACGTTGATATCGTGCGGCACATCCTTGCCGGGCGACAGCTTGCTCACATCCATTGCCAGAACTCCCTGATAGAAGGCGGCTGGGATATAGCTTGCTGCGGCGCAACTGGCCAGATTGCGGCATTTTGCCACGTTCACGGTTGACGGGGCGGCAACGCCACTTAAAAGCGGCAGCGGATGCGCTGGTAGCTCAATGGTTAGAGCGGACCGCTCATAACGGTTTGGTTGGGGGTTCGAGTCCCTCCCGGCGCACCAGACATAAAAAAGGCGGCGCCTCGCGGCGCCGCCTTTTTTGCGATTTCGGAGGTTAGCGCAAAGCCGCGCAGAAGCGCTGGATGCGGGTGCAGGCTTCCACCAGCGCCTCGGTCGAGGTGGCGTAGGAAATGCGGAAATGCCCGGGGTAGACGAAGGCCGAGCCATGCACGGCGGCCACACCTTCTTCATCCAGCAGCGCAATCACGAAATCCTCGTCGGTTTCGATCTTCTTGCCCTTGGGGGTGGTCTTGCCGATGCAGCCTTGCATGGAAGGGAACACGTAGAACGCGCCTTCCGGCTTCTGGCAGTTCAGCCCCGGCGCCTGGTTCAGCATCTCGACCACGAGATCGCGGCGGGTCTGATAGACCTTCACCATCTCATGCAGCGCCTCTTCCGGCCCTTCCAGCGCCGCCACCGCAGCCGCCTGGCTGATGGAGGAGGTGTTGGAGGTGGACTGGCTCTGCAGCTTGTCCATCGCCTTGATCAGCTGCACCGGCGCACCGCAGAAGCCGATACGCCAGCCGGTCATCGCGTAGGCCTTGGAGCAGCCATTCATGGTGATGGTGCGCTCCTTCAGCTTCGGCTCGACCTCGACGATGGTCGCCGGCTTGAAGCCGTCATAGGTCAGCTTCTCATAGATGTCGTCGGTGAACACCCAGATATTCGGGTGCTTCAGCAGCACATCGCAGATCGGGCGCAGATCCGCGGCGGAATAGGCCGCACCGGTCGGGTTGCTGGGGGAGTTCAGGAACACCCATTTGGTCTTCGGCGTGATCGCCGCTTCCAGATCCTCGGCGCGCATCTTGAAGCCGTTATTCGGCGAGCAGGAGACAAACACCGGGCTGCCCTCGGCCAGCTGCACGATATCGGGGTAGGAGACCCAGCACGGGGTCGGGATGATCACCTCATCGCCCGCCTGCACGGTGGCCAGCATGGCGTTGAAGATCACTTGCTTGCCGCCGGTGGAGACGATGATCTCTTCCGGCTTGTAGTCGATGCCGCTGTCACGCTTGAACTTCGCCGCCACCGCCTTGCGCAGCGCCGGGGTGCCGGCGACATCGGTATAGCGGGTTTCACCCTCGTTGATCGCCTTGATCGCCGCCTGCTTGATATGGTCCGGGGTATCGAAATCCGGCTCACCGGCGGAGAGGCTGATAATGTCCCGGCCCTCCGCCTTCAGCGCGCGCGCCTTGGTGGTGATGGCGATGGTCTGGCTCGGGCTGATGCGGTTCAGCCGGTCGGCGATCAGGGTCATAAATCTCTATCTCGAAGAAGTTTGAAGCCGGCGAAACTCCTAAACCTCCACTGCCATCGGCGCAAACCTCTTTTGCCGCAAAACTGCCACGCTTTTTCGCGAAACATTTGTTTATAGGGCGAAATCGTGGCCGATCCGGAAGGATCTCGTCACGAGCCTCACCTATCGCGCCAGCCAAGAGACTATGGCGTGTTTCTTTTCAGGAGAATCAAAAATGACCGTCACCAAATTCGCCAAGCTGCTCCCCGCCGTCGGTCTCGCCTGCGCCATGGCGCTGCCCGCGATGGCGCAGACCGCCCCGGCCAATTCCGGCACCATGGCGCCGATGTCCCCGAATACTATGAGCCACTCCGCCTCGCCGATGGCGAAGGCTGCCAAGGAGAAAACCAAGGCCGGCGGCCTGCCGGCTGACCAGAAATTCTCCACCGCCAGCGCCGCCGCAGCGCATTGCCCGAACAGCACCGTGGAATGGACCGCGCTGAGCCACAGCAAGAGCTACCATGCCAGCTCCTCCAAGCTGTATGGCAAGACCAAGCACGGCGCCTATGCCTGCAAGTCCGATCTGGACGCCGCCGGTTTCCACCAGGCCAAGAACTGAGCTAAAAAACGGGGCGGCAAACACCGCCCCGTTTTTTTGAAAGGAACTCGCCTTGGCCGAAACCAACTATGTCACCCTCCCTTCCGGCGTGAAGTATGAGGACCATGTCGTCGGTACGGGTGAAACCCCGAAGCAGGGCCAGATGGTGACCGTGCATTACACCGGCTGGCTGGATGAGAACGGCGCCAAGGGCCGCAAGTTCGATTCCTCGCGCGACCGCGGGCAGCCCTTTACCTTCAAGCTGGGTGTCGGCCAGGTGATTTCGGGTTGGGATCTGGGGGTGGCCACCATGCAGGCGGGCGGCCAGCGCACCCTGCTGCTGCTGCCGGAGCACGGCTATGGCCAGCGCGGCGCCGGCTCGGTGATTCCGCCGGGCGCGACCCTGATTTTCGATGTCGAGCTGATCAGCTTCAAGTAATCGCTAGAGCAATATGTGTTGAGGTTGACGCACCAGCGTCAAGATAAACACATGAAATTGCCCGCCAAAACATAAATAGAGCGAACGGGTGTCACCCATCTCGCTCTATTCGCCCTTTTTATTCAGCGTGCCGGCAACAGAATGGCCGGCGCGCTCCGCCGGCGCCGGCCGATACGGCGGCGATCCCGGGCGGCCCGCACCATCGTCTCGAAAGACAGCCGCACCGCCTCGCTATCCCCGGTCCGCCGCTCCAGAGCCCGCAGACAGAAATGCACTTTCGCCATGCTCTGATAATAATCAGTGAAGCTGTAATTCAGCAGCCCGCCGGTGACTGCTCCGGCCACGGGCACGAGCTGCGCCATCAGCTTCTCAGACAAAATCAGCCCAAACCGCCCCGCCGCGCTGCGGATCAGCAGATTGATCGTGAGATGGCTCACCCCAAGCCGCGCCGCCCAATAGCCGCTCTCCGCCGCTTCCCCCATCTCGCTCGGGCTGCCGAAGGCGAGAACCTCAAGGCAGGCGCGCCGGGTCTCCTCGGACGCCAGATCCTCGCCGGAATCCCGCGCCACCTCGGCGATGGAGCGCAGAATGGTGGCGGTAGTGAAAGGAATATCGACAAACGCGCCCGGCAGCCCGGCAAAGCCTGAAACAACGCCGCTCATCGTTGTCGCCGCCCGGTGCAGCCTGTTCTTGCGCGGCGCCTTGGGGCGAATGAAATGCGGCGCGGCATCCAGCCCGAACGTCGCGTAGCTGTAGCTGCTCCACAGCACGTCTTCCACGGTATCCTGGATTTTGCCGGAAAGCCCGGCCCATGTGTCGCCGCCAAATCTGGCGCCAACCTGCGAAATGGCGGCCTGCACGCCCTCAACCTGCCGGCCGAACAGAGCGGTGAGCCTGACCAGCAGCCCCCTGGAATCAGCCATCAGCACGGCCGCTTCCCAAAGCTGCCAGCGCTCGGATTCGGTCAAAAAGCCGGTCTCATCGACCAGGCTCTGGGGCAGGGGGGGTAAAACGATCATGGCCAGACTGAGATGCGCTCAGCCTGGCCGTGACTCAAGAGATTTTAAGGAAATTTCACTCCGCGGCGGCGGCGGAAACACCCTTCACAGCCTGCACGATCTCGGCGAAGGACGCCGGATCATCGAACGCAATGGCGGACAGCACCTTGCGGTCCAGCTCCAGCCCAGCCTGCTTCAGGCCGTAGATGAACTGGCTGTAGGTCAGCCCATGCTCACGCACGGCAGCGTTGATACGCTGGATCCAGAGCGAGCGGAATTCGCGCTTTTTGACGCGACGGTCGCGATACGCATAGCGCAGGGCCTTTTCCAGGCGCTCCATCGCAATGCGATAATTGGTGGAAGACCGGCCAACATAGCCCTTGGAAAGCTCCAGGACCTTCTTGTGGCGGGCATGGGTGGTCACACCGCGTTTCACACGTGCCATTTTCTATCTCCTCCTTACAGACCGTACGGTGCCCACTGCTTCACGGTCAGGCCGTCAGCGTGGGTCAGGGTCTGGCTGCCGCGGTTCTGGCGCTTGGCCTTCTGAGAACGGGCATAGAGGTTGTGGCGCTTCTTGCCCGGGCCGGCCAGAACCTTGCCCGTGGCGGTGATCTTGAAGCGCTTCTTGACCGCGGATTTGGTCTTCAGCTTCGGCATTTCAGTCTCCTGATCGCATAACCCGCGCCTTGCGGCCCGGGGTCCCGGAAATCGGGGCGGCGGCCAGGCATGCCTAAAGGCCCGGACACGCGCGCTTCAACGCGAGACAAGACTGAAAAGCCGAGCAGTCGCGCCACTCCGCCTTGGGCCTGCCCACGGTGAAGGCGCGCCTATAAAGCCAGTAACGCCCCGTGACAAGAGGCACAAAGCAGCGCAGAGTCGCATAATGCCAGCAAAACCGCCGGATGAAGAGAGCCTGTACGAAGCGGCGATGAACCATATAGCCCGCTACGCGGCCACGGAAGCCGGCCTGACCCGCGTGCTCTCCCGTCGCATCGACCGCTGGGGGCAGAAACGGGCCCTTGAACAAGGCGCTGATGAAGCTGAACTCGCGCAGCTTTCGCGGCTGGCAAAAGCGGCGATCCCGGGCGTACTGGCGCGGCTCAAGGCGCTGGGCGCGCTGGACGACAGCGCCTTCGCCGCTTCCCGCGCCAGGCGGCTGACCCGCGCCGGCAAATCCAGGCGCGCGACCCTGGCGCATCTTGCCGCCAAAGGGGTGAACCAGCCTGATCTGCCGGACGACCCCGACCGCGAACTCGCCGCCGCCTGCGCCTTTCTGCGCCGCCGCCGCGGCGGCGCCTTCGGCGAGGCGCCCCGTGACAAGCTTCTCGCCGCCATGGCCCGTGGCGGCTTCACCCAGGCAACCGCCCGCCAGGCGCTGTCCCTTCCGCGCGACGAAGCGGAGCAGCTGATCAAGTCCTTGGAAAATCTGCCTTAGACAATATATGCTCAGCCTCTGTATCGGCGGCAGACGCATACCTCATCCCGGCAGTTTGAGGCCGGCCCAGAGCGGACTCACACGTGGGTCGAACGACGCCGCCCCGCGTGGCGCCAACCTGGATTGCTGAAAGAAATACTCATCCAGCGCATCGGCCAGCTCCAAACCACCCATCCATGCCGGACTCCGTACCCGCGAAAACGTTGCGGCCTCCGACCCCGAGCGACCCAAGCCGGGCGGTGACAACGCCCCTTGCATCTCATCCGCGCTCATCAGCAGGGCCGCCTCGTCCGGCATCGGCTCAAACCCGTTCCCCGGCGCGCTCGTCATCCCGCCGTCAGACCCGCTGAAATGCTGACGCCGCCGCCCGCGCGGCACCGGCGCCATGGGCCGGCCTAGGGCAGGTCGGGGTTCAATAATCGATACCCTGCCCTCAAAGGCCGGCCCAGCGCGGCGCCTGGACATAAGAGGCCGGGCACCAGCCGGGCGCCAGATCGCATAGCGCGGCACCGGCCAGGATCGGACCGCCGCCCCCCCCAACGCCCCTGCGCAACCAACCCGGCAACGCGCTGCCCCGCCTCTGCGCCGCCACCGGCTGACGCCTTCCAGACCTCACCATGCCAGCCATCCCCAACGCCCTCGGCCAGCCGACAGGTGCAGAGGCCCGCACAGCCAGCGAGGCGAACTCCATCTCGCGGCGCCGGTTCGGCCGGCGCCCCCGGCCCGCGGGGCGGCGCACAGGCGCAAAACCGCCCGGCCTTTGCACGCCGACCCGCAGAGCCAGACGATGCAAAGGCCCGCCTGCCTCCCTGGCCTTGGGACGGGCACCACGCAACGCCGCCCTGAACCCCGCCAGCTTGTCGCGCTGCACCTCTGTCATGCTCAAGCGCTCCCCCCATCAGCCTCAGAGCGCGAAAACCGCCTTCAGCTCGGCCAGAATGGTCTGCAACAGGCTCAGCCCGGCAACAGCCTTCTGCGCGCTGGCGGAAGGCAAGGCAGCCAGGGCCGGCGCCGCCGCCGAGGCCAAAGCCGTCACCGCATCCTGCGCCGTCGCCAACGCCGAGGCATGGGCGGATTGATCCGCCACCACCGCATTCACCACCGCACCCGCCGCCGCCGCACCGGCCGCAACTTCATTGCCCACCACACCGCCAATGGCCTCGCCCGCCACGGAGGCCACCGCCAACCCCGCATTGATCCGCGTCGTATCGCTCATCGCCAACTCTCCTGTCTGAGACTCACTTCAAGATTTCATGCGCCAGGGCGCCAACATCGGACGCCACCGCCGCCACCTTCGTCACATCGCCCGATTGCAGCAGTGTCTTCACATCGCTCACCGCCTGCTCAAGCTGCACCGTGGTAACACTCGTCTCCGGTTCGACGATTTTCAAAAACCCCACCACCAGCCCCAGAATATCCACGGCCGGGAGCTGCTGATGCAGCACGCCCCACTGGATCAACGCCGTGATCGCCGTGCCCAGCCAGATCGCCAGCCCGGTCCGGTTCTGCGGCGATTGCAGAAAATGTTTCACACTCATGCCGATCTCCTTCACCCCCCAACAATCCGGGCAAGCTGCAGAATGCGCCTCGCCCATCCCAGGCCGAACACGCTCCAGCCCGGCAATTTCGCGTAATAATCAAGCCGCCTCACCAACGCCTCCAGCGCCAATGTGCCGGCATGTCCGCTCGTTAAAACCTGCAGGCTGCGCGGCCCCAGAATGCCATCACCCGGCACCCCTGCAGCCTGCTGCAAAAACACGATGGATCGGCGCACCCCCGCATTCACCGCGGCATCGAACGCCACCATCGCCAACGGCAACGCCAACGCATCACCCTGGATTTTTTCAAAATAATCCCGCCGGTAAATCGCCTCGATCTGCGGCTGCGTCAGAGTTTCGATATCCAGATCCGGATAGGCTGCGGCACTGATCCCGCATTTCGTCCCGCGCAACAGGCCCATGCCCACGGCACCCCCGGTCCAGTTTCCAGGATCAGCCGCATTCGTGGAATATCCGCCTTCCGCCTGCAAGGTGAAGGCAATACAGCTGGCAAAATTATCCATGAAACAAACTCGTTGCCAAACCACCACAAACAGCGGAGAGCAGGCTGACGATCATCAGGCTCAGCCGCCGCTCCACATCCCGCTCGCCGCGAATCCGCGCGAGGTCCGCGCGCATATCGCCGAGTCCGCCGATCAGTTCGTCGACTTTCGAAAAGATCTTCGCCACCACCAGGTCCTCCTGCGCCAGATAACGGACCCGCCAAGTCTCCAGCGATTCCGCCTTGGCTTCGAGGATCCGCAGATCCTGCTTCACGGCGCCGATATCATTTCTGATCCCCGCGACATCGGCGCGCAGCGCCGCCCCCAAATCCTGATCCATTCCTGATCCTTTTCAGGCCAGCACATCAGACAAGATGATCGGATATGTCGTCGCCTGCAGCGGCATGTTGATGGCCCAGCCCGACCCCAGATCGTTCGCGATGTTCCAGTTTGCCGGCGCAGCGCGCAGCGCGCTGTTATCCGTCACCGCATCGCCCCGGCCGATCTGCGTGCTGCCATAAGGGTAGAAAAACAGCACGGCGGCGGAGGGATTGCTGATAGCCTGCGCCAATGTCACCGCAATATGCGTCGCATCCACCCGCGCCGCCGCCACGGCGGTGATGATCGTCCCAGGACTGGCAACGGAGCCGCCATCCATCACCGCAAACCCCGCACCATTCAACGCCTGCAAGGGAACGATCAGATCATCCCCGGAATCATGCGTCACCGTGAGGATCAATTCGGTGTTGGACGCGCGATAGACATGCGAAATCTGCGGCCCGCCTTTCGCTGGCAGGCCGGCGGCGGGCAGGGTGCTGGCCGGAATCGAATCACTCCAGCCCGACGCAATCGCCAGCCGCCCCGCGGCATGCGCGCCCACCCGGCCATATCGCAGCAGATCCACCTCGTCGCGATGCTCCGGATCGCCACCGGTAAACATCCCCGTGGTCGCGTCATAGGTGGAATTCAGCGGATTCGAATCCGCCGTCTGCGCCGCGAAGATGGTGATGTTATTCGCGGCCACGCTTGCGAGATCCTCGATCGCTTCGCGCACCATCTGCACACCGCCCGCCGTCTCGTAAGGAATCGCGTTCCAGGCCAGCAAGGGCAATTGCACGGCCGTGCGCCCCAGCAAGGCCCGCGTCAGCGCCAGCAGCCGCAGCACGGTGGCTTTGTACAGCGCCTTGTTCGCATACGGCATCGTGCTGTCCTGCTCGCTCCAGGGCCAAAGCAGGAAGGTGATGTCCGCCTCATCCACGCTGGATACAAGTGCCGAACCGCCAGTGAGATAAGCGCTCAACGCGGCAAAATCCGGCCCACCGCTCCAGGTCGATGGATCCGATCCATCGCCCGGATTGGTCAGGAAGGTGCCGCTCCCCGTCCCTGGCGGAAACAGCGGCGGCGAGGAGTTCGAGATCGGATGGCCCGAGATCACCGAATAGCGCGCCGGTGAGAGATAGGTCCCGGAGATCTCCGCCGTATACGCATAAGAAGCGGCCCCCAGATACCAGGCCACACCTTGCGCCAACGCCAACGGCGCGCCGGCATTGATGAACCAGGCGGCGTTGGACTGGCCCATCACCAACAGATTGACCCCCCGCCGCGCGCCCAGCACCCAACGCCCCTGGGCGGCGATCAATGTCTGCATATCGGTGCTGGACAAAGCCCGCTCCCAGCACGCCGCCTCATGAAACCAGCATTGCGCGCTGCCTTGGATGGTCGCGTCATGCAGCCACAAAAGCTGCGCCTTGGCGCTGGCGGGCAGCGGGTTGGCAACGGCGCTGGCCACCTGCACCCCATCCAGCCACACATCCACCCCCACACCGGGGGTATTGCGCAGGATCACCGCATGGGTGTGGCGCCGCGCCAGGTTTGCGGTCAGCACCGTCGGGCTCGCCGCCGTCGGAAACAGGGTCAGATTGCTGCCCTGCGAACTATCCGCCTGCAAAATCGTGACGCCCGCGCCACTCAGCGTATGGATCAGCGGGATCGGCGACTGGTCGACATAATATGTCCCTTGCCGCCAGTTCGGCCGCGTCCAGACGAGATAGCGCGTCCAGGCCTGCCCGGCACCGAATTCCAGTCCAGGATGCGACAGCCCCCAATCCGGATCCAGGCTCGGCCCGTAATGCACGATGCTGGCATCCGGCGCGCCCACCGCGCCCAGAAACCCGTTCACCCGCGGCACCGCCAGCGTCGCCACCGGCGCGGTGTCGGCGCTGACATGGTAGGGTGTCAGCGCCATGCCGGCACCGGACTTATCCTGAAGGCTGCCCACCACGCTGTTGCTGCCGCCAACCGGATTGCCGCTGCCATCCAGCAGGCTACCCAGCAAACCCGCATCCCACCAGCCGGACAAACCGCTGATGGCGCTGGGGTAGGGGCCCGCGAACAAACCCGCCGGCACCGCCCCGGCAGGCAACGCACCGATCAGCACCCGCTTTCCCGAGCCCGACATCAAAGGCGAGCCGGGCTGGTTGAACAACATCACCATCGGCTCAGCTCACCGTCACGGTAAAGCTGCTCACCGCCGTCGCGGCGCCGGCCGTGGTCTGCACCCACACATAATAGGCGCCGGCCGTGGCCGGGCTGGTGTAGTAGATGGCCCAAAGCGTATTGGAATCGATCACCGACGCGGCCTGCCAGCCGCTCGTCGGCGCCGTGCTGTTCGAGGTGGACAGCGCCACCTGCACCGAAACCGCCTGCGCCGGCGAAATCGCGCCATTCAGCCCGATCGTCCCAGAGCCATGCGTATAGCTACCGCCCGGATTATTGAACCCGAAACTCACCGCCGCGGCTTCTGTCACGGCAATGGCGGAGGACACCGCCGTCAGCCCGCTGCTCGGATCCTGCGCCCAGGCATAATAGGTGCCCACGGCACCCGACGTCAGCGCGCCGGAGATCACCCCGGCATTGTTCGCCGCCGCCACCCAGCCGCTGGTCGGCGCCGTGCTGTTGCTGGTGGTGAGCTGGATATTCACCGCATCCCCAACCGGCGTCACGGCGCCGGACACGTTGAGCGCGCTCCCCGCCGTCCCGCTAACCGGCGCTGAAATCGTCAGGCTCGCCTGGGTCACGCTCACCGCGCCGGAGACCACCTGAACCGCCGTATCGGCCGTCTGCTGCGCCCAAACATAGAAACTCCCCGCCGCACCCGGCGTCAGGCTGGCGCTCCAGCCCGTGCCGCTGACGGTCGCACTGCTCCAGCTGGTCGGCGCCGTGGTCGCGGAACTGGACAAACCAACCCGCACCGCCGTCCCGCCCGGCGAAACCGTACCGGCAATGTTGAGCGCCGCGTTGATCTGCCCGGTCGTTGGCATGGTGGTGAAGGCAATCGTCGGCGCCGCCACGGTAAAGCTGTTGGACACACCAACGACGCTTTGGTTGCCGCGGTCGCGCACCTGCACCGTGTAGGTTCCCGCGGCCAGGCCCGGCAGCGTGAAGCTGTAGGCATTGGCGGAAATCACCGGGCTCGGCGCGGCGCTCCAGCTGCTGCCGCCATTCGTCGAATAATCCAGCGCCGTCACGGCATCGTTGAAAATCCCGCCACCGACCACGAAGGCCGTATTCACCGCCGGCGCGCTGATCGCCCCCACCGTGATGGTCGGCGTGTTGGACACAATGCCGCTCCACCAGACGGTCGAGCCCCCCGAATAGCTGATGCCGACAAGCTGGGTGGAGGCGCCCGGCGGCAACACCGTGCCACCCGTGCCGGAACTGATCCCCGTGCCCATCGTCACCGCGCCGGCGGAGAGATTGATCAGCGTGCAGGCAAACCCCGCCCCCGTATTCGCGAAATTCGCGGTCAGGGTCAGCGGGGCGCTGGCCACCAGCACGCGCTGATTATGCACGGTCGAATCCAGCACGGTGTTCACCGCCAGCTCCACCACGCCGGACTGCACGCTGGGCAGCTTGCCCTGCACATAGGTCCAGATCGAGCCAAAGCTCTGCACGCTCAGCGTATTGCTGCCCTGGGCCACCAGCAGCTCATCGCCATCGGCGACCGGGGCGGCGGCGGGCAATTCATCCACCGTCTGCCCCGCCAGCAGCTGACCATACGGGATCCACGCCAGCGCGCCATTCTGCCAGAGCGGCAGATAATCGGCGCTGCTCACACTGCTGGTGGCGGTCCCGACCGCCGGCCCCTGCAGCCCGGCCCCGGCAGCCCCGGTCGGCCCGGCCGGACCA
>NZ_JH976209.1:18466-21952 GCF_000306035.1 Acidocella sp. MX-AZ02
GCCCCACCGGCCCGGCCGGCCCCGCGATGGCGCTCACATTCACCGAAATCACACCGCTGGCGGTGATGGACACATTCTGTCCGGCACTGAACAGCCCGGTCAGCGCGCTCACCGGCAACAGCCCCGGCCCTGCGGCGGTATTGATCACCAGCTCGTCGCTCAGCGCCAGCGCCGCCTGCACCGGATAGCTTGCATGGTCGGCGCCATTCGCGGCCAGCACGCTCCCGGAGAGGGCCAACCCCGTCCCCAACGTCACCGCTTCCGGCGTGCCCGTGCCCAGACTGACCCGCCCCAGCAACGCCCCGGACGAAACCTCGATCAGCGGCTGCAGGCTCGCCGTCACCTGCGCCACGGTCGCCGAATAAACCGAGCCATTCTGCGAAATCGGCAGCAGATCGCCGGCCCCGACGGTTGCCGCCGAGGGGAGTTGCGCAATCGTTGTCATGAAAACGACCTTGTGATTTGGCCCTTATCCAGGCCGTGAAGGCTCAGGCGACAGCGACCCAGTTGCCGCTCCCGGTGCCGGATTGCTTGACCCAGAAGGTGCTGCCGACGCCGCCATTGAGGTTGCGGAAGGTCGAGCCCGCCGGGGCGGAGACCACATTCAGCGGCGATCCCCGGCCGATCAGCTCCACCGCTCCGGTCGGTTCCGTGTCCGAGATGAGCCGCACCATACCGCTCCCGGCCGGATGCAGGGAAATATCCCCGGCACGGGATTTCAGCGCGACGCTGCCATCGCCGTTGGGCGAGACATAGTCGCTCTGGCTGAACCGCGCCGCCCGCCACCCATTTGCCCCCATGCCGACCCAATCGACACTGGCCCCCGCCGGCACGGTCATCGTCGTCCCCGTCCAGTTGTTCAAAGGCTGGCTGGCGCCGGGCGCGAAACTCACCGCCGCCAGGCAATCCACCGTCAGCTCGCGGTCCTGCCAGCTCGGCAACCCCACCTGCACACTCACCGTCGCCCCGCTGCCGTCGCCGGAAATCGTGGCGGTGGTGCCGCTGCCATAGCCGCTGCCGAAGGCCGACATCTGAATGCCGATCACCTTGCCGCCGCTCAGCCAAACACGCGCCGCCGCCCCGGTGCCGGTGCCGGAAATCGTCACCGTCGCGGTCGTGTATCCCGCCCCCGGCGCGGTAACCTTGATGAAAGTCACCGTCCCCGCCGCCAGCGCGCCTTGCGCGGTCAGGATCTGCGCCACCGGCGCGCTGGCCTGGGAGATGCTCACCGCATCCGCCAGATCCGGCACGGTCAGCGTATAAACCCCATTCACGCTCGCCGGATTCACCGGCCAGCGCGTGGTGAAATTCACCACATTGCGGCGCAGGATGATCGAATCCGTATAGGCCGACAGCGCCGTGGTCAGATTGCCCCCGGCATTGACCATGATGACATTATCCTCGACCCGGATATTCTGCGCCGCATCCCGGATCAAAATCCCGGTGACGCTGCCACTGTAATTGATCCAGTTCCCGCAGATCGACAGCTCCGTACAGGCCAGGCCGAAATTATCCCCCGAACCGTCGGATTCCACATTCTGCACGGCAACGCCGGCACCGGTGCAGTCCTGAATGAAATTCGACCGCGCGGTGCAATATTGCCCGCCGCCGATATTCAATCCCATCCAGGCGCCATTGATGTAATTGCTGCAAACCTCGGTATAGATCGACCCGCCGCAATCGATCCCGAAGGCGGTGGCGCCGGTGATCATGTTGCCCGAAATTTTGCAATAGCCGGTATCGCAGAGAATCCCCGCCCCGAACCCAACCGCCGTGCTGTTATTGGCACACAGATTGCCCGAGACGAGAATATTCCGGCCGGACACATAGATTCCGTAGATGCCGTTTTCATAACAATTATTGCCGGTGATCACCGCGCCCAGAATGTCCGGATTGGCATTGCCGTACAGGAAAGGCTGGGTGAACACATTATTCGCGACAAAATTGCCCACCAGGATGCCAATGGCATTGTCCCAGCAGCTATTGCCGACAATCTGCAAGGCGCGAACCTTCAGCACAAATGCCGGATCATGGCTGTCCGCACAGATCCCGTTATTTTTGTTGCCGTATGCGCGGGAATTGGTAACGCTGATGCCATCGGTCGCGAAAATCATCAGCCCGTTATTGGCATTGCCGGTGAACTCGCAATCATCGACATGGTGCCCCACCAGCGTCGGGTCGCTGGCCAGATAGGTAAGGCCATTGCCGTTATTGGGCCCCTGCGCATTCTGAAAACTGCAACGCGTGATCAAAGAGCGCGTACAACCCGGCTGCACCGCCACCGCCAGCGTATCGGCGGTGATCGACGCATTCGCATCGAACACCACACCATCCGCATAGAAATTCGTCGCCGCGATGTTCAGCCAGGTCGCGGTGCTGGCACTGCCGGTCTTCGATTGCGCAGGCCGCTTCAAAATCGAAAGCCCCGCGCTGCCCACCAGGCAGCATGTGGCGCCGGTAATGTCGGTCTCCCCGGCAATCGCATAGGTTTTCGCGCCCAGCCGCACCGGAAGGCCGCTGGCAATCGCCGCCAGCAACGCCGCGCTGTCGTCAGTCACCCCGTCGCCGACCGCGCCATAATCCTCGATCGACACGGCATTCCCAGCCAGCGCCGCAATCGTTCGCGCCACGCTGCCCCCGGCCGCCGTCGCCGTCAGCCCGCCCGCCGGCAGGCCGGGTACATTCGCCATGCCGGCCAGGAAATTGGCATAGGAGACCGCCTGGTTGGCACCCGCCTGCCCCAGCGCCACCAGATCGCTGGCCCCCGGCACGGTTCCGCTCGGCAGCCCGGCAATCACGAAGGGCGCCGCCGTGGCCGACAAAGTGCTGCCCGAAAGCGCCAGATTGGCGCCGATGGTGATCGGCTGAGGGGCGGCCGTACCCGGCCCCACCCCGCCCAGCAGCGTATTCTGCGGCAGGCTCAACGCCGCCTGCGTCCCTGCCAGCATCTGCGCGCGCGTCGCCGACAAGGTCTGGTTATTCTGGAAGATCGCAACCTGCGCGCTGTCGGAAACCGAAGCCGCAAGCGGCAACTGGCCAATCGTGGTCATATGCAGTCCTCTCTCAAAGGGTGGTGAGCGGCGTGCCGGTCGGGTCGGTCAGCGGCTGGCCGCCGGCCGTTGTCAGCGCATCCGCCGGTGCCGGGATGCTGGCCAGCGCCACCACCGGCAAAGCCAGGCTGCGCGCCAGGCTGCGCCCGCCGGTGGTGCCGGCCGTCACCGTCACCGTATAAATCGTCCCCGCCACGCCCGCGCTCAGCCACAGCACGACACGCGGCCCATCCGCCGCCGCCGAAACCAGCGTCAGATCACCCGGATTCTGCGGGCTCACCGTCACGCTCAGCGTGCTGATCGAATCACAGGGATTACCGCTCAGGGCCGGTGCCAGATCGAACACATAATCCAGCGTGTCGCCCGGGTCTTTCTGCGGCCACACCAAAGGCTGCGGCGGCGGAATTTGCGGGCCGCGCGGTGTGGCGACAAACCC
>NZ_JH976209.1:22052-56389 GCF_000306035.1 Acidocella sp. MX-AZ02
GCTGGCACCGCGCCCATTGCCAGGGCCGCCGCCATCGCCACCCCGGCAGGCGACGACGATGGAATCCGTCCCCACCGCGCCCGCCATATTCACCTGCCCGCCAAAGCCCTGCCCGCCGGCGCCGCCGGCATTGGCGAAATTCGCGGCAGTCCCGCCATTGCCGCCGGTGCCGCCGCCCGCGGAGATGAAACCGCCGAAATTCGAAGCGCCGCCGCTGCCGCCATTGCCATACGCACCAGGTGCCGCCCCCCCAGCCCCGACCGTCACCGGAATCGCCTGGCCCGGCGTCAGCCCGGAAATGATCCCCGTCACCTGCGCCCCGGCGCCACCGCCGCCACTGGGCATGGTGCTGTGATAGCCGCCCGCCCCACCGCCGCCGATCGCGCTCACCTTCACCACGCTCACCCCGTTCGGCACCACAAACGTGCCAGACCCGGTAAAGACCTGCTGATTGGCGAACCCCGGCCGCAAAGCGGGCAATTTGTAGGATAGAAACGGCGCCTGCGGCAGCAGCGCGATGCTCGCCGCCGTCACCGCAATCTGCCCGTAATTCACCGTCACCACATAAAGCCCCACCCAGCCGGCATCCACCGCCGGCGTGGCTTGCGTGCCAGACGAAGCCGCCGCCCCCGGCTTCACCTGCAGCTGCACGCGCTGCACCCGCATCGTATTCTGCGCGGTGCCGGAATTGGCCGGGCCGGAATAAGGCTGGGTCGGGTTGGCGGCGTTCACATAGGGCAGCACCACCGGGTCGGCATCGCTCTCCGCGAACGCCGCCTCGATCAGATAATTGATCGATTGCCCGGAGGAATTCGGCGCCGCCAGCGGGAAACTCGTCGCCTGCAGATTGATCCCGGTTTTGACGATCTGATCGGTCAGATCCGCCGCCAGGGACCCGTAGGAGGTGGCATCCACGCTGGAGAGCTGGGTGATGCTGCCCGCCCCCACCACCACCGCGAGCGAGGCCGGGACGGTCGGCGTGCAGGCCAGCCCATCCACCACCGTGCCGGTGCCCAGCGTCGCGGCGCTCAGCGCCGCCAGGCCCACCATGGCATTGCGATTGGTGGAGAGAATATCACTATCGAGCGGAATACTGCCGGGATAGACGATGTTGCGATCCATGAATGAGCCTTCAGTTGGTGAGCCGCGTCCAGGCAATGCTGGATGTCGGAATGAAGCCGGCGATCGTCTGATAAATCTCCGCGTCGCTGACATTGCCGGCCAGCTCAGCCGCGGAACTATACGCCATCGGCGCCACGCCATAGCCGCCGGGGCCGATGCCGTAGCCGCCAGCATGGCTGGCCGGCAGGGCGTTCGGCCGGTAGGCGGTCAACAGAAACTGGTAGGGCATCGCCAGGCTGCCATAGCCGCCCGCGCTGTTGTAACCGGCATTGAGATTATAGCCGCCGGTGTCACCCGGGTTACGCGGCTCAAAAATCACTGGCGTACGCCCGGTCAGCACCGTCAATGCCGTGCTCAGCGCGGCCCTGGTCGCGCGCGGCGCCAGCAGCGCTGCGCGCAGCCGGGTGCTGAACGCCGCATCCGCCTCACCCGGCCGGCGCGGCAGGGCCGCACCCAGATAATCCTGCCCCGCGATGTCCAGAAACACCCCGCTCGCGGTGGCGATGCGCAGCTGTGCGCGCGCCTGCTGCAAAAGCGTGTAGATATTCGCCCAGCCTTGCCCCAGCCCGTTCAGCAGCGCGGCGAGATTGGGCGCCTCATCGGCAAACCAGCCGGTCGGCAGCAGCTGCGCAAGACGGGCGGCCATATCGGACACATCGCCGATCATCTCATGCCACCGCAATCACGCCGGCGCGCACCGCCCCGAACCTGCCGGGGATGAGATCCGCGGTGCCGCCATTCAGCAGCAATCCGGAAATATTGTTGATGGCGCTGGATGCATCATAAACCAGCTGCGCCAGTCTTGTGTAGCTCAAGGTCCCACCCACCGGCAGCGCCGCGATATAACCCGCCAGCGCCGCCGCCACGGCGGCCACCGCCACCGGATGGTCGGCCAGGCTGTCCGTGCTCAAACTCAGCGAGATATCGGCCCGCGTCACCACCGGCCCCTGCACGGCGAAGCTCGTGCCCACCGGGCGCACCTGCTCCACCGCCTGCTGCACCGTCGCCAGCAGGCTGGCCGGCGGCGCCCCGGTGCCATCATCCACCGTCACCACGAAAAACCCCATCTGGGGGGCGCCGGTCTGGTCGAGATTCTCCGCAATCGCGTAGCTCAAACCCTGCATGATGCCGGCAATGGCGCTCGCGATCGACGCCGTCGTCGCCTTCGACAATCCCGCCAGATACATGCCGAAGCGCTGCTTGAACGCGGCATCGCTTTCCGCATCGAGCCCGCCGGTCAAGGCATTCGGGTTGCTCACGACATCCACCCCGGCAATCGCCGCACTCAACAAAGATATTGCCCCGGCCTGAACATTTCCCGCCTGCCCGGCGATGGCGGCCACCACCGTCACGCTCACCGCGGCAATATTCGCCGCCAGCACATAGCCGCCCAGCGCGGCGCTGTAGGCCGGATTGCTGCTGTCCGCGACGATGATGAAACTCTGCTGATTATTCGCCGTGCCGACACTCGCCCCCACCGGGATCAACGCCTGCAGGCTGGGGGTGAAACGCGACATCACCACAACCCCGCTGGCCGCCACCGCCGGCAGCCGCGCAAACCCGAAATCCGCGCCGAAACTGTCGCAATCCACGCCGGCACTGGTCGCCAGCCGGGTCGCGCTCAGCGTCTGCACGATCAGCCATTGCATCCACAGCGCCAGCGCCGCATTGGCCTCCAGAATCGCCCGCAGCACGGAGCCGACCGTCAGATCCAGCAAGCTCGCCGCGGCCCCCTGAACAGACGCCGCCATCCCCTCCACCAGCGTGGAGAAATTCTGCAACGATAATCGCATGTCCGTCCTATATGGAAAATGAAAGCGATGCGGTCTGCCCGGTCGCGGCATCGACATATGAAACCGTGGCATTGACGGTGCCGTCATCGGCCATGCTCATCGAAACCGTTGGCGGCGGGGACTGCATCACCTGCGGCTCGCGCTGCATCTGCGCGCGCACCAGCCCGGCCATCAGGCTCAACGCCGCCGGCTGGCCGATAAACTGCCCCAGCCCCGCCCCATAACCAAGCTGCCAGATATAATCGCCGGGATTGGTCAGCAGCCTGCGCAAAACCCGCTGCTGCACCAGCGCCTGATCATCAAGCGTCGCCAGATCGCCCGAGGCGCTCACCATCAAATCGCCGCCAAACTGCAAGGCCAGATCAGCCATCACACAATCTCCGTCGGTAGCCCGGTCATGCCGTTCGGCGCCTGATGTTGGTGCCCGTCATAGGCATTGCGCAACGCGGCCAACGTGCCATGCGCGCCGCCCTGGTCAGACACATCGCCGCTGACGACAAGATTGCCCTGCACCTTCACCGTCGGCGCCTGCAGCAGAATGCTACCGTCATTGGAAAGCTTCACCACGCTGCCGCTTTGGTGCAGCAGCCATAATTCGCCAGCCGGCGCGCCGGTGGCCTTGTCCTGCGCGGACCAGACTGCGCCAGCCACCACGCCCTGCTCCGCATCGCCCTCCTGCGCCAGCACCAGCACCTGCGTGCCCGGCGGCAAGGGAGCCGCCAGCCCCCAGCCATTGCCCACCCAGCAGGACATCACCGGCAGCCAGCCGCTCAAAACATTCTCAGGCTGGATCAGCACTTTCGCCGCATAGGCCACCGGGTCGAAGCTCGCGACCAGCCCGAAGCGCAGCGTCCCCGCCATGCCGTCCAGCCCCCCCGCATGGGCCTTGATCAGATTCCGCAGCTGGTCCATTCACGCCACCCCGTAGGCTTTGAGGCTCTGCACAAACCCGTCCCTGTCATTCAACCGCCATTGCAGAGCGGCCACCTGGTAGCTGCCATCCAACGCCGTCTGCGTGCCGCTCAGCAGCAGCGTATCGCCCACCGCATAGCTGGCGTCACCCGGCATCCGTCCCAGCAAAAGCTGCGCGTGGCGCTGGACATTCTGCAAATAGGCGCTGGCATACTCCCCCGCCTGCTGGGTGGTCAGGTTCGGGCGCACCAGATTGGTCGCCTTGCCGCTCCCCGCCGCTTGCGTCACCACCTTCTTGTCCCGGCAATTCCAGGACCGCACCGTGACACTGGCGGGCAACGCCGTGATCAGATCCACCTCCAGCCCCAGAAAATTCCGTGCCGTCACCATCCGCGTTGTCCCATCGAGCATCGGGCCGAAATTCAGCGTGCCGTTCACCACCGAAACCGCGAACCCTGCCACCTCCGCCAGGCCGCACAGAAGCGACCATTGCGTGCTCGCCCGCGCCCCCACCGTCAACGCGCTGCGGGCATGGTCGATCTGATAATACTGGCCGATCAGCGTCTGCGTCGGCGTCACATTCGCCGCCAGGCCATGCGCCTGCGCCACCGCCAGCGCCACATCGCTGGCCGTCTGATTGACAAAGCTCTGGGAAATCTCTGTATCGATCAGCAGCGCCGTCTCATCGCGCCCCTGCAACACCGCCACCCCACGCGCCAGATCGAACCGGACCGTCTCAACCAATCCCGATAAAAGCGGCGCAAACCCGAACCCGTCCGCGCCGATTTCCAGCAGGATCGGCACCGGCGCGCCGCCGTCCATCGCCAGCGGCAACAGAGAGGCCGCACTGGCCGCGCAGACCAGCCGGTAGCGCCCGGCCTGGTACAACCCGGCCGCCTCCACCTCCAGCTCGACCACCCCACCCAGCTCAACCCCGCCCAGGCTCACCCGCGCGCGCGGCTGCTCAACCGGCAATGCCGCCTCCGGCCGATGGGTTGCGTTCCGGGATCACCAAGGTCGTCACCCCGCGCAGCACCGGATCGCTGATCTGGTTGGCCTGCGCGATGCGGATCCATTGTGTCGCATCCTGCAGATATTGCGCGGCGATGGCGAAGAGATTGCCGCCCGCCACAACGATGACCGTGCGCATCAAACCGCCTCCAGAGCCGAATTCACCACCGCCCGGTTCACATAGCCGGACATCCCCGCCAACCCCGCCAACTGCCCGCTGCGGGCATTGATCTGCGTCAGCGCGTTAACCCCGGCGACAATCGTCGCCGCCCCCGCCAGGGCCGCGCCAGCCGCCCCCAGAGCGGTTCCAGCATTGCCCATCGCCCCGGCGATCCCGGCTTGCGCCGCCGCCAAAGCCGCCAGGCTCGTCCCCGCCAACACCTGCCCCGCCTGTCCGGAAAATCCCGTGGCGGCCGCGATGTCATTGCCAATCAGCGTCGCCACCGGCAGCGCCGCCGCCACATCCGCCAGCGGGTCGCTCACGACCACACAGCTCAGCGCAAACGGAATCAGATTCGGCCGGCGATATTCCGCCACGAAGCTGCTGATGATGACCAGATAATAAAACCCGCCCCACACCAGCGGCATCTCGCTGCCCTGCGCCCGGGCAATATCCAAAAGCTGCGCCCGGGCGGCGGCATCCTGGCCGGAGAATATGCCGGAGAATGAAATCTCCCCATCATCCAGCCCCAGCGCGCCAACCACCCGCCCGCCGCCGATGATATTCTGCACCGCCAGGCGCTGCCGGCCGCCGAAGCGGATCTTCTCCGGCACTTCCATGTCGCGAAACGCGACATTGCCCAAAGAGAGCACGACATCACTCATCCCCGCCCTCCTGCCTCCTCATCACGCCAGCGCAGCGCCGTCCAGTCGAAGCGATGCCCCTCCAGCGTGCCCATCGTCACGATGAAGGCCAGCCGGTCCGCCTCATCCAGCCCGAACGCGATCTCGAACGGCACCCCGCAGCGCACCAGATACAAACAATCCGTCAGCCCAGGGTGCCGGCTCAGTTTCCCGCCGCGGCCGCCAGATCAGCCGGCTCAGCCGCAAGCAGCGCCTCGCCCACGGCGGCCACACCCTCCTCATCCAGCCGCTCCAGCGCCGCCTCGATGCCCGCCTCGCTGCCCGGAAACGGCAGCGGCACGCCATCCACGCAGGAGACGGCAGCGGCAATCCGCGCCAGCCCGATATAAGCCCGGTTCTCGGAAAGCTCCGGCCCCAAAACCTTATAAAGCCGCAGCTGCTCCAACACGCCCATCCGCCGCAGCTCGATCACCCGGCCCTTCGCATCCGTCACGCTCTGCGCCATCACACCTTGGTCCGGCTGGAGGCGAAGAAATCCAAACGCTGCGTCACCGTCGCATCGCCCTTGTACAACCCGGCGGAGGCCAGCTTGAACACGGCATTGTTGAACTGGTAGGTCGAGGTCGAGCCATCCGGCTCATTCACATATTGGTAGAGCGTGCCACCATTGATGCTCTGCCCGTTCAGGTAGGCCGCCTCGATCTGCGCGATGAAATCATCGGCGGCGGAGGAGCCACGATCCAGCATGAAGCTGCCATTCCAGCCCTTCGGCAGCTCCGCCCCCAGCTGCACCCCATCCAGCCGGTCCACCCGCAAGGGCAGCGTCACCTGGCTCGCCTCAAAGCCGGTGACATGCGAGAGATCGACCCGCCCGAACGGCCCCATCACCACAATCTGGCAGTCGCTGCCAACGGAAAATGTGTTAAACGGCATGTCTCATCCCTCTCTTCAGGCCGAAACCGGCACGGTCTGCACGCTCACCTGCACCGTCTGCCCGCCCTGCACATTCACGATGAATTTCTCGTTGATCGCCTGGTACTGCACCTGCACATCCGCCTGCACATAGCCCAACGCCGTGCGGCTCTGCGGATTGTTGCTCACATCGCAGATCACCGCGAAGGGCGTGCTGCCATCGGTGCTGCCCAGCATCCCCTGCTGCAATAGCCCATTCAGAAACGCCAGCAGTGTGGCGCGGATTTTCTGAAACAGCGTGCTGTTCACCAGCTGCCCGACATACCCGCCCATGCCCGCCTGCAAGGTCGCGGCGATATAATTGGTCAGCCGCGTATAATTATCCCCGTTCACCGCCGCACTGGAGGAGGAATTATGCCCGCCGCGCACCCCCCAATAGGCCCCGCCCGGCTGCGGATTGGCAATCACGTCAATCCCCGCACTCAGCAGCGCGGCGAGATCCGCGCTGGCATAGGTCGTCGCCGTCGCACTCCCCGGCTGCCCGGATTTCTGCGAGCCCACCACCCCATAAAGCGGCTTGTTCAGCGAGGATTGTTCCGGCGACAGATTGGCCAGCCGCCCCGCCACAAACCCTTGCGGCGAAACCAGCCGGGTCACCGCATTGGCCTGGTCGAACCAGTAAATCCAGTCGCCAAACATCATCTTCGCGGCATAGGAATCCACTCCTGCCTCGCCCTTCACCAGCACCGCATTCGCGATCGTATCGCCCGCCGGCCCGGTCAGGATCATATAGACGCTTTCGGACAGGCCGAATTCCATCTGCACGCTCCATTGCGTGGGATCATCGGTATCCGCCAGCAGCGCGATGGCACAGCCCTGGCCGCGCAGCGCATACATGCCCAAACGCGGCGCGGTGTCAGAGCCCACCAGCGTCGCCGCGGTCACGCCATTGGCGCCATCGCTGCCCGGCGTGCCGCCGGCGAACGGGTAGCTGCCGGCCGTCGGCGTCGCCTGCACGGATTGCGTGCTCGCCACCACCAGCTGCGAGGGCCCGCGCAGCACGCCATTGCCGCTATTCACCGCATTCGCCAGATTTTGCCAGAATTGCGCGCCGCTGCCGGTGAGGTTGTCGAACACCTCCGGGCTCTGCCCCGGCAGCGCCACCGTCAGCCGCCAGCTATTGGCGGCGGACCCAGCCGAGAGCGTCAGGGTCAGCTGATTGCCCGTGCTGCCAGTATGCACGGCGGTAAAGGTGATCGCCCCCAGCACGCTCAGGCTGGCGGCGGTATCAGTGCCGTCGCTTACCCGCACGCAGCGGAAATTCGCCGCGCCTTGCTGCACGGCGGTCGCCACCTGGGTGCCCATATCATGCTTGCGCGCCATCACCGGTCCGAAGGCGGCGGCATAATCACTCATGCTGCCAATCACCGTCGGCTCGCCCACCGGGCCCCAGCTCGCCGTGCCCACCACGCCGAGCATATCCGTCGGCACGCCATTCAACAGCAGAGATTGCGGCGGCACGATCTGCACATAGAGATCCGGCACCACCAGAGCGGTGGTATTGATCGCCCCTTGCTGAACAATCGGCATCGCTTACGCCCCCTTCGCCAACACGCGCACCACCGAGGCCGCATTGCCGCCGCCCAGCACCTTCAGCACGGTCGCGGCATCCGTAATCAGATCGCCCCGTTTGAACGTGCCAAACGGCTTCAACACCACCAGATGAAAATTCATGTCTGCCTCAGCTTTGATAAGTTCCCAGCACAACCGTGTTGACGGTGGCCGCCATGGTTCCGAACAGCATCGCTGGATCCTGCTGCGCCAGCGTGGTCGGGTATTCGAGCGCATAGACCAGGTCGCGCCGGTAGAGTGCGGCATTGCCGCCATTGTCGCTGCTCAGCGTATTGGCGAATTTGATCCGCGCCGAAGACCCATCCGCGAGCGCCACAAACTCATCCGCCATCAGCGCCGCATCCAGAACCGGCGCCAGCGCATCGCGCAGGGCAGGGGAGGGGCACCACATCGCCACCCTGATCTCCTGGATCTGCCGGCGGATTTCCTGCAGCGCCCCGGCGCCAGCCACCACCCGTGCGACAAACCTCGCCGCCTGCGGCACGCTGATCATGCTGCCGGCATAATTCACAATCCAGCCGCCCTGGCGCAGCAGCGCCGCGAGATTGCTCGCCACCGTCTGCGCATTGTCATTCGCCTGCACCGCGTAGGCATAGCTCTGCCCGTCCACCAGCACGCCGGCCAGCAGGCCGGTCGAGCAGCTGCCGGCAAAGCTGGCACTCACCCCGCTCACCGCCGCACTCAAGCTGCCGCTTGCCGGGCTCAGCGCCTGCCAGATGCGCGGATAGCGCGTGGTGATCTTCGCCGGCGTCTCGGTGGCGCTCACACTCACATGCGCCATGCCCTGCGCCAGATCCGCGTCCAGCACCGGCGAAAGCGGCCAGCCCCGATAAATCTTGCAGTCCACGCCTAGAACACTCGGAACCGCCGTGCCGCTGGGATACACCGCATTCGCGGCAATCCCCGCCAGCGCCGCCTCCACATCCGCCAGATCCGCCATCAGCGCACCGCCTGTACGCAGGAGAGCCGCCAGATGCCGCCAACCGCCTCGATGCCGGTCAGCGCATAACGCTCGCCCCGCTCATTGATCAAAATATCCGCCACCTGCGGCACCACCTTGTCCACAGCCGGCAGCAGCGCCACAAATCCTGGCACCCTGCCATCATCAGGCAGCCCATCCCGCGTGCGGTCGCCCAGCCCGCCGGCCAGCAGGCTGGCGGGAAAGCCGGTGAATAGCGGCGTCTCGGTGGCCACCTGCACAGCGCCATAGCCCGTCAGGCCCGGCTGCGTCTGCCCGCCCGGCCGCACCAGGGCCAGGAGCCCATTACCCATCACCACCAGCATCGGCTTTGGCGGCTCGATGCTGGCGATGAAGCAAACCCCCTCCGGCCCGGCCAGGTAATCCCCCACCCGCAGATAGGACCAATCCGCCCAGGCCTGGCGAAACGGCACGCCAAACCCGCTCGGCTCGCCGACACTGCCCGCCTGGGTCACAAACG
The DNA here is from genome assembly GCF_000306035.1 of Acidocella sp. MX-AZ02. NCBI lineage: Bacteria > Pseudomonadati > Pseudomonadota > Alphaproteobacteria > Acetobacterales > Acidocellaceae > Acidocella > Acidocella sp. MX-AZ02. Next base: position 31,678 of record NZ_JH976209.1, read on the forward strand.
CCACGCAGAGCCGCATGAAGCGGTTTTCCAGCGCCAGCGGCGCCACCGGCCCGGCCGGGCGAAACGCGTCATGCAGAAAGCCCACACGCCGCGCCGCCAGCCCCGCCCCGTAGGCCAGCCGGTCCGCCAGCCGCACCCCGTCCATCTCAAACCACCAGGGTCACGCCGGCCTGCGCCAGCGCCGGGCCGGGCGGCACGCCCAGAAACCCGCACAGCCGGCGCCGCCAGCCATCGAACAGATTGGTGCGGTCGCGCAGCTCATCGGCATTATGCGTCCAGGCCGCCGCACTCTCCGTATCCAGATTCTCAGAGGTCGGCGGGATCGCCGCCTCCAGCGTCGCCAGGGTGGAGAGATATTGCAGGCACACCGCCACCTCCGCCGGGGCCAGATTATTCATCCGGTATTCCAGCGTGCCGTAGGCCTGAAAGAACCGCCAGGAGTTGAACCCCGCCGCCCCGGCGCCATAGGCCGGATAGCCGCAAAAACGCCTGAGATCAGCCTTCTGCGCATCGCTGAAGCCGGTAGGCAGGGTGCCGCTCATCAGTAGGTATCCCCATCGCCAAGGGTGAAATAGACCGTGCCGGTGCCACTGCTCAGCAGCACCGCCGCGTTGGTCACGAAAGGCCCCGCATCCACCAGCATCCTTGCCCCGGCGGGCACCGGCGTATCGCTGCCGCTGGCGGAAAGCCCCGAGGCCCCGCCCAGCCGGAAGAAGGCGGTGGCGGCACTGGCATTATAAACCAGCACCGCCTGGCCGCCGCCCGCCAGCGCCACATTCACCGCGCTGGTGGAGGCACTGGCCGCGACGGTCCCGGCCGGGCGGAAAGGTTGGGTTGCACCGCTTGCCATGGCGCCGCCCCCTCAGCCCACATGCTCGAGCATCACCGCGCGCTTGAAATTCGCATTGGTGGCGGTGGGCACGGTGGTCGGCGTGGTGGTGGTGTCGGACGGCGCACAGAAGCCGCCAATCCAGTACCAGCTCTGCGCGATGATCTGCTGCAGCCGGTCGATCGGCTCGCGCGTCACCATCGCCACCCCGTCAATCACCTGCACCAGGCTGTCCTTCGGCGCCACATCATCGGCCGCCATCCCGGCGAAATCCCCCTCGATCAGCGCGCCCTGCCCACACACGATCGGCCGGCGCACATTCAGCCCGGTAATGCTCGGATGCGCCTGCACATAGGCCTCGGTGGTGGTGATGAAGCGCAGGCCCAGGAAGTCGCTCACCATCCCCTGCTGGAACACCGCGTTGGAGGAGGTCGCGCCCTGGAAGAGCTGCTTGAAATCCGCATCCGCGAAGAGCTGCCGGGCGGAAACCGGATCCAGATAGCAATTATAAACCCCATCCACCGTCGGCACCGCATTGCGCCGCAACAGCGCCACCGCGTCCAGCAGATTGGCCATCGCCAGCGTATCGGTCGCCTGCAGCGCGGCAGTGGTCAGCCGGCTGGCCGGACGCACGATGCGGCTGGCCGTCGCCGCCTGCACCGCATTGCCGGCCGCGCCATCCGCCACGCTCACATTGGTCGCGAAGGTCAGCTGCCCGGAAATCCCGTTCGGCGCACCCGATACATTGGTCGCATCCGCCACCACCCCCACCAGCGTGTAGAGATCCGCCCCCACCGTCACCGCCAACGGATTGCTGGCCGAAACCGCCTGCTGCACCCCGTTGACGAACACGCTCTGGAAACCGCGAATATCATCCACCTCGATGCTCGGCCCCGCCGCCCCCAGCGTGGTCAGCACCCTGGTATTGCCGCCGAAATAGGGGGCGAACAGCGCATTGCGCGCCAGCTCATCCAGGCTGCGCGCCGCCTGCTCGCCATTGGTCGCGGCATTCTGCAGAAACTGCGAGGCGATGCCGACGCGCGAGGTGACCATGTTCAGGTCCTGCGTCGCCGCATAGAAATTCAGCGAAATCGTATATTGCTCCACCCCCCAATTGCTGGAGGTGAGCCCGTTATCCAGATTGGTATTGTTCGCCGCCGCCAGCGGCGTGGTCACGCTCGGCTTCAACCCCGCCCGGGTCTTGGTCAGCGTCTCGCCAATCCCCACCGCGAACTCCTCGCGATCGGCGATCATGCGATAGCCCAGCCTGGATTTCAGCGCGGTCTCAAACTCGCGCTCCAGAAACCCCTGCTGAATGATCGGCTGCAGCGCAGCCGGGAAATTCTGAATCCCCATTGCCTCGTAAATCTCCAGATTTCAGACGTGAACCACCAAGCCCGCCGCGCAACGCGCGACGAGGCAACGATCAAAAATAACTCTGCGTTAGAAATTTCCTGAAAAATCATAAAAGTTTTTTGGTGCCGCTTTTTTTCAAAAAAGCGGCGAAAAACCTTCGGGTGGTGGCAGCAACGTCGCCACCCCCGAACCGTCGTGGGGACTTTTTGAAAAAACTCCCCACACCCCCAAAAACTTCTGATAATTTTCCAGCTATCTGTTGGAAACAGACAGTCTCTATAGAAAAAGCCGCTATCGCCGCCGCAGCAACGCCGCGCGCGCGCTCAGCCACTCCTCGCGGCTCATCTCATTGGCATGGCGCTGGCGCGGCGGCTCCGGCCGCGGCGGGCTTGCCGCCGCCGAGGAGGATTTCCCCGCCCCGAACAGCCACGGCTTCGCCCGCTTCAGATCCGCCAGCAAAGCCGGGGCATCCTCCACCCCGCCCGCCTCATTCATCCGCAAACTCTCAGGGTCGATCAGCTTCAGCCCGTCCAGATCGATCATCCCCGCCCGGATCGCCTCCGCCTTCAACTCCGCCTGCACCACCCTGGCCCTGGCCGTTTCCTCCGCCCGGGCCAGCGCCGCCTCCGCCGCCTCCGCCCGCTGCCGCCAGGCGGCACTCTCATTCACATCATCGCTCATGGCTCACCCTGCTCGATCGCATCCAGCTCCGCCTCGACATCATTCACCTGATGGCTCGCCGCCACGCTGCGCACCCCGGTCTCGCGCGACATCTGCCCCGCCCCCACCAAGGTCGCCACCGCCTGCGCCTCCTTCAGCCGGTCATCGGCCGAAAGCGGATACCAGCGCGGCCAGCGCAAACTCAGCCGCTGCGTGTCATCCAGCACCCCAACCGGCGCGCCGCGCACGGTCAACGCAAACAGGCTGGACGCCTTCACCACCATCCGCGCCAACGCCAGAATCCCGCCATCGCCATAAGAAATCCGCAGATTATCAGCGAGCCAGATCAGCCCCTGATTCATCATCTCCAGCGCCCGGCCGGATTGCGGCACCGCCAGCTTCTCGGCACTCGCCCGGTTGCCATGCACGCTCTCCAGCGCGAATTCCCGCAGCGTACGCACATAGGCAATCACCGCCTCCGCCGCGGTGCCGCCAATCTCCAGCAGCTTGGCATCGCCCTTCTCGGACACCACCAAGGCATTGCCCGCACCTTTCACGATCTCACTGTCGCAGGTCGCCGGCTCCTTGATCAGCAATGTCGGATCGGAGCTGTATTTCAACCCTCGCCCCGCCTGCGAAAGCTGGTAGTCAATCTCGATATTGGTCTCGATCGCGGCGCGAAACGTGCAGGCCCCATCAACGCCTTCACCGCCCGGCAGATTGCGCACCCACACCACCGGCACAAACCCCAGCCCATGCACAACGCTGCGCAGCTCATCCTTCACCGGCTTCGCCAACGGATCATCGACAGGGCAGGGCAGATACCAAATCTCCTCCTGCGTATCCCACACCCGCTGAAACCAATAGAGCCCTTGCGGATCGACGCCCTCATAGCCCTGCGCCAGCAAATCCGCGCCGCTCACCTTGTAGCGCTCGCTCACCCGCGAAAGCTCATCCGGCACATCCGCCCGCCAGACCGGCGTCAGATACAGGCTCTCCAGCACGGAAAAAAACACCCGCCCGCCCAGCACCCGGAACAGCAGCGCCACCGAGCCCACCGCCCCGCGCAGTGCGGCGTCGATCATCACCTCATTCAGCCGCGCCTCGGCGAACAGATCCGCCAGCACCCGCCCCAACGCCGCATCCGGCGCCTCGATGGTCGGGAAATGCCCCGCGCTGAACAGCAACGCCACGGAATCCTCCACCACCACCCGGCACAGCCCGTAGCGCACCGAGGGCCGGCGCAACCGCAGCGGAATATATTCCCCGGCGCCATTGCGCTCCTCGTGAAACTGGTAGGGCAGATCGTCATAAAGCGTGCCATCCAGAACCCGTTTCAGCGCCTGCAGCCGCGCCACGCGCGCCGGCAGCCCCGCATCCACCGGCATGGTGCTGCAAATCATATCGAACATGAAGCGTGCAAACCTTCCGTTATCGGCTGAGCAACGGCACATTCAGCCGCCTGGCCGGCGGCGGCACCAAAATTGCCAAACTATTCACCGCCCGCGACAGCGCATCGATCTGATCATCATGCCCGCCATGCGGAAACTCCCGCATCTCCGCCAGAAACGCGTCATTCCAGCCGCCAGCCACCAAAGCCAGATTCCCCGCATCCACCTGCGTTGCCGCCGGCATCGCCCGCACCAGCTTGGCCTCGCGCTCAGGGCTGGAAAGTATCCGAAACCCCACCAGCCCGCGCGAGAGCAGCGCAATCTGCGCCGCCCCCGCCTGGCCGGGATCCTGCGGCAAGGAAATCACCGTATTCGCGCCATCCAGCCTGGCTGTCTCCTTGATCGCGGCCTCCACCTCGGCCGGCGAGCCCTGCAGGCGGCGCACATCCAGCACCACCAGCCGGTCCTCCTCGGTCAGCCCCAGCTTCAGCCCCACCGTATAATCCGGCCGCCGTCCCAGCCCGGCACTCGTCGCCGCCAGATCCCAGGCCCGCACGCACAGCCGTACCTCAGGTGCTGCCGCCAGCCGGGCAATGCCGGACACCCTGAACAGCCCCGCATTCTTCGCCTGCGGCGCCTGCTGATACATCGCCGCGAAGGCGCGCTCGCCCGCCTCCGCGCGCCGGCGCGCCAGCGCATCCGCATTCAACAGCTCCGGCCACAAGGCCTCGCCAGGCGCGCGCCCCAGCGGATCATCCGCCTCCGCCAAGGCCGGCAGCCGCAAACTGCGCCACCCCGTCTCGGTCGCCTGCAACCGCCCGGCCAGATCATCCTCATGCCAGCGCGTCATGATCAGCACGATCCGCCCGCCCGGCTTCAGCCGCGCCGTCAGCTCGGCCCGGTACCAATCATACAGCATGTCCCGCTGCGCCTGGCTCTCCGCCTCCGCCCAGCTCTTCACAGGATCATCGATGATGATCAGATCCGCCCGCCGCCCGGTAATCGGTCCGCGCACCCCGGCGGAGAAATATTCCTGGCCCCCCGCCAGGGAAAATCGCGAGGCGGCCTTCGCCGCCCTGGCCATCTCCACCCCCAGCGCCTCGCCGTGCCGGGTCAGCACCGCCTTCACCCGCGCCCCGAAATAATGCGCGAGCGAGGCGGTATGCGCCGCCGCGATCACCTGCGCGTTTTTCCGCCGCGCCAGAAACCAGGCCGGGAACAACACGGAACCATAAGTGGATTTCGCCGCCCCCGGCGGCATCTGCACCATCAGCCGGTCGCATCTGCCATCCGCCACATCCTGCAAATGGCCGATCAGCCATTCATGATGCTTCGCCGGCCTCTGCTCCAGCTCCTCCATCGCACGCCGCGCGAAGCCCAGAAACCCCGCCGCCTCGCTCTGCTGTTCGATGAAGGCCCCGCTTTGTTTCGGATAACCAGTCTATAAACATTTCTAGTCCAAAACGGGGCGCATGGGCAATAACGAAATAACGCAATGTTAGAAAAATTATTTAAGCCAGCGCGCCGCGATGATCCCGATCCCCTGGCCATGCCAACGCTGGATGGATTTATGGTCCGCCCCCAGCATCTCTCCCAGCCGCCGCCAGGGATAGAGATGCCGCCCGGTCAGCGGATGCACCAATGCCCGCGCACCGACAATTCTGCGGATCACATATTTCCCCTCGGGAATGAAAGCGAGCCAGGAAAATGCTTCATCCATCCGGCCCATCGCCGCCGCGTCCGGGGCCGGGGCACGCAGGCGCGGGGTCTGCCAGCCATAGGCATCCAGTGCGGTATGCACCACCTCCAGCCGGGTCGTGCGCAGCCCGGTGGAATAGCCCCGCCCCGGCATCGCCAGCACCGTCGCCCCGGCCTCTTCCAACCGCGCGATGATCTCACCTTCCGTCATCATGGCTATCCCCCTCCGGATAGGGCGCATCGGTCAGCAATCCCCAGGTTAACGGATGGCCCGCGCGCAAGGGCGGACGGTTGGGGTCATCCAACCCTTCTTCATCGCGGTTGCGAGGCATTTGCGGTGGCCGCGGCGGCAACGCCGCACGCAGCCGCCGGCCTCGCTCAATCACCGTATTGCGTGACAATCCCAGTATTTTCCCAATCGAAGCCCAGGTCGCGCCCTGTCCGCGCATCTCGCAAATCACCTGGTCGGCCTCGGGTTTCCACAGTCTCGGCAATGGCATCCCGTCCTCCTCTGGTCGTTGCGTATTGTTATTAGCTCTAACTTTTTATGTCAAGAAATACTAACATTGAGTTTGGGCGTCATCCTGTTAGAATGTTTACATGCCAGCAAAGAAGCAGCTTCCCGCTGAGACAGTCGGGGCACGGATCAGGGCGTTGCGTCTCGCCGCCAACATGACTCAAGATGAATTCGCCGCGAAACTGAACGTCTCCCGCTCGGCCATCGCCCAGTGGGAGACCGACCGCGCCGGGCAAATTCGAGAAAATATGGAGAAAATCGCGAAGGTGCTCAACACCTCGCTGGGCTATCTGGTCTCCGGTGAAACCGGCTCCCTGGTCGGGGACGAGCTGGCCCTGATGCGCCTCTACCGCGCCTGCTCGGCCGAGGACCGACGCATGTTGCTGCTCACCGCGCGCCGGCTGGCACGCAGCTGAGCTTTCCGATTTGTGTCAAATCGGTACAGTTTAAGACGGCGCTGGAACGCTCAGCCTTCGCCCGGCCGCAACAACCGCAACTCGCGGTAGACGCCACTCTCCCGGGAAAAATTCCGGTTGTAGTAAGGATCAAACGGTAAAACGTTTTCATAGCGCTGACGCATCACTTCATTTTCGAACATGAACCGCGCCAGCTTGGCTTGATCAAAATCATCACCGCGGCTGATGCTTTCCCGATGCTCCGCGACTGAATCCGGCATGAAGATGATTTTCAGTTTCGCCTGCCGCAGCTTCACGCACAGATCCACATCGTTGAACGCCACGGAAAGCTCGCGCTCATCGAACCCGCCCACCTGCAGGAACGCGCTCTTGCGCACTAACATGCAGGCCGCCGTCACCGCCGAAACCTCCTGCGCCGTTATGGCATGCGCAATATAGCCGGGCGCCTCGCCGCCCAGCCCGCGAAACGCATGGTCGGCCACACCGCCAACCCCCAGCACCACGCCGGCATGTTGCACCGTCCCGTCAGGATAAAGCAATTTCGCGCCCACCGCGCCCACCGCCTCATCCGCCAACGCCTCATCCAGCATCCGCCGCAGCCAGCGCGGCTCCTGCACAAACACATCGTTATTCAGGAACAGCAGGAACGGATATTTCGCCGCCGCCACGCCGATATTATTGATCCGCGAATAGTTGAACGGCTCGGCGATCCGCAGCACCCGCGTGCCTTCGATATTCGCCTGCTCCGCCGCGAATTCCGCCGCCTCCGGGCTGGTCGACCAGTTATCCAGCAAGAGAATTTCGTAGCTCACACCCTTGGTATGCGCCCGGATCGCCTCCACGCATTCGCGTGTCATCTCGACATGGTCGCGATACGGAATCAGGATCGACACACCCTGCGTCTTCACCTGCGCGGCGGGGAATTTCCAATCCACCTGATAGCAGGTCAGCCCGCCGCGCGGGCTCACCTTCGCCGGCAGGCCGCGCCGCTCCAGATGCGCCGCCACCGCCGTCGCCCCGGCCATCGCCGCCTTCGGCTTCGCCCCGGTCCCGGCAGCCGCCGTGGAGCTTGCGGTCTTGCGCCAATGATAGAGAATTTCCGGCACGTGATGAATTTCATCAGGCGTCAGCGCCTCGACCAGTCGCAACAGCAGATCATGGTCCTGCGCCCCGTCCAAAGCCGCATCCAACCCACCCGCCGCGCGCAGGGTTTTCGCCTCCACCAGCACCAGATGGCAGATATAATTCACCTCCAGCAGGAAGCGATGATTGAAATCCGGCTTGAAATGCGGCTCGCTGAACGCCCCGCCGCGCTCCACCTTGTCCTCATCGGAATAAAGCAGCTTCGCCCCGCTCGCCGCCTGCGCCAGCAGCATGATCTCCAGCGCGCCGGGCTCCAGCAGATCATCATGGTCGAAAAACGCGATGAAATCGCCCTTCGCCGCCTTCAGCCCGTCATTGGTCGCGCGCGCGATGCCGCCATTCTTCTTGCGCTCGATCAGCCTGATCCGCGCATCCGCCGCCGCCAGATCCTTCATCACCGCGCTCAGCGTTTTGTCCCCGCCGGCATCGTCGATCAGCAGCAGCTCCCAATTCTCATGGGTCTGCGCCTTCACGCTATCCACCGCCGCCAGGAAATCGCCCACCCCCGGCCGGTAAACCGGGCAGATCACCGAAATTTTCACCCCGGAGACATCCCGCACCCCGTAGGTGGCGCGGGCGCGGGGCAGGGCGAGCGGCCGGCTCTCCAGCGCCCAGCGCGGATAATCCGCGAGCAGATAACGCTCCCGCGGGATCGCCGCCTTCAGCTCCTTCTTCAGATGATAGGCGAAGCTGAACAACTCATCCGTGCGCTGGATCAGCTGCTCGATCTTCTCGCGCGCATTATCGCCAGGGAAAGAGATCTCCAGCGGGCTGCCGGTCAGCTCCTCGCGCTCCGGCAGAGCGAAGAATTTCAAACTCACCTGCTCGCGCCGGCGCAGTTCCGGCGGCGGCGCGAAGGCGAAGCCGCAGGCCGCATCGCTGCCCACCGCCTGCGCCACATCGCCCCGGAACTGGTCCGCCAGCAGCTCGGCAATCGGCTGGCCCTCATGCGTCACCAGCACCCGCACCCCGCCCAGCTTGGTGCCGGCCTCGTCATCCACCCGCAGCGCCCAGCCCTGGATCAGCCCGTCCACCATGCCATCCACCGTGGCCAGCAGCCGCACCGGCTTGGTCAGCACGAAGCTATATTCCTCCACCGCGCCGCCGGCGCGCGTGCTCACCGGCAGCAGCGCCCCGTCCAGCGTCACAAAGCGAATGCGATGCCGCACCCCGTCCCAATAGCGCTCCGGAATGTCATAGGTGAACCCAATCCGGCTATTCGCCTGGTTCACCAGCCGCGCATCGTCACGATGCATATCGCAGGCCATCACATCCTCGATCGCATCATCGATCATCACCCGCAGCTTCAGGCTCTCCGTCGGCCGCTCGAAATCCACCGCCCAGCCTTCCAGCCTTGATGTCTCGATCACATCCAGAAAACAAAGCAGCTGACGCTCAGGGCGAACCGCCGGAGCCTTCACGATCTTGCGCGCCATTCGTCTCACCCTGCCTTCGCGATTTCGTCCAGCAGCGCCTGCGTGGTCAGCTGCCGGCAATAGCCCTTATTGTTGAACAGCGCGCTGTCATGCCGTGCCTGGGTCTGGGTCGCCACCGCATCCACCGGCAGGCTGACCAGATAGCCGAGATCGCACGCATCCCGCACGGCGGAATCCACGCATTGGTCGGTCAGCGCGCCGGTGATGATCAGCTGGCTCTTGCCCATATTGCGCAGCAGATAATGGATGTGGGTCGAAATGAATACCGAGGACGAGCCCTTCGCCAGCACGATCTCATCGCCGCGCGGCGCCAGCGCCTCGATCACCTGCGCATTCCAGCTCTGATGATGGCAGAAAAACCCGGTAATCTTGTAATCCAGGCTGAGATCGCGCCCATCGCGGGTCAGCGCCGCCATCACCGTATAGATCACCTCGATCCCCGCCGCGCGGCTGGCCGCGATCAGCCTCTGCATGTTGGGGATCGCTCGCGCCCGCATCTCCTTGAAGAAAAAGCCGTATTTCGCTTCCTTCTCGGCCGGGTCGATGCCGGCATATTCGCCGCCATCCTCCATGATGTAATTCTGCGCGTCGATCACCAGCAGCGCGGTCTGGGCGGGCACCACCGGCACATCACGGCTCAGGCCAAAATCCTTCATGCCAGCGCCTCCAACGCCAAGGGTAAAAGCCGCGCCAGCCGCGCCGCCCATTCAACCTGCCCGGCCTCATCGGCGATCAGATCCTGCCTGATCTCGATCTCCAGATAATCCAGCCCATTCCCCTCGGCATGCACCGGCACGCCGTAATCGCTCTCATCGCTCACCCGGTAAGGCGCATTCTCCCCCACCACCAGCCCGCCCTCGTCCCGCAGCAGCGAAGCCAGCGCCTTGGAGAGCCGGGGATTGCGGTTATACAAAACCGCCACCTGCATCGGCCGCGCCTGGTCCAGATAGACCGGGGTGAAACTATGCATCGCCACATAAACCGTGCGCGGCCGCACCGCGATCATACGGCCGATCGCGCCATGATACGGGTCGAAAATCGCCACCCGCCGCGCCGCCCGGCCGGCCTCGTCCAGCCCGATATTCCCCGGAATGGGCGTCGCCTCGCTGATTTCGGGACAGGCGCTGGCCCAATGCGGCTGCCGGTTGCAATCGATCACCAGCCGCGAATAAGCCTGCAAAATCGCGGTGGCATCCAGCGCCGCGCTTAAGCGCCTGGTCACCCCGGCAATGCCGATATCCCAGGCGATATGCCGCTCCATATCCTCTGGCCCCACCCCCAGATCCCCCAGCGCGCGCGGGATGGCGCGTCCGGCATGGTCGGCGGTCAGCAGAAACGGGCTCGCCCCGTCGGGGCGCAAAATCTCGTAAACCGGCGGCTCATCCGCCTGCAGCAGCTCCATCAAAGCCCCTCCACCGGGTCATAGTCCAGCCATTCCCCGTTCGCGACGGAGCGCCCGGTCAGCGCCAGCAGAAACCCCCAATGGCTCACCAGCAAGGTGCTGGCATGGTCCTCGCGCGCCGCCATCGCCGCCCGGAAGGCCCGGGCGCGCTCCTCTGTCGCCGCCTCGCTTTCGGTCTCCTCATGCCACCAGCGCGCCGGCAGATGCCCGAACTCATGGTGGGGAAAGCGCGTCGCCAGCAGGGCAGGGGGGGAGCCGATATCGCACACGAAGGCGGTGCGCTCGCGCACCTCATGCAGCACTTCGGCGGTCACCCCCGGCAGCGCCAGAAACGGCTCCGCCGTCTGCAGCGCCCGCGTATAAGGCGAGACGATCACCCGCGTGATCCCGGCGCCCTGCAACGCCTGCGCCGCCGCGCGGGCCTGCTGATGCCCCAGCTCGGTCAGCTCCGGATCCTCGATCCCTGGGTCGCGCTTGGTCGCGGTGAAATGCAGATTGAAATAGCTTTGCCCATGGCGGAGCAGGAACATGAAACTTCCTTCAAATTTGCCCGGCTTGCCGGGATGGCCCATTGCAACATATGTCTGCCCCCACGCCAACAGGCGCCGCGCCTTGCGCACCGCAACCGGTTGCGCCAGTCTGACCGATCAAGTCTGGTTATGAATAGAGGATGACAGTGGCCGATAACGCACTCCAATCGCTCGGCGGGTATCCCGTCGCCCTGGTGATCTTCGCGGGCATCGCGATCTTCCTCGTGCTGCGGCTGCGCGCCGTGCTCGGCAAGCGCGTCGGCTTCGAGAAACCGCAATCGCCCCCGCCCGGCCGCGCCGCCGCCCCGGTGATCGACGGCCAGGCCCTGCCGGCGCAAACCGGGCGCGACGTGCCGGACCCGCGCTCCGAGCTCGGCCAGCGCCTGATGCAGATCGTCAATAACGACCCGCAATTCGACCCGCCGCACTTCATCACCCAGGCCGAGGCCGCCTTCCGCGCCATCGTCACCGGCTTCGCCAATGGCGACCGCGCGGCGCTGCAGGCGCTGCTCACCCCGCACGTGTACGAGACCTTCGCCGCCGCCATCGCCGCGCGCGAGGCAGCCGGGGAGCGCCAGCGCACCGAAATCAAATCCATCCCCTCGATCAGCATCGAGGACGCGCAGCTCAGCGGCGATCTCGCGGTGGTGGTGGTGCGCTTCATCTCCGCCCAGACCAACGAGAAGCTGGACCAGAACGGCACCCCCATCCCTGGCAGCGCCGAAACCGGCGATGTGAGCGATCTCTGGACCTTCGAACGGCATTTGCGCGGGCCGGATAAAAACTGGCGCCTGGCCGCGGCCCGCAGCGCGTAACATGAAACTCCGCCGCGCCCTCGCCCTCATCTTCGCCAGCGCCAGCGCCCTGGCCCTCAGCGCCTGTGCGATCCCCCAGCAGCAAGCCGAAACCGGCCCCGACGCCGCCCCCGGCCACATCGTGGCGCTGGCCAGCCTGCCCGGCTGGCAGCAGGATAACCAGGCCGCCGCCCTGGCCAGCTTCGTCATCAGCTGCAAGCAGCTGGCGCTGATGCCGCCGGACAGCGCCCTGGGCGGCACCGGCCTGGCGCAGGAGCGCGCCGGCCAGGCCGGGCTCTGGCAGCCCGCCTGCAATGCCGCCAAGGATGTTCCCCCTGGCGACCTCACCGCCGCCCGCGCCTTCTTCACCACCTGGTTCCAGGCCTATGAAATCCCCGGCCAGGGGCTCATCACCGGCTATTTCGAGCCGGAATTCCCCGGCTCCAAGAACCAGCGCCCCGGCTATAACGTGCCGCTCTACGCGAAGCCGCCCGTCGCCGCCCTGGCCAACCTGACCCGCACCGAGATCGATGACGGCGCGCTCACCCGCAAGGCGCCGGTCACCGCCTATGTCACCAACCCGGTCGATGCCTTCATGCTGCAGATCCAGGGCTCCGGCCGCATCCTGCTGCCCGATGGCCGCATCCTGCGCGTCGGCTTCGATGGCCAGAACGGCCAGCCCTACACCCCGATCGGCCGCGTCCTGGTGCAGATGGGCGCGCTGAAACCCGACGATGTCAGCTACCAGACCATCTCCGCCTGGCTGAAATCCCACCCTGCCCAGGCGCGCGAGGTGATGGAACAGAACCAGCGCTACGTCTTCATGCGCCCGCTCGGCAGCCTGCCGGCAAATGAGGGCGCGCCCGGTGCGCTCGGCGTGCCGCTCACCGCCGGCCGCTCGGTGGCGGTGGATAAATCCGCCCTGCCGCTCGGCGCCCCGCTCTTCATCGCCACCACCGACCCGGTCACCGGCCGCGCGATGGACCAGCTCGCCATCATCCAGGACACTGGCGGCGGCATTCACGGCCCGGACCGCGCCGATATCTTCTTCGGCGCCGGCGCCGATGCCGAGCAGATCGCCGGCTCCATGCGCCAGGCCGGGACACTCTATCTGCTGCTGCCCAAGCCCCAGCAAGCCGGATGACCCGCCCCGCGCCGGCCGTTTTCCCAGGGCCGCGCGGCCGCCGCCCGCCCGGCTTGTTCAGCGCCAGCCAACCGGCTACAGGCTGCACAATGCCGACAGGGACAATCTGAATGACTTCCAGCGCAACCTCTTCCGGCGGCGTACCGGAAAAACTCAAGATGTCCGCGCTGATCGGCGTGCTTGGCGTCGTCTATGGCGATATCGGCACCAGCCCGCTCTACGCCCTGCAGTCCTGCATCGCCTATTTCAAGGGCCCGCATCTGCAGGCGGTGGACGTGCTGGGGGTGCTCTCGCTGATCACCTGGGCGCTGATCCTCACCGTCACCCTGAAATATGTCACCTTCATCATGCGCGCCGATAATAACGGCGAAGGCGGCACCCTCTCCTTGATGGCCCTGGCCAGCCGCGTCGCCCGCAGCGAGCGCACCCGTGCCGCCGCCGGCATCATCGGCATCGTCGGCGCCGGGCTGTTCTTCGGCGACGGCGTGATCACCCCGGCCATCTCCATCCTCTCCGCGGTGGAAGGCATCGAGGTCGTCGCCCCGTCGATGAGCGAGGCCGTGCTGCCCATCGCCATCGCCGTCATCGCCGGGCTGTTCCTGGTGCAGCGCCACGGCACCGCCATGGTCGGCCGCGCCTTCGGGCCGGTGATGGTGCTCTGGTTCCTCTGCCTCGGCCTGCTCGGGCTGTTCCAGCTGGTCCAGCATCCTGACGTGCTGGTCGCCCTCAACCCCTGGTTCGGCGCCAGCTTCATCATCCGGCACGACAAAATCGCCTTCCTCACCCTGGGCGCCGTCGTCCTGGCCGTCACCGGGGCGGAGGCGCTCTACGCCGATATGAGCCATTTCGGCCGCCGCCCCATCCGCATCTCCTGGATGTTCTTCGTGCTGCCCTGCCTGATCCTGAATTATTACGGCCAGGGCGCGCTGGTGATCACCCACCCCGACACCGCCGACAACCCCTTCTACAAGCTCGCTCCGCACGCGCTGCAGGTGCCGCTGATCGTGCTCGCCACGCTCGCCACCGTCATCGCCAGCCAGGCCGTCATCACCGGCGCCTTCTCGGTCTCGCGCATGTGCGTGCAGCTTGGCCTGCTGCCGCGCATGGAGGTCCGCCACACCAATGAGAGCGAGCAGGGGCAGATCTACGTGCCCCAGATCAACACCATCCTCGCCATCGGCGTGCTGCTGCTGGTGCTCACCTTCCGCTCCTCGGAGGCCCTGGCCTCGGCCTACGGCATCGCCGTCACCGGCACCTTCCTGTGCGACAACACCCTGGCCGCTTTCGTCTATCGCCGCCAGTTCGGCTGGTCGCGCCTGGCCACCATCCTGGTCTTCGGCGCCATCGGCATTGTCGATTTCGCCTTCTTCGCCGCCAATTCCCTGAAAATCTTCGAAGGCGGCTGGGTGCCGCTGGCCATCGGCCTGTCCATCATCCTGATCATGACCACCTGGCGGCGCGGCCGCAGCCTGATCATGGCCCGCTGGATGCAGGACAGCCTGCCGCTCGCCACCTTCCTCAACCGGCTGCCGCAATCGCGCATCGTCCGCGTCCCCGGCACCGCCGTGTTCATGACCGGCAATCTCGACTACGTGCCCAACGCCCTGCTGCATAACCTCAAACATAACAAGGTGCTGCACGAGCAGGTCTTCTTCGTCACCGTCCGCAATCTGGACGTTCCCCAGGCCGACCCCGGCGGGCGCGTCCATCTCGATGAAGCCTCACCGGGCATCTACAAAGTGACCCTCTATTACGGCTTCATGGAAAGCCCGAACGTGCCCCGCGCTTTGGAAAGCCTGACCGGCCAGGGCATCGAGTTCAAAGCCATGCAGACCAGCTATTTCCTCGGCCGCGAAACCGTGGTCCCGGCCTCGGTGCCGAAACTGCGCTTCATCCGCCGCTGGCTGTTTTTGTTCATGGCCCGCAACGCCGTCACCGCCACGGAATTCTTCCGTATTCCGTCGGACCGGGTGGTGGAGCTGGGTGTGCGCATCGCCGTGTAAGACCACCTAATAAGTTTTCACATACCCGCCTCAGCGGCTCCAATATCGTTCGCTGCTGAGGCAATAGCTGGTCAGCTTCACATGGTTTATGCATCCCGCATTGGGATCGAAAGCTGCTCGCGCTTCAAAAACAGACGAAAGTTAACTGACTCAAAAAGTCGCAACTGACTCATTTTTGTGCTTGCGGGAACGCGCGCCAATATGTTGGAGTCTAATTGACGACGTGAGAGTCGAGTCGGGGGACTCAACTCTCACAATCCGCTTGCGTTAGAACCGCCTGCGGATTTTACACTCAGTGCGTGAGAGAAAGTTTTCTCCAATGGGTTTAGAAAGTCAAGGCGGTTCATGTAGTTCGATAAAGGATTATTACATGGACGATTTGGTTCAGCCGGATTTATTTCCACGAGAGCCTAGCAAAAAGCTGACTGAAAAAGACGTGCTTGAGATCAAGAAACGTCTTCAAAAGAAAGAGTTCCAACATCGGATAGCTGCTGACTACGACGTAAATCCAGGTCGTATTTCTGAGATTAATACTGGAAAAACCTGGAGCCATATCAAGCCTAACGCGTAGCCTTTAAAAAGAAGGGAGCGCTTAATCGCTCCCTTCTTTATATTCGGGAGCGAAAATTATCCCTAAAAACGGAGGCTTTCGCCAGACAAGCAGCCCGGTCGGCCACGCAGCCACCCTCCAGCCACCAGCCCCGCACCGCCGCCAGCACCTCACCCATCTTCGGCCCAGCCTCCACAACCCCGGCCAGATCCCGTCCCTGCAACGGAAACACCGGCCGCGCCATCGCTGACAGCCGCGCCCGCAGCGCCTCCCAGCCTGCGCCATCGTCGCCTTGCAGCCAAATCCGCCCGGCCAGCGCCTCATGCCCGGCCACCGCCAGAGCGCGGCGCAACGCCGCATCCTCATCCTCCGGCCCAATCCCCAACGGCAGCCGCCACGCCGCCAGCAAAGCCGCCTCCGCCCCGCTCAGCTTCAACCGCCGCGCCAGATCCTCATCACTCAGCGCCGCCACCCGCAATAACGGCTCCGATGGCGCCCCGCGCCCCAGCAGCGCCGCCAACCGTTCAACCCTGGCCCCCGGCAGCACCATTTCCAGCACCCCGGTCTCGCCCATCAGCGCCACGGCCCGCAGCGGGGCAGGGGCCGCCAAAATCTTCTTCACCTCGCTCCACACGCGCTCCGCCGAGAGCTGCCGCAAGCCTTCACGCCCGTCCCTGATCGCCGCCAGCGCCGCCGCATCCGCCTCCCTCCGCCCATAGCGCGCGAAGAACCGGAAAAACCGCAAAATCCGCAGATAATCCTCCGCCACCCGGGCCGCAGCATCGCCGACAAACCGCACCACCCCCGCCGCCAGATCCGCCTGGCCGCCGAAATAATCGAAAATCTCGCCCGCTTGCGTGCAGCTCATCGCATTGATGGTGAAATCCCGCCTGGCCGCATCCTCCCGCCAGTCATCGGTAAACTCCACGCGCGCACGCCGCCCATCCGTCTCCACATCGCGGCGCAGCGTCGTCACCTCAAACCCATGCCCCGCCGCCACCAATGTCACCGTCCCATGCGCCAGCCCGGTCGGCACCGCCTTCAGCCCCGCCGCCCTGGCGCGCCGCATCACCTCCTCCGGTGCCAGCGGCGAGGCCATGTCCACATCCGCCACCGCCCGTCCGGCCAGCATGTCGCGCACAGCACCCCCCACCATCCGCGCCTCCGGCAGCGCCGCCCACACCAACGCCAAGCCCGGCAGATCGATCACGCCACCCCCCGCAACCGCAGCGCCAGCAAGCGCAATATCTCCGCCGTCGCCCCCCAGATCACATGGTCCGGATGCGGCCATACCCAGAAGGCCCCCTCCCGCCCGCGCCACACCGCCTGCCGGCGCAGCGGGTACTCTTCGTTCAGCAATACGGAAAAAGGCAGGGAGAAAATCTCCTCCACCTCGTCATCGGCTGGCCGCAGCGCCACACCCTCGGGCACCAGCCCGACAATCGGGGTGATATGAAACCCGGTCCCGGTGGCATGGTCATGCAGCCGCCCGAGCAGCTCCACCTGGGCCGGATCAAGCCCGATCTCCTCCTGCGCCTCGCGCAAGGCGGCTTCAACCGGCGTCTCGCCCAGCCCCTCGATCTTCCCGCCAGGAAACGACACCTGCCCGGCATGGGTGGTCATCAGCCGGCTGCGCCGGGTCAGCCACACGCCGCGCCCCGGCTCCAGCGCCACCAGCACGGAAGCCGGACGCAACCGCCCCAGCGCCAGCGCGTTAAAGGCCAGATTTTCGGGAAAAGCCCGTCTCAGCTGCGCGGCCTTCATCGCCGCACCGCCCGGATCTCACTCGTCCAGATCGCACTCCGCATCGGAACAGCAATTCGGCATATCGCCAAGCGGGAAGAACACCCCCTCGCTCCACACCCCCATGACCTTGCGGCCCTTGACGATGCCCGGTTCGGACAGCGCCACCAGCTCATAATAGGTGGCGCGGTTGATCCGCGCCTCGATCGGGTATCTGCCTTTGCCATCGCGGATATGAAGATAGGGCGTCGGCTCGCAACTGAGCAAATCATGCGCGATGCGGATGCGATGCGCCGGCCCCGCCGTCACGCATTGATCGACATTGGTGCGGAAACACAGGCTCTGGTTCCGGCCCTCGCCGCTCCATTGCAGCTCCACCGCCAGGAACGGCACATCCTCCACCTCGATCCTGCCGCGCTCGGCGGGTGTCTGCAGGATGTACTGGCCCTCCTCGTCGCGCGTCAGCACGGTGGAAAACAGGCAAACCATCGGCTTGCGGGTGATCGGGCTGCCTTTATACAGCCAGGTTCCGTCGCGGCGGATCAGGAAGGGCAGATCCCCGCAATCGGCGAGCGGACGTGCCGACGCGGCATCGCTCACACCCTGCCGCAGCCCCCCTTTCACCTCATACGTCACCTGATCACACTCCTCTCTCCAAGCGGATATAGGTTGCATAAGGAACGGATCAAAGAGGCAAGCGCGCCCGCACGCCTTTCCGCGTTGAAATAGACACATCCCCGCATGAACGCAGCGCCAATCTGATGAATCCTTAATTTATTCGACCCCAAAACTTTCTTGCGGCTTTGAAAGCCTTGGCGTTTTTCAGGCAAACTCGCTAAACCCCCGGCATGGATTACGATGTCATCGTCATAGGCGGCGGCCATGCCGGCACCGAGGCCGCCGCCGCCGCGGCGCGGTTTGGCGCCCGCACCGCCCTGATCACCCAAAGCGCCGCGCGCATCGGGGAGATGTCCTGCAACCCCGCCATTGGCGGCATCGGCAAGGGCCATCTCGTCCGCGAGATCGACGCGCTGGACGGGCTGATGGGCAAAGCCGCAGACGCCGCCTGCATCCATTTCAAATTGCTGAATCGCGGCAAGGGCCCCGCCGTGCGCGGCCCGCGCGCCCAGGCGGACCGCAAACTCTACCGCGCCGCCATCCAGGCCCTGCTCGCCGCACAACCCAACCTTACCATTTTGGAAGGTGAGGCCGCCGGTCTGGAAATGCGCGATGGCCGCCTCACCGGCATCAAACTCGCCTCCGGCGCAACCCTCACCTGCGCCGCCGCCGTGCTCACCACCGGCACCTTCCTCAACGGCGTGCTGCATTTCGGCCCGCAGATGCAGCCCGGCGGCCGGGTGGATGACGCCCCCTCCCGCGCCCTGGCGGCTGATTTGCACCGCCTGGCGCTGCCGCTGGGCCGGCTGAAAACCGGCACCCCGGCGCGGCTGGCCAAATCCAGCATCGATTGGGAAAGCCTGCCGGAGGATCGAGGCGAAACCCCGCCCGAGCCCTTCTCGGCCCTGACCGCGCGCATCACCAACCCGCAAATCTCCTGCCGCATCACCGGCACCACCGAGGCCACGCACCAGCTCATCCGCGACAATCTCCACCAATCCGCGGTCTATGGCGGCAACATCGCTGGGCGCGGCCCGCGCTATTGCCCCTCGATCGAGGACAAGGTGGTCCGCTTCGCCGAAAAACCCGGCCATCAGATCTTCCTGGAGCCGGAAGGTCTGGATGACGATACGATCTACCCGAACGGCATTTCCACCTCGCTGCCGCTGGCGGTGCAGGCGGCGATGATCAAAACCATTCCTGGATTGGAACAAGCCAGAATCCTGCGCCCCGGCTACGCGGTGGAATATGACTATGTCGACCCGCGCGCCCTCGACCATGCCCTGGCGCTGAAATCCCTCCCCGGCCTCTATCTCGCCGGCCAGATCAACGGCACCACCGGCTATGAGGAAGCCGGCGCCCAGGGCCTCGTCGCCGGGCTCAACGCCGCGCGCCGGGCAGGGGGGATGGATCCCGTCCAGCTTTCCCGCGCCGATGCCTATATCGGTGTGCTGATCGATGATCTGGTGACGCAAGGTGTCACCGAGCCCTACCGCATGTTCACCTCCCGCGCCGAATACCGCCTGCTGCTGCGCGCCGACAATGCCGAGCTGCGCTTAACGCAAAAGGGCCTGGATTGGGGCTGCGTCGGCTCCGCGCGCGAAGCCGCCTTCGCCGCGCTGAAAGCCGAAATCGCGGCGTTTGGAAACAAGCCGGAAGGTGAGGGCAGGGCCGCCAACATCTTGCGCGCGGACCTGCTCTATGCCGGCTATATCGCCCGGCAGAATTCCGAAATCCGCTCCCGCGAAAAGGACGAGGCGGTGAAAATCCCCGACGCCTTCGACTACACCGCCATCGGGGGCCTCTCCGCCGAGCTGCGGGAAAAACTCACCCGCACCCGCCCGCAAACCCTCGCCGCCGCCGGCCGCATCGAGGCGATGACCCCCGCCGCGCTGGGCGCCATTTTCGGCGCCCTGCGCAAGGCCGGCCGCGCCGCATGAACGAGGAGAAGCTGCGCGCCTTCGCCGATCTGGTGCTGAAATGGTCGCCGAAAATCAACCTGGTCTCCAAGGCGGACCTGAACCATGTCTGGGACCGGCACATCCGGGACTCTCTGCGCCTGCTCCCCTATCTGCCCAAGGATCTCGACCGCGCCATCGATCTCGGCTCCGGCGGCGGTTTTCCCGGCATGGTGCTGTGCATCGCCAGCGGCATCCCGTTCGAGATGATCGAATCAGATTCCCGCAAGGCCGCCTTCCTGATGGAAGCCGCGCGCCAGACCGGCGCACCGGCAAAAATTCACAATTGCCGCATCGAAGCCGCCCGCGTCGAGCCCGCTGCCGTCATCACCGCCAGAGCCTTGGCACCTTTGGATAAATTGCTAGGCCTGGCGGCACCTTTGCTGAAACCGCAGGGGTTTTGCCTGTTCCCGAAAGGCAAAGGCTTGGAAGTTGAATTGACGCTCGCCGCCCCCCTCTGGCACATGGATACAGACCATATTTCCGCCCCGGACTGGGGCGAAAGCTGCATCCTGAAAGTGAGCCAGATCCGCCATGCCGGAGCCGCATAAAAAACCGCGCATCATCGCCATCGCCAATCAGAAAGGCGGGGTCGGCAAAACCACCACCGCCATCAACCTCGCCGCCGCGCTGGCGGTGGGGGGGCTGAAAGTGCTGCTGGTCGATATCGACCCGCAAGGCAATGCCTCCACCGGGCTTGGCATCGACCATAACGCCCGCAATGGCGGCAGCTACGCGCTGCTGGCGGGGGATGTCAGCCTCGCGGACTCCATCGTTGCCACCAATGTCGAAAACCTCTCCGTCGTTCCCGCCGTCGCGGATCTGATGGGGGCGGACATGGAATTCAGCGCCCATGAGCGCCGCAACTTCCTGCTCACCGACGCCTTCGCTCAAGGCTGCGATGCCGATGTGGTGTTTATCGACTGCCCGCCGGGCCTAGCTCTGCTCACCCTCAACGCCCTCACCGCCGCGGATGCCGTGCTGGTGCCGCTGCAGGCGGAATTCTTCGCGCTGGAGGGCATCTCGCAGCTGATGCGCTCGGTGGAAATGGTCAAGCGCAGCCTCAACCCGAAGCTCGAAATCGAGGGCATCGTGCTGACCATGACCGACCGGCGCAACAACCTGTCCGAACAGGTCAGCGGCGATGTCCGCACCTATTTCAAGGACAAGGTTTTCGAAACCGCCATCCCCCGCAATATCCGCATCACCGAAGCCCCTTCCCACGGCATCCCGGTCCTGCTTTATGATTTCCGCTCCACCGGGGCACAGGCTTATTTGTCCCTGGCGGCGGAATTTTTGCGCCGGGCGCGCGCACGGAAGGAATTGGCATGAGCGGCAAGGAAACACGCAAACCTCTGGCACGCGGCCTCGCCGCCCTGATGGGCGATGCCGTGGCTGTGCCCGCCAGCCCCAACGCCCCTGGCGTGCAGCGCCTGCCGGTGGAAATGCTGGAACCGAGCCCCTTCCAGCCGCGCCAGGAAATGGACGAAACCGCCTTGCAGGAGCTGGCGGATTCCATCGCCCAGCGCGGTATTTTGCAGCCGCTGCTGGTCCGCCCGAAACCCGGTGTCGCCGGGCATTACCAGATCATCGCCGGCGAGCGCCGCTGGCGCGCCTCCCAGCGTGCGAAGCTGCATGAAGTGCCGGTGCTGGTGCGCGATCTCTCAGACGCGGACGCCATGGCCGCCGGGCTGGTGGAGAACCTGCAGCGCGAAAACCTCAACCCGGTGGAAGAGGCCGAGGGCTATAAGCGCCTCACCGACGAGTTCAAGCTGAGCCATGACAAGCTGGGCGAGGCGGTCGGCAAATCCCGCTCGCACATCACCAATGTCATGCGCCTGCTCTCTCTGCCGCCGCAGGTGCAATGGCTGCTGCGCGACGGCGAGATCTCCACCGGCCACGCCAAGGCGCTGATGGCGCATCCCGACCCGGTGAAAGCCGCCAATGATGTGGTCAAGCGTGGCCTCTCAGTGCGCCAGACCGAGGCGCTGGTGAAAAATCTCGGCCAGTCCATCGCGCCCAAGGAAACCACCCGCGCGCCTCGGCCGACCGGCGATAATGCGGAAATCGCCGCGTTGGCGGACAGCCTTTCCGAGAAACTTGGCCTCAAGGTTGAGGTCAAATTCAATGGCCAGGGCGGCGCCCTGATCCTGCATTATGCGGACCTCGACCAGCTCGATACCGTCCTGGCGCTGCTGAATAACTGACGCCTCCGCCGATGTTCCACGTGGAACATCGGCCCGCCCGCCGACGTCCTATGTTCCACGTGGAACATCCCCACCCCAGCCAGCCTCCAATGTTCCACGTGGAACATCGACCAACCACCCAGCGCCCTATGTTCCACGTGGAACATCGCCCCGCCCAAGCAATGACATCGCTCTAAACAGATTTTTAAGCCTGTTCCGTCATGCTCCGTCTGCGCTGGCCTCGCCGCGCCGCGACCATGCTTGAAGGAACTGGACATGTCATTTCTGCGCCGCCTCTCCATTACCTGGCAGTTCAACCTGCTCTCGGCCTTTGCATTGCTGCTGATGGTCTCCGGCACCGCCGTCTCTCTGCACCAATCCTATAATGCCGAGATGGCTGAGAAAAAATTCCAGATCCGCTCCATGGATGAAGCCGCGGCCAGCATCGCGGAATATTATGTCGGCCTGGCCAAGGCCGGCAGCATGACAACGCCAGAGGCGCAGAAAGCCGCCCTCGCCGCCATCGGGGCCATCCGCTACGGCAACAATACAAATTATCTTTTTGTCTACAATACAGAAGGAGTGGCGCTACAACATCCGTTCAAGAAATTGATCGGCAAGAATCTTATGAACGTGCCGGACGCCAAGGGTAAGCTGTTCAATCCCGAGATGTTCCGCCAAGCGATCGAGGGGCATGTCTATTTCGCGCATTATGTCTGGCCCCGCACCGCCGGCGCGACGCCGGAACCCAAGATGAGCTCCCTGCTCCTGGTGCCGGAATGGCATTGGGTGGTCGGCACCGGCGTGTATATTGACGATGTCGACAGCATGATGCTTGCCCATCTGCTCACACTCTCAGCCATATTCCTGCCCTTGTTGGGCCTGTATCTCATCGCCGTATTTGCGGCGCGCCGGCAGATCTCCGGGCTGCTGACCGGGCTGAGCCAGGCGATGAAGCGGATTTCCGCCGGCGACCTCAACGCCCCCATCCCCGCGACCGACCGGCATGACGAACTCGGCATCATGGCGACCTCGCTGACCAGCTTCAAAGCCGACGCCATCGAAAAGCGAAAGCTGGAAGCGGACGCCGAAACCATCCGGCGCCAGGCCGAGGAAACGCACCGTCTCGCCGAGGCCGAGGCCGCACGCCGCGCCGAAGAGCAATCGGCAGTCATCGTCGGGCTGGGCGGCGGGCTGAGCCGGCTGGCCGCGGGGGATTTGTCGCAGAGTCTCGATACGAAGTTCGCCGCGGAATACGAATCTTTGCGCGCGGATTTCAACGCCGCGCTGAAGCAGCTGCGCGCCACCATGGCGGCGGTGGGCGAAAGTGTCGGCAATGTCCGGGCCGGCACGGCGGAAATGATGGAAGCGGCGGACGATCTTTCCCGCCGGACGGAACATCAGGCGGCGGCGCTGGAGGAAACCGTCGCGGCGCTGGATGGCGTCACCCGTACCGTAAAGGAAACCGCCGAGGATGCGGAGCGCGTGCTGCGTGTGGTCGGCCAGGCGCATGACAAGGCCAGCCAATCCGGAACGGTGATGCGCAATGCCGTGGAGGCGATGACCGAGATCGAAGCCTCATCCGGGCAGATCGGCAATATTATCGGCGTGATCGACGAAATCGCCTTCCAGACCAATCTTCTGGCGCTGAATGCCGGGGTTGAGGCGGCGCGCGCCGGCGAGGCGGGGCGGGGTTTTGCCGTGGTCGCCACCGAAGTGCGGGCCCTGGCGCAGCGCTCCGCCGAAGCCGCAAAGGAGATCAAGACGCTGATCTCGACCTCCGGCGCGCAAGTGGAAACCGGCGTGCGGCTGGTGGGCGAAACCGGGACGGCGCTGGCCGAAATCGTCACCCAGGTGGCGGAGCTGAATCAGATGGTGAAAAAGATTTCCAGCTCCGCCACCCAGCAATCGATGGGGCTGGCGGAAGTGAACGCGGCGATGGGGCAGATGGATCAGGTCACCCAGCAAAACGCGGCGATGGTCGAGGAAAGCACCGCCGCCTGCCATGCCTTGGCGGAGAATGCCGGGCAGCTGGACCAGCTGATCGCCCAGTTCAACATCACCGCAGCGCCCGGAAAAACCGCCCAACCGGCGAAGGGAAAACCGGAGGGACAGGCCCACGCCAAGATCCTCACCGGCAATTTCCGGCCTCTTCCGGGCGCGGTGACTGGTTAAAGAAATATGTGCCTCCGCCCCGGCTAGAGCATATTCCGTTCCCGTTGGTGCACGGAATACGCTCCAGCTTTTTGTTCGAGCGAGCAACTTTATCCGATCAAACGAGTCCGTTTGATCACATGTTGCTCTAGAGCAATATGTGTTTAGGTTGACGCGCCAGCGT
>NZ_JH976209.1:56489-118458 GCF_000306035.1 Acidocella sp. MX-AZ02
AAACACATGAAATTGCTCGCTAAAACAAAAGCTAGAGCATCAAGCTAAAAGCTTGATGCTCTAAGAGCGCCGGGGCGAATCCGGCCTTATTGCCGGCCAGCCGAACGGGCCCGGCTGGCCAGGGCCAGCAAGGTCTGGCGGCAATAATCGTCGTCGGGAATATGGGTGGTCTTGCACGCCACTTCCGCCGCCAGCGCCGCCTGCAAAGCCTGCTCCACCGCCCGCAGCGGCCAGAGCCTTAGCATTTTCTGCACCACCGGCTGACGCTTGAAAAATACCGGCGGGCGCATGCCGGCCATCGCCTCCTGCGCCGAAGCGCCTTGCGCCATGGCGCTGGCCGCCAGACGCAGCTTGGCAAGTTCCGAAAGCAGCACCCGCACCAGCGCCACCGGCGAGGCGCCTTCCTCATAAGCCAGGCTCAGCGCCTTATCCGTCGCCGCCAGATCGCCCGTCAGCGCCGCATCGATCGCATCCCCCACCGAGGTCTCGCCGCCATCCGCCAGCAGCGAAGACACATCCGCCAAAGAAAGCCGTTTTTCCGCCCCGGCATAGAGCACCAGAATCTCCAGCGCCTGGCCGAGCGGGCCTTCCTCGCCGGAGAGATTTTGCGCGGCCCAGGCGGCGGCGTCCTGGTCGATGCTCACCCCCTGGGCGCGCAGCCGCGCCGTGATCACCTGCGGCAAGCGCCCGGCATCGATGGCGTAGCAGGCGATGCTGACAATCCCCGGCGCTTTCTCCGCCAGACTGCGCAGCTTGGATTTCGCCGTCAGCTCCCCGGCTTCCAGAATTACCAGCGCGTCGGGCGGCGATTTAGTTAATAATTCTAACGATTTTGTTAGCGGCTCATGCGCATCCCGCACCCGCACCACACGCTCTCCGCCGCCGAGCGAAGCCGCTGTGGCCTCCGCCAGAAGCATATCCGGGCTGGGGTTGGACAGCTCGGCGAAGCGGAACGGATCATTCAGCGCGCCGGGCACGCTGCGCGCCAAGGCCAGCCCGCGCTCTGCCACCAGCCCGGCATCCGGCCCGTGCAGCAGCACCAGGCGGGCATTGGGCGCCTTCAGGAACGCCTCAACCCGGCTGGCTTCAAACTTCATGCAGCGGGATGGGTGCGGAACCAGGCGGCGAGCTGCACGGTGATCTGCTCGGCAATCTCATCGGACAGCGTCTGGTTGACCTTGGCGGTTTCCAGATTGGCGGCGAAATATTGCTGGTCGATCACGTTCAGCGCATCCGCGGCGACGGCATTGCCGGAGGCCAGAATCTGCTCCGGGTGGCCGATGGGGGCGAGCGTCCAACTCGCCCGCGCATCAAAGCGGGTGCGGCTGGTGGAGCTGTCCGACTGCACGCCTTCGCCGGTCTGGCCGATGCTGTAATTGACCGCGAGCACGTAATGCTCGGTCACCGGCTGGCCATCCGTGTAGAGATGCTGCTGCAGGCTCAGCCGCAGCATCTGCCCGGTGCGCTCGGGCAGGTTCTGCACGAACACGCTATCGAGCTTGTCGCTGGCGGCCGCCCCCTGCGCCCCGCCATAAAGCGGCGTGAAGCCGCAGCCGGAGAGGGCGAGAAGGGCGAGGGCGGCGAAGGCTTTACGGTTTGACGACAAAATTCACGATCCTACCTGGGACGTAGATCTGCTTGACGATGGTCTGCGTGCCTATAGTGCCCGCCACGGCCTCCTTGGCAAGCGGGATGGCGACATCCTCACCCGCCCCCGCCGGCACCAATATGGTGCCGCGCAGCTTGCCATTCACCTGCACCGCGACGGTAAGCTCATCCACCACCAGCAAAGCCGGGTCGGCCTTCGGCCAGGGCTGCTGCGCGGCAAGGCCCGCACCGGGGTTCAGCTTGGCGAAGAGATGCTCGGCCAGATGCGGCACCAGCGGGCTGGCGAGCCGCACCAATATCTCCATGGCCTCAAACCGCGCCGCTTGCATGTCCGCGCCCTCAGCCGGGGTGGCGACCGCGTTCAGCAGCTCATAGAGCCGCGCCACGGCGAGGTTGAAGGCGAAGCTCTCCAGCGCCTGCGTCACCGCCTCGATAGAACGGTGCGCCAGCTGGCGCAGCTTCTTGGCCTCGGGGCCGTAGCTCTCCACCTGGGTGTTGCCAGATTTGGCGATCTCCTCGCCGACACGGGCCAGGCGCTGCAGGAAGCGGAAAGAGCCCTGGACGCCGTTTTCGGTCCATTCCACATCGCGCTCGGGCGGGTTGTCGGAGAGCACGAACCAGCGCGCCGTATCCGCCCCGAAGCGCCCGACAATGGCGCCGGGATCGACGGTGTTGCGCTTGGATTTGGACATTTTCTCAACCCGGCCCACCGTCACCGGCGCGCCGGTGGCTTTCAGCACCGCGCCATCGGCGGTGCGGGTGATCTCGTCCGGATAGAGCCAGGCGCCGTTTTCATCCTTGTAGGATTCATGCGTGACCATGCCCTGGGTGAAGAGCCCGGCGAAGGGCTCGTCCACCGCCAGATGGCCGGTCTTGTGCATGGCGCGGGTGAAGAAGCGGGCATAGAGCAGATGCAGGATCGCATGCTCGATACCGCCAACATACTGGTCCACCGGCAGCCAGGCATTCGCGGCCGCCGCCACCGTCGGGGTGCTGGCGCGCGGGGCGGTGAAGCGGGCGAAATACCAGGAGCTGTCGATAAAGGTGTCGAAGGTGTCGGTCTCGCGCGTCGCCGGTTTGCCGCAGGCGGGGCAGTTCACATGCCGCCAGGTCGGGTGATGGTCCAGCGGGTTGCCGGGCGTCTCGAAGGTGACATCCGCCGGCAAAGTGACGGGGAGCTGCTCCGCCGGCACGGGCTGCGCGCCGCAGGCTTCGCAATGGATCACCGGGATCGGGCAGCCCCAATAACGCTGGCGGGAAATGCCCCAATCGCGCAGGCGCCAGTTCTGCACCGCCTTGCCGAAGCCGCGCGCCTCCAGCTCCGCGATGGCGCGGGGCTTGGCCTCCTTGGTGGTCAGGCCGGAAAGGAAGCCGGAATTGACGATGAAGCCATCACCATCCAGCGCCTTGTTGCCGATCTCCGGGGTGGAGTCCTTGTCGGGCGAGACCACCACCGGCACCGGCAGGTCATATTTACGGGCGAAATCCAGATCGCGCTGGTCGCCGCAGGGGCAACCGAAGATCGCCCCGGTGCCATATTCCATCAGCACGAAATTCGCGATCCAGACCGGGTGCTCCTGGCCGGTGAGCGGGTTGATGACTTTCAAGCCCGTGTCGAAGCCGCGCTTCTCGGCGGCCTCGATGGCGGCCTCGGAGGTGCCCTGGCTGGCGCATTCGGCGATGAAGGCGGCGGCTGCCGGGTTGCTCTGGGCGACCAGGCTGGCGATGGGATGCTCCGCCGCGATGGCCAGGAAGGACATGCCGAACAAAGTATCCGGGCGGGTGGTGTAGACGGTGATATCGTCCGACCCATCCGCCAGCTTGAAGGTGACTTCCGCGCCCTGGGAATGGCCGATCCAGTTTTCCTGCATCAGCTTCACCCGCTCGGGCCAGCGCTCCAGGCTGTTCAGCCCGTCCAGCAGATCCTGCGCGGAATCGGTGATTTTCAGGAACCATTGGGAGAGTTTCTTCTTCTCCACCAGCGCGCCGGAGCGCCAGCCGCGCCCGTCGATCACCTGCTCATTGGCGAGTACGGTCATGTCCACCGGGTCCCAGTTCACCGCGGCATCACGGCGCTCAACCAGGCCGGCCTTCCAGAAATCCAGGAACAGCTTCTGCTGCTGGCCGTAATATTCAGGATCGCAGGTGGCGAATTCGCGGGTCCAGTCCAGCGAGAAGCCCATGCGCTTCAGCTCGGCGCGCATATTGGCGATGTTTTTGTAGGTCCAGTCCGCCGGATTGGCCTTGTTTTCGCGGGCGGCGTTTTCGGCGGGCAGGCCGAACGCGTCCCAGCCCATCGGGTGCAAAACCGCGAAGCCCTGGGCGCGCTTGTAGCGCGCCACCACGTCGCCGAGGGTGTAGTTGCGCACATGGCCCATATGGATCTTCCCCGACGGGTAGGGGAACATCTCCAGCACGTAGTATTTGGGCTTGCCCTCGGCGGGAACATCTTCCGCCTTGAAGCAGGATTGGGCCTCCCACTGCGCCTGCCAATGCGGCTCGGCGGTGGAGAAATCATAGCGCGTGGGTTCGGTTTCGGACATGGTGCGCCTGTTTATCCCTGAGGCTTAGACCCGGAAAGGGCTGGAGCCTCAGGTGCAAAAGTTTTTGGGCCGCCTTTTTTCAAAAAGGCGGAAAAACCTCGCCGTTAAAGCGTGCTGTTGATGTTGCCGCCATCCATCAGGATGTTCTGGCCGACGATATAGCCCGCATATTGCGAGCACAGGAACGCGCACATCGCCCCGAATTCCTCCGGCTGGCCGACGCGCCTGGTGGGCAGGCCGGCGGCGCGGGCGCGCACCACCTCTTCGAGGCTCTTGCCGGATTTCTCGGCTTCAACCTTGGCCAGTTTCTGCAGCCGGTCCGTGTCAAACGCGCCGGGGAGCAGATTATTGATGATGACATTATGCTGGGCCACCTGGCGCGACAGCCCGGCGATGAAGCCGGTGAGGCCGGTACGGGCGGTGTTGGAGAGGCCGAGATGCGGGATCGGCGCCTTCACCGAGCCGGAGGTGATATTGACGATGCGGCCCCATTTGCGCTCGATCATCGGGTCGATCACGGCTTTGATCAACGCGATCGGGGTGAGCAGATTGCCGTTCAGCGCCTCCTGCCAATCCTGCTCCGAGAAATCGCGGAAATCCCCGGCCGGCGGGCCGCCGGCATTATTCACCAGAATGTCGGGGCTGGGGCAGACAGAGAGGGCGGCGGCGCGGCCTTCCGGCGTGGTGATATCCCCGGCGGCGTAGCTGATTTTGGCGCCGGTGGCGGCGGCGATCTCTTTCGCCGCGATGGCCAGCTTTTCCTCATTGCGGCCGGTGATGGTCACCGCCACGCCGGCCTGGGCGAGGGCCTGGGCGCTGGCGCGGCCAAGCCCGGCGCTGGCGGCGCAGACCAGGGCGGTGCGGGCGTGAAGACCAAGATCCATGATGAATTCTCCAATACGATACGTCTATTGGGCGTTTTCAGCCGCGGCGGCGCGCTTATTATGCCAGTTTTCCATCAGCTTCAGCACCGTCGCCGAGGTCTCCTCGATCGAGCGGCGGGTGACGTCGATGGTCGGCCAGCCGCGCTCATTGCACAGGCGCCTTGCCCAGATCAGCTCTTTTTCCACCGAATCCTGGTCCACGTAATCGGAGCTGTCGACCCGGCCGAAGATCTCGTTGGTGCCGATCAGTTTCAGCCGGTGGCGGCGGATATCGATGAGGGATTTCGGGTCGATGGTCAGGCCGATGATCGGGCAGGAGGGGTTTTCCAGCTCCTTGGGCAGCGGCGTGTTCGGCACCAAGGGCACGTTCAGCGCCTTGATGCCACGATTGGCGAGATAAAAGCAGGTGGGGGTTTTGGAGGAGCGCGAGACCCCGACCAGCACCACATCCGCCTCGCTGACCCCGCGATTGGCCTGGCCGTCATCATGCGAGATGACGAAATGCATGGCATCGATCCGGCGGAAATAATCGGCGTCCAGCACATATTGGCGGCCGGGCTTGTGCTTGGCGGGGGCGCCGAAATGGCTTTGCAGCATGTCCATCAGCGGGTCCAGCACATGCAGAAGCGGCACGCCGAGGCGGGCACAGGCGGCGTCCAGCTCATGGCGCAACGCATCATCCACCAGGGAGCAGAGCACCGGGCCGGGATCCGCCTCGATCCCCTCCAGGACGCGGTGCAATTGCAGGCGCGAGCGGATGAGCGACCAGCGATGATAGGAGACGCGGCTTTCATCAAACTGCGCCACGGCGGCGCGGGCCAGGGCGGTCAAAGTATCCCCAGTGGCGTCGGATATCAGATGTATATCGAGCTTATCACTGTCCATAATGCTGTTCATAGCGTGGATAACTCGGCTTGGCTCGCCCGATTTTCCGGATTGTGGGGATAAGAGGGGAAAACCGGTGAACGGGGGATGACCGCCAAACCTTCCCTGTGCAGATTGTGCATAACCGCTGGGGATATGTAAAAAACAGAGCCTTAGCGCTGGTTTCCTGCTGTGGATAAGTTTGTGGATTTTGACTCCAAGAGCCTTAACCCCCGTTATCCACAGGGTACTATCACTACGACTCTCACTTTAAATAAATAAAGATTAGGTTTAGGCGGTGGGCATGAAATTCCGTGAAGTCCTGGGAGGACATGAGGTCTGGCCCCCGCCGCTCTGGCTGATGCGCCAGGCGGGGCGCTATCTGCCGGAGTACCGGGCGACGCGGGCGAAGGCGGGGGATTTCATCTCGCTCTGCCTGAATCCGGCGCTGGCCGAAGAGGTGACGCTGCAGCCGATCCGTAAATTCGGCTTCGACGCGGCGATCCTGTTTTCCGATATCCTGATCCTGCCGATGGCGATGGGGCAGGGGCTGCGCTTTGCCGAGGGGGAAGGGCCGCGCCTGCCGCCGCTGGAGGATCTGAGCCTGCTGCAGCCGGGCAAGGCGGCTGGGGTGTATGCGCCTGTCATCGAGACGGTGAGCCGGCTCAGCGCCTCTCTGCCGAAGCAGACGGGGCTGATCGGCTTCGCCGGCGGGCCGGCGACGGTGGCCTGCTACATGCTGGATGGCCAGGGCGGCGGCTTTCCGCGCACCAGGCAGCTGGCTTATGAGCAGCCGGATTTCGTGCGCGAGCTTGTGGATATCCTCGCCGAGGCCAGCATTGAGTATCTTTCCGCCCAGGTGGAGGCCGGGGCGCATTGCGTGATGCTGTTCGAGAGCTGGGCCGGGCTGTTTCCCCCCGCGCAGTTCCGCGAACTGGTGATCCGCCCGGCAAGGCGCATCTGCGATGGGCTGCGGGCCTTGCATCCGGGGCTGAAGATCATCGGGTTTCCGCGCCTGGTCGGGCTGATGCTGGGCGAATATGCGCGCGAGAGCGGGGTGGATGTGGTGGCGCTGGATAGCGTCACCGGCCTGGCCGAGGCGCGGGCGGCCTGCCCGCCAGGGACGATCTTCCAGGGCAATCTCGACCCGCTGCTGCTGAAGCTGGGCGGGGAGGCGCTGGATGAGGCGGTGGAAGCGCTGCTTGCGCAGGTGAAGGGGCATCCACATATCCTTAATCTCGGCCATGGCATCACCCCGGATGTCCCGGAGGCGCATGTGGCGAGGCTGGTGGAAAAGGTGAGGGCCGCAAGATGAAAACCGCGATCGTCCTGTTCAATCTGGGCGGTCCGGACCGCCCGGAGGCGATCAAGCCCTTCCGGGTCAATCTGTTTTCCGACAAGGCGATCATCCGTGCGCCTTGGTTCATCCGGGTCTGGCTCTCGCGGCTGATCGCGCGCTCCTCCGCCAAGGCGGCCTATGAGAATTACCAGCTGATGGGCGGGCGCTCGCCGCTACTGGAACTGACCGCGCAACAGGCGCGGGCGCTGGAGGCGCAGCTGGGGGATGAATATCGCTGCTTCATCGCCATGCGCTATTGGCACCCGTTCGCGGCGGAGACGGTGCGCCAGGTGAAGGATTGGGCGCCGGAGCGGGTGCTGCTGCTACCGCTCTATCCGCAATTTTCCACCACCACCACCGGCTCCTCGCTGAGCGATTGGCGCGAGGCGGCGGCGAAGGCCGGGCTGATTATCCCGGTGACCACGTTGTGCTGCTGGTTCGACGATCCGGCCTATATCGAGGCGACAGCGGCAATGGTGCGCGAGGCGATCGAGACCGCGCGGGCGCAGAATCCGGATTTGAAATTGCGAGTGCTGTATTCGGCGCATGGGCTGCCGGAGAGCATCGTCAAGGCCGGCGATCCGTATCAGGCGCAGGTGGAAGCCACCAGTGCGGCGGTGGGGGCGCGGCTGGCGGATATGGGGGTTGAACATCTGGTCTGCTACCAGTCCCGCGCGACGCCGCAGAAATGGCTGGAGCCGAGCACGATCCAGGCGATCGAGCAGGCCGGGCGGGATGGTGTCGGGCTCGTGGTGGTGCCGATTGCGTTTGTCTCCGACCATATCGAGACCTTGGTGGAGCTGGATATCGAGAACCGGCATCTGGCCGAGGAAAACAAGGTGCAGCTTTATGTCCGGGCGCGGGTGGCGAATGATGATCCGGCCTTCATCGCGGCGCTGGCCGGGCTGGTGAAGCGGGCGGGCGAAACCGGCCTGTGCAAGGAAGGCGGGCGCTGCGGGGCGGCGCATAAGGATTGCCCCTGGGAGAGACAGCGTGCGTCCTGATTTGATTATTTTCGATTGCGACGGCGTGCTGATTGACAGCGAGATTGTGGCCAACCGGGTGGTGGCGGCGGAGATGACGCGGCTGGGCTGGGCGATGGATGCGCAAGAGTCCATGCGGCAATTTCTCGGCATGAATATCGGCGACATGCAGCCGGTGATCGAGGCCAGGCTGGGACGCAGCCTGCCGGCGGATTGGCGGCGCGCGATGGCGGACCAGCTGGTTGAGGTGTTGAAGGAGGAGGCGGCGTTGATCCCCGGCGCGGATGCGATGCTGGAGAAGGTGACGGCGCTGGGCTTTGACTGGCGCATCGCCTCCAACTCCTCCGATGAGGAGATGGCGGTGAAATTCGCCCGCACCGGCTTGTCAGAGATCACCGCCGGGCGCTGCATTTCCGCAGGAAGGGTGATCGCGCGCGGCGGGCGGGCGAAGCCGGCGCCGGATGTGTTTCTGGAAGCCGCCGCCGATGCGAGGATTGCGCCGGAACGCTGCATCGTTCTGGAGGATAGCGTGTTGGGCACGCGCGCCGCGGTGGCGGCGGGGATGGTCGCTTACGGCTATGATCCGCACGGCGATGGCGCGAAACTTCTGGCTGAGGGATCGAGGCGGGTGTTCAGCCGGCTGGATGAGATTTTCGAGGTGCTGGCGTGAGCTTTCCGGTTCTGTTGCCATGTTTTAAATGGTTTTTGGCGCTGCATATCATGAGCTTCTCCGCCTGGATGGCGGGGATGTTCTATCTGCCCCGGCTCTATGTGTATCATTGCCAGACGAAACCGGGATCGGTTGAATCCGAACGCTTCAAGGTGATGGAACGGCGTTTGCTGAAACAGATCATCAATCCGGCGATGATCTCCACCTTCATTTTCGGCGTGCTGCTGGTGCTGACCCCAGGAGCGGTGAGCTGGAGTGCGGGCTGGTGGTGGACGAAGATTGTCGCCCTGCTGCTGATGTTTGGGTTTCACGGCGCCTGTTCGCGCTGGCGCCGGGATTTTCTGAATGATTCGAATCGCCGGGCGGAACGGTTTTATCGCATCGCCAATGAGGTACCGACAATCCTGTTCATCGTCATCGTCATCGCGGTGGTGGTGAAGCCCTGATCTCGTTCAGCCCGCCGCTGCTGCTGCGGGCTGGCGCGACCGGGGTGATTGCGTGGCTGGACCGCGTCGCCGGTGGGGTTTTCATTCTCTTCGGCTTTAAGCTGGCTTTTTCGAAGTTATAAAAGTTTTTTGGTGCCGCTTTTTTACAAAAAAGCGGCGAAAAACGTCTGGGGTGGTCGCAACATCGTGCCACCGCCCCGAACGTTTGTGGGGACTTTTTGGAAAAAGTCCCCACACCCCCAAAAACTTCTGCAAATTTTAAGAAATATATAAGTCACCTCTGAAAATTCCGGCAACACGGTCTACATAAGCTGCCTTGTTTGCAAGGAGTGGATGCGATGAGCGACAGTCAAAACCCTGTTTGGTTCATTACCGGCTGTTCGACCGGCTTTGGCCGCGAGCTGGCCTTGCGGGTGCTGCGGCGCGGCTGGAATGTGGTGGTGACTGCGCGCAATGTCGCGCAGATTGCCGATATCGTTGAGAACAAGCCGAATGCGCTGGCGGTGAGACTGGATGTCACCGATCAGGGCGAGATCGACGCGGCGGTGAAGGCGGCGGTGGAAAAATTCGGGCGGATCGATGTGCTGGTGAATAATGCCGGCTATGGCTACCAAAGCTCCGCCGAGGAAGGCGAGGAGCATGAGATCCGCGCCATGTTCGATGCCAATGTGTTCGGGCTGTTCGCGCTCACCCGCGCGGTGCTGCCGGTGATGCGGGCGCGCAAGAGCGGGCATATTCTCAACATCACCTCGGTCGCCGGGCTGATCGGCTTTCCTGGTTCGGCCTATTATGCCGCCTCCAAACATGCGGTGGAAGGGTTCTCCGATGGGTTGCGCGCCGAGACGCAGGCGCTCGGCATTCAGGTGACGTGCGTCGAGCCGGGGCCGTTCCGGACCGATTGGGCCGGGCGCTCGCTGAAGCAGACGCCCAACAAGATCGCCGATTATGCCGAAACCGCCGGGGCGCGGCTGGAGGCGACCAGGGCGCGCAGCGGCAACCAGGCGGGGGATCCAATCCGGGCCAGCGATGTCATGATCGCGCTGACGCAGAGGCAGACGGCACCGCGCCATATCGTGCTCGGCGCCTTCGGCTATGACGCGGTGACGAAGAAGCTGGAAGAGCGTCTGGCGGAGATCAGCAGCCAGAAAGAAGACTCCTACAGCGCCGATTATCCGACCGGCTGAGCCAGGCTCAGCAGGCTCAGCGTGTGGCGCGCGATCATCAGCTCCTCATCGGTGGGGATGATCCGCACCTCGATCGCGCTCTCCGGCGTGCTGATGGCGGGCTCGTTCGCGTCATTGGCCTCCGGAGAAAGCTCCAGCCCCAGCCAGGAGAGATGCGCGCAGATGGCGGCGCGGATGGGGGCGGCGTGCTCGCCGATGCCGGCGGTGAAGATCAGCCCATCCAGCCCGCCAAGCGCCGCCACCAGCCCGGCGGCCTGCTTCGCCGCCTGGTAGGCGAAAACATCCAGCGCCAGTTTCGCGGCCGGCGAGCCATCGGCCAGCAGCAACCGGACATCGCCGGAAATGCCGGAGAGGCCGAGCAGGCCGGATTTCTTGTAGAGCAGATCGGTGAGGGTGGCTTCGTCCATGTTGTGGGATTGCATCAGATAGAGCAGCACCCCGGCATCGATGGCGCCAGTGCGCGTGCCCATCACCAGACCATCGAGCGCGGTGAAGCCCATGGTGGAATCGATGGAGTTGCCGTTTTTCACCGCGCACATCGAAGCGCCATTGCCAAGATGCGCGATGATGACACGGCTTTTCACCAGATGCGGGGCCTGGGTGGGCAGGCGGGAGACGATATATTCGTAAGAGAGGCCGTGAAACCCGTAGCGGCGCACGCCTTCTTTATGCAGCGCTTCCGGCAGGGCGAAGCGTGTCGCGACATCCGGCATGGTGTGATGGAAGGAGGTATCGAAACAGCCGATCTGTTTCAGCCCTGGGCGGAGATTGAACAGAGCCTGCACCCCGGCGCAATTATGCGGCTCGTGCAAAGGAGCGAGCTGGCTGAGTTTGGCGATCTCGGCGAGATGCGAAGGGTCGAGCAGCAACGGTGCGGTGAAGCTGGCGCCGCCATGGACGATGCGATGGCCGGCGGCGATGAGATTATCCGCGCCGAGATGGGCTTCCACCCAGTTCAGAACTTCATTGAGAAGATCTTCATGATCCAGCGGCGCGTGGTTTGGCCAGCGCCGCTCGAAGGCCAGGGTGCCGCCCGCCTTGATGCGCAGATGCGGGGCGGCGCCGATATTCTCGGCCTCGCCCTCGGCGATGCGGGTCAGCCCATCGCGCAATTCGAACAAAGCGAATTTGATGCTGGAGGAACCGGCATTGATGGTGAGGATCGCGTCAGCCATGATGGGAAGCCAGCATCACCGCGATGGCGCAGGAGGCGAGGCGGGCGCGTTCCGTATCCGCCCGGCTGGTGAGGATGATCGGCACGCTGGCGCCCAGAACGATCCCCGCCGCATCCGCGTTGGCGAGAAAGCTCAGCTGTTTGGCCAGCATGTTGCCGGATTCGATATCCGGCACCAGCAGAATATCCGCCTGGCCGGCGACCGGGGAGATGATGTGTTTCTGCGCGGCGGCGTCGGCGCTGATCGCGTTATCAAAAGCCAGGGGACCGTCGATGATGGCACCCGTGATCTGGCCGCGATCGGCCATCTTGCAAAGCGCGGCGGCATCCAACGTGGCCTGCATATGCGGGTTGATGGTTTCCACCGCGGCCAGGATGGCGGCGCGCGGTTCCTCGATGCCCAGGGCCTTGGCGAGATCGATGGCGTTTTGCAGAATGTCGCGTTTTTCCTCAAGATTTGGGCAGAGATTGATCGCGGCATCGGTGATCAGCAGCGGTTTCGGGTAGGCGGGCACGTCCATGACATAGACATGGCTGAGCCGGCTGCCATTGCGCAGGCCGGTCTCGGGCTTCATCACCTCGTGCAGAAGTTCATCACTATGCAAGGCACCTTTCATCAGCGCGCCGGCTTCGCCGGATTTCGCCAAAGCGACGGCGCGGCTGGCGGCCTGCGCGCTGGTTGCCGCCTCCTCGATGCGGAAGGCTGCAATATCGATGTTATATTCAGCGGCTTTGGCCTGGATGAGCGCGGCCGGGCCGACCAGGATGGGGGTGATGAGGCCGCGCTGTGCAGCCTCCGCGGCGGCCTGCAAGGAGGTTTCATCGCAGGGCCAGGCGATGGCGGTGGCGAGTTTTTCGCCGGAGGTGGCCTTGGCCAGCAGCATGCGCAGAAACTCATGCCGCAGCAGCCGCACTTCCGGCAAGGCGATGGCGGGGCGGCTGACCTTTTCCGTCGGCGCCTGCACGGTGGCGGTGCCGCTCAGCACCTCCTTGCCGTCCTGGTTGCGGCAATGGCAATCCAGAATGACGCGGTGTTTTTCCGGTTGCAGATCGGTGATCGTCAGCGTCGCGGTGATGCTGTCGCCAGGGGAGACCGGGGCGCGGAATTTCAGCTCCTGGCCGAGATAGATGGTGCCGGGGCCGGGGAGTTTGGTGCCGAGCACGGCGGAGATCAGCCCGGCGGTGAGCACGCCCTGGGCGATGATATGGTGGAAAAGGTCGGACGCGGCATAGTCCTTGTCCAGATGCGCGGGGTTCACATCGCCGGAGATGACGGAGAAGAGGGCGATATCGTCCATCGTCACAGTGCGGGTGAGGCTGGCGCTATCGCCCAGCGCCAGCTCGGCGAAGATGCGGTTTTCCAGCAGCTCGGTCTGCATATCCATTGTGATATCCTTCAGCGTTGGAAAATATAGGTGCCGGGGGCGGACTCTTTCGCGGGGTAGCCAGCGTTGCCCAGCTGCGGCGGGTTGGTGGGGGCGCCGGAGCGTGCGGCGAGCCAGCCGGCCCAGTCCGGCCACCAGGACCCTTCCTGGCAATAAGCGTGGCTCTGCCATTCATCCGGCGGCACGTAGAGATCCCCCGGCTTGCGCTCCAGCTTGCAGAAATGCCGGTGCGGATGGCCCGGCTCGCTCACCACCCCGGCATTATGGCCGCCGGAGGTGAGCACGAAGGTGAAATCATTCGGGTTGAGCTGCTGCAGTTTATAGACCGAGCGCCAGGGGGCGATATGGTCGGTCTCGGTGCCGATGACGAAGAACGGCGCCTTGATGTCGGCCAGCGAGATCTTGCGCCCGCCGGCCTCGAAGCGGCCCTCGGCGAGGTCGTTATTCAGGAACAGCTTGCGCAGATATTCCGAATGCATGCGGTAGGGCATGCGGGTGGCATCCATGTTCCAGGACATCAGATCATTCGGATGGTCCTGCTCGCCGAGATAATAGCGGCGGATCATCTGCGACCAGACCAGGTCGTTGGCGCGCAGCATCTGGAAGGCGCCGGCCATTTGCGGGGCGTCCAGATAGCCTTGCGCCCACATCACGTCATCCAGGAAGTGCAGCTGGGATTCGTTGATGAAAAGCTGCAGCTCGCCGGCTTCGGTGAAATCCGTCTGCGCGGCGAGCAGGGTGAGGGAGGCGAGCCGCTCATCGCCATCGCGCGCCATGGCGGCGGCGGTGATGGAAAGCAGCGTGCCGCCCAGGCAATAGCCGGCGGCGTGGATTTTCTCACCATTGCAGATGGCGGAGACGGCGTCGATGGCGGCCATGGTGCCCAGGCGGCGGTAATCATCCAGCGACACATCGCGCATCGAGGCGTCCGGGTTGCGCCAGGAGATGCAGAACACGGTGAAGCCCTGGGAGAGCAGATATTTCACCATCGAATTCTGCGGCGAGAGGTCGAGGATGTAATATTTCATGATCCAGGCGGGGACGATGAGGATAGGCTCCGGGCGCACGGTCTGCGTCTCCGGGGCATATTGGATCAGCTCCAGCAATTCATTGCGCAGCACCACCCGGCCAGGGGTGAGCGCGACGTCATGGCCGGGGCGCATCGGCAGGGGCTGGGTTTTGCTGGTGCCGGCGGCGCGCAGATCCTCGATCAGGTTTTTCGCGCCCTGGCGCAGGCTCTCGCCCTGGCTTTCCTGGGCGCGCTTGAGCACTTCCGGGTTGGTGAGGGGAAAGTTGGAGGGGGCGAGCACGTCCAGCACCTGGCGGGCGGCGAAATTGACGATACGCTCATTCTCATGGCTGACGCCGTCGATATCGGTGGTAGCCGCCTGCCAGAAGCGCTCGCCGCGCAGGAAGGCCTGGACGGCGAAGGCCGCCGGGCCCTGGGCCCAGCTCGGGTCGCGGAAGCGGTGATCCTGCGGCTCGGGCGTCACCGGCTCGTAGGACAGGCCCAGCGCCTGGTGGGTGAGGGCCTGGGCGTCGTTCGCGGCCTGGCGGGCGAGCTGCAGCTGCCGGCCGGGCTGGTCGGCGAGATGCAGCGCCCAATCCGCCCAGGCCAGGGCCAAAGCGGCGAGGGAGAGGCCGCCAGTGAGCCGCGCCTGGGCGGCGTGCAAGGCGCGGTCGAGATCCGCTTGGGGGTGGGGTGGTTCGGACATGAGAGGCTTCCTAATTCCCGATGAGATGTTCACCGCCATCGATGGGCAGGATGAGGCCGGTGAGCATGCGCGCCGCATCGCAGACCAGGAAGGCGGCGAGCGCCCCGCAATCCTCGATGCTGGCGAGCCGCCGTTCCGGCGACAGGCGGGCGGCATTGTCCAGCAGCTCGGAGAAATGCTCGATGCCGCTGGCGGCACGGGTGGCGATGGGGCCGGGCGAGATGGCGTTGACCCGGATGGCCTTGCCCCCCAACTCGGCGGCGGCGTAGCGCACGGCGCTCTCCAGCGCCGCCTTCACCGGGCCCATCAGCCCGTAATGCGGGATGACGCGCTCGGAGCCCTGATAGGTGACCGCGAGCAGCGTGCCGCCTTGCGGCATCAAGGGCTCGGCCAGCCTGGCGGCGCGCAGGAAGGAGTGGCAGGAAATATCCATCGCCTGGGCGAAGCCGGCGGCGGAGCTGTCCACCACACGGCCGTGCAGATCCTGCGCCGGGGCGAAGGCGATGGCGTGCAGCAGAAAATCCAGCCCGCCCCATTGGGCCTTCACCGCCTCGAACACCGCCTCCAGCGCGCCGGGCACCTGCACGTCGCAGGGCAACAGCAGCTCACAGGGCAGGGTGGAGGTGACGGCTTCGACGAAGGGCTTGGCCTTGTCGTTGAGATAGGTGGCGGCCAGCACCGCGCCCTCCTGCGCGAAGGCCTGGGCGCAGCCGGTGGCGATGCTGTGCTGGTTGGCGATGCCAAGAATGAGCCCGCGCTTTCCGGCAAGCCGTCCCGGAGCGGCGGGGGGCGTCATGGGGCGGAAACATCCGGCCGGTGCGCGGCCTTGCTGGGGCGCTCGGCCCGGGCTTGCGGCCCGTCCTCGGCATCACGCGCGGCTTTGGTATCCAGCCAAGCGGAAAGCAGGGTGGCGTTGGCGCGCAGGATGGTCTGGCCATAGGCGATCTGCGCCTGGGTCAGGCTTTGCATGCGCTCGGCCATGTCCGTGAACATGGCGCCGCCATAAGGGAGCTTCGCGGCGGCGAGAAACTCCTTGGAGATGCCGAGAACGTTGAACGGGTCGTTTTGGGTCTTGTCCGACATAACACAGTCTCCTGGGTCAGGATCAATGCCCGGAATCAGCCATCTTTCGAGGTCTGGCGCATTGACCTTTATCAAGCCTCTGACGTGACATTTTTGCTGCATACCGAAACAGGGATGGAAAATCGCGCGGCATCAGCGCGTTAACGGCGGATAAATATTCGACTCCGGAATATACATTTTGTTTACAAAATTCGGGTCTGCTGGCGGCATGAGCAGATTTTTTTCCAGGGGCCGGGAAACCATGCGCAAGCTGTTATGGGCGTCGCGTTTCATGCATTGGCTGCGCGACCTGATGGCCCTGCCGGAGGATGATCCTGCCCTGGCGGCAACGCAGCTTGCGGCGCTGTCGCAGTATGTGCCCGCATTCTATTTGGTGTTGATCTTCAACCTGACCAGCCTGGCAATCACGCATATGCGTGTGGCGCCGCCATTGCTGGGGCGGGCGATCCCGCTGCTGCTGCTAATAACGGCGACGATCCGCCTGGCGCTGTGGCTGCATCGGCGCCGGCACCTGACCCCGCGCGAGGACGCGGTGCGCAAGCTGCGCGCGGCGCGGCGCAGCGGGGTGGTGCTGGGGAGCTGTGCCGGCGGCTGGGCGCTGCTGCTGCTGCCCTATGGCGATGTCTATCAGCGTTTGCAGGTGGAGATTACGGTGGCGCTGACGCTGCTCACCTGTTTCATCTGCCTGATCAGCCTGCGCAGTGCGGCGATCCTGCTGGGGTTGATCGTCGGCGTGCCTTATGCGCTGGTGTTTCTCTCGGCGCCGCAAACGCCGGTGCGGCTGAGCGGCGCCGGGACGGTTCTGGTGCTGTTTGTCACCCTGCAGATGCTGCTGCG
The DNA here is from genome assembly GCF_000306035.1 of Acidocella sp. MX-AZ02. Lineage (NCBI taxonomy): Bacteria > Pseudomonadati > Pseudomonadota > Alphaproteobacteria > Acetobacterales > Acidocellaceae > Acidocella > Acidocella sp. MX-AZ02. The sequence goes on from NZ_JH976209.1 coordinate 73,205, forward strand.
CAATGCGGCGGATTTCGTCGCCCTCAGCCATTCGGAGCGGGAATTGCAACGCCGCCAGCGCGAGACGCAGCTTCTTTCGGACGAGAATTCGCGTCTGGCCTATCTGGACTCGCTCACCGGGCTGCCCAACCGGCGGCGGTTTTTCGCCGAGCTGGAGCAGGCGCTGAGCGATGCCGCACAAGGCGGACGATGCCTCGCAGTGGCGCTGATGGATCTGGACCGATTCAAAGGCATCAACGACATGCATGGCCACGCCGCCGGAGACAGGTTGCTCTCACAGGTCGGCGCGCGGCTGCGGCGTCTGGTGGGGGAGGGGATTTTCATCGCCAGGCTGGGTGGGGATGAGTTTGGGGTGATTTTGCGCGATTGCCAGGGCGGTGCGGCGGTGCGGCAATTCGCCGCCGATGTGCGGCATGTGCTGGAAGCGCCGTGCATCGTCGGGGACCGGCTGGCGACCATTTCCAGCTCGCTGGGGGTGGCGATCTATCCGGATGCCGGCGGCACCGCCGAGGAGTTGTTCGAGCGCGCGGACTACGCGCTGTATCACGGCAAGCAGACGGAAAAAGGCGGGATGGTGCTGTTCTCCCGGGAGCATGAAACACGCATCCGCGCCGAGGCCCGGCTGGAGCAGGCATTTCGCCATTCCGATATGGAATCTGAATTATGGGTGGCGTTCCAGCCGATTGTGGATGTCGCCCAGCGCAAGGTGGTGGCGTTCGAGGCGCTAGCGCGCTGGCAAAGCCCGGAGCTGGGGCTGGTGAGCCCGGGCCTGTTCGTGCCATTGGCCGAACGCTCCCAGCTGGTTTGCCCGATGACGGCGGTGCTGTTGCAAAAAGCCCTGGCGGCGGCGAGGGAGTGGCCGGAACATGTCAGTCTGAACTTCAATCTTTCGCCGTATAATTTCACCTCGGTGGAGACGATGAGCAGGCTCCGCACGCTGGTGACGGGGAGCGGGCTGGCGCCGTCGCGGATCGAGTTCGAGGTGACGGAATCCGCCTTGCTGGATGATTTCGAGCATGCGCAATCCTGTTTGCGGGAATTGCGGGCGCTGGGGGCGCGGATTGCGCTGGATGATTTCGGCACCGGCTTTTCCAGCCTCAGCCATGTCAGCCGGTTGCAGCTGGATAAGATCAAGATCGACCGCAGCTTCGTGATCGATGTTCATTCCAGCGCCACCTCTGCCAATATCGTCAAGACGATCATTTCGCTGTGCGATAATCTGCGGCTGGATTGCGTGGTGGAAGGGGTGGAGACGCTGGAGCAGCTGCACACCATCGCGGCGCTGGGCGGCCATTTCATTCAAGGCTTTCTGATTTCGCGGCCGGTGCCGGCGGAGGCGGTGGCGGGGCTGATCGCGGGGTTTGAAGCCGCAGCCCCCCATGCGGCCTGACGCGGCAAGGCGGAGGCTGAGAGCAATATGTGTTTAGGTTGGCACGCCAGCGTCAAGATAAACACATATTGCTCTAACAAACAGCAAGAGCCTGTCCCGCGCGCCAAGCCGGCGGGCGCAAAAAACCCAGACGCTTGCGGCGCCTGGGTCAGTGAGGGGTTAGCTTATTGTTGGTAAATTATTCGGCGGCGGCGTGGCTCAGGCGCGGGCCGGGCACGCCGATCGGCAGCACGGTATGGCCATGCGCCTCGTTGATGATCTCAGCAGCGCCGAGATAGAAGGCCAGGATCGCGGTGATCAGCCCGCCATAGCCGCCCAGTGTGCCCAGGGCGGGGATGCCCAGCAGATCCTTGAAGCCGAGCAGCAGGAAGGTGACGGACAAGGCCGCGAAGATCAGGAACAGGGTGCGGTTCAGCGCGAAGGTGCCGACCCACATCGCGATGGTGAAAACGCCCCAGACCAGCAGATACCAGCCGACAGCGACAGCCGGCACGCCCTTGGCGAAGAATTCCACGAACAGCGCGAAGCTCCACCAGAAGGCGCCGTAGGAGCAGAACGCAACGAAGCCGAAGCTGTTGCCTTTCACCATCTCCATCAGCCCGGCGCAGAATTGCGCGGTGCCGCCGAAAGCGATGGCCATGGCCAGCACCAGCGGCACGGCGGTGGCGGGCATGAAGCCGGAATTGATTAGACAGAGAAGCCAGGTGGTCAGGGCAAAGCCGAACAGCCCGAGGGGGGCGGGGTTTGCGAGCTTCATATTCTTTATTCCTCCAGAAGAGTTGCGCTTTTTGGTCGTCTTTTTGTCATTTTGTTTTATTTCCGGGCCGTTATTCGGCCTCTGATATGTAGCTTATTGCATATTTTTCATGGTCACGGAAGAACTCTGATGCATCAAGCCTTTAGCTGGACGCGCTCATTTTTGTTTTGGCCAGCAATTCCATGTGTTTATTTTGACGCCGCCGCGTCGGCCTCAACCTATATCGCTCTCGTGCTTGTCTCGTTTTGGAGCGTTTTGTTCCGGCCCTCCTGCGCATCCGATGGGTGGCTGAAACCGCATCGGGCGCCTTCTGGGTCGTCGCCGGGAGGGATCACTGAAACCAGGCCGCTTTGGCCCTCAGATGACCGGGTTCTGGACCCCGTCCATCGGCAGCACGGCGCCGTTGACGTAGCTGGAGAGCGGCGAGGCGAGGAACAGCACCGCATTGGCGATCTCTTCCGGCTTGGCCATCCGCCCGGCGCGGATTTTCGCCACCGTCTCGGTCAAAGCCTCGTCCATGGAGATGTTGCGGCTACGCGCGGTGGCTTGCAGCCCTTCCTGCACGCGGCCGGTATCCGTCAGCCCGGGATTGATGCCGTTGATGCGCACGCCGGAATCGGCGTAGGCGGCGGCGAGGCCGGCCGTGGCCAGCATCAAGGCCGCATTCGCCGCGCCGCCGGCGATATGCTCGGGGGCCGCCACCTTGCCGCCGACGCCGATGATGTTGACGATGGCACCATGCCCGCGCGCGGCCATGCGCTTGATCGCGGGGTCGACCAGATTGATGGTGGAGAAATATTTCGCGTCCATCGCGGCGCGGTAGGCGTCTGGGGTGAGGTCCGGCGGCGGGTTGCGCCGCGCGGCGCCGGCGCTGTTCACCAGCACCTCCAGGGCCCCAAGCGCGGCCTCGGTCTTGTCCAGCAGTGCCAGCGCCGCATCCGCATCCGAGAGATTGGCGGCGAAGCCGATGGCACCCGGAAGCGCCGCCAGCGCGGCGTCGATATTGGTCTGATCGCGCGAGGCGATGGCCACCCTTGCCCCTTGCGCCAGAAACGCCTTGGCGCAGGCCAGGCCGATGCCCTTGGAGCCGCCAGTGACGAGAACCGGCTTGCCCGTCAGCCCGAGATCGATCACGCCGCCACCTTGGCCGGCAGCACTATCTGCTGCAGGGCCGCCACCAGGTCATCCATCATCGCATCCGTGTGTTTCGGGCCGGGGGTGAAGCGCAGACGCTCGGTGCCGCGCGCCACGGTGGGATAGTTGATCGGCGTGGCATACATGCCGAATTCCCGGATCAGCCGCATCGAGACTTCGGTGGCCTTGGCGGCGTCGCCGATCATCAGCGGCACGATATGGGAGTTGCTCTCCATCACCGGCAGGCCAGCCGCCTTGAACTTCGCCTTCAGCGTCTCCGCGCGGTCGAACAGCAAAGCCCGGCGCTCATCATCCTCTTTCAGGATGCGGATGGAGGTCAGCGCCGCGGCGACGGTCGGCGGCGGCAGAGCGGTGGTGAAGATGAACCCGGCCGCGACCGAGCGTATATAATCCAGCACCTTGAAATCGCCGGTGATATAGCCGCCATGGCAGCCATAGCCCTTGGCCAGCGTGCCTTCGATGATAGTGATGCGGTTGGCGACACCATCGCGCTCGGAAACGCCGCCGCCATGCGCGCCATACATGCCCACCGCATGCACCTCGTCCAGATAGGTGAGGGCGTTGTACTTGTCCGCGAGGTCGCAGATTTCCTTCATCGGGGCGATGTCGCCATCCATGGAATAGACGCTCTCGAAGACGATCAGCTTCGGCGCCTCGGCCGGGGCGGCGGCCAGCAGCCGCTCCAGATCCGCAAGATCATTATGCTTGAACACATGCACCGTGGCGGTCTTGCCGCCCTTGATGCCGACGATCATGGAATTATGGTTCTGCGCGTCCGAGAACACATGCCAATCCGGCAGGGAATTCAAAATCGCCGTCAGCGTCGCCTGGTTGGAGACATAGCCGGAGGTAAACAGTAGGGCGGCATCCTTGCCGTGCAGATCGGCCAGCTCCTCCTCAAGGGCGACATGCAGCGGCGAGGAGCCGGCGATGTTGCGGGTCCCGCCGGCCCCCGCACCGTAGCGCTGGGCGGCGGCGGAGGCGGCCTCGATCACCCGTGGGTCGGTGCCCATGGCGAGGTAATCATTGGTGGACCAGACCAGGATATCCCGCGTCTGGCCTTCCATGGTGACGGAATAATAGGGGAAGCGGTCAGCCAGCTTCTCCAGCGCCACGAAACGGCGATAGCGCCCCTGGGCCGAGATGTCGGCCAGCGCCTCGTCGCATTTGGTAAGAAATTTATGCATCTCGACCCGCGTTCGTGAAAATCCTGGGCGAAAAAAGCGCCCGCCAGCCGCCCAAGTCAATGACGCAAATCAACCGGGCAGCTTTGTGCGAAGCACAGTTGTTGGTCTTTGTGCGAAGCACAATTGTTCTTGTTTGTACGGCGCACAAGCTCGCCCGGTTTACAGCGCCGCTAAACCCGCCCGGCGACGTAGGTGCGCAAACTGTCCACCTCGTGCTGGCTCTGGTCGATCCGGGCCTTCACCACGTCGCCAATGCTCACCAGCCCGGTGAGGCGGCCATTTTCCAGGATCGGCAGATGGCGGAAATGCCCGTTGGTCATCATCTCCATCGCCTGCTCGACGGTGGTTTCCGGGGTGCCGGTGGTGATCTTGCGGGTCATCAGCGCGCCGGCGGTCATCGAGAGTGTGCCAGCGGCGCGGGTGGCCAGGGTGCGGACCACGTCGCGCTCGCTGAGAATGCCGATCAGCTCGCCATTTTCCACCACCAGCACGGCGCCGATGACTTTCTCCGCCAGGATGCTGACGACACCGCTGACCGGCAGATCCGCCGGAACCGAAACGAAACCGGGGGGCTTGTTCTTCAAGATCGCACTTACGAGCATTTTATTCCTCCGTTTTCAGCAAGTATGGGGCAAAGCCGCGGCAAGGTTCAATTATTATTTGAGTTGGTCTCAGACATTTCAGGTGTAAGCTGTGTTTCGACCAGATGCGCGAAGACGCCGCGCTGCGCCAGCAAATGCTGGAACGTCCCGCGTTCGACGATCCGCCCGGCCGCGAACACCAAAATCTCATCCGCATCGCGGATGGTAGAGAGGCGATGCGCGACGACAAAGCTCGTCCGCCCTTGCATCAGCTGCCGCAAGGCCCTGGAAACGCTGGCCTCGGTGGCGGCATCCAGCGCCGAAGTGGCTTCATCCAGAATCAGGATTGGCGGGTTTTTCAAAATCGCCCGGGCAATCGCCAGGCGCTGTTTTTGTCCGCCAGAAAGGTTAACACCGCGTTCGCCGATCAGGGTTTCAAAACCCTCCGGCTGCGCCTCGATGAAATTTAACGCCTCGGCCATTTCGCAGGCGCGGTGGATGTCTGCCGGTGTCGCGTCCGGGCGGCCGATGAGCAGATTCTCGCGGATGGAGCGGTTGAACAGCATGGCGTCCTGAAACACCACACCGATGGCGCCGCGCAGCGAGTCCAGCGTGACAGCCCGCAGATCCTGGCCGTCGATGCTGATGGCGCCGGCGCTCGGATCCCAATAGCGTTGCAGCAGCGCCATGGTGGTGGATTTGCCGGCCCCGGTGGCGCCGACCAGGGCGGTGACGCTGCCGGGGCGGGCGGTGAAATCCAGATCCTCGACGATCGGCACCGCGCTTTGATAGCCGAAGCTGACATGCTCGAACCGCACCGCGCCGGCGCGCAGCGCCAAAGCTTTGGCCCCCGGCGCCTCGGGCAGCAGGCTGGGCGCGTCCAGCACGGTGAAGAATTCCGCCAGGGTGGGCATTTGCAGGAACAGCCGGGAGATGAAGCCCATCGCCCCGGTCAGCCGCCCGACCAGCAGCATGGCAAAGCCCATGAAGGTGACGATGGCGCCGACACTCGCCTGGCCGCGCAGATGCAACAGCGTGCCCAGCATGAAGATGACGATGATGGTGATGGTGCTGGCCGCCGAGGTGACGACGCTGAGCAGCGCCCACCAGTTCAGCACCGGGATCTGCCGGTTCAGCACCGCCTCGCTGGTGCGGCGGAACTGGGTGGTCTCGGCGGTGAGGCGGGTGAAGGCCTGCACCACCAGCACATTCGCCAGCGTATCCTGCGCGGTGCCGGCGAGGTTGGACTGGTGGCGCTCGACCTGGCGCTGGGCGGTTTCCGTGCGGGTGATCACGAAGGCGGTGAGGGCGCAAAACAGCACCACCAGCAGGATCAGCGCCAGCGCCAGCCGCCAGTTCAGCACCAGAGTGAGCGGCAGCAGCAGCAGAATGGCGAGTGCCGTGGCCAGATGCTCCTTGAAGAAGGTCAGCCACATCCAGAACAGAGCGTCGGCGCCGGAGAGCATGATTTTCATCAGCTGGCCGGAATGGCGGCGGGTATGGAAGGCGGGCGGCATTGAGAGCACATGCTGGTAAAACCGGCTCATCGCCAGCAGCCGGTTGCGATGCGCCAGCCGCTCGGCCTGCACGGCGAGCACGATGCTGGCGCCGATGCTGGCCAGCCCGACCATCGCCCAAAGCCCGAGCAGCCTCACCGCCCCTCGCACCACCGCGGCCCGCGCCTGCGCATCGGCCCCGGTGAGCAGATTGATGACCCGGCCGAACAGCACTGGCTCGGCGAACTGAAAGCCCATCACCGCCAGATTGGCCAGGACCAGGAACCAGGCGATGGCGCGGTCCTGCCGGAGCAGGCCGAGCACGCGGGCATAGAGGGCGAAAAATTTCATCCTGGCCAGCCTGAAGGGCAAATGGGGCTGGCGCATGGCGGGGATGACTCGGCGCCTTGATTCAAATCATTGTTTTTGACATTCATTCGCATTAAGTCTGGGCTTCAAACCTCTGCTGGGGATATCAAGTGCTGCGCCAGACCCATTTAGGCTCGTCCGATGCTGGAACCACCCCGCGTGACATGACGCTGGGGCAGGCGAAGCCCGGCTTCAAAGGCAATATTCTCGCGGTGGACCCGATCGGCGTGCAGGGCAGCCTGCCGGAAGAGGAGCTGGAGCGCCGGCTGCTGGAGATGGGGCTGGTGGAGGGGGCCGAGATCGAGGTGCTGCACCAGGGGCTGATCCGGCGCGACCCGATCGCGGTGCGGATCAATGGCCGCGCCACCTTCGCGCTGCGCCGGCGGGAAGCCAGCGCGGTGCTGGTGGTGCCCGCCTGAACCGGATTTAACAGATGAGCCATTGCGCCGAGGCCCCGGAAAACGGCGCCGTTTTGCTTGCCGACAATACCGCGCGGATCGCGCTGATCGGCAACCCCAATTGCGGCAAGACCGCGCTTTTCAACGCCTTGACCGGCAGCCGCCAGCATGTGGCGAATTATCCAGGGGTCACGGTTGAGCGCAAGGCCGGCAATTTCACCACGCCGGGCGGGCGCGCCATCCGGGTGCTGGATCTGCCCGGCACCTACTCCTTGCGCGCCCGCAGCCCGGATGAGGTGATCGCCCGTGACGTCGTGCTGGGCCGGGTGGCCAGCGAGGCGCTGCCGGAATTTCTGCTCTGCGTGGCGGATGCGACGGATCTGCGGCTCTCGCTGCGGCTGGCGCTGGAGCTGAAAGCGCTCGGCGCGCCGATGGCGCTGGTGCTGAACATGGCGGATATCGCCAAGAATCGCGGCATCGTCATCGATACTGAAAAGCTGGCGGGGATGCTGGGCATGCCGGTCATCGCCTCGGTGGCGGTGCGCAAGGCCGGCATCCGCGAGCTGCTGGCCTTCCTGGATGAGCGTGTGGCGCTGGGGCTGCCGGCGCCCAAGCCCGTGCCCGCCTGGGAAGCGCCGGACCGCCACGCCATGCGCGACCTGCAACGCCAGGCGGATGCGTTGATCGCCGCCTGCGTGACGATGCCGGCGCAGACCTACAGCACCACGGCGCGCATCGATAAGGTGCTGCTGCACCCCATCGCCGGGCTGGTGGTGCTGTTCGCCATCCTGTTCGTGATGTTCCAGGCGGTGTTCACCTGGGCGCAGGCGCCGATGGACGCGATTTCCAACCTGTTCGATTGGCTGGGCGTGCTGGCCGGGCATGTGCTGCCCGCCGGGCCGTTGCTCTCCTTCCTGCGCGATGGCGTGTTGAACGGCGTCGGCTCCGTGGTGGTGTTCCTGCCGCAGATTTTGATCCTGTTCTTCTTCATTCTGGTGCTGGAGGATTTCGGCTATATGGCCCGCGCCGCCTTCCTGATGGACAGGATCATGGGCGGGGCCGGGCTGCATGGGCGGGCCTTCATTCCGCTGCTCTCCAGCTTCGCCTGCGCCATTCCCGGCATCATGGCCACCCGGGTGATCGATGGCCGGCGGGACCGGCTGGCGACGATCCTGGTGGCGCCTTTGATGACCTGCTCGGCGCGGATTCCGGTCTATACGCTGATCATCGGCGCCTTCATTCCGGACAGGCATGTGCTGGGCATCCAGCTGCAGGGGCTGGTGATGTTCGGGCTCTATGCGGTCGGCATTGTCGCGGCTTTGGGTGTGTCCTTCATCATGAAGCGCCTGGTCTGGCGCAAGGCGCAGCATGACCCGTTCCTGCTGCAGCTGCCGGATTACAAGATGCCGAGCCCGCGCAGTGTCGCCATCGGCCTCTGGCAGCGCGCGAAGGCGTTTCTGAAGCGCGCCGGCACGACGATTTTCTCGATGATGATCGTGATCTGGGCGCTCTGCTCGCTGCCGCTGGCCCCGAAAGGCGCCACCCAGCCCGCCATCGATTACAGCGCCGCCGCCTGGATCGGCCATGTGCTGGCGCCGATCTTCCAGCCGATCGGTTTCAACTGGCAGATCAATGTCGCGCTGATCCCCGGCATGGCGGCGCGCGAGGTGGCGGTGGCCGCCCTCGGTACGGTCTATTCCATCTCCGCCTCGGCGGATAATCCGGGGCATCTGGGCGGGGTGCTGGCGGCGCATTGGAGCATCGCGACCGCGCTGGCGCTGCTGGCCTGGTACGTGTTCTCGCCGCAATGCGCCTCCACCCTGGCGACCATCCGCCGCGAGACCGGCGGCTGGCAATGGGCGGCTTTGGTGTTCGCCTATATGCTGGCGCTGGCCTACGGGGCGGCGTTCGTGACCTATCAGCTGGCTTGTCTGGCCGGGCTTGGGTAGGCAAGTCATGGGGGACTTTTTGGAAAAAGTCCCCCACCCCTCCGGCGCCTTTCCAACGCTGCTGCGCAGCATTGGAACCTTTGGCGCCTCCGCCCCCCAAAAACTTTTGCTCCTTACCTCGGGGGTTAGGCGCGTTCTAGCGCATTGGCTAAAGCTTTGGGTGTTGAGAGGAAGGGGGAGTGGTCGGCTTGCAGGGTCAGGACCGTTTCGCACGGCAGCGCCGCCTGCATCGCCCGCTGCAAGGCCAGAGGCAAAATCCTGTCCTCGGTGCATTCTATATAGGCGCGGGGCAGGTCCGGCGTGGCGGTGAGGGATGCCGAGAAACTCCCCATCGGCTCCGGCCGCAGCCGCGCGGCGGCACGGGCCACCAGCTCCGGCGGGGCGAGATTGTAAAACCGGGGCACCACCGCCTCAGCTGCTACCGCCAGGCAGCGCCCGCGTGCCGGGCGTAGATAATCCGGCGCGCCACCGGCTTCCTTCATGGCCATGGCGCTCTGCATGCTCCCGCCCGGCGGCAGCAGAAAGCCGGTGAGATAGACCAGCTTGCGGACCGCCTGGGGGGCGATTGCGCCGGCTTCCGAAATCACCAGCCCGCCCCGGCTATGGCCGACCAGCAGCACCGGCTCCGGCGCCGCCAGCGCCAGATCCGCCACTTGCCGCGCCCAGAGCGGCAGCGGGTTGACCCCCGTCGGGACCTGCACGAGATCCGGCGCGATCACCTGATGCCCGGCCGCTTCCAGCAGCGGGGTCAGCGCCTCCCAGCACCAGGCGCCATGCCAGGCGCCGGGTACCAGCAGAAACACAGCCATGGTTCAGCCCGCGATCGGCCCGTACAGCCCCGGCCGGCGGTCGGTGAAGAACGGGTCCGCCTGCCGCACCGCCTGATGATGCGCCGGGTCGATCTCGGCGAAAATCATCTCCTCACCCGTCCCCGCCATCGCCAGCACCGCCCCGTTCGGCCCGCAGATGGAGGAGAGCCCGATATAGCCCAGCCCGTTCTCCTCACCCGAATGGTTGGCATAAGCCAGATAGACCTGGTTCTCATAAGCCCGCGCCGGGATCACATGCCGCGCCACCTGCTCGTAAGGCTCCATCTGCGCGGTGGGGACCAGCAGCAGATCCACCCCGGCCAGGGCCAGAGTGCGCGCCGGTTCGGGGAATTCGATATCGTAGCAGATCAGCAGCCCGAGTTTCAGCCCGCCCAGCTCGGCCACCGGGAAATCCTGGCCGCGCTGCTTGAACATGTCCCGGTCGAGATCGCCGAACAGATGCGTCTTGCGGTAATTCAGCAAAATCCGCCCATCCGGGCCGATCAGCACGGCGGCATTCGCCACCTGGCCCGCCACCAGCTCCGGATAGCCGAAGACCAGCGCGATGTTCAGATCCGCCGCCGCCGCCTGCGCCGGGGCCAGGCCGGATTGCGGGATGGCCAGCGCCAGCGCCGCCTGCGGGCCGATATTATAGCCGGAGAGATACATTTCCGGCAGGATGAGCAAATCTGCCCCCTGCGCCTTGGCCGAGGCCGCCTGCGCGCGCAGATGCGCGAAGCCGGCTTCGAGGTCGTTGACGCATCCGGGGCCCTGATACAGCGCGATTTTCATGCATGACAGCGTAGCACCGGCGCGCAAATGTTGAAAATCCTGGAAAAACCCGATAAACCCCGCCCGCCGGCACCCCTGGAGGCCGGCTTTTGTTGTTTTATGGAGCTGAAAATGGCTGATTTTGAACTGATTGAAGCCTCTGCTCGTTCGCGTGCCGGCAAGGGGGTGGCGCGGGCGACGAGGCGTGAGGGCAAGGTGCCCGCCGTGATTTATGGTGCCCGCCAGGAGCCGAGCCTGATCGCGCTCGACCCGCGCACCGTGATGAAGGAGCTGAAGCGTGGCGGCTGGCGCTCGCGCCTGTACGAGATCGACGTGGCCGGGACCAAGACCCGCGCGCTGATGCGTGATGTCTCCTTCCACCCGGTCACCGACCAGCCCGAGCATGTGGATTTCCAGCGCCTCGTCGCCGGTGAGCCGGTGAAGGTGGCCGTGGCCGTGCACTTCCTCAACGAAGCGACCTCGCCGGGCCTGAAGCGCGGCGGCGTGCTGAACGTTGTGCGCCACAAGGTGGAAGTGGTGGTGGACGCCGACCACATCCCCGAGAAGTTCGAGATCGATCTCGGCAAGCTGGACATCAACGACAATGTGCGTTGGCACGATCTGCAGGGCGCTGAGAACTGCAAGCCGGTGATCACCGGCCGCGACTTCGTCATCGCCACCATCGCCCCGCCGCTGGTGAGCGCCGAGCAGCTGGCTGCCGAGGCCGCTGCCGCCGCCGCTGCCGCCGCTGCCAAGGGCGGCGCCAAGAAGGGCGGCAAGAAGTAAGACGTAAAGTTACCGCGCCATGCTGCTTTGGGTTGGTCTAGGAAACCCGGAACCGGGCATGGCGCGGCAACGCCATAATATCGGCTTCATGGCGGTGGACGCGATTGCCTCCCGCTATGGCTTCTCCCCCTGGCGCGCCCGTTTCAAGGGCATGACCGCCGAGGGGCGCATCGGCACGCAGAAGATTTTGCTGCTGAAGCCGATGACCTACATGAACCTGTCCGGCGAGGCGGTGCAGGAGGCATCCTCCTTCTACAAGATCGCCGCCGCGGACATCACGGCCTTCCATGACGAGCTGGATCTGGAGCCTGGGAAAATCCGGGTGAAGAAAGGCGGCGGCAATGCCGGCCATAACGGGCTGCGCAGCATGGATAAGCATCTCTCCACCCCGGATTACTGGCGGGTGCGTCTGGGCATCGGCCATCCTGGCGATAAAGCCCGGGTGACCGGCCATGTGCTCGGGGATTTTTCAAAACAGGATCAAGCCTGGCTCGGCCCGGTGCTGGACGGCGTGGCGGATCATGCCGCGTTGCTGGCCGAGGGCAAGCCAGAGGATTTCATGACGCGCCTGGCGCTGGTCAACGGAGTGCAGAAATAATGGGTTTCAATTGCGGGATCGTGGGCCTGCCGAATGTCGGCAAGTCCACGCTGTTCAATGCGCTGACCGCGACGGTGGCCGCCCAGGCGGCGAATTATCCGTTCTGCACCATCGAGCCGAATGTCGGCCGGGTGGCGGTGCCGGATAAGCGGATGGGCGCCCTTGCCGAGATCGGCAAGAGCCAGAAGCAGGTGCCGACCAGCCTGGAATTCGTGGATATTGCCGGGCTGGTGCGCGGCGCCTCCAAGGGCGAGGGGCTGGGCAACCAGTTCCTGGCGAATATCCGCGAGGTGGATGCCATCGTGCATGTGCTGCGCTGCTTCGAGGATGACGACATCACCCATGTCGAAGGCTCGATTGACCCGGTGCGCGACGCCGAGACGGTGGAAACCGAGCTGATGCTGGCGGACCTTGAGAGCCTGACCAAGCGCGTGCCGCTGCTGCAGAAAAAGGCCAAGAGCAACGACAAGGCGGCCGCCGCCGAGCTGGAGCTGATCGAGCCGCTGATCAAGCTGCTGGAAGAGGGCAAGCCGGTCCGCACGGCCATCCCCAAGGGCGAGGAGGAGGCGGTGAAGCGGCTCAACCTGCTCACCTCCAAGCCGGTTCTGTATGTGTGCAATGTCGAGGAAGCCGCGGCCGCCACCGGCAATGCCCAATCCGCCCGGGTGGCGGAGATGGCCAAGGCGCAGGGGGCGGCGCATGTGATCATCTCGGCCGCGATCGAGGCCGAGGTGAGCCAGCTGCCGGATGAGGACCGGGCCGGCTTCCTGGCGGATCTGGGGCTGGAGGATAGCGGGCTGGACCGCATCATCCGCGCCGGCTACCAGCTGCTCGGGCTGATCACCTATTTCACCGTCGGGCCGAAGGAAACCCGGGCCTGGACGATCATCAAGGGCACCAAGGCGCCGGGTGCGGCCGGGGTGATCCATGGCGATTTCGAGCGCGGCTTCATCGCCGCCGAGACCATCGCCTATGACGATTACGTCGCCAACAAGGGCGAGGCCGGGGCGCGGGATACCGGCAAGCTGCGGGTCGAGGGCAAGGAATATGTCGTCAAGGATGGCGACGTGATGCTGTTCCGCTTCAACGTGTAAGCCGGGCAGGCTAGGATAAAGGGGCGCCCCGGCGACGGGAGCGCCCCTTTTTTGTTCCAGGAGCCAGCATGTCCCCCACGCGCATCATCGAAGCCATATTGTTCGGCGGGCGCTGGCTGATCGTGCCGGTCTATCTGGCGATGCTGGTGCTGCTCGGCATCATCGTGGTGTATTTCATCGGCGAGCTGGCGCATGCGCTGCCGACCATCGCCAGTATCACCGAAAACCAGCTGCTGATCTTCAGCCTCTCGCTGATCGACCTCTCACTCACCGCCAATCTCGTCGTGCTGGTGATCCTCTCCGGCTACGAGAATTTCGTGCGCAAGGTAGCGTTTGATGAGAGCGACCCACGGCCGGAATGGATGTCGAAGATCGATTTCTCCGGGCTGAAGCTGAAACTTCTGGCTTCGATGACGGTGATCGGTGCCGTGCATCTGCTGCGCAGTTTTCTGGATGTCGGCAATGAGAGCGACCGGAATTTGTTCTGGCAGTTGGTGATCGTGCTGGCCTTCGGGCTGCTGTCCCTGGTTTTGGCGCTGACGGACCGGGTGGAGCATAAGGAGTAGAAACCCTAAGGTAACTCACGCCACTCCCTATATTTTTCAAGAAATTTCTGTCGATGACTATCAAGGTAAGCTTGCGTTTTGTCCAAACGAGTAATTGAGTTACCCCCATATAGTCCGAGTTTCGCAAGCGTATCGGCAGATAGATCAGACCGCGCCCAAATTTTCCCCTCAGTGCTGAAAGTTATAATGTGTTTGTCAAAAAGCGCATCGATTGAGGCGGTAAGCAAGATGCCGTTACTAGGGTCGAGCCTCTCCTTATCATTAGATAGGCTCCAGCTTTTAATGTGCGATGCCCGCAACGCTTCCGTAACGCCACATCCAGTAACCGCGCATTTTCCATGCCAAATTTCGAGCAACGCGGAGCGGAAGGTACCTTGACCTAAGCGCGCATTTATAAGTGCAGTTTTAGTTGTCGGTAATTGGTTTGATTCAGCGATATCGTTGATGTCTTGAATTAAATTCGACGAGTTTGATAAATCTGTTTCAAGATGCTCCTTGAGAAGAATCTGAAATCCCCGTTTTTGTAACGGATCATTTGTTGGCCAACCTCCACCTTGATTTGGCGTAGGATCGCCAGCACATCGAGATGCTAAGTGCAGAACGGCTTTTGGCGGGTAACGGCGACCATTTTCAGGATTAATAACATCCCATTTCGTCGATTGTCGAAAACCGTCAGGGATTCCGTTTTCATCAATATGACGAAACGCTTCTCGAACATGTTCTGCGCCGAAAATCATTACTCTCCCTTTGCAGCGTGATGGGTTTTTGAAATAGCAAATTAGAGAAATTAAAAACAATAATTTACAAATCTCATATTGTTTCGGACGTAATCAAGCATGAATCGTTTCACAATCCTGTTTTTGCCTTTTCTCCTCGCCAGCCCAGCCTTCGCCGCACCGGCTCACTGGTCCGGCCTCGCTAAATTTGCCCGCACTTACCCGGCGGCGGGGCTGATGAAATCAGGGGTCGTGCGCGAAGAGCTGGCCGTTTTGCTGAGCCCGGCGCAGCGCGCACAGCTTGTGGCGATGGCCGTGTCGCCGCCGGTTTCGAAAATCGGCGGGGATTTAATGGCACAATTCTGTATGCCCCATGATTGCGGCAGCGAAAGTGCGGTTCTGGTCATCGACCCGGGGGCGGCAAAACTATGGGTCGGATTTTACGAGACGGATGGCAAGCGCGTGCAAATGGAGTGGATCGGCACGGACGACCCTGCCGCCCTGCCGCCGGATATCCAGGCCAGCCTGGCCAAGATCCATAACCCGTTCTGACCCCTCCAACCAAGCCGCGCATAGACGCCATTGCAGCCCGGATTTGCGCTTTTCCCCAATAGGCCCTAGTCGTATCAAACCGGTCTTGCCGCATGCCCTGGAACATTGACAATGTAACAGGGCCGTGGGGGGAGCGGGTGGCTTTCGTGGCAGAGTATGTTCCCTGCCAGAGACAAGCCAAGAATGAATTAGGAATTTCTTATGGCGATCGGCACTGTTAAATTTTTCAACGAAACCAAGGGCTACGGCTTCATCAGCCCGGAGACCGGCGGCCCGGATGTGTTCGTGCACATCTCCGCTGTGGAGCGCGCTGGCATGCGCAGCCTGAATGAAGGCCAGAAGGTCAAATTCGAGCAGGTGCAGGATCGCCGCAGCGGCAAGACCGCTGCTGACAACCTGGAAGCGGCGTAAGCCGAATAGCCGGCAAGCTCGCTTTCCGGCTATTTCAGAGCCTCAAGCTTTCAGCTTGAGGCTTTTTTTGTCTTGATGCGCAATATCGCGCGCGTCAGGCCGGGAATGGCACCATGCGGTTGCCGGCCTCATCCCATAGCGTGAAGCTGGGGGCGCGCAGGGCGTCGCGCAGCGTCAGGATGGTCACGTCCCGCGTCACGTCCGGGCAGCCATCATGGCAATCCTGCAGCCGGTAATTCGGAATGCCGGGGCGCAGATGGTGAATGTGATGCAGCCCGATATTCCCCGAAAACCATTGCAGCCAGGCCGGCAGCTTCAGATATGAGGCGCCATGCAGTGCCGCTTGCGTCGGGCACCAATCGGCCTGGCGGGCCCATTGTGACTCCTCGAAGCGATGCTGCACCGAGAACAGCCAGATGCCGATGATCGCCGCCAGGATGATGGCGGGCAGATGCACCAGCAGCACCGCCTTGAGGCCAAACGCCATAATCAGCCCGCCATAAAGCAGCACGAGCCCCAGATCGAGCAGATAGACGCTGCGCCGCTCCCGGCGCTGGGCGCGGGGGGTGTCGAAGGGCAGGCGGTAGAGCAGCAGGAAAATCACCGGCGGCAGCAGCACATGGATCAGCAGCGGGTGGTGGCTCAGCTGGTAGAGGCGTTTGCCCCAGCCGGACATCGCCTGATATTCCGCCAGCGTCGCGCAATCCGAGAAGAAATCCGCCGGGATGCCGCGCCCATCCAGATTGTTCCAGCTCTGGTGATGCCGCGCATGCAGCCGGCGCCAATAGGAAAACGGCGTGAAGGTGACCAGGCTGCACAGCGATCCGAAGGCGATGTTGAGGCGCTTGGAGCCGAAAAACGAGCCATGCCCGCAATCATGCTGGAACATGAACAGCCGCACGATCAAGCCGCTGGCGGGCAGGGATAAAGCCAATGTCAGCCAGAGCGAGACATGCAGGCTGGCATACATGGCGGCGATACAGAGCAGATAGAGCCCGAAGGTGGAGCCGGCCTGAAACGCGGCCCGGCGGGTGCACGCCGCCTGATAGGCCCGCAAAAGCCCGAGCGGCAGCGCGCCGGCGGATGATGGGCTGCTGAATTCTGTCGACAAAAAAAGGCCTCCCGGGTTTTGATTTATGCCTCTCACCTTATCACAATCGATCGGGCGGAAACCAAATCATTCATGTCCTGTCCGGCCCTGGGGCCGGGACTGGCTTGGGCCCCGTGCCCCGGGCAGACAAGCCGGGTTACGTGAACCTGCCGTGACACGCGCTCCATTTATGTTTTGGCGCGCAATTTGATGGGTTTATCGTGACGCTGGCGCGTCAAGCTAAACCCATAATGCCCTAATAGCGCAGCGCCCGATACCCGCCCTCCGCCGGTTCCACCCCGTGCGTATCGTGCCCGAAGCCGGGAAATTGCCGGTCGAAGCGCTCCACCGCCGCCAGATAGCGCAGCACCGGCCCATCCAGCGTGCCGAAAGTCTCGCCCGGCATCAGCAGAGGAATGCCCGGCGGGTAGGGTACGATGGCGGTGGCGGCGACCCCCCCGGCCAAAGCGGCCAGCCCCGCCATGCCGCCTTCGCCGCGGATCAGCCGGTCATGCGCTTCCGCCGGGATCATCTCCGGCAGCGGCAGCGCGTTATAGGCTTCCTGCAGTTTTTCCGGATAGCCGGTCTCGCCCATCGCCTTGAACATCGCCTGGCCCAGCTCTTTCAGCCCCAGCGCGCCATAGGCGGCCGGGTGCGCGGCGCAGAGGGCGGGCAGGGCGCGGGTGAGCGGGGTGTTGGCGTCGTAATCGCGTTTGAAATCCAAGAGCGCGCTCACCAGCGAGCCCCATTTGCCCTTGGTCACGCCGATGGAGAACAGGAACAGGATGGAGAAATGCGCGGTCTTTTCCGGGGTGATGCCGTGTTCCGCGAGATAATGTGCCAGCAGCGGGGCGGGGATGCCTTGCGCCTCCAGCTTGCCGTCCCGCCCCATGCCCGGCGTGGTCAGCGTCACCTTGATCGGGTCGAGCAGGCAATAGCCTGGCTCCAGCCCGGCAAAGCCGTGCCAGTCCGCCCCCGGCTCCAGCGCCCAGCAGGCCTGGCTGCTGGCGAGAAGCTGCGGCGGCGCATCGGCGAAGGGGATGCGCAGCGCCCCGTCGCGCACGAAATCCGGCTGCCAGACGCCGAAGAACCAGTCGCCTTTTTCCAGAAAACCCGCCTGCAGCCGCGCCACGGTCTGCCGGAAGGCGACCGCCTCGGCGATCGCTTCCGAGGTCAGCAGCTGCCCGCCGGCACCATCCATCATCGCCGAGCTGATATCGGTGGAGGCGATGATGGCGTAGTTGGGCGAGGTGGAGGCGTGCATCATCAGCGATTCATTGAACCGCACCGCCTCGATCGGCACCCGCCCCTCGCGCAGATGCACCATCGAGGCCTGGGAGAGGGCCGCCAGCAGCTTATGGGTGGATTGGGTGGCGAAGATGGTGGGGCCGGCGGGGTCGCGCCCCGCCGGGTCGCCGCGCATGGCGTAGTGGTTTTCGTAAAGCGGGTTGAAACGGGCATGGCCGAACCAGGCTTCGTCGAACAAAATCCGGTCCACCGAGGGGCTGAGCAATTCCTCAACCCGTGCGGCATTGTAGCACAGCCCGTCATAGGTGGAGTTGGTGACGATGGCCAAGGCCGGCCGCGCGTCCTGGCCGGCGGTCAGGCGCGAGCTGGCGAGGTTATGCGCGATCGCCTCCCTGGTCAGCGACGCCGGCGGGATCGGCCCGATCATGCCCAGATGGTTGCGGTAGGGCAGCAGATAGGCCGGCCTTGCCCCGGTGAGTGCTAGCCCATGCTCGATGGATTTATGCGCGTTGCGATCCGCCAGCACGGTTTCGCCGCGCGCCACCGAGGCGGTGAACACCACCCGGTTGGCGGTGGAGGTGCCGTTGGTGACGAAATAGGAGCGCTGCGCCCCGAACACATAGGCGGCGTAGCGCTCGGCATCGCCGATCGGCCCGGTATGGTCGAGCAGCGAGCCCAGCGCCGCCACCGAGATCGAAAGATCCGCCCGCAGCAGCTTCTCGCCGAAATAATCATGGAACATCCGCCCGGCGGGGGAGCGCAGAAAGGCGGAGCCGCCAGTATGGCCGGGTGTGTGCCAGGAATATTCCGCCTCGTCGGCGAATTTCGCCAGCGCCCCGAACATTGGCGGCAGCAATGCCAGCCGGTAGCGGCGCACCGCTTCCAGGATCCGGGTGCTGACGAATTCCATCGAATCCTCCAGCAGCCAGATGAAACCATCCGCCTCGCGCATCACCTCGGCCGGGACGTGGGGGGCGGCCTCGCGCGTCGCCAGCAGAAACACCGGCAGCTTGGCGTTGCGGGCGCGTAGCGCATCCAGCACCTCGCGCGCCTGGGTGTGGCTCGGGTCCTGGTGCAGATCCCAGTCCAGCAGCAGCGCCTGCAGATGCGGGTCCGCCTCGATCGCCTCATGCGCCGCGGCGGTGGAGAGGGCGATGACCGGGCTCAGCTCATGCGCGGTCAGATCCTCCTGCAGCGCGCGGGCGGCCCGGCCAGGGGATGAGGCCTCATGCAGCCGGTCGCAGACCAGCAGCACATTGCGGCCGATGCGTTTGCCTGTCTGTTCCGTCCTCGCCATGATGCTCCCTTTTGCGGCTTTCGGGATTGGATGGCGTTTGCGCGCCGCTGTCCAGCCCTATGCCGGCACTATGGAAGCTAGAGCAACATCCGATCAAACGGACTCGTTTGATCGGATAAAGTTGCTCGCTCAAACAAAAAACTAGAGCGTGTTCCGTGCACCAACGTGAACGGAATACGCTCTATGTTTCACCCGCCTGGCGGTGGATATGGCACGCCACGCCGCCGGCTGATCGGGATGCCCCCAAAAAACAACCGCGCCGGCGGTGGAGAACGCCGGCGCGGCCTTAGCCCGGAAGCATCCCAAGGGGTTAGGGGAACTTCCTCCGGGTGTACAGATAGGCGATCCCCAGAAGCCCCAGATACAGGAAGGGGATAAAGACAATCAGGCTTTCCAGCTCGACCGGCATCAGATCTCTCCTTTCCCATTTTCGTGCTGGGCGTCGTACATGACGGCACCGCAGCCCGCGATCAGCACGATCATCACCGTGCCGACAATCCAGGCGAAATACCAGGGACCGTAATCCCCAGCCACCACGGCGAGCAGCAATGCCAGAGCAAGCACCACGCCGAGGCCCACGAAGGTGAATAATTTACCCATTTCGTTGCCCTTTCTACTTAATAGCTGTGCTCGTCATGCGCCACCGCGGAAGCCTTTACTTTTCCGCGCATCACGTAGAAGCACCAGGAGGTGTAGCAGATGATGATCGGCGTGAAGACCAGCGCGAAGAACAGCATCCAGCCGAGATTATATTCGCTGCCGGAGGCGTTCCACACGGTCAGGCTCTGGCTCGGGTTGGTGGTCGAGGGCATCAGGAAGGGGAACATGCTCGCCCCCGTCGTGAAGATCGCGCCGATCCAGCCGATTGCCCCCAGCCACCAGGCCAGCACCGGCTTGCCCGCCAGGTTCAACAGCGCCGCGCCGAACATGCCGACGAGACCCAGCGCCGGCAGCACCCAGAGCAGCGGGTAGGATGCGTAGTTATGCATCCAGGCGCCGACCACAGGCGCCACGCTGGGGCCGGTGAGCGGGGTGGCGGCGGCATTCGGGTCAACCGCGCTGGTATAGGCAAAGCCGGTGAGATGGCCGAGCCACAGCCCGCCGGCCAGGAACAGGATGCCGCCGACCAGCCCGCCGCCGATGGCCGCCTTGCGGGCGCGGCCATAGATCGGCTGCTCGCCGCGCAGCATCAGCATGGTGCCGCCCTGCTGGATGGACAAAGCCAGCGACATCACGCCGCACATCAGCGCGAACGGGTTGAGCAGATACCAGATGAAGCTCTCATCCTGATAATACTGCCCGTCCCAACCATAATGATAGCCAACACCCTGCATCACATTGCCGAAGGCCGCGCCGTAGACGATCATCGGCACCGCGCCGGAGATCAGGAACGCCCAGTCCCAGGTGCCGCGCCATTTGCCGGCATCCACCTTGGAGCGATACTCGAAGGCCACCGGGCGCATGATCATGCTGAACAGCAGCAGGATCATCACCACGTAGAACACCGAGAAGGAGGTGGCATACAAGGTGGGGAAGGCGGCGAAGATGGCGCCGCCGCCCAGGATGAACCAGACCTGGTTGCCATCCCAATGCGGGCCGATGATGTTGAGCGCCACCCGGCGCTCCGCATCATTGCGGCCGACAAAGCGCAGCAGGCTGCCGACACCCATATCCATGCCGACCATTACGGCCAGGCCGGAGAGCAGCACCCCCAGCAGCACCGCCCAGATCACTTTCAGAACAACATAGAGTTCCATGATAAACGCTCCTTTACTCGGCCGGGGTGGCGAACATCGGCGCCGGCGTAGCCTCGGGCGCGGCGGCATGGTGCGGCTGCGGACCCAGGCGGGCGAACTTGAACATCAGGTAAAGCTCGGCGGCGATGAAGGCGCTGTAGAGCAGCGCGAAGCCGATGAGCGAGAACACCATATAGCCGAGCCCATGGCTGGAGGCCGCCTGGAAGGTCGGCAGATAGCCATAGACCGACCAGGGCTGGCGCCCGGCCTCGGCGGTGATCCAGCCGAACTCGCAGGCCAGGATCGGCAGCGGGATCGACCAGACGCACAGCTTCAGCAGCAGCGGATGCCGCTCCAGCTGGTTCTTCAGGCTGTAGAAGGCCGCGAAGGCGAACAGCCCGACGAAGAAGAAGCCCAGCGCCATCATGATCCGGAAGGACCAGAAGGTGACGGGCACGTTGGGGATGGTGTCCTTCTCCGCCTGGGCGATGATGGCGCCCTGATTGGCCGGGGTGATCAGGTTCAGATCCTGGTTCGGCGCATAGCGCTGCGCCAGGAAGCCATAGCCCATGTCGCTCTCATTCGCCTTGAAGGTGGCGAGGGCGGCGGCGTCATGGTCCTTGCCATAGGCCTGCAGCGCGTTCAGCGCCACGATGCCTTTCTGAATCCGCGGGCCGGCCTGCTGTTCCAGCGAGATCAGGCCGGGGATGTTGGTGCTGAAGGAATGCGCGATCAGCGGGTCCAGCACATAAGGCACGCCGATTTCGGCATAGTTGGTCTGCTTCGCCTGGTCGGGCAGGGCAAACAGCAGCCAGGGCGCGGAGGCCGCCGAACCATTGGCGGCACTATCCTGCCACAGCCCCTCGATCGCGGCGATCTTGGTCGGCTGCACCAGATAATCCAGCCGGCCCAGCGCATCGCCCAGCGTCACCACCGCCAGCGAGGAGATGATGCCAAACAGGGCCGCCATGCGGAAGGAGCGCGCCGCCAGCTCACGATGCTGCTTGCGCAGAATGTAGAAGGCGGAAATGCCCATCACGAACAGCGCCCCGGTGACGAACCCGGCGATCGAGGTGTGCACGAATTTCGCCTGCGCATCCTCGCTGAACACCAGCTTCAGGAAGGAGTTGAACTCCATGCGCATCGTATCCGGGTTGAAGCTCGCCCCTTGCGGGTTCTGCATGAAGCCGTTGGCGACCAGGATCCACAGCGCCGAGAGGTTGGAGCCCAGCGCCGTCAGATAGGTGACGGCGAGATGCCCCGGGCGGGAGAGCCGGTCCCAGCCGAAGAACATCAAGCCGATGAAGGTGGATTCCATGAAGAAGGCCATCAGCCCCTCGATCGCCAGCGGGGTGCCGAACACGTCGCCGACGAAATGCGAGTACATCGACCAGTTGGTGCCGAACTCGAATTCCATCGTCAGGCCGGTGGCGACACCGATGGCGAAATTGATCGCAAAGAGCTTGCCCCAGAACTGGGTCATGTCCTTGTAGATCTGTTTGCCGGTGATGACGTAGACCGTCTCCATCGCGGCGAGCAGGAAGGTCATGCCGAGAGTCAACGGCACGAACAGGAAGTGGTAGAGCGCCGTCAACGCGAATTGCAAACGCGATAGATCGACGACACTCGGATCGATTAACGGCATGACCGCCCTCTCCAGTTGTGGAAAAACTTTAACCAAGCGGACCGGGTATAGGCGGTGCCGGCAAAACGCGGCTTGATCTCTGTCAAATTCCGGGTGGAGAGCGGGCAGGGCCGGAGGATTGCGGTGAATTGCTGACCTTCGCTGCGGGCATGGCGCGCGGTTTTCAGGCGTTCCGCGCCGTTGGGCTCTTGGAGATTGGCCTTTCGGCTTCAACGCGTTGAAGGATCAGCATTGTTTCGATCATTTCAGGGTTTCGTCTTTTGCCTGGGGCATCAAGGGGTAAACGGCGCCTGCGGCGCCGCGCGGCAAAGCCGCGCGCCCTTGACCCCCCAGTCAAACGACGAAGACGCTAGGGATCGAGATAATGGCTGGGTGAATGTTGATCGGGGCCTAACGCTGGCGCAGCGCCTTGCCGTCCCGCAGCTCATACACCTCATCCATCAGCGCCAGCCCGGCCGGGCGGTGGGTGATGTAGAGCACGCTGCGCCCGGCCAGCAGCGGGGCCAGATCGGCCAGGAAGGCGCGCTCGGTCTCCACATCCAGCTCCTCGGTCGGCTCGTCCAGGATCAGCAACGGCGCCGGCTTGAGCACGGCGCGGGCCAGCGCGATGCGCCTTGCCTGCCCACCGGACAGGCTGGCCCCGCCTTCGCCCACCAGATGATCCAGCCCCTGCGCCAGCCCGCGCACGAAATCCGCCAGCTGCGCCACCTCCAGCGCGTGCCAGAGTGCCGCCTCATCCGCCGCACCATTGGCCAGCAGCAGATTATCCCGGATGCTGGTATGAAACAGATGGCTGCGCTGGGAGATGATGGTGGCATGGCGCGCCATCTGCGCGCTGGAAAATGCCCGCAGATCCACCCCGCCAAACCGCGCCGTCCCCGCCTGATATTCATGAAAGCGCAGCAGCAGATTGATCAGCGTGGATTTGCCTGACCCGGAGACGCCGACAATCCCGACATGCCGCCCCTGCGGCAGGCTCAGGCTGAACCCATCCAGCACCTTGCGGCCGCCATCATAAGCCAGATCGACCCCCGCCAGCTCCAGATCGTAGCGCTGCAACGCCGGGGCGGCGGTGGCGGGCGGGCTGATCGGCGGCATCTGGTCCGCCAGCGCGAAAATGCGCCGTGCGGCGGTTTTGATCTGGCCGAGATAATTCAGCGCCCCGGGAAGCGGGGCGGTGGCCTCGAAGGCGGCCATGGCGCCGAGCAGCAGCATCGGCACCTGGGCGGCGCCAAGCCCGCCCGCCTCAAAGCGGCGCGCGCCGAACACCAGCACCGCCAGCAGCGTCGCATTCGCCGCCAGCCCGGAGAGGGATGCCCCCAACGCGGCGACACCACCCAGCCGCGCCTGGGCGGCCGCCAGCTCTTCATTCAGCGCCGCCGCGCGGGCCTGCATCGCGGGCGCCGCGCCGCTCACCAGCAGCTCCCCCATGCCTTGCAGCGCCTCGACATATTCGGCCCGCAAACCCGCATTCAGCCGGGTGATCGCCGCCCCCGGCCCGGCGCCAAGCCGCGCCGTCAGCACCGGGGCGAGGGCGCCGTTCAAGCCCAGCCCGAGGATCAGCGCCAGCGCCGCCGGCACCGAGAAAAACGCGAAGAACGAAGCCATCAGCAGCGCGGCCGCCAGAGCGGTCAGCACCGGCACGAACACCCGCAGATAGAACAAATTCAGCGTGTCGATATCGGAGACGATGCGCCCCAGCAGATCCGCGCTGCGCTGGCCCTGCAAGGCGGCGGGGGCCAGCGGCTCCAGCCGCGTGTAGAACCAGACCCGCAGATCCGCCAGCAGCCGGAAAGTGGCCTCATGCGTCACCAGCCGCTCGGCATAGCGCGAGGCCACCCGCAGCGTCGCGAAAAACCGCACCATCGCCGAGGGGGTGAAGAAATTAAAGGCGTTCTGCGCCGCAAAACCGGCCAGGCCGGCGATGGCGGTGGCGGCGAGGAACCAGCCGGAGAGGGCGAGCAACCCGAAATTCGCCAGCAAGGTGAGGGTGGCCAGCCCAAGACCCGCCAGCATCCAGCCCTTGCGCGGCGCGGTCAGGCGGATCAGGCGCCAGATGTCAGACATAGGCCGCCTCCCGGGTCCGCAGCATGTCCCGATAGGGGCCGGGGATTGCAGCCAGGCTCGCATGGGTGCCGGCCTGCACCAGCCGGCCCTCCTGCAGCACCAGAATTTGATCCGCCCGTTCGGCCAGGGTCAGCCGGTGCGCGATGATGATGGCGGTCACACCCGCCCCCTGCTCCATCGAGTCCAGGATCGCCGCCTCGGTCCCCGCATCCAGGCTGGCGGTGGCCTCGTCCAAAATCAGCAGCTTCGCCTGCCGGGCATAGGCGCGGGCCAGGGCCAGGCGCTGGGTCTCGCCGCCGGAGATATTGGCGCCGCCCTCGTCGATCGCCGCGCCGAACTGGCCGGGCAGGCTCTGAATGAAATTATAGGCATGGGCGCGCGCGGCGGCGTTGCGCAGCCCCGCGAAATCCCGCGCGGGCAGGCCCAGCGCCAGATTATCCTCGACACTGCCTTTGAACAGGCGCGGGCTTTGCGGCACCCAGGCCAGGGCCCGCCACCAGCTCTCCGGGTCGATCTCGGCCAGATCCTGCCCATTCACCAGAATTCGCCCGGCGCTGGGGGTGAGAAACCCGAGCAGCAGGCGCGAGAGCGTGGTCTTGCCGGTGCCGCTGGCACCGACAATCACTGTTGTGCTGCCGGCGGGAAAACGGGCGGTGACATCCTGCAGCACAACACGCCCGTCATAGGCGAAGCTCAGCTTTTCGCAGGCCATCTCATATTCCTCAGCCGGCGCCAGCGCGGCGCTGCCGCGCGCGGGCACGGGCGCGTCCAGAAGGCCGAAAATCTGCCGCGCGGCGGCAATCGCGCTCATCCTGGCATGGTAATGCACCGAAAGCCCGCGCAGCGGCACGAAATATTCCGGGGCCAGCAGCAGCACCAGAAAGGCCGGGTAGAAATCGAAATGCCCGTGGATCAGCCGCGCCCCGAACAAAACCGCCACCAGCGCGATCGCCAGCGAGGCGAAAAACTCCAGCACCGCGCTGGTGAGAAAGGCGATGCGTAAGCCATCCATGGTGGTGCGGCGATAATCGTCCGAAATCCGGGCGATGATGGCGATCTCGTCGCGCGCCCGGCCAAACAGCTTCAGCGTGGTGAGCCCCTGCAGCACATCCAGGAAATGCGTACCCAGCGCCAGCAGCTTCAGCCATTGGCGCTGATTGATCGCCTCCGCCCGGTAGCCGACAAACACCATGAAGAGCGGGATCAACGGCCCCGCGACCAGCAGCACCAGCCCGCTGATCCAGTCCAGCGAGAACACGAAGGCGAGGATGGCCAGCGGCACCGCGACGCAGAGATACATCTGCGGCAGATAGCGGGCGAAATAGGGCTCCAGCGCCTCCACCCCGTCCAGCAGCACGGTGGCGTGCTCGGCGCTGGCCGCCCCCTCGGCCGGGCCGCGCGCGAATAGCCGCTCCAGCAAGGCGGCGCGCAGCCCGGTTTTGATGGTCAGGCAGGCGCGGCTGGCCAGGCGCTCGGCGCCATAGGTGAGCAGTGCGCGCAGCCCGAACAGCAGGGCCAGCAGCAAAAGCGGCGTCTCCAGCCGGCTCAGCGGCTGATGCAGGAAGGAGATGGCGGTGACCAGCTTGGCCAGCAGCACGGATTGGCCGATCACCACCCAGGCGGAGAGCAGCCCCAGCCCGATGCTGCCATAGAGCGCGCCCCGGGCGCGCTTGCCTTCGCGCATCAGGCGCGGATCCATGCGGTCACTCATGCCGGCGAGCTAACCCGGCGCGGGGGATACCGCCAAGATATATATCAAATCCTCACGCTTCCGGCGGCGGCACCTGGCGCTGCCATTCCCGGGCAATCTCGATCCTGCGCGCCACCCAGACATCCGGCAGGGAGGCGACATAATCCAGAATCTGCCGCAGCGCGCCGATGCGCCCCGGCCGGCCGATGATGCGGCAATGCAGCCCGATGGAGAGCATTTTCGGGCTGGTTTCGCCTTCCAGCCGCAGCGCGTCGATGGCGTCCTTGATGTAGGTGACGAAATGCGCGCCGGTATTGAAGCCCTGCACCGCGGCGAAGCGCATATCGTTGGTGTCCAGCGTGTAGGGCAGGATCAGCTGCGGCTTGCCCCATGTGGTGTCGTAATACGGCACATCATCCGCGTAAGAATCCGCGTCATACACAAAACCGCCTTCCTCGACCACCAGCCGCGCGGTGTTGGGGCTGGTGCGGCCGGTGTACCAGCCGAGCGGGCGATGGCCGGTAAGCGCGGTGATGATCTCGATGGCGCGCTGCATATGGTCGCGCTCGATCTCTTCCGGCACATATTGGTAATTGATCCAGCGATAGCCGTGGCTGGCGATCTCCCAGCCGGATTTCAGCATCGCCTCCACCGCCTCCGGGTTGCGCTGCATCGCCATCGCCACGCCATACACGGTGAGCGGCAGCCCGTGCGCCTCGAACAGCTTGCGGATGCGCCAGAACCCGGCCCGTGCCCCGTAATCATAGAGGCTTTCCATGGAATGATGGCGCATTCCCGGCACCGGGGCGGCGCCGACAATCTCGGAGAGGAAGGTCTCCGCCCCTTCATCGCCGTGCAGCACGGAGTTTTCCGCGCCCTCCTCGTAATTCAGCACGAAGCTGAGTGCGAGTTTGGCCCCGCCCGGCCAGGTGACGCGCGGCGGGTGGCCGGCATAGCCGGGAAGGTCACGCGGGTAGGCGGGGCTGTTAGCCGCCGCGATAGGTGGAATAGCCATAGGCGCTCAATATCAAAGGGACATGGTAATGGCGCGCGGGCTCATGCACCAGAATGCGCACCGGGATGATGTCGTAAAACTCGGCCGCCCTGCGATAGAAGGCGGCGTGGAAACGCAGCTCATAGGCGCCGGCGACGAGGGTTTCGGCCAGGCAGGCGCGCCCGCCTTCATCCAGCGTCACCGCGGTCACCGCCCCGCCCGGCGCGTGCAGCTCCACCTGCATCCCCGCCGCGCCGCAGCCCTGGACGACATCCAGCACATGGGTGGTGAGGCCCTTCATGGCGTGATGTCCTGTAGCCGCAACCAGGTGATATGGCCGATTTCGCGCAAGGCGGTTTCCTTTTCCGTGACAGGGTCATGTTCAAGCCGCTTGGCGAAGGCTTCCAGAATGGCCGCCTTGCCGGGCTGCAGCCGCACGCAGATGATGAAGGGAAAGCCGAATTTTCCCCGGTAGGCGGCGTTCAGCGCGGTGAAGCGGGCGAATTCCTCGGCGCTCAGCGCCCGCAACCCTGCCCCTTGCTGCTCGGCCTGGGAGGCGGCGGTGAGGTCCGCCTGGCCTGCGCCAAGCTCGGGATGGGCGCGGATCAGCGCCAGCTGCTCGGCCTCCGATGCGTCCGCCACCACCGCCACCAAGGCGGCGTGCAGGCTGGCCTTGTCCGGAAAGGGAGAGGTTGTGAAGGCCCGTTCCACCACCCAGGGGGAATGCTCGAACAGGCCGAGATACGGGCCGGACTCAGCGATCATGTCGACCTCCGGGGATTTCGCGACACGCTTGGCGAAAATCACTCACCCCCGCATAGTGGCGCTGATAGCCCAAGGGCGCAACCGGGACTGAGATGATGAAGAGCCTGACCGATCTGATCGATATGCATGATGCCAGCCGGGAGGAGTTTCTCGCCGAACTGGTCCGCCACCCGTCCGACAACCCGTCCGGGGACTGCGCCCCGCACGCGGCGATGACAGCGGCGCTGCTGGAGCGGTTAGGGTTCCACGTGGAACGTCATGTGGTCCCAGAGGCGCTGGTGCGGGCGCATGGCATGGTCAGCTGCACCAATCTCATCGTCCGCCACGGCTTCGGCCCCGGCCCGACCATCGCGCTCAACGCGCATGGTGACGTGGTGCCGCCCGGCGAGGGCTGGAGCGCGGACCCGTACGGTGCGGAGATCCGCGACGGCTGGATGTATGGGCGCGGCGCCGCCGTCTCCAAATCCGACATCGCCTCCTACGCTTTCGCGCTGAAGGCGCTGAAGGAGAGCAAGCTGGCGCTGAAGGGTACGATCGAGCTGCATATTACCTATGATGAAGAGACGGGCGGGGAGATCGGCCCGGGCTGGCTGCTGGCGGAGGGGATTTCCAAGCCGGATGCGGCGATCGCCGCTGGGTTTTCCTACAATGTCGTCACCGCGCATAATGGCTGCCTGCATCTGGAGGTGACGGTGCTGGGCCGCTCCGCCCATGCGGCGAAGCCGGAAACCGGGATCGACGCGCTGCAGGCGGCAACCTGCGTGCTCAACGCGCTCTATGTCGAGCGGGCGCGCCTGCGCGGCCAGCCCTCCGCCATTCCCGGCATCGGCGCGCCGGGGCTCACCGTGGGGCTGATCTCCGGCGGTATCAACACCAATGTGGTGCCGGACAAGATCACGCTGCGCCTGGACCGGCGGATCACCCCGGACGAAGACCCGGCGGCGGTGGAGGCGGGCTTGCGCGCGCTGATCGAGCGCGCGGTGACGGAGGTTGCAGGGGCGCGGGTGGAGATCCGCCAGGTGCTGCTGGCGCTCCCGCTCACCCCGCTGCCGGGGAGCGAGCGCTTGGCAGAGGCGTTGAGCCGCCGCGCCACGGAGATTTACGGCGAGCAAATCGGCACCACCGGCGTGCCGCTTTACACCGATGCCCGCCATTACGCCGCCGCCGGCGTGCCGATCGTGCTCTACGGTGCCGGGCCGCGCAGCATCGAGGAAGCCAACGCGCATCGTGCGGATGAGCGGCTGCCCCTGGCGGACCTGCACCGCGCGACCAAGGTGGTGGCGCTGGCGCTGGCGGATTTGTTGGGGTGAGGCCTATTCATTGGTCTCGCCGGTCTCTCCATCCTGCGCCTCCACCTTCTTGGATTCCGGCGAGTTCTCCTGGCGCAGGAAGATGCTGAGCACGACATAGAGGCCGATGGCGCCGAACTCGGCCTCCCAGCACTGGAACACCGAGAACCAGAAATCCGCGCTGCCGGCATAGGCCAGGGTGGAGAGGGTTGGCAGATGCTGCAGCGTTTGCTGCTCGTTATAACGCCAGCTGCCGAACAGCAGATGCAGCCCGAAGGCGATGACGAACATGAAAATGAACGCCAGGGACAGCGAATTGGCATAGAGCGTGTCGGCCAGATTATCCTGCCGGCGCAGCTTCCAATAGACCGTGCGCTGGCTCAGGCCGGCAGGCTTGCGCGAATGCGCGGCACCTTTCTGCCGCAGCACCGCGCTGAAGGCGATCAGCACCGCCAGCTGCAGGATCGCCGCCTGCCAGTTGCTGAAGGCGCCATCCAGAAAATTGCCAGTGCGCAGATAGGTCCCGAGTGAAATCGCCGGAAAATGCGCTTCTTTCAGGCTGCCATTATAATCGACCCAGCCGGTGAGCCCCTGCGGGATCAGGCAGAGGATGAACAGGGTGAAGAAGGCAATGGAGAGCCCGTCATCGCGCCAGAGCTTGCGAAGGCGGTTGCCGAGACTCTCGTTCAACGGGGTGGTCAGGCTGGACATGCGCATCCTCTGAGCGGGTCTTGCAGATATATGTCCGCCAAGGCCGCAAGGAAGATGGTTCAGCGCGCGGCGAGGCGCTCCAGGAAACCCAGCATCACCCGCGCCGCCGCGTCCACATCCTCGGGCGTGACATGTTCGGCCGGGTTGTGGCTGACCCCGTCCCGGCAGCGGATGAACAGCATGGCCACGGGGCAGAGGGCGGCCATGCTCATCGCGTCATGCCCGGCGCCGGAGGCGAGGGCGAAGGGGCGCCCGCCTTGCGCGGCGATGCTCTCCGCCAGCAGGCGCTGGGCCGTCTCGTCGCACAGGCAGGGGGCGAGCTGCTGGACAGTTTTCACCTCCTGACCGATGCCGCGCCGGGCGCAGAGTGCCGCAAGCCCGTCGCGGAATTCCTGTTCCGCCGCATCGCGCGGGCCCGCCAGCGGGGCGCGCAGATCGACCGAGAAGCTGACCAAGCCGGGGATGACATTGCCCACCCCAGGGGCCACGCTGAGCGCGCCGACGGTGCCGACGATGCCCTCCCGTGTCGCGATACGCTCGACCAGCAGCACCGCCTCGGCGGCGGCGGCCAGCGCGTCCCGGCGCAGCCCCATCGGGGTGGTGCCGGCATGGTTGGCCATGCCAATGAGGGTCACGGCCAGGCGCGTCTGCGCGGCGATGCCGGTGACGATGCCCAGCGGCAGATTTTCCGCCTGCAACACCGGGCCTTGTTCGATATGCGCTTCCAGATAGAGCCGCACATCGCCGCGCGGCGGGGGCTGGCGCAGGGCTTCCGGGTCCAGCCCGAAGCCGCGCATCGCCTCGCCCATCGAGATGCCGTCTTCATCCTGCAGCGTCGTGGGGTCCCCCGTCAGCGTGCCGGCGCGGTAGCGGCTGCCGGTCATCGAGGCGTGGAAGCGCGAGCCTTCCTCATCGCCAAAGGCCAGGATTTCGATGGCGAAGGGCAGGCGCTTGCCTTGCCGGGCCAGGTCCTCGACCACGCCCAGCCCCAGCATCACCCCCAGCGCCCCATCATAGGCGCCGGCATCGCGCACACTGTCGATATGCGAGCCGATCAGCACGGTGGCCGCGCCGGTGCCCTCATACCGGCCGATCAGCGTGCCCGCCGCGTCCAGCCGCGTGCTCATCCCGGCCGCCTGCATCCAGCCGGTCAGCGTCTCCAGCGCGGCTTTGTGGGCCGGGGTGAGGAAGCGGCGGGTGAGGGCGCCTGCCGCCTCGCTGTAAGGCGGTTGCTTGAACAGGTCGCAACGGGAGACGGCGATGGCGCCAAGGCTCTGGGTCATGCCCAAAAACTAGCCGCAGATAGCGATTGCCCGCAATAAGATGGCTCGCTAGCATTTACCCGGCGCAGGCAGCGTGAAGGAGTGCCCAAGGATGGACCAGATCTCTCCCCCGAAGAGCGAGGCGCTGACGGAGCTGGCGGCGCGGGTCCGGCATGATCTGGCCTGTCTGGATTACCCGGCCAGGCCCTGGGTGCGCCCGCATCGCCACCCGGAGGGGCATGTGTATGACGTGCTGATCGTCGGCGGCGGGCAGAGCGGGCTGGCGGCGGCTTTCGGGCTGGTGCGCGAGAAGGTGGAGAATATCCTGGTGCTGGACGAAAACCCGGAGGGCCAGGAAGGCCCCTGGGTGACCTATGCCCGGATGGTGACGCTGCGCACGCCCAAACATCTGATCTCGGTGGATCTCGGCGTGCCCTCGCTCACCTTCCGCGCCTGGTGGGAGGCGCAATATGGCGCCGAAGGCTGGGAGGCGCTGGGCAAGATCCCGCGCGCGGCCTGGATGCGCTATCTGATCTGGTATCGCCGGATTCTGGGGATTCCGGTGCGTAATGAGGCGAAGGTGACGCTGATCGAGCCGGTGCAACGCGGGCTGTTTCGCGTGCATGCCGGCGGTTCGGCGCTGCTGGCGCGCAAGGTGGTGCTGGCCACCGGCATTCAGGGCGGCGGTGAGTGGCACACGCCGGATTTCATCAAGACGCTGCCGAAATCCCGCTACGCCCATACCTCGGAGGCGGTGGATTATGCCGCGATGCAGGGCAAGCGCATCGGCATTCTCGGCGGCGGCGCCTCGGCCTTTGACAATGCGCAGTTCGCGCTGGGGGAAGGGGTGGGGCGCGTGCAGGTCTTCATCCGCAAGCCGGCGCTGCCCAAGATCAACCCGATCCGCTTCATGGAAAATGCCGGTTTCCTCGGGCATTTTTCGGATCTGAGCGATGCCCAGCGTTATGACGGCATCGACCATTTCCTCTCCTTCAACCAGCCGCCGACCAATGACACGTTCAACCGCGCCTGCGCCTATGAAGGCTTTTCCTTCCATCCCGGCGAGCCCTGGCTTTCAGTGCGGGAGACACCGGATGGGGTGGAGGTGACGACGCCGAAGGCCACCTACCTGTTCGACTTCCTGGTGCTCTCCACCGGGCTGTTGACCGATGCGCGGCTGCGCCCGGAGCTGGCGGCGCTGGCCGGGGATATCGCCTGCTGGCGGGATAAATACCAGGCCCCGAAGCCGAACCCCTTGATCGACGATCATCCTTACCTTGCCAGGGATTTTGCCTTCACCGCGAAGACGCCGGACGGCGCTGACCGGCTGCACGGGCTGTTCAATTTCAACTATGCGGCGCTGGCGAGCCTGGGGCTCTCCGCCTCGGCGCTCTCAGGCATGAAATTCGCCGCGCCAAAGCTGGTTTATGGCGTGGTCTCGCAGCTTTTCACCGATGATGCGCCGGAGATCCTCGCGGATTACAAGGCCTATGCGGAGGAGGAGTTCAGCGGGGTCTGGCCGTGAAGATTGGGGGGAGTTTTTGAAAAAACTCCCCCCAAGCCCCCCAAAAAACTTTTGTAACTCAGGCAGCCTCTTCTTCGCCCCAGCAATAGAGCTTGGAGGTTTGCCCGATGCCGGGGTTGAAGCAGTTGCATGGGTCCAGCGCCTGGTAATGCGCCGCCAGTGCGGGCTTGGCGGGGTAGAGATGGCCGACATTATGCTCCGCCGGATATTCCGCCCCGCGACCATCCAGCAGCCCCCACATCTCATGCTCGATGGCGATCGGATCATGCCCGGCCTTCACCACATAATCCTGGTGGAACACATGGCAGAAGAAATGCCCGTAGTAGAGCTTGTGCAGCAGCTTGCCGTCCATCTCCGCGGGCAGCCGCTCCACCCACTCCTGGTCGTTGCGGCGCAGGGCCACGTCCAGCGCCACAATGTCCGAGACCGTGTCGCGATGAATGGCGCGATAGCGGATCGCCGCCCCCGCCACGGCGAAGCGGTGCAGGAAGGCTTTCGCACCTTCCTCCGGCGTGCATTCGAAAAAATCCCCGCCAGCGCTGGGGAACAGTGAAGCAAGATAAGTCCGCGCCTCCGCAATGCCGGGGCCGGACATTTTCAGCAGCAGATGATGCTCAAAGCGGTCCCGGTAATCGCGCATCCGGGCGGGCAGATGCTGGGGGAAAAGCTGGCTCGCCGCCTGCATCAGCCGGTCGCTGAGATCCTTCGGCAGAAACGAAAAATTCGAGGCAAAGGCATCGAACTTCGCTTTCGCCGCGAACAGGGCCGGCAGCCGGTCGGTGCCCAGCTTTTCGATCGCAATCACCGTATCCTTGCCGTACAGAGCCGCGATGTCGAAGGCGGTGCGGTGGATATATTCGCCCGCCACCGGCAGGTTGGCGAAGCCACCCAGAATGTCGCGGCGGATGCGCGTCAGCGCGGCCGCGTCATTGCTGCCGATATAGAATACCGCGGTCTCTTTCTCGGCTGCGAAACTGTCCAGCCGCACGGCGAAGATCATCAGCTTGCCGGCACTGCCGGAGGCTTCGCAGAGCCGGCGCGGATCGGCGTTGAAGCGGGCGGGGGTGGCGGCGTCGATCTCGCGGACATGCCGGGCGTAGTCGGGGTCGGAGGCGGCGCGGCCGGCCGGGTGCTCGATTTCGTCGGCGGTGAAATCGCCGCGCTCCAGCCGGGTGAGCATCGCTTCCGGGTCGTTGCCGAGGCGCAGCCCGATATGGTTGACCAACTCGATGGCGCCCGCCTCATTCACCCGCGCATAGATCGCCAGCTGGGTGAAGGCCGGGCCACGATGGATCAGCGCCCCGCCGGAATTATTGGAAATCCCGCCCAGTACCGAGGCGCCAAGGCAGGAGGAGCCGATGACCGAATGCGGCTCGCGCCCCAGCGGGCGCAAGGTTTTCTCCAGCTGGAACAAGGTGGCGCCAGGCAGGCAGACCACCTGGCGCCCGCCCTCCAGCAGATGGATCTTCGCCATGCGGGTGGTGCTGATGAGCACGATCGGCCGGTCATACTCATCGCCATCCGGGGTGGAGCCGCCGGTGAGGCCGGTATTGGAGGCCTGCATGATGATGATGACGCCGGCCTGGTGGCAGGCCTGCAACACCCGCCATTGCTCCACCAGGCTGCCCGGCCGCACCACCGCCAGCACCTTGCCGGTGCCAAAGCGATAGCCGGTGCGAAACCGGCGCGTCGCGGCCTCCGCGGTCAGCACATGCCCGGCCCCGACCGCGCCTTGCAGGGCGGTGATCAGATCAGCGTTGCGGTCGGGCATGGGTTCTGTCCTTGTTGCGGTGGCCGCCACTCTGGGCGGTTTCACTGGTTTTGCCAGCCCCGTGGCGCGGGGCTGGCTTGTTCAGCCCGGGATCACCCAGGGGATGAGATACTGCTCGATAATCACCAGCACCGCCAGCGCCAGGGTCAGCACGATGGAATGGATGAACACCCGGGCGAACACCTTGCCCTCCTGCCCGGCCATGCCGGTGACGCTGCAGCCGGTGGCGATGTTCTGCGGCGAGATCACCTTGCCCATCACCCCGCCGGCGGAGTTGGTGGCGGCGATCAGGATCGGGCTGAGATTGAGCTGCCTGGCCGCGACCACCTGCAGATTGCCGAACAGCGCATTGCCGGAGGTATCGGAGCCGGAGAGCATCACCGCCACCCAACCCAGGAAGGGCGAGAGCAGGATGAAGAAATGCCCGGTGGCCGCCACCCCGGCCCCCAGCGTGTAGGCGAGGCCGGAATAGTTCATCAGATAGGCGAGGGCGACGATGGACATCACCGTCACCACCGCCAGCCAGATCTGCCTCAGCGTGGCGCCGATGCAGCCGAGCAGCGCCCCCGGCGAAACCCGGCCGAGCATGGCGGTGAGCAGCGCGGTCAGCAGGATCGCGGTGCCGGTGGCCAGCGGCTGGAAGCCATAGATCGCGGCATAGGGCTTGGCATGGTAGAGGGTGATCGAGATCGCCTTGTCCAGCCCTGGCCAATGGATGCTGCGCGCGCCGATGGCGGCGATGTTCAGATTGGTCCAGACGATGACGATGACCGAGACCAGCACCCAGGGCAGCCAGCCGCTCCAGGGGTTGCGCTTGGAGTGGGATTCCGCCCCGTGCAGCGCCTCGTCCTTGATCGCGAATTCAGCGTCGGGTTTCGGTTTCCAAACCTGCAGGAACAGCAGCGTGAAGACCAGCGAGCCGAGCGAGGAGAGCACGTCGGTCAGCGCATAATCCAGCAGGTTGGAGGCGATGAACTGCATCGCCGCGAAGGAGCCGCCGGCGGCCAGCAGCAGCGGCCAGAGCGCCTTCAGCGAGCGCCAGCCGCCATAGATGGTGATGACATAGAACGGCAGCAGCAGCGCGATCACCGGCAGCTGGCGGCCGAGCATGGCGCCGAGTGCGGTGGTGGGCAGGCCGGTGACCGCCCCCAGCACCGTCACCGGCACACCCAGCGCGCCGAAGGCGACGGGGGCGGTGTTGAAGATCAGCACGAATACCAGCGCTTCCAGCGCGGGAAAGCCGACCAGCATCAGCAGCGAGGAGGTGATGGCCACCGGCGTGCCGAACCCGGCCACACCCTCCAGCAAGGCGCCGAAGCAGAAGCCGATCACCACCAGCACCACCCGGCGGTCATTTGGCAGATGGTTGATCACCCAGGCGCGGAAGGCCTCGAAATAGCCGGCGCGGACGGAGATATTATAAAGCAGCAGCGCGTTCAGCACGATCCACATCACCGGCCAGGCGGCGAATACGGCGCCATTGGCCGCCGCCGCCAGCGCCAGATGCACCGGCAGCTGCCAGAAGCCGACCGCGACGATGAAGGCGGCGGCGAGCCCGGCCAAAGCCGCCTGCCAGGCCGGCCGGCGCAGCACGCCGAGCAGCGCCAGCACCAGCGCCACCGGAATCGCGGCCACGAGAAACGATAAAACCAGACTACCCCCGATGGGGGTGATGAGCTGTGCGAACATTTCTGTCCCTGTGATTTGATTATGGTCCTTGGAGTGCTGGCCGGTTAGCATGCCAAGATTGTTATTGGCAATAAATTTTTACCATAATGCATTCTGGTACAACTGGCGCCGGGCTGTTTATAATGCCGGTCGGTTTTTGAGGGACGGTGCGATGGCTGAAAAGGTGAAGCCGGTGCCGCTGGCGGATATCATCGCCGAGCGCATCCAGACGATGATCCTGGAAGGGGCGCTGCGGCCGGGGGAGAAGCTGCTGGGCGAGCGCGAGCTGGCGGAGCGGCTGGGGGTCTCGCGCCCGTCTCTGCATCAGGCGCTGGCGCAGCTGGAGGAGCGCGGGCTGCTGGTCTCCGGCAAGTCCGGCACCAGCGTGGCGCGGTTTCTTGACCGGCTGGCCGACCCGCTGGCGGAATTATTCGTGACCGAGCCGCGGGCGACGGCGGATTATATCGAATTCCGGCGCACGGTGGAGGTGGCGGCCGCCGGCTATGCCGCCATCCGCGCCACCCAGCCCGAGCGCGAGGCGATCGCCGATTGCCTGCGCCGCATCCAGGCCGCGCATGATGCCGGGGAGTCGGCCCTGGAGGCGGATGTGGATGCCGAGCTGCACGGGCTGATCTACGAGGCCTCGCATAATCTGATGGTGCTGCACATCATGCGGGTGTTGGGCGATCTCTTGCGCAAGAACGTCTTTTATAATCGTGAGACGCTGTATCTGCGCGCGGGCCTGCGCGATTTGCTGCTGGCGCAGCATCTGCGCATCGGCGAGGCGGTGTTGAGCGGGGATGCCAACGAAGCGGGTGAGGCGATGCGCGCGCATATGGATTTCACCGGCTCGACGCTGGAGGACATCCAGCGCGAGGAGGCGCGTCTGGCCACCGCCATGCGCCGGATCGACCGGAAATATCTGGTCGCCGGCGCGGAGGACGGCCAAGGCTGATCTTACGGCTTGTGGGGGTGGTGGCGCTCGAATTCCAGCCTGTCCTTGAACAGGCAGATCATCACCGCAATGAAGCCGATTGCCACCGGCACCGCCAACATTTCCGCCCAGATTGTCACGTCGTTCATGGGTCTTGCCTTTGCTTCCACGCCCCAGCTCGCGAATGCCCCGCGTCTTTTCGCGCGGTGGATCGCCAATTTAGCGCCGTGATCCCGCAAAGGCCAGAAAATAGTCCCGATTCAGGACCTAAAAACCGAAAGGCCGCTCTGTGCCCCGCGCGCGTCTGCGGCGCAATATGGGGTCAGCTTGACGCGGCTGGGGCGGGGCAGACGCCGTGCAGGAAGACATGAATGGCGGCGCGGATATGGGCGCGCCGTGCCTCGCCGCTGCGCCAGGCGAATTCGCCGATGGATTTCAGGATCATCGCGCCGAAAATCATGTCCGAGAGCATGCGCGCGCTGGTCAGCGCATCCAGTGCCAGGTTGATCAGGCCGCGATCCGCCTGGCGCTGCATCCAGATGGCCAGCGCCGCATGCGCCTGCTGCGCCCCGTTGGTGCGGGCGATCTCGCTCAGCTCCGGGTAGGTCTGGGCCTCCGCCAAGGTCATGCGGAAGAAATCCAGCCGCTCCTTGTCCTCGTCCTCGCTGATATCGATCCGGAAAATCCGCTCCAGCGCCGCCGCCAGGGGCAGGTCGTCGGGCACGGGCAGCTCCAGCCATTGCGGGCGGTCGGCATCCACCACCGCAGCGAACAGCGCGGATTTGCCCGGAAACAACCGGTAGAGCGTCTGTTTGGAGATCTTGCAGCGTGTCGCGATGTCCTCGGTCCGGGTCGCGCCATAGCCTTGTTCCAGGAACAGGCGCCGTGAACAATCGATGATCAATCGCCGCTGCGTCTCGTCCGTACAGGCTTTTGGCCGCCCCCGATGCTTGCAAATCTCCTTGGACACTCAATCCCATCCATATTCGTTTCTTTGACGCGAAAAAATGCAACCAGGTCGCGTCTTGACAGCCCTTCGCAATCGCACAATATCAGTACTCATAAGTACTGTAAATG
This sequence comes from Acidocella sp. MX-AZ02, assembly GCF_000306035.1. Classification (NCBI taxonomy): domain Bacteria; kingdom Pseudomonadati; phylum Pseudomonadota; class Alphaproteobacteria; order Acetobacterales; family Acidocellaceae; genus Acidocella; species Acidocella sp. MX-AZ02. The sequence continues at coordinate 111,559 of NZ_JH976209.1, forward strand.
TTTTGAGGTCGTTGCTTCACTCTGGTGCGATGGTTCAGACATCCGCGATTCTCCGTATCGCGGATCAATGACGCTGAATCACACCAGATCTTTGATTTTGCTAGTGCTCCAACTGGGTTTCCGTTGTTTTCATTCCAGCCTGCCTTTGAGAGGTCTTGATGTCCGTCGAATTTCGTCGCCCCGCCCGTGGCCGTGCCCTGGCGGCAACGTGCCTTGCCGGGCTCACGCTTCTGGCTGGTTGTGACAAGCAGAAGGCCGCCTCCGCGCCGCCGCCGCCGGCGGTGGGCACGGTCACCATCAAAACTCAGCCGGTGACCCGGGAAACCGAGTTGCCGGGCCGTACCGCCGCGGTGATGACGGCGCCGATCATCCCGCAGGTGACCGGGGTGATTCTCAAGCGGCTGTTCGTCGAGGGTTCGGATGTGAAGGCCGGGCAGCAGCTTTATCAGATCGACCCGGCGCCCTATCAGGCGACTTATGACAGTGCCGTTGCCACATTAAAGCATGACGAGGCGCAGCTGGCCACGGATCAGGCGCAGGCCCGCCGCTACAAGCCTCTGGCGCAGGCCCAGGCCGTCAGCCAGCAATCCTACGACAATGCGCTGGCGACGGTGAAAGAGGACGAGGCCAATGTCGCCTCCGCCAAGGCCAGCATCGAGAGCGCGCAGATCAACCTGAATTACACCAAGGTGTTCTCGCCGATCTCGGGCACCATCGGCGCCTCCACGGTGACCCCCGGCGCGCTGGTGACGGCGAACCAGAGCACGGCCCTGGCGACGGTGACGCAGCTCGACCCGATCTATGTCGATCTGAACGAATCCTCCGAGACCTGGCTGCGGCTGAAGCAGGAAATGCAGTCCGGCACGTTGCAGACCAACGCCGATGGCACGGCCAAGGTGACGCTGACCCTGGAGGACGGCAGCACCTACGCGCCGGCGGGCAAGATGCAGTTCGCCGAGGTGAATGTGGACCAGGCCACCGGCACGGTGCTGGTCCGCGCGATCTTCCCCAACCCCGACCATCTGCTGCTGCCGGGCATGTATGTGCACGCGGTGATCGATGAAGGGGTGGACAAGAACGGCATTCTGGTGCCCGAGCAGGCGGTCTCCCACGACACCCATGGCGACCCGACCGTGCTGGTGGTCGGAAAGGATGATGTGGTCGCGCAGAAGGTGATCAAGACCGGCGCCACGCTCGGCAATGACTGGGTGGTGACGGGCGGGCTGCAGCCGGGCGATCGCGTGATCGTCGATGGGCTGCTCAACGCCACCCCCGGCCAGAAGGTCACGCCCACCGACGAGACCGCCAAATTCGCCTCCGGCAACGCCGCCTCCTGACCCCGGTTCCAGGACTCCGATATGTCACGTTTCTTTATTGACAGGCCGATTTTCGCCTGGGTTCTGGCGCTGGTGCTGATGTTGGCCGGCGCCATCGAGATTACCCAGCTGCCGATCGCGCAATATCCCTCCATCGCCCCGCCGGCGATCTCGATCTCCACCAGCTATGCCGGCGCGAATGCGACGACGGCGGCGAATACCGTGATCCGGCCGATCCTGCAGCAAATGTCGGGTCTGGACGGGCTGGAATATATCGATTCCACCGCCGAGGCGACCGGCGCGGTGACGATCACCCTGACCTTCAAGCAGGGTACCGATCCGAACATCGCCCAGGTGCAGGTGCAGAATAAGCTCTCTCTGGCCGAGCCGACCTTGCCGAGCGAAGTGACCCAAAGCGGCATCAATGTGCGCAAGGCCGAGAAGAACTATATGTTGTTCTTCGCGCTGGAATCCACGAACAGCACCATGGATCACGCCGCACTCGGGGATTACATCGCCTCCAATTTCGAGGATCCGATCACCCGTATTCCCGGCGTTGGCGATTACACGCTGTTCGGCTCGGAATATGCGATGCGCATCTGGCTCAATCCGGGTGAGCTGTTCAAATACGGGCTGACCGCCGCCGATGTCGTCTCCGCCATCCAGGCGCAGAACATCCAGGTGCCGTCCGGCGAGCTGGGCAGCCTGCCGGCGGTGAAGGGCCAGCGGCTCGACGCGCTGATCAACGGCCCGAGCCAGTTTACCGATCCCAAGCAGTTCGAGAATATTCTGCTGAAGGTGGAGACCAGCGGCGCCCAGGTGCGGCTGAAAGATGTCGCCAAGGTCGAGCTGGGGCCGCAGAGCTACGCGATCGACGCCACCTTCAACGGTCACCCGACCGCCGCCATGGGGCTGAAACTGGCGCCCGGCGCCAACCAGCTGGATACCGAAAAAGCGGTGAAGCAGGAGCTGGCGGTGCTGGCGAAGAGCCTGCCGCCGGGGGTGAAGCTGGTTTATCCCTACGATACCCAGCCCTATATCGTGCTGTCGCTGGAAGAGGTCGTGCAGACGCTGCTGGAAGCCATCGTGCTGGTGTTCCTGGTGATGCTGCTGTTCCTGCAGAATATCCGCGCCACGCTGGTGCCGACCATCGCCGTGCCGATCGTGCTCTTGGGCACGTTCGGGGTGCTGGCGGCGCTGGGCTACTCGATCAACACCCTGACCATGCTGGCGATGGTGCTGGCCGTCGGCCTGCTCGTCGATGACGCCATCGTCGTCGTGGAAAATGTCGATCGTCTGATGCATGAGCGCAAGCTCGCGCCGAAAGAGGCGGCGCGCCAATCGATGGATGAAATCTCCGGGGCGCTGGTCGGCATCGCGCTGGTGCTGGCGGCGGTGTTCCTGCCGATGGCCTTCTTCGGCGGCTCCACCGGCGTGATCTATCGGCAATTCTCGGTCACCATCGTTTCGGCCATGGTGCTGTCGATCCTGACCGCGCTGATCTTCACCCCCTCGCTCTGCGGCTCGCTGTTGCGCCCGCCGAAGGAAGGGGCCGGCACGCGCGGGTTCTATGGCTGGTTCAACCGCAATTTCAACCGTACCCGTAACGGTTATCTCGGCGGCGTGCGCAGGATGTCGCGCCATCGCCGGCTGACCATGGTGGGCTTTGTCTGCATCACCATCCTCACCGTCTTCCTGTTCACCCGGCTGCCGACAGGCTTTCTGCCGAACGAGGATCAGGGGCTGCTGCTGGGCCAGGTGACCCTGCCGACCGGCTCCACCGCCGAGCAGACCACGGCGTTGAACACCGAGCTGCGTGACTATATCGACAAGACCGAATCCGCGAACGTGAAGTCCGTCTTCAACGTCACCGGCTTCAGCTTCGCCGGTCAGGCGCAGAGCCAGGGCTTCCTGGTGATGCTGATGAAGCCCTGGGCCGACCGGCCCAAGGCGTCGCAGAATGTCGCCGCGATCGCGAACCGGGTGATGGCGCATTTCGCCGGCAACCCGGCCGGGCAGGTTTTCGTGCTGCAGCCGCCGCCGGTGCTGGAGCTGGGCAACGCCACCGGCTTCGATCTGGAGCTGATGAATTCCGGCAATCTCAGCAGCCAGGATTTCTTCAATGCCCGCAACAAGTTCCTCGGGCTGGCGGCGCAGGATCATCTGCTGGAGGCGGTGCGCCCCAATGGCCTCGGCGAGGCGCCGCAATATAATCTGAAGGTCGATCGTGAGGCGGCCTCGGCGCTCGGGCTGTCGATGAGCGATGTCAACACCACCATTCAGGCGGCCTTGGCCTCGGAATATGTCGACCAGTTCCAGCGCGACGGACGCGTGAAGGATGTCTATGTCCAGGGTGAGGCGGATGCGCGCATGCAGCCGAGCGACCTGGATAAATGGTATGTCCGCAATTCGTCCGGCGGCATGGTGCCCTTCAGCGCCTTCACCTCCGGCAGCTGGAGCGTCGGCCCGCAGGCGGTGGAAATCTATAATGGTGACGAGGCCTATGAGATTCAGGGCCAGCCGGCCCCGGGGGTGAGCTCGGGCACGGCGATGGCGGAGGTCGAGAAACTCGCCGCCGAGCTGCCCAAGGGCGTCACCATGCAATGGACCGGCCTTTCTTACGAGCAGGTGAAAGCCGGCTCGCAGACCGGCGCGCTCTACACCATCTCCGTCGTCTTCATCCTGCTCTGCCTGGCGGCCTTGTATGAAAGCTGGTCGATCCCGGTGGCGGTGATGCTGGTGGTGCCGCTGGGCATCATCGGCGCGGTGCTGGCCAATCTGCTGCGCGGCATTGCCAATGACGTGTATTTCCAGATCGGCCTGCTCACCACGATGGGGCTGGCGGTGAAGAACGCCATTCTGATCGTCGAGTTCGCCCGGAACTTCTATGAGCAGGGCGAAAGCCTGTTCGATGCGGCGCTGCATGCGGCGCAGGAGCGGTTGCGGCCGATCCTGATGACCTCGATCGCCTTCGTCCTCGGCACCTTCCCGCTGGCGATCGCGACCGGCGCGGGGGCGGGGGCGCGAACCGCCATCGGCACCGCCGTTGTCGGCGGCATGGTCACCGCCACGGTGCTCGCCATTTTCTTCGTGCCGATCTTCTTCGTCGTGGTGCTTGGCTTGACCAAGGTGCGCCGCAAATCGGAGCAGGTGGAAGTGACACATACCGGCGGGGGCCATTGATCCATGCGTAACGTGAAACCGGTCTCCGCCCTGATGCTGGGGCTGCTCTCGGGCTGCTCGCTCATCCCGGCCTATCACCGCCCGGCGCTGCCGGTGCAGAATGCCTACCCGGTGGCGGGTGGCGGCGCCGGCCCCGCCGCCGCCGATCTCGGCTGGAAGGATTTCTTCAAGGATCCGGCGCTGCAGCAGCTGATTTCCCTCAGCCTCGCGAATAACCGCAATTTCCGCGAGACGGCGCTGAACGTGCAGCAGGCGCAGGCGCAATATCGCGTCGACCGCGCCAGCCTGTTCCCGACCATCGAGGGCGATGCCTATCAAACCGTCACCCACACCCCGGCCAATCTCAGCTCCGCCGGGCGGGCCATCACCTCGCATGAATACAGCCTGGGCGCGCAGGCGGTCTCCTGGGAGATCGACCTGTTCGGCAAGCTGCGCGCGACCGCGAAATCCGCGCACGAGACCTTTCTGAGCGATCTGGATACCGCGCTCAGCACGCAGATCTCGCTGGTGGCGCAGGTGGCGTCCGAGTACGATACCTGGCTGGCGGATCGGCAATCGCTGCGGATTTCGCAGAACACCGCGGCGGCGGACCAGAAATCCCTGTCGCTGGTGCAGCTGGAGCTGAATAACGGCACGGTGACGGCGCAGGATCTGGCCCAGGCGCAGATCACCTACGACACGGCGGCGGCCAGCGTCGCGCAATATCAGCGCCAGGTGGCGCAGGATATGGATGAGCTGGTGTTGCTGGCCGGCGCGCCGATTCCGCCGGCCCTGCTGGCGCAGATGAACGCGGTGGACGGGCTGGATGCCGAGGCCAAGCTGCCGCACGTGCCGGCGGGCCTGCCCTCCGACCTGCTCACCCGCCGCCCGGATATCCGCGCGGCCGAGCATGAGCTGCTGGCGGCGAATGCCAATATCGGCGCGGCGCGGGCGGCGTTTTTCCCGTCGATCTCGCTCACCGCCAGCGGCGGTGTCGCCAGCAACAGCCTCAGCAGCCTGTTCTCCGGCGGTCAGACCTCCTGGTCCTTCCAGCCGCAGATCACCATCCCGATCTTCACCGCCGGCGCCAATATCGCCAATCTCGACATCGCCAAGGTCGAGAAGAAGATCCAGATCGCGACCTATGAGGCGACCATCCAGTCCGCCTTCCACGATGTCTCGGACGCGCTGAACGGCCGTGAGACCTATGTGGACCAGGTCAAGTATGAGCAGGATCTGGTGAACGCGGATCAGCGTTATTACACGTTGGCGCAGATGCGCTTCAAGGCGGGGATCGATACCTATCTGAACGTGCTGGTGGCGCAGAATGATCTGCTCAGCGCGCAGCTCAATCTGGTGGCGCTGCAGCTGGCGCAGCGGCAGAACGAGATCACGCTGTACAAGGCGCTGGGCGGCGGCTGGGAGGCGAACAGCACCCCGGGCACGCAGCCAGTGCCGGCCACGATGCCCGCCGCGCAGCCGGTGGCCCAGCCCCAGACCGGCCAAACCCCCGGCAAGCCCACATCGCTGACAGGCAACTGACAGGCAATGGCTCCGTGCAAGGCCGGACCCCAGGGTCCGGCCTTTTTTCATGCGCGCAAGCGGGTATAGCTGAACGGGATGAAGCAAACGCCCAAGCCGCCCGGTTTGCATCTGCACGGGCTGACCCTGCGCTATGAAGGCCGCCCGCTGTTCGAGGGGCTGGCGCTGCGCGTGCCGGCGGGCCGCTGCGTGGCGCTGCTGGGGGCGAGCGGGGTGGGCAAGACCAGCCTGCTGCGCATCGCCGCCGGGCTGGAGACGCCGGATGCCGGGGTGGTGGAGGCCGATGACGGCCAGGCTTTGGCCCCGCGCATCGCCTGGATGGGCCAGCAGGATCTGCTCTATCCCTGGGCGCGCGCCCTTGAGAATGTCACACTCGGCAGCCGCCTGCGCGGGCAGCGCCCGGATCATGCGCGGGCCATGGCGCTGCTGGAAGCGGTGGGGCTGGCCGGGCGCGAGCGGGCTTTGCCCAAGGAACTCTCCGGGGGCATGCGCCAGCGCGTCGCTCTGGCCCGCACGCTGTATGAGGACCGGCCGGTGGTGCTGATGGACGAGCCCTTTTCCGCGCTGGATGCGATCACCCGCGCCCAGATGCAGACGCTGGCGGCAACGCTGCTGGCCGGGCGGACGATGCTGCTGATCACCCACGACCCGCTGGAAGCCTGCCGGCTCGGCCACAGCCTGCATGTGATGGCGGGGCAGCCGGCGCGCCTCGGCCCGGCGATCACCGTGCCCGGCACCCCGCCCCGCGCCCCGGATGACGAGGCGCTGCTGCACACCCAGGCCGAGCTGCTGCGCGCCTTGCTGGCGGGGCAGGGGGCGATGAGCCGGGTGCTGCGGCCGCTGGGCACCTGTGCCGGGCTGGTGGCGCTCTGGTGGGGGC
>NZ_JH976209.1:118558-120974 GCF_000306035.1 Acidocella sp. MX-AZ02
TCCCCGCCTTTCTGCTGCCCGGCCCTGGTGCCGTGGCGCAGACGCTGGTGGCGCAATGGGGCTTCCTGGCCCGCAACGCGCTGGTGACGCTGCTGGAAATCGCCCTCGGGCTGGGCTTGGGCACGCTGTTCGGGGCGGGCTGCGCGCTGGTGATGGTCGCCTCGCGCGGGGTGCAGCGCTGGCTGCTGCCGCTGCTGCTGCTGAGCCAGGCGGTGCCGGTGTTTGCCCTGGCGCCGCTTTTGGTGCTGTGGCTGGGCTTCGGCCTCGCCTCGAAAGTGCTGATGGCGGTGCTGGTGATTTTCTTTCCCGTCACCGCTGCCTTTTATGACGGTCTGCGCCGCACCGAGCCGGGCTGGCTGGACCTCGCCCGCACCATGGGCGCCTCGCGGCTGGCCATCCTCTGGCGGGTGCGGCTGATGGCGGCGCTGCCGGCCTTCGGCGCGGGCCTGCGCATCGCCGCCTCGGTGGCGCCCATCGGCGCCATCATCGGCGAATGGGCCGGCGCCTCCGAGGGGCTGGGCTATGTGATGCTGAACGCCAATGCCCGGATGCAGACGGATGTGATGTTCGCCGCCCTGGTGCTGCTGGCGGGGATGACGATCCTGCTCTGGGTGGGGGTGGATATGCTGCTGAAAAAACTGCTGCACTGGGCGCCGGAGGGGTAGGGGGCTGGGATGGGGGAAAGCAGTCACGGCGCGGAAACTGACGAGTGTCCGCTCAGCGCCCATAGTTGCTGTTCAGAGACCTTAGTCAGACGCTCCGAAGCGGACATTCCAGCCATTGGAAGGCTTTTTCGGGGAGGAGTCAGCTAGTTGGTCGTGGCAGGGCCACCATGGGATCAATCCAGAGAGTCGCCATTCGTTGGATGTGTTACGCTGTATTTTACCCGCTCTAAGCTCGCTGGGCTGGTGAATGCGTACAAGTAGCCAAGTTTTGTTTATTTGTCCCCCTTTCATTTGCAAAGGCTGGTGGCTAAACATGACGGAAGCGCTACGAGAACCGTCAAGCAGATTTAATGGGGTCAGAAGTGGCTGAAAAGCCGGACAATATCGAACTGAAGTTCAACGGCGAGTCTGTCCGGCGACTGAACGGGGCGCCAGCCGATGCTGTGATAGCGTCTCTCAATGCACTTCAGCGTATGGTATATATTATTGGCATGATGTCAGAGGGACGCATTCTAAGTGAGCGCCTGAAGCCCACCGCGAAAGTAAGGCAAGAATATGCGATTGTATGCCATGCTCCCGAAAAGGGGAGCCACGTTCAACCGTTCAATGTAGCTTCACAAAATGGTGCCTTTACTCCTGCCACCGTAGCTGCACGAAAAAAATTGCTTGAAGCTTTGAAGGCATTCGATAGCGGCAATGAAGAGGTGGTAAAGCAAGTTCTCCCAAATGCACGCGAACGTTGGTTCATGGCAAAAGCTGCGCTTGGCCTTCTGCCATCGGAGGACAGCGATTTAGAAATAACAGTCCGAGCGGGATCACGCGGACCATTCAATTTTAAAGCGGAACGAGCGCGCACAGTGCTTGCCAAATATAAAACAGGCAGCCCACCTGAAATCGACGAAGAGGTTGTAGCTGGAAAATTACAGGCGATTGACTTCAGTCGTACGATTCTAGCGATCAAACCTAGCAATCAGGCCACAATTCGAATCGACTATCCCTTGTCTACTGAAGAATGGCTTAAGCAAAATGTTCGCAAAAGGTTAAAAATTACGGGCCGGCCTAAGATTAACCAGAAAGGCGATATAGCTTCTTTTAAAGAAGTCTATTCCGTTACTGAGTTGGAACCGACACTAGAAGCAATTTCAAGCTTCCAGTCCGGCTCACAAACAATTCAGGCAAATCGTACACTGTCAATTCCTGTAACTCTAAACTGGAAGGATAAAATATTTTCCTTTCAGGATAGTTTACTTGGCATAGATGCCTTTGCGCTCACTTATGACAAGCTGCGCGAGAGCGTTCTTGAAGAGCTTGACATATTGTGGCGTCATTATGCGCTCGCACCTGATGATGAGCTGGATGCTGAAGCCCAATCCGTCAAAGTAGCGTTATTATCGCGTTTCAAGGTAATCAGTGCATGACTAGAGAGCGAGATGTTATCGACGCCGCGTTACAGCGTAAGGGATTTAAAAAAGAAAATGGCGACCATTCCTATTATATCTACTGGAATCTTGGGGGTAAAAAAACAATAAAAAAGACCAAGATGAGCCATGGTTCGGCACATAAGACCATTGGTGATCCGCTACTCGGGCAAATGGCTAAACAAGTGGGCTTAACAAAGAAAGCCTTTTTAGAACTGGTGGACTGCACATTAGATCAGGCTGGATACGAAGCCGCTGCATTTCAGAAATAAAATTCAAATAACTCGGTGTAACTAACCTAACGCTGTGCTTCTAAGGCTCTCGCACTTTAGC
>NZ_JH976209.1:121074-122925 GCF_000306035.1 Acidocella sp. MX-AZ02
GTTAGACCAAAAAAACTCGCCTGACGGTGTGCGATGTTCAAGCCGAATGCTGCCAGCAGGACTATGGGGCTGCATTGCCCGCTTTTCAGCGGCTTTGATTTAGAAGCGGACGGACGGCTTTCCGGCCCATACCGGACATGGCCGGCGCACCGCTCACTGTCTTGGACGGGTCGACACCAGCCCCCTCACGCCCCCTCCAGCGCCCTGATCGCAATCGCCACCGCCGAAGTCCGCGTCTCCACCCCCAGCTTCGGATATATCTGCTCCAGATGCTTGTTCACCGTCCGGTCGCTGACATTGAGACTCTGCGCGATGTCGCGGTTGGATTTGCCGCGCGCCAGCCAGGGCAGCACTTCCGTCTCCCGCCGGGTCAGCCTCACCCGCGCCTGCAGCCGGTCCAGGTCATGGTCGATATCCTGCTCGACGATGCGCAGCAGAAACTCCTCCTCCGCCATCTGGCCGATCAGCGCGAATTCCACCCGCCGCGCCGGCAAGGTCGGGGCTGGCGTCCCCTGTTTTCAATATTTCAACGATCCGTAAGCCTCCGCGGTATGAGGCGCTTGACCCTGCGATGTTCGGCAAATTACGTATGCAGCCAGGGTGCGGGGACGGGTTCGCCCCTGGAAATGGAGGCTTTCATGCGTCTTTTGCTTGCCTTGCTGGTTCCCTGGCTGCTGTTCTTCACCATCGGCCGGCCCTTCGCCGGGATCATCTGCCTGGTCCTGCAACTCACCGTCATCGGCTGGGTGCCGGCGGCGATCTGGGCGGTCTATGCGCTGAGCCAGTATGATACCGACCGCAAGCTCGCCCGCGCCTTCGGGCGGGACGGCTGAAACGCGGCTATAACGCCAGGCGTTGAGTCGCCAGGCGCAGCGCCTGGGGGCGGTGGCTGATCAGCAGGCAGGTCCGGCCTTTGATCAGCCTGGCCATCGCGCCCAGCACGGCGGCTTCGCTTTGCGCATCCAGCCCTTCGGTCGGCTCGTCCAGCAGCAAAATCGGCGCATCCTTCAGGAAGGCCCGCGCCATCGAGAGCCGGCGCGCCTGGCCGCCCGAGAGGCGCTGCCCGGCCTCGCCCACCAGCGTCTCCAGCCCGCGCGGCATCGCCAGCACCTCGTCCAGCAACGCCGCGTCGCGCAGCGCCTCATGCAGCTGCGTTTCGGTCGCGTCAGCGCGTGCGATCAGCAGGTTTTCCCGGATGCTGGTGTTGAACAGATGCGTGCGCTGCGCCACCACCGTACACAGGCGGCGGACGGTCTCGCCATCCAGCCGGCGCAGCTCCTGCCCGCCAATCTCCACCCGCCCGGATTGATAGTCCCAGAAGCGCAGCAGCACATTGAACAGGCTGGTCTTGCCGGCCCCGGATGCGCCGGTGATGCCCAGGCACGCCCCCTCGGGCACGCTCAGGCTGAGATCGCGCAGCACCGCCGGCCCGTCGCCATAGCCCATGCGCAGCTGCGACACGCGCAGATCAAACCGCGCCGGCGCCAAGGCGGGCCGTGCGGGTTCGGCCAGGGCGGGGGGCAGGTCGACAATCTCGAAAATCCGCCGCGCCGCCGCCAGCCCTTCGCCCAGCGCCTGATAGGCGGCGGGCAGGGCGGCAACCGCCTCGAACCCGGCCAGCACGAACAGCCCCAGCATCGCGAAATCCGGGCCGGAGAGCGCGGGGCCGGCGGCCAGCAGCACCAGCAGAACCGCCCATAAGGTCAGGTTCGCAACCAGTCCCGCCCCTTCCTTGCCGGCGGCGGCAAGGCGCGCCCCGCGCCGCTGCGCGGCCAGGGCGGTGCTGCCGGCTTCCAGGCACATGCGGGTCTGGCGCGGCAAGGCGCCGTCCAGCAGCAGCTCGTCATAGCC
>NZ_JH976209.1:123025-167028 GCF_000306035.1 Acidocella sp. MX-AZ02
CGCCGCCGCGAAGCTGAACCGCGCCAGGAAGACCACCAGCAACGGCACGCAGAGCAACGCCGCCAGGCTGGGCACCAGCACCCGCAGATAGAAGGTCTCCAGACTATCGATATCGGCGCGCATCCGGCTCAGCAGATCGCCGTTGCGCTGGCCCTGCAGCCGCGCCGGGGCCAACGGTTCCAGCCTTTCATAGAACCAGACGCGCAAGGCACTCAGCTGCCGGAAGGTGGCGTCATGCGTGACCAGCCGCTCGCCATAGCGCCCGACGCTGCGCAGCACCGCCAGCCCGCGTATGGCGGCGGCGGGGGTGAAATATTCGATCATCGGCCCGCCATGCCCGGCCAGCGCCATGGCGGCGATGAACCAGCCGGAGAGGGCGAGCAGTGCCACATTGGCGAGGATCACCCCGGCAGAGAGTAGAACCCCCGCCAGCGCCCAGCCCCAGCCCGCCCCCAGCAGCGATAAAAGCCGGCGCAAATCCCTCATGCCGCCCCCTCATAGGCCGCCAGCGCGGCGCGATAGGCGCTGCCTTGCGCCAGCAGCGCGGCGGGCGGCCCGTATTCCACCACCCGCCCGTGCTCGATCACCGCAATCCGGTCGGCCGCGCGCACACTCTCCAGCCGATGCGCGATGATCAGCACGGCCTTCTCTTGTCGCAGCGCTGCGATGGCGGCGCGGATGTTGTCCGCACTCTCCTCATCCAGGCTGGCATCCGGCTCGTCCAGCACCAGCAGGTCGGCGTTTTTCAGGATCGCCCGGGCCAGAGCGATGCGGCGCAGCTGCCCGCCGGAGAGCCCCTGGCCGGCCTCATCCAGCCGCGTCTCGTAGCGCTGCGAAAACATCTCGATGAACCCGTCCGCATGCGCGGCGCGGGCGGCGGCGCGCACCTCCTCGTCGCTGGCCTCAGGGCGGGCGAGGCGGATATTTTCGGCGATGCTGACCGGGAACAAGGTCGGGCGCTGCGGCATCCAGGCCACGCGCGGGCGCCAGGATGCCGGGTCGATTTCGCGCAGATCCTGCCCATCGACCATGATCCGCCCCTGGCTCGGCGCCTCCAGCCCCAGCAGCAGCCGGGCCAAAGTTGTCTTGCCGCCGCCGCTCGGCCCCACCAGCGCCAGCATCTCGCCGCGCGCCAGGCTCAGATTGATCCCCTCCAGCGTGGGATGCGCGGGCTCATAGGCAAAGCCCACCCCCTCCAGTCGGACTTCGCCGAGGAGCGGCGTGGGCAGCGCCATGGTCCCGGTCTGCGCCACCGGGATAGGGGTTTCCAGAAACGCGACAATCTGCTCGGCTGCCGCCACCGCGTCCATTTTGGCGTGATATTGCGTGCCCATATTGCGCAGCGGCCTGTAGAATTCCGGGGCCAGCAGCAGCACGAAAAAGCCGGGCAGGAAGGCCATCTCGCCGTAATAGAGCCGAAACCCGATATAGACCGCGACCATGGCGATGCTGATCGTCGCCAGGAATTCCAGCACCAGGGCTGAAAGAAACGCGACGCGCAGCACCTCCATCACCGCATGCCGGTACTCCTCCGCCATTCGCCCGACGATGCGCGCCTGCACCCGGCTGACATTGAAGAGCTTCAGCGTCGTCAGCCCCTCGATCACATCGAACAGATGCGCCGAGAGCTGCGCCAGCTTGCGCCATTGTTTCTGGTTCAGCGAAGCCGTGCCCTTGCCGATGACGATCATGAAGATCGGGATCAACGGCGCGCTGAGCAGCATGATCAGGAAGGAGACCCAGTCCGTCGGCAGCACCACGGCGAGGATGGCTATGGGCAGGAAGGCGGCCAGGGCGGTTTGCGGCAGATAGGCGGCGTAATAGGGGTCGAGCTTGTCCAGCCCGGTGGAAAATAAGACCGCCAGCTCGCCGCTGCGCTGGCCCGCGATGAAGCGCGGCCCCAAAGCCGCCAGCTTTTCGTGCAAACTGGCGCGCAGGCTGGTTTTGGCCTGAGCCGCCGCCTCGAAGGCCAGAGCGTCCGTACCGAACCCGGCCAGGGCGCGGAGCAGAAACACCCCGAGCAGCCCGCCCAGCAGCGGCCAGAGCCCGGCCAGATGTTCCACATGGAACATCACCGCATCGACAATGCGGGCCAGCAGCCAGCATTGCCCCACCAGCAGCAGCCCGCCCAGCGCCCCCAGCCCCACCGCGCCCGCCAGGGGCCGGCGGAGATTTTTCGCCCGCGCCCGCAGCCAGCCATTCAGGGCCTTGGCCTGGTCGCGGGGCAGCGGGGCGCTGTGCGTCGCCATGCTCAGTGATAGGCCGCCAGGGCCGAGATGCGGGCGCGGAACACCCAGATCTGATAGGCGTTATAGGCCAGCATCACCGGAATGAAGCCGCCCATCGCCAAAGTGAAGGTGAACAGCGAGACCGCCGGGCTGGCGCCGTCATAGATCGTCCAGGTATTGGGGATCAGCCAGGGATAGATCGTCGCCATCATCGCCAGCGCCATCACCGCGATGCCGATATTCAGCCAGAGAATGGCGGCGATGTCGCGGTCCTGCCTCGCCGCAAGGCGCATCCGCCAGGCGGCGAAGACCACCACCAGCAGCACGACGATCCACATCCACATATGCGGCCCCAGCCATTTGCCGCGCGCCCAGGGGAAGAGGATGGCGCTTAAGCCCACGGTGATGGCGACCACCGCCAACGCCAGCCAGAAGGCGCTGCTGGTCCAGCGCGCGGCCTGCTGGCGGATCGGCTCGTCCTTCTCAAACCGGGCGCGCACGAACAGCACGCCGGAGAGGGTGGTGGCGATGACGGCTGCCACACCGGTCCAGATGCTGAACGGGGTGAAGCAGCGCAGCGCCCCGCCGATATAGGCGCCGGGCGCGTTCGGGTCATGGGTGATCGGGAAGCCGTTCAGCACCGCGCCGACCGCCAGCCCGCCGAAGAAGGCGACGATGAGGCTGGAAACGCCGAAGGCATAATCCGAGAAACGCTGCCAGCGCGCGGCGGCCAGATGCCGGAATTCCAGCGCCACCGCGCGGGTGATCATGCCCCAGAGGGCGATCATCAGCGGGATCATCAGATAGGAAAAAGCCGAGCCATAGACCAGCGGGAAGGTGCCGAACAAAACCCCGCCGGCGACCACCAGCCAGGTTTCGTTGGCATCCCAGGTGCCGGCCATGGCGGACATGATGGCGCCGCGCTCATGCTCGGCGCGGACGAAGAGGGAGAAAATCCCCGCCCCCAGATCCGCGCCATCCAGCACGACATAGAGCAGCACGGCGACATCGAGGGCGATCCACCAGGCGAAGGTGACGAGGTCCTGAACTTGGGTGAACTCATTCATGATCGGATCTCCGCCTCAGACCGGGCGCACATAAGACGGCGCGGCATGCTTATCGTGCGGGGCGGGCTCCAGCGCGCCCAGATGCTGGTGGCCATCCTCGGCGACCGGGCTGGTGAGATCCGGCCCGGTGCGGATGATCTTCGCCAGGAAGTACCAGACGCTGCCCCACACCGCGAGCTCGAAGCCGAGATAGCCAACCATCCAGACGATCTCCTGGCCGATGCCCATCAGGCTCACCCCGTCCGCGGTGCGCATCATCCCGTACACCACCCAGGGCTGGCGGCAGATTTCGCGCACCCACCAGCCGCACCAGATGGAGATGTAAGGCAGGAAACCGGCGGCGATGACGGCGCGCAGGAACCAGCGCTGCCGCGCGATTTGGGCCGCGCCCAGCCTGCCCCGCAGCGCCAGATAGAGGCCCCAGAAGGCCAGCAGCACCAGCGCCGCACCTGCGCCGGCCATGACGCGGAAGGCGTAGAAGGGGATCAGCACCGGCGGGCGCTGGTCGGCCGGGAATTCATCCAGCCCCTGCACCTTGCCGTTCCAGCTATGATCCTCCAGCAGGCTCAGCACGTGCGGGATGGTGATCGCCCAGGCATTGCCGTCGCCGCGCGCATTCGGCCAGGCGATGACCTGCCAGCCGGTATTCACCGAGCCGTCCGGATTATAGGTGTGGTAATGGCCTTCCATCGCGGCGAGGGCCGCCGGCTGGTCGTCCGCCACCACCCGGCCCAGACCATCGCCGAGATAGACCTGCAAGGGCGCGACGACGACCAGCGCCAGGATGGAGGCTTTCAGCGTCTTCTGGAACAGCGCCACATGGCGGAATTTCAGGCAGTACCAGGCGGAAATCGCCGCGACGAAGCCCAGCGCCAGCTCCACCGCCGCCAGCCACATATGCGGAAAGCCCAGCCATACATCCGGGTTGAGCAGCGCCTTGCCCCAATCCGTCACCTGGAACAGCCCGTTTTTCAGCTCGACGCCGGCCGGGGTCTGCATCCAGCTATTCGCATCCAGGATCCACATCGCCGAGAGGGTGGAGGAGAGGGCGACATTGAAGGTGGCGAAGAGATGCATCCTGCGGGAGATCTTGCCCCAGCCGAAGATCATCAGCCCGATGAAGCCGGCCTCATACATGAAGGCGGTGATCGTTTCATAGCCCAGCACCTGGCCGAAGAACGGCCCGGCGGCGGCGGAGAAGCGGCCATAGAGAATGCCGAAGGCCATCTCCATGGTGATGCCGGTGGCGACACCGGCGGCGAAATTCACGATGAACAGCTTCTCGAAGAAGCGCACCAGCCGGTACCAGCTTTCATTCTGGCTGCGCACCCAATGCCATTCCGCCAGGAACAGCAGCGCCGCCAGCCCGATGGTCAAAGGCGGATACAGGATATGCATGGTGGTGATCCACGCGAAATCCAGCCGCGACAGAAGGACGGATAGAGGGCTATCCTGCATCGCACACACTCCAGTGTTATTTCTTACCCGGGCGGTTCTGGCCCTGGGATCGTTAACGCAAACTCAAATCAGTCCGGCTGCGCGTCGGTTTCGGCGGGCTGGCGGCGCAGGCCGCGGCCCAGCCCCGGCAGCTTGTTTTTCAGCTCCAGCAGCCCGACCACCTTGCTGCCCAGGCGCAAAAGCTGCACCAGCTCCTTGGTGTTGAGCCGCTGCACCTCGTCCGCCCATTGCACCAGCAGCTCGATCAGATCGTGCATCTGCTGCAAACGCTGCTGGGCGTATTCATCGGCCTCGCTGCCCGGCTGGGTGACGATGAGGCCGCGCAGCACGCTCAGCGTCGGGTCGATCTCGCGCTTGCGCCTTTGCTCGGCCAAGGTGCGGACGATCTGCCAGATATCGTCCGGGGTGGAGAAATAATCCCGCCGGTCCCCGGGCAGATGCTGCAGCCGCACCAGCTCCCAGCTTTGCAGCTCCTTCAGGCTCATCGAGACATTGGAGCGCGAGACGCCCAGCGCCGCGACGATCTCATCCGCCGAGAGCGGCGCCTGCGAGGCGTAGAGCAGGGCATAGACCTGACCGACGGTGCGGTTGATCCCCCAGCGGCTGCCCATCTCGCCGAAATGCAGCACAAAATTTTCAACTAAAGGTGAAAGCGGCACTCTTCCGAACTTTCAGTAATTTTTGAAATTACTGGAACTTCAGGTGCCCCTCTGTCAAGCCGTTCCAGCCTGGCGCGTCCCGGCGGGGGCGCATCCCAGTCATGCCTTTCCGCTTGACCGGCCCGCGCATCGCGCCGGATAGAAAGCCATGCAGGTTCCCCAACGCGTCATCCGCCAGCGCCGCCAATATAATCAATGGGTCGGCAACCAGACGCTGGAGGATTTCGCGCTGCGCTTCACCGCGACCCGGGCGCGGCGCGGCGCCTTTCAGGTGGCGAACACGGCGCTCGGCGCGGTCTCCTTCCTGGCCTGTGAGGCGATTGGCGGCTCCATCACCCTCACCTTCGGCTTCACCAACGCGATGGCGGCGATTGTCGCGGCGGGGCTGATCATGTTCCTGGTCGGGCTGCCGATCTGCGCGGCGGCGACGAAGCACGGCATCGATGTCGATCTGCTCACCCGCGGGGCGGGGTTTGGCTATATCGGCTCGACCATCACCTCGCTGATCTACGCCACCTTCACCTTCATATTATTCGCCATCGAGGCCAGCATCATGTCGGCGGCGATGGTGATGGTGCTGCATCTGCCGCTCTGGCTGGCGAACTGCATCAGCGCCCTGGCGGTGGTGCCGATTGCGGCGCTTGGCATCCGCGTCATCAGCCGCATGCAGCTGTTCAGCCAGCCGCTCTGGCTGGTGCTGCAATTCGGGCCGCTGCTCTATCTCGCCGCGCGGGGCCTGCCGGATATCGCGGCCTGGACGCAGTTTCCCGGCATCACCGGCAGTAACGGGCTGGCACTGCTGCCCTTCGGCATGGCCACCTCCATTCTGCTCTCGCTGCTGCCGCAGATCGGCGAGCAGGTGGATTATCTGCGCTTTCTGCCGGCCAAGCGCGGGGCAGGGGGCTGGGCGGCGCTGCTGCTCACCGGGCCGGGCTGGGTGCTCACCGGCTGCGCCAAGATCGCGGCGGGGTCGTTCCTGGCCTATCTCGCCATCGAGCGCGGGGTGGATTGGGAGCATGCGGCGCAGCCCGCCACCATGTTCCGCTTCGCCTTTCTGGAAGTGTTCCATAACCCGGCGCTGGCGGCGGGGCTGACGCTGGTTTTCGTCGTCACCTGCCAGATGAAGATCAACACCACCAACGCCTATGCCGGCTCCATCGCCTGGTCCAATTTCTTCTCCCGGCTCACCCATTCGCATCCGGGCCGGGTGGTGTGGGTGGTGTTCAACGTGGCGCTGGCGCTGCTGCTGATGCAGCTGGGCATCTACCGGGTGATTCAGAATATCCTCGGGCTGTACGCGAATTTCGCGGTGGGCTGGATGGGGGCTCTGGCGGCGGATCTGGTGATCAATAAGCGGCTGGGGCTGTCACCGCCGGGGATCGAGTTCAAGCGGGCTTATCTGTACGACATCAACCCGGTCGGCGTCGGGGCGATGGGGCTTTCGGTGCTGGTTTCCACACTGATGAGCTTTGGCGTGTTCGGGCCGGTGGCGCGGGCGGTCGCACCCTTTGGCGGGTTGATCGTCGCCTTTGTCGCGGCGCCGGCGATCGCCTGGGCGACCAAGGGGCGGTTCTATCTGGCGCGGCCGCCGGAGGACGTGGCCGCGCAAAGCTGCATCGTCTGCGAGGGGGGGTTTGACGGGCCGGACATGGCCGGCTGCCCGGCCTATGGCGGGCCGATCTGCTCGCTCTGCTGTACGCTGGAGGCGCGTTGCCATGATCTCTGCAAGCCGCAGGGAAGGCTGGCGCAGAGCCTAGAGCGCAGCCTGCCGGCAAAGCTGCGCGACTGGCTGGCGAAGCGGCTGGATGCAAGGATCTTGCCCTTCCTCGGGCTGCTGCTGCTGTTCACCGCCATCATCGCGGCGCTGCTGGGGGTGATCGGCTATGAGTTCGGGGTGCTGGAGCCCAATGCCAGTGCCGCCGTGCGCCAGACGCTGCTGGTGGCGTTCTACGCGCTGTTCATTCTCGCCGCCCTGGCCGCCTGGCTGCTGGTGCTGGCGCGGGCCGGCAGCCGGGCGGCGGAGGCGGAGACCGGGCACCAGACCGCGATGCTGCTGGATGAGATCGCCGCGCATGAGCGCACCGATGCGGCGCTGCAGACCGCCAAGGCGGCGGCGGAATCCGCCAATACCGCGAAGAGCCGTTATATCGTCGGCGTGATTCACGAAATCCGCGCGCCGCTGAACGCGATTTTCGGCTATGCGCAGCTGCTGGAGGCCGGCGGTACGCTGCGGCCGGATGAGGCGATCCGCACCATTCGCCGCTCCGCCGCACATCTCTCCAATCTGGTGGATGGGTTGCTGGATATTTCGCAGATCGAGAGCGGGGCGCTGCATCTGCACCGGGATCTGGTGGATTTCCCGGATTTTCTGGATCAGCTGGTGGATATGTTCCGGCTGCAGGCGCAGGCGAAAGGCATCGTGTTCAAGGATGAGCGTGCGCGCATGCTGCCCCGGCATGTGCATACGGATGAAAAGCGGCTGCGGCAGATTTTGATCAATCTGCTCTCCAACGCGATCAAATACACGCCCAAGGGCGAGGTGCGGCTCAATGTGCAGCGGCGCGGGCTGGTGACGGAATTCACCATCGCCGATACCGGCAATGGCATCCGGCCGGAGGATCTGGCGAAGATTTTCGAACCGTTCGAGCGCGGCCATCTGCCCGCCTCCAATGCGCTGCCGGGGACGGGTCTCGGGCTGACCATCTCCAAGCTGCTGACGGAGATATTGGGCGGGGAGATTGCGGTGGAGAGCACGCCGGGCCAGGGCAGCGCCTTCAAGGTGCGGCTGCTGCTCTCCGAGGCGCAAGGGGCGGAGGCGGTGGCGCCGCCGCGGCGGATGACCGCCTATGCCGGGCCGCGCCGGAAGATCCTGATCGCCGATGACGATGCGGACCATGTGCGGCTGGTGAGTGACGTGCTGCTGCCGCTGGGCTTCGTCGTGCTCTCGGTGGCGGATGGGCCCGCCTGTTTGGCGCTGGCGCAGGATGCCGCACCCGATCTGATCATTCTCGATATTTCCATGCCCTTCATGTCAGGGCTGGAGGTGGCGGGGGCGTTGCGGGCGCGGGGGGAGAGGGCGCGGATCTTGATGGTCTCGGGCAATCTGCATGATGCGACCCGCCCTGGTGAGGCGGATTATGATGCGTTTCTGGCCAAGCCGATCGATATCCGGGCGCTGCTGGAGAAGATCGGCACGCTGCTGGGGCTGGACTGGGTGTATGAGGCGCCCGCCCCCGCGCCGCAGGCCGCGTTGGCGCGCCCGGATGAGGATGTGGTGGAGGAGCTGCGCCAGCTCGCCCGCATCGGCTATGCGCGGGGGCTGGAGGCAAGGTTGAAGACGCTGGCGGCGCAGGATGCGGCGCTGGCGCCGTTCTGCGCCGAGCTGCTCGGCTGGCTGCGCGGCTTCGAGCTGAAACGCATCCTGGCCTATCTGGATGAGACGCCATGAGCGCCCGCCGTGATCTGGTGCTGGTGGTGGATGACACGCCGGAGACGCTGGGGCTGCTGACCGAGGCGCTGGAAACGGCCGGGCTGACCGCGTTGGTGGCGACCAGCGGCGAGGCGGCGCTGGAGACGCTGCTGCATGTGACGCCGGACCTCATTCTGCTGGATGCGATGATGCCGGGGCTGGACGGGTTCGAGACCTGCAAGGCGCTGAAGGCGCTGCCGGCGTTGAGCCCGATCCCGGTGATCTTCATGACCGGGCTTTCGGATACCGCGCATGTGGTGCGCGGGCTGGAGGCGGGCGGGGTGGATTATGTCACCAAGCCGATTGTCATCGATGAGATGCTGGCGCGGATCAGGGTGCATCTGGGCAATGCCAGGGCGGCCTTGCGGACCAGGGCGGCTTTGGATGCGGCGGGCGGGTTTCTGCTGGCGGCGGATGAGGCGGGGGCGCTGCTCTGGTGCACGCCGCAGGCCGAGCAGCGTTTGGCTGACGCGCTGCCGGATTTCACCGCCGCCGGCTTTCGTCTGCCGGCCGGGCTGGAGATGCAGGCGGGCACGCGCACGCTGCATTTTGCCCTGGTGGGGCGCACCGGTCCGGCGGAGTTGCTCTATCGCCTGACCGAGAGCGGGGGCGGGCAGGAGGAGGCGTTTCTGCAAAGCCAGTTCGGCTTGAGCGCGCGCGAGGCGGAGGTGCTGCTGTGGGTGGCCCGGGGTAAGCCGAACAAGGATGTTTCGGATATTCTCGGCATTTCGCCGCGCACGGTGAACAAGCATCTGGAGCAGGTTTTCACCAAGCTGGGGGTGGAGAACCGCGCCTCGGCGGCGGCCCTGGCGGTGGGAGCGCTTGCGCGGCGGGGGTAAAAACCCTTTGAAAAATCTATAAAAATTTTGGCGATTATATACTTGATGCCACAATCCCCAAGATATAGGGTTTTCTAGCATTCAGAGGGGTGCCGTCATGTCGAAACTTTCCACATCGCAACAGAAAAAGGATGCGCACAGTGGTGGGTGAGATTTTTGCTGGCATAAGCGCCTTCAGGGCGATGTATGATTCCGCGAAGGCCCTAAAGGACATGAATGATGGGGCCGTTCGGAACGGAGCTGTCGTAGAATTGCTCGAAAAAATACTTACCGCACAACAGGCGCAAGGGGCGTTATTGGAGCAAGTAGCGAATCTTGAAAAAGAAATAGCAGCTTTTGAAACATGGAACGCTGACAAGCAGCGCTATAAGATGAGCACGACAAAAGGTGGTTCTATCGTCTATAGATTGAAGCCAGACGTGGAGCCTCCCGAACCTCCGCATGATATATGTGCCACCTGCTATGAGCACCGTAAGCGCTCGATACTTCAAGCGGCCCCATACTCCACTCCGCATATGCAGCTTGGAAAGCCACGTATGCTTGTGTGCCACGAATGCAAATCTGAAATTATTGCCTGACATCAACATGTTGTCCACTGTGGCTTCAAGTATATAATCGCCAAAGTTTTTGAAGCTATGCGGATTTTTTTCAAAAAGTCCGCGCGAACATTTGGGTCAGTGCCCCAGCGCCCCCACCCCGCCCCGCCCACTACGTCAAATGGCCCATGGCGTGCGGCGGCGCAGCAAACCCATACTCTCCCATCACGAACGCGGGCTTGCCGCCAACAAGTGGGAGACTTTGATGACGATGAAGAAACTGGGGAAAAAACTGAGCCTCGCCGCCGCCCTTCTCGCCAGCACGGCTTTGGGCCTTGCCGCCCCCGCCCATGCCGACGGCACCGTGAAGGTGGGTGTGTTGCAATCCCTCTCCGGCACCATGGCGATTTCCGAAGTGCCGCTGGAAAATGCCGAGCTGCTGGCGATCGACCAGATCAACGCCAAGGGCGGCGTGCTGGGCAAGAAGATCGTGCCGGTGGTGGAAGATGGCGCCTCCGACCCGGCGATCTTCGCGCAGAAAGCGACCAAGCTGCTGCAGCAGGACAAGGTGGTGACGGTGTTCGGCGGCTGGACCTCCGCCTCGCGCAAGGCGATGCTGCCGGTGTTCCAGCGCCTGCACGGGCTGCTCTGGTATCCGGTGCAGTTCGAGGGCAATGAATGCTCCCCCAACATCATGTATTCCGGCGCGCAGCCGAACCAGCAGGCGCTCCCGGCTTTGGAATGGGCCGAGAAGCAGGGCTACAAGAAGATCTTCCTGGTCGGCTCCGATTATGTGTATCCGCGCACCGCGAATTTGATCCTGAAGAAGCATATCGCGCATGACGGGCTGACCCTCTCGGGCGAGGAATATGTGCCGCTCGGCGGGACGGATTTCTCCTCGATCATCGCGGAAATCCAGAAGGCCAAGCCGGACATCATCATCAACACGCTGAACGGCGATTCCAACGTCTCCTTCTTCAAGCAGATGGCCGCCGCCGGCATGACCCCGGACAAGCTGCCGGTGATGAGCTTCTCCATCGCCGAGCCGGAAGCCAAGGCGATGGGCCCGAGCCTGCTCGCCGGCTCCTATACCAGCTGGAACTATTTCCAGAGCCTGCCGGGCCAGACCAATGCCGATTTCGTCGCCGCCTATAAGGCGAAATATGGCGCCGACTCCGTCGTCGATGACCCGATGGTGCATGGCTATGAGGATGTGATGATCTGGGCCGACGCCGCCAAGAAGGCCGGCAGCTTCGACCCGAAGAAGGTGCGTAACGAGGCGGTGAAGCTCGGCTTCGTCGACAGCCCGCTGGGCCAGGTGAAGTTCGATGCCAACCAGTCCATGGTGCAGACCGGCTATATCGGCGAGCTGCAGCCGGATGGGCAGTTCAAGGTGATCTGGTCCTCGCCGGCGCCGATCAAGCCGGTGCCGTATGACCCGCTGACCTTCCCCGGCAAGAGCTGCGGCCTGCACAGCAACTTCTAAAGCCTGTGACGCGGCCCTGAACAAGGGCCGCGCTTCGTTCTCTCAGTCAGGAGGCCTCCATGCATGAAAGCGCGTTTCTGATCGGCCAGGTGTTCAACGGCATTTCGGTGGCCTCGCTGTTCGTCATGGCGGCCTTGGGCCTGGCTCTTTCCTTTGGCCTGATGCGGGTCATCAATATGGCGCATGGCGAGATGCTGATGCTGGGCGGGTATCTCGCCTATCTCACATTGTTGGTCGTGCCCGGCCCGCTCGGCATTCTCGTCGCCATGCCGGTGGCGTTTCTGGGGGCGGCGTTTCTCGGCGGCATCCTGGAACTCACCGTCATTCACCGCCTCTCGACCCGGCCGCTGGATACGCTGCTGGCGACCTGGGGCGTTTCGCTGATTCTGCAGCAGGCGGCGCGCAATCTGTTCGGCGCCATCGGCGTGCAGGTGGTCGCACCCACCTGGCTCGACCATACGATTTCCTTTTCCACCGGCATCCTCTCCGGGCTGACCCTGCCGGACACGCGGTTGTTCATCCTGCTGGTGGCGGCGCTCATCCTCGGCGGCGTGGCGCTGCTGATCAACAAGACCCGGCTTGGGCTTTATGTGCGCGCCGTCAACCAGGACCGCCCGACCGCCGCCGCCCTGGGCGTGAATGCGCGGCTGGTGGACCTGACCGTGTTCGCGCTGGGCACCGGTGTCGCCGGGCTCGCGGGCGTGATCCTGGCGCTGCTGGGGCCGGTGACGCCGACTGTTGGCCAGAGCTATATCGTGCCGGCCTTCCTGGTCGTCATTCTCGGCGGGCTGGGCTCGCTGGTTGGCACCACCATCGCCTCGCTGATGGTCGGGCTGTTTACCGCGCTGATCGAGATCTATGTCGATGTCAGCGTCGCCCAGGTGCTGCTGCTGGTCTTCGTCATCCTGTTCATCCAAATCCGTCCGCAAGGTGTCATCGCCGTGCGCTCTCGTGCGCTGGAGGGCTGATATGAAACCCGCACGTCCCATCACGCTTTTGGTCCTGGTTCTGGGCGCCGCCGCGCCCTGGCTCATCTCCGCCTACGAGCTTTCCTTGCTGGGCCGGTTTCTGGCATTCTCGCTGGTGGCGCTTGGCATCATGATGACCTGGGGCGAAGGGGGAATTCTCTCGCTCGGCCAGGGTGTGTTTTTCGGCCTGGGCGGCTACGCGCTGGCGATGCATCTGAAACTCGAAGGGCTGGACATCGCCAATGGCGATATGCCGGATTTCATGACCTGGAGCGGGGTTTCCGCGCTGCCGAGTTTGTGGCGCTTTTTCGTGAACCCGTGGCTCTCTCTGGTTTACGTGGTGCTGGTACCTGGGGTGTTTGCCGCCTTCTTCGGCTGGCTGGTGTTTCGCCGGCGCATTGGCGGGGTGTATTTCGCGCTGATTACCCAGGCGCTGGCTTTGGCCTTCGCGACGCTGCTGGTCAGCCAGCAGGCGCTTACCGGCGGCTTCAACGGGCTGACCAATTTCTCCACCTTCGCCGGCTATGATATCACCAGCCAGGGCGCGGCGCGGGTGATTTATCTGATCACCTTCATGCTGGTGGCGGCTGCCTATTTCGCCTTGCGCTGGCTGTTGGCGACGCGCTTTGGCACCATGCTGCGCGCCACCCGCGATGGCGAAAACCGCATCCGCTTCCTGGGACATAACCCGCTGCCCTACAAGGTTGTCGCCTTCACCATCGCCGGCAGCCTTTCCGGCATTGGCGGGGCGCTGTTCACGCTGCATGCGGGGGTGATCTCCCCGGCTTTGGTGGGCGTGGTGCCCTCCATCGAGATGGTGGTCTGGGTCGCTGTTGGCGGGCGCGGCGTATTGTGGGGGGCGATTGCCGGCACGCTGCTGGTGAATTTCGCCAAGGATGAGATCAGCTCGGCGCTGCCCTCGCTCTGGCTCTATGCGCTGGGCGCGTTGTTCGTGCTGGTGGTGAGCTTCCTGCCCGGCGGCATTGCCGGGATGTTCAGCAATCCGCGCCTACCCCCCCGCCTATTGCGCCGCCGCCAGGAGGTTGTGGAATGAGCCCGCTGCTCGCACTGGAAAACGTCACCGTCGATTTCGATGGGTTCAAGGCGCTTACTGATGTTTCGCTGACGCTGGAGGCGAACGCGCTGCGCATCCTGATCGGCCCGAATGGCGCCGGAAAATCGACTTTGTGCGACACCATCATCGGCCGGGTGCGGCCGACGGCGGGGCGCATCCTGTTCAAGGGCGAGGCGATTACCGCGCTGCCGGAGCAGGAGATCGTCAAGCGCGGCATCTGCCGGAAATTCCAGACGCCGGGGATTCTGCCGAGCCTTTCGGTGATGGAAAATCTGCTGGTCAGTGGCCGCAAGAACCGCGCCTGGTGGCGCGCCTTCACCACTGCCACCCCGGCGCAGGAGATGGCGCGGGCCGAGGAGATTCTGGAGACGATCGGGTTGCAGGACCGGCGCGACGTGCCCGCCGCCAGCCTCGCCCATGGTGAGAAGCAATGGCTGGAGATCGGCATGGTGGTGGCGACGGACGCGGATCTGCTGCTGCTGGATGAGCCCACCGCCGGTATGGGCCCGCAGGATACGCAACGCACCGCCGAGCTGATCCTCTCGCTGATCGGCCGGCATGCGGTGCTGGTGATCGACCATGATATGAGTTTCGTGGAGGCGCTGAACGGTTTTACCACCGTGCTACATCAGGGGCAGATTTTGAAGGAAGGCAGTGTCGCGGAAATCCGCGCGGATGCGGCGGTGGAAGCGGTGTATCTGGGGAGGGCCAAAGATGAAGTTGCTTGAACTGCAGGCCGCCTGCGCGGCTTATGGCCAGAGCCAGGTGCTGTGGAGCATCGATATGGAGGTGGAGCAAGGGGCGGCGGTGGCGCTCATCGGCCGCAATGGCGTGGGCAAGACCACGCTGCTGAATGCCATCGCCGGGGTGCAGAAGCTTACAGGCGGGCATTTGAAGTTTGGCGGGAAGGATCTGACCGCGACACCGGCGCATGGGCGCGCGCGGGCGGGGATCGGCTTCGTGCCGCAGGGGCGGCATGTGTTTCCGCATTTGACCGTGATGGAGAATCTCACCGTCGGGCTGGCGGCGTTGGCGGGGCGCAAGGCGGTGAAAGAGTCAGGTATCGCCAGCCATATTTTCGATCTGTTCCCGAAGCTGACGCAGATTCGCAACCGCAAGGCCGGGCTGCTTTCGGGCGGGGAGCAGCAGCAGCTGGCGATTGGGCGCGCCCTCGCCGGGCAGCCGCGTTTGTTGCTGCTGGATGAGCCGACGGAGGGGATTCAGCCGAATGTGGTGCAGCAGATCGAGGCGGCTTTGCGGCGGATTCGCACCGAGCTGGGGGTGACGATTTTGATTGTCGAGCAATATCTGGATTTCGCGTGGTCGTTTGCCGAGGCGTATCATGTGATGCAGCGCGGGCGGATTATTCGTTCGGGCAGCACGGCGATGGAGTCCGCGAGCGAGATTTCGCATCTGGTGAATATATAAAAGTTTTTTGGCGGAGACGGCCAAGGTTCCGCTGCTGCGCAGCAGCGGTGGAAAGCCGCCGGAGGGGCCGCTTTTTTCAAAAAGCGGCGAACACGTTGACGCCTGTGCAGCTTCGTTGCCACCACCCCGAACGTTTGTGGGGACTTTTTGAAAAAAGTCCCCACACCCCCAAAAACTTTTATTAATTTAGCCAGAGATTTCCAGCGCCACCCCGGTTTCCTTCAGCATCGTGGTGATCGCTTCCGGCGGCGGGGCGTCCGTGTACAGCGCCGAAATCTGCGATAAATGCCCGATCCGCACCATCGCCGGGCGGCCGAATTTGGAATGGTCGGCAAGCAGAAATACCCGCCTGGAATTGCGGATGATCGCCTGGGTGCACATCACCTCATCCAGATCGTAATCGAACATGCCGCCCTCCTTGTCGATGCCCGAGACCCCGATAATCCCGATATCGGCGCGGAACTGCTCGAACATTTGCACCGCCAGCTGGCCGGTGATGGCGCCATCCCGGTTGCGCACCTTGCCGCCCGCCATCACAATCGAACAATCCTGATTTTCACTGAGGATTTTCGCAACGTTGATGTTGTTGGTGATCACCCGCAGATTGCGATGCGCCAACAGCGCCCGCGCCGCCTGCTCCGTCGTGGTGCCGATATTGATGAACAAGGACGCGCCCTGAGGCACATCCCGCGCCACCGCGCTGGCGATGCTCTGCTTGCGCGCGAGATTGATCACCTGCCGGCGCTCATACTCCATATTCTCGATGGAGGAGGGCAACCCTGCCCCGCCGCGATAGCGCGACAGCCGGCCCTCCGCGTCCAGCGTGTTCACATCGCGGCGGATGGTCTGCACCGTCACCCCGAAATGCTGAGCCAGCGCCTCGATGGTTTGGAATCCCCGCTTCGCTACCAGCTCGACGATCTCGCTTTGCCGGTCTTCATTGCCTTGTTTCTCGGACAGTGCACCACTCCTTGCTGGCCCCATATTAGGCCGGTTTCCCGGCCTCCGCCAGCGCCACCGGGCGGGCGGCATGTTGGCGGCGAACCGTGATTTATGCTGCATGTGCGAAATCGAACTCAATTTTCGATTTAAATTTTCGATTGCGAACATCGAAAATTCGGTTTAAACGCATGTCCGGTGGCTCAGGCCAAGGAAACCCAAGAAAGGTACTGTTTTGGACCAGGCTGGTATCGTGGATCTGTTGATCGTGGGCGGGGGCGTGAATGGCGCCGCCATCGCGCGGGACGCGGCCGGGCGCGGGCTCTCCGTGCGGCTGCTGGAGCAGCATGATCTGGCCCAGCACACCTCCTCGGCCAGCACCAAGCTGATCCATGGTGGCTTGCGCTACCTCGAATATTACGAATTCCGCCTGGTGCGCGAGGCGCTGATGGAGCGCGAGCGGCTGCTCAACATCGCCCCGCATATCATCTGGCCGCTGGAATTCGTGCTCCCGCATGAGGCGCATCTGCGCCCGGCTTGGATGATTCGCGCCGGGCTGTTTCTGTATGACCATCTGGCCAAGCGCCGCACGCTGCCCTCCTCCAAGGCGGTTTCGTTTGCGAAGCACCAGGCCGGGCAGGTGCTGAAGGCTGAGTATCGCCGCGGTTTCACCTACGCGGATTGCTGGGTACAGGATTCCCGGCTGGTGGTGCTCAACGCCATGGATGCGGCCGAGCGCGGAGCGGTGATCACCACACGCTGCAAGCTGCTCTCGGCACGGGTTGAGAACGGGGTGTGGCAGGCACAGACCGAGGCCGGGCCGATTGCCGCCCGCGCCATGATCAACGCCGCCGGCCCCTGGGTGGCGGAGGTGCTGAACAGCAAGCTCGGCCGCAACACCGCCGCCAGCGTGCGGCTGATCAAAGGCAGCCATATCGTCACCAAACGGCTTTATGAGGGCGACGAGGCCTTCATTCTGCAGAACCCCGACGGGCGCATCGTCTTCGTCGTCCCCTACGAAAACGAGTTCTCGCTGATCGGCACCACCGATGTGCCGTTCGAGGCGGATGCCAACAAGGTCGAGATTTCGGCTGAGGAAACCAGCTATCTTTGCGAATGCGTCAGCCGCTATTTCCGCAAGCCGATCACGCCGGCGGATGTGGTCTGGTCCTATGCCGGGGTGCGCCCGCTCTTTGACGATAAATCCGAGAATGCCAGCGCGGTGACACGCGATTATGTGCTGGATCTGCAGCACGATGCCAGCACCCCGCCTTTGCTCTCGGTGTTTGGCGGCAAGATCACCACCTCGCGCAAGCTGGCTGAGCACGCGCTGGAGAAATTGCTGCCGGCGATGGGCCGCAAGGTGGGCCCCTCCTGGACTGGCAAGGCGCCGCTGCCAGGCGGCGATTTCGAGGATTTCGACGCCTATCTGGCGCAGTTCCGCCAGCGCTTCCCGGCGCTGCCGGCGGCCCTGGCGCACCGGCTGGTGCGCAATTACGGCAGCCGCGCCGAGCGCTTCGCGGGGGCGGATATGGGTGAGGATTTTGGCGGCGGCATCAGCGCGGCGGAGATCGCCTACCTGGCCACGCAGGAATGGGCGCGAACGGCGGAGGATATTCTCTGGCGCCGCTCGCGTTTGGGGTTGCATGTGCCAGAGGGCACGGCAGCGCGTATCGATGACTATCTGAGCCGGATGCAACGCGCCGGCTGAAGGACTGCGATTTCAAATGACAACGAGGAAACGGCAACACATGACAAAATATGTCGGCGCCATCGATCAGGGCACAACCAGTTCGCGCTTCATCGTGTTCGACAAGGCGGGCAATATCGTCTCGGTCGCGCAGAAGGAGCATAAGCAGATCTATCCCAAGCCCGGCTGGGTCGAGCATGACCCGCTGGAGATTCTGCACAACACCAATGAGGTGATCGGCGCGGCGCTGGCGCGGGCCGATCTCTCGGCCAGCGATCTCGTCTCCGTCGGCATCACCAACCAGCGTGAAACCACGCTGATCTGGGACAAGGCCACCGGCAAGCCGCTTCATAACGCGCTGGTCTGGCAGGATACGCGGGTCGATCAACTCTGCGCCGAATATGCGAAAAACGGTGGCCAGGACAGGTTCCGCGCCAAGACCGGGCTGCCGCTGGCGAGCTATTTCTCCGGGCTGAAGCTGCGCTGGCTGCTGGAGAATGTGGAGGGCGCGCGCGCCAAGGCGGAAGCCGGCGAGGCGCTGTTCGGCACCATCGATAGCTGGCTCGCCTGGAACCTCACCGGCGGCGCGAAGGGCGGGGTGCATATCACCGATGTCACCAATGCCAGCCGCACCCAGCTGATGAACCTCGCCAGCTGCGACTGGGACGAGGACATGCTGAATGAATTCAAAATTCCGCGCGCCTGCCTGCCGAAAATCCTGCCCTCCTCGACCGTGTATGGCGAGATCACCACGCCGACTTTGCGCGGCGCCAAGCTCGCCGGCATTCTGGGCGACCAGCAGGCGGCGCTCGTCGGCCAGACCTGCTTCTCGCCCGGCGAGGCCAAGAACACCTACGGCACTGGCTGCTTCATGCTGATGAACACCGGCACCGAGCCGGTGCAGTCAAAGGCCGGGCTGCTGACCACTCTGGCCTACCAGTTTGACGGCGAGAAGCCGCGCTACGCGCTGGAAGGTGCGATCGCCATCACCGGCGCGCTGGTGCAGTGGCTGCGCGACAATATGAAGCTGTTCGATGTCGCGCCGCAGATCGAGCCGCTGGCGAAATCCGTCGAGGATAACGGCGATGTTTACATCGTGCCGGCCTTCTCGGGGCTTTATGCGCCGTACTGGAAAGAGAGCGCGCGCGGCGTGATTGCCGGGCTCACGCGCTTTGCCACCCGCGCGCACCTCGCCCGCGCCGCGCTGGAATCCACCGCCTACCAGACCCGCGACGTGGTCGAGGCGATGGAGACCGATAGCGGCATCAAGCTCTCCAGCCTGAAGACCGATGGTGGCATGGTCGCCAACGAGCTGCTGATGCAGTTCCAGGCCGATATTCTCGACGTGCCGGTGATCCGCCCGAAAGTGACGGAGACGACGGCGCTGGGCGCGGCCTACGCGGCCGGGCTGGCGACGGGCTATTGGAGCAATGTCGAGGATCTGCGCGCCAACTGGCAGGTGGACAAGCAATGGACCCCGGCTTTGGCCGCCGATAAGCGCGCGCATTACTACAAATCCTGGAAGAAGGCGGTTCAGCGCTCGTTCGACTGGGTGGACTGAGCAGACCGACGCGCCCCCGGCCGCGTGCTTTTGCCGGGGATCTCTCGAAGCAATAATCAATCAGGGAACATCAAGATGGGTTCGGTCTTTTGGGGCGAGCTGCTTGGCACCGCCACACTCATTCTCCTGGGCAACGGCGTTGTCGCCTGCGTCCTTCTCAATAAATCCAAAGGCCAGAATGGCGGCTGGATCGTGATTACCGCCGGTTGGGCATTCGCGGTGATGTGCGGCGTGTTCGTCGCCGCCGCCACCGGCAGCCCGGCCGCCTACCTCAACCCCGCCGTCGCGGTAGGGCTGGCGGTGGATCATGGCGGATGGGCGAAGCTGCCCATGGCCATCGCCGGGGATTTCGTCGGCGCGTTCATCGGCGCATCGCTGGTCTGGCTGCATTTCCTGCCGCATTGGCGCGAGACCGAGGATAAGGGGCTGAAGCTCGCCTGCTTCTGCACCGGCCCGGCCATTCGCAACATCGCCGCCAATATGATCAGCGAGATCATCGGCACCTTTGTGCTGGTGTTCGTCGTCGGCGCGATTTTCTCCAAGACGGCCTCGCCTAACGGCGTTGCCGGCGGGCTGGGGCCCTATCTGGTCGGCTGCCTGGTCTGGGGCATCGGCCTGTCGCTCGGCGGGACCACCGGCTACGCCATCAACCCGGCGCGTGACCTGGGGCCGCGCATTGCCCATGCGGTCCTGCCCATCGCCGGCAAGGGGGATGCGGATTGGAGCTATGCGGCTATCCCCGTGGTCGGCCCGCTGATCGGCGCGGCGCTGGCGGGGATGGCGATGTCGGCCTTCGGCATCTGAACCTGCTGTGATCCAGCGCCAGGGCGCGGGCGTATAAAGCCCATGCAGTCCTGGCGCCCGTTTCAACGCCCGGCCCTTGTGCCGGGCGTTTTTTTGTCAGCCAGCCGGCGCGTGCGGGCGTGAGGCGGCGCGTGCTGCTGCTGGCCGGATCGGCGCTGGGGCTGGCGGGGGGCCTCGGCTTTACAGCTTATTCGCCGGTGACGGTGCTGAATGCCTTTGCCCCCGGCGCGTTCACGGTAAAACGCAACCTCGCCTACCGCCCCGGGCCGCGCGGCCGGATGGATCTCTATCTGCCCCGCCAGGCGCAGGGCGCGCCGCTGGTGGTGTTCTTTTATGGCGGCAGCTGGCAGGAGGGGGACAAGGCGATGTACCGCTTCGTCGGCGCCGCGCTGGCCGCCCGCGGCTGCATGGTGGCGATTCCGGATTACCGGCTTTACCCGCAGGTGCGCTTTCCGGAATTTCTGGAGGATTGCGCCGCCGCCACCGATTTTGCCCGCCGCCTCGCCCCGTCCGCGCCGCTGGTGCTGATGGGCCATTCCGCCGGGGCCTATAACGCCGCCATGCTGGCGCTGGACGGGCAATTTCTGGCGCCGCACGGGCTGGTGCCGAACCGTGACCTCGCCGGCTGGCTGGGCCTCGCCGGGCCGTATGATTTCCTGCCGATCACCGACCCCGCCTTGCAGCGCATGTTCGGCTCCCGGGCGCAATGGCCGCGTACCCAGCCGATCAATTTCGTCACCCCGGGCGCGCCGCCTGCATTCCTCGCCGCCGGGCTGGAAGATCGCACCGTGGATCCCGGCAATAGCGAGAGGCTGGCGGCGAAGCTGCGCGCGCATGGCGATGCGGTGAAGCTGGCTTTGTATCCGGGGCTGGACCACCGCAAACTCGTCGGCGCGCTCTCGCCATATCTGACCTTCCTGGCGCCGGTTCTGAGGGATTGCATCGCGTTCATTAACAAAGTCGCGCCCTCGACCCGTTGAATGTTCACTGTTCTGTTATGGGACAGTGTGAGCTTTCAGGACGCTAAATTCAATTTGCTTTGCTGGACGGCGCGCGTGTGGTTTGAATAACTCAGCCAGTTTCCGGCCTTGGCATGCTCCTTGCTGGAACCTGGATACGTCCAAACGCGGCTTAACCGCGCACAACAAAGCGAGGAACCATACAATGCTCGACGCAGCCATCGCGCCTCTGTCGGGAAGCGCCCTTTCCGGGTTTTCCTTCAAGCCGCGCTACGACAATTTCATCAACGGCAAGTTCACGGCGCCGCTCTCCGGCCAGTATTTCGATAATGTCTCGCCGATCACCGGCCAGGTCTTCACCCAGGCCGCGCGCTCGAATGAGGCGGATATCAATCTGGCGCTGGACGCCGCCCATGCCGCTGCCGACGCCTGGGGCCGGCGCGCCCCGGCCGAGCGCGCCCTGGCGCTGCTGAAGATCGCCGACCGGATGGAGGAAAATCTCGATCTGCTCGCTTATGTCGAGACCGTCGATAACGGCAAGCCGATCCGCGAGACCACCGCGGCGGACGTGCCGCTGGCGATCGACCATATGCGCTATTTCGCCTCCTGTGTGCGCGCCCAGGAAGGCGCGCTCTCCGAGGTGGACGAGACCACCATCGCCTATCATTTCCATGAGCCGCTGGGCGTGGTCGGGCAGATCATCCCCTGGAATTTCCCGCTGCTGATGGCGGTGTGGAAGCTGGCCCCGGCTTTGGCCGCTGGCAATTGCGTGGTGTTGAAGCCGGCCGAGCAGACCCCGATTTCAATCATGGTGCTGATGGAAATCATCGGCGATCTGCTGCCGCCGGGCGTCATCAATGTCGTCAACGGCTTCGGGCTGGAAGCTGGCAAGCCGCTGGCCTCCTCCAACCGCATCGCCAAGATTGCCTTCACCGGCGAGACGACGACGGGCCGGCTAATCATGCAATATGCCAGCCATAACCTGATTCCGGTGACGCTGGAGCTGGGCGGCAAGTCCCCCAACATCTTCTTCTCCGACGTGATGGCCGAGGATGACGATTTCCTCGACAAGGCGATCGAAGGCCTGGTGCTGTTCGCGCTGAACCAGGGCGAGGTCTGCACCTGCCCGTCGCGCGCCTTCATCCAGGAAAGCATCTTCGATAAATTCATGGAGCGCGCGCTCAAGCGCGTCGCCGCGATCAAGCAGGGCAGCCCGCTCGATCCCTCCACCATGATCGGCGCGCAGGCTTCCTCCGAGCAGATGCAGAAGATCATGTCCTATATCGATATCGGCCAGCAGGAAGGGGCGAAGATGCTGATCGGCGGCGGCAAGGCCGATCTCGGCGGCGCCCTCTCCAACGGCTTCTACATCAACCCGACCGTGTTCCACGGCCATAACAAGATGCGTATCTTCCAGGAGGAAATCTTCGGGCCGGTGCTCTCCGTCACCACCTTCAAGACCGAGGAAGAGGTGCTGCACGCCGCCAATGATACGCTCTATGGCCTGGGTGCCGGCGTGTGGTCGCGCGATGGCAACCGCGCCTATCGCATGGGCCGCGGCATCAAGGCCGGGCGTGTCTGGACGAATTGCTACCATCTCTATCCGGCGCATGCCGCCTTCGGTGGGTATAAGCAGTCCGGCATCGGCCGTGAAACCCATAAGATGATGCTGGATCATTATCAGCAGACCAAGAATCTGCTGGTCAGCTACAGCCCGAAGCCGCTGGGCTTCTTCTAAGGGGTTAGGGACATGGATCAGCTCCCGGCACGCGTTTTGGCAACCGAAGCGGCGGTGGAGCTGATCCAAAAACTGCAGGCGAAACATGGCGCTGTCATGTTCCATCAATCCGGCGGCTGCTGCGATGGCTCGACACCGATGTGCTATCCGGTCGGCGATTATCTGGTGGCGCCGGACGATGTGAAGCTGGGTGAAATCGGCGGGGCGGAATTTTTCATGAGCGCCTCGCAGTTTGAATATTGGAAATTCACCCAGCTGATCATCGACGTTGTCTCCGGCATGGGTGGCATGTTCTCGCTGGAGAATGGGACGGGTTTGCGCTTCCTTACTCGCTCGCGTGTGTTCGAGGATGCGGAGCTCGCCGCTCTCGAGGCGGCCGTCTAAAGCCAAGCGACAAGCAAAAACAAGATCCGCGCCAGCAGCTGGCGGGCGCGGCGGGGAGGGCGCTTGCCTGAACCGTAACGAAGTCAGCACCAACATCAAGCCCGGTCCGGGGCAAAAATGGTTCAAGAATAGAGGGGAAACAGGATGAGCGTTTCGAAATATTCACGTCTGGCGCAGCGTTTGCTGACCGGGGTCAGCTTCACGCTGGCGGCAGGGCTGCTGGCCGCGCCGATGGCGCGCGCCGACCAGGCCGCCTACCAGCCGGTGACCAGCGACATGCTGGCCAACGCCGCCAGCAATGATGGCTGGCTGATGTTCAATCATGACTATACCGGGCAGAATTTTTCTCAGCTCAAGCAGATCGACACCAAGAACGCCGGCAAGCTGACCGAGGCCTGGACCTCCGACAAGATCGATATTCCCGATGCGTTCGAAGGCTCGCCGGTGATCAATGGCGATTATATGTTCGTCACCACCGCCAAGGACCATGTCATCGCCTATAACGCGACGACCGGCCAGAAGCTCTGGGAATATGACTACCAGCTGCCCACCGCCGCCTTCAAGACGCTGTGCTGCGACACCAATAACCGTGGCGTCGCGCTGTCTGGCGACATGGTGATTTTCGGCACGCTGGATAATCACGTGGTGGCGCTGGATGCCGCTACCGGCGCGGTGAAGTGGAATGTCACGCTGAAGGAGCCGGGCACCGGCTACTCCATCACCGAGGCGCCGCTGATCGTGAATGGCAAGGTCATTATCGGCACTGGCGGCGGCGAGTATGGCGCGCGCGGGCGCATCGTGGCGCTGGATGTCAATACCGGCAACGAGCTGTGGAAATTCTACACCACCCCGTCCGAGGACGAGCCGGGTGGCAAGACCTGGCCCGCCGGCGCCTACAAGACCGGTGGCGGCTCGCCCTGGATGACCGGCACCTACGACCCCTCGACCGACACGCTGTTCTGGGGCGTCGGCAACCCGGGCCCGTGGCTGGCGACGATGCGCCCCGGCGATAATCTCTACACCGACTCCCTGGTGGCGCTGGACCCGAATACCGGCAAGCTGAAATGGTACTACCAGTTCACCCCGAACGACACCTGGGATTATGACGGCGTCAACACCCCGGTGCTGACCGACCTGACCTATAAGGGCAAGCAGTACCAGGCGGTGATCCAGCCGAACCGTAACGGCTATCTCTACGCGCTGGACCGCACCACCGGCAAGTTCATCTATGCCGTACCCTTCGTGCACGATACCTCCGTCACCGGCATCAAGAATGGTGTGACCCAGACCAGCCAGGCGCTGCGCCCGGCCCTGGGCAAGACCATCACCACCTGCCCCTCCTTCCTGGGCGGCAAGAACTGGTGGCCGATCGCGGTGGACCCGATGAACCACACCGCCTACATCACCACGCTGCATGCCTGCATGAGCATGACCGGCGTGCCGGTGACCTATGCCGCCGGGCTGCCCTTCCTGGGTGAGACCTTCAAGATGCTGCCGGACCCGAAGGATCCGAATCTCGGTTCCTTCCAGGCGATCAACCTGAACACCGGCAAGCAGATGTGGCAGCACGAGACCAAGCAGGTCTGGGACGCGGGCGCGCTGAGCACCGCTGGCGGCGTTGTCTTCTCCGGCACCGTCGATGGCAAGCTGCACGCCTTCGATGCCAAGACCGGCAAGGATCTCTGGACCAGCCCGGCCATGGGCACCGCCATCCTCGCCGACCCTGTCGCCTATAGCGTCAACGGCACCGAATATGTCGCGGTGTGGGCGAGCTATGGTGGCGTCTGGCCGCTCTGGGGCGGCGCCCTCGCCGAGCCGCTGAAGAACACCCCGCGCTTTGGTCAGCTGCATGTCTATAAAATTGGCTCCTGAAGGTAACCTGACCCGGCCGCGCAAGCGGTCGGGACTTTTTGCCTCCGGTGCAATGCTGCTCGCGGCGGCATTGCTTTGCCCCGGCCTCGCCCACGCGGGCAGCATCACATTCTGCGTGGACAAGGCCAACCCGATGCTGCCGACCGACATGGCGGTGGCGCGGGCCGCGGCGCAAAAGGCGGGAGAGGTTGCGGTCTTCATCGAACGTGATTCGCTGAAATCCGAAACCGGCGGCGATGACGATGCCGGCCATGGCGAAAATATGAAAGCCATCAAGGCGCTGGTGCATAATTGCGATCTGGTGATGGGCTTTCCGCTTGAAGATGGCGGCGGCAATGTCCCCGCCGGTCTGGCGGCCTCGCGCCCTTATGCGCGCACCGGCTTTGTCGCCGTCGCGCAGGGGGATGTCTCCGGCGGTTTCAAGGGCTTGCTGCATAAAGGCACGATCGGGGTGCTGAACATGTCGCCGGCGGAGACCTATTTCACCACCGCGACGATGGCGCATGAGCATGTCTATTACACCAACGACCAGCTGCTCGGCGCCGTGCTGAACGGCGAGGTGAACACCGCGCTGATCTGGCGGCCCTGGCTGAACCAGCAGCTGGCCGCGCATCCGCAAAGCCTGCATGTCGCGGAATTGAACATGCCTTACGCAAACTGGAACGTTGTTGCTCTGTATCCGCAATCGGCGCAGAATAAGCCAGAGGTCAGGGCGTTCAATAAGGCGATCGAGGCGCTTGCTGCATCGCGGCAGCTAGGGGCTTTGGTCAAACCCTATGACGTCCCGGCTCACGGCGTCTCAGGCATGGAAGAGTGAGAAGAGTATGAAAAATATGAAGATTGCGGTCCTCGGTTTGGCCTTGTCCCTGGGCGCGGTGGCGGCGCAGGCGGCAACCCCGCCGGCGATCTATACCGATGCGCAGGCCACCGCCGGCGCCGATGCCTATGCGCAGAATTGCGCCATGTGTCACGGC
Source organism: Acidocella sp. MX-AZ02 (assembly GCF_000306035.1). Classification (NCBI taxonomy): domain Bacteria; kingdom Pseudomonadati; phylum Pseudomonadota; class Alphaproteobacteria; order Acetobacterales; family Acidocellaceae; genus Acidocella; species Acidocella sp. MX-AZ02. The sequence goes on from NZ_JH976209.1 coordinate 149,160, forward strand.
GCGAAGATGGAAGGCGGCGCCGGCCCGGCCCTGGTTGGCCAGGCCTTCGCCTCCGCCAGCAACAACTATACCGTCGGCGCACTCTTCACCGAGATGGCCCAGCAGATGCCCGCCGGCCAGCCGGGCAGCCTGACCCATACCCAGTATGAGGACATCTTCGCTTATATCCTGAAGACAAACGGCTACCCTGCCGGCAGCACCGCCCTTAATTACGATAAGGCGATGGGCGACAGCACGCCGCTGGTCTCTCAGGTGAAATAACACCCGGCAAGGGTGAATGAAATTTGCAAGCGGTTTGCAAATAAGGGCGCGATGTCGCGCCGGATCATAATCAAGGAGGAATGGACAATGTGGCGTAAACCGACCGTGAAGCAGATCTGCATCGGCGCTGAGATCAACTCTTACGTCTCCGCGACCCGCAAGTAAGTGAGGCAACCGATCCAGGCATAGGCCACGTCTCTCCCATGCGTGTAATTGTGCTTGGATCGGCCGCGGGCGGCGGCTTTCCGCAATGGAATTGTCATTGCACGGGGTGCCGCCGGGCGCGGGCCGGAGACCCGGCCGTGAAGCCCAGAACCCAGGCCTCCCTCGCCGTCAGCGCGGATGGGGTGCGGTGGGTGCTTTTGAATGCCAGCCCGGATCTTCCCTCCCAGCTGCGCGACCATGTCATTCTGCATCCTGACCATGATGGCCCGGCACGGAATAATCCCGTGGCGGCTGTGGTGATTTCCGGCGGGGATATTGATTGCATCGCCGGGCTGCTGACGCTGCGCGAGGGGCATGAATTCCGGCTCTATGCGCAGGATTTCGTCCAGGCGATTTTGAACGGCAACCAGGTGTTCAGCGTGATGAATCCGGCGCTGGTGCGCCAGGAGAGTCTGCGCGTGAACGAGCCGGTGGCGCTGCGCGATGCGGCGGGGCAAAGCCTCGGGCTTTCGGTGGAAGCCTTTCCGGTGCCTGGAAAATTGCCGCTCTACCAGGAGGCGGGGCGGGACCTCGCGGCCCTGGTGAGCGATGACAGCGTCATCGGCCTGTCCGTAAAGGATGAAGCCGGACACAGGATTCTTTTCATTCCCGGCTGCGCCTACGTGACGCCGGATATTCTAACGCGCGCTCAACAAGCTGATATTCTGTTTTTCGATGGCACGCTCTGGCAGGATCGCGAGATGATCGATGCTGGCCTGAGCCAAAAAACCGGCGCGCGCATGGGGCATATTTCCGTTTCGGGTGAAGCCGGCACGATGGCCGCATTTTCCGCATTGACGCGGACTCGCAAGGTCTTCATTCATATCAACAATACAAATCCGATCCTGTGCGACGATTCCGAGGAAGCCAAAAAAGTCCAAGAAAATGGCTGGGACGTTGCCTATGACGGAATGGAGGTGACGTTATGACGAATATGCTTTCCCATGCCGAGCTTGAGGCAGCACTGCGCAATGTCGGCGCCACGCGCTACCATAGTCTGCATCCGTTTCATAAGCTGCTGCATGGCGGCAAGCTGAACCAGACCCAGGTGCAGGCCTGGGCGCTGAACCGCTATTATTACCAGGCCTGCATTCCGATCAAGGACGCGATCGTGCTCTCCCGCCTGCCGGATGCCGCCTCCCGCCGCGCCTGGCGCCAGCGCATCATCGACCATGATGGCGAGCGCGAAGGCGATGGCGGCATCGCCCGCTGGCTGCGTCTGGCGGAAGGGGTCGGGCTGGAGACCGCCTACGTGGAATCGACCCAGGGCATCTTGCCCGCGACGCGTTTTGCCGTGGATGCCTATGTGCATTTCGTGCGCGACCGCTCGCTGCTGGAAGCGGTCGCGTCCTCGCTGACGGAAATGTTCTCACCCACCATCATCGCCGAGCGTGTCGCCGGCATGTTGGCGAATTATGAATGGGTGTCGAAGGACACGCTGGTCTATTTCAATGCCCGCCTCACCCAGGCGCCGCGCGATGCGGATTTCGCCCTGGATTATGTGAAGCACCACGCCACCACCCGCGCCGAGCAGGACCAGGTGATCGCCGCATTGCGGTTCAAATGCGATGTGCTCTGGTCGCAGCTGGATGCGCTCTATGCCGCCTACGTCACGCCGGGTCATGTCCCGCTCGATGCGTTTGGCGCCGAGGCGGCGCTGGCGCGGTGCGCGTAACCGGCGAAACCGTCCCCCGCCTGCGCCGCGGGGTGCGCCGCCAGTTCGACAAGGCCCGTGACACCGCCGTGCTGATGGCCCCGGAGCGTGTCGTCGTGCTCGACGAGATTGCCGATGCCATCGTCACCGCCTGTGACGGGCAACGCAATATCGCTGACATCGTCGCGCTGCTCGCCGCGCGCTATCAGGCGCCGGTCGAGGAGATCGACGGCGATGTCAGGGAATTTCTGGAAGGCTTGGCGGAGTCCGCCTTGGTCACGCTATGAGCTCTATCGCACCGCCTTTCGCCTTGATGGCGGAACTGACCCATCGCTGCCCGCTGCAATGCCCCTATTGCTCCAACCCGCTGGAGATGCTGAAGGCGAACAAGGAGCGTGACACGGCGTTCTGGCGCGGGGTGATCAGCGAGGCGGCTTCGATGGGCGTGCTGCAGATCCATTTCTCCGGCGGTGAACCCAGCCTGCGGCCGGATCTGGCTGCGCTGATCGCGCATGCGACCGATTGCGGGATGTACGCCAACCTGATCACCTCCGCCGTGCTGCTGAACAGGGACAAGCTCAGCGCCTACGCGCAGGCGGGGCTGGGTCATGTGCAGGTGAGCCTGCAAGGCGCGGAGGCGGCGAATGCCGACCGGATCGGCAATTATAAAGGCGCGCACAGAAAGAAACTCGAAGTGGCGAAGCTGGTCACGCAGATTGGCATGTCACTCACCATCAACGCGGTGGTGCATCGGCAGAATCTTGAGGAACTGCCAGCGATCATCGATCTGGCGCTGGCGTTGGATGCGGACCGGCTGGAAATCGCGCATGTGCAATATCATGGCTGGGCGCTGGAAAACCGCGCCGCCTTGATCCCCACCCGCGCCCAGTTCGAGGCGGCGGATGCGCTGGTGGCGCGTAGGCGTGAGGAAATCGGCGCGCGTATGGTGATTGATTACGTGGTGCCGGATTATTATGCGGATCTGCCGAAAACCTGCATGGGCGGCTGGGGGCAGAAAATGCTCAACATCGCCCCGGATGGACGGGTGCTGCCTTGCCACGCGGCGGAGACGATCCCCGGCCTGACCTTCCCGCGCGCCGATGATCTGCCGTTGCGCGAGATCTGGGAAGGCAGCGACGCCTTCAACAAATTCCGCGGCACCGGCTGGATGCAGGAGCCTTGTTCCAGCTGTGCGTTGAAGGAAATCGATTGGGGCGGCTGCCGCTGCCAGGCAATGGCCATCACCGGCGATGCGGCGGCGACCGACCCTGTCTGCTCGCGCTCCCCGCGTCACGCGGCCATGAACGCGATGGCGGCGGCCGAGGCCCAGCAGGAGCCTGGTGACTTCAAATGGCGGCGGGTTTCATGATTTTGGCGGGCCGCACCAGGCGCCTGCTTCTCGCCAGTGCGGCTCTGGTTCCCGGACTGGCGATGGCGCAGACGAGCGACAGCTCAACTGACACCACCCCGCCGGTGATTAACGTTCACATCGGCGTTTCACCCTTGGGCGGCGGTGTGCCGTTGCAGAAATGGCCGACCGCCGTGCAAAGCTTCTCCGCGCAGGATCTGACCAAACAAGGGGCGGCGGATTTCACCGGGGCGCTGGCGCGGCAAGCCGCCGGCGTCAATCTGCAGAACAGCCAGGCCAACCCGTATCAGCCGAGCGTGCTTTACCACGGCTACGAGCTTTCCCCCATCCAGGGCACGCCGGCCGGGCTTTCGGTCTATGTGAATGGCGCGCGCTTCAACACGCCCTTTGGCGATCTGGCGCTCTGGAGCGTGCTGCCTGACGATGCCATCGATTCCTTCGATCTGGTCGATGGCAATCCGGTCTTCGGCCTCAATGCGCTGGGCGGCGCCATCGATGTGAAGATGAAAAACGGCTTCACCGCGCCGGGTGGCGTGCTGGAGCTGCAAGGCGGCTCCTTCGGCACGGTCGAAGGCCATCTTGAATATGGCAAGCAGGTTGGCAATGCAGCCGCCTATGTCGATATCTCTGCCGCCCGCAATACCGGCTGGCGCGACGCGCAAGGTTCGGACATCAAGAGCGCCTACGCGGATCTCGGCTGGCGCGGCAGCGCTGCGGCGCTGCATATCAATCTCATCGCCGGTAATTCCGGGCTGCATGGCCCAGGCACGGTGCCGGTGGAGGTGCTGGCGGCGGATCCCAACGCGCAATTCACTGGCCCGAATTCCATCAACGATAAATATCTGCGCCTCAGCAGCACGCTGGATCTGCAGCTGAGCCGCGATACCTCGCTGCAGGCGGTGCTCTATTACGAGAACATCTGGGAGCATCTGCTCAACGGCAACGGCCCGAGCGATCTTCCCTGCGGCGATGGGCAAAATCTCTGCCAGGGCGGGGCAGGGGGGAGTTATTCCACGGCGGCCGGCGGCGGCATCATTCCGCAATATCTGCCGAATGGCAATAATGCCTACGGGCAGCTCAACCTCAACACCACCAATACCAACGGCTATGGCGCCTCCGCGCAGATCACCCATAAGGGCGCGCTGGGCCAGCTCGTCGCAGGGCTCAGTTATGATGGCGGCTACAGCACCTACGGCGCCGCGGCTTATGATGGCGCCTTGTCGCCGAGCACGCGCGATTATTATGCGCTGCCCGGCACCGGGCTTGGCTATCCTGTCGATGAGCCCGGCAACGTGCCGGTGAATGTAGGCTTGCGCAACGCCTATTACGGGCTCTACGCGACGGATACGATCGACCTCACCAAAAAACTCTCCCTCACGCTGGGCGGGCGGTTCAATATCGCGCAGATCGCCTTGCATAATGAGCGTGGTTACGACCCCAACGCCGCGCCGGGCGGGCTGAATGGCAGCCATTATTATCAGCATTTCAACCCCTCGGTCGGCATGGCCTACGCGCTCACGCGCGCGGTGACGCTCTATGGCAGCTGGTCTGTGCAGAACGCGGCGCCGACCCCGGCCGAACTTTCCTGCGCCAGCCCGCTTGATAGCTGTGCCCTGGCGAATTTCATGTCCGGCGATCCGGCGCTGAAGCAGATCGTCTCGCAGAATTTCCAGGCCGGGCTGCGTGGGACGTTCGTTGTCGGCGGATTGAATTTCCTGAGCATCCAGGCGGATGTTTATGATGATGAAACCAGAGACGACATCGAATTCCTGCAATCGCCTTATAATCCGCAAGGCAACGGCTATTTCTCCAATATCGGCAGCGTGCACCGGCGCGGCGGTGATCTCGCGGCGCAGTTCGATAGCGCCAAATGGCATCTCTACGCATCCTATTCACGCGTGCAGGCGACCTATGGCGCCAGCTTTATCGAGCGCAGCAACAGCCCGAATGCCGATGCGAGCGGCAATATCACCGTCAATAGCGGCGATTTTCTGCCGGGCGTGCCGAAAAATCTCATCAAGTTCGGCGCGGATTACAAGATCACCCCGCGCTGGAGTGTGGGCTTCAGCGGCACCGCGCAGACGGGCAGCTATCTCTACGGCGATGCCGCCAATCTCGATAAGCCGTTGCCGGGCTATGCGCTGATCGATCTGAACACGCGCTACAGCGTCACACCGCATCTCACTTTGTTTGGCAGTATCGATAACGTCACAGACCAGCGCTACTATGTTTACGGCACCTATTCCAGCGTCGGCGGCGTCTATGTCGCGCAGGCGCCAAATTACAGCAACCCGCGCAGCTATTCCATCGGCGCGCCGGTGGCGGTGACGGCGGGAATGAAACTGACCTTCTGAGCTGTTGCGTTTCGAAGCAGTGATGAAAAACGTGACAGCTCAAATCCCAGCTCTCTCGTGAATTCCCAAGCAAAACCCAAGATCTTTCTTTGGCACGAATCCTGCTGAGACGATGACGCGATGCGGGCCGCCCGGAACACCGGGGTCTCGCATCGCCCCGGTCAAAAAAATCAAGGCCGGGACGTCCAAGTCAAAACCAAGAGACAAAGCGGCGCAGACCGGTTTGTCGATATGCAGGGGGTTTCATGAAGATCCAATCTCGTACCCATACCGCCCGGGCGCTGGCCTTGCTCGCGGGCACCGCTCTCGCGGGCTTTGCCGTGCCGGCCTTCGCCGGTTCCGTCACCCAGCCCGGCGAGACCATCGGCTTCGCGCCGGGCGCGCCGCTGCCGCAAGGCGTGTATCTGGTGGACACCACCGATTACGGTAATCTCGGCAAGGAAGCGCTGGGGGTAACCATTCCGGTTGTCGCCTGGTCCACCCCGGTGCATCTGCTGGGCGCGCGCGTGCAGCTTTACGCCGCCTTTCCGCTGGCCGAGGCGAGCGTGCCCGGCGCGCATGTGCAGGGCTGGTATAATCCCTGGTTCGCCGGCCAGCTGGCCTGGGATCTCGGTAACAATATCGGCGTGTCCTATCTGCTCGGCACCTACCCGAAGCTCTCCAGCCCGGTCGCGAATGACGCCACCACCATCAATCAGCGCTTCGCGGTGTCCTATACGGGGAATGGCCTCAATCTCTCCGCCAATCTGATCATCGGCAATGAGGTGAATAACTCCTCGGTCAATGCCTCCAAGGTGCCGAATTATCTCAACCTGGATCTGACCGCGACGAAGAGTTTCGGCAATTGGAGCTTCGGCCCGGTCGCTTATTATTCAACGGACACAAGCTCACCCTATTCCGGCTACCAGAAGCAGCATCAATTCGCGATGGGCGGTCTGGTCGGCTATAATTTCGGCAAGGTGGTTCTGCAATCCTACCTTACCCATGACGTTACCCAGACGGGCTATCTCGGCAACGACACGCGCTTCTGGTTCCGGTTCATTATTCCGGTCAGCTAAGCTGCCGTAAGACGACGAAGACAGGGCATGGGGGCGGAACGCCCCATGCCTTTTTGGCGTTGCTGAGCTTCCCGGCTTTAACAAGGCTGCGTTGAAACGCGGCGTTAAGCCCCTGACGACGCTTGAGCTTAGGTGTAGCTTTTCCATCATGGCGCGGCCCGCGCGTCATGACTCTCGCCCGATTATGGGCGCAAGACGAAGCAATCGTCAGCAGAGGAGTATGGAATGGCCGATCATCCGCAAAGTTTCTTGCCAGGCGCCAGCCTGTCTTACGTATCGCCGACGCGCCAGAGCGCCTGGGGCACCTATCTGGCGCAGGTGGACCGCGTGCTGCCTTATATGGGCGATCTCGCCCGCTGGTCCGGCACGCTGCAACGCCCGAAGCGGGTGCTGATCGTCGATGTGCCGATCGAGATGGATGACGGCAGCATCGCGCATTTCGAGGGCTACCGGGTGCAGCACAGCCTCTCGCGCGGCCCGGGCAAGGGCGGCGTGCGCTACCATCCGGACGTGACGCTGGAAGAGGTGATGGCGCTGGCGGCCTGGATGACGATCAAGAATGCCGCGGTCAATCTGCCTTTTGGCGGCGCCAAGGGCGGCATCAGGCTGGACCCGAAACAGCTGTCGCAGAGGGAGCTGGAAAAGGTCACCCGGCGCTATACCAGCGAGATCGGCATCATCATCGGCCCGCAGCGCGATATTCCGGCGCCGGATGTGAACACCAACGGCCAGATCATGGCCTGGATGATGGACACCTACTCCGCCAATGTCGGCGCCACGGCCACCGGTGTGGTCACCGGCAAGCCGATCAGCCTGGGCGGCTCGCTCGGGCGGGTGAAGGCGACCGGGCGCGGCGTGTTCGTCACCGGGCGCGAGGCGATGCGCCGGCTGAAGCTGCCGATGGACGGGGCGCGCATCGCGATCCAGGGTTTCGGCAATGTCGGCGCCAATGCGGCTGAGCTGTTCGCGCAGTCCGGCGCCAAGGTGGTGGCGGTGCAGGACCATGGCGGCGGCGTCTATAATGATAACGGGCTGGATGTGCCGGCGCTGACCGCGCATGTGCTGGAAAAAGGCAGCGTCGCCGGGTTTCGTGGCGGCGAGGTGCTGGGGCTGGAGGAGTTCTGGGACGCGAAGGTGGATGTGATCATCCCCGCCGCGTTGGAAGGCCAGATCACCGAGGCCCGCGCCGAGCGGCTGCGCGCCAGCCTGGTCCTGGAGGCCGCCAACGGGCCGACCGTGCCGGGGGCGGATGATATTCTCGCCGCGCGCGGTGTCACGGTGCTGCCGGACGTGATCTGCAATTCCGGCGGCGTCATCGTTTCTTATTTCGAGTGGGTGCAGGACTTCTCCTCCTTCTTCTGGAGCGAGGAGGAGATCAATCTGCGCCTGGACAAGATCATCACCGGGGCGCTGGCGCATATCTGGGCCACCTGCGAGCGGCATAAATTCAGCCTGCGCACCGGCGCCTTCGTGGTGGCGTGCGAGCGCATCCTGCAGGCCCGCAACGAGCGCGGGCTGTATCCCTGAGATGAAAAAAGCCGCCTTCCGGGAGGAGGGCGGCTTGTTCGCGCGAGGGGCAGGGCTTACCCGCCGTAGCGCTGCAAGGTCTGGCGCAGCGGGTTGGCGCCGGGATTATTGCCCTGGCCATCAACGACGATCTGCCGCGCATCCAGCTGCTGGCCGTAATATTGCTGCTCGGCGCCGGCATTGTTGGAGAGCACGGTGCCGGAGAGCGAGACGCCGCCATAGAGCCCCTGGCTCTTGGAGAAGCTGATGATATCGGCATTGGTGGCGGTGGACATGGCGCCATTCACGCCGGCCCCCAAAGTCGCCACCGAAAGCCCGGCATCCGCGCCGATCTTGAATTGCGAGTTCAGCAGCGCGTTCAGCCCGCCCGTGGTCATGATGATCATCATCACCTCGGCGTTCTGCACGCCGATCTGCAGGCCGAAGCTGCCCGCGCCCATGGAATAGATGGCCGGGTTGGACCAGCCGCCATCGGCGGTGCGGGCACTCATCACGCAGCCGCCGCCTTCGCCGCCGAAGAAGAAGCCGGCCTTGAACACGTTCGGGCAGACCACGACGGCTTTGGCCTTGCGCAGGAAGTCCTGCGCCTGGGATCCCTGGGCGCCGCCCATCATGTCTTCCAGGGACAGGGTGGCGCTGTCGACCAGATGTTGCGGGTTGGCGGCCAGGGCCGGGGCGGCGGTGCCGGCCGCGAGGGCCGCGGCGAGAAGCAGGCGCTTCATGAGAGAACTCCTTCGGGTTTGGGCGCGTCTTGCCGTGTTGCTGCAGGTGGGGTGGCGGCCTCAAAGCGGCAAGCTTGGGTGGATGAATGTTCATTAACCGACAAAACCCGCCAGCCGCGCGGCCCATGCGAGAGCCGGGTGAGGGAGATATTGTCGATCTGCAAGCAGAGCGCCTGATGCGGGGTCAGCCCCAGCGCATAGGCGCAGGCGGCGCGGATGGCCCCGCCATGGCTGACGATGATGGTATCCGTACCTTCCGCACTTTCCCGCAGCGCCTCCAGCCCGGCACCGACGCGCTCGATCAGATGCGCGAAGCTCTCCCCGCCTGGCGGCGTCTCGGCGGCATGGATCGGCCAGAACGGATGCCGCTCATCATGGCCGCGGGCGTCGAAGGTGGAAATCGGCACGCCCTGCCAGTCGCCGAAATCCTGCTCGATGAAGGCGGGCTCGATCAGCCGGGGCATCTGCGGATAGCCGGCGCGCTGCAGCGCATCGGCGGTGAGCTGGGTGCGGGTGAGGGGGGTGCAGACCAGCCGGGCCGGGCGCGGCAGCCGGGCGGCCAGGGCGGCATAGTCCGCCGCCTGCGCCGCCATCGTGTCGGTGCATACCGGCACGTCGTCGGTGCCGTAGAGGAAGGCCAGATTGTCCCGGTGGACCAAAGCGTGGCGGATGAGCCAGAAGCGGTGCATGCTCAGTCTCCGGTTGGGCACGCCGCCGCCGCGCCGCGCCTGATTGCGTCTGCGTCAGGCATGAAGACGAAGATTATGGCGCAAAACCGGCTTATGCGTGTCCGCATCGGGGCCGGCATAGGCTCTGAAAACCGCGTCTCCATGCGCTTTTGGGATTAAGCGCGCGATGCGGTCTTGCCAACCACCCCCGGCGAAGGGCGCCTATGCGGCGGGTGGGGTGAGCTGGTCGAAGGCTTCCAGCGCCTGGGCGGCGTACATCGCGGAGGGGCCAGCGCCCATATAGATCGCCATGCCCATCGTCTCCAGCACCTCCGCCCGGCTGGCCCCGTGCTTGCCGGCGGCCTGGGCGTGATAGGCGATGCAAGGCTGGCAGCGCGTCGCCACCCCGATAGCGAGCGCGATCAGCTCCTTGGTTTTCTGGTCCAGCGCGGTGCCGGCATGGGCGCCCTGGGCGAGGGCGGCAAAGCCCTTCATCGCCTCCGGCGCGCCCTGGCGCAGCGTTTTCACCCCGCCATTCATGGCCTCGATCAGCTTCGTCCAGTCCTGGATCATGTCCTGTCTCCTGAAAATGCCGCGAGCATAAGGGCGGGACGGCGCACCGCCTTGACCTTGCGCAAAACACGGCGCGGACTCGCACCGCGCGGCGCATCGGTCTATGCCGGGCGGCATGGATCAGCTGGCTTTGTATTTCCATTGGCCCTTCTGCCTGGCCAAATGCCCCTATTGCGACTTCAACTCCCATGTGCGCGAGAGCCTGCCGCAGGCGCAGATGCTGGCGGCGCTGACGGCGGAGCTGGGCTATGAGGCGGCGCGGCTGGGGCGGCGCGAGGTCGGCTCGATCTTCTTTGGCGGCGGCACGCCCAGCCTGATGGACCCGGACAGCGTGGCGGCACTCATTCAGGAGGCCGGGCGGGTGTTCCGCCTGGCGCCGGAGGCCGAGATCACGCTGGAAGCCAACCCGACCAGTGTGGAGGCGGCGAAATTCCAGGCCTATCGCCAGGCCGGGGTGAACCGTGTGTCCATCGGCGTGCAGAGTTTCGAAATCGAAGCGCTGCGATTTCTCGGCCGCCAGCACAGCGCCCAGCAGGCCATCGCCGCGATCGAGCTGGGGGCGAAAATCTTTCCCCGCATCTCCTTCGACCTGATCTATGCCCGGCCCGGCCAGAGCCAGGCGGCATGGCGGGCGGAATTGCGCCAGGCGCTGGATCTGGCGGCGGATCATCTCTCCCTCTACCAGCTCACCATCGAGGACGGCACCAAATTCGCCACCCTCCACGCCCGGGGGGAGTTCTCTTTGCCGGATGAGGACGAGGCCGAGGCGCTGTATGACATCACCGCCGAGGAGGCCGGGCGCTATGGATTGCAGCGCTACGAAGTCTCCAACTACGCCAAGCCCGGCGGTGAGAGCCGGCATAACATGACCTATTGGCGCTATGGCGATTATGCCGGCATCGGCCCCGGCGCGCATGGGCGGCTCTCTCTGGGCGGCCGGCTGCTGGCCACCACCCGCCATCGCGCCCCGGAGCCCTGGATGGAGCGCGTCGCCGCGCATGGCCACGGCACCACGCTGGAGGAGGAAATCCCGGCCCAGGACCGCGCCCGCGAGGCGTTGATCATGGGGTTGCGGCTGCGCGAGGGCATCGCCGCGCCGCACTTCGCCGCCCGCACCGGCATTGCCCTGCTGGACGCCATCGAGCCGGAGATCCTCGATGAATGTCTCGCCGAGGGGTATCTGACGTTCGCTGACGACCGGCTGGCCGCCACCGCGCAAGGCATCAAACGGCTGGACGCATTGCTGCCGGCCCTGTGCAGATAGTATAGCCAGCCGCAATTAAGGGAATTTCGATGCGCTATGTTTCGACGCGGGGCCAGGCCCCGGAGATGGATTTCGCCGGCGTGCTGCTGGCCGGCCTCGCCAGCGATGGCGGGCTCTATATGCCAGCGAGCTGGCCGCGCTTCTCCGCCGAGGAGCTGAAATCCCTGCGCGGCCTCCCCTATCCCGAACTCGCCGCCAAGGTCATCGCCCCGTTCGCGGCGGGCAGCGTCTCCGAGGCTGAGCTGCTCTCCATGTGCAAGCTCGCCTATGCGGAGTTCGCCAGCAAGGCGATCGTGCCGCTGGTGCAGCTGGAGACCAATCTCTACGCGCTGGAGCTGTTCCACGGCCCCACGCTCGCCTTCAAGGACATGGCGCTGCAGCTGGTCGGGCATCTTTTCGAGCATGTGCTGGCCAAGCGCGGCGAGAAAGTCCGCATCGTCGGCGCCACCTCCGGCGATACCGGCTCGGCCGCCATCGAGGCTGTGGCCAACCGCAAAAATATCGACATCACCATCCTGCACCCGTACGGCAAAACCTCCGAGGTGCAGCGCCGGCAGATGACCACGGTGCAGGCGGATAACGTCCTCAACATCGCCGTGGACGGGAATTTCGACGATTGCCAGGATCTGGTGAAGGCAATGTTCGCGGATGCGCCGTTCCGGGCCGAGATGAATCTCTCCGCGGTCAACTCCATCAATTTCGCCCGTATCGCCGCACAGATCCCCTATTATGTCTATGCCGCGCTCAATCTCGGCGCGCCGGAGCGGGAGGTGGCGGTCTCCGTCCCCACCGGGAATTTCGGCAATATCCTGGCGGCCTGGGCGGCCAAGCAGATGGGGCTGCCGATCGTCAAATTCATCGTCGCCTCCAACCGCAACGATATTCTCTCCCGCTTCCTGGCGGAGAACGACATGTCCGTGCATGAGGTCGAGCCCAGCCTCTCGCCCTCCATGGATATCGGCGTCAGCTCGAATTTCGAGCGGCTTTTGTTCGAATTCCTGGGCCGGGATGCGCTGCTGACCGCGAAGACCATGGCGGATTTCCGCAGCACCGGGAAAATGACGGTGGAGGCGCCGGTCTGGCGCGCCATCGCCCATGAATTCCAGGGCTACCGCCTCTCGGACGAGGCGACTTTGGCGGAAATCAAGCGCTTCTACACCGAGAGCGCCTATCTGGCGGACCCGCATTCGGTCATCGGCCTCGCCGCCGGGCGCGATTGCGACACGGGGCGCCTGCCGGTGATCTGTGCCGCCACCGCGCATCCGGCGAAGTTCCCGGATGCGATTGAAAAAGCGGTCGGCATTCGCCCGCCCCTCCCAAACCATCTTTCCGACCTATATGACAGGAAAGAGACATTCACCCGCGCCGGCGCCGATCTCAACCAGATCGAAACCTTGGTGCGGAATTTTGCGAACAGGAACTGAAATGCCTGAACAGGTTTCCATCACCACGCTGCCCTCCGGCCTGACCGTGCTCACCGAGCGCATGGAACGGGTGGAAACCGTGTCCTTCGGCGCCTATGTCGGGGCCGGCACAAGGCACGAGACCGCCGCCGAAAACGGGGTGGCGCATTTCCTCGAACATATGGCCTTCAAGGGCACCGAGCGGCGCTCGGCGGCGGATATCGCCGAGGCGATCGAGAATGTCGGCGGCCATATCAACGCCTATACCTCGCGCGAGCAGACGGCCTATTACGTCAAGCTGCTGAAGGAGGATCTGGCGCTGGGGGCGGATATCATCGGCGATATTCTCTGCCATTCCAGCTTCGAGCCGGAGGAGCTGGAGCGCGAGCGTGGGGTGATCCTGCAGGAAATCGGCCAGGCGAACGACACGCCGGACGATATCATCTTCGACCATTTCCAGTCCGCCGCCTATCCGGCGCAGCCGATGGGCCGCCCGGTGCTGGGCACGGAAGCGATCATCTGCGGCATGAAGCGCGAGGCGCTGCCGGGCTTCATGCGCCAGCATTATACGCCGGAGAACATGGTCATCGCCGCTTCCGGCAATCTCTATCATGAGCAGGTGGTGGAGCTGGCGCAGCGCCATTTCGCCGACCTGCCGCGCGCCGAGCGCGCCGCGCCGATGGAAGCCGATTATATGGGCGGCGAGTATCGGGAGCTGCGCGATCTCGACCAGGCGCATATCGTGCTGGGCTTCGATGCGCCGGGCTATGGCCAGCCGGATTATTATCCTTCCATGCTGCTCTCCACTCTGCTGGGCGGCGGCATGTCCTCGCGCCTGTTCCAGGAAATCCGGGAGAAGCGCGGGCTGGTCTATTCCATCTACAGCTTCACCGCCCCGGCGCAGGATGGCGGGCTGTTCGGCATCTATGCCGGCACCGGTGAATCGGAAGCGGCCGAGCTGATCCCGGTGACGCTGGAAGAGCTGGAGAAGGTGCAGCGCGCCGTCAGCGAGGCGGAGCTGAACCGCGCCCGGGCGCAGCTCAAGGCCGGGCTGCTGATGAGCTTAGAGTCCACCGGCAGCCGCTGCGAGCAGCTGGCCCGGCAATGGCAGGTGTTCGGGCGGATCATCCCGGTTGAGGAGACCGTGGGCAAGATCAATGCCGTCACCGTGGAGGATATCCGCGCCTCGGCCGCCAAGATTTTCCGGCAGAAACCCACTCTGGCCACCATCGGCCCGGTGGCGCAGGTGCCGAAATTCTCCGCCATCATCGACCGGCTGGCGGCATGAGCGCGCTCTCCGACGCCGCCGCTGGGCTGCTGGAAGCGGCGAAGCGGGCCGGGGCGGATGTCGCCGAGGTCGGGCTGTATGAGGGCACCTCGGTCGGCGTGCAGCGCCGGCTGGGCAAGACCGAGGAGACCGAGCGCGCCGAGACCACCGAGCTGAGCCTGCGGGTGTTCCTGGGGCGCTGCTCGGCCTCCGTCTCCGCCAGCTCCATCGACAGCAGCGCCTTCGCGCGCCTGGCCGCGCAGGCGGTGGCGATGGCGAAAGTGGTGCCGGAGGACCCGTATGCGGAAATCCCCGAGGCGCCGCCGGCTCTGGATGCCGGGTTTTTGGAGCTTGAAGACCCGGTTGAGCCGAGCGCTGATCTGCTGATCGCGCGCGCGGCCCAGGCCGAGGACGCCGCCATGGGCGTGCCCGGCATCACAAATTCCGAAGGTGGCTCCGCCAGCTGGTCGCGCGCCGTCTCGGTGCTGGCCACCAGCCATGGGTTTCTGGGCGAATATGCCCGCACCGCGCATAGCGTCTCCGTCACCGCCATTGCCGGCACCGGCACCGCGATGCAGCGCGATTATGATTATGACAGCGTGATCCATGGCGCGGATCTGGCCGACCCGGCGCAGCTGGGCCGCAATGCCGCCGCCCGCGCGCTGGCCCGGCTGAACCCCAGGCGCCCGGCCACCGCCAAGCTGCCGGTGATCTTCGATCCACGGGTCTCCGGCTCCATCCTCGGCCATCTGGCCGGGGCGATTTCCGGCGCCTCGATCGCGCGCGGCACCTCCTTCCTGAAGGATGCGCTGGGCCAGCGGATTTTCCCCGCCGGGTTGGAGATCATCGACAACCCGCTGAAGGTGCGCGGCCGCCGCTCCCGCCCGTTTGACCGCGAGGGCCAGCGCGTGGCGCAGATGAGCTTCATCGCGGACGGGGTGCTGACGGGCTGGATCCTGGATACGCGCTCGGCCAACCAGCTTGGGCTGAAGACCAACGCCCATGCCGGCGGGCTCTCGAATTTCTACATGGCGCCGGGGCGGCTGAGCCCTGAGCAGTTGATGGCCGACATCGCCGAAGGGCTTTACGTGACCGAGATGATGGGCTCCAGCATCAACGGCCTCACCGGCGATTATTCGCGCGGGGCGGCCGGGTTCATGATCCGCAATGGGCAGATCGCCGAGCCGGTGGCGGAGATTACCATTGCCGGGAACCTCAAGGACATGTTCCTGAACCTGACGCCAGCCAGCGATCTGGAATTCAAGCGCGGCACCGATGCGCCGACGCTGCGGCTGGACGGCATGACCCTGGCCGGCGCCTGACACCGGCTTTTCGCGCCCGCGCGACACGCAGGTGATGGGCCACCACGGCCCATCACCCGGCAGCTGGAACATGGAGGTGGTGGGCCATGGGCAGACTGCGCGGAATAGCTAAGCTGCCGGCGATGAATGGTGGCTTAAAAAAGCCTGATTTTTTTGTCAGTCGTTGCGACCGGCGCGTTGATTTCGTTTCGGATTTTTAAGGCAGACCCCGCCATGACATGCCCGGCGCCGCTGCAGGCGCCCGGCATATCGGGGTTAACTGCCCTTCTTATCCCACGGCGCCTGGCCGAGATTGACCTGCTTGGGCGTGGTGTTGGACCCGGCCAGCGCGCCCGCGCCGGCACCGATGCCCGCTCCGACGACCACGCCGATCGGCCCGCCGACAATGCCGATCAACGCCCCCGTGGCCGCGCCACCCGCGGCCGTCCCGGTGGTGCGCCCGGTGCCATGGCCGCAGCCGGCGAGGGCCAGCGCCATCGCCAGCATCAGGGATTTCTTGAACATCCATCTCTCCTGTTTGGTCTTGCCCTTGTCTCAAAGGCGCGCCGCGTTGCGCAAGCCAAACCGCCGATCGATCCGCCTGCGGGACGGGGTGCGCTGATAGACGTTTTTCTTTTCAAGGACTTGAGAAAAGTTTCCGGCAATGCGCGGGGGCTGGGTCCAGAACGGATTGGTTTAAAAAGGGTTGCGAAGCGCGATCCGGCGCGTACATGGTGAAACGTAACCAACGCGGAGAGCCCGATGTCCGACACGTCCAAATTCCCGGTGCAGCTGAAGGCCCCCAGCTGGGTGGATGACTTCAAGGCCTTCATCATGCGCGGCAATGTCGTCGATCTGGCGGTTGGTGTCGTCATCGGCGCCGCCTTCACCGGCATTGTCAGCTCGCTGGTCAAGGACGTGATCAACCCGATCATCGGGCTGATCACCGGCGGGGTGGATTTCTCCAATCATTTCATCATCCTCAAAGGCACCCCGGCGCTCACTTTGGCGGATGCCCAGAAGGCCGGTGATGTCACGTTGAATTATGGCGTGTTCATCAATGCGGTGATTAATTTCGTGATCGTCGCGGCGGCGATCTTCTGGATGGTCCGGATGGTGCAGAAGATCTACAAGAAACCGACGCCGCCGGCCGCCGCCCCGGCGCCGACGCCGACCGAGACCCTGCTGACCGAAATCCGCGACCTGCTGAAGGATAAGGGCACGGTCTGAGCCGCAGCCCTCCTCCTGGGCATGGCGGCCAGGGAGGCGCACAGCGTTGCGCCGGCCGGCCGTCTCTCGTCATTCCAAAATCGACATATGGCCAGTTAAACAATTCATTTCATTAATGCTGCGCTGCAGCATATACTCACGCAGCCGGGCCGTGGCGGCCCGGTGACGGATCGCGGATGCGGACTCAAAGCGTGGATTTAAGGCATTTCACATGGCGGGGCCCGGCGGCGGGACTCTCGGACGGGTTCTACCGCCTCGCGCGGCAGCTGGAATCCCGCGCCTTCGGTCTGACCCCGGAGCAGATCGGCATTGTCGAGGGCTTGCGGGCGGCCACCGCCGTGGCGGTGATGGCCGCTCTCGCCTACGGGCTGGGCCGGCCCTGGCTGGCCTGGGCGGTGTTCGGCGCCTTCTGGTGCTGCCTGGCGGACCCGGGCGGGCCGGATTGGGTGCGCAAACGCGCCATTGGCGGCTTCGCTTTGGCCGGGGCGCTGGTGCTGCCCATCGTTTCCATCGCCGGCGCGTTCGGGCCGTTTGTGGGCGGGCCGGTGATGCTGGCCGTCGTGTTTCTCACCAATCTGCCGCGCGCCTGGGGCGCCTCGGCCACGGTGCCGGGCATTCTGGTCAGCGTCGTCGCGGTGGTGGGGGTGGATTATCCGCATACACCCGCCGGCGCGCTGGTGCTCACCGGCGCGTTCCTGTTCGGCTGCGCCTGGGCCTATCTGCTCTGCCTGGTGCTCTGGCGCATCCATCCGCACGCCCCGGTGCGCCGCGCGGCGGCGGCCCTGTACGCCCGCGAGGCGGCGATGGTGCAGGACATGCTGGTGCTGGCCGGGCATGAAGAGGCCAGCGAGGCGGACTGGGCCGGGCTGAATGCCGAGCATCGGCGTGCGGTGCGGCTCTCCATCGAGCGCGCCCGCGCGGCGGTGGCGCGGCTGGAGCAGCGCCGCGCCCGGCATGAGCTGGCGGTGGATTGCGCGGACCGGCTCTTCGCCGGGCTGCTGGCGCTGGGCCATG
>NZ_JH976209.1:167128-178696 GCF_000306035.1 Acidocella sp. MX-AZ02
CCTCGCCCGGTTGCGCGGCGAGGCGGCGCCCTTGCCGTCTTTGCCGCCCGGCAATGACGAGCTGTCAGCCGCGCTGGCGCGCCTTGCCGATGCGGCGGCGGGCCTGCCCGCGCGCGCTTAAGGCTTTTTTTACGCGGAAGATGTGCTAAGCCCCACGGCCATGCGTCAGTATCTGGAATTCGAAAAGCCGGTCGCGGAGCTCGAGAGCAAGATCGAGGAGCTGCGGCGGATGAGTGCGGCCCCCGGCGAGATCAACATCGCCGAAGAGGTCGCCAAGCTCTCCGCCAAGGCGGATGCGCAGCTCAAGGCCACCTACGCCAAGCTGACCCCCTGGCAGAAAGCGCAAGTCGCCCGCCATGCCGAGCGCCCGAAGGCACTGGCGGTGATTTCCGCGCTGATCGAGGAGTTCACCCCGCTGGCCGGCGACCGCGCCTTCGCGGATGACGCCGCCATCGTCGGCGGCATGGGCCGCTTCCGGGGCCAGGCGGTGATGGTGATCGGCACCGAGAAGGGCACCGACACCGAAAGCCGCCTGAAGCATAATTTCGGCATGGCCAAGCCCGAGGGCTATCGCAAGGCCAAGCGGCTGATCGAGCTGGCCGGCAAGTTCAATTTGCCGATCCTCAGCTTCGTCGATACCTCCGGCGCCTTCCCCGGCATCGAGGCCGAGGCGCGCGGCCAGGCGGAAGCCATCGCCCGCTCCATCGAGGCCTGCCTGGACGCGCCGGTGCCGCTGGTGGCGACCATCATCGGCGAGGGCGGCTCCGGCGGCGCCATCGCGCTGGCGGCGGGCAATACGGTTCTGATGTATGAGCACGCGATCTATTCGGTGATCTCACCGGAAGGCTGCGCCTCCATCCTCTGGCGGGATTCCGCCCAGGCCGCCACCGCTGCCGAGGCGATGCGCATCACCGCGCAGGATTTGAAGAAGCTGGGGCTGATCGATGAGATCGTGCCGGAGCCGCTGGGCGGCGCGCATCGCGACCCCGCAGCGGCGCTGGTGACGCTGGGCGATGCGGTGGAGAAATCCCTGCTGGCGCTGCTGGGCCAGACCCCGGAGGCCTTGAAGGCCAAGCGCCGGGAGAAGTTTTTGGCGATGGGCAAGCAGGGGCTCTAGCCCCGGCATTCACGGGGCGCTCTCGCGAGATGCGCCGTTTTTATGGCGCCACGCGGCAAGGCATGGATCTAGCCATTGCTTCGATCCCGAGCGTCTCCGTATTTTCCCTGTTCCGTCAAGGGGTTCACTCGCCTTCGGCGACGCGCGGCAGAGCCGCGCGCCCTTGACGGAACAGGGAAAATACGAAGAAAATCAATGATCGAAGAATGGTGAGCCCTCAATGGAAGAGGCTCAGACCCGGCCCCAGCCCGCCCGCCCACTCAGCAGGCTGAACCACGCCGCCAGCCCCAAAGCCGCGCCGATGATGCCCTGGGTGCCGTTGTAATTCACCACCGCGGCGATGCCGAGGCCGATGGCCAGCCCGGCCAGCACGCGCTTGCCGGCGAAGAAGGCCGCCAAGCCGACGAGCAGCGCCGCCCAGCCGAAGGCGCCGTAATATTGCCCGCTCAGCACCCAGCCGCGCGGCACGCACCAGCCCGGCGCATTGCCGGCCGCGCAGATGCCGACGGTTGCACGTGGAACAATGGCCAACACGCGGAAGGCGAAGGTGCCGCCGCCGACCAGTATCGCCAGCGCCACACCGGCGACGTCACTGACGCCCCACTGCACTATCTTGCGCATAAACCCCCTCCTTGCCGGTTGCTCTAACCGCCCCGGCGCCCTATTGCTGCGGCGCGTCAGTTTAACCAAAGGCCCATGACAGTCCATAGCCCCCAAGGGAAGCCCAAGAGCTTCCAGGACATCATCCTGACCCTGCACGCCTTCTGGGCGAAGCAGGGATGTGTGATTTTGCAGCCTTATGATGTTGAGATGGGGGCGGGCACGTTCCATCCCGCCACCACGCTGCGCGCGCTGGGCCCGAAGCCCTGGAAGGCGGCCTATGTGCAGCCCTCGCGCCGGCCCTCGGACGGGCGCTATGGCGAGAACCCGAACCGGTTGCAGCATTATTATCAATATCAGGCGCTGCTGAAGCCGAGCCCGGACAATATCCAGCAGCTGCTGCTGGAAAGCTACGACGCCATCGGCATCGACCGGCGCAAGCATGATATCCGTTTCGTCGAGGATGACTGGGAGAGCCCGACATTGGGCGCCTGGGGCCTGGGCTGGGAGGTCTGGTGCGACGGCATGGAGGTGACGCAGTTCACTTATTTCCAGCAGGTCGGCGGCATTGCCTGCGTCTCGCCCTCCTCCGAGATCACGTACGGGCTGGAGCGGCTGGCGATGTATGTGCAGGGCGTGGAGAATGTCTACGAGCTGGATTTCAACGGCCAGGGTGTGTCCTACGGCGACGTGTTCCTGCGCGCCGAGCGTGACTATTCGAAGCATAATTTCGAGCTGGCCAATACCGACATGCTGGCACGGCATTTCGAGGATGCCGAGCGCGAATGCATGGCGCTGGTCGAGGGCATGGTCGCGCAGCCGGCCTATGATCAATGCATCAAGGCCAGCCATCTGTTCAACCTGCTGGATGCAAGGGGCGTGATCTCGGTGGCCGAGCGCGCCGCCTATATCGCGCGGGTGCGCAATCTGGCGAAGGCCTGCGCTGAAATCTGGCTTTCCGGTGAGTCCAATGGCTGAATTTTTTCTGGAACTCTTCTCCGAGGAAATCCCCGCCCGCATGCAGAAGGCGGCGAGCGAGGCGCTGGAGGCGATCTGCGCCCAGGCGCTGAAGCCGCTCTCGATTACGGTGCGCCAGGCTTATTACGGGCCGCGCCGCATCGCGCTTGCCGCCGAGATCGCCACCGAGGTTGCCGCCAGCTCGGTTTCCGAGCGCGGGCCGCGCGCCAGCGCGCCGGAGCAGGCTCTGGCCGGCTTCCTGCGCAAGCATGGGGCGGTGAAGGAGGATCTGGTCCAGGAGGGCGAGTTCTGGGTGCTGAACAAGCAGAGCCCGGCGCAGCCAGCGGCGGATTATATCGCCGGCGTGCTGCCGGAGCTGCTGGCGAAGTTGCCCTGGCCGAAATCCATGCGCTGGGGCTCGGGCGGGGAGTTCACCTGGGTGCGCCCGCTGCGCCGGGTGATCTGCCTGCTGGATGGCGCGGTGGTGCCGTTCAAGCTCGGGCCGGTGGAGAGCGGTAACCTCACCGAAGGCCACCGCGTGCACGGGCCGGGGCCGTTTGAGGTCTCCTCGGCCGCGGTGTGGGAGGAGAAACTGCGAGAGCATCATGTCATCGCCAACCCGGCCGAGCGCCGGGCGCGGGTGGCGGAGGGTATTGCGGAGGTTGCCGCGACGCTGGGCCTCAGCGTTGCCCCGGATGAGGGGCTGCTGGATGAGGTGACCGGGCTGGCCGAGTGGCCGGTGCCGCTGATCGGGCAGATCGACAAGGAATTCATGGAGTTGCCGCCGGAAGTGCGGGAGCTTTCGATGAAGATTAACCAGAAGTATTTTGCGCTGCGGGATGAAACCGGCGCCCCGGCCCCGTATTTCGCCTTTGTGGCAAATTTGGCGGCGGATGATGAGGGCAAGGCGATTATCGCGGGCAATGAGCGCGTGCTGCGCGCCCGCCTGTCCGATGCGCGGCATTTTTGGGCGCTGGATCTGAAAACCCCGCTCGATAGCCTGCTGCCGAAGCTGGAGAAGATCACCTTCCACGCCAAGATCGGCACCCAGCGCCAGCGCGCGGACCGGATCGCGGATCTGGCCGAGGAAATCGCCAAACTATTGCAAGCCAATAGCGAGAAAGCGAATTGGGCGAGATTGGCGGGCTTGTGGTGTAAGGCTGATCTCGTTACCGGTATGGTGGGCGAATTTCCTGAACTACAGGGAATCATGGGCGGTTATTATGTTGTCCGCCAGCATCCCGCCCAAGAGACAGCCGCTGCGATCGGCCAAGCGATATCTACCCATTACCAGCCGAAAGGCCCATCCGATGCGGTGCCCACTGGCATCGTCGCGGTGTCGGTGGCGCTGGCGGATAAGCTGGATACGCTGCGGGAATTCTTCGCCGTGGGCGAGAAGCCGACCGGCTCGGGCGATCCGTTCGCGCTGCGCCGGGCGGCGCTGGGTGTCATCCGCATCGTGTTGGAGAATAAGCTCCGGCTGAAGCTGCTGCCGCTTCTGGGCACGGCGCGAGGCGAGCTGTTTAGCTTCATCATCGAACGGCTGCGGGTGAAGCTGCGCGGCGAGGGCAAGCGGTTCGACGTGCTGGATGCTGTTCTTGCCGCCGGTGAGGATGACGATCTGGTGCGGCTGATGAAGCGCGTTGAGGCGCTCTCCATTATGCTCGACAGCGAGGACGGCAAGAACCTCGTCGCCGCCTATAAGCGCGCGGCGAATATCCTGCGCATCGAAAATGCCAAGGACGGCCCGCATGACGGGGCGCCCGAGGCCAAGCTGTTCCAGCAGCAGGACGAAACCAATCTGCTCGATGCGCTGGTGATCGAGACGCTAGCAGCGTCCATCGCGCAAGAAGAATACGAAACGGCAATGACGAAACTGGCGGCCATCCGGCCTGCCATCGACGCTTTTTTCGAAAACGTTACGGTCAACGCGGAATCGCCTGATTTGCGCCGCAATCGTTTGCGATTGCTCGCGCGCTTCACCGGCGCGGTCAACCAAGTGGCTGATTTTTCTCGGATTGAAGGGTGAGGAGACCAGGTAATGACGAAATGGGTTTATAATTTCGGCGCTGGCGTGAATGACGGCAACGCTTCGCTCCGCAACCTTCTGGGCGGCAAGGGGGCGAACCTGGCCGAGATGGCAAGCATCGATCTGCCGGTGCCGCCGGGCTTCACCATCACCACCGAAGTCTGCACCGCCTATTACGAGAATGACCGCAACTATCCCGCCGATTTGAAGGCGCAGGTGGATGCCGCGCTGGCCCGCATCGAGCAGGCGGTGGAGCGCAAATTCGGCGACAAGGACAAGCCGCTGCTGGTCTCCGTGCGCTCGGGCGCGCGCGTCTCCATGCCGGGCATGATGGATACCGTGCTCAATCTCGGCCTGAATGACGACACCGTGCTCGGCCTGGCGAAAGCCTCCGGGGATGAGCGTTTCGCCTGGGACAGCTACCGCCGCTTCATCCAGAT
Source organism: Acidocella sp. MX-AZ02 (assembly GCF_000306035.1). NCBI lineage: Bacteria > Pseudomonadati > Pseudomonadota > Alphaproteobacteria > Acetobacterales > Acidocellaceae > Acidocella > Acidocella sp. MX-AZ02. The sequence goes on from NZ_JH976209.1 coordinate 172,272, forward strand.
GTACGGCTCCGTCGTGCTCAATGTCGATCATCACCGCTTCGAGGAAATCATCGAGCAGGTGAAGCTGGATGCCGACGTGACCGAGGACACCGCGCTGACCCCGGCCCATTGGCAGGACGTGGTCGAGGGCTACAAGAAGATGGTGCAGGAAGAGCTGGACCGGCCCTTCCCGCAGGACCCGCAGGACCAGCTCTGGGGGGCGATCACCGCGGTGTTCGGCTCCTGGATGAACCCGCGCGCCAATGTCTATCGCCGCCTGCACGACATCCCGGCCGATTGGGGCACGGCGGTGAATGTCCAGGCCATGGTGTTCGGCAATATGGGCAATGACTGCGCCACCGGCGTCTGCTTCACCCGCGACCCCTCCACCGGCCTCAATGAATTCTATGGCGAGTATCTGGTGAATGCGCAGGGCGAGGACGTGGTGGCGGGCATCCGCACCCCGCGCCCGCTCTCCAACGCCTATGCCAAGCCGGGCGAGGTCTCCATGGAGGACGCGCTCCCCGAGGCCTATAAGGAGCTGCATAAGGTCCGCGAAATCCTTGAGAAACACTACAAGGATATGCAGGACATCGAGTTCACCGTGCAGCAGAACAAGCTCTATATGCTGCAGACCCGCGCGGGCAAGCGCTCCGCCGCGGCGTCCCTGCGCATCGCCGTGGAAATGGCGAATGAAGGGCTGATCGACAAGAATACCGCGATCATGCGCGTGAACCCCTCGGCGCTGGACCAGCTGCTGCACCCCACGCTGGACCCGAAGGCGGAGAAGACCATCTTCTCCAAGGGCCTGCCGGCCTCCCCGGGTGCGGCTTCGGGCGCGGTCGTGTTCTCCGCCGATGAGGCCGAGCTGCGCGCGCAGAAGGGTGAATCGGTGGTGCTGGTGCGCATCGAGACCAGCCCGGAAGATATTCACGGCATGCACGCCGCCCAGGGCATTCTCACCACCCGCGGCGGCATGACCAGCCACGCCGCCGTGGTGGCGCGCGGCATGGGCCGGCCCTGCGTGGCCGGTGCCGGCGGCATCTCGGTCGATTACGGCGCGCAGACCCTCTCCGCCAATGGCGTGGTGCTGCGCGCGGGCGATATCATCACCATCGATGGCTCCACCGGCGAGGTTTATGCCGGCGCGATGAAGATGATCGAGCCGCAGCTCTCCGGCGATTTCGGCACGCTGATGGAGTGGGCCGACCAGGCCCGCCGCCTGAAGGTGCGCACCAACGCGGAAACCCCGCTGGATGCCGAGACCGCCCGCAAGTTCGGCGCCGAGGGCATCGGGCTGTGCCGCACCGAGCATATGTTCTTCGACCCGGCGCGCATCGGCGCCGTGCGCCAGATGATCCTGGCCAAGGACGAAGCTGGCCGGCGCGCTGCCCTTGCGAAGCTGCTGCCCTTCCAGCGCGAGGATTTCGTCTCGCTGTTCAAGATCATGGAAGGTCTGCCGGTCACCATCCGCCTGCTCGACCCGCCTTTGCATGAATTCCTGCCGCATGGCGAGGCGGAGATGCAGGAGGTGGCGGATGCGCTGGGGGTCGATATCGCGGTGATCCGCGCGCGTGGCGAGGAGCTGTCCGAAGCCAACCCGATGCTCGGCCATCGCGGTTGCCGCCTGGGTGTGACCTATCCGGAAATCTACGAGATGCAGGCCCGGGCCATTTTCGAGGCGGCGGTGGAGGTGGCGAAGACCGCCAACGCCCCGGTGCCGGAGATCATGATCCCGCTGGTCGGCACCAAGAAGGAGCTGGATATCACCCGCGCCCAGGTGGAGGCCACCGCCAAGGCGGTGTTCGCGGAAACCGGCAAGACCATCGAATATTCGGTGGGCACGATGATCGAGCTGCCGCGCGCGGCGCTGATCGCCGACCAGATCGCCGAGGCGGCGGACTTCTTCTCTTTTGGCACCAACGATCTGACCCAGACCGTGTTCGGCCTCTCGCGTGACGATGCCGGCAAGTTCCTGCCCTTCTATGTTGAGAAGGGCATCCTGCCGAAGGATCCGTTCGTCTCCATCGATGTCGATGGCGTGGGCGGACTGGTGAAGATCGCCGCCGAGAAGGGCCGGGGCAAGAAGGCCGGGCTGAAGCTGGGCATCTGCGGCGAGCATGGCGGCGATCCGGCCTCCATCTCCTTCTGCGAGAGCGTCGGGCTGGATTATGTCTCCTGCTCGCCCTACCGCGTGCCGGTGGCCCGTCTGGCCGCCGCCCAGGCGGCGATCGAGGTCAAGGAGACCCATTTCCGCGACAAATAAGCGCGGAAACTCTTTCAACGAAAAAGGCCGGGAGCGATCCCGGCCTTTTTTACGCGGTTATGGCGAGGCCTTGCCGTCCAGCTCCGGCACATGGCAGCCCGGCTCCACCTTGCCGGTGAATTTTGGCCAGACCTGCGTCTCGCCCAGCACCGGCACGCCGATATAGCCATGCAGATCCAGATTGCCCTTGGCGTCGAACTTCACCATGGTACGATAGACATTGCCGTTGCGCGGGTCCTGCAGCACGCCTTTCCAGCGCGGGGTGCCGTCATCGGTCTTGCCGTCCGGGGCGACGCGCAGCATCAGGAAGCCGCATTGCGGCTGGCCGCGCCAGTCGGTCGGCATCGCATCGCCCGGATGGTCGAGCGCGATGCCGGCCATGAAACCGCAGAGATCATCGCCGCATTGCGAGATTTCCAGCACGATCTCGTGGCCGGAGGAGACCCAGTAGCCAGGGGTGAAGTCCGAAGCTGCGGCGGGCAGGGCGCTGCCGGCCAGCATTGCGCCAGCCAGCAGCATCCCACGACAGAAAGAAAGACAGAAAGAAAAAGCTCCCAGACGGTGCCCCTTGTTGAGGCTTGCCGACAGGAACTTTCTAACAAATCCGGCCGTGTCAGGAATAGTGTTTCCTCGCCAAGGCGCTGTCATTTTTGATACCTGTTGCAAGAAAGCTGCATTGGTCAGAAAGGGTTTCAAAAACTATCCTTCGCCGCGCGCAATTTCGCGAAGCTTTCCTCGTCCGGGGCGCGCAGGAACGGGTTGGTGGCGCGCTCCTGGCCCAATTTCACCGGCAGGGTGGGCTTGCCCGCCGCGCGCAGCGCCTGCACCTCGGCGGCGCGGGCCTGCAGCGCCGCATTGCCAGGCTCCACGCTCAGCGCGAATTTGGCGTTGGAGGCGGTATATTCATGCCCGGCGCAGACCAGCGTGTCGTCCGGCAGGTCGCCATATTTGGCGATGGCGTTGAACATCTGCGCCGGCGTGCCCTCGAACAGCCGGCCGCATCCCAGGCTGAACAGCGTGTCGCCCGGCAGCAGGATGCCGCCATCGGCGATATAGTAGGAGATATGGCCCAGCGTATGGCCGGGGGTTTCGATCACCCGCAGCCTGGCGCTGCCGAATTCCACCAGCGAGCCTTCATGCACGGAAATATCCAGCTTCGGCAGGCGCTGCGCGTCCGCGCCATTACCGACCACCTGCGGGCGGTAGGCCGCCACCAGTTCCGCGACGCCGCCGATATGGTCGTCATGATGGTGGGTGAGGAAGATGTAATCCAGCCGCTTGCCCAGCGCCTCCAGCGCGGCGACGGCCGGGGCGGCCTCTGCCGGATCGACGATGCCGGTCTTGCCGGAGACACTATCGACCAGCAGCCAGGCATAATTGTCGGACAGCATGGGAATGGCTTGCGCCGTGACGGTCATCGCTCTCGCTCCTTCGCGTTACGTGGTTATATAGGGGCAATGGCGATCGATGCACGAGATGCGGCCGGATTTTACGCAACCGCGCTGGGCCGGCATGTGGCCCTGTTGCTGCGCCAGAAGCTGGCGCGGCTCTGGCCGCGCATGGAGGGGCTGTCGGTTCTGGGCATTGGCCATGCCGGGCCGTGTTTGCATCCCTGGCGGGAGGCGGCGCGCTGCATCGCGCTCTCGCCCAACCATATGGGGGCCGCGCCTTGGCCGGCGGGGCTGGCCAATCTCTCCTGCATGGCCGAGGCGGAGGCGCTGCCCTTTGCGGATCTCAGCTTCGACCGGATTTTGCTGATCCACGGGCTGGAGCAGGCGGAAAACGCCCGGCGGACGCTGCGCGAGGCCTGGCGGGTGCTGAAGGATGATGGGCGGATGATCGTGGTGGCGCCCAACCGGCGCGGGCTCTGGGCCTATGCGGAGAGCACGCCCTTCGGCCATGGCCAGCCTTATTCCGAGGGCCAGCTGGCGCGGCTGCTCACCGGGCTGTTCTTCCAGGTGGAGGCGCAGACCACCGCCCTCTACACCCCGCCGCTGCTGCCGGCCCCGCTCCGGCGGGTGGCCGGGCTGCTGGAAAAGGCGGGCCCGGTGCTGGCGCCGCAATTTGCCGGGCTGACGCTGGCGGAGGTGAGCAAAAATCTGCATGGCGTGCTGCCGGCCGGGCGGATGGCGACGGCGCGGCGGGTGCTGGCCAATGCCGGGTTTTCGCGGGCGGGTTAAGGCGCGGCGGGTTTCGGTGGCGGCCCCAGCAGCATTTCGCCGGGGGGCAGGTCCAGCCTCATGCTCTGGCGCCGGTAGGAGAGGGCGATGCCTTCCTCGGCGAAACGCTTCTGCACCCGGGCATTGAATTCGCGCCGCACCGCCCAGTGCTGGCCCGGCCCGGTGCGGATCTGCCCGGTGAAGACCAGCCCCAGCTCGCCGAAACTATCCAGCCCGAACAGCTGCAGATCGTCGCGCATCATCGCCCCCCAGGCGGCCTCGGCCCGCATCTTCGCCCCGATCTCCTTCAGCAAGGCGCTGACCCGCTCGATATCCTCGTCATAGGAGACCATGACCGAGATCTGCGCGTAGGAGAAATCCCGGGTCTGGTTGGTGACGGTGGTGACCGAGGAGAAGGGGATGATATTGACCGAGCCATCGCCGCCGCGCAGCCGGATGGTGCGCAGCGAAAGCCGCTCCACCGTGCCGGACATGCCGCCGAGTGTCACCACATCGCCCACCTGCATCGCATCCTCGAACAGCAGGAACAGCCCGGTGATGATGTCCTGCACCAGCTTCTGGCTGCCGAAGCCGACCGCGATGCCGACCACGGAGGAGACCGCCAGCAAGCCCGTGGTGTTCACCCCGATGCGCGAGAGACAGATGATCAGCGCCACCAGCACCAGCACGATGCCGATGGCGGCGCGCAGCATCGGCAGCAGCGTGCGCAGGCGCGAGGCCTGGCGGGTCTTGCCGGCGTTGTTCAGCCGCTCGATCCGCGCATCGAGCTGGTAATTGATCGCCTCCCACAGCACGATGGCGATGGCGACGGTGACCAGCACGCTGAACCCGGCGGAGAGCAAGGCGCGGCTGATATTGTTGGTCAGCAGCCAGCCGAACGCATCCACCCCCCAGCCCTGCAGCACCAGCACCAGCACCAGCATGGCGATGACGAAGCGCACGACGAGGCGGATCAGCGGATTATAGGTACGCGCCCGGCCGAGCACGGCGCTGCGGCGGGCGGCGCTGTCCTCATCCGGGAAAATCCGCGCCAGGGCGCGATTGCTGCCCACCCAGGCAAGCCGCCCCAGCACCAAAGCGATGAACACCACCAGCAAGGCCCGCAGCAGCACCACCAGCGCATTCTGCACCCCGCCCGCCCAGGCGACCCAGAGGGCGAGCACATAGAACAGCGCGAAAATATACCAGACCTTGGAAAAGCGCCGCCGCATGCCGGCGAAATAGCTGTCACTCCCGGGCTTGCCGGCGATCCAGCGGCTGATCACGCGCCGGCTCCGCCAGATCGCGAAGGCGACCTCCAGATGCACGACCAGCGCCGCCAGCCGCAGCAGCGCCCCGGCGCCATCCTTGGGCAGGAACAGGATCTCGGCCACCGAGATGATGCAGAAGGCGACGAAGATGGTGATGATCAGCAGCATCGCCCGGCGCATCAGCCATTTCGCATGGGTACTGGCCAGATGCGCCAGCCGCAGGCTGGGGGCGTTGGGCGAAAAGAGCAGCCGCAGCACCTCCTGGGTCAGCCGTGCCGCCAGATAGGCGTTGACGATGCCCACCACCGCCAGATGCGCCGGCCGCCGGGCGATGAGGCCGGAATTGAGGATGAGCTGTTCGGTGATGCCGAAGGCGGCGATCGGCAGCAGCATCAGCAGGAATTTCAGCAGCGCGAAGCCGAAGCGCCGGCTCCAGGCGCGCAGGCTGGTGCGCCGGGGCGGGCGCTGCTCGCTCTCGCCCTCCTCCGCGCTGGCGAGACCGTCCAGATCCGGTGTCGGCAGATATTCGTTGCGGCGGGGCACCGCCTGGCGGGCGCAAAGTGCGGCGGCGCCGCGCAGTGCTAGCACCAGCAGCACATCCAGCGCCATGCCCGGCACCACCGCGATGGCCAGCGCCATCCCGATGGCCAGCGCATCCGCCCGGCGCTGCGGCGCATTGGCAAAGCCCGCCAGCCAGTGCCAGACCGGCGTCAGCCGGGTGGATCGATGCAGCGCATCGGTAAAATCATC
>NZ_JH976209.1:178796-218323 GCF_000306035.1 Acidocella sp. MX-AZ02
AACAGGAACGTCAACAATAAGCGCATGAACCAAGCCTGTAAGCCGAAACGGGGGACGTCAACCGGGGAGATAGGCAAATCCGTCAGTCATCGTATAGTGGCGCCATGCGGGGGATCATACTGGTCTTGTTGGGGTTGGATATGCTGGCGGTGGTGGGCGTGATGCTCGCCGGCGTGCTGGGCATGGCCGACAAAACCCGCGACCCGCGCCGCGCCAATCTGCTGATGCGCTGGCGCGTGGGGCTGCAAGGGCTGGCGATCCTGCTCGTCGTGATTTTGATGGTCAGCTGATGCCGCGTTTTGCCTTTTCCCAGATCGACGTGTTCACCGCCCGCCCCGGCTATGGCAACCCGCTGGCGCTGGTGCATGGCGCCGATGGGCTGAGCGGCGAGGAGATGCAGCATTTCGCGCATTGGACCAATCTCAGCGAAACCGCCTTCCTGCAGCCGCCCACGGCGCCGGAGGCCGACTACCAGGTGCGGATTTTCACCCCGAAATCCGAGCTGCCCTTCGCCGGCCATCCGACCTTGGGCAGCTGCCATGGCTGGCTGGCCGCCGGCGGGGTGCCGAAGGGCGACTTCATCGTGCAGCAATGCCAGGCCGGGCTGGTGAAACTCCGCCGCGACGGGCAGCGTTTGGCCTTCGCCGCGCCGCCAGCCGCGCAGTCGGACATCGCGCCGGCGCTGAAATCGCGCATCGCCGCGGTGTTGGGCATTGCGGCGGCGGAGATTCTCGCCACGCGCCAGCTCTCCGCCACCCGCCCCGGCTGGACCGGCGTGCTGCTGAAGGACCGCGCCGCCGTGTTGGCGCTGCGGCCGGATTTTGTGGCCCTCGGCGAGTTGGAGCTGGGCGTTGTTGCGCCGCACGGCGCGGACGGGGTGGATTTCGAGGTGCGCGGCTTTGTCAATGATGTCGGCGGGGAGGACCCGGTGACCGGCAGCCTGAATGCCGGGCTGGCGCGCTGGCTGATCGGTGCGGGGATTGCCCCTTCGCGCTATGTCGCCGCGCAGGGCACCGCTCTGGGCCGCGCCGGGCGGGTGCATGTGGCGCATGAGGACGGCGAATTCTGGATTGGCGGGGAGAGCGTGGAGGTGATCTCCGGCACGCTCGTCCTCTGAGCCATGCCGGGTGATCTGTTCCCCGAAACCCTGGCCCATCCGGGCCTGACCATCCTGCCGGGCTTCGCGGGCGAGGCCGCGCCCGCGCTGATGGCGGCGGTGCGGGAGATCGCCGCCCACGCCCCCTTCCGGCGCATGAAAACCCCCGGCGGCAAGGAGATGAGTGCCGCCATGACCAATTGCGGCGCCGTGGGCTGGGTGAGCGACGCCAAAGGCTATCGCTACCAGGCGAGCGACCCCTATACCGGCCTGCCTTGGCCGATGATGCCGGTGATTTTCCGTGATCTGGCCCAGCGCGCGGCGCAAGCCGGCGGGTTCGCGGGGTTTGCGCCGGACGTGGCGCTGATCAACCGCTACGAGCCGGGCGCCAAAATGTCCCTGCACCAGGATGTCGACGAGCAGGATTTTTCCGCGCCGATCGTCTCGGTCTCGCTGGGGTTGCCCGCGATGTTTTTATGGGGCGGGGCGAAGCGGACGGACAAGGCGGCGCGGATTGCGCTTGCCAGTGGTGACGTGCTGGTGTGGGGCGGGCCGGCGCGGAGGCATTTTCACGGGATTGCGCCGGTGAAGGCGGGGACGCATCCGCTGACGGGGGCGGCGCGGGTGAATTTGACGTTTCGACTGGCGATGTAGGGGGGCGGTCTGAATTAAAGGGAAGTGCAGCCCGGTTTTCATTGGTGAGCATTTGCCGTCTTCGAAAAGTAATAGATGTTTCGCGTTGCGGTTGTTCTATATGAAATAGAATAAGTATCATCGTCACATACGATTCAAAGATAACGAGAGGGCGGCATGGCAGCACTGACGCTGAGCGAGATAAGGCAGCTTGTGAGTAAAAATAACCGCTCAAATATTTTGTCAGACGAGTTCATTATTTGTCAGATTTGGAAAGAGTGCGGGTTTCGACCGAGACGGAATGAAGAAGGCTCTTCCGCTACCGGCATGATGCAAATGACCAAGGCCGCGATCAAAGATGTGAATGCTAGTCTAGGACAACACGCAAAACATTACACAGAGCAAGACATGTCCGACAACGCGCTGAATATCCAATGTGGAACACTTTATCTCGACATCCGTATCAAGCGGGCGGGGAACGACATCAAGGCAGGCGTGAATGGATACGGAACTGGCAATGGCTATGTGGATAATATTCTGGCCTGTGAAGCCTGCCTGAAAAAGGCTACAGGGGGGATCAATTGTTTGGTCCAAATTCACCCATGATTCGTGGTATTGTGATCAGCGCTTTCATTCTCTGCGCCATGCCAGCCATGGCGGCTACTGGGTGGGGCAGTTTAAGCAATTGGATCGGCCATTATCCGGATGAAAAGCTGGGGCCGGCAGGCGCGCAGTTGCTGGGTGTTCCGGCCATTCATTCCACGCTGCGGCATGTTTTGCCCGCCGCCGATTTTCAGGCGCTAAGCAACAGGTACAAACTGGCGGACCAAGTTTCGCAGGTAGGGCACTACATCCTCGTGGATTACTGCACAGCACATGATTGCGGGGCCAGCAATGTGACCATCGTGCTGGATCAGACCAGCGCCAATCTTTGGGTCGCTTTTTTCGATTCCAAAGGTTCCTCGGTTTCCACACGCTGGTATGGTACCGTGGATTATGCCGACCTGCCAGCGAACGTGCAGAATGCCGTCATAGCCGTGCATCGCCCAGCCAATTGATGGTTTGCAATAAAAACGGGGCCTTTCGGCCCCGTTTCCATCTCACTCCGCAGCCACGATAGACGGCAGCTTGTAGCCCCGCGGCCGGTAGAACAGGATCCCCAGCGCCAGCCCGCCAATGCCGACGACCTTGACGATCATGTTGAAGGTCGTGATCGCGTAAAATCCAAGCCCGATCAGCGCAATCGCCGACAGCGCCGGGAAGATCACATATTGTACGAAGGTGAAGCCGCTGCTCTTGCGATACACCCAGGCGCAGACCAGCCCGGCCAGGCCGTAATAATAGCAGACCTGCACCGCGATGGCGGCGACCGAGTCGTTCAAAATCGTGGACACCGAGGGCAGGAAGCTGGAAATCACGATCAGCACCAGCCCGACGATCAGCAGCATATACATGGTGCGCACCGGGGTGATGGTTTTCTCGTGCACCTGGCCGAAATAACCCGGCAGCGCGCGGTCGCGGCCCATGGCGAACAGGGTGCGGGAGAATTGCAGCATCGTCGTCTCCAGCGTGGCGACGGAGGAGAGGATCAGCACCAAAGCCGCGCCATACCCGCCCACCTTGCCAAGCCCGGCGGCGACGGCGACGTGATAGATCAGATTATCGGAAAAGCCAGAGGCATCCTTGAGGGAAAACATCATCAGCGCCGCCACGGTGAAGGCGACGAAGGAGGCGATGGTGGCGAAGATGGAGAGAAACCCGCCGCGCCCGGCGAGGTTCTGCTCCTGGCCCTTGGTTTCCTCGGCCAGATTCGCCGTCACGTCCCAGCCCCAATACAGGAACACCACGCTGAGCGAGGAGGCGGCGAAGCTGCCGGCCGGGTAGTTGAAGCCGAACCAGGACCAGGAGAAGGGCGAAACCGAGCCATGCAGCCCGCTATGGATGAAGGCGGCGACGCAAATGATGGCAAGGATGCCAAGCTCGATCCCGCTCATCACCATCTGGATCTTGCTGGTCAGCTCGATGCCGGTGATCAGCACCAGCCCGATGACGATGAACCAGACCGCGCCGATGCCGGTGGTGAGCAGAACATTGCTGGCCAGATCAGGGTCGATGAGCTGCAGCGTGGCAGTGCCCAGCGGCACCGAGCCGGTGACCATGAACACCAAAGCCGCGATCAGCAGCGCCCAGCCGGAGAAATAGCCGAAAAATCCACCGAACACGGATTTCGTCCATTCATAGGCCGCGCCCGCATTCGGCATTTTATGCGTCAGCCCCTTATAGGCGACGGCGATGCCCAGCATCGGCACCGCGAAGATCAGCAGCGCGTTGGGTGAGACGCTGCCCGCCGTGGCGAGCAGCCCGGCAATGGCGACGGCGATGGAAAAGCCCGGCGCGGAGCCGGCCACGCCCATGATGATCGATTCGAAAAACGATAACGAATCCGCTTTGAGTTTCGTGCTCATGCTGCTTCCTCCCCGTAGGGAATGAGGGTTGTTTTGGAATAGTATCAAAGGCGTTTAGGCAAAGCCAAGCACCGTTTGCGGCCAAACGGTGGTAGACAGAAAACAGCAGCTTTAGCGTGGGGCCGGCTGCTGCTGGGTGATGCAGTGGATGTTGCCGCCGCCGAGCAGGATTTCGCGTGCCGGGATCATCACGATCTCGCGCTCGGGAAACAGCCTGGCCAGAACGGCGCGCGCCGCCTCGTCCGTTTCCACACCGAAGGCGGGCGCGACGATGGCGCCGTTGGCGATGTAGAAATTCACGTAGGAGGCGGCGAGCCGCTCACCGGCGCGCCGGTTCATGCCCGAGGCGGTGGCATCCACCCCGTCCGCCTCCTCCTGGGTATAGAACATCGGCGTCGGCATCGGGATTTTTTCGATCACCAGCGCCCGGCCTTTGGCATCGCGCGCCCCTTGCAGCGCGGCCTCGGCGGCGCGGCTGACGGCGTAATGCGCATCCGCCGGATCATCGCACCAGCTCAGCAGCACCACGCCCGGCTTCACGAAACAGACGAGATTATCCACATGCCCGTCGGTCTCGTCATGCGGCACGCCTTCGGCGATCCAGATGACATGGCTGACGCCGAGATAATCCTTCAGCATCCGCTCCATATCCTGGCGGGTGATGTTGGGGTTGCGGTTCTCATTGAGCACGCATTGCTCAACGCAGAGAACCGTGCCCTCGCCATCCACATGCAGCGCTCCGCCCTCGATCACCAGAGGCGCGCGGAACGCGGTGGCGCGCTCAAGCCCCAGCATCTTGGACGCGATGGCATCGTCCTTGTCCCAGGGGAAATACAGCCCGCCCCAGCTTTTGAACGGCCAATCCACCCCGCCCAGCTTTCCATCCGGGCCGAGCAGGAAGGTGCAGGCAATGTCACGCGCCCAGGCATCGTTGCTGCTCATCTCCACCACCCGCACCGCCGGCGGCAGGCTGGCGCGGGCGTTTTCGTACTGGGCGTGGCTGACCAGCATCGTCACCGGCTCGAACCGGGCGATGGCGCTGGCGACAGCGACAAAGGCTTTCTGCGCCGGCTTCGCACCCAGGCGCCAATTATCCGGCCGCTCCGGCCAGATCATCCAGCACCCGTCATGCGCCGCCCATTCGGCCGGCATGGCAAAGCCGGCCTCACGCGGGGTGATCACATCGTTCATGGCACCCTCAGGCGTTTTTCAGATAGGCGTCATATTCCACATCGGAGATCCGCTTGCGCAGCTCGCTGATCTCCTGGCGCTTGGTGGCGGTGTAATAGCGCTGGAACTCCGCCCCGAAAATATCGCCCATCGCCGCGGAGGCGCCGAATTTATCCACGGCCCCTGACCAGGCGATGGGCAAGGGCGGCGCCAGGGGGCTGCGGATGGTGCCATGGGTCTCCGGCCCTGGATCCATCCGCCCTTCCAGCCCGGCGAGCGCGGTGCCGAGCAGCGAGGCGAAGGAGAGATAGGGGTTGCAATCCGCCCCGGCGACGCGATGCTCGATGCGCGAGGCGGCCGGGTCGGCGGTGATCACGCGCACCGAGGCCATGCGGTTATCATGCCCCCAATCGCCATAGGTCGGCGCATGCACGCCGGGCGCGAAGCGGCGATAGGAATTGGCATGCGGGGCCAGGGTCAGCATCGTATCCGGCATGTTGTGGATGATGCCGCCCAGCGCGTGATACAGCTCCGGTGCGGCGCGCTCCGGCGTGCCGACGAAGATGTTCTTGCCGGCATTGTCGAGGATCGACATATGCACATGCATGCCCGAGCCGGCCCATTGCCCGTAGGGCTTGGCCATGAAGGTGGCGGTGAGGCCGTGCTTGCGCGCCACCTGCTTGATGGTGCGCTTGAACAAGGTGGCGCCGTCGGCCAGGCGCATCGCGTCGGTCGAGTATTTCAGCGTCACCTCGAACTGGCCGGGGCCGGATTCGGAGACGAGGGTTTCCAGGATGATGTCCTGCGCTTTCGCGCAGGCCATCATTTCACGCAGGATGGTCTCGTAATCATGCACTTCGCCGAGCCCGACAGCGTCGATCTGCCAGCCGCGCCAGCCGCTCTCATCGGCGCCGCGCGGGGCGATCTTCATGCCGTTCTGGCGGGAATCGACCAGATAGAATTCCAGCTCCACGCCCAGAGCCGGGGTCAGCCCGGCCTTGGCGTAGCGGGCGAGCACCCGTTCCAGCGCGCCGCGCGGGTCCAGGTAATAGAGGCTGCCATCCTCCTCGCGCATGGTCAGCAGCGCCTGGGCGACATTGCCCTCCGCCCAGCCCATGCGGGTGATGGAATGCGGCACCGCCACGCAGAGCCCGTCCGGATCCCCGGTATCATAGGCGATGCCGCCCTCGACGATGTCGCGGCCCCAGATATCCAGCAGGTACGCCGAGCGCGGAATCGCGATGCCGGTGCCGAGCAGGGATTTCGCCTTGTCGCGCTGCAGCCATTTGCCGCGCGGCACGCCGTTCACATCGATGATGAAGGCTTCGATGTAGTCGGCGCCGGAGAGCAGGGAGAGCTTGGCTTCAAGCTCCGGGTTGGCGAGCATGTTCATTGCGCAACCTCGCTGCGCACATCGGCGTAGGTCTTCTCGAAGGCGATCTTCGCCATCGCCGCGAACTGCTCGATCTCGGCATCGCTGATGATCAGCGGCGGCGAGAACAGCATGGTGTCGCGGGTGGCGCGCATCATCAGCCCGGCCTTGATCGAATGATCCCGGCAGATCACGCCGACGCGGCCATTTTTCTCGAAGCTCTTGCGGGTGCGCTTATCGGCGGTCAGCTCGATCGCGCCGATCAGCCCGACGCCGCGGATCTCGCCGATAATCGGCAGATCGCCGATGGCCTCGGTGAGTTTTTCACGCAGCAGCGCGCCCTTGCGGGTGGCCTCGGCGACGAGATTTTCGTTTTCGATGAGTTCGAGATTCTTCAGCGCCACAGCGCAGGAGACCGGATGGCCGGAATAGGTGAAGCCGTGATAATATTCGCCCGCCTCATTCACCAGCACATCCGCGACGCGCCGGTTCATCAGCAAGGCGGAGAGCGGCAGATAGCCGGAGGTGAGGCCCTTGGCGGTCGTCATCATATCCGGCTCGATGCCGAACGTGTTGCTGCCGAACCAGTTGCCGGTGCGCCCATAGCCGCAGATCACCTCATCGGCGATCAGCAGAATATCGTACTGTTTGCAGATGCGGTTGATCTCCGGCCAGTAGCTGGCGGGCGGGATCAGCACGCCGCCGGCGCCCTGGATCGGCTCGCCGATGAAGGCGGCGACGTTCTCGGCGCCGAGTTCGAGGATCTTCTTCTCGACCTCCTTGGCAGCGTAGAGGCCGAATTCCTCCGGGCTCATCTGCCCGCCCTTGCCGTACCAGTAAGGCGGCAGCACCTGGGCGAAATTCGGCATGTCGCCGGCCTGGCGGTGCATGTCCTTCATCCCGCCGGCGGAGGCGCCGAGCGTGGTGGAGCCGTGATAGCCATATTCACGGCCGATGATGATCTTCTTCTCGGGCTTGCCGAGCGTCTGCCAGTACACGCGCGCGGTGCGCAGGGCGCTGTCCACCGCCTCGGAGCCGGAGCAGGCGAAGAAGGCGTGCTCGAACCCGGCCGGGGAGATTTCCGCCAGCTTGGTGGCCAGGCGCACGGCGGGCTCGTTCGTGGTTTTGAAGAACGTGTTGTAATAGGGCAGTTTCGCCATCTGGGTGGCGGCGGCCTCGACCAGCTCCTGGCGGCCATAGCCGGCGGCGACGCACCAGAGCCCGGCCATGCCGTCCATGATCTTGTTGCCGTTGGAATCGTGCAGATACACGCCTTCCGCCTTGGTGATCAGCCGCACCCCCTGCTCGTGCAGCTCCTTATGGTCGGTAAAGGGGTGAAAATGGTGGGCGGCGTCCAGCGCCTGCCAATCAAGGCCGTGGGTGAGGTTGTCCAGCATAGTGGGCTCCGATGATTTCTGAATATGAAAATGCCCAAACTCCCCGTTCGGGCAGGGGGAAACTCAGAACCGGGGCGGGCTGAAGCCAATACGTGCGCAGAGGATAAGCAACTCTGCTTGCAAAGTAAGCGCAGGTGGTAGGGCTGCCGAAACCATGCCCAAATCTGGCATGGCGGTAAAAACCTATCAAGAAATTTTTATAACAGCACGCCCCGCCCGCCGGGAGGCGGACGGGGGCCGAGGCTTAAAACACCAGCCAGATGCCGCCGAAGACGATGTCGTTATTCGCGGCCGAGCGGCCATTGCCGTCGTAATTATGCGCCAGCCCGTTGAAATACGGGTAGATCGTACCCTCCAGGAAGAATTTCGCATTCACCCAGGGGAAGATTTTCGGCCCGCCTTTGTTGAACGGGTAGTAATCCAGCTCGGTGGTGAAGCTGGCGGTGTTGGGCTTGCCGTTGGCGTTGCCGGAGATGGGGGCGGCGGCGTACAGCCCGGAATCCGCGTTGCCGCCGATATTGGTGAAGGATTCGGTGGCGCCGAACATCTGGTGCCAGAGATAGGAGACCGTGACGGTTTCCTGGTTCAGCGTATCGTTCAGGTTGGCGGTGTTGCCGGCCGGGAAGCTCGCCCCCCAATGCTGGCTCTCATGATACCAGGAGGCCTGCAGCGAGATCGCCTGGTTAGCGGTGATGTGCTGGATCTGCGCGTCCAGCCCGAGATCGGTGATGTCATCCTGCGGGCCATGGCTGAAGCCGCTGGGATAAGGATGATCGACCAGCCCGGAGGTGCCGATCTCGTAGGAATTCTCGCCGACGCTATGCTGGATGGCCAGGCGCCAATACGGAATGGTGCCGCCCACCCCGTTGGCGGGGCCGACCCCCAGCGCGTAGGCGGTGTGGTTGGGCAGGGATTTATAGGCGTCGAACTCGCCATAGAGCATGTCCGCCGGGGTCAGGTAATAGGCCGCATAGCCGCCCACGCCGACGACGCTTTGCGCCAGCCCGCTGATCTGCAGCCCGGCGGTGGGCGAGACGCCCAGCTCATCCGGGATGAACGGATAGCCCCAGGCCGGCAGCGTGTTCCACACGTCGGTGAGGCCCGGCGCGTTGTTGAAGGTGACGCCATAGAGGATCTGCCGCCCCGCCAGCTTGGCGCTCTGGGCGAAGCGTATATCGGTATTGTCCCAGTGGAACTGGTGCGCCACCCCGTCGAACGTGCCCTGGATGAAGGCGCCGAGGCCGAGATTTTTATCCAGCACACCGCCATAGAACAGGCTGGTCTGCTGGATCGACCAGGCATTATTGGGCGGATAATCCGGCGCCAGCCCGCCGGGCACGCTCTTGTTCAGATAGGTATAGCCGGCCTCCAGCATGGCGGAGAAATTATGCGCCCGCGGGTAGGTCTGGTCACCCAGCGTGTAGCCTTCCAGCTTGAACAGCCGCCCGAACGGGGTGAGCTGGGGAAAGCCGATATGGCAGGCGGCGCAGGCCAGGCCGGTTTGCGCCGCAAAAGCGGGAATCGCCTGGGCGGGGCGGCTGAAGGCCAGCAGCCCGGCCAGCCCGGCGAGGCTGAGGGCGGTGGTGGAGGTAATGAAGCGGCGCATCGCGCGTCTCCTGGCTGTTTGGTTATGATCGTGAAGCCAAGCCTGCCATCCTCCCATTTCGCCCTGTTGGCCTTGATATGGCGCAAACCCCATCATCTTTACGGGAAAAAGCCGCCCCTTGCCCGCCCGGGCCGGGCGGGGCAAGACAAGGGCCATGTCCGACCTTACCGATCTCGACGAGCTGCTGAGCAAGCGCGGCCGTTCCGCCCAATTCGGCGCCTATGTCACCGCCCTGGCGTTCGACGCCTCCGGCCTGCCCGGCTTTGCCCTCGGCGACGGCACGCTGCGGCTGGGGCCCGATCATCAGAGCATCGCCGCGCATGACGGCGCGGCGCTGAGCCTGTCAGCGCATCCGCAGGGCGGCTTTGTGACCGGCGGGGATGATGGGCGGCTGGTCTGGACCAGGCCGGATGGCGGCACCCAGGAGTTGCACAAATTCGGCTCCAAATGGGTGGAGCAGCTGGCGGCCTTCGCCGGCAAAAGCCCGCTGCTGGCGGCCGCGGTGGGCAAGATGCTGTATCTGATGAGCCCGGGCGGTGAGGTGCTGAAAGAGATCGCGCACCCCTCCACCGTCACCGGCATCGCCTTTGACGCGAAGGGCAAGCGCGTCGCCGCCTCGCATTATAACGGGGCGAGTTTGTGGTTCACCGCTTCCGGTTCGCTGGTGGCGCCGAAGCTGGAATGGAAGGGCAGCCATACCGGCGTTGCCATCCATCCGGCCGGGGAGGCGCTGGTGACGGCGATGCAGGAGAACGCCCTGCATGGCTGGACGCTCCCGGGGGGCAAGCATATGCGCATGTCCGGCTATCCCTCCAAGCCGGAATCGCTGGGCTTCACCAAATCCGGCAAATGGCTGGCGACCGCCGGGGCGGAGAGCATTGTGCTCTGGCCCTTCTTCGGCGGCGGGCCGATGGGTAAGCCGCCGATGGAGCTGGGCATGGGCGATGGCGTGATCAAGCGCGTCGCCTGCCATCCGCAGCGTGAGGTGGTGGCGGCCGGGTTCAATACCGGCATGGTGCTGGTGGCGGATGTGGGGCGGGAGCGGGTGCTGGCGGTGTGCGGGCCGGGACGCGGCAGTGTCAGCGCGCTGGGCTGGAGCCAGAACGGCGCGCAGCTCGCCTTCGGCACGGAAGAAGGCTTCGCCGCGATTGTGGATTTCAATGGTTAGAGCAACATCCGATCAAACGAAATCGTTTGATCGGATAAATTTGCTGGCTCTAAGTTTTATATCGGCGAGCAATTTCACGTGTTTATCTTGACGCTGCCGCGTCAATCTAAACACATATTGCTCTAATCAAAGCCTTCGCGACATCTTCGGAGGAGGCCGGGTTCTGGCCCGTAACCAGCTTGCCGTCCTGGACCACGTGCGCGCTCCAGTCTGGGCCTTTCTCATACAAGCCGCCGAGGGTTTTGAACTCGTCCTCGATCAGGAAGGGCACAATATCGGTCAGCTCCACCGCCGCTTCCTCGCTATTGCTGAAGCCGGTAACATGGCGGCCCTTGATCAGCGCATCGCCGTTTGCAGCCTTCACGTGGCGCAGCACGCCCGGCGCGTGGCAGACAAACCCGATCGGCTTGCCGGCGCGCTCGAAGCTCTCGATCAGCCTGATCGAGGACGGTGATTCCGCCAGGTCCCAAAGCGGGCCATGGCCGCCCGGGTAGAATACGGTGTCGAAATCATCCTGCTTCACGCTGTCCAGCTTGACTGTATTCGCCAACGCCTGCTGCGCGGCGGGGTCGGCCTTGAAGCGGTGGGTCAGCTCGGTCTGGAATTCAGGCAGGTCACTTTTCGGGTCCAGGGGCGGCTGGCCGCCAGCCGGGGAGGCAAGGGTGATCTCAGCCCCGGCATCCTTGAATATGTAATAAGGTGCCGCGAACTCCTCAAGCCAGAAGCCGGTTTTCTTCCCGGTATTGCCCAGCTTGTCGTGGGAGGTGAGAACCAACAAGATTTTCATGAGTTATACTCCATGCAAGCCCGCCATGTTGGCGTTTGGCACTGGCCGATCAAGGCATTGAACGGTGATGATTCCAAAACATCCTTTCGGCGGTCTCGTGCATCACCTGCGCCCGTACCGCCGGGTCCGGGAAAAGCTGGCCGGCCAGGGCCAGGGACATGCCGTAATCCAGCCGCTCCGGCAGGCGCAGATAGGGCAGATCCGAGCCCCAGAGGCAGCGTTGCGGCCCGAAGGCGCGCAGCAGCTCGGCCACCACCCCATGCGCGCCTTCGAACGGCCAGGGGAAGGCGGCGAATTTATGCAGGCCGGAGAGTTTGATGCAGGTCGGTGCCTCGCGCTCGGCCAGGCATTTCAGGGCGCGGAAGGCGAAGCCATCCAGCCCGGCGGCGAGGTCCGGACGGCCGCAATGGTCGATCACCACCCGCACCTCGGACTCTTCGATCAGCGCCATCGCCTCGAACACCTGCTCACCCTCGAATTGCAGATCCAGCACCATGTCCAACGCCGCCAGCTTTTCGATCAGCCCGGCATGGGCGCGGAAATGCCCGGGCGGGTGGGCGGGCATCTGGAAGGCAGCGCCGACGATGCCTTGCGCCTTGAGCGCCGCCAGCGCCTCGAAGGAGATATCCGGCGCCAGCACGGCGATGCCGCGCCAGGCGCCGTTGGATGCCGCCAGCGCCTCCAGCAGCGCGGTATTGTCCGGGCCATAGCCGGAGGTGGGCTGCACCAGCACGGCCTTGCCCACCCCATGCGCGGCGAGCAGCGGGCGCAGATAATCCAGCGTGCACAGCTCCTGCCCGGCCGGGTGATAGCCGGTCTCGGCCGCATAGCCATGGCGGGCCGGGTCGAGCAGATGCAGATGGGTATCGATCTTGGGTTCGCTGATCAGCGTGGCGAGGTCGGTCATGGCGCCAGTGAAGCGCAGCTGAACCTCCCCGCAAAGCCTCAGCTTTTTTTGGCGCCTTCGCGTATCAGCAGCAGCAGGGCCAGGAAGACTTCCAGCCCGAAGACCCAGGTGGAAACATCATGCCCGCGCGCGAAGGCGGCTTCATTGCCCGCCACCCGCCACGCATCCAGCCTTGGCATCAGCCAGAACCAGCTCCAGAGCGTGCCGAGAATGGTCACCCCCGGCACCAGGGCGGCGCGCCCCCGCCCCAGCAACAGATAGCCAAAGGCGGACAGCCCGGCGGTGATCAGGCAATAAAGATATAAAACCGGAAAGGCCGTTCGAATGAACGGCCCCCCGATGGCAAGCGGCAGCCTGGTGAAGACCAGAGGCGCCATCACCGCGCTGAAAAACAGCATCCCGCCCGCGAGCAGGCCCAGCCCAGGCAGGGCCAGCAAGCGGCCGAGACGGCGCATCAGTAGCGATACGCCTCATGCTTGAACGGGCCCTGAACCTGCAGCCCCAGATAATCCGCCTGCTTCTTGGTCAGCTGGGTCAGCTTGGCGCCGACCTTGGCCAGATGCAAAGCCGCCACCTTCTCGTCCAGATGGCGCGGCAGCACATAGACCTTGCGCTCATACTTGCCTTCCGGGGCGGTCCAGAGCTCGATCTGCGCCAGCACCTGGTTGGTGAAGCTGGCGGACATCACGAAGCTCGGATGGCCGGTGGCGTTGCCGAGATTCACCAGCCGGCCCTCGGAGAGCACGATCAGGCGCTTGCCATCCGGGAAGACCACCTCATCCACCTGCGGCTTCACATTTTCCCATTTATAGTTGCGCAGCGCCTCGATCTGGATCTCGCTGTCGAAATGGCCAATGTTGCAGACGATGGCGCGGTGCTTCATGGCGCGCATATGGTCGATATTGATGACATCGACATTGCCGGTGGCGGTGACGAAAATATCGCCTTCCGGGGCGGCATCGTCCATCGTCACCACCTCATAGCCTTCCATGGCGGCCTGCAGGGCGCAGATCGGGTCGATCTCGGCGACCTTCACCCGGCAGCCGGCATTGCGCAGCGAGGCGGCCGAGCCCTTGCCGACATCGCCGAACCCGGCGACGACGGCGACCTTGCCGGCCATCATCACGTCGGTGCCACGGCGGATGCCGTCCACCAGGCTCTCGCGGCAGCCATAGAGATTGTCGAACTTGGACTTGGTGACGCTGTCATTCACGTTGATGGCGGGCACCAGCAGCTTGCCGGCCTTTGCCATCTCCCACAGGCGATGCACGCCGGTGGTGGTCTCCTCGGAAATGCCGCGAATATTGGCCAGCATCTCCGGGTATTTATCATGCATGATCTGGGTGACGTCGCCGCCGTCATCCAGGATCATGTTCGGGGTCCAGCCATCGGGGCCGCGCAGCGTCTGCTCGATGCACCACCAGAATTCTTCCTCGCTCAACCCCTTCCAGGCGAAGACCGGGATGCCGGCGGCGGCAATGGCGGCGGCGGCCTGGTCCTGCGTGGAGAAGATATTGCAGGAGGACCAGCGCACGGAGGCGCCGAGCGCCACCAGCGTCTCGATCAGCACGGCGGTCTGGATGGTCATGTGCAGGCAGCCGACGATGCGGGCACCGGCCAGCGGCTTGGATTTGCCGAATTCCTCGCGCAGCGCCATCAGGCCGGGCATTTCGTCCTCGGCCATGGAGATTTCCTTGCGGCCCCATTCAGCCAGGGACATGTCCTTGACCTTGTAATCGGTGGGCAGGTTGGCGTCTGGCATGGCGGTACGTCCTCAAACTTTAAAAACGGGAAACTTGAAAAACTCGAAACTCGAAAAACTGGAGAAACCCTTATTCGCTCGGGGCGGTTATGCCAACCGGCGAGGCTTTCAGCTTTTGCCGGAATGGCTTGCGAATTGATGAATTGCGGTTCAATTGCGCCCGCCTTATATCATCAGGTTGAATATTTTAAGGCTTGGCGGCGGGCAGGCTGGCGAAATATGCGGCCACATCCTGGCGCTGCGTCAGGGGCAGCGCGGCCGCGATGCGGCGCATCAGCGCATTGCCGCCCTGGCCCGCGGCCATCAGATTCAGCGCGGCGACGATATCATCCGCCTGGCGCCCGGCCAGCGCCGGCGCGCCGATAGAGCTGTTGCCCTGGCCTTGCGCGCCATGGCAGGCGGCGCAGGGCATGGCGCCGTTTTCATTGCCGTGCAGGACGATCTGCTGCCCCGCCGGCGCGGCGGCGGCCAGGCCCAGCAGCAGCAACGGCGCGGCCCGCAGCGCCTTCACGCGCCCGACGGGCCGGAGGGGCCATAGACCGGCAGCAACAGCAGCAGATCGCCGCCATCCGCGAATTTCAGCGTGATGCCGATCTTCTCGCCCACCTTCATCTTCGGCTTCATACACATCAGATGGTAGCCGCCTTCGGCGAAGCTCACCTGGCCATGGGCGGGGATGGTGAGGCTCTTCACCATCTCCATCGTCGAGGTGCCGCCATCATTCACCGTCTTGTGCAGCATCAGCGTACCGCAGGCCGGCGAGCTGGCGCCGATCAGCCTGGTGGTGCTGTCGCCGCTATTGCTCAGCGTCATGTAGCCGCCGGCCGGGATGTTAGGTAGCAGATACCGGAACCAGCCATTCGCGGCATGGATATTGGCCGGGGAGGGCTGCGGCGTGGCCGAGGGGCTGGGGGCGGCGGCGCCGAGCAGCACGGGTAGCACGAGCAGAGCAAGGTGGCGTTTCATGCAGACTGGATAGCGCAGCCACGGGCGCAAGAAAAGCTTACGGCGTGGGAGGCTTTGTCCGGACATTGGCGCATGGCCGCCATTTATTGCCAATTTTGGCGTTGCGGCGCAAAAGGCGGCCATGGATCATATCCGCCTCGCCGATGCCGCCCGGGCCACGCGGCGCATGTTTGTCCGCGACCTGGTGCTGGAGGCGCAGATCGGCGTCTATGCCCAGGAGCATGGCCGCACCCAGCGCGTGCGCTTCAATCTGGATCTGGCGGTCGAGGATGACGGTGCCGCGCATCTCTCGCGCCCCGCGGTGGGGGCGGATGATCTGCGCCGGGTGGTGGATTACGATACGGTGATCAACGCGGTGCGCGAGATCATCGCCAGCGGCCATGTGCAACTGGTGGAGACGCTGGCCGAGCGCGTCGCCGAGGCCTGCCTGCGCGATCCAAGGGTGCGGGTGGCGCGGGTGATGGTGGAAAAGCTGGACGTGTTCGCCGATGCCGCCAGCGTGGGTGTGGAAATCGAACGCCGGACTATCTAGTTGTCCACTTCCACCACCCCGGTTCCAGCAAGGGGGTTTGGGTGGATTTGGAAACGGAGATAATTCGTTGAACAAATGTTAATGTCGTTCAAAATCAATATGTTAACTATGAATAACCAGGACCGGACCCGGCTCCTTTTCGGCCCGGCCTGGGCAGGGCGTGCACAGCTTGCCTGCCGACATTCCACAGAGTTATCCACAGGCGGAAGGGGATAAGTTTGGAGGCTGCGAAAATCGGCGTCGAGGTGATCGAAACCGCGCTGGAGACGATGCCGAACAACCCAGGCGTGTACCGGATGCTGGATGGCAAGGGCGATGCGCTCTATGTCGGCAAGGCGCGCAACCTGAAAAAACGCGTCACCTCCTACACCCAGATCAATCGTTTGCCGGAGCGGCTGCGGCGCATGGTGGCGGATACCGCCGCGATGGAGATCCTCACCACCCATACCGAGGCCGAGGCGCTGCTGCTGGAAGCCAATCTCATCAAGAGGTTGAAGCCGCGCTACAATATCCTGCTGCGGGACGACAAAACCTATCCCTGGCTGATGCTGACGGCGGGGCAGGCGTTTCCGCGCATCGCCAAGCATCGCGGGGTGCAGGAGAAGGGCAATCTCTATTGGGGGCCGTTCGCTTCGGTCTGGGCGGTCAACCAGACCGTGCAGGCGCTGCAGCGCGTGTTCCTGCTCCGTACCTGCGCGGATACCGTCTTCACCAACCGCACCCGGCCTTGCCTGCTGTTCCAGATCAAGCGCTGCTGCGCCCCCTGCGTGGACCGGGTCAGCAAGGAGGAGTACGGCAAGCTGGTCACCCAGGCCCGGGATTTCCTGCAGGGAAAGACCGGCGCGGTGCAGAAGGATCTCGCTGCTGCGATGCAGCAAGCCTCTGAAAATCTTGAGTTCGAGCGCGCGGCGGCGCTGCGTGACCGGATCCGGGGCCTGGCCTATGTGCAGGGCAGCGAGGTCATCAACCCGGAAAGCCTGGGCGATGCGGACGTGATCGCCCTGCACCAGCAGGCCGGCCAGGCCTGCGTGCAGGTGTTCTTCATCCGCGGCGGGCGCAATAACGGCAATCGCAGCTTTTTCCCCGCCCATGCCAAGGATGAGGAGGCGCCGGAGGTGCTGGCCGCCTTCATCGCGCAATTCTATGACGACAAGCCGCCCCCGGCGCAGCTTCTGCTCAACCATGCGCCGCAGGAGCAGGCGCTGCTGGAAGAGGCGCTGAGCCTGAAGGCGGAGCGGCGGGTTTATATCTCGGTGCCGCAGCGCGGCGAGAAGGCCGATGTGGTGGCCCATGCCGCCACCAATGCGCGCGAGGCGCTGGAGCGCAAGCTGGCCGAGAGTGCCGGCCAGGGCAAATTGCTCGCCGCCACGGCGGAATTGTTCGGCCTGGCGGAGACGCCAAGGCGGATCGAGACCTATGACAACTCCCACATCATGGGCACCAACGCTTACGGGGTGATGGTGGCGGCCGGGCCCGAGGGGCCAATGAAATCCGCCTATCGCAAATTCAGCATCAAATCCGTGCTCACCCCGGGCGATGATTTCGCGATGATGCGCGAGGTGCTGCAGCGCCGCTTCGGCCGCGCGCTGGAGGAAGACCCGGACCGCAGCGGCGAGAGCTGGCCGGATCTGGTGCTGATCGATGGCGGTGCTGGCCAGCTTTCGGCGGCGAAGGCGGTGATGGCGGATCTGGGGCTGGAGGATATCCCGATGGTCGCCATCGCCAAGGGGCCGGACCGCGATGCAGGGCGGGAATGGTTCCACATGGAACATCGCGAGCCCTTCCAGCTGCCGCCGCGTGACCCGGTGCTGTATTTTCTGCAGAGGCTGCGCGATGAGGCGCATCGCTTCGCCATCACCACCCACCGCGCCGCCCGCAGCAAGAAGCTCACCACCTCGGAGCTGGATGAGGTGCCGGGCATCGGCGCCGCGCGCAAAAAGGCGCTGCTGCTGCATTTCGGCTCGGCGCGCGGGGTGAAGGGGGCGGGGCTGAAGGATCTGGAATCCGTCCCCGGCATCAACCGGGCCACGGCCCGCGCGGTCTATGGCTTCTTTCACCCCGGTGTAAGGCTGGAGGATTAGCCCCTCTTGGCTTCCCGCGCCGAAGCTATAAGTTTGGAGCACAAAACAAGCGTGTGGGGGTATGGATGAGCCAGTCTGATTGGGCGGATGTGAAAAGGCTGGCGGCCGAGGCGCCGGACATGCGCGCATTATTTGCCGAAGATGCGACCCGGTTCGCGGATTTTTCCGTCACCGCCGCCGGGCTGCTGCTGGATTTTTCCAAAACCTCCCTCACCGGCAGCAGCTTCGCTGCCCTGCTGCGGCTGATCCGCGCCAGCGGGCTGGAGGAAAAGCGCGCCGCTATGTTCGCCGGCGCGCCGATCAACCTCACCGAAAACCGCGCCGTGCTGCACACCGCCTTGCGCGCCCCGGCGGATGCGCAAATCCTGGTCGGCGGGGAGAATGTGGTGCCGGCGGTGCAAGAGACGCTGGGGCGCTTTCTGGCCTTCGCCGAGGCAGTGCGCGGCGGCGCCATCGCGGCCGCCGACGGCAAGCCGTTCACCGATGTGGTGAATATCGGCATTGGCGGCTCGGATCTCGGCCCGGCGATGGTCACCGCCGCGCTCGCCCCCTATCATGACGGGCCGCGCCTGCATTACGTCTCCAATGTCGATGCGGCGCATCTTTCGGACACGCTGAAGCGGCTGGACCCGGCGCGGACCCTGTTCATCATCGCCTCGAAGACCTTCACCACGGTGGAGACGATGACCAACGCCGCTTCCGCCCGGCGCTGGCTGG
This sequence comes from Acidocella sp. MX-AZ02, assembly GCF_000306035.1. Classification (NCBI taxonomy): domain Bacteria; kingdom Pseudomonadati; phylum Pseudomonadota; class Alphaproteobacteria; order Acetobacterales; family Acidocellaceae; genus Acidocella; species Acidocella sp. MX-AZ02. Next base: position 197,456 of record NZ_JH976209.1, read on the forward strand.
CGGCCGCTCTGGGTGAGGATGCGGTGGGGGCGCATTTCTGCGCCGTCTCCACCGCGCTGGAGAAATGCGCGGCCTTCGGCATCGCCCCGGACCGGATTTTCGGTTTCTGGGATTGGGTCGGCGGGCGCTATTCGGTGTGGTCCTCGGTCGGGCTGCCGGTCGCCATCGCCATCGGCGCGGAACATTTCCGCGCCTTCCTGGCCGGGGCCAGGGAGATGGACGAGCATTTCCGCGACGCCAGACTGGAAGAGAACCTGCCGGTGCTGCTGGCGCTGGTCGGGCTCTGGCACCGTGACGCGCTGGGCTACCCGGCCCGCGCCATCCTGCCTTATGACCAGCGCCTGGCGCGGTTTGCGGCCTATCTGCAGCAGCTGGACATGGAATCGAACGGCAAGCAGGTGACGCGCGAGGGCAACCCGGTCGCGCAGCCCACCGGCCCGCTGGTGTTCGGCGAGCCCGGCACCAATGGCCAGCACGCCTTCTATCAGCTGATCCATCAGGGTACGGATGTGGTTCCGTGCGAATTCTATATCGCCGCCGAAGGCCATGAGCCGGAGATGGCGGTGCATCATGAGCTGCTCGTGGCCAACTGCCTGGCCCAGGCGCAGGCACTGCTGCAAGGCCGCAGCCTGGAGGAGGCCAAGGGCAATCCGCACCGGGTTTTCCCCGGCAACCGCCCCTCCATCGTCACCGCCTACCGCAAGCTGGACCCGGCGACGTTGGGCAAGCTGATCGCGCTCTATGAGCACCGCGTGTTTACCGAGGCGGCGGTGTGGAACATCAACGCCTTCGACCAATGGGGGGTGGAGCTGGGCAAGGAGCTGGCGACCAGGCTGCTGCCAATGGTGCGCGGCGAGGCCGGCGATGGGGCGGATGGCTCCACCACCGGGCTGCTCGGCTATCTGCGCGGGGGGCGGCGGTAACGGCGTTGCCAACGCCCCGGAGGTTTTTCGCCGCTCTTTTGTAAAAAAGCGGCACCAAAAAACTTTTATAACTTCTTCAAGGGGTTATTTTCAAAGTTCGGGGGTGGTGCGGCGCTCGTGCAGCGCCTCCACCCGGTCCAGCAGCTCCGAAAACACGAAGGGCTTGACGATATAATCATCGCCGCCGGCTTCCAGCCCGGTCATCCAGTCGCCCAGCGCGCCGAGGCCGGAGAGGAACAGCACCGGCGTGGTCACGTCATGCGCGCGCAGCTCGCGCAGCAATTCCGCCCCATCCACCCCGCCGGGGAGCTGGCGGTCGAAGATCATCACGTCGAACTTGCCCTTGGCGGCGCGGCTCAGCCCGTCCTGCCCGTCAATCGTATGCGTGACCTCGTGATTCGCCTCGGCCATGCCATTGGTGACCACGCTGGCCACCGTCTCGTCATCCTCGATGAGCAGAATGCGCATCATCCAACTCTCTTTCCCGGTTTCACAAACACTTGTTCACCTGCTGTATAAGCCTAATCTGAGTGACCTTAGTTTACAGTTGGGTTGCTTTTGGTTGAAAAAATCGGGGATGAGAGTGGCACAGGAGATTCAGGCATGATGCCCGCTGAGGAGGACGACGCCCCCGGCGGGCTGGAGCCCTTCGCCGCGCAGGTGGCGCATGACTTCAATAATCTGCTGACCGGCGTGCTCGGCAATCTCGAATTGCTGGAGATGCGCGCCGCCCGCAACAAGATCGAGGGGCTGGAAGGCTATTTGTCCGGCGCGCGCAATGCCGGCGCCCGCGCGGCGGGGTTCGCGCACCGGCTGCTGGTCTATTCCGGCCGCACCGCCCGCCCGGCTGAGCCGGTGGAGGTGACCGCCTTGCTGCGCACGCTGGCGGGCCAGCCGGAAGGGCGTGGCGTGGCGATGACGCTGCCGCCGCAAACGCTCTTCGCCATGGCTGACCCGGACGGGTTGCAGCAGGCGGTGGTGGAGCTGATCGAGAATGCCAGGGAAGCCGCCCCGGCCTCGCATGCCCTGGCGCTGCGGGCCGCGCTGCAGGATGGCATGGTCTGTATCGAAATGCGCGACGATGGCCCGGGCATGGCGCCGGAGGTGCTGGCCCAGGCCGCCGAACCGCTCTTCACCACCCGCGCCAACGGCGCCGGGCGTGGGCTGGGGCTGGCCATCGCCGCGCGCAGCATGGAGCGCGCTGGTGGCAGGCTGGTGCTGGACAGCGCGCCGGGGCAGGGCTGCGTGGCGCGGCTGCTGTTACGGCCGGCGGAGGGCTAGGAGAGCCTGGCTGGGACGGGAGGATTCGAACCTCCGCATGGCGGAATCAAAATCCGCTGCCTTACCGCTTGGCGACGTCCCATCGGCTGGGCGCTCTCATAAGCCGGTCGGGGGCGGCTGGTAAAGCCCCCCGCCCCAACACCACCAGGAAGATTGCTCACCCTGCAGCGTCGCGGCGGCTTGGGCGGCGTTCTCGGCGGTTTCGAACAGGGCGAAGCAGGTGGCGCCGGAGCCGCTCATCCGCGCCAGCAGCGCGCCCGGCAGTGCCGCCAGCGCCGCCAGCACCGTGCCGATGACGGGCTGAATGCCGATCGCCGCCGCCTGCAGATCATTGCCGCAGCGCTTCAGATCCTCGGCCATCAGCCGGGCGCTGGGCCACATCGCCGGCAGGCGCGGCGGTGGCGAGAAGCCGCCAGTGCGGGCCTTGAACACCGACGGGGTAGGTACCGCCACGCCAGGATTGACCAGCACCATGCCAAACTCCGGCAAACGCGGGGCAGGGGCCAGTACCTCGCCGATGCCCTGCATCCGCGCCGGTTCGCTGCGCAGGCAGACCGGCACATCCGCCCCCAGCGCCAGCGCCAAGGCCGGCAGATCCGCCTTTTGCAAGCCCCAGAGCCGGCAGAGGGCGCGCAGCGCCGCCGCCGCATCGGCCGAGCCGCCGCCAATGCCCGAGGCCACTGGCAGGTCCTTTTCCAGATGCAGCCGCGCCCCGCGCCCCGGTGCCAGCGCCCGCGCCGCCTTTAGCAACAGATTATCCGGCTCGCTCTGCAACGCCGCGCCGAAGCGCCCGCCCAGGCTCAGGCTCAGCGCCTCCGCCGCCTCAACCTGCACCCGGTCGCCGACATCAGGGAACACCGCCAGGCTGTCGAGCAGATGATACCCATCCGCCCGCCTGCCGGTGACATGCAGATAGAGATTGACCTTCGCTGGCGCGAAAACCGTGAGGCTCATGGCGTGGGGGCGCCGAAATGCTGCTGGATATTGGCTTCCAGCGCCGCTTTCAGCGTCGCATCCGGGTTCAGCCCCAGCGCGCGGTCCCATTGATAGGCCGCCTGCAGCTTTTGCCCCGCCTGCCAGAACGCATCGCCGAGATGGCCGTTGACCTCGGCATCGTCTGGCGCCAGCTCCACCGCCTGGATCAGCAGTGCCAGGGCGCGCTTGGTGTTGCCGCGCTTCATCTCGACATAGCCGAGCGAATCCAGCACCGCCGGATCCTTCGGGTCCAGCCCGGCGGCCTTGCTCAGCATCGCCTGCGCCTCATCCAGCTTCTCGTCGCGCGAGGCCCAGCTATAGCCAAGATAATTCAGCACATAAGGCTGGTTGGGGGAGAGTTTCAGCGCCTGTTCCAGGTCCGGCTCCGCGGCCGCCCAGTTGCCGGTTTCGTCCTCGCAGATGCCGCGATCGAAATACAGGCTCCAGGCGGCGGCCGGCGGCGGATTGCCGGCCAGGGCGATCGCCTTCTGGTAATAAGGCAGTGCCTGGCCGCATTGATGCGCGGTGCGCCAGACATCGCCGGCGGCGGCCAGCAGCCCGGGATTGTCCGGGTGCTGGGCGCTCAGCCCGTCGAGCAGCGCCACCGCCTTGTCCGGCTCGCCCAGGCTGGCGAGCAGGCTGGCCTGCTGCACTGCGGCCGGGCCATAGAGCGCGTCGCCGGGCTGGATCGGCGCCAGCGTGTCGAGCGCGTTGCGCATTTCCACCGGCGTCGGGGTGGCGTTGGGGTCGTCGCTGTCGATCTGGGTGGAGGCCAGGATCAGCCGCGCGGCGGAAAGGTCCGGGCGCAGCTCCAGCGCGAAGCGCAGGAACACGCTGCGCAGGAACAAAGCCTGTGGCTGGCTGAGCGAGGCCGCCAAGGTGAGATAGGCTTCGGCCATGCCCTGCACCGGGGTGGAGATCACCTTCGCCCCCATCTGCGCCTGCAGCTCCGGCAGCGCGATGGCGAGGTCCGGATGCGCCGCGATCAGCGCCATCAGCACCGCCTCGGCCTGCGCCTTGTTGCCCTGGCGGGCATCCCAGCTGGCCAGGATCTGCGCCAGGCGCAGATTGGGCGAGGCGGCGGAGACGGCGCCGTAGAGCTGGGTGGCACTCTTGGTATCGCCAGCCGCATCCGCGATCAGCGCCGCGTTCAGCACATACACGCCACCAAAGGCGCCATTATTGAAGCTGGGGCCGAGCGTGTTCAGCGCCCCTTGCTCGTCGCCCTGGCCGAATTGCGTCCAGGCGATCAGCAGCGGTTCGATCAAAGCCGCCAGCTGGTCGCCGGGCAGGGATTTGAAGAAGGTGGCGGCCTGCTTGTAATCGCCTTGCATCGCCGCCTGGTTGCCGCGCAGCAAGGCGGCCAGCGCATTGCCGGGCAGGCGCGGGGCGAGCGCCTGCGCCTCATCGCCGCCGGCCAGCACGCCGGAGAGAAACCCTTCCTGCGCCAGGCGCGGATTATCCGGGTCGGTTTGCAGCGCCTTGGCATAGAAGCGGGCGGCCCGCGCCGGGTCGTTCACCGAAGCCGCGTAGCGCGCCGCCAGAAACGCCCCGAAGGCTGGGTTGGGTTTGGTGGCCGGGGTGGGGGCGGTGTCGGGGAAGGAGGCCGTACCGGCAGCGCCCGCCGCGCAGGCGGAAAGCATGATGCAGGCAGCGACGGCGAAGCGGCCGAACGGCAAGGAGATGCGCATGAGCAGACTCTAGCAGCGCTGTTGCGGAGCGGCAAAAACCGTGAAGCAGGGCTCGCTTGTTCGCGCCCAGGGGCTGGGATAGGCTGGCGGCATGGAGCCTGGGTTCGAAGCGACAACCAACGACGTCACCGTGCAGGTGCGAGTCATGTTTCTGGATGAGCAGTCGCAGCCGGGGGCGGGGCGGTTTTTCTGGGCCTACCATATTTCCATCATCAACCAGGGCGGCGCCACCGTGCAGCTGCTCAGGCGGACCTGGCACATCACCGATAGCACCGGCTACACCCATGTCGTGCATGGGGATGGCGTGGTGGGCGAGCAGCCGGTGCTCACCCCGGGGGCGCGGTTCGAGTACAGCTCCGGCGCGCCGCTGGCCACCGCCTCGGGCTTCATGGTCGGCACCTATCACATGCAGCGCCTGCCTGGCGGCGAGCCGTTCGACGTCGCGGTGCCGGCCTTCAGCCTGGACAGCCCGCACGAGGATCCCAGGCGGCATTGAGCCGTGCGATTTGCGCCCAATATTGGCTGAGTGATCCGGCTGGCCCATATAAACGTAATCGTCATACATGACGTCTTTAATGCCTCAGACCTGAAATGGAGCGCCGCGTGAACATCCAGTTGAAAGCCGCCAAGGCCGCGAAACGCAAGCAGAGCCTGGTCCGCCCGACGCGGGAACAGGCCGAGGAGGCGGTGCGGACCTTGCTGCTCTGGGCCGGGGACGACCCGACCCGCGAAGGGCTGCTGGATACCCCCAAGCGCGTCGCCAAATCCTATGCGGAATTCTTCAAGGGCTATGAGGAGGATCCGGTCGAGATCCTCTCGCGCACCTTCGAGGAAACCGAGGGCTATGACGAGATGATCCTGCTGCGGGATATCCGGCTGGAGAGCCATTGCGAGCATCACATGGTGCCGATCACCGGCAAGGCGCATGTCGCCTATCTGCCGGGCAAGCGGGTGGTGGGGATTTCCAAGCTTGCCCGTGTCGTGGATGCTTATGCCAAGCGCCTGCAGATTCAGGAAAAACTCACCGCGCAGATCGCCAACACCATCCAGGAGGTGTTGCAGCCGCGCGGCGTGGCGGTGGTGATCGAGGCGAATCATCAATGCATCTCCACCCGCGGCGTGCACAAGCCCGGCGTCTCGATGATCACCAGCCATATGGTGGGCGAATTCCGCGACAACCCCTCGACCCGGCGGGAATTTCTGGCCATGATCCAAACCCGGAGTTGCACCGGGGAGTAACCTGCGTATGAGCCAGCACGAGCCTTTCATGAAACGCGCCATCGCCCTGGCGCGCCAGGGTGTGGCCGGTGGCCATGGCGGCCCGTTCGGCGCGGTGATCGTGCGCGATGGCAAGATCATCGGCGAGGGGCATAATCGCGTGCTCTCCGCCATCGATCCCACCGCCCATGCCGAGGTCACGGCGATCCGCGATGCGGCGAAGAAGGAAGGCCAGTTCGACCTCTCCGGCACCGAGATCTACGTGAACGGCCAGCCTTGCCCGATGTGCATGTCGGCGATTTTCTGGGCCCGGATCGGCAAGGTGTATTATGCCTGCGCCCCGGCGGATGCCGAGGCGATCGGCTTTGACGACCAGGAATTTTACCGCCAGCTCGCCAAGCCCGAGGGCGAGCGTGACACCCCGGCTATCCAGCTCACGGAATTCCTCGAAGAGGCGCGGGATTCCTATCAGGACTGGATCCGGCGCGAGGCGCGCATCCCTTACTGATTGCTGCCATTCGGTACAGGGGCTGGCGATTTCGGGGCGGGGGGCGTAAGCCCTGCGTGTTAAGTCTGAAGGAGTTTCCTTGTGCCGAGCGACACGACCCGCTTGAACGCCACAGCCTTTTCCAACATCCGCCCGCAAGGCGGGGCTGGCAGCCTGGCCAACCGAAAACTTGTATCCAGCTGGCTGTTCCTTCTGGCCTTCATGATCTGGGTGATGGTCGGCATTGGCGGCTATACGCGTGACTCCGGCTCCGGCCTGTCGATCATGCGCTGGGAGCCGATCATCGGCGTGCTGCCGCCCTTGAGCCAGGATGCCTGGAACAAGATTTTCGCGCTGTACAAGACCATCCCACAATATCAGCTCCAGCATCAGGGCATGGGGCTGGCCGGGTTCAAGCAGCTGTTCTGGCCGGAATATATTCATCGCCTCTGGGGAAGGCTGATGGGGGCGGTGCTGCTGCTGCCGCTGATCGTCTTCGCGCTCACCGGGCGGGTGGAGAAGCGGCTGGTGCCCTGGCTGGTGCTGCTGTTCCTGCTCGGCGGGCTGCAGGGTTTCATCGGCTGGTTCATGGTCTCCTCCGGCTTCCGGGCGGACAGCATCGCAGTGGAAGGCTGGCGGCTCTCGCTGCATTTCTTCGGGGCGATGTTCCTGTTTTGCGCGGTGCTGTGGACGGCTCTGGTCATCCGCCACCCCGAACCGGCCCGTTATGAGGGGCTGAAGGGCCTGCGTGGCCATACCATCGGCGCACTGCTGCTGCTGCTGCTGGCGATGTGGGGCGGCACCATGGTCTCCGGCATTCACGGCATCGCCGATTTCAGCCTGAAGGATCATATCGGCACCGGCCAGCCGCCGGCCGGCTGGCCGATGACCGGGGTGCTGAACTCCGCCGGGGCGATCATTTTCGGCCATCAGATGCTGGCGGTGTTGGCGGCTCTGGGCATCCTCACCCTTACAGTGCGCGCCTTGCGCAGCGAGCTGCCCGGCCCGGTGCGTGATGGCGCGCTGATCGTCGGCGGGCTGGTCATTTTGCAATTCATCCTGGGTGTGACCGCTCTGGTCTCCGGCCGCTACGATATCGGCGTGGCGCACCAGATGAACGCGGTGCTGCTGCTGGGGGGGATGCTGTTCATCGTCTTCACCCTGCGCGGGGCGACCCGCCGCAAGAGGGGGTGAGATGAGGCAGGACCGCGCCGTCGGCACCTGGCTGTTGCTGCTGGCCGGTATGGTCTTTGGCATGGTGGTCGGCGGCGGGCATGCGCGCACCATCGGGGCGGGGTTCACCATCCAGGTCTGGCGGCCTTTCACCGGCTTCATCCCGCCGCTGAACGCGGCGGATTGGAACCAGCTTTACGGGCTGTATCAGCACACCGCGCAATACCAGGCGCAGCCGATCGACATGGCGCAGTACAAGGCCTTGTTCTGGCCGATGTTCCTGGATCGCTGCTGGGGCCGGCTGATGGCCTGCGTGTTTCTGCTGCCCTTCGGCTATTTCCTCTTAAAGGGCCGCATTCAGCGCAAGCTGGCGCTGTGGCTGGGCTTCATCTTCCTGCTCGGCGCGGGGCAGGCCACCTATGGCTGGTACATGGTGCAGACCGGGATGTATCCCGGTGTGGTTTCACCGCCACCGGAATGGGCGGCGCCGCATCTGCTCTCCGCCATGCTGATCCTGCTCCTGCTGATCTGGACCGGCATGAGCCTGCGCACCCCGGAGCCGGTGCCGTTGGAAGGGGCTAGCAGCTTGCGCGGGCTTGCCAGCGCCTCGGTGCTGCTGATCTGGATCACCATGGGCTTCGGCGCGCTGGTCGCGACCTCGGGCGCCCTGCATGTCTATAACTCTTTCCCGACCATGGATGGCGCCTGGACGCCGCCGGGCGCCTTCGCCCAGGACCCGCTCTGGAGCAATTTCGTCACCAACAAGGGCACGGTGCAGTTCTGCCACCGGCTGCTGGCGACGGTCACGGCGCTGACCGTGCTGACCACCGCCGTGATGGGGCTGCGCCGCCGGCTGCCGCCGGCGCTGCGGGATATTTTTCTGCTGCTCGCCTTGCTGGTGGCGTTGCAATATGTGCTGGGCATGGCCACGCTTGTGCTGGGCAATAATGAGCTCGGCTTTGTGCATGAGCTGAATGCCGTGCTGCTGTTCGCCACCGCCATCGCCGCCCGCCACGGGCTGCGCGGCGCGGTGGCCGCCCCTGTTGGGGCGCTGGCGGCGGCGGAATAGGAGTGTGAGAGATGAGTGACGCGCTGACCAAGGCGGATGAATTCTTCCACGGCCCGCAAGGGCTGGATCTGGCTGATGCTGCCAAGCACATCGCCACCGCGCTCGACGGGGCGGATGATGGCGAGCTGTTCCTGGAATACCGGGAATCAGAGTCCATCTCGCTCGATGATGGCCGCATCCGTGCCGCCAGCTTCGATACGCGTCGCGGCTTTGGCCTGCGCGCGGTGCTCGGCGAGGCCGCCTATTATGCCCATGCCGGGGATATTTCCGCCGCCGCCTTGGGCCGCGCGGCGCAGACCATCCGCGCCGCCAAGGCGATGGAGCAATCGGTGACGGCCGGCGAGCCCGCCGCCGCCGGGGCGCCGCTTTACGTGGGCGTGAACCCGCTGGGCGAGGCGCCGTTCGCGGAGCGCGCGGCGTTGCTCAAGCAGATCGACGATTTCGCCCGGGGCGCGGATAAGCGCGTGGTGCAGGTGATGGCAAGCATAGCCGGCGAGTGGCAGGTGATCGAGATCGTCCGCGCCGGCGGGGCGCGGGTGGCGGATATCCGCCCGCTGGTGCGGCTGAATATCTCCGTGGTGCTGGAAGAGAACGGCAAGCGTGAATCCGGCAGCCATGGCGCGGGCGGGCGCTCGGGCTATGGCGCCTATATCGACCCGAATTTCTGGCAGAATGCGGTGCGCGAGGCGATCCGCCAGGCCGAGGTCAATCTCGGCGCGGTGGCGGCCCCCGCCGGCGAGATGCCGGTGGTGCTGGGGCCGGGCTGGCCGGGCATTCTGCTGCATGAGGCCATCGGCCACGGGCTGGAAGGCGATTTCAACCGCAAGCAGACCTCCGCCTTTGCCGGGCTGCTGGGCAGCCGCATCGCCGCCCCGGGTGTGACCGTGGTGGATGACGGCACCATCCCCAACCGCCGTGGCTCGCTGACCATCGACGATGAAGGCACGCCGACCAGCCGCACGGTGCTGATCGAGGATGGGATTCTGACCGGCTTCATCCAGGACCGGCAGAATGCCCGGCTGATGAATATGCGCGCCACCGGCAATGGCCGCCGCCAGAGCTACGCCCACGCGCCGATGCCGCGCATGACCAACACCATCATGCAAGGCGGGCAGGATAAGAAGGAGGACATGATCGCCTCCGTGAAGCGCGGGCTGTATGCGGTGAATTTCGGCGGCGGCCAGGTGGATATCACCTCCGGCAAGTTCGTGTTCTCCGCCTCCGAGGCTTATCTGATCGAGGATGGCAAGGTGACGTCGCCGGTGAAGGGGGCGACGCTGATCGGCAACGGGCCGGATGCGTTGACGAAGGTGGAGATGATCGGGGATGATCCGGCTCTGGACCCTGGCATTGGCACCTGCGGCAAGAATGGCCAGGGCGTGCCGGTGGGGGTGGGGCAGCCGACAATCAAGCTGTCGGGGCTGACCATTGGCGGAACCGCGGCGTAAATAAAAGTTTTTGTGGGGTGTTTTTGAAAAAACACCCCACACCCCCAAAAACTTTTATGACTTAAGAAATCGTCGTGGTGCCCCGGGCAATCGCCGCCACGCCCGTGCGCGACACTTCCGCCAGACCCAGCGGGCGCATCAGCTCCAGAAACGCGTCCAGCTTATCCGTCGCCCCGGTGAGCTCAAAGGTGAAGCTCTCCGTCGTCGCGTCGATCACGCGCGCCCGGAACGCATCCGCCAGGCGCAGCGCCTCGGCCCGCTTCTCGCCCGTGCCCAGCACCTTGATCAGCGCCAGCTCGCGCGCCAGATGCGGCCCTTCGGACAGATCCAGCACTTTATAAACCGGCACCAGCCGGTCCAGCTGCGCCTTGATCTGCTCGATCACCATCGCCGTGCCGCGCGTCACCACGGTGATGCGGCTCTTCGAGCCGTCCCGCTCCACCGGTGCCACGGTGAGGTTGTCGATATTATAGCCACGGCCGGAAAACAGCCCGATGACGCGCGCCAGCACGCCGGATTCATTCTCCACCAGAACCGAGATGGTGGCGGAGCGCAAATTCGTTTCAGACATCAGACCAGCGCCATCCCTTCATTGGTAACCGCCGGGCCTTCATCCTTATGCTCCGGCCCCAGCAGCATTTCATTATGCGCCGCACCGGAGGGGATCATCGGGAAGACGTTCTCCTTCTGGTCGACGCAGATATCGGCGATCACCGGCTTGTCGATCGCGATCATCTCCGCGATCACCCGGTCCAGATCATCCACGCTCTCGGCGCGCAGCCCCACACCATGGAAGCTCTCCGCCAGCTTCACGAAGTCCGGCAGGGCTTCGGAATAGCTTTGCGAATAGCGGCTGCCATGCAGCAGCTCCTGCCACTGGCGCACCATGCCCATATATTGGTTGTTGAGGATGAAGATCTTCACCGGCAGCCGGTACTGCGCCAGCGTGCCCATCTCCTGAATATTCATCAGGATGCTGGCCTCGCCGGCAATGTCGATCACCAGCGCGTCCGGGTGCGCCACCTGCACGCCCATCGCGGCGGGCAGGCCGTAGCCCATGGTGCCAAGCCCGCCAGAGGTCATCCAGCGGTTCGGCTTCTCGAACTTGAAATGCTGGGCCGCCCACATCTGGTGCTGGCCGACCTCGGTGGTGATGTAGGTCTCGCGCCCGCGTGTGGCCTGGTAGAGCCGCTCGATCGCGTATTGCGGCTTGATGATGCTACCCTTGTCGCGCGGCTGGGTGAAGCGCAGCGAGTTCTTGCTGCGCCAGACATCGATCTGCGCCCACCAGTTCGCCAGCGCGGCCTTGTCGGTCTTGGTGCTGTCCTGCTTCCAGGCGGCGATCAGCGCCTTCAGCGTCGCCAGCGCATCACCGATAATGGCTACATCCACCTGCACCGTCTTGTTGACATTGGCGGGGTCGATATCGGCGTGGATTTTCTTCGAGTTCGGCGAGAAGGCGTTGAGCCGACCGGTGACGCGGTCATCGAAGCGGGCGCCGAGATTCAGCATCACGTCGCAGCCATGCATGGCGAGGTTCGCCTCGTAGGTGCCGTGCATGCCCAGCATGCCGAGGAAGAGCGGGTCCGAGGCCGGAAAGGCGCCGAGGCCCATCAGCGTGTTGGTGATCGGAAAACCGGTGAGGCGGGTGAACTCGGTGAGCAGGCGCGAGGCCTCCGGCCCGGCATTGATGACCCCGCCGCCGGCATAGATCACCGGGCGCTCGGCGCGCTTGAGCAGCGCCACCGCTTCGGCGATGCGGCGCGGGTCCGGCGCGGTCTGCGGGCGGTAGGAGCGATGCACGGGCTGGGCCGCCGGCTCCTGATAGGGCGCCGGGGCGATCAGGATATCCTTGGGCAGATCGATCAGCACCGGGCCGGGGCGGCCGGTGCGCGCCACCAGGAAGGCCTCGTGCACCACCCGCACCAAATCTCCGGACTGCTTGACCAAGTAATTATGCTTGGTCGCCGGGCGGGTGATGCCGGTGGTGTCCGCCTCCTGGAAGGCGTCATTGCCGATGAGATGTGTGGGCACCTGGCCGCACAGGCAGACCAGCGGGATGCTGTCCATCAGCGCGTCGACCAGACCGGTGACGGCGTTGGTGGCACCAGGGCCGGAGGTGACCAGCACGCAGCCGACCTTGCCGGTGGAGCGGGCATAGCCCTCCGCCGCATGCACCGCCGCCTGCTCATGGCGCACCAGGATGTGACGGATCTCGTTCTGCTGGAAAATCGCGTCGTAAATCGGCAATACGGCGCCGCCGGGATAGCCGAAAATCACATCCACGCCCTGCGCCTTGAGCGCCCGGAGCAGGGCTTCCGCGCCGGAATTCATCAGCTCGGGTGCTGTGTTCGTGTGATCCATGCTAAACCTGCCATTCACGTCGGGAGTATTTCATGTTCCGGTACAGCGGCGGGATGCGAAGGTCAACCGGGGCTGTTCAGGAAGTTTCGTAAATCAGCGATATTTCTTTCCGAAAATTGCGTGTGACTGCCAATTCTTGAATGAATTATTTGCATGCCTGTTGTGCCGACGAGCGTCTGATGCCGAAACCAGGTCATCTGCCGCTTGGTATATTGGAAGGTGGCGAGGCAGGCTCGGGCTTTCGCCTCCTCCAGGCTGATCTCGCCGCGCAGATGCGCCGCCAGTTCCGGCATGCCATGGGCGCGCAGCAGCGGGGCGTCGGGCGGCAGGCCCAGCGCCAGCAGTGCCCGCGCCTCCTCCAGCGCGCCGCCCGCCAGCATGGCGGTGAAACGGGTTTCGATCGCGGCTTTCAGATCCGGACGGGGCGGGTCGAGCAGGATCATTTTCAGATCCCAGCCTTGCAGCCGGTCGGTCGGCTGCGCCTGCCAGTAGGTGATGCCCTTGCCGGTGCCGATCAGCACCTCATAGGCCCGGGCGATGCGCTGGCTGTCGCCTGGCTTCAGCTTCGCGGCGGTCGGTGCATCCAGCTTCGCATGCAACGCTTCCGGGCCGATCTCCGCCAGCAGCGCCCTGGCCTCGGCCCGGGCCGTCTCGCCAGGGTCGGGAATATTGGCGATGCCCTTCACGAGAGCCGAGAAATACATGCCGGTGCCACCGCAAAGGATGGGATAGTCGCAAGCCGCCATCTCCGCCTTCGCCGCCTCCCGCCACCAGGCGGCGTTCGCCGGTTCATGCGCCGCGCGCACGCCGTAGAGCCGGTGCGGGGCCTGGGCTTCGTCCGCTTCCGAGGGGCGGGCGGTGAGCAGGCGCAGCTCGCGGTAGCATTGCATCGCATCGGCATTGATGATGCTGCCGCCCATCTCGGCGGCCAGAGCCAGGGCCAAGGCGGATTTTCCGCTCGCCGTCGGTCCCGCCAGGATCAGACCCCGCCGTTGCCCTAAGCCGTTCTCTGCCCTATCCGTCGCGTCCATGACATCCGCCCAATCCCATATCGTGACGCTCGTGGCCAGCATCGAGGCCGGCACCCTCTCCGCCCAGGACGCCGCCCGCGCCCTGGCCTATTCGGAAGGGCGCAATCTGACCTGGCTGGAGGAGGGCAGGGCGGTGGAATTCCACGCCCCGCGCGCCCCGGACCGTTCGGCGATCGCGGCGATTCTCAGCCACAAGGCGGTGGATATTTTCCTCACCAAGCCGCGCGGCCGGCGCAAGGCGGTGCTGGTGGCGGATATGGATTCAACCATCGTCACCGCCGAGACGCTGGACGAGCTGGCGGCCTTTGCCGGACTGAAAGAGAAAATCGCCGGCATCACCGCGCGGGCGATGAACGGGGAGCTGGATTTTCATGCCGCCATCCGCGAGCGCGTCGGGCTGCTAAAGGGGCTGCCGGTGGCGAAGCTGGAGGAATGCTGGAAGGAGATCCAGTACAGCCCCGGCGCGAAAACGCTGGTGGCGACCATGAACAGCTTCGGCGCCACCACCGCGCTGGTTTCCGGCGGTTTCACCTTCTTCACCGACCGGGTGGCGCAGGAGCTGGGTTTTGCCATCCACCGCGCCAACACGCTGCTGGATGACGGCACGGCGCTGACCGGCGAGGTGGGCGAGCCGATTCTGGACAAGGATTCCAAGCTGGCTTCGCTGAACGAGCTGGCCCAGGCGCGCGGCGTGCAGCTGACCGCGACGCTGAGCGTGGGCGATGGCGCCAATGATCTGCCGATGCTCAAAGCCGCCGGGCTGGGCGTGGCGTATCGTGCCAAGCCGGTGGTGGCGGCGGAAATGTTGAACCGCGTGGTGCACACGGATCTGACGGCTTTGCTCTTCGCGCAGGGCTATCCGGCATCCGCGTTCAAAGGCTGAATTTTAAGGGAAAACCCTGGTAGCGGCGGAAGGATTTGAACCTCCGACCAAGGGATTATGATTCCCCTGCTCTACCACTGAGCTACGCCGCCACAAGAGGTGAGCGTGCGGGTACTTCGCCGCGCGGCAGAAGTCAATGCCCATAAAAAAGCCCCGGACACATGTCCGGGGCTTTTTCCGTGGAGGCTGGGGTTCAGCCTTCCATGTCGTTGGCGATGCTGGCCAGCACCTGCGGGGATTTGGATTTCAGCACCATGAACCAGATCAGCCCGAGGATGATGTAGGCCGCGAAAATCTGCGGTAGATACTGGTCCGGCGCGGCCGGCCAGGGGAACACGGAGCTGTAGACCACGAAGCCCATCAGCGCCACGCCGACCAGGCTGCAGATGATGTTCCAGGCGCTGAGTTTGCCGGTCTTGGCGACATCCAGCGAGGAGACGATGGACACGCCCAGATACACTATCACGAAGCCATAGGTGGAAATGGTGCCGCCGATATTGAAGGCGTTGAGATAGCCCTGGGTGATCGCCAGGGCGACATAGCCGATCATCACGATGACGGTGCTGAACAGCACCGCGACATAGGGCGTCTGGTGGGTTTTATGCACCATGCCCATCGAGCTGTGCAGGAACTGGTAGCGGCCCATGGAGAAGAGCATGCGCGAACCGGCATTGAGGCAGGCCAGGGCGCAGGCGAAGGCGCTGATGGTGGCGGCGAAATAGACCACGGCACCGGCCCAGGGCAGATGCGCAGCCTTGGTCATGTCCGAGAAGGGCGAGGCGGAGCTGCCCATGGCGGCGGTGTTGTCGCCCGAGCCCATGACCATGAAATAGCTGGTGACCACGAAGAACAGCCCGGCGGCGGCGGCGGAGCCGATGACGGCGAAGGGTACGGCGCGCTGCGGGTTGCGGGCTTCCTTGGCCAGGGTGGCGCTGCTCTCGAAGCCGACGAAGCTGAACACCGCGAAGGCCATCGCGGACATCATGCCGCCGACCGGCATATGGCTGAAATCGAGCTGCTTGGGGTCCACCACGGTGCCCTTCTGCGCCACCACCATGGCGATGATGACGACGATGATCGCCATCGACAACGCTTCCAGCAGCAGCCCGGCGCGCGAGGACATTTTGATATCTCGGAAGGAGGCGAAAGCGACGAGGCCGAGGAAGGCCGCGCCATACACGCCCAGCCAGAAATTATTCAGGCTGAGATTGAAGGGGGCCAGGATGGTGTTGATGTAGAGCGGCGCCGCGGTGACCACGGCGATGGCGCAGGCGAGATAGGCCAGGATCATCAGCCAGCCGGCCATGGCCCCCGCCACCGGGCCGAGATTGCGGCCGATATAGACGAAATAGGAGCCCGCCTCCGGATGGCGCTTGGCCAGGGTGGAGATATTGGCGCCCACGAACACGCAGCCGATGGTGGCGATGAGATACGACACCCAGGAGGCGGTGCCGGCGATGCCGGCGACCACGGCGATGTTCAGCGCCGGGGTCAGGGTGGGCGAGATATTGGCGATCGACTGGCCGATCGTCTCCGGCAGGTTCAGCGAACCCTGCCTCAACTTCGCTTCAGTCTGGTGCGCCGCGATGTCCGTGGTTGCGACCATACTCTTCAATCTCCTTGCTGGAAGCCTGTCTCCCGCCAGCGCCAGGCGCCGGCGGGGTCTGTTGTTGCGGCAATGCAAACACCGTGCCGTTTTTGCGTATGTCCCCTGGGAGGCCGCCTAATGCCCGCAGCACCCGCCGCCATGCAGCTTGCTGGCGCGGTTGGTCTCCGGGGCGATGTCGATGCCGGGATTCTGGTTGAAGAAGCCGACCGGCATCAATTTGAAGCCGGTCTTGATGCAGGGCTGCACCGGGAAATCCTCCGGCCGGGGCTGGTGATGCAGGCCAAACACGTGCCAAAGCACCAGATCGGTATTTTCCAGCGCCCGATCCTGCTTGACGAAATCCGCCACCCCGCCGGATCCGTCAGAATGGTTCATATATTCGCCGGCGGGAAAGCGCTCCTCCTCGGAGAATTTCGTCACCCAGAGATGGTTCTGCATGAAGTTGGACCGGATGCCTGACGGAGATCCGGGGCGGAAGAAGGGAGTGAGGGTGGATTCCGGCATCAATTTATAGCCGACCGGCTTGCCGGTATGGTTCAGCTTGTTGGGGTTGATCACCTTCCAATAACGCTGGGTCGCCGGATTGGCTTTGCGGCAGGCCTCCAGCTCGGTCTTCAGCATTGTATCCTGCTGGTAGAAGGCGTTGCCATAGGGGTTCCTGGCTTCGTCTTCCTCCGCATATGTGTTGCATTCGACGATGGAATTGCCCGGCCCATCCACCGCCATTTCCAACCGGGCGCAGAAGGCGTGCTGGTGGATATGGCCCTGCAGCCCGGGGGCGACCTCCACCCCGTATTTGGTGGGTTGGCCGGGCAGGCAGGCAGAGGTGTTGATGATGCCGGTGGCCTTCATCTCGAATTCGATTTCGCCGGCCTGGTCGAAATACCAGTAGAAGGCATATTCGTAATTGCCGACGGTGCAGATCGAGGAGATCACCAGCTTGCGCCCGCGCCGGACCTCGGTGCGCTCGGTGCGGAAATCCCAATGTTTCCAGAGGATGCCGTTATCCTCCTCATGGATGCAGATGGCCTTCTCGATCTCGAAAATGCCGCCTTCCATGGTGTTCAGCGCGGCATCCAGATAGGCGATATAGCCCAGGCAGTCGCAGCCCAGCTTCAGCGAGTTGGTGAGCTTGCCCAGCCCATATTCGCCGATATCGAAGACATTCTTGCGGAAATGCCCGCCCTCCGGCACGCCGTAGGGCACCACCATCTCGGCGATGGAAGCGCGGGCGACAATCGGCCGGCCATCGTAAGAAATATCGTGCAGGGTCAGCCCCTCGCGGGCATTGAAGCCGATGACGCAGCGCCATTTATCCCAGCTGATTTCGCGGCCCTTGAGCACGAAGCTCGCCCCTTCCGGCTGGATGATGTCGAGCGGCTTCAGCGCCGGGCGGAAATCGTCGCGGAACTGCGCCTCGTAATTGAATTCCGCCATCGGGATCGGCAGCACGCCATAATCACCCACCCGGATCACCTTGCCCGCCTTGATATCGACCACGGCATTGATGCCCTCGATCGGGTGGGCGTAGAAATTCTCGTTCTCATAGAGGCGAAGCCAGCAGAATGTATGGGAAAGATAGCCGCCTTCCTCGCCCTTCACGCCGAAATTCCCGGCCGACCAGGGGTCGACGCAGACCTTGCTCATGTCGGTGACGCCGCGCTTGGCACAGGCGGCGATGAAATCCGGATGGGCGCGGACGATATCCTCGATCTGGATGAATTGTTCGAGCTGGATCATCGGCCGTGCCTCCGGATGGAAGCTCTTTGCGGTGACGATATTGTCGGCCAAGGAGAGGCTGAGCCGCCAGACGCCGGGCGCATCGGCCAGAAAAATATTGGCGCGCGCCTCGCGCGGGCAGGGCTGGCCGGCGCGGTAGGCGGCCAGGGCAGCTTGGCTCGGCTCCTTCAGCTCGATCACCTCGAACAGATAAGGCAGCCCAAATGCCGCATCGGCGCGGATGATCGCCACCACCTGCTGGATTTCGGCGGCGTCCAGCGGGGTGAGCGGGTGGCGGAGGCTCGCGCACAGGCTCGGCGCGGCCGGGGTTGGCAGATGCAGATCGTCCATCGTCACACTCCTGGTTTTGGTCAGCGCTGCCGTCCTGAAGGCAGCTGGCTGTTTGATGCCCGGAGTAGAGACGAAGATGCCGGCGACGCGCTTGACATTTGGTGTCAAAATCAGTGCAACCAGAAAGGCTGTTTAAGGTGGCGGCGCAGAAACTGGGCTTGGTTTGCATCGTAAATGGGCGATTGCTTATTCTTGTGTGATTTTTTGCTTTAGCGTAAAAAATCTTTCCTGAAAGGGTGAGCGCATGGGTGTGGAGCCGCATATCGCCGCCGCTGCCGCGGCAGGGATCGAGGCGCTGATCGGCCAGTGCGGCGGGGATGCGCCGTCCTTGCTGGCCGGGTTGGCCTTGCCCGCCGCCCGGCTGGCCGACCCCACCCAGCGTCTGAGCCTGATGGCCTATTGCCGGCTGTTCGAGCAAGCGGCGGCGCAGACCGGGCTGGATGATTTCGGCTTACGCTTTGGCCAGCAATATGCGCCCGAACAGATGGGCGCGCTGGGCGCGCTGGTGCTGGCCTCGCCGGATCTGGGGGCGGCGCTGCGCAATCTCTGCGCCTATTTCCCGGTGCTGCAGGAGCATTCCTGCCTGCGCCTGCGCGCCCAGGGCGCGGTGATGGCGCTGGAATATCAGATCGGCGATGGACGGATCACCCAGCGCCGGCAGGATGCGGAGCTGTCTTTGGCGGTGTTCGCGGGGGATATTTCGCCGGGCCTTGGGCCCGGGTTTCGCGCCGCTGGAGGTGCAGTTCGAGCATCTGCGCCCGGCCGGAGCCCGCGCGGCGTCTGGCTTCCGCGCCCCGGTCTATTACGCCGCCCCGCGCAATGCGCTGCTGTTTCCCGCCGAATTGCTGGCGGCGAAGATGCCTGGGGCGGCTGCGGCGCGGCTGCCGGGGCTGCTCGCGGCGCTGCGCCCGCAATTGGCGGATGGGGGAGCACGGGATTTCGTCGGCCAGGTGCTGGGGCTGATCCGGGACGGGTTTCTGAACGGGGCGGCGCAGATCGACCAGGTGGCGCAGCGTCTGGGGGTGAGCCGGGCCGGGCTGCATCGGCGGCTGCGCCAGGAGGGGGTGGCGTTTTCAGACCTCACCGCCCGCATCCGCCGCGATCTGGCCCAGGATTATGTCGGCCAGCCGGGGATCGCTTTCACGGATATCGCGCTGCTGCTTGGATATTCCGAACTCAGCGCCTTCACCCGTGCCTTCACGCGCTGGACGGGGCGCTCCCCCGCGCGGTACAGACAGGCGTGCCGACACGCTCCCTGATCCTCGCCAGCGCCTCCGCCAGCCGCAAAGCCATGCTTGCCGGGGCCGGGGTGAATTTCTCGGCGGTGGCCTCCTCCGTGGATGAAACCGCGCTGAAATCTGGCTTTACCGGCGCGCCAGAGGCGCTGGCGGCGGCGCTGGCGCAGGCCAAGGCACAGGCGGTCTCCGCGCTTTATCCCGGGGCGCGGGTGATCGGCGCCGATCAGGTGCTGGTCTGTGACGGGGTGGTCTATGACAAGCCGGCGGATCTGGCGGCGGCGGGCGACCAGCTGCGCGGCTTTCGCGGCCGCACCCATGAGCTGATCAGCGCCGCCTGCCTGGTGCAGGATGGGGCGCTGCTCTGGGCGCATGCGGCGCGCGCGCAATTGACCATGCGTGAATTCAGCGAGGATTTCCTGCAGGATTATCTGGTCGCCGAGGGCGCCGAGATTCTGCATTGCGTCGGCGCCTACCGGCTGGAGGCGCAGGGGGCGCAGCTGTTCGAGCGGATCGAGGGCGATTATTTCACCGTGCTCGGCCTGCCGCTGCTGCCGCTGCTCGGCGCCTTGCGCGCCCAGGCCGTGCTGCCGGGTTAGAGCAATAATCATCTGATCTGAAACGGAAGGTTCAGATCAGATGATTGAAATTGCTCGCAAAGAAAAAGCTAGAGTGTTTTTCATTTGATGAAAAACATTCTAGCCCGCCTCCTTCGCATCCAGCAGCTTCTGGATCGCCGCCACCGTTTCCGGCGATAAATTCCGCAGCTCCTTGGCCAGCCGGTTGGCGAGCGCCGTCTGCGCCGCGCTCAGCCCCGCGCTGTTAAGCTTCAGCCGGGGTCGCGATTGCCGGGCCAGGGCCGCCAGCTCATCCGCATCATCCCAGATCAGCCCGAAAAACTGGCAGACCTGATGCACCAGCCCGGCGGAGGGCGCGCCCCGCCGCCCATGTTCCAGCGCCGAGAGATAGGCCGGTGAGACCTCCAGCGCCGCGGCCATGTCCTTCAGCAGAATGCCCCGCTCCTGGCGCAGCGCCCGCAATTTCTCCCCGAACGGCGTCATCCCCGGCGCCGGCGCAGCAGCACGCGAATGGCCCCCACATTGCGCGCATGCGGGTGGGCGAGGCCCAGGATGAGCGGCCGCATCGCCGGGGTGTTGAGCCAGTGCGGCAGCTCACGCGCCAGAATCTCGCCATTGCCGGTGACGATCTCCACACAGCGCAGCCCCGTGGCCTGCGCCATCTCCAGAAACCGTGTGACTTCCGTATGGGCCCGGGCGGCGGTGTGGCCGTGCAGGTCCAGCTTCGCCTCGGCGCGAATTTTCTGGCCACGGAATTTCGACCAGGTGGATTTATCCAGCCCCGCCGGCGGCGCATTCACCGCCAGCCAGGACGGGCTGGGCAGTTTTACGCG
>NZ_JH976209.1:218423-222978 GCF_000306035.1 Acidocella sp. MX-AZ02
AGCCGGCTCAGCGTGCGCCCATAGGCCGCCCACAGCTCCAGATCCTCAGCCGAAAGCCCTTTCGGCCGGCGGGGCGCTGGTTTTTCCAGCGCCCCCCGGCCCACCTGGTTGCGTCGCGCCATCTGAGCTCAGGCGCCGGGCGGCTTGAAGAAAAGCGCGGCGGCGGCGGCATGCGCCTGCTTGGCCTTGATCTCCGCCTCCACCCGGCGGATTTCTTCCTGCAATTCCGTGATATAGAGTTGCAGCTCCTCCACCCCCAGAGTGTCCAGAACCGGTGGCTCCAGCCTCTTTTTCTTCCGTGGCGGCAGGTCTTCTTCAGAAAATGTCATGGTTTGGACTTGACCAAAAGGTGGCGCGGGCTCGATAACCCCGCCAGTTGTACTTGCGGGGCCGAAGCGAGTAACTATGTCCGTTTCGGGCGCCTCGGCCCGAAACGAGAAAAGGTAATCGATCCATGTCCTTGCCCTTGATGCCCAAAGCTACCGCAGTCTGGCTGATTGACAAGACCGGCCTCACTTTCGAGCAGATCGCGGATTTCTGTGGCATGCATCCCCTGGAAGTCCAGGCGATCGCGGATGGCGAGGTCGCGCAAGGGATTGTCGGCTACGATCCGGTGATGAACAAGCAGATCACCGCCGAGGATATCCAGCGCTGCGAGGCTGACAGCTCCCGCCGGCTGAAGCTGCTGCCACAGCCGGAAATGCACAAGAAGCAGAAGGGCGGGCGCTATACCCCCGTGGCCAAGCGCAATGACCGCCCGGATGCCATTGCCTTCCTGCTGCGTTCCTACCCGCATCTCACCGACGCGCAGATCGTCAAGCTGCTGGGCACCACCAAGGACACCATCCAGAAGATCCGCGACCGCTCGCACTGGAACGCCGCCAACATCAAGCCGCGCGACCCGGTGATTTTGGGGCTGTGCAAGCAGTCTGACCTGAACGATGCGGTGAATGCCGCCAATGAGCGCGTCACCCGCGAAGGCCTCACCCCGCCGCCGCCGCCCGGCCCGGCCGAAGCGGCCTGATAAACGCGACGGGCCGGAGATAACCAAGCAAGGGCAGCAAAAAAGGGGGCTTTTCGCCCCCTTTTCCGTATTCCGACGCTGGCGCATCATGCTT
The DNA here is from genome assembly GCF_000306035.1 of Acidocella sp. MX-AZ02. Taxonomy (NCBI): domain Bacteria; kingdom Pseudomonadati; phylum Pseudomonadota; class Alphaproteobacteria; order Acetobacterales; family Acidocellaceae; genus Acidocella; species Acidocella sp. MX-AZ02. The sequence goes on from NZ_JH976209.1 coordinate 219,542, forward strand.
TGAGCATAAAGCGTCAATAGCATGAGGCGCCAAATTTTGCTTTGGCGAGCAATTTCATGCGTTTATCTTGACGCTATCGCGTCAATCTCAACACATATTGCTCTCGTCTCTTATTGAGTACGTATCCGTTCCATCTCTTCCTTGAGCCGCAATTTCTCAACTTTCAGGCGGGAAAGTGCCGCCATGTCCGGTAGCGGCCGCCGATCCTCGGCGGCGATCTGGCTTTCCAGGCTGGCATGACGCCCTTTCAGGGCCGCGAGACGTGATTGCAGGTTCATGGTGTCTCCTAATGGCTGATGGCCAACGAAACCCGGGTGCCCCCTTGATCGGCGGGCTGTGCCCGGATGCTCAGGCTAGTCCCATTGCCATCGAACTGTCACGTGAAATCGGGATCAGTTGGTTTGTGGGCGGATCAATTCTGTGGATAACCGAATTTTTCCATCACCTTCCCGTGCGCGGCCCAGATCTTGCCGGCCTGGGCGGGGCTGAGCCGGCCGCGCCAGCCCCCGGCCTCGCCCTGGCGGAAGAATTTAGCCTCACCCGGGCCGCCGGCGCGGTAGCCCTCCCGCGCTTCCTGCCCGGCCAACCTCTTGAAGCTGCTGAATTCGATCGCCCGGCTGAGCCGCTCCGGGTCGGGCACGTCCCCGGCCGCACCCAGGAAGCGGATGATCCGGCCAAAGCCGCGCTGCGGATCGGCCAGCAGATCCTCATAGCGCACCAGCAGACGTCGCGGGGAGGCGACCCAGGAGAGCGCATGGGCGGACCAGGAGGAGAGCAGCTCGAACACCTGGGTGCCATCCGAGGCATTGGCAGCACCTTCGGCGTCCATGAAATCGATGATCTCATCCACGGATTTGCCGGTGAAGGCGGCGTAAGAGAGGGCCACATCGCGCGGATCGCGGACGATATAGATCGCCCCGGCGGTGGCTTCGGGCGTGATCAGCTGCACCCCATGCGCGCTGAGATGGGCGTTATGGGTTTTCACGAACACCAGATCCTCATGCAGCCGGGTCAGGGCCTCATGCACCTGGGGCCGGCGCGCTTGGACCTCGGCGGGGGGCAAAATCTCCCCCGGCGTGCCGAAAAACGCCATCGCGCATTCGGAGATGGTGACATCCACCAGCGCGTTGATGCTGTGCGGGGTCCGCGCGTTCAGCACATAATTATGCAGAAACGCCCTGACCCAGGTATTGCCGGATTTGGGATAGGAGGCGAGCCAGACCAGCTTGCCCATGCACGCCTCCTGATTTTTACGCCGCTTCCGCCGCTTCCGAAGCCGCCGTGTCGCGGCCGAACAGGAAGTCGATATCATCGGCGTTGAAGGCCATGCCGCCGGCATCCTGGAAGGCGATGGAGGCCAGCTCCGCCTTGCGCTGCTGCAGCTCCAGAATCCGCTCCTCGACCGTCTCGGTCGCGATCAGCTTATAGACGAACACGGATTTGGTCTGGCCGATCCGATGCGCGCGGTCGGAGGCCTGGGCCTCGATCGCCGGGTTCCACCAGGGGTCGTAATGGATGACGGTATCGGCCGAGGTCAGGTTCAAACCGCGCCCGCCGGCTTTCAGCGAGATCAGGAACAAGGGCACCTCGCCGGCCTCGAAGCGCTGCACCGGGGTGGCGCGGTCGCGCGTATCGCCGCGCAGCTCGACGAAGGGAATCCCCGCCTCGTCCAGGCGCGGCTTGATCAGATCCAGCATCGAGGTGAATTGCGAGAACACCAGGATGCGCCGCCCTTCCGGGATCAGCTCGGAGACCATCTCCATCAGATCATCCAGCTTGGCGGAGCTTTCGGTGCCGCGCGTGGCCCCCAGCTTCACCAGGCGCGGGTCGCAGCAGGCCTGGCGCAGCTTCAAAAGCGCATCCAGCACGATGACCCGGCTCTGCGCCAGCGTGCGCTCGGCCATCTGCTCCTTCACCGTCTCATACAGCGTACCGCGAATGGTCTCGTAGAGCTCCCGCTGGTCCGGCGCCAAAGTGATGCGGCGCAGGATGGTGTGCTTGGGCGGCAGCTCCGTCGCCACCTCGGACTTGGTGCGGCGCAGGATGAAGGGCTGGATGCGGCTGATCAGCTGGCCGCGCACCACCGGATCGCCGTTCTTCTCGATCGGCGTGCGGAAGCGCTTGGTAAAGCCGCGCCGGTCGCCCAACAGGCCCGGCATCAGGAAGGCGAATTGCGACCACAGCTCGTCGAGATTATTCTCAATCGGCGTGCCGGAGAGGCAGATCTTGTTCTCGGCCTTGAGCTGGCAGACCGCGCGCGTCGCCCGCGCCTCGGGGGATTTGATCGCCTGCGCCTCGTCCAGCACGGTGAGATGCCAGGGCAGCGGCTTCATGAATTCGATGTCGCGGGTCAGCACCGTATAGGTGGTGACGACGACATTCACATCTTCCAGCTTGTCGCGCTTCTCATGGCGCTCCATGCCGTGCAGCACCTCCACCCGCAGATGCGGGGCGAATTTGCGCAGCTCCGCCGTCCAGTTGGCGACCAGCGAGGTCGGCACCACGATCAGCGCCGGGGCGGTCAGCCGGCCCTCGGCATGTTCCACGCAAATATGCGCGATGGTCTGCGCGGTCTTGCCCAGCCCCATATCGTCGGCCAGGAAGGCGCCCAGCCCGTGCCCGGCCAGATGCTGCAGCCAGTCCACGCCATGCTGCTGATAAGGGCGCAGCGACCCCTTGAAGGCCTCCGGCACTTCCACCGGGATGATCTCCGGCTCGCCGCGGAAGCGCTCGACATAGGCCTCGATATCGGCGGCGTTCTGCCAGGATGTGGTGAGCACATCCTCCAGATCCAGCACCGTGGCGGCGGCCCCCACGGGGAGAACCAGATTTTTCTCGGCGGTGCGCCCGGCGGCCTCGATCAGATCGCCCATCACGTTCAGCAGCCGCTTGATGCGGTCCGCCGGCAGCTTGATGACGCGGCCATCCTCCAGCGAGGTGATGATCTCGCCATCGACGATCTGCGCCGCCTCATAGCCGCCACGGGCCAACAGATGCTCCAGGATCGGCAGCAGCGGGTGCCGCTCGCCATCGATCTCAATGCCGAATTCCAGGCTGAAATTGCCCTTCTCGGCATCCTGCACCACCACGTCCAGATTGCCGACATTATCGGCCAGCTGCGGGCCGAAATTCGCGTCGATCTGTGCCTGCCAGCCTTTCTCGGTGAGTTCCGGGATGCGCACCGCGACGAAATGGTGCCATTTGGCGGCGGCATCCTCGCCCCGGAACACCAGCACGCGCTGGCCGCGCGCGGCTTTGCCATCGGCCACGCGCATCTGCACGAAGCCATCCGGGCGCAGCTCGTCCAGGGCCGCGGCTTCAGCCGCCGGGTCGCGGCGGATGAAGGCGATCTGCCCGCCGGTGCGGATGCGCATGAACTGGCTGTCATCGGCGCCATCCACGCGCACGCCGCCATAGTCGAAATCCAGCGTCAGCAC
>NZ_JH976209.1:223078-263991 GCF_000306035.1 Acidocella sp. MX-AZ02
GCGCCGGCCGGTGGGGCGCGGGCGGACCGGCGGCGGGGTATAGGTGCGCTCGCCGGCGGGGATCACGGTATCGATCAGGCTCTTCGGCTCGGCCTTGCGCAATTCCGGGAATTTCGCCAGCGCCGCCAGGGCGGTGGCGGCCAGATGCCGGCAGCCGCGCTCGCCGCAGGAGCATTCACGCTCGGCAAAGGAAATCCGGCTGCCCTTGCGCTCGGGGGTGAGCGAGGTGGTGCGGCGGGTGCCGTCCATATCCTCGACGATGCCGTCGATGGTGTCGCCCTGCAGCGTCACATCCTTCACAAAGCCCAGCGCGATGACGCTCTGGGCCCGGCGGATGATGGCGGAATCGAAGACACGATCAAAATCTTCGGCGGAAAACGGCACCGGCATCGTCTAGCTCAAACTCCCCACAGGACATCCGCCGGACGAACCGGCGAAAGGGTGTAATAGCCGCTTCTGGAGAAAAGGCCAGAGGAATTACAGCGAATATTGCGGGACGCTGACCCGAGCTATTTGATAAGGTTGGTAAACCCGTTGGTCAGCGGATAGCGCCTGTCGCGCCCGAAGGCTTTCGCGGTGATCTTCACCCCCGGCGGGGCCTGGCGGCGCTTATATTCGGCGCGGTCCAGCAGTTTGATTACCCGCAGCACCGTCTCGCGCGCGAAGCCCTCCGCCACGATCTCCTCGGCCGAGCGCTCGCCCTCGATCAGATGTTCCAGAATGGCATCCAGCACCTCGTAAGGCGGCAGGCTGTCCTGGTCGGTCTGGTTGTCGCGCAGTTCGGCCGAAGGCGGCTTGGTGATGATGCGCTCGGGCATCGCCGGGCCGGGCGCGGTCAGCGCGCCGTGCGGGTGGTGTTCGTTGCGCCAGCGCGAAAGCGCGAACACGGTGGTTTTGTAGATATCCTTCAGCACCGAGTAGCCGCCGCACATATCGCCATAAAGCGTGGCGTAACCGACTGACATCTCCGACTTGTTGCCGGTGGTCAGCAGCATCGGGCCGAATTTGTTGGAAATCGCCATCAGGATCAGCCCGCGCGAACGGGACTGGATATTTTCCTCGGTGATATCCGCCGCCTTGCCGGCAAAGGCCGGGGCCAGCGCCGCCTCGAACGCCTCGGTGGCGCCGGAGATGGGGATGGTTTCGTAAGGGATTCCCAGCATCCGCGCGCATTCGGCCGCGTCTTCCAGGCTGTGGGCGGAGGTATAGCGGCTGGGCAGCATCACCGCGCGCACGCGCTCCGGCCCCAGCGCATCGGCGGCGACAGCGGCGGAGATGGCGCTGTCGATCCCGCCCGAGAGCCCCAGCACCACGCCGGGGAAGCCGTTCTTGTTCACATAATCGCGCAGGCCCCACATCATCGCCTGATAGATCAGCGCGTAGCGCTCCGGCTCCGGCGCCAAGGTCTGCGGCGCGCAGACCAGCCCGGCCTCGGTGCGGGTCCAGCTTGTGAGGGTGATCGCTTCCTCGAAATGCGGCATCTGCACCGCCAGCGAGCGATCGGCGTTCAGCACGAAGGAGGCGCCGTCGAACACCACCTCATCCTGGCCGCAGACCTGGGCGGCGAAGACATAAGGCAGGCCGGTTTCCACCACCCGCTCCACCGCCAGTGTGACCCGGCGGGTCTGCTTGCCATCCTCGAACGGCGAGCCATTGATGGAGAGCAGCATCTCCGCCCCGGTTTCCGCCAATGTTTCCGAGACGGCGGGCAGCCACCAATCCTCGCAGATCATCAGCCCCAGCCGGAAGCCACGGAACGGCACCGGGCCGGAGGGCGTGCAGGCATCGAACACGCGCTTTTCGTCGAACACGCCGTAATTGGGCAGCTCGACCTTGGCGCGACGCGCGGCGATGCGCCCGCCTTCCAGCAGAAAGGCGGCATTATGCAGCTTCCCGCCATTGCGCCAGGGCAGCCCGACGATGATTCCCGGCCCGCCATCGGCGGTCTCCGCCGCCAGCGTTTCCGCCGCCGCCTCGCAGGCGGCGACGAAGGCGGGTTTCAGCACCAGATCCTCCGGCGGATAGCCGGCGATGGAGAGCTCCGGTGTGACCACCAGATCCGCCCCCAGCCTCGCCCCTTCGGCACGGGCGGCGCGCAGCTTGGCGAGGTTTTTGTCGATCGCGCCCAGATGCAGATTGATCTGCGCGATGGCGATGTTCAGCGTGTCACTCATCTCGTCAGCCACAGGCTCCGTTTACCCCTTGGCCGGGCGGAGCAGGAACTCGCGCCCGATCTTCACCCGCGGCACCCCGTCATAGGCGACGATGTCGGCGGTGGCATAGGTCTCGCTCCAGCTCTCGGGGATGAAGCTGCCGGTGCCGACCACGTCGATCGGCGCCTTGGCATCGGCCATCACCGAGCATTTCTCCACGCCGAAGCCGGAGGAGGCGACGATTTTCACCGCCCCGAACCCGGCCTCGTTCAGCGCCTCGCGCATCTTCCAGATGGCGGCGGCGGAGACGCCGGTGCCGATCAGGTAATTCAGCTCGCGCTGGCTGCGATAGCGGCGCATCGCGCCCGGCGCGTTGCGCTCCAGCACGGCGTAGCTCTCCTGCGGGCCGAGCCCTTCCAGATAGCGCCCGCCATGGGTGTCCAGCCGCACCGAGATGCGCCCGGCGGCGGCCAGCTCCGGAAAGCGCCGGCAGACTTCCAGCGCATCCGTCACTTCCCGGCCGAAATAATCCACCAGCACGGTCAGCGGCTCGTCCGGGAAGGTCTCGCGGAACATCTCGGCGGCGCGCAGCGTGGAGTTGGCGTAGCCGATCAGCGCGTGCGGCATGGTGCCATAGCCGTGCGGGGCGCCGAAATAATGCGCCGTCCAGTCATTGGCGTTGCCGATGAAGCCCCTCGCCCCTTCGGCCTGGGCGGCGCGGGAGCCGACGGCGCAGCCATAGGCCATGATCTCCTGCATCTCCGCCCCGGCGCAATGGCGGGCTTCCATCGCCAGGAAGGCGGCGTTGGGCAGGGCCATGGCCATCTGGTAGGCGTTATGCGCGGCGACACAGGCGGGGCCGATTTTCTGCAGCGCCAGGGTTTCGAGGTCCGAGAGCGCGACGAAGGAGCCGGTGACATAAGCCAGCGGCTCGCCGGCCCCGACCCAGGCACCTTCCTTGTGCGGCAGCTCGATCTGGAAATCCCGCCCGCGCGTGCGCGCCACGCTCTGCAGCCACTCGACCATGATCGAGGGCGCAGAGACCACCGGGCGGCGCAGGAAGATCGCGTAGGTCACCCGGGCATCGCCGAATTTGGCGACGATCTCCCGGGTGCGGTTGAAATAGGCGTCTGTCCGCGCGGCGATGTCGCTATCGGACAAAGGCGCCGGGGTCACGCCTTGGCTTTCGAGGCGCGGCGGGATTTCAGCTCATCGGCCAAATAGAACGCCACTTCCAGCGATTGCTCGGCGTTCAAGCGCGGGTCGCAGAAGGTCTCGTAACGCTCGCCCAGCCCGTCCTCGGAAAGGCCGCGCGCGCCGCCGACACATTCGGTGACGTCCCGCCCGGTCATTTCCAGATGCGCGCCGCCGGCCACGGTGCCCTCGGCCTCATGCGCGTCGAAGAAGCCGCGCAGCTCGGCGACGATATCGTCGAAGCGGCGGGTCTTGATCTTGGCGGCGGTGGTGATGCCGTTGCCGTGCATCGCATCGCAGAGCCAGACCGGGCTGCGCCCGGCCTGCTTCACCGCGCGCAGCAAAGGCGGCAGCTTTTCGGCCACCTTGCCCGCCCCCATGCGGGTGATCAGGGTCAGCCGGCCGGGCTCGTTCTCCGGGTCCAGCACATCCATGATCCGCAGCAGATCATCCACCTCCATGCTCGGGCCGACCTTCATGCCGATCGGGTTCTTGATGCCGCGCATGAATTCCACATGCGCGCCATCGAGCTGGCGGGTGCGGTCGCCGATCCAGAGGAAATGCGCCGAGCAAGCGTAATTGTCGCCGCTGGTGGAATCCACCCGGGTCAGGGCTTCCTCATAAGGCAGCAGCAGCGCCTCGTGGCTGGTATAGAAATCCGTCTCGCGGATCTGCGGGGTGGCGGCGCTGGAGAGGCCGCAGGCGGCCATGAAGCGCAGCGTCTCGTCGATGCGCGTGGAGAGATCCTGGTACTTCGCCGCCAGCGGGGATTTTTCGACGAAATCCAGGTTCCAGCGATGCACCTCATGCAGGTCCGCGTAACCGCCGGAGGCGAAGGCGCGCAGCAGGTTCAGCGTGCCGGCGGACTGGAAATAGCCGAACTCCATGCGCGTCGGGTCCGGGATGCGGGCCTGCGCGGTGAATTCAGGCGCGTTGATGATGTCCCCGCGATAGGAGGGCAGGGTGACATCGCCAATGGTCTCATTGTCCGAGGAGCGCGGCTTGGCGAACTGCCCGGCCATGCGGCCCAGCTTCACCACCGGCATGGCGCCGCCGAAGGTCAGCACCACCGCCATCTGCAGCAGCACGCGGAAGGTGTCGCGGATCACGTTGGCGGTGAAATCGCCGAAGCTCTCGGCGCAATCGCCCCCCTGCAGCACGAAGGCCTCGCCCTTGGCGGCGGCGGCCAGATGCGCCTTCAGGTTCCGCGCCTCGCCGGCAAACACCAGCGGCGGAAACTTCGCCAGGCGCGCTTCCATCGCGGCGAGCTTGGCCGGGTCCGGATAGCTCGGCACCTGCCGGATCGGGCAGGTGCGCCAGCTTTGCGGGGTCCAGCCGGACAGGGTGGCTGGGGTGATCGTATCCATGGTGTCTCCAGACGGGCGTTCCTTATCCGCCCTATAAAGCGCGATTTGAAAAGAAACGCTACTCGGCCGCCGCCAAGGCCCCGGCAACCCTGGTCTGTGTGCGCATGGTCACGAATTCCTCGGCCGCTGTCGGGTGGATGCCGATGGTACGGTCGAAATCCGCCTTGGTCGCCCCGGCGATGATCGCCACCGCCAGACCCTGCATGATCTCCGGCGCATCCTCGCCCAGCATATGCGCGCCCAGCACCTTGTCCGTGTCCGCATCCACGATCAGCTTCATCAGCGTCTTGCGGGCCCGGCCGGAGATTGTGTGGCGCATCGGGGTGAATTTCGAGACGAAGATCTTCGCGCCCGCCGGGGCCTGGTCCTCGGTGATCCCGACGCTGGCGATGGGCGGGATCGAGAACACCGCACTTGGCACGTTCGCAAGGCTCACCCCGCGCGGCTTGTTGCCGAACAGACTATCCGCCAGCGCATGGCCCTGGGCGGTGGCGACGGGGGTGAGGTTCACCTGGTCGGTGACGTCGCCCAGCGCGTAGATATGCGCAACATTGGTGGCGAAATCCGCGCCGATGGGGATTTCCCCCTTCGGTCCGGTTTGCACCCCGGCGGCGCCGAGATTGAGCCCCCTGGTATTGGGCGCGCGGCCGGTGGCGAAAAACACCAGATCGACCTCGATGACGCTGCCGTCCGAAAGCCGCACCTGCTTGGCGCCGCCCTCGGCGGTGATCGCGACCGGTAGCGTGCCGGGATGCTGGCGCACGCCACTCTGCTCCAGCGCCTCGGCCAGCCCGGCGCGCAGATCCGCATCGAAGCCGCGCAGAGGCAGGGGCTGGCGATAGATCAGATGGGTTTGCGCCCCCAGCCCGGCGAACACCCCGGCGAATTCCACCGCGATATAGCCGCTGCCGACCACGGCGACGCGTCTGGGCATCTCCGGCAAGGCGAAAATATCATCCGAGACCACGGCATGCTCGGCGCCGGGAATCTCCAGCCCGGTCGGGTGGCCGCCCGTGGCGATGAGGATACGCTCGGCGGTGATGCGCTCGCCCCCGACATCGAGCGTATGCGCGTCGATGAAGGTGGCGCGGGCATCGAAGATTTTCGCCCCGGCATTCTCCAGCAGCCGGCGATAGATGCCGTTGAGGCGGGAAATTTCCTTGTCCTTGGCGGCGATCAGCGCGGCCCAGTCATGCCCGCCCTTGGCGATGTCCCAGCCAAAGCCGCGCGCGTCATCCGCCGCGCCGCCATATTCGGCGGCCATCACCATGAATTTCTTCGGCACGCAGCCGACATTCACGCAGGTGCCGCCCCAGAAGCGCGCTTCGGCGACGCCCACCCGTGCGCCGTGTCCCGCGGAAATCCGCGCGGCGCGCACCCCGCCAGAGCCGCCGCCGATCACGAAGAGGTCGAAATCCATCGATGAAGATCCTGTCATTTCCGCATTTACCTAATATGCGGAAGCTGCTTTTACCAATGCACGTCCTTCGGGGCGGGTCATCTTCCCGCGCCCGGTTGAAAAACCGCAGCCATGCAGGGACCATGGCGCGGGGCGAGGTGAAACAGGGAAGACGGCATGGCTCATGCCGGGGCGGGGATGATGGAACAGGCCGACGCGCAGACCACGACAATATCCGGCTATCTTGACCGGCTCGGCGAGGGATTCGAGGTGCTGGGCTGGGCCTGGAACCCGGAGGACCCGGCGCAACGGCTTGAGATCGAACTATCGGTGAATGGCATCCTCGCCGGGCGGACGCGGGCGGATCTGCTGCGCGGCGATGTCGCCGCCGCCGGGCTTGGTGATGGCTGCTATGGCTTCGCCTGGCAGCTCGACGTGCCGGTGCTGCCGGAAGCGGCCGAGGAGGTCGTGATCACCGCCCGGGATCTGGCCTCCGGCGCGGCGCTGGGTCATGAGCTGCGGCTGGATGCGGTGGCGCTGGCCGCACGGCTGATGGAGGCCGCCACCGCGCGTGACGGCGAGGGGCGGTTGCATGCGATGCGCATGGCGGCGCGGCTGGCCCCGGCTGACCCCTGGTATGTGATGACGCTGGCCGAAACGCTGCGCAATGCCGGCCATGCCATTGAGGCGGCTGAGCGGCTGCAGGGCCTGTTATCGGCGCAGCCGAGCTTCTGGCACGCGCATGTGGCGCTGGGCCATATCGCCCGCGACCGTGGCGACCATGAAGCGGCGTTGGCCTGGCTGGAGCAGGCGGCGCGGATGGCGCCGAATGAAATCTCGCGCTGGCTGGATATCGCCGAGGCGTTGCGCGCACTGGGGCGCATCGGCCCGTCCATGGAGATGCTGGACCGCGCCGCCGAGATCGATCCCGGCCATTGGGCGGTGGCGCTGGGGCGCGGCCATGGCGCGCGTGCCCAGGGCGAGCATGATCTCGCCCGCCAGCATTTCCAGGCGGCGGTGCGGCTGGCCCCCGATGAGCTGGCGCCGCGCCTGGCCTTGATCGACGCGCTGCGCGATGCCGGGGCGCTGGACGAGGCGCGCGCCGCCGGCACCGCGCTGCTCTCCTCCCATCCCGGCCGGGTGCCGGTGCTGGTGGGGCTGGCCTATACCGAACGCCAGGCGGGCGAGCCGCAGCAGGCAGCGCATTGGTTTACCGAGGCGCTGGCGCTGGAGCCGGAAAACCCGACCTTGCTGGCCGAACTGGCCCGGCAGGATTATCTGCTCGGCCGTCAGGCGGAGAGCAACGCGCATCTGCGCCGGGCGCTGGCGCTGGCGCCGACCCATACCGATGCGGTGTGCCAGCTCGCCGGCCAGGCCTTGACCGTGGGCGACGCCGCCCAGGCCTATCAGATCTATGAGGATGCCGCCCGCGCCAAGCCCGGCGAGATCGCGTTCCGCTTCGGCATGCTCGACACGCTGGCCTGGCAGGGCAAGCTGGATGCGGCGCTGGAGGGGCTGCAGGCGCTTGAGCAGGAGCACGGGCTGAGCCCGCAGCTGCAATCCTGGCGGATCACGCTGCTGCGCCGCACCGGCCGGATGGATGAGGCGCTCAGCGTCGCCCGCGCCGCGACGCTGGCGGCGCCGAAACAGTTCTGGCTCTGGGTCGAGCGCTTCCAGACCGAGTTGCTGGCCGGCAGCGATGCGATGCTGCAGAAGGCGCTGCTGGGCATTCCCGCCCTTTCGCGGGCCGAGCGCGGGGTGCGCCGGCGCTGCGTCGGGGCGCTGGCGGAATCGCTCTGGCAGATGGATGCCGCCCTGGCGCATTACGAGGCGGCGGCTGAGCTGAGCCCGAATGACGCGTCGCTGCAGGAGGCGCTGTGCCGGGTGAAGCTGATGCGCTTCGATCTGGACGGCGCGCGTGGGCATTTGCGCCGCCACTACGCGCTGATCGCCGCCGAGCGCCGGCTGCGCGGAGAATCGCTGAACATCTCCCAATCTTTGCTCGGTCAGATGATCGAGGAATATGCGCTGGACGCGGCGATGGCGGGCAGGCTCGCCGCCCTCAACGCTTTGCCGCTGCCGGAGCGGCTGGAGCCCTGCGCGGCTTTGGTGCGCGAGGCGCCGGAGAGCACCGCCCCGGCCGCCACCCTGCTGCTGGCGCTGCGCCAGGCGGAAAAACTGGAGTTTTCCCCGGTGCGCGGCGCCGCCGCGATCCCGCAGGTGATCAACGCCTATTGGCACGAAACCAATCTGCCGGCGGATCTGGACGCGATGATGCAGGGCTGGCGGGCGCGCAATCCCGGCTTCGCCTGGCGCCGGTTCGACGATGCCCAGGCGCGCGACTATCTCGCCGGCAAATTCCCGCAGCCGGTGCTGCAGGCCTATCTGCGCGCCAAGGAAAAGCCGCAGAAAGCCGATATCTTCCGGCTGGCGCTGCTGGTCGAGGAAGGCGGCATCTATGTGGATGCGGATGACCGCGCGCTGGCGCCGCTCAGCCGCATCCTGCCCGCCGGTGCCGAGCTGGTGCTGGCGCAGGGGGAGTTTGGCTGTGTGGCGAATCATTTCATGGCCGCCATGCCGGGCCATCCGCTGCTGCGCAACGCCCTGCATTCCTTGGTGAATGCGATCAATCGCGGCGACAATGAAATCCCCTGGCTGCTCTCCGGCCCGGCCTTGCTCACCCGCACGCTGGGGCTGCGCGTGGCGCAGGCCGGTGGTCTGCCGCCGGGCATCCTGCTGCTGGAGCGCCGGGTTCTGGGCCGGCATGTCGCGGCCGGCTGCTTCGCCGCTTATAAAAATTTCGACATGCGCAACCGCCGCCGCATCGACGCCGCCGCCGAACTGGGCTGAGGCCCGGTTAGAGCAACATCCGATCAAACGGATTCGTTTGATCGGATAAAGTTGCTCGCCAAACTCGGCGTTTTTTCAGGCCGGGCTGGGGGCTTTCGCCTTCGCCGGCTTCGGCGCCGCCTTCACGCTCTCCCGGGGCTGGTTCAGCACGATCCGGTTCAGCCGCTCCAGATCCTCGGGCTTGGAGAAGAAGGCCTCCGGCAGCGCGCCCTCGCGCACCGGGCTAACCGTGCCGGCGGCAATCTCGTCGATCAGCGCCAGCACCGCGGCGGCATCGGCGGGGAAGGGGAAGACCACGCCAAACCCGGCCTTGCGGATCCGGTCCGCCGGCGCGCCGATATCCGGGGCCAGCGGGATGAAGCCGTGCTTCACCAGCTCGGAGAGGGTGTAGCTATAGGTCTCCGGCCAGGCCGGCAGGAACAAAGCCAGCCGTCCCTTGGTCTGCGCCAGCAGCTCGGGCAGCTCCTCGGGCGTATATTTGCCGGTGATGGTGACATTGCCCACCGCCCGCAGCGCCTGGTCGATATTGGTGTAGCCGATGACGCGGAAGCTGAGATGCGGATGCGTCAGCCGCGCCCGCCTGGCGATTTCCAGCAGCTTGTCCGAGCCCTTATGCGGGCCGATGGCGCCCAGCATCACGATCTCGGTATCATTGCCCGCCCGCGCGGCGGGGGCGGCGCCGTCCCGGCTTTCCGGATGCGGCAGCACGTTGAACTTGATCTGCGCGAACACCTTGCGAAGATAGCCGACGGCATTTTCCGACGGCGCGATGACATGGGTGAATTTCGCCAGCAGGCTGTCGAACAAAGCGCGATGCTCCGCCGGGCTCAGCTCGTTCAGCACCGAGGTCTCATGCGCCCCGCCCATCTCCACGCAGCGCCCGCAGGTGGCGGCATCCGCCCCGCCGCAGAACCGGCCGATCGCGTCGATCATCGTCACGCGCGGGCAGAGGGCGTAGAAATCATGCGCCCAGTACAGGCTGTGGCGCGTCCCCAGCCAGTCCCGCAGCCCGGCGATGACGCTGGCCGGAAAGCCCAGCAGCTGATGCGCCAGCACCAGCCGCGGATCGGCGACATCCAGCAGCGCGAACAAGTCCGCCGCCTCGTCCTTGTTGAAATGCGCGCATAGCAGCGGCGTGGCGCAGGAGAGCTCAACCAACCCGCTTTCGGTGACGCTGAGCGAGAGCCGGGTGGCGCCGCCATAGCCGACCTCGCGTTCGATATCGCGGATTGCCTTCGGTGTGCCGCCTTCCAGCGCGTTGGAGGTGACCAGCGCGAAGCGCGCCCCTTGCGCCCGCGCCCGGGCGAGGCGGGCGCGGTCCAGCGCCCAGCGCAGCTGGCGCAGCCCGTCACGGTCCTCGAAAGCCATGATCAGCGGGGTATATTCGGGGTAGAGCGCATTCAGCCGGGGGCTGGTTCTGCGCCACCAGGCTGGCGCGCTCATTGCCGAAGGAGATGCTCTCCTTGTGCTCGACGATGACGCCGCCAGCGGCGACATTGCGATAGCCCAAGGCGGCGGCGCGGGCGCAGAAATCATTTTCTTCCCCGTAGCCGCGCCCAAACGCCTCATCCAGCGCGCCGATCCGCGCCATCACCTCGGCCTTGATCAGCATGCAGAAGCCATGGCCGGTCGGCACATCCGCGCACAGCCCGGCATTCTCGGCCAGGGCCAGGGCCGCCAACTCCGGCCAGCTGATATCGGCCAGCGCCGCCTCGCGCAGCTCCGCCGACGGGTAGGAGAAGATGGTGGCGTTGCTGGACATGGCGGTGACGGTGCCGATCGCGGGATCCGCCGCGGCGACGCGCAGCAGCTCATCCAGCCCGCCGGCGAACATCACCGTATCGGAATTCAGCAGCAGCACATCGCTGCCCTTGACCAGCGCCAGGCCGCGATTGACGCTGCCGACGAAGCCGAGATTGTCGCCATTTTCCAGCAGCACGACGTTCGGCAGCCCGGCATAGCCGGCCAGCATCGGCGCCATCGCTTCATCCGGCGAGGCATCGTTGATCAGCACCAGCAGATCGGTCTCGGCCTGGCGATGCGCCAGAACGGATTCGATGCAGGCCTGGGTGACCTCTACCCCGCGATAGATCGGCATGACGATGGCGACCCGCTTGCCGCCGCCCGGGGCGGGCAAGGGGGCGGGCTGGCGGTCGAGCACCAGCCCGTCCTGGGCGCGCATCTTGGCCAGAAATTCCTGCAGGGCGGCGGTCAGCAGCGCGCGCTCCCCGGTACCGATTCCCGGCAGCCCGGCATGCGCCAGATGCGCCGCGCGCTGCAGGGCGGCCACCGCCGCCGGGCGCCCGGCGAGCAGATAGGGACCATCGAACAGATCCCGCTTGCCGCCGGCGAAGCGCAGCGTCAACGAGACCGGCTGGTCGGCGGCCTGTTGCAGCGGATCCAGGCTGATATCGAAGCCCGGCGTCGGGGAGTCGGGGAAATGCGCCTGCACATCCGTGCGCTCAAGGTCGCAATGATCGGTCTCTTCGAGGATGCCGTTGCGATACACATCGAGCGCGAAGATGCGCTTGGGCACATCCGGGGAGAGCACCCAGCCGACCATGCGGGTGGGCGTGATCGTCTCCAGATGGGCGCGTAAGGCCAGATTGCAGCTGGTCCGCCCGATATTTTGGCCATTCGCCGCCACCTCCAGCAGCATCTCGCCGGCGCCGAAGCAATCCGCATCCAGCGTCAGTCTGAATCGCGCCGGGGCGAAGAGCGGGTCGGCGGGCTGGGCCTCGAACACGCTTTGCCCGCGCGCCACCTCCTGACCCGCCTGGTTGCGCACAGTGATGAAAGGGGCTTGCTTCGCCGGGGCGCGTTCGCTCACCCAGCCGACCAGCTGGTCGCCCTCGAGACTGAACAGCCCATCGAACAGGCCGGGCCCGACGGCCACAGGCGAGCCGATCAGCTCCTCACCATTGCCGAGGACGCGCAGCAGGCGCGGCTCCTCGCTCAGCGGCACGGCGATGCGATAGCCGAAGGTGGTGCGGCCGAGGCCCAGCGCGGCCAGATCCGGCCGGTGGCGGGAGGCGCGGCCCTTGGCCAGCAGCTTGCCCTCCTGATCCGTGACGGTGATGGCGCAGTTGCCGGTATCGGGCACGGAGGTGGCCCAACCGGTCAGGTAGCTGCCTTCCATCGTGTCCACATGTCCCCTGATCGCCATCAAATCTCCGTTCGTCGGACCGTTCCGGTGCCGTCATCAGAACCGGCATTCGTGGCGAGTTTTTGACGATCGGCGTGCCGCACTCAAGAGCAGATATCGGAAAATACACGAAATTCCGTCAAATGCCCGGTATGTAACGAAATTTTATGCTGCGTTGCAGAATTATAATTTGAATCATGATGAAAGGCATGGTCTATTCGTTCCATAGACGCAATGCAATTCCAGGTGGTGTCGATGCGGTCCTACAACTATTTAATGGCCGATAACGATTCCGCGGCTGGGCATTATGTCGAGCTGCGTGAGGAAAAATTATTTGGCCTGATCCGTGCCGTGCTGGAGATGGTCGAGGTCGATGAGGCTTGGTATCTCGCGACCAATGCGGACGTGGCACAGGCCGTCAGCGCAGGAAAACTCTCCTCCGGCAAGGCGCATTATGTCGCCGCCGGTTACTTCGAAAACCGCCTGCCCCGGCCCGTGCTCGTCGATGAGGCGTGGTATCTGGCCGAATATCCCGATGTCGCCGAGGCCATCGCCAATGGCGGCGTTGCCTCGGCAACGCTGCATTTTCATAATTCTGGGTTTCTCGAGGGGCGTCTGCCCCATAAAGGCTGGTCGGTGCTGCGTGATGGCGCCAGTGCCGCCGTGGTGCGCCTGCCCGCGCGCGTCGCCGAACGCGCCTGAGGCGTCCGCTTAGAGCATCAAGCTTTTAGCTTGATGCTCTAGCTTTTGTTTTAGCGAGCAATTTCATGTGTTTATATTGACGCTGGCGCGTCAACCTAAACACATATTGCTCTAGGACAGGCTGGGCAGCCTGATCCAGCTCATCGGCAACGGCGTCACCTGGGTGCCGTCGGCTTCCAGCGCCTTGCCCAGCGCATCCAGCCGCAGCGTCGCCAAGGCCAGATCGCCGGCGCTGGAGCGCAGCGTGCCGACCTCCTGGCCCTCGGCCAGGATCGGCGTGCCGGGCGGCAGGCCGGGCGTGGCAAGGCGCACCGGCAGCAGCCGGCGCTTGATCAGACCGCGATATTTCGTGCGCGCTGTCAGCTCCTGGCCCATATAGCAGCCTTTTTCGAAATCCACCCCGCCCAGCTCCTCGAACCCGGCTTCCAGCAGCAGGCTCTTCTCCGGCTCCAGATCCGGCGGGCCATCGGGCAGGCCGAGCCCGATCCGGTGCGCGGCGTAATCTTCCGGTGTGGCGTTGGCGGTGATCAGCGCCTCCGCCAGGCAGCGATAGCCGGCCTCGGGCAGGCGCGGATCGGCCGCGGTCAGCGGGATCTGCGGCGGCCTGCCGCCCCAGACGGCATAGACATGCAGATCCTCTGAGACATCCTTGATCTCCACCGCGCTGCGCAGCTTCATCCGCCGCAGCTTTTGCGCCAGAGCAGGGATCTCGGCGCGGGGCAGGTCCAGCAGCAGCCGCTCGCCATCCGAGAGAATGAAGAAATCGACAAGATATTTGCCTTGCGGGGTGAGCAGAGCCGCCCATACGGCCCGGCCCGGCCCGGCCCGGGCGACATCGTTGCTGACCAGCCCGTTGAGGAACGGCACACGCTCGGCGCCGGTGAGTTCCAGAACGCCGCGATGCGGCAGATGCGCGATGCTGCTCATGCCGGCAAAATGGGCGCGCCAGGGGCGAACGGCAAGAGCGGTTTGCCGCCGCCGCCAGGGCAGGCTACAGGCGCTGTTACATGAATATCCTGTTCATAACCTCGTCGCGGATCGGCGATGCCGTGATTTCCTGCGGCATATTGGAGGCGCTGCGGCTGCAATATCCGCAAGCGCGCTTCACCGTCGCCTGCGGCACGGTGGCGGAGGGGGTGTTCACCCGGTTTCCGGCGCTGGAACGGTTGATCGTGTTCGAGAAAGAGCGTTTCGACCGGCATTGGCTGCGGCTCTGGGCGAAGCTGGCGCCGCATGTCTGGGATATCGCGGTGGATGTGCGCGGCTCCGCCATCACCCTGGCGCTGGCCGTGCGCAAGCGGCACATGCTCAAGGGCGGCCGCCGGCCGGGGCGGCGCTATATGCAGCTGGGCACCGCGCTGGGCTTCGCACCGCCGCCGCTGCCCGTCGCCTGGACCGCGCCGGAGGACGACGCCAAGGCGGCTCTGCTGCTGGGGGACGGCCCGATCATCGCCCTGGCGCCGACGGCGAACTGGGAGGGCAAAATCTGGCCGGCGCAGCGATTCATAGATTTGTTTTATGAATTATCCGCCCGCATGCCCGGCGTGCGCGCCGCCGTGTTCGGCGGGCCAGGCGCTGCCGAGGCGGCGCTGGCGGCCCCGGTGCTGGCAGCGCTGCCCGGGGCGATCGATCTGGTCGGCACGCTCTCGCTGCCGGAGGCCGCCGCCTGTCTGCGCCGGGCCTGCCTGTTTGTCGGCAATGATTCCGGGCTGATGCATCTCGCCGCCGCCGCCGGCACCCCCACGCTGGGCTTGTTCGGCCGCTCGCGCGCCAGCGAATATGCCCCGGCCGGGCCGCGCACCGCCACCGCCATCGCCCCCGGCCCGGAGGGTGAGGCGCCGATGGCGGGGCTCAGTGTTGAGGCTGTGGCCTCTGCCGCATTCACGCTTCTCGGCCTATAGGAATTGCCATGAGCTATGATCTGATCCTGGAAAACGGCATTGTCGTCCTCCCCTGGGGCGAGGCCAGCGCCGATATCGCCGTGAAAGACGGCAAGATCGCCGGCATCGGTAAAAATCTCGGGGCGTCGGCGGCGCGCTTCAACGCCGCCGGGCTGCATGTGCTGCCGGGTGTCATCGACCCGCATGTGCATTTCCGCGATGGCGGCAAGGGCGGGGTCGAGGGCGTTGAGGATATGCGTTCGGGCTCGCTGGGCGCGGTGCTGGGCGGGGTAACCGCTTGTTTCGACATGCCCAACACCAACCCGGCGGGTGTGGATGTTGCGAGCCTGACCGCCAAGCATGATTACATCGCTGGCCATGCCTGGTGCGATATGGGCCTGTTCGCCGGCGCCACCATGGATAATCTGGACGAGACCGGCACGCTGGAAACCCTGCCCGGTGTGTGCGCGATGAAGGTCTTCGCCGGCTCCTCCACCGGCAATCTGCTGGTCTCCGACGATGAAAGCATCGAGCGGCTGATGCGCTCGGGCCGCCGGCGCGTCTCTTTCCACTCCGAGGATGAGGAGCGGCTGCAGGCGCGTCGGGCGCAGTTTGAGGGCGGCGGGCCGTATAGCGACCATTATGTCTGGCGCGATGAGGAATGCGCCTTCAAGGGCACGCGCCGGATCACCGCGATTGCCGAGCGCACCGGCCGCCCGGCGCATATTCTGCACGTCTCCACCGCCGAGGAATTCGCCTTCCTGAAGGCGCATAAGGATCTGGTGGGCTGCGAGGTGCTGGTGAATCATCTGCTGCAATGCGCGCCGGATGTGTATGAGCGGCTTGGCCCCTATGCGGTGATGAACCCGCCGCTGCGCGACAAGCGCCATATGGATGCCGCCTGGGAAGCCGTGGCCGATGGCACGGTGGATAATATCGGCTCGGACCACGCGCCGCATCCGCGCGCCGCCAAGGAAAAGCCCTGGCCCGCCACCGCCGCCGGCCTCACCGGCGTGCAGACCAGCCTGCCGTTGATGCTGACCCAGGTGAATGAGGGAAGGCTCTCGCTGCTGCGCCTCGCGCAGCTGATGTCCGAGGGCCCGGCGCGGATCTATGGCGCGGTCGGCAAGGGCCGCATCGTGACCGGGAATGACGCGGATTTCTCCGTGGTCGATCTGAAGGCTCGGCGTAGCATCGAGAATAGCTGGATCGCCAGCCCATGCGGCTGGACGCCGTTTGACGGCGTCGCCTGCACCGGCTGGCCGATGGCCACCATCATCCGCGGCCAGGTGGTGATGTATGAAGGCCAGGTGACCGGCGAGCCGCAGGGCCAGGCCGTGCGCTTTCGGAGCTGAGGGTTTTCAAACCGCCCGGCATCCCGCATCCTCCTCACGGAGAGCGAAGAGAGAGCGGGATGCCGCAGGATCATACCCACGACCATGACCAAGAGCCGCGCTGGAAGCATGATGGTGTGCGCGTCATCAAAGGCGACCGGCTGGACGCCAACACCGCCCAGACCCCCGGCATGTTTCGCCAGGCCGCGATCAACCAGGCCCGCGTCGGGGCGCAGCGCCTCTGGGCCGGCACCGTCGCCATCGATCCTAACGCCAAGACCGGCGTGCATCATCACGGCGCTCTGGAGAGCGTGATCTATGTCGTCTCCGGCAAGGCCCGGATGCGCTGGGGTGAGAGTCTGGAATTCGTCGCCGAGGCCGGGCCGGGGGATTTCATCTATGTGCCGCCTTACGTGCCGCACCAGGAGATCAATGCCGACCCCGAGCAGGTGCTGCAATGCGTGCTGGTGCGCTCGGACAATGAGGCGGTGGTGGTGAATATCGACAGTATCGAGCCGGTGGAAAAGCCGGAATCGGTCTATTGGGTCGATCCCACTCACAAGGCCCCAGGCTGATCAGGCGGTTTTCCAGCTCTTCCAGGCGAAGCCCAGCATCAGCAACTGCACCAGGGCGGTTATGGCGGCGCAGCCGATCCAGCCGGCGCTGTGCCAGGCGGCGGCGGGGATGATCCCGCCGAAACTGCCGCCGATATAATAGGCGGTCACATATAGCCCGACGGCGGTGGATTTTGCCCCCCGCGCGGCGATGCCGATGAAGCCGGTCGCCAGCGTCTGCTGCGGGAACACCCCGAAGCAGATCAGCAGCAGCCCGAGCGCGATCATCCAGAGCGGGCTGGCCAAAGTCAGCGCCAGACCGAGCAGGATCAGCCCGGTGCAGCCCGCCATCAGCCATTGCCGGTTCATCTTCGCGCCCAGCCGCCCGGCCACCGGGCTTGCCGCCACGCCGCCGAGATAGACCACGAAAATCGCCCCCAGCGCCGCCGGGCCCATATGATAGGGCGCCTCGGCGAGGCGGAAATTGATGAAAGTGAAGACGCTGACCAGCGAGAACAGCACCCCGAACCCGACCGCATAGGTGCCGAGCAGCCGTTTGTTGGAGAGATGGTTGGGAAAGGAGGCCAGCGCCCCCGCCACGCCGGTGGTGGGTTTGAAGCGCGTCTCCCGCGGCAGCAGGAAGGTGATGATCAGCGCCGCCACCAGCGTGATCAGCCCGATCACCAGAAACCCGATGCGCCAATTATGCGTCAGCGCGGTCACGAACCCGACGATCAATCGCCCGGAAAACCCGCCGGTGATGGTGCCGGAGGTATAGATGCCCACCATCTTCATCGCGTTGGCCGGGCTCATCTCGTCGCTGATATAGGCGATGGTGACGGTGAAGATGAAGGGCAGCAGCAGCCCTTGCAGAAACCGGCAGGCGATCAGCATCGGCAGCGAGCTGGCCGTGGCGGCGAGCAAAGTGGGGATGATCAGCAGCAGCGCCGCGCCGCGAATGAAGACGCGCCGGCCGAACCGGTCCGAGAGCATGCCGATCAGCGGCGCCATCGCGGCGGTGGCGATCAGCGGGGCGGTGACGGTGTAGCCGGTCAGCGCCGGCGAGACATGCAGGCTTTGCGCCAGCACCGGCAGGATCGCCTGGGTGCACCACATATTCACGAAGGTCACATAGCCGGCGACGACCAGGGCGAGCGCGGTGGTGCGGGGGATGCCCCCGCTGGTCGGCTCAGAAGCGGCGCTCAAAGACTGTGATGACATCACCCGGCAGAACCATTGCTGTGGTCGGCGCCCGATATTGGGCAGCCTTGCTGCCAATCGTGCGCGTCACTCCCACATAGGCTGTCTCGGCCCGGTAAGTGAACCCGCCGGCAATGGAAATCGCGGTCAGGACTGTCATGCCCGGGCGGTATGGGTAGGGGCCGGGGGTGGTGACCTCGCCCAGCGTGTAGAAGGGCCGGTAGGTGGCGATCTCCACCGCCACCGAGGGGTGCAGGATGAGCTGGCGCGCCTGCAGCTGGCTGGCGATGCTCTTGGCCAGCGCGTCGGTGCTCAAGCCCCCGGCCTGCACCAGCCCCAGCAAGGGCAGGTCGATATTGCCACCATCATCGACATGATAGCTGCCGGACATCTGCGCCTGGTCGAACACCCGCAAATTCAGCGCATCGCCGGGGCCAAGCCGGTAGGGGCCGGGCGGGGCGGGGGGCAGCCTGGGCAAATGGAAGCCCGGCGCCTGCCAGCTGGCGCAGCCGGAGAGCAGAGCGGGGAACGCAGCAAGCAGACCACGCCGCAGCACCATCGGCTTCCTTTCCAAAAGCTTAAGTTACTTCCTGTTTACCGAAGCCGGGAAACCCGGCAAAGCGGTGATTGGACCGAATCCGGAGTTTTTGATGAAGCGCCTCGCCGCTCTGTTTTCCCTGGTCGTGATCATTGCAGCCGGGCTGTTCCTGTTCCTGCCGCACCAAAACCAGCCCGGCGGCAGCGCTGTGCAGGGCGGCTCCACCCAGGCGCCCGTCCCCCCGGTCGCGGCGCAGAACCACGATCCGCGCGCCTTGAGCGCCGCCGAGCAGGCGGCGTTCCTGCCCTTGGTCTGCGGCGGCGCCAGCGGGGCCGGGGGCGGCTATGCGCATCAATGCGCCAGCCTGCCGGGTTATCCCGCCCAGGATTATGGCGGCGCCGGGCTGGGGCTGGGCATCACGTTGAAGAGCGTTGTCATCGGCCATCTCACCAGCGCCACGGCGGATGAGGCCTATGTGACCTATGCCGGCAGCTTCGAGCCGCATGTGAATAGTTTCGGCGGCGGCATCCTGTTCGTCCGCGATGCGGATCATTGGAAACTGAAAGGCTGGTATCCGGGCGGGCAGGCGGAGCATTGCGTCTCGCTGGCCCCGACCGGGCGGGCGAAATTCGTCTGCCTCTATACCGACGAGGCGCAGGGCGAGGCGGATAGCCGGCTTTCGCTGCTCTCCCTGCCGCCGCCGGGCGGTGAGAAGCCGGCGGTGCTGGCGGCGCGCGATCTGCGCGGCACCATGGCCCCCAACGCCAATTGCCAGGGGCTTGCGGACGGCGAGGCGGTGGCGCTGGGGATCGACGGCCTCGCCCCGGCGGAAGACGGCGCCAGCGCGACGCTGAGCTATGTCAGCGCCAAGGATGCCAAGAGTGCTTGTGCCGCCGGGCATTTCGCCACCGCGCCGGTCAGCAAGGCCACGCTGGCGTTGCGCTGGACCGGCGCCGCGCTGAAAATCTCCCCCACCCTGCATCTCGCCCCCGCCTCGTGAGTGCGCAGGCGCAGGCGCTGATCCGTGCGGCGCGGGAGATGGCGGCGCGCGGTCTGGCGGCGGGGACGTCCGGCAATGTCTCGCTGCGCACGCAGGGCGGGATTCTCATCACCCCCTCGGCGGTGCCGTATGAGGATCTGACGCCGGAGATGATCCCGCTGCTGCGCCCGGATGGCAGCTTTGAAGGCCGCTTCCGCCCCTCCTCCGAATGGCGTTTTCATCTGGATATCTATCTCTCCCGCCCGGAGGTGGGCGGGGTGGTGCATCACCACGCGCCCTATTGCACCGCGCTCTCGATGGCGCGCCGGGCGATTCCGCCCTGCCATTACATGGTCACACGCTTCGGCGGCGGCGATGTGCGCTGCGCGGATTACGCGCTGTTCGGCACGGCGGCATTGTCAGAGGCGGTGCTGCGCGCATTGGCGGGGCGGCGGGCCTGCCTGATGGCCAATCACGGCGCGCTGGCGGTGGGCCGGGATGTGGAGGCGGCGCTGGGCGCGGCGAGCGAGCTGGAGGTGCTGGCCCAGCACTATCTGCTGTCCCTGCAGGCGGGCGGGCCGGTATTGCTCTCGGATCAGGAGATCCAGGACGCGCTTGATCAGTTCGCCACCGCCTATCGGCCGAACACGGGGGCATGATACAAAAACGCCGCCCGAAGGGCGGCGTTGACGCGAATCAGGCTGGCTTAGACCGCTTTGATGTTCACAGCGGCATCCTTGCCGCGCTCCTTGGTGATGTCGAAGCTGACCTTCTGGCCCTCATTCAGGCCACGCAGGCCGGCGGACTGCACGGCGGTGATGTGCACGAACACGTCCTTGCCGCCATCCTGCGGCACGATGAACCCAAAACCCTTGGTCGTATTGAACCATTTCACAGTACCGATCGGCATAGTCTTCGTCGCTCCTCAAACGTTTCACCAGCCCGGCCAAACTGGCCGGGACAACCGTGGTCTGCCTTGTCTGCGTCCAGCAGCGGGCGCGCGGGAGCCGAAGTCAAGTCCAAAGTCGATTGCCGTGCCAAGCAGGCACAGAAACATGAAGTTTTGTCAACGATCTTGCGGGGCAGCATTGCAGAAACCGTGGGCCATGGCCGCCTCTGGTTGTAACGAAATGCGCCAGAACGGATCATGGATGGCGCGGACGCTGGAAGTTTGTGATAAAACGCCCATACAAAAACAAGGAGGAGGAGCGCCGACATGTCCGATGCCGATATCATTCCGGTGAAGCCGGAAGTCGAAGCCAAAACCCTGATCAATGCCGCCCGTTTCGAGCAGATGACCAACGCGGCGGCCAGCAACCCCGAGGCGTTCTGGGCCGAGGAATGCAAGCGCATTTCCTGGATGAAGCCGCCGACCAAGATCAAGAATACTAGCTTCGAAGGCAATGTCTCGATCAAATGGTTCGAGGATGGCACGCTGAACGCCAGCGCCAACTGCCTGGACCGGCATCTGGCCGAGCGCGGCGATGCGGTGGCGATCATCTGGGAAGGCGATGACCCGTCCCAGTCCAAGAAGGTCACGTATCGCGAGCTGCATGAGCAGGTCTGCCGGCTGGCCAATGTGCTCACCGCCCAGGGCATCAAGAAGGGCGATGTCGTTACGATTTACCTGCCGATGGTGGTGGAAGCCGCCGTCGCGCTGCTCGCCTGCGCGCGCATCGGCGCGATCCATTCCGTGGTGTTTGGCGGCTTCTCGCCGGACAGCCTGGCGAGCCGCATCCAGGATTGCGGCTCGGTGGCGCTGATCACCGCCGATGAGGGCCGCCGCGGTGGCCGCAAGGTGGCGCTGAAAGTGAATGCGGATGAGGCGCTGAAGAGCTGCCCGAGCGTGAAGAGTGTCGTGGTGGTGAAGATCACCGGGGCCGATGTGGCGATGCAGCCCGGCCGCGATCTCTCCTACGAGGAAGAAACCGCGAAGGCGTCGCCCACCCATCAGGCGGTGGAGATGAACGCGGAAGACCCGCTTTTCATCCTCTACACCTCCGGCTCCACCGGCAAGCCGAAGGGCGTGCTGCACACCACCGGCGGCTATATGGTCTGGGCCAGCTACACCCATGAATATGTGTTCGATTACCGCCCGGGCGAGGTGTTCTGGTGCACCGCCGATGTCGGCTGGGTCACTGGCCACACCTATATCGTCTACGGCCCGCTGGCGAATGGCGCGACCACTTTGATGTTCGAGGGCGTCCCGAATTACCCCAGCGTCTCGCGCTTCTGGGAGGTGATCGACAAGCACCAGGTCAATATCTTCTACACCGCCCCCACCGCCATCCGCGCGCTGATGCGTGACGGCGAAGAGCCGGTGAAAAAATCCTCCCGCAAATCGCTGCGCCTGCTGGGCTCGGTCGGCGAGCCGATCAACCCGGAAGCCTGGCGCTGGTATTATCACGTGGTCGGCGAGGATCGCTGCCCGATCGTCGATACCTGGTGGCAGACCGAGACCGGCGGCGTGCTGATGACGCCGCTGGAAGGCGCCATCGCCCTGAAGCCCGGCTCCGCTGCCAGGCCGCTGCCCGGGGTGAAGCCGCTGATCGTCGATGGCGAGGGCAAGGAGTTGACCGGCGCCACCGAGGGCAATCTCTGCATCGCCGATAGCTGGCCGGGGCAGATGCGTAGCGTCTATGGCGACCATGAGCGCTTCGTGCAGACCTATTTCTCCACCTTCAAGGGGCTGTATTTCACCGGCGACGGCGCCCGGCGCGATACGGACGGCTATTACTGGATCACCGGGCGCGTCGATGACGTGATCAATGTCTCCGGTCACCGCATGGGCACGGCCGAGGTCGAATCCGCGCTGGTGGCGCATGAGGCGGTGGCCGAGGCCGCTGTGGTCGGCTACCCGCACGACATCAAGGGCCAGGGCATTTACGCCTATGTCACGCTGGTGGCGGATGTGGAGCCGACCGAGACGCTGCGCAAGGATCTCATCGCCTGGGTGCGCAAGGAGATCGGGCCAATCGCGGCGCCGGATGTGATCCAGTGGGCGCCGGGCCTGCCGAAGACCCGCTCGGGCAAGATCATGCGCCGCATTCTGCGCAAGATCGCCGCCGATGAGACCGAGAGCCTGGGCGATACCTCGACCCTCGCCGATCCCGGCGTGGTCGCGGATCTGGTGGAAAACCGCGCGCAGAAGAGCGCGGCCTGACCGGTATACGGATGTTTTAATCAGTATACATACGATTCGGCGTGAAAGAGGCCGCTCCCCTGGGGAGCGGCTTTTTGTTGCGCTGCAAAAAATGCTTGCGTGAATGTGATAAGCGCGTTTGATACGCGCATGGATACGTCTGAAGTGCAAAAGCACCGTTCTGAGTCCCTCGATGAGGCCCTGCGTGAGGATATTCGCCTGCTCGGGCGCATCCTCGGCGATACCATCCGCGCCATTGACGGCCCGGCGAGCTACGGGCTGATCGAGACCATCCGCCAGCTCGCCGTGCGCTATCATCGCGACGAGGATAAATCCGCCCAGGCGGAGCTGGAGCAGATTCTGGCCGGGCTCTCCGATGCCGAGATCAACCGTGTCACCCGTGCCTTCGGCTATTTCTCCATCCTCGCCAATATCGCCGAGGATCATCACCATACACGCCGCTGGCGCGCGCATCTGATCGCCGGCGCCGGCCCGCGTGAGGATTCACTGGCCGGCGGGCTGAACCAGGCCCGCGCGCATGGCTATGACGAAGCCCGGCTGAAGGAATTTTTCGGCGGCGCCTATATCGTTCCGGTGCTCACCGCGCACCCGACGGAAGTGCAGCGCCGCTCCATCCTGGATTGCCTGGACGCGATCGCCGGGCTGCTGACCCGGCGCGACCGGCTGGCGGATACGCTGGGGGAACGCGCCGAGATCGAGGCCGCCTTGCGCGCCCGGGTGCTCACGCTGTGGCAGACGCGGATGCTGCGCATGTCCAAGCTCTCGGTGCTGGACGAAGTCGCCAACGCGTTGACCTTCTTCGATGCCACCTTCTTCGCCGAGGTGCCGAAGCTTTATGCGGCGGTGGAGCGCGCCACCGGGGCCGGGCTGGCGGAGTTGCCGGCCTTCCTGGAAGTCGGCACCTGGATCGGCGGCGACCGTGACGGCAACCCGTTCGTGGATGCCAACGTGTTGCGCCAGACTTTGGCCACCCAGGCCGACAAGGCACTGACCCATTACATCGCCGAGGCGCGGATTTTGCGCCAGGAACTCTCTTTCGCCATGTTGCTGGTCGACGTGACCCCGGAGCTGCGCGCCCTGGCCGACAACTCCCCGGATCAATCCGAGCACCGCGCCGATGAGCCCTACCGGCTGGCGCTGGCGAATGTGCAGGCGCGGCTGGCCGCCACTTATGAAGCGCTGCTGGGCCGCGAGCATACCGGCTCCATCTCCGCTTCCGTGCGCGGGGTGCAGGCGCAGCCTTATCCGCAGGTGGAGGATTTCATCGCGGATCTGCTGGTGGTGGCGCGCTCGCTGGAGCGCCATGGCGCCGGGGTGCTGGCCACGCAAGGGCGGCTGGGCGCGCTGCTGCGCGCGGCCAAGGCCTTCGGTTGGACGCTCGCACCGCTGGATCTGCGGCAGAATTCCGATGTGCATGAGAAAGTGGTGGCGGAGCTGCTGGCCATCGCCCAGCCCGGCACCGATTATCTGGCGCTGGACGAGCAGGGCCGCATCGGGATTTTGTTGAAGGAGCTGGAGACCGCCCGCCCGCTGGTCTCCCGCCATGTCGCTTACAGCGCGCTCACCGCCAAGGAGCTGGCGATTTTCGATGAGGCGCGGGCCTCGCATCTGCGTTACGGCAAGCGCTGCATCCGCACCATGATCATCTCCAAGACCGATGGCCTGTCGGACATGCTGGAGCTGGCGGTGCTGCTGAAGGAAGCCGGGCTGCTGCGCCCGGCGGAGGGGGCGCTGGATGTGAATCTGGTGCCGCTGTTCGAAACCATCGAGGATCTGCGCGCCGCCCCGGCGATCATGGAAACCTTGTTCGCCGCCCCGGCCTATCGCCGGCTGCTGGCCGGGCGCGGCGATGTGCAGGAGGTGATGCTCGGCTATTCGGACAGCAACAAGGATGGCGGCTTTGTCACCTCCGGCTGGGAGCTGTACCGCGCCGAGGTCGGGCTGGTTGAGGTATTTGCCAAACATGGCGTGCGCATCAGGCTGTTTCATGGCCGCGGCGGCTCGGTCGGGCGCGGCGGCGGGCCGTCCTACCAGGCGATTCTGGCGCAGCCTGCCGGCGCGGTGCAGGGGCAGATCCGCCTGACGGAGCAGGGCGAGGTGATCGCCGCCAAATACGGCAATGCGGAAGTTGGTCGGCGTAATCTGGAAGTGATCCTGGCGGCGACGCTGGTGGCCACCGCCGACCAGGCGGTGGCGGCGCCGCCGCAGGAGGATTTCGTCGGCGCGCTCGGCGAGCTTTCCGACAATGCGTTTTCCGCCTACCGCAATCTGGTCTACGAGACCGAGGGCTTCGAGGATTATTTCTGGCAATCGACGGTGATTTCGGAAATCGCCGCGCTCAATCTCGGCAGCCGTCCGGCGAGCCGCAGCAAGAGCCGCTCGATCGAGGATCTGCGGGCGATTCCCTGGGTGTTTTCCTGGGCGCAATGCCGCATCATGCTGCCTGGCTGGTACGGGTTCGGCAGCGCGGTGGAGCGGCTGCTGGCGGCGCGCGGGCGCGAGGCGGGGATGGCGCTGCTGCAGGCCATGTTCCGCGACTGGCCGGTGTTTTCCACGCTGCTCTCCAACATGGACATGGTGCTGGCGAAGGCGGATATGGGCATCGCCGCGCGCTACGCCGCCCTGGTGCAGGATGAGGAGCTGCGCGCGCGCATCTTCCCGCGCATCATCGCCGAATATGAGCGCACCCGGGCCTATCTGCTGGAGATCACCGGCCAGACGGCGCTGCTCGACCGCAACCCGGTGATGCGCCGCTCGGTGCTCAACCGCTTCCCTTATCTGGACCCGCTGAACCATGTGCAGGTGGAGATGATGCGCCGCTATCGCGAGCAGAGCGAGGATGGCGAAGCCTCCGAGCGCATCCGCCGCGGCGTGCATATCTCCATCAACGGCGCCGCGGCGGCGTTGCGCAATAGCGGATGAATGCGCAGCTTGCCGCCAGCCTCGAGCAGCTGCGCGCCGTATCGCCGGATGATTTTGACGGGCTGCACGAGATCGAGACTCGCTGGTCCATATTGGCCGGCGAGGACGAAAGCGTCGTCCCGGACCTTTATCGTCTTTATATGGACACGCTGCGCGGCTGGTTTGGCGCGGCGCCTGCCGCAATCGGGTTCACGGGGCTGGATGCGTATAAATTCGTTATCAGCTTCTGCGGTCTGGCGCGCTTCCCCAGCCATGGCGCCAAGGCCCGGGCCAGCGCCGGGCTCGCCGCCATCCATGCCGAGCATCTCGCCCTGCTCACCGCCGGGCTGGACCGGCCGGATGAGCTGATCAGCGCTGTCCATCTCAGGACACGGACGGGGTGTTGGAGCGATGTGCTGGCGGCGATGTTCGAGCTGTATTATTGGCGCCGGCCGCTTGATTATGAGCGCGACCCGATCTTCGGAGAGGTTGCTGCCTTGCTGCCACGATTTTACCGCGCCTTCCCTGATCGCAGCGATCGTCCGTTGTCCCATCTCCTGGAAGCGCATCCGCGCTATGTCGAGTCCGTGGTGGACCTGATTCGCTTTTATCTGCTTGAGCGCGGGCAAGGGCACAGCGGCCCCATAGGCGATTTTTTTGACGAGATGCTGGGCCAAACACCGTTCACGACGCCGCTCAGGATACAAAATGCCGAGATTTTGAAGGCTGTTTTGCACGATGCCGGGTCGTGGCCGCAGGATCGGCTGCGCTTGTTTATCGAAACCGCAGTGCTGGAGCCGCTGAATATCCGCCCGGTGTCGCAAGCCGAAAGACTGGAGGCGCTGGACCGTGATATCGCCGTGGCAATCCACCGGCTGAACGTCGGGAAAGATCGCGCTCCACCGGCGGCGGAATCGAACATCGAAACAAGGTTTCTGCGCCAGTCTGAAGCCGAACGCCATCTGGTCGAAACCGATTTTACGGAATGGGCGCGCCGCCGGCACGATGCCGGCGTGCAGGCGCTGGCGGTTTCAACCGCCGCGCGCCGGGCGGTGAAAACGATTTGCGCCAAACTTCCTGCCAAGTGCAGGCCCGAACTCCAGACATTGCTGGGTGAGGCGGACGCCTGGGCGCGCCGCCCCAAGCGCTTCCCGATGCCCGCGCCCGCCGAAAACCGCTTCCGGGATTTTGGTCTGAAGTTGCTGGTAATCGAGGAGCTGATGTATCGCCAGAAGCGCCTGCTGCCGGTTTTCGATCTCGCGTCCTTCGCGGCCGAATATACCAAGCGCGAGATTTCAGTGGAGGAGGATGGCTACGCGATCATCCCCGAGGTGGCGCGCTATTTCAAAAATTTGCCGATCCCTGAGGACGCCCTGGCCTGTGTTGAAACGCTGCACCAATCGAGTGGGCTGGATGGCGGCGCGCGGGTGATGGCGCAGCTTTTTCCGTTTTGGGATCCCGGATCGGGGGACGAGCCGATCGCGGTCAGTGCCAAGGCGATAGAGGATCTGGCGTTGCTACCCAATCTCACCCGTATCAGCGGTCTAGAGAATAGCCGCCCGTCCCAACGGCTGTTGAGGGCGCTGCGCGATAAAGGGGTGGCCTTGGTCAGGGAGGAGGATCGCTGACCGGCTCAACGGGGCGGCATTTCAGGGTCGCGGGTTGGCATGCCTAGAGCCTCAAGCTTTTGGCTTGAGGCTCTAGGTTTTGTTTTACCGAGCAATTTCATTTGTTTGTCTTGACGCTGACGCGTCAACCTCAACATATATTGCTCTAGCTGCGCTGGGTGCGCCGTTTCATATCCTGGCGGCGTTGTTTCTGTTCCGCCCGGATTTTCTTGTAGTTCAACGTTTTCCCGGTCTCCCAAAGATGCAGCGCGGTAAAATAGGCCGCCAGGGCGGCGCGTGTGTTGCCCTGTGTGGTGATGCGGATCTGCGCGAACAGGCCGAGTGTGTTGAACTGGTAATCTCGCACCCGCTCCTGGCAGGTTGCGAAATACAGCATCAGCATCCCCATCTTCCGTCGGACATTGATGATGTCCGACAATTTCACCGCCCCCAGCGGGGCTGCCGGCACATAGAGCATGCCATTATAGGCGATGAGCCGGGGGGTGGCCCAGTTGGGCGAACGCCGACGCAGCTGCCCCAGGCCCCAGGCGAACAAAATTGGCGCCAGCATCAGCCCGCAGACCAAGGCAAGCGTGCCGTTGGACACGTCTCCATACAGAATCGCAAACATGGTCGTGGTGAAGATGAGGCTAAGCGCGGTGCCGAGCAGCATCCAGTTCAGCTCAGAAAAATGCCCATTCAGAATTTTTGCGGGAGGCGGAAACGCGCCATTGCGGGGCGCCAGAGCGCGGAAGGCGGCCTCAATCTCGCCGCCGCCCGGCAGGTTGAAATGCGACAGCCGCAGATGCAGCTGGTGGGGAGATTCCGCGCGATGCGCGGTGAACAGGGCGGCGCGGGGGTCGGTATCGCCGATGAACAGCGCGCTGGAGGGATTTTCCGAGAGGTAGATATAGATGGCATAGGCTTTACCCCGGCGCCGGCAGACATGCAGCCCCAGAACATCGCTCCATCTGATGTGATAGCCCTGGGGGCCGAGGAAGCTGATCCCCTCCGGCGTGACGTCGAAGGCGGCATTGCGGCGCCGGAACGCCCCGGCATAGCGCCGCAGCAACCTGATGCCGCCAATGGCCATGAAGATGCCCGCGAAAATCGCCGCCGGGCGGAACAGCACGAGGCTGCCGATGACGATGAAAACGCCGCCCAGCGTCATCAGCAATCCGCAGGCGAGCATGGCGGTGGCGAAACCGGCCCGGTAATGCAAGGTGAAAGGCGCGGGTGTATCTGCCATGGAGACCTCTGATCGTTGCGAAGCATTAAAAGAGCGCGCCAGCTCGCAGGCAATAGTCCAAAAATTCCACAATGTGGCCTCTGATGGAAATAACATTGCGCGTGGTGGGAGGCTGGCATGCCGGAAATCAGCCGGAAGGCGGGTGACAGGGCCGTCATAACGCGCTAGGTGAGCCGCCAGTATTTTCCAAGACCAACCAGGAACCCTAGACATGCGCGTTTATTACGACCGGGATGCCGACGTTAATCTGATCAAGAGCAAGAAGGTCGCCATCATCGGCTATGGCAGCCAGGGCCATGCCCATGCGCTGAACCTGAAGGATTCCGGCGTCAAGGAACTCGCCATCGGTCTGCGCGCTGGCTCCGCCGGCGTTGCCAAGGCGGAAGGTGCGGGGCTGAAGGTGATGAGCCCGGCCGAGTGCGCGAAATGGGCCGATGTGGTGATGGTGCTGACCCCGGATGAGGGCCAGGCTGATTTGTACTACAAGGATCTGGCCCCGAACCTGCGCGAGGGTGCCGCCATCGCCTTCGCCCACGGCCTGAATGTGCATTTCAACCTGATCGACCCGCGCAAGGATATCGACGTGTTCATGGTCGCCCCGAAGGGCCCCGGCCATACCGTGCGCGGTGAGTATCTGAAGGGCGGCGGCGTGCCGACCCTGGTGGCCGTGGCGCAGAACCCGTCCGGCAACGCCTTCGAGATCGCTTTGTCCTATGCCTCCGCGAATGGCGGCGGCAAGGGTGGCATCATCGAGACCACCTTCAAGGAAGAATGCGAGACCGATCTGTTCGGCGAGCAGGCCGTGCTCTGCGGCGGCCTGGTCGAGCTGATCCGCGCCGGTTTCGAGACGCTGGTCGAGGCCGGCTACGCCCCGGAGATGGCCTATTTCGAGTGCCTGCACGAGGTGAAGCTGATCGTCGACCTGATCTATGAGGGCGGCATCGCCAACATGAACTACTCGATCTCCAACACCGCCGAGTATGGTGAATATGTCACCGGCCCGCGCATCATCACCGCCGAGACCAAGGCCGAGATGAAGAAGGTGCTGGAAGACATCCAGACCGGCCGCTTCACCCGCGACTGGATGCTGGAGAACAAGGTGCACCAGGCCAGCTTCAAGGCCGTGCGCGCCCGCAACGCCGCCCACCCGATCGAGGAAGTGGGTGCGAAGCTGCGCGGCATGATGCCCTGGATCTCCAAGGGCGCGCTGGTCGATAAGGCTAAGAACTAATCACGGTTCATCTGATCAAGCTGGCGGCGGGGGCGAAGGATGTTTCGCACCTGGCCGCCTGGCAGAAGAAAACGGCGGCAGAGATGCCGCCGTTACGTCATTTCACCCGCCATATGCCCAAGCGGCGGGACGAGATCCTGGATGGCGGCTCGCTCTATTGGGTGGTGAACGGCGTCATCATGGTGCGCCAGCTTGTGCTGGATATTCTGTCCGACACCGAGGCGGATGGCAGCGCCTGCGCCGCGCTGGTGCTGCACCCGGAGCTGATTCGCGTTGAGGGCCGGGCGATGCGCGCCTTCCAGGGCTGGCGCTATCTCGACCCCAAGGACGCCCCGGCCGATCTTGCCGCCATGGGCAAGGGGGCGGAGGAGATGCCGGATTCGATGCGCCGGGCGCTGGCCGCTCTCGCGTTGCTGTAAACGCAAACGCCGCCCCACGGGCGGCGTTTCTCATTCAAGCTTAGTAATAGGCCCAGCCATTATGGTGCCAGCGGCGATGTCGCCAGTAGCGGTGCCCATCCCAATAGCCATGGCCGTTATAATAATGGCCGATCACCAGGCCGGGCGGCACCACCACCACGCCGGGGCCACGCGGCGGTGGCGGGCGGTTCGGGCGGCAATGCCCGTAAGGGTCGCGGTGCCAGCCGGGGCCGCAGCCTTGCGCGGCGCTCGCCGCAGCGGCGGTGCCGCATAACAGGCCCAGGGCGCAAACGCTCGTGAGTAATTTTTTCATCTGTACCTCGTCAGTGGAACGCGGAACGCCTTGGTACATAAGCCGGAGAATGTGGCGGCACGATGCGCCGGGGCTAAGCGTCTTGTTACAAAACGGAGAGCGCCGGTGGTGGCGGGGAACGGCGAAATTTTGCGTCTCGCCTGAGCCATGCTAGGTGCGCCGGGAACCAAAGGAGTCTGACGAATGGCGGTAAACGCCTTTATCTTCCCCGGTCAGGGCAGCCAGGCTGTCGGCATGGGCCGGGATCTGGCCGCATCCTTCGCCCCCGCCCGGCATGTGTTCGAGGAAGTGGACGAGGTGCTGAAGCAGAAGCTCTCCAAGCTGATGTTCGAAGGCCCCGCCGATGAGCTGACCCTGACCGAGAATGCGCAGCCGGCCTTGATGGCGGTTTCGCTCGCCGTGCTGCGGGTGTTGCAGCAGGAAGGCGGGCTGAAGCTCAACGAAAAGATCATCGTCGCCGCCGGGCACAGCCTGGGCGAGTACAGCGCCCTGGCGGCGGTGGACGCGTTCTCGGTGGCCGAGGCGGCGCGCTTGCTCAAATTGCGCGGCCAGGCGATGCAGAAAGCGGTCGGCCCCGGGCTGGGCGCCATGGCGGCGCTGCTGGGGGTAGAGATGGAGCTGGCCCGCGAGATCTGCGCCGAGGCCGAGGATGGCCCGAATGGCCGCGAAACTGTCGCCTGCGCCAATGATAATGGCGGCGGCCAGGTGGTGATTTCCGGCCATAAGGCGGCGGTGGAACGCGCCATCGAGATTTCCAAGGCCAAGGGGGTGAAGCGCGCCATGCTGCTGCCGGTCTCCGCCCCCTTCCATTGCGCGCTGATGGCCCCGGCGGCGGATGCGATGGCGGAAGCCTTCGCCAACGCCCCGCCGCATGCCCCGGTGCTGCCGATCATCGCCAATGTCACCGCCGCCAAGGCCAGCGACCCCAGCCAGATCCGCGATCTGCTGGTCGAGCAGGTCACCGCCACCGTGCGCTGGCGCGAAAGCGTGGAGGAGATGGTGAAGCTCGGCGTGACCAATTTCTACGAAATCGGCGCCGGCAAGGTGCTCTCCGGGCTGGTGAAGCGCATCGCCCCGGAGGCCAGCGCCACCCCGGTGGGCAGCCCCGCCGATATCGAAGCTGTGCTGAAGGTTCTGTAAATGTTTGATCTGACTGGTAAAACCGCCCTCGTCACCGGCGCCTCCGGCGGTATCGGCGCGGAAATCGCCCGGGCGCTGCATGCGCAAGGCGCTGTCGTCGCGCTGTCGGGCACCCGCCGTGAGGCGCTGGACACGCTCGCCGCCGAGCTGGCCGAGCGCGTGCATGTGCTCCCGGCGGATCTCTCGGTGGCCGAGGAAGCCGCGAGGCTGATCGCCGACGCGGAAGCCGCGATGGGCAAGGTCGATATTCTGGTGAACAATGCCGGCCTGACCAAGGACGGGCTGGTGCTGCGCATGTCGGACGCGGATTGGGAGAAGGTGATCAATGTCGATCTCGCCGCGCCCTTCCGCCTCTCCCGCGCCGCGTTGAAATTCATGCTCCGCCGCAAGGCCGGGCGCGTCATCAATATCGGCTCCATCGTGGGCACCACCGGCAATCCCGGCCAGGCAAATTACTGCTCGGCCAAGGCCGGCCTGATCGGCCTGACCAAGTCCCTGGCGCAGGAAGTCGCCTCGCGCGGGATCACCGTGAACCTCGTCGCCCCCGGCTTCATCGAAACCCCGATGACCGATGCGCTGAACGAGGCGCAGCGCGCTGATCTATCAGGTAAAATCCCGCTCGGCCGGCTCGGCGCGCCGAAGGATATCGCCGCCGCCGTGCTCTATCTGGCCTCGGAAGAGGCGGGCTGGGTGACCGGCACCACGCTGCATGTGAATGGCGGCATGGCAATGTCCTGATCCCCTGGCTTGGCGGCGCGTGAAAAACCATGCTAAGCGCCGCCTTGTCTGACGTTTTTAACAAATCTGACCCGGTGGCGGCCGCAAATCCGTTCCGGGGCAAAGCCAACCCAGCAGGAAAGTGATATTTCGATGAGCGAAATCGCCGACAAGGTTAAGAAGATTGTTGTCGAGCATCTCGGCGTGGACGAAGCCAAGGTGACCCCGGAAGCTTCCTTCATCGACGATCTGGGCGCTGACTCGCTGGACACGGTCGAGCTGGTGATGGCGTTCGAGGAAGCCTTCGGCGTGGAAATCCCCGAGGATGCCGCCGAGAAGATCACCACCGTCAAGGACGCGATCGACTATATCGAGAAGCAGAAGGCCGAATAAGGCCCTTTTCGCTTCCCTAAAGCCGTCCAAGGAGTTCGCATGCGCCGTGTTGTCGTAACAGGTATGGGGATCGTCTGCCCGCTTGGGGTGGGGGTCGAACATGTCTGGAAGAGGTTGATTAACGGTGAATCCGGCATTTCAGCCATCCAATCCTTCGACACCACGGAGCTGACGGCGAAAATCGCCGGGCAGGTCCCGGCGGGGCCGAGCGCCGAGGGCGGTCTCGATCTGGCGGAATGGATTCCGGCCAAGGAAGTGAAGAAGATGGACCGCTTCATCCACCATGGCATGGTGGCGGCGGCCCAGGCGATGGCCGATTCCGGCTATGTGCCGGAGACCGAGGAAGAGAAATACCGCGCCGGCGTGATGATCGGCTCCGGGATCGGTGGTCTGCAGACCATCTATGAGACCTCGGTGATGGTGCATGAAGGCCGCGCCAAGCGCGTCTCCCCCTTCTTCATCCCGGCGGCTCTGATCAACCTGATCTCCGGCCAGGTCTCCATCCGCTACGGGCTCAAGGGTCCGAACCATTCGGCGGTGACGGCCTGCGCCACCGGCGTGCATGCCATCGGCGATGCCTCGCGTCTGATCGCTTATGGCGATGCGGATGTGATGGTGGCCGGCGGCGCCGAAGCCGCGGTGAACCCGCTCGGCATTGCCGGGTTCTGTGCCTCGCGCGCGCTGTCCACCGGCTTCAACGACCGCCCGACCGAAGGCTCCCGCCCCTGGGACAAGGACCGCGACGGCTTCGTGATGGGCGAGGGTGCCGGCGTGGTGGTGCTGGAAGAATACGAGCACGCCAAGGCGCGCGGTGCGAAGATCTACGCTGAGATCGGCGGCTATGGCATGTCCGGCGATGCGCATCACATCACCGCGCCGGCCGAGCATCATGACGGCGCCTTCCGCGCGATGAAGGCGGCCTTCAAGAATGGCGGCCTGTCTCCGGAAGATGTCGACTATATCAACGCGCACGGCACCTCGACCCCGATGGGCGACGATCTGGAGCTGGAAGCGGTCGAGAACATGTTCGGCGCGCATGGCAAGAAGGTCGCGATGTCCTCCACCAAATCCGCGATCGGGCATCTGCTCGGCGCCGCCGGGGCGGTGGAGACGATCTTCTCGATCCTGGCGATCCGCGACAATATCGCCCCGCCGACGCTGAACCTGCATAATCCGAGCCGTGAGTCCGTGGTCAACCGCGTGCCGCTGACTGCGCAGGAGCGCAAGATTGACGTGGCCTTGTCCAACAGCTTCG
Source organism: Acidocella sp. MX-AZ02 (assembly GCF_000306035.1). Taxonomy (NCBI): domain Bacteria; kingdom Pseudomonadati; phylum Pseudomonadota; class Alphaproteobacteria; order Acetobacterales; family Acidocellaceae; genus Acidocella; species Acidocella sp. MX-AZ02. The sequence goes on from NZ_JH976209.1 coordinate 256,762, forward strand.
GCTTTGGCGGCACCAACGCCTCCATCCTGTTCAAGCGGGCCAACTGATCCATCTTGCGCTGGCGGGGCCGTCTCTTTCTCGTCCTGCTGGTTCTGCTGACCGCGATCAATGCGGGGCGGATGGCGGTTCACGAGAGTTATGACGGCCCGGGTGCCGGGCGCTCGGATCTGATCCTGATGGTGCCGCCCGGCGGCACCCAACAGGTCGCCTCCACCCTGGCGAAGGCCGGGGTGATCGACTATAAGCTGATCTTCCGCGCCGCCGCCTGGTTCACCCGCGGCCAAGGGCCGTTGCGGACGGGCGAATATCTCTTCCCCCAGCATGCCAGCCTGCATCAGATCCTGGATATTCTGCGCCATGGCGCCGAGGTGCAGCACCAGGCCACCATCCCGGAAGGGCTGACCGGCAGCCAGATCGCCGATATCCTCAATGCTCTGCCGGTGGCCACGGGCCATGTGGCGCCGCCGGCCGAGGGGGCGGTGCTGCCGCAGACCTATGATTATGTCTATGACACGCCACGCCATACCATTCTGGCCCGGGCCGAGGCGGCGATGCAGGGCAAGCTCGCCAGCCTGTGGGCGGGGCGCGACCCTGCCGTGCCGCTGGACAGTCCGGCCCAGGCGGTGATCCTGGCCTCCATCGTCCAGCAGGAGACGCCGCTGGAGAGCGACATGCCGATGATCGCGGCGGTGTATGAGAACCGGCTGAAGGCGGGGATGAAGCTGCAGGCGGACCCGACGGTGATCTATGCGGCCACGGACGGCAAGCAATCGGGCGGGACCGGCATCACCAAGGCGGATCTGGCGCTGGATTCGCCCTACAATACCTATGTTGTCCAGGGCCTGCCGCCCGGGCCGATTTGCAATCCGGGGGAGGCGGCGCTGCAGGCGGTGCTGCATCCGGCGCGGAGTAATGCGCTCTATTTCATCGCCGCCAAGGATGGCACCGGCCGCTCGGTGTTTTCAACCGGGCTGAAACAGCAGCTGGACAACATCCAACATCTCTGGAACCAAAACCGCTAGAGCCTCAAGCTTTTAGCTTGAGGCTCTAGTTTTGTTTTAGCGAGCAATTTCATATGCTTATCCTGACGCTGGCGCGTCAACCCAAACACATATTGCTCTAAAATTCGCAAAAGTTTTTTGGTGCCGCTTTTTTTTGGTCAGCCCTTCGGCCCGAAGCCCAGGAACCCGGCCTGCGGGTCAGGCGTGCCGGTGCCGGCATTGCCGTAATGCGGCGCGGGGCTGGCCTTGGCCGGTTGCATCGGGGCCTGCTTATGGGATTTCGCCTGCTTGCTGCCCTTTGCCGGGGCGGCTGGGGCGTTGTTCAGCGTCCAGGGCTTACCCATGGTGCCGCTGCCCCCCTGCGCCGCGATCTCGTTGCGGCTGCCCAGCAGCATGAAGGTGATGGCGTTGCGGTTCAGCGCGATCGACATATCGATCGGCGTCTCGCCGAACTGGTTCTTAGCGGAAAGCTGCGCGCCACGGCTGATCGCGTCCTGCGCGGAGCCGTAATCATTCTTGCTGATGGCGGTGAACAGCTCCTGCGTCGGGTCGCCGCCGATGGGCGCCTTCAGCTGCGGCCCGGTGGAGGGCGGGGCCATATTGCCCACGCCCGGCAGGCCGCTCGGGGCGATCTGGGGTGCGCGCGGCTCCATTTTCGGGGCAGGCGCGCCGCCGGCGCCGCCCATGCTCATGCCAGAGCCCAAGCCGCCGGCCATTTGCGCGAAGGCGGGTGGCGCGAAGACGCAAAGGGTAAAGCCCAAGGCAAGGGAATGAGCACGTTTCATGGCCATGCTCTGTACTGCATGCGCAGGATGGCGTCCATGCGCATGCAGGGCGCGGCGGATTACTTCTGTTTTGCCTTCAGCGCCGCCAGCTCGCTTTGCAGCCGCTCCACCTCGGCGCGCAGGCTGGCGATCTCTTCCTGGCTGTCCTGCGGCGCCTCCGGCTTCGCCTCATTGCCGTAGAAGGGCGAGAACAGCGTCATCGCCCGCTCCATCATCGCCATGTTGCGCCGGCCCATATCCTCAACCCCCGGCGGCATGAACGGGCCGAAGGTCTTGGTCACGGTCTCGCGCACGCTTTCCTGCTGGCGCATGAAATTGGCCATCGCCTGCTCCAGATATTTCGGCATCAGCCCCGGCATCTCGGTGCCGTAGACGCCGATGAGCTGGCGCAGGAAGGTGGTGGGCAGCAGCGCGTTGCCCTTGCCCTCTTCCTCGACGATGATCTGGGTCAGCACCGAGCGGGTGATGTCATCCCCGGATTTGGCGTCATAGACCACGAAATCGCGGTTATTGCGCACCATTTCGGCAAGGTTTTCCAGGGTGATGTAGCTGGAGCTCTCGGTGTTGTAGAGCCGCCGGTTGGCGTATTTCTTGACGATGACGGGCTGCGGCGTGGACTGGACCGTTTCATTCATGGTTTTTCTTCCATCCCGATTCGTGATGAGACAATGTACCAGACCATAAAAACACGAAATTTGTGCGCTGCACAGGCTGGCCTTGCATGGCATTCCTGGCGAATGTGCCGGGGCCGGGTTACAAGGGGCAGGAGCACCGGCAGGGATTTCATGGCGCATGGACGAGACATTGGCCAAGGACTTCGTGGCCGTCTGGCAGAGCGAGCTGACCGCGATGGCGGCGGACCGCGAATTGCGCGAGTGCTGGGCCGCAACCTTGGCGCTCTGGGCGCAGGCGGCGGCCGCCGCCGCGGCGCTGATGCCGCATGAGCCCCCGCCCGGAAGCTCCCGCCCCGCTCAGCCGGTGCGGCCCGCGCCCGCTGCTGCTGCATCTGGGCCTGGCCTGGATGAGGTCGAGCGGCTCAGCCGCCGCGTCGCTGAACTTGAACAGCGTCTGGCCCAGCTTCTCGACCGGCGAGACGCTGGCTGACCCGCAGGCGGTTGAAGCTTTGTTCCGGGAGATGCTGCGCCAGGACAAGGCGCTGATTGCCGGCATCGCCGCTTATCGCCGGGATGGCTATGTGCGCGAGATGCGCGACCCGCCGGCGATCTGGGAGGAAGGCGAGAGCCGGGTGCTGGATTATGGCGGGGAGGGCACCAAGGTGCTGTTCGTCCCCAGCCTGATCAACCGCGCCTATATTCTCGATCTGATGGAAAACGCCTCGATGCTGCGCTGGCTGAGCGGGCAAGGGCTGCATCCTTATCTGCTGGATTGGGGCTGGCCGGGCGAGGTGGAGCGGCGCTTCTCCCTCACCGATTACATCGCCGGCCGGCTGGAACGCGCCCTGGCGGCGCTGGAGGGGCCGGTGGTGCTGGCCGGCTATTGCATGGGCGGGCTGCTGGCCCTGGCCGCCGCCTTGCGCGTCCCGGCCAGGGTGAAGGCGCTGGCGCTGCTCGCCACACCCTGGGATTTTCACGCCGAGGATGCGGATACCGCGCGGCGTGTCGCCGAGATGGTGCCCTTCATGGAAGCGACGATGCAGTTTTCCGGCACTTTGCCGATCGACGCGCTGAATACGATGTTCGCCATGGTCGATCCGTTCGGGGTGGGCGAGAAATACCGGGATTTCGCCGGGCAGGACAAAGCCAGCGCGCGCGCCCGGCGCTTCGTGGCGATGGAGGATTGGCTGGCCGATGGCGTGCCGCTGGCCGCCCCGGTGGCGCGCGAGGCACTCTCCGGCTGGTACGGCGCCAATGCCACGGCGCGCGGGCAATGGCGGGTGGCCGGGCTGGCGGTGGACCCGGCCCGGCTGGAGATGCCCGCCTTCTGCGCCATTCCGGCGCGGGACCGGCTGGTGCCCGCCAGCTCGGCCCGGGCTTTGGCGGCGCGTTTGCGCCATGTCACGGTGATCGAGCCGCAGGCAGGGCATATCGGCATGGTGGCCGGCACCCATGCGCAAACGTCGCTTTGGCGGCCTTTCGCGGATTGGGTGCTCGGTCTATCGTGAGTGCAACGACTACGAGACTGATAAAAGGAAACCAGGACATGGAAGATATCGTCATCGTCTCCGCGGCGCGTACCCCGGTTGGCAGCTTCAATGGCGCCTTCGCCACCACCCCGGCGCATGTGCTGGGCACCGTCGCGCTGAAGGCCGCCATCGCCCAGGCTGGCCTCTCCCCTGAAGATATCGATGAGGCGATCCTGGGCCAGGTGTTGACCGCCGCCCAGGGCCAGAACCCCGCCCGCCAGGCCGCCCGCGCCGCCGGCATTCCGGACAGCAAGACCGCCTTCGGCATCAACCAGGTCTGCGGCTCGGGCCTGCGCGCCGTGGCGCTGGCGGCCCAGCAGATCGCCTCCGGCGAGAGCAAGATCGTCATCGCCGGCGGCCAGGAGAGCATGAGCCTCTCCACCCATGCCGCCTATCTGCGCGCCGGGCAGAAGATGGGCGATATGAGCTTCATCGACACCATGATCAAGGACGGTCTGTGGGACGCCTTCAACGGCTATCACATGGGCATCACCGCCGAGAACGTCGCCAAGCATTGGCAGATCACCCGCGACGAGCAGGACGCGCTGGCTTTGGGCTCGCAGCAGAAGGCCGCCGCGGCGCAGAAGGCCGGCAAGTTCAAGGACGAGATCGCCCCGGTGACGCTGAGCTCGCGCAAGGGCGAGGTGGTGGTCGAGAATGACGAATATATCCGTCACGACGCCTCCGCCGAGACCATGGCCAAGCTGCGCCCCGCTTTCACCAAGGACGGCACCGTCACCGCCGGCAATGCCTCTGGCATCAATGACGGTGCTGCCGCTCTGGTGGTGATGAGTGCCAAGGAAGCCGCGGCGCGCGGCCTCACCCCGCTGGCGCGCATCGCCAGCTTCGCTACCGCCGGCGTGGACCCGGCGCTGATGGGCTCCGGGCCGATCCCCTCCTCCAAGAAAGCGCTGGAGCGCGCCGGCTGGAAGGTTGGCGATCTCGACCTGATCGAAGCCAACGAGGCCTTCGCGGCGCAGGCGGCGGCGGTGAACAAGGAGCTGGGTCTCGACCCGGCGAAGGTGAATGTGAATGGCGGCGCCATCGCCATCGGCCATCCGATCGGCGCGTCGGGCGCGCGCATCCTCACCACGCTGCTGCATGAGATGAAGCGCCGCGATGCCAAGAAGGGTCTGGCGACTTTGTGCATCGGCGGCGGCATGGGTGTCGCCATGTGCGTCGAGCGCTAGGCTTTTCGAAAATATCAAACCCCAGGCCAAGGCCTGGGGTTTTTTAATGTCTCGTGCCATCTTACCTTTTACGAGGCACGCAAGCGAAGCGAGGAAACATGGCGGTCAGCAAAGTCTCTCCCAATGCCGTGGAGGCCCTGAAGGGCAAGTTGTTCGACGGTATGACGATCATGTCCGGCGGGTTCGGCCTGTGCGGCATTCCGCAGACATTGATCGAGGCGATCCGGGAGTCCGGGGTGAAGGATCTCACCGTGATTTCCAACAATGCCGGTATCGATGGCGCCGGGCTCGGCATTCTGCTGGAGACGCGCCAGATCCGGAAGATGATCTCATCCTATGTCGGTGAGAACGCCACTTTCGCCAAGCAATTCCTTGCCGGGGAGCTGGAGATCGAATTCAACCCGCAAGGCACGCTGGCCGAGCGCATCCGTGCCGGCGGGGCAGGGATTCCGGCCTTCTTCACCGCCACCGGCTATGGCACGCAGATCGCCGAGGGCAAGGAAACCCGGGAATTCAACGGCCGCCATTACGTGATGGAAACCGGGTTGTTCGCGGATCTCTCCATCGTGCACGCCTGGAAAGCGGATACCGAGGGCAATCTCGTCTATCGCAAGACGGCGCGCAATTTCAATCCGATCATGGCGACGGCGTCGAAATTCACCGTGGCCGAGGTTGAGGAGATCGTCGAGCCGGGGCAGATCGACCCGGATCACATCATCACGCCCGGCATCTTCGTGAAGAAGATCGTGAAGCCCGCCACCATCGAAAAACGCATCGAACAGCGCACCGTGCGCAAGAAGGAGGGTTGATCCATGCCCTGGAGCCGCGACGACATGGCCGCCAAGGCCGCCGCCGAACTTGAAGACGGGTTCTATGTGAATCTCGGCATCGGCATTCCCACGCTGGTCGCCAACCATATTCCCGAGGGCATGACCATCCAGCTGCAATCCGAGAACGGCATGCTGGGCATGGGGCCGTTCCCTTATGAGGGCGAGGAGGATGCGGATCTGATCAATGCCGGCAAGCAGACAGTGACCGCGCTGCCGACCACCAGCTTTTTCGATTCCGCCCAGAGCTTTGGCATGATCCGTGGCGGGCACATCGATATTTCCATTCTCGGCGCGCTGCAGGTGGCGGAGACTGGCGATCTCGCCAATTGGATGGTGCCGGGCAAGATGGTGAAGGGCATGGGCGGGGCGATGGATCTCGTCGCCGGCGTATCGCGCGTGGTGGTGCTGATGGAGCATACCGCCAAGGGCGAGGCGAAGATTCTGAAGGAATGTTCTCTGCCTTTGACCGGCAAGGGGGTGGTGAGCAAGATCATCACCGATCTCGGCGTGTTCGAGGTGAGGAAGGGCGAGAGGCCCGGCCTGGTGCTGATCGAACACGCGCCGGATGTCACGGTTGAAGAGATCAAAGCAAAAACCGAAGCCGACTTCGCCGTGGCTTTAGCCTAAAGTTTCAAAAGTTTTTGAGGGTGCGGGAACTTTTTTCAAAAAGTTCCCGCCTCTTTCCGCCAAATCCAGACCATAACCAGCAGATTGAGTAGGGCGGTCACGAGCAAAATCGTCCCCGACCCCACCCCCTTCGCATAAGCCAGCGCCTCCAGCCCGCCCGCTGCCAAGGTCGCTGCCGCGTTCAGCATATTATTGGCGCTCACCATGCGTGCGCGTGCCGCCGCCGGGCTCGCGGTTTGCAGCAGCACGTAGAAGGGCACGGAGAACAGCCCGCCACAGAGCGCCAGGGCGGCCAGATCCAGCAGCAGATGCCAGCCGGCAAACTGCCCCAGCAGGGCGGCGATGTCCGGCGCGACGATGTGGCCGCTGCACTTGGCGAAATCCGCGATGAACAGGCTCAAGCCCAGCCCCGCTGGCAGCACCAGCCGCAGCGGCCGCGTTGTGTGCACAAAGCGCGCCGCCAGCAGCGCGCCCACCCCCACCCCAATGGCGAAGATGCCCAGCAGCAGCGTCACCACATGCGCATCCGCCAGCAGCCGGGTGCGGGCCAGCACCGGGAAGGCCGCCAGCACGCTGGCCCCCAGCGCCCAGAACCAGGAAATGCCCCAGCAGGCGAACCAGACCGGGCGGATGCGCGAGGCCTCGCGCAGCAGG
>NZ_JH976209.1:264091-284577 GCF_000306035.1 Acidocella sp. MX-AZ02
GCGCGCTGGCCGCCCCGCGCGGAATGGCGCGGGCGCTGGCAATGCCGGCGAGCGCCAGCGCGATCGCCACGCCAGGGGCGAGCCAGACGCCATGTGGCGCGGTAATCAACGCCCCGCCGCCCAGCGTGCCGAGGACGATGCCGGCAAAGGTCCCGGCCTCGATGCCGCCATTCGCCCGCACCAGCGCATCGCCGGTGAAGCGCTCGGGCAAAATCCCGTATTTCAGCGGCGAGAAGAACGAAGCCTGCAGCCCCAGCCCGAGCAGCACGGCCAGCAGCAGGATGAAGCTGCCGCTGAGAAACCCGGCCAGCGCCAGGAGCATCAGCCCCAGCTCCCAATATTTGGTCAGCAGCATCAGCCGCGCCTTGTCATGCGCATCGGCCAGCTGCCCGGCCGGGGCGGAGACGAGGATATAAGGCAGCAGAAACACCCCGCCGGAGAGGGCGGAGAGCGCGCCCGCCATCCCCGCCGGCAGCTTGTAGAGGGCGAGCACGACCAGAGCGGTCTTGAACAGATTATCGTTCAGCGCGCCCAGCGCCTGGGTGATGAAGATCGGCCAGAAGCCGGCGCGCTTATCCACGGCGCGGCACCGGGCCCTGGCGCGGCGCCGTCAGTACCAAAGCGCCCCAGGCGCAGAAGGTCCCGGTGAGCAGCCCGGCCAGCACGTCCGAGACGAAATGATAATCCGCGCAGACCAGCCCGGCCATCACCGCCAGCAGGAGTGCGGCATAGAGCGGCCGCCACCGTGGCCGCAGCACCCACAGCACCGCCAGAGGGGCGGCGGCATAAGAGGTGTGGCCGGAGGGGAAGGCGCCATACCAGACGCTCTGCGCGAAGGGATGAAAGCCGGCATCGCCGAATTTCAGGAAAGTGCCGGGCCAGGCGCGGCCGAACATCCATTTCAGCTCATCCTTGGCGGCGGTGGCGGCCAGGGTGGCCAGCGCCATCGCCAGCCAAAGCCGCGAGGGGCCGGCCTGGCCGCGCAGCCGCTGGCTTAACGCCGCCAGCAGCACCAGCCCGGCCATCGGCAGGCTCAGCAGGGAGGGGGCGGCCATTGCCTGGAACAGCGGCTTTGGCGCTTTATGCTGCGCCCAGAACAGGGCCACGCTCTGGTCCAGCGTGAATATGCAAATGACCGACAAAGCCGCGACGCCCCCCGCCGCGGCGCTCCACAGCACAGACGGGGATGGCCCTTTTCTCAGGGGATCAGCACGGTGCTGCCGGTGGTCTGGCGGGCTTCCAGCGCGGTATGGGCGGCGGCGGCCTGCTCCAGCGGAAAGCTCTGGTTGACGCTGATCTTCACCGCGCCGGAACCGACGACATCGAACAGAGCCGCGGCACCGGTGAGAATATCCGCCTGCGCCGACATATAGCTGGCGAAGCTCGGCCGGGTGAGGAACAGGCTGCCCTTGGCCGCCAGGGTGGAAAGCTCCACCGGCGGCACCGGGCCGGAGGCGTTGCCGAAACAGGCCATCAGCCCCAGCGGGGCCAGGCAATCCAGGCTGGCATTGAAGCTGTCCTTGCCGACACTGTCATACACCACCGGCACCATCGCCCCGCCGGTGATCGCCTTCACCTCGGCGGGCAGGTTGGCATAGCCGATGATGCTGTGCGTGGCGCCATGGGCGCGGGCGATCTCGGCCTTGGCTTCGGAGGAGACCACGCCGATCACCTCCGCCCCCAGCGCCTTCGCCCATTGGCACAGAATCAGCCCTACCCCACCGGCGGCGGCGTGGACCAGGATGGTCTGGCCGGGCTGCACCTTGAAGGTGCGATGCAGGAGGAAATAGGCGGTGAGACCCTGCAGCATCATCGCCGCGGCGGTTTTGGAATCGATGCTCTCCGGCAGCTTCACCAACTTCTCGGCATTGATCACGCGTTCGGTGGCATAGGCTCCCAGCGGGCCGCCGGCATAGGCCACGCGCTCGCCAGGTGCGAAGCCCTTCACCTTCTCGCCCACCGCCAGCACCACGCCGGCGCCTTCCATGCCCAGCGTGGTCGGCAGCGCCGCCTTGTAGAGGCCGGTGCGGAAATACACGTCGATGAAATTCAGCCCCACCGCCTCATGCTTCACCAGCACCTCGTTCGGGCCGGGCTGCGGGGTGGGCACCTGCTCCCATTTCAGAACCTCGGGCCCGCCATGGGCATGGATGCGGATGGCCTTGCTCATGCGGATAGCGCCTTGGTGCGGGTTTCGAGTGCCAGCAGCAGGCGCTTGGTCTCCAGCCCCTCGCCGCCGGAATAGCCGCCAAGGCCGGCGCTTGCGAGCACGCGGTGGCAGGGAATGAGAATGGGGATCGGGTTGGCGGCATTGGCCCCGCCGACGGACCGCGCCGAGCCCCCCGCCGCCTGGGCGATTTCGGTGTAAGAGCGGGTCTGCCCGTGCGGAATGGCGCGCAGCGCCGCCCAGACGCGCTGGCGATAAGCGCTGCCCATCGGCTTGAGCGGCAGATCCGCCGGCAGCGGCGCCTCGCCGTCGAAATACGCATCCAAAGCCGTCTTGGCGCGGGTCAGCAGGGGCGAGGGCTCCTGCAGGCTGCCCCAGCCCCATTCAAGGGCGACGATGGCGCCATCCTCCTCGAACAAGGTCAGGTCACCCACCGGGGTGTGCAGGGAAAGCGAAGCCATGGGCGGAGGCTAGACGCAGCGCATCCGGGTTTCAAGCGGGGTTGCGGCGCGGAGGCGGGTTCCGGCAGATTACCGGGCGTGAAGATGTGCTCCATCCTGCGTTCAGTTTCGCCCCTCGCCGCACTTGGCCTCGCTTTGGCGCTGGCCGCCTGCGCGGGTGGGCCAAGGCTGGAATCGCCTTCGCATTTCGGCACCGCCACGCATCTCTCCTGCGTGCCTTATGCCCGCGATGTCTCGGGCATTCAGCTTAGCGGCGATGCCTATGAATGGTGGGGCGAGGCGCAAGGCCGCTATCCGCGCGCGCATGAACCGCGCCTGGGCGCGGTGCTGGTGCTCAAACCCCATGGCGCCATGGATGTCGGCCATCTGGCGGTGGTCACCGGGCTGGAATCGCGCCGTGAAATTCTTGTGACCCAGTCCAACTGGCTGCCGGGGCGCATCGAGCATGACCAGCCGGTGGTGGATGTCTCGCCGGAGAATAACTGGACCCAGGTGCGGGTCTGGTACGAGCCGGCGCATACGCTGGGCATCACCCGCTACCCCGCCTATGGCTTCATCCTGCCGAACTAGCTAAGAGGCGCCCATGATACGCGGCGCTTTCACCGTCGGAGCCTGGACGATGGCGAGCCGCGTGCTCGGTTTCGTCCGTGACATCCTCATCGCCGCCGTGCTTGGCACCGGCCCGGTGGCGGATGCGTTTTTCGTAGCGCTGCGATTGCCGAACCTGTTCCGCCGGCTGTTCGGCGAGGGTGCCTTCAATGCCGCCTTCGTGCCCGCCATCTCCACCATCCTGCACAAACAGGGGCTGCGTGCCGCCACCGATTTCGCCGAGGAGGCGACGGCGGTGATGGCGTTCTGGCTGGGCGGCATCACCATCATCGGTGAAATTTTCATGCCCTGGCTGCTCTATGTGCTCGCACCTGGCTTCGCCGGGCATGGCGGGCGGTTCGATCTGGCGGTGGGGATGTCGCGGGTGATGTTCCCGTATCTGTTCTTCATCTGCCTCACCGCACTTTTCTCCGGCGTGCTGAACGCGATGAGCCGCTTCGCCGCCGCCGCCGCCGCCCCGGTGCTGTTCAACCTGTTCATGATCGCGGCGATGCTCTGGCTCGCCCCTTACACGCGCAATCCCGGTTACGCGTTGGCCTGGGGGGTGACGGTTTCGGGCGTGGCGCAGCTGGCGCTGGTGCTCTGGGCCATCCGCCGGGCGGGGATGCGCTTCACCCGGCCGAAACTGCGCTTCTCCCCGCATATCCGCCAGATGTTCCGGCGCATGGCCCCGGCCTTGGTCGGGGCGGGGGTGACGCAGCTGAATGTCTCCATCGACATCATCATCGGCACGCTGCTGCCGGCGGGCTCGGTCTCCATCCTCTATTACGCGGACCGGGTGAACCAGCTGCCGCTGGGCGTCATCGCCACCGCCGCCGGCACCGCTTTGCTGCCGGCGGTGACGCGCAATATCGCGCTGGGCGAGGAAGCGGAGGCGAATACCGCCCTCAACCGCGCCTTCGAATCCGTGCTGATGCTGACTTTGCCGGCGGCGATCGGGCTGTCGGTGGCGGCGAAAGCGGTGATGGATGTGGCCTTCGTGCGGGGCGCCTTTTCGGCGCATGACGCGGTGTTGGCCGGGCGCTCGCTGGCCGCCTTCGCGCTCGGCCTGCCGGTGTTCGCGCTGATCAAGATTTTCACCCCCGGCTTTTATGCGCGCGGCGATACGGTGACACCGCTGAAAATCGGCATCTTCGCGGTGCTGCTGAATCTCGGGCTCAATCTCTTGTTCATGCACCCGCTGAAGGCGGTGGGGCCGGCTTTGGCCACCTCGCTTTCCTCCGCCTGCAACGCGCTGCTGCTGTTCTGGCTACTGCGCCGGCGCGGGCATTTCCGCTTCGATGCGCTCTCCCGCCGGCGGATTCCGCGCATTCTGCTCGCGGGCGTGGTCATGGCCGCCGCCCTGTGGGGGGTGCAGCGCCTGCTGCCGCAAAGCGTCGCCAGCCTGCCTTATTTCCTGCTGCTGGTGGTGGTGGGGGCGCTGTTCTATTTCGGCCCGGGCCTGGCGCTGAAGGCGTTCGACCTGGCGGGCTTCCTGGGGCTGCTGCGCCGGCGCAAGCGCGGCTGAACATTCCATCGCCGCGTCGCGGCGATGGAATGGCGTCACAGGCTAAATCAGCTTCAGCCGCCGCACCTCGCCGGCCAGGGCCTGGCCGATGGCTGCATTATTCTCGGCGGTGAGATGGATGCCATCCACCCCGCCGGTTGCGGTGACGCTGCCGGCATCGAAGCACGCAACCTTCATGAAATCCGCCATGTCCTTGTACAACGCCGCCAGCGCCATGGATTTCGCCTGGCCGCCCTCCATCATCTGCGCGAACCAGGGCACGGCGGAGGCGGCGAGGGGCGGCGGTGCCACCACCAGCGTTCGCGGTGCCGGATAGGCCGAGCCGACCCCGCTGGCACGCACCTGCAGCACCAGCTTCTGCATGCCGACCGCGATCTCGAAAGCGCTGCGGCCATAAAGCCGTTTGCAATCATTGGTGCCGAGCATGATGATCACCAGATCCAGCGGCATGTGGCTGGCCAGCGCGGCGGGCAGATAGGCCGAGCCGTCCAGCTTCGGGTCCAGCGGGTCGGCGATGCTGGTGGTGCGGCCGTTCAGCCCTTCCTCGATGATCTCATATCCCGCCCCCAGCGCCGCCGCCATCACCCCGGGCCAGCGCTGGGCAAAATTGTAGCGCGGCGAGGGCGGCGCTTCCGCCCGTGGCACCCAGCCCCAGGTGAGGGAATCGCCGAAGCATAAAATCCGTTTCGCCTGCTCGCTCATGCGCTGCCTCCTGAGCGGGGGAGGCTAGCCGTGGCGTCCCGCCGGGGCAACCCGGCCTCGGAGCGAGATGGGTTGACACCCACGCGCTCCGCTCATGTTTTGGCGAGCAATTTCATGCGTTCAGGGTGACGCTGCCGCGTCAACCTCAACGCATATGGCTCTAATCCAGTTGGATGCCGCTGGTGAGGTTGTTGTAATGCGCGATCGGCTGCGGCCTGCCGATCAGATAGCCCTGCAGCACCTGGCAGCCCGCGTCGCGCAAGGATTTGGCCTGGGTCTCGGTCTCCACCCCTTCGGCGACGACATTCAGCCCCAGCGCCCGGCCCAGATCCAGCACCGCGGCGATTACCGCCTCGGTACGCTCATCCGCCCCGAGATCCTGAACGAAGCGGCGGTCGAGCTTGAGCTTGTCGAACGGGAAGCTGCGCAAAGTTGCCAGTGAGGAATAGCCGGTGCCGAAATCATCCAGGGACACACGCACGCCAAGCGCCTGGAGCTGGTTCAGAACCTCGATGGCGGCGTCGACATCCGCCAGCAGCATGCTCTCCGTCACCTCCAGCTCCAGCCGGTGCGCGGCCAGCCCGGTCTCCGCCAGAATTTGCGCCACCAGCTCCGGCAGCCGGCCTTTTTGCACCTGCACCGCCGAGATGTTCACCGCGACATGCAGCGGCACCGCCCAGCCCACCGCGGCGCGGCAGGCTTCCCTCAGCACATAGGCGCCAATCTCCAATATATGGCCGGACTCCTCGGCAAGCGGGATGAAGATGTCGGGCGGGACATCCCCCCCGGCCCGGTGCCAGCGCAGCAGTGCCTCGAAGCCGGTCACCTGATTGCGGGCGACATCGTGCAGCGGCTGGTACACCACCTCGAACTCTCCGCGCTCGCGCGCCCGGCGCAGATCCGCCACCATCCGGTCGCGGGCCAGCTGGCTGTCATTGATGGCGGTGTTGAAAAAGGCAAAGCCGTTGCGGCTGGCGGATTTCACCTGGTAGAGCGCCATGTCGGCATGGGAGATCAGCGCCTCGGCGGTGTCGCCATCGGCCGGGGCGAGGGCGATGCCGATCGAGACGGTGGGCATCAGCGTGTCGTAATCGGTATGTTCCAGCAGGTTGCGCACCTTGCCGGTCAGCCGCTCGGCGAGGCTGCTGGCATCGGTGGCGCTGGCGATGTCGGTTTGCAGGATCACGAATTCATCCCCGCCCATGCGGGCGACCATGTCGCAATCGCGCACCTCGCCGGTCAGGCAGGCGGCGAGGTCGATCAGCAGCCGGTCGCCGGCGGCATGGCCGTAAAGATCGTTGACGGTCTTGAAGCGGTCGAGATCGAGCACATGCACGGCGAATTGGGAGCCGTAGCGCCGGCTCAGCGCCAGGGAAGCGGTCAGTTGCTCCTGCAGGCGGCGGCGATTGGCCAGCCCGGTCAGCGGGTCATGGTTGGCGAGATAATGGATGCGCTCGGCGGCGCGGCGGGTTTCGGAAATATCCTGGGTGATGACCAGGAACCCGACCACCGTGCCGGCCTCGTGCTCGGGCAGAACCTCGGTGCGGAACCAGGCGCTTTGGTCCGGATTGGGCCACTCCACCGCGCCGCCCGCCTGCACGAACAGCGCCTCGACGCTGTTGCGATAATCCGGGGCGATCTGTTCGAGAAACCAGCCCAGCCCGCGCTGCGCCGGGGCGCGGGCGATGGCCGCATCCGCCTCGATCTGCTGCACCAGCCCGTCCGGATGGCTGATCCGCCACGCGGAGAGCTTCATGATGCGTTGCACATTGCTGAGCGCATCGGCGTAAGAGCGGGTGCGGGCCACGGCACGCTGGGCGGATTCCAGCATGAAATTGGTCAGCAGCGCGGTTTTCTGCACGGTCAGATCTTCGCTTGCCGTGCTCAGCCGGATGCTGAAATTCCCGCCAATGACGCCGCACATGGACTGGCACAGCGCCTCGATGGCGCTGCGGTCGATCCCCTGATCCGCCATCTCGGCGGGAAAATCATGGTCCGCCATGTCAGGCGGGCTGCAGGCGAACGTCGATCACGGTTTCGCTGGCGCTGAGATCGCCCTCGACGATATTGAAGCTGGCCACCTCGCCGCGCCGCTGCGCCAGCCGGCGGGCCAGGGCGCAATAGAACACGCCCAGCCGGTTATCAGAGCGATAATGCACCCTGACCCCGTCAGGCAGCGGCACCACGCGGAATTTATCGTTGATCTTCTGTTGCGCCCCGGCACGCAGGCCACAGGCGAGGCTGGCATGGATTTCCGGCTGGATGAGCAGGAAGCCCCGCGTATCCGGCGCGGCGGCGAAAAAGCCGGAGAAGGTGGTCTCCGCCCAGTCCAGAAAAAACACCGCCAGCGCGTCGAACACCGCCTCACGATCCATGCCGGCTTCCTCGGCCAGCGCTTCGATCAGCCGGCAGCAGGTTTCATCGTCATATTCGGTATCCAGCCGGAAACTCTGCGTCGCCGGCAGCCCGATTTTTTCCAGCAATGCCGCGCGGGCCTGCGGTGAATGGTTGGCGCGGATATAGCCGTCCACCGTGTGAGGAATGATACCCAGCATGAAATAACGATCTCGCGAAAAACTTACAGGGGAATTAATTCAGAGAATAGGGAGGTGAGGTGGCAACGGCGCACTTGGGAATCAATCCCTATTGTCTGTTTTCCGTTTGCCGGTTAACCCGAGGGCGATCAAGGAGTAGAGACGCTCATGGCCCGCATATTTTCCGGCATCCAGCCTACCGGCATCGCGACGCTCGGCAATTATCTCGGCGCGCTGCGCAACTGGGTGGCGCTGCAGGACGGTGCGGATGAGTGCATCTATTGCCTGGTGGATCTGCATGCCATCACCACCTTCCAGGAGCCGGCGTCCCTGCGCGAACAGACCTATGGCATGGCGGCGCTGGTGCTGGCCTGCGGGATCGACCCTGAGCGCTCCATTCTGTTCCACCAATCCGCCGTCTCCGCCCATGCGCGTCTGGGCTGGATTTTCAATTGCGTCGCCCGCATGGGCTGGCTCAAGCGGATGACCCAGTTCAAGGACAAGGCCGGCAAGAATCAGGAGGAGGTCTCCACCGGGCTGTTCATGTATCCGAACCTGATGGCGGCGGACATCCATGCCTACCACGCCACCAAGGTGCCGGTGGGGGACGACCAGCTTCAGCATATCGAGCTGGCCAACGATATCGGGGAAAAATTCAACCATGATTTCGGGGTGGAGTTCTTCCCGCGCATCGAGCCGTTGATTGTGAAGGAGACCGCGCGGGTGATGTCCCTGCGTGACGGCACCAAGAAGATGTCGAAATCCGACCCGTCCGATCAGTCGCGCATCAACATGACCGACGATGCGGATACGATCAGCCAGAAGATCCGCAAGGCGAAGACCGATACCGAGGCGCTGCCGGATAATCTGGCGGCGTTGGCGGAACGGCCGGAGGCGCGCAATCTGTTGGGGATCTTCGCGGCGGTCTCCGGCGAAAGCCAGGAGGCGATTCTGGCGCGCTTCGCCGGCGGCGGTTTCGGCCCGTTCAAAAACGCTTTGGCCGAGGCGCTGGTGGCGCATGTCGCCCCCATCGGCGCGCGCGCCAAAGAGTATCTGGCCGACAAGGCGGAGCTGGACCGGATTTTGCAGAAAGGGGCCGCGAAAGCCGCCGCCATCGCCGGGCCGATCACCACCGAGGCGGAGCGCATTGTCGGATTTTTGCCCAGCGCGGGGTGATTTGGCTATGATGCCGCCATGGTCTGGAAAACCCTCGCCCGGCATGTGATCTCCCGCGCCGCCCCCGCCCAAGCCGCGGATGCGGCGCTGGCCAAAACCCTGCGCGCGCGGCTGGAAGCGGCGGGGCAGAAAAAGCTGGGCCGCGCCTTGGCCATTCGCCACGTGCCCGCCGGCAGCTGCAATGGCTGCGAGCTGGAGCTGCGCGCCACCCAGAACCTGATCCACGACCTCACCCAATACGGGCTGAGCTTCACCCCCAGCCCGCGCCATGCGGATATTCTGCTCATCACCGGTGTCGCCGGGGTGAATATGCGCGAGGCGGTGCTGCAGGCACGCGCCGCGATGCCGGACCCGGCCTTCGTGGTGGCCCTTGGCGATTGCGCCGTGGATGGCGGCGTATTCAAGGGCTCCCCCGCCGTGGCCGGGGGGGCGGAAGCGTTCCTGCCAGTGGACCTCGTCATCGCGGGATGCGCACCGACGCCGACGCAGATTATTCAGGGGCTATTGGCGCTGCTGGAGGCGCATGGGGAGGGGGTTCGGGAGGTGGTGGGGTAGGTAGGCTGGTTGGGGGGGCAAACTGACTAGCCACTTTGGAGCGGCCAGGCAGTATTAGCGGTCCCTCACCGCTCAATTGTTTCTTTGACTTTCCTCGGAGCCCAACTGAGAGATGGGGTTGCCCGACGCAGACAGATCGGCAACGGTACAAAGGTATATTGGGAGCATTATTAGCGTGGTTCCTATTCTCCATCATGAAGGCCGCTGTCGCGAATACCTTTATCTTGGAGGGCAGGGTCTAGGTTTTGTGTTCTCTCTAATGATGTCGGCTCAAGCCGCCGCCTCTCCCACTGCTCTCCAGCAAGGCAGCCAGCCAATAGCCGAACCTCACATATCCGCAATCACTAAGGGTCTCGACCAAGCCAACGGTCTGACGAATTCTGCGTCAGCGAGCCAATCGATGCCCGCCATACAGATACAACCGTCCCCACAAGAGGTTGAAGCTGTTGCCGAACAAGAGGCCGCAAAAAGGCGCATATTTGGGCTTGAGCCAGACGCATGGGTCGCTATTTTCACGTTAGTTCTTAGCTTATCCACAATTTTCTTGTGGTGGGAGACCAGAAAACTCTCCAAGCTCGCTGGAATTCAAGCTGACGACTTTAAGAAATCCCTTGCACAGATGGAGATTTCAGCAAACGCAACCCAAACCGCTGCTCATGCAGCGCAGGCCTCCGCCGACGCAGCAAAACTGTCTTCTGATATCGCTTTCGGGTCCGAAATCCCTCGGTTTGAAATCTCCGCTACAAACTTCGAGCCCCTATCTTGGCTACACCCCAACAAAAGCCTTTTCAATATTTGCTTGCGCAATGACGGCGGGTCAAAGGCCTATTTGATAGAACAAGGTGCTAATTTTTTTGTCAGCACACTTCTCCCCGACCATCCACGATTGGAACTTAATATGATTTGTTCCGCTGATATTGGGGCTGTTGTTGAAAGTGGCGAAGAGATTGAAGTCATCTTTGGTCAGACAAAAGATTTGAGCAATGATGAAATTAACGCGGTTCATTCTGGATTGGACACTTTTCGGGTTTATGGTTACGTCACCTACAGAGATTTTTTGGGGAATTTTTGGAGGGACCGTTTCTGCCTTAAAAGCGAAGTAATGAAAGGGCGCGGTGTTAGATTGATTCAGGCCTATGAATATTCCAACTATATCGGTCGTGAACGGTACGATCCCAAAGAATCCAATCCATATCTCGAGAATTTCACAGAACTGTTGAACGCCTCCGATAAGGCCAACGAACGCAACAGCGTGAACAAAACTTAGTTGGGAAAATGTAAACCGGGATAATAGAACTCAGCGTCCGCTTTTGAGATTGGTGCTTCGCGGTCTGAACGTCCCAACCGGGTCGTAGCCCGCCTCCCTACCCCGGTAACTCCACCGCCACCCTTAACCCGCCCCCCGGCCGGTCGAGGAGCGTAATCCGCCCGCCATGGGCAATCACAATGTCATGGGCGATCGCCAGACCCAGCCCGGTCCCGCCCGGCTGGTCGCTCTCAAAGGCCCGCAGCAGCGTCTCGCGTTTTTGCGCGGGAATGCCAGGGCCGTTATCGTCGATGAGGATTTGCACGCTGGTGCCGCTGCGCGCCGCGCTGACCCAGATCTGGCTGGCATGGCGCTGGCCGTTATCGATCAAATTCATCAGCGCGCGGCGCATCGCCTCCGGGCGCAGCGTCACGATCAAATCCTCCGGCACGGAGAGGCTCACCGCCGCGCCGGCGCGCCTCGCATCGGTGCAGAGATCTGCTAGCAAAATTGGAAGATCGGTCGGCAGCGCCTGTTCCGCGCCTTCGCCGCGGGCGAAGCTGAGATAGATGCCGATCAGCTTCTCCATCTCCTCGATATCGCCTTCCATGTCCCGCATATCCTCTGGCGTCACCCCCGGCTGCATCGCCAGCGCCAGGCGCAGGCGCGTCAGCGGCGTGCGCAGATCATGGCTCACCCCGGCCAGCATGGTGGTGCGCTGGGTAAGAAAGCGCAGCAGCCGCTCCTGCATGCGGTTGAAGGCGGCGCCAGCGCGGCGCACCTCGCTCGCCCCTTCCGGGCGGATCGGCCCGTTATCGCGGCCCATGCCGAAATTCTCCGCCGCCTCAGCCAGCCTGCGGATGCCACGCACCTGGGTGCGCAAAAACAACGCCGCCAAAACCACCAGCAGCAGCGCGGAGCCGATCAGCCAGACCAGAAAGATGTAGAAGGTGCCGATGAAAAGCCGTTTGCGCGGCACGTCGATGCGGATCACCCCGTCCGCCATCTGGATATTCACCCGCAATATGCCAGGGGTTTTATGCCAGGAGACATTGAAGGGCCGGTGCACATCCTGCGCCAGCGCATTGGCGAGGTCGTTATCCACCGGGCCGGGGGCGTCAGGCGGGGGCAGATGCTCCAGCGTCTCGCCGTTCAGAAAACTTGATTCGAAATTGAAATGCTTTTCTCCCTCCTGCAGCACCAGCGTGCGGTGCGCGGGGTCGCGCTCGATCTGGTCGATCATGAAGCCGATCTCGCCGCCCACCGCATCGGCCAGGCGCCGGGAGAGCTCGTCCAGATGCGAGCCGTAGAAAATCTGCAGCGCCACCGCCTGCAGCACCACCATCGGGATCAGCACGATCAGCAGCGAGCGCCCGAACAGCCCGCGCGGCAAAATTTTGCGGAACAGCCGGTCCGGCTGCAGCGGGCCGAGCCGCAGCTTCATGGCTGGCTCACGGCCCCGGCTTCAGCACATAGCCCTTGCCGCGCACCGTCTGCAGAAAGCGCGGCTCGCGCGGGTCCGGCTCGATCTTGCGGCGCAGCCTGGTCACCTGCACGTCGATGGCGCGTTCATTCACATCATCCAGCCCCATCGCCGCGGCCAGCGCCTCGCGCGAGAATGTCTCGTGCGGGCGCGCCGCCAGCGTGGTCAGCAGCGCCAGCTCCGCCCCGGTGAGGCGCACCCGTGCCTGCGGGCTGATCAGCTCGCCGCGCGCGGCATCGAAGCTGGCCTCGCCCAAAGGCAGCGGGCCGGTGGTGATGGCCGGCGGCTGGGCGCGGCGCAGCATGGCGCGCAGCCTGGCCACAAGCACTCGCGGGTCGAACGGCTTGCCGAGATAATCATCCGCCCCGGCCTCGAATCCGGCGACGACATCCTCGGGCGTATCCCGGGCGGTGAGCAGCAGGATCGGCATTGCGGGCGCGCGCTCGGCGCGCAGGCTGTTGGTGAGGTCCAGACCGGTTTCGCCGGGCATCATCACATCCAGCACCATCAGGTCGAATTCCATCGCCCGCAGCCGCTCGCGCGCCTCGGCCGCAGAGGCCGCCCGGGTGACGCGAAACCCGTTCTCGGACAGATAGCGCCCGGCCAGCTGCGCCAGCCGCACATCGTCATCCACCAGCAGGATGTGTGGCGCGTCCTCGGGCGGGGGGCTGGCGCTGTGGCTCATGCGGGCTTACGGGCTGCGCGGCGCCTTGGCGGGGCGCGGCGCCTCCAGCGCGTCCAGATGGGCGCGGCCCTGCTCGTTGATCAGCCCGCGCATCACCCGCTTGAAGCCTTCCACCGCCGGGCCGCCGGCCTCGCGATAGGCGCTGAGCAGACGCTCGCGCTGGGATTCGAAAAGCTTGCGCTCCAGCGCCGCGCCCTTTTCGGTGAGGCTGAGCAGGCGCTGGCGCCGGTCCTTAGGCCCGGGCACCTGGTCGACATAGCCATCCCGGATCAGTGGCCCGAGCACCCGGGTCAGGCTCTGCTTGGTGATGCCGAGGATGGAGAGCAGCTCGCCCACCTTCAGCCCCGGCTTGCGGCCGATCCAATGCAGGCAGCGATGATGGGCGCGGCCGAAATCCATGCTGGCGAGGATGGCATCCGGCGGGCCGTTGAGGTCGCGCAGGGCGAAAAACACCATGTCCTGCGCCGTGCGCAGCTCGTCCTCACGCAGAAACAGCAGGCTGTTGCCGGGTGCCGGGTGCGAGGCGCCGGCCTGGGTTTCACGTTTGCCGGGCGGGAATGAGGGAGGCGTGGTTTCGGGCATGGCAGTATCTTGAACCGTTTGTTGGGCCGTTCGTGGTAATGCGGCTGTCTATTACGCAAAGCTTGATTGTCATCAGATCGTACCCCAATCGGATGGTTTTGGCCATGGCGCGTCGGGGGCGGCGTGCGTTGCCACGCATCTTATCATCTTGGTCGGGCCAGGGCCCGCAATGCTGTTCCGGAAGAGAACAGACGAGGGACGTTTCAGGTGCGACGCCCCCAGCCAATCCGGCGGCGCAAGGGCTAAAAAAAACGCCATCGGCTGGAAAGCTGACTTTTCAGTCAACTACGCCACTTAAACCACATGCCGGATACTGGGCGAAAACTGATCCCTCTCGAAGGCTTGCGCGGCATCGCCGCCGCCATCGTCGTGCTGTACCATCTGGTGCTGGCCTACACGCCACACGGGGTGGGGGCGGTGCCGCATGGCCATGGGGTGCTGGATCTGCTGACCCAGTTCATCCTTGGCATGCTCAATGGCGGTGCCGCGGTGGCGGTGTTTTTCGTGCTTTCCGGCTTCATCCTCAGCCTGCCCTTCGCGCGGGACCGCCGGCCGGTGCGCGTCGCGGTGGCGATGCTCAAGCGCTGGCCGCGTTTGGCCTGCCTCACCGTCATCGCCTGCCTGCTCGCCTTTCTGCTGATCAGCTGGTCGGGGCTGGAATATAAGCAGGCGGCGCATGTCATCGGCGCGCAATGGCTGGCCACGCACGGCAATTCGCCGATCCGCCCGGCGCATCTCACCTGGTACGAGGCGCTGCGCGAAGGGCTGGTGAATGTGTTCATGCTGGGCGAGGTGAAGTTCGATTCGCCGCTCTGGACCATGCGCATCGAGCTGTTCGGCTCCTTCGCCATCTTCCTGTTCGCGCCGGTGCTGTTCGCGCTGCGCAGCTGGGGGTTGCGGCTGGGGCTGATGGCGCTCGCGTCCTGGCTCGCCGGCACCTCCTACCCGTTCACCTTTTTCACCGATTTCCTCTGCGGCACGCTGCTGGCGATGCTGTTCGCGGAAAACCGGCTGCCGGAACTGGGCAATAAATCCGCCTGCGGGCTGGGGCTGCTCGGGCTCTATCTGTTCAGCTTCACCTATGAGCAGACGCTGCTGATGCACGCGCCGCTGAAGGCGATCCTGCCCAACGCCTGCAGCCATTATGTCTGGGATGCCGGTGCGGCGCTGATCATCATCGTGCTGCTCGGCAACCCGACCATGCGCCGGGTTTTCTCCGGCGGCTGGGCGGTGTGGCTGGGGCTGCTCTCCTTCCCGATCTATCTGCTGCACGGACCGATTCTACTCTCCGCCGGCGCCATCGCCTTCATGGCCGGGGTGGGCCAGCTGGGGGTGGCCGGGGCGGCGCTGGTGGCGGCGTTCTGCTCGATCGTGCTCACTTTGATCTGCGCGGTGCCGCTGGCCTGGGTGGACCAGATCTGGACGCGACTGCTCTCCCGCCTGACCAAGCCGCTCACCCGCCGCGGCGCGCGACAGCCGGCGGCGAGGCTTGAGACGGCGGGGCTGTAAGGTGGCTTTTTAGCGGTTCACAGATCCGCGTTGCCGCCGGAGAGCACGAGTCCGACCACCTTGCCCTTCACCTCGATCTTTCCCGCCAGCAGCGCCGCCAGCGCCACCGCGCCGCCCGGCTCCACCACCAGCTTCAGTGTCCGCGCCGCCAGCGTCTGCGCGGCGCGGACCTCGTCATCGCTCACCGCCACGCCGGAGGCGTAGAAGCGCCGGTTGATGGCGAAGGTCAGCTCGCCCGGCGCCGGGGAGAGCAGCGCGTCGCAGAGCGGCGAGCCCTTCATGTCATTGGCCAGGCGCTCGCCCGCCGCCAGCGAGCGGGCGGTGTCGTCCCAGCCTTCCGGTTCGGCGGTGTGCAGATGCGTGGCGGGCGAGAGGTCGGAGAACGCCAGCGCCGCGCCCGCCGCGAGCCCGCCGCCGCCGGCCGGGGTGATGTAATGTGCCATCGTCAGCCCGGCTGCCCTGGCATCTTCCAGCAGCTCCAGCGCCGCCGTGCCCTGGCCGGCGATCACGTCCGGATGGTCATAAGGCGGAATCAGGCTGGCGCCGGTCTCGGCGGCGATGCTGGCAGCGATGGCGGCGCGGTCCTCGGTAAAGCGGTCATAGCTGACCACCCGCGCCCCCCAGAATTCGGTCGATTCGCGTTTGATCGCCGGCGCGTCGGACGGCATCACGATGGTCGCGGGCACGCCCAGCGCGGCGGCGGCGCAGGCGACACCCTGGGCATGATTGCCGGAGGAATAGGCGACGACGCCGCGCGCCCGGATCTCGGCCGGCAGGCGCAGCAGGGCGTTGGTGGCGCCGCGCAGCTTGAAGGTGCCGGTGCGCTGCAGCACCTCCGGCTTGATCAGCACCGTGGCGCCCAGGGTTTTATCGAGACTGGCGCTGCGCAGCATCGGGGTGCGGATGATGTGGCCTTGCAGCCGCGCGGCGGCGGCGTGAACATCCTGGGGGGTTGGCAGCATCATGGGCGCGGAAACTCCTTGGCCGTGGCGGGGGCGGCGATCCGGCAGACGCGATAGGTCATCACCACCGCCTGGCCCTGCTTGCGGCTGATCGTGCCGAGCGGGTCCGGGCAGGGTGTGGTGTCGCGCCGCGTGATCAACACCCCGCTGGCACCCTGCAATTTTGCGTTGCGCCAGTCCAGATATGCCCAGCGCGGGCCGATCCCCAGAACCGGCATGTCTTTCGGGGCGTAAAATGCCAGCTCGGAGGCGGTGGCGTAATCGTCCGAGGTGATGAAGGCGGGGTGGCTGGCGCTGGCCTGCGCCGCCAGTTCGGGCCAGCCGGCCATCTGCACGGCGGCGGTGTCGCGCGCGGCGGGCACGGGCAGGAACGGGTGCAGCACCTGCACATAGACCAGCCCGGTCAGCCCGAAGCCTAGCGCCAGCGCGGCGCGATGCCAGCGCGGCGGCGCGGCGGCGGCGGCGAGGCAGGCGGAGGGGTAGAGAATGGCGACCCAGTTGCCCTGCACCCGGTCGGTGAGCACATGCTCCAGAAACACCGAAGCCGGCAGCAGGCTGAGCCAGAGCAGCAGCCGGGCGCCAGGGGATTTGTCGGCGCGCAGATGCCAGAGCCCGCGCACCGCCAGAATGGCGATCAAAGGCGTGAAAAACAGCGCCTGCCCGCCGATCAGCTCGCCGAAAAACTGCGCCGCGCGGGCGGGGTCGAACCCATCCACCCGCCCACCTTGCTTCAGATAGCTGGCCCAGCCATGGGCGGCGTTCCAGGCGAAATCCGGCGCGAAGACCAGCAGCGCCAAAGCGATGCCCAGCCACGGCCAGGCCGTGCGTAGCGTGGCGCGGATGGGCGGGGCGGTGAGCGCCCACAGCCCGGTGCCGGCCAGCAGCAGGGCAGCGGTATATTTGGAAAACAGCGCCGCCCCGGCCAGGGCGCCCGCTGCCAGCCACCAGCGCGCATCCCGGCTCTGCACCAGCCGTGCCAGCGCCCAGAGGCTGAGCGTCCAGAAGAAGATCAGCGGCGTGTCCGGCGTCATCAGAATGCTGCCGGCGCCGAGCATCAGCGTCGCGTTCAGGAAGGACGCGGCCAGCAGCCCGCAGCGCTGGCCGGGCAGGATGCGGTTGCCGGCATCATACAGCGCCAGCGACCCCAAAGCCGCCGAGAGCGGCCCGAGCAGCCGGATGCCGAGCGGATCATTGCCCAGCAAAGCGGTGCCGAGGCGGATCCAAAGTGCGACCATCGGCGGATGGTCCAGATAGCCGGCCTGCAACGGTCGCGCCCAGCTGAAATAATAGGCTTCGTCGGGGGTCAGTGGCAGCCAGGCGGCCAGGACGAGGCGCAGGACGGTGAGCGCCGCCAGCGCCGCGAGGGCAAACCCCATGCTAGCGCACGCGCCAGACCAAAGTGGCGGAGACCGCGTAATTCCACACCACGCCAACCGCCGCCCCCGCCGCGCCGGAGAACAGGCTATGCCCGTTTTCGGCATAGAGCGCCTTGGCGATGCCGATATTCGCGATCGCCCCCAGCCCGCAGACGAGCATGAACAAGGCCAGCCCACGCCAGGCCTTGGCCCGCTTCAGCCGCTGTGCGCGGTAGGTGAGCTGGTTGTTGAGCTGGAAATTCACCACCATGGCGATGATGGTGCCGATGGTCTGCGCTGTGCCAAAATCCGCCCCGGCGGCGGCGGCGATCTGCGCCACCACCAGATTGACCAGCACGCCGACAATGCCGACCAGCGCGAAGGAGATGAAGCGCAGCGGCACCGTGCCGCGCAGCGCCTTATCCAGCAGCAGCCCGGCGAATTGCGCCAGCACCAGCACGTCCAGCTTGCTCTCGCCGGCCAGGCGCGGGCGGAATTTATACGGGATTTCGGCGATGTTCAGCACGCGCGGCGAGGCCAGGATCAGATCCAGCAAAATCTTGAAGCCCTGCCCGGTCAGGCGCGCCGCCAGAGCCTCGAACAGCTCCCGGCGCAGCAGGAAGAAGCCGCTCATCGGGTCCGAGATCGAGGTGCGGGTGACCGCCTGGGCGATGCGGATGCCGGTTTCCGAGAGCTTCACCCGCAGCGGCGAGGAGAGCCCGGCGGAATCGCCGCCTTCCACATGCCGGCTGCCCACCGCCATATCCGCCCCGGCGCGCACCGCGTCCAGCATCAAAGGCAGCCGGGTTTCGTCATGCTGCATATCGCCATCGATGACGGCAACGTAGTCGGCGGCGGAAGAGAGCGCGCCCTCGATCACCGCCGAGGACAGGCCGCGCCGGCCGATGCGCCGGATGCAGCGCACCCGCCCATCACCCTGCGCCAGGCGTTTGGCCTCAGCGCTGGTGCCATCGGGGCTGTCATCGTCGACGAACACCACCTCCCAGTCCAGCCCGTGCAGGGCCTGGTCCAGGGCGGCCACCATGGGTGCTACGTTCGCACGCTCATTATAGCACGGTACGACGACCGTGAGGGCGAGCGGCACGGGATCAGAGGGATTCGAGAATGGCCTCGGCGCGGCTGACCTCGAAGCCACCCGGCTCCTCGACCGCGACCTTGGTGACGACGCCATCCTCCAGCACCAGCGCGAAACGCTGGCTGCGGATGCCCATGCCGCGCGCGACCAGATCCAGCTCCAGTCCAAGCGCCTTGGTGAAGGCGGCGGAGCCGTCGGCCAGGAACTGCACGGCCTCGCCAGCCTTCTGGTCCTTGGCCCAGGCGCCGAGCACGAAGGCGTCGTTCACCGCCATGCAGACGATCCGGTCCACGCCCTTCTCCTTCAGCTCCGGCGCCAGCTTGACGAAGCCGGGCACGTGCTTGGCGCTGCAGGTGGGGGTGAAGGCGCCGGGAACGGCGAACAGCACGACCTTGCCGGTGCCCAGCAGCTCCGCCGTATCCGCTTCGCGCGGCCCGTCCGGCGTGGCCAGCATGAGCTTCATGGCCGGAATCTTGTCCCCGATATTGATCATTGTCTGCCTGTTTACGGTGAATGAATAAACCCGTTGTAAGCCAACTGATGGCTGGCGTGAAGCCGATCCCGCCCGGGCTGGCCGAGGCGAGGCGGGCCGCCTATAATCAGATGATGACGGAGCGAGAGATTTCCCCCTCACCGCCGCCCTCCTGGCTGACCGGGCAGGTGCTGCTGGCGATGCCTTCCCTGCGCGATCCACGCTTCGCGCAAGGCGTGATCTTCATCTGCGCGCATAATGAGGAGGGCGCGATGGGGCTGATGCTCAACCGCCAGCTGCGCAAGCCGAAATTCGGTGATTTGATGCAGCAATTGAATGTCGAGCCGAATCCACCTCAGCGCGAATTGCCGATGGGGCAGGGCGGGCCGGTTGAGGATCATCGCGGCTTCGTGCTGCATTCGGCCGACTGGATCGGCGAGGGCAGCCTGAATGTGGATGGCGACCATGTGCTCAGTGCCAGCATGGATGTGCTGCAGGCGATCGCCCGTGGCGAAGGTCCGGAAAAAGCCAGGCTGCTGCTGGGCTATTCCGGCTGGGGGGCGGGGCAGCTGGAGGATGAGATCCGCCAGAATAGCTGGCTGAACGTGCCGGCGGACGATGCGATTTTGTTCGATGCGAATTACCAGCGCAAATGGCAGCGCGGCCTGGCGAAGCTAAAGATTGACCCCGGGATGCTTTCGGGCGATGCGGGCCAGGCATGAAACAGATCGTCATCGCCACCCATAATCCCGGCAAGCTGAAGGAATTCATCACGCTGCTGGCGCCGTTCGGCTTCACCGTGACCTCGTCGGGGGAGTTGGGGCTGCCCAGCCCGTCGGAAACGGCGCGGGATTTCGCTGGCAATGCGCGGATCAAGGCGCTCACCGCCGCCAAGGCCTCCGGCCTGCCGGCGCTGGCGGATGATTCCGGGCTGTCGGTGCTGGCGCTGAACGGCCAGCCCGGCGTGTTCTCCGCCCGCTATGCGGGGGATGATTATCCCGGCGCCTTCGCCAAGATCATCGCCGCCGCGAAATCCAAGGATGTCTGGGACGCCTGGTTCACCTGCGCGCTGTGCCTGGCGCAGCCCGATGGCAGCACCGCCACCTATATCGGCGAAGCGCCGGGCCGCATCGCCCCGGAAGCGCGCGGCGAGGGGGGCTTCGGCTATGACGCGATTTTCATTCCCAACGGCTATGAGCAGACCTATGCCGAGCTGGGCGATGAAAAGGAAAGCATCAGCCACCGCGCGAGAGCCTTCGAACAAATCGAAGCCGTGCTCGCCGCCAAATAAAAACAGGCCCCATTCCGGGGCCTTTTTATTTGGCTTTGTCTCGCCGCGCCCCCGCCCCAAAGTGGCAAAAGTTTTAAGGGGGGGTATGGGGGGG
>NZ_JH976209.1:284677-295192 GCF_000306035.1 Acidocella sp. MX-AZ02
TGTTGTCTCCAACAAAAAACGGCGCCTTTCGGCGCCGTTTCGCGTGACTTACGCGGAGTAGTACATCTCGAACTCGACCGGGTGCGGCGTGTGTTCGAACTTGTACACTTCCTTCCACTTCAGCTCGATATAGCTCTCGATCTGCTCCTTGGAGAACACGTCGCCGGCGAGCAGGAACTCGTGGTCGGCTTCCAGGGCGCCCAGGGCTTCGCGCAAGCTGCCGCAGACGGTCGGGATGTCCTTCAGCTCTTCCGGCGGCAGGTCGTACAGATCCTTGTCCATCGGGTCACCCGGGTGGATCTTGTTCTTGATGCCGTCGATCGCCGCCATCATGATCGCGGAGAAGGAGAGGTAGGGGTTGCAGGTCGGATCCGGGAACCGCACCTCGACACGCTTCGCCTTCGGGCTGGTCGTGTACGGAATACGGCAGGAGGCGGAGCGGTTGCGGGCGGAATAGGCCAGCAGCACCGGCGCCTCGAAGCCCGGGATCAGACGCTTATAGGAGTTGGTGGACGGGTTGGAGAACGCGTTGATCGCCTTGGCGTGCTTGATGATGCCGCCGATGGCGTACAGGCAGGTCTCGGACAGATCCGCATAACCATTGCCCGCGAAGAGCGGCTTGCCGGCCTTCCAGATGGACAGATGGGTGTGCATGCCCGAGCCGTTATCGCCATAGATCGGCTTCGGCATGAAGGTCGCGGTCTTGCCGTAGGAATGGGCGACATTGTGGACGCAGTATTTATAGATCTGCATCTGGTCGGCCATGGTGGTCAGGGACGCGAACTTGGTGCCCAGCTCATGCTGGGACTGCGCCACCTCATGGTGATGCTTCTCGATCGGCAGGCCCATCTCGCCCATGGCGGAGAGCATCTCGGCGCGCAGGTCGGATTCGCTATCCACCGGCGGGACCGGGAAATAGCCGCCCTTGACGACCGGGCGGTGGCCCATATTGCCCTCGGGATAATCCTTCAGCGAGGAGCCGGGGCCCTCGATGGAATCGAGCTGATAGATGCCGTAATTGCCGCCGGTGCCGAACTTCACGTTGTCGAAGATGAAGAACTCGGCTTCCGCGCCGATGAAGGCGCTATCGCCGATGCCGGTGGACTTCAGGTAAGCCTCGGCCTTCTTCGCGGTGGAGCGCGGGTCGCGGGCATAGCCCTGGCCGGTGGAGGGCTCGACGATGTCGCAGAACAGGATCAGGCTCGGCTTGGCCGAGAACGGGTCCAGCACGGCGCTGTCCAGGTCCGGCTTCAGGATCATGTCGGACTCGTTGATCGCCTTCCAGCCGGCGATGGAGGAGCCGTCGAACATGAAGCCGTCTTTCAGGCTGTCCTCGTCCACGGTGGAAACGTACTGCGCGGTGTGCTGCCACTTGCCCTTGGGATCGGTGAACCGCAGATCGACATACTCGACCCCGTTCTCCTTGATCATGTTCAGAACTTTGGCGACGGCATCGCCGCCCTCGGCCTTCTTAGCCATAGACTTTACCCCGTTAATAATTGTTACCCGTTGAGGCCAAGCGGCGCGCACCATGCGGACCGCCCTTGAAACGCGTAGCGCCCGGCATGTTAAACATGCCGGGCTGCTTGGCAATGGTGGTTAGACCGCTGCCTCGCCCTTTTCGCCGGTCCGGATGCGGATGGCCTCTTCGATGGAGGAGATGAAGATCTTGCCATCGCCGATGCGCCCGGTGCGGGCGGCGTTGGTGATCGCCTCGACGGCGCGCTCGACGACCGCGTCGTCGCACACCACTTCGATCTTCACCTTCGGCAGGAAGTCCACAACATATTCGGCGCCGCGATAGAGCTCGGTATGGCCCTTCTGACGCCCAAATCCCTTGGCTTCGACGACAGTGATGCCCTGCAGGCCAACCTCGTGCAGCGCTTCCTTCACTTCATCCAGCTTGAACGGCTTGATGATCGCTTCGATCTTCTTCATCTGGTTTACGCCGGGCCCGGGGCCCCTGCGTCCTCCTCTGGTTTCGTCGGACAGCACGCTTGGAACCCCGCCCCGGCATCAGGTGGGCAAGCGCACGCCAGCCAACGGGCTGACGAAATTACGCTTTGCACAAGCCATGCCAGAACGATTTTCCGCGCGGTGCCGCGGTTGCGGCAATCGCATCAAAGGCGAAAACGCGGTTTTGCTCAAGCGGCGGCGATTTCGGCCTAAATTTTGAGCAATCTTGCCGCCTGCGCTTTGGGCGGCTAAATCCTGCTGCCCGAGTTTAGGATTTGGATGCCGTGAAACCTGTGAATGCGCTGCTGGCCGCGACCGGCACCACCATCTTCACTGTGATGTCCGCGCTCGCGGTCGAGCATCAGGCGATCAATCTCGGCCAAGGGTTTCCGGATACCGAGGGCCCGGAGGATATCGTGCGGGCGGCGGCCGAGGCGCTGCTGGACCATCGCAACCAATATCCGCCGCTGACCGGCCTGCCGGAGCTGCGCGCCGCCGTCGCCGCGGCCAACCAGCGTTTCTACGGGCTGGAGATCGATCCGGTGCACGGCGTCGTCGTCACCTCCGGCGCCACCGAGGCGATCACCGCGAGCCTGATGGCGTTGCTCAACCCGGGTGACGAGGTGGTGCTGATCGAGCCGCTTTATGACACCTATCTGCCGGTGGTGAAGCTGCTCGGCGCCGTCCCCAGGCTGGTCCGGCTGGAACCGCCGAACTGGGAGCTGCCGCGCGCCGAGCTGGAAGCCGCCTTCGGGCCGAAGACCAAGGCGCTGCTGCTGAACTCGCCGATGAACCCGACCGGCAAGGTCTTCACCCCCGATGAGCTGGCCTTCATCGCCGCCCTGCTGCGCCGGCACGATGCCTATGCGGTGTGCGACGAGGTCTATGAGCATCTGGTCTTCGCCGGCGCCCGGCATGTGCCGCTGGCCACCCTGCCGGACATGGCCGAGCGGAGCTTGCGCATCGGCAGCGCCGGCAAAACCTTCTCCCTCACCGGCTGGAAGGTGGGTTACATCTCCGGCCCCGCCGCGCTGATGAGCGTGGTGGCCAAGGCGCACCAGAACCTCACCTTCACCACCCCGCCCAATCTGCAACGCGCCGTCGCCTACGGGCTGGGCAAGCCGGATGCGTATTTCGACGGCCTGGCCGGCGGGTTGCAGGCGCAGCGCGATCTGCTGGATGCCGGCCTCACCCGGCTCGGTTTTCGCACCCTGCCGGCCCAGGGCAGCTATTTCATCACCGCAGATTTTTCACCGCTGGGCTTCGAGGGCGATGATGTCGCCTTCTGCCGCATGATCACCCAGGAGGCCGGGGTGGCGGCGATTCCGGTTTCCGCCTTCTATGTCGGCGCCGCGCCGCGCCATTATGCGCGCTTCGCCTTCTGCAAGCAGATCCCGGTTCTGGAGGAGGCTCTGCGCCGGCTCGAACGCTGGGTGGCCAAAACCCCATTGACGGCGCTGGCTTGACCGCGCTACTTGGCCCCATCCTGGATGGCGGACGTAGCTCAGTTGGTAGAGCGCCGGTTTGTGGTACCGGTTGTCGCGGGTTCAATCCCCGTCGTTCGCCCCAGGTTTCCCTTATAAATTTGCGAAGATACGCCTTTTTTGAAAAAAAGGCGCCCCAAAAAACTTTTGCTCCTTTGCGCCCGGGTGGTTCATGGCTGTTGCCGCGCTGATTCTGGCTGGGGGCAAAGCCACGCGCATGGGGGGCGCGGATAAGGCGCTGATCCTGCTGCAAGGCCGGCCGCTTTTGGCGCATGTGCTGGAGCGCCTGGCCCCGCAGGCCGCCCCTATCGCCCTCTCCGCCAATGGCGATCCTGCCCGCTTCGCGGCTTTTGGCTTGCCGGTGCTGCCCGACGCGCCGGAGTTCGCCCATTGCGGCCCGCTGGCCGGGGTGCAGGCCGGGCTGGCCTGGGCCGCCGCGCAGGGGGCGGATTTCCTGCTCACCATCCCGGTGGACACGCCCTTCTTTCCGGCCACCCTGGCGGCCGACCTCGCCCCCGGCCCGTCCGTCGCGGTCTATGCCGGGCGCCAGCACCACCTCGCCGCCCTCTGGCCGGTCGCCTTCCTGCCCGCTCTGGAAAATTTCCTGCGCCAGGACGCTAAATTCAAAGTCCGCGACGCGCTGGCCCTGTGCCAGGCCCGCCAGGTGCATTTTACAGCCCCCGCCGACCCCTTCGCCAACCTCAACAGACCTGAGGATCTCTCGGGTTTCGGCTGAATTTCAACGGCCTGTAAAAGATTTACGCTGCATATGCGAAGTGAGTGCAGGCTTTCACATATTTACCGGGTTTTTTCACAAAACCTTCTGACGCGCCGCAAAACCGGGTGTATTTGAACTGCCGCAACCATCCATTCCGGACGTTCAGCGGAGACCCAAATGTCGTACCAAGATAGCATCCGTACCACCAGCGAACTGATCGCCGCCAAGGGCGGCACCTGGGACGGAATTTCCCCGGAGGCCGTGGCCCGCATGCGGCTGCAGAACCGTTTCCGCACCGGGCTGGATATTGCCCGCTACACCGCCAAGGTGATGCGCGAGGACATGGCGGCCTACGACGCCGACCCGGCGAACTACACCCAGTCGCTCGGCTGCTGGCACGGCTTCATCGCGCAGCAGAAGATGATCTCCATCAAGAAGCATTTCGGCACCACCAAGCGCCGCTATATCTATCTCTCCGGCTGGATGATCGCCGCCCTGCGCTCCGAATTCGGCCCGCTGCCCGACCAGTCCATGCATGAGAAAACCTCCGTCCCGGCGCTGATCGAGGAGATCTACACCTTCCTGCGCCAGGCCGATGCGCGTGAGCTGGGCGGCCTGTTCCGCGAGCTGGACGCGGCACGCGACGCCGGCGATCTCGCCAAGCAGAAAGAGATCCAGAGCAAGATCGACAATTTCGAAACCCATGTCGTGCCCATCATCGCCGATATCGATGCCGGGTTTGGCAATGCCGAAGCGACCTATCTGCTGGCGAAGAAGATGATCGAGGCCGGCGCCTGCGCGCTGCAGATCGAA
The DNA here is from genome assembly GCF_000306035.1 of Acidocella sp. MX-AZ02. Taxonomy (NCBI): domain Bacteria; kingdom Pseudomonadati; phylum Pseudomonadota; class Alphaproteobacteria; order Acetobacterales; family Acidocellaceae; genus Acidocella; species Acidocella sp. MX-AZ02. The sequence goes on from NZ_JH976209.1 coordinate 289,649, forward strand.
AACCAGGTCTCCGACGAAAAGCAGTGCGGCCATCAGGATGGCAAGGTCACTGTCCCGCATGAGGATTTTGTCGCGAAAATTCGCGCTCTGCGCTACGCTTTCATGGAAATGGGCGTCGAGGACGGGATTATCGTCGCCCGTACGGACAGCCTGGGGGCGGGCCTGACCAAGCAGATCGCCTTCTCCAAGGAGCCGGGCGATATTGGCGACCAGTATAATGCCTTCCTGGATTGCGACGAGGTCGATACCGCCACGATCGGCAATGGCGATGTGCTGATCACCCGCAATGGCAAGCTGCTGCGTCCGAAGCGTCTGCCCTCCAACCTGTTCCAGTTCCGTGCCGGCACCGGGGCGGATCGCTGCGTGCTGGATTGCATCAACGCGCTGAACAACGGCGCCGACCTGCTCTGGATCGAGACCGAGAAGCCGCATATCGAGCAGATCGCCTCGATGGTCGACCGCATCCGCGAAGTCGTCCCCAACGCCAAGCTGGCCTATAATAATTCCCCGTCCTTCAACTGGACGCTGAATTTCCGCCAGCAGGTCTTCGATGCGATGAAGGCACGGGGCGAGGATGTCTCGGCCTATGACCGCGCCAAGCTGATGAGCGCTGATTACGACGCCACCCCGTTGGGCCTGGAAGCCGATGAGAAGATCCGCACCTTCCAGCGCGACGCGGCGCAGCGCGCCGGCATCTTCCATCATCTGATCACGCTGCCGACCTATCACACCGCGGCCCTGTCCACCGACAATCTGGCCAAGGAATATTTCGGCGCGCAGGGCATGCTGGGCTACGTTGCCGGGGTGCAGCGCCAGGAGATCCGCCAGGGCATCGCCTGCGTGAAGCACCAGAACATGTCGGGCTCCGACATCGGTGACGATCACAAGGAGTATTTCGCCGGCGAGGCCGCGCTGAAGGCCGGCGGCGTGCACAACACGATGAACCAGTTCGCGGCGTAACCGCCCCCCCTTCAGGTGCGGCGCAAGAACCGCACGATTTTCAACTTGTGAACGGCCCGGCCTCGTCCGGGCCGTTTTTTATCGCCCGGCGCTGGGCAAAGCCCGCCGCAGCCCATAAGAGCCGCGCATGTCCCGCATCATCCGGCATTTCTGGACGCTCTATCTCACCTTGCTTGGGCTCGGCGCGCTCGCCCTGCTGGCGCCGCTGCTGGCGCGCGGGCTGGCCGATGTGGAAATCGATTCGGATGAGGGCTGGAATGTTGTGCGGGCATTGCGCGCGGCGGCACATGTGCAGCTCTATGGGCAGCCGCCGGGGCTGGATTTCACCAATTACCCGCCGCTCTCCTTCCATCTGATCGGCGCACTCAGCGCGCTGGGGCTGGACCCGCTTTTCACCGGCCGGGCGCTGGCGCTGCTGGCCCTGCTGGGGCTGGGCGGGCTGGCGGGTTCGCTGGTGGCGCGGCTTTGCGGCCAGGCCTGGGCCGGCGCCTGCGCCGGGCTGGGCTTCATCCTCTTCCTGGCCTTGTTCATGCCGGTGCGGGTCGCGGTGGATGACCCGCAGCTGCTCGGCATGTTGGCCGAGATGGCGGGGTTCGTGCTGTTCCTGCGGCGCGGCCCGCTCTGGCTGGTCGCCTTTCTGTTCGTACTGGCCTTGTTCACCAAACACTCTTTGCTGGCGCTGCCGATCGGGGTGGGGCTCGCTTTGCTCTGGCAGCGGCGCTGGGCCGAGCTGGGCCTCTTCCTGGCGGCCGGTATGGGGCTGGCGGATGCGCTGCTCTGGCTCAGCTTCCGGTTCGACGGCCCGTATTTTTTCGCGCATCTGCTCGCCCCGCGCGCCTTTTCCTGGCAGGACATGGCCTCCCAGACCGGCAGTTTCCTCGTCCGCTTCTGGCCGCTGCTGGCGCTGGCCCTCGGCTGGGGCTGGCAAGGGCGGCGCGAGCCAGCGCCCCAGGCCTGCCTGCTGGCGCTGATCGTGGCGCTGGTCCTGGGCATCGGCTTCTCCGGCGGCGATGGCGTCGGGCTGAACGTGTTTTTCGAGGCGCTCTGGCTGGGCACGCTGATGGCGGTGATGGCGGGGGCGGCGCAGGGTGGCTGGCGGCGCTGGGCCTTGCTCTGGCCGCTTTTGTTCCTGCCGATGGCCAGCCTCTCCGCCTGGCGCGAGCTGGACGCCCTGCCCCAGGCGCGGGCAGAGTTCGCCGCCGCGCGCACGGTGTTGCAGGCCATCAAGGGCCCGGTGGTGTGCGAAAACCTGCTGCTTTGCACCGAAGCCGGGCATCAATCGGCTTTCTCGCCCTATTTCGTCGCCAGCCGCATCCGCGACGACAAGCTCTCGGCGGCGCAGATCGACACGCTGCTGCGCAGCCACAGCCTCGTCGCGGTGCAGGTCGGCGCCACCGACCGGCCCATCCATCGCCCGCAATTCACCCCTGACTTTCTGGCCATCCTGCACCAGGATTATCGCCCGCTTCAGCAGGGCCGCACGCTCTCGCTCTGGGTGCCGCGCTAGCCGTGCGGCATCGCCCGGTTTGCCCCCAGTTTGCCCCCAGTTTGCCCCCAGTTTGCCAGGCCCGAACCCCGCATGGTAAGCGCTTTGCCCTGACGGGGGCAGGGCGCATGCCCGTTCCTTGCAATCTTTCCGGAGATGATCGGACCAAGGCATGGCAAAGAAACTCGTTTGGGGCCGGGCCTGGCATGGCCGTTCCTATGACCTCGGCAAAATGACCCTGCCGGAGCTCTGGGCTGCCTACATCACCTATCCTGCGATCAATCTCTACGCGGCCATCGCGCTCGCCGCAGGGCTCTATGCCGGTTTCACCGTCCGGCACTGGGCGCAGATCGTGCTGCCGATCGTCGCGGTGCTGATCGTCTATCCTCTGGTCTGGTACGGGCTGCACCGTTTCGTGCTGCATGGGCGCTGGCTCTACCGGATGCGCTGGAGTGCGGCGCTCTGGAAGCGCATCCATTTCGACCATCACCAGGACCCGCATAAGCTCGAAGTGCTGTTCGGCGATCCGCTGAACACCATCCCGACCATGGCGATCATCACCCTGCCGATCGGCTTCGCCCTGGGCGGCTGGGCCGGCGCGGCGACGGCGATCTGTACGGCGTTGGTGACCACCTGCGTCTATGAGTTTTTCCATTGCATCCAGCATCTGAACTACAAGCCGAAAAACCGCTTCGTGCAGATGCTCAAGCGCGACCATCTGCTGCATCATTTCCAGGATGAGAGCGGCAATTACGGCATCGTCTCCTTCCTGCCGGACAAGATTTTCGGCTCCTATTACCAGGAGCGCGGCCGCAGCCCGACCGTGTTCAATCTCGGCTATGATGTCGAGCAGGCGAAGCGTTACCCCTGGGTGATGGAGCTGACCGGCAGCCCCCCGCGTGACCGCCCCCCTGGTGCCACGGACGAACAAGGAAAGCGCCCCGCCTGATGCAGGATATTCAAATTGTCCCGGTGACGGATAAAAAGCTCCTCAAACGCTTCATCCTGTTGCCCGAGCGGCTGCACCAGAACGACCCCGCCTATATCGCCCCGCTGCATATGGAGCGCGAGGAAGCGCTGGGGCCGAAGAACCCGTTTTTCGGCCATGCGCAGGTGCAGTTCTGGCTGGCGGTGAAAGATGGGCGCGATGTCGGCCGCATCTCCGCGCAGATCGACACGCTGGCGCAGTCTTTGAACCCGGAGGCGCCGGGCCTGTTCGGCATGCTGGCGGCGGAGAATGATCTGGACCTGTTCCAGACGCTGCTGGAAACCGCCGCTGGCTGGCTGCGCCAACGCGGCATGAAAGTGATGCAGGGCCCGTTCAACCTCAACATCAACGAGGAAACCGGCGCGCTGATCGACGGCTTCGCCAGCAAGCCGATGCTGCTGATGCCGCATGACCTGCCTTATGTGGCGCGAAATCTGGAAACGCTCGGCTTCGCCAAGGCCAAGGATGTCATCGCCTATCTCTACGATATCCGCGAGGAGCTGCCGGAATCGGTGCAGCGTTTGCTCGCCCGTCCGCTGCCGCCCGGCATCACCGTGCGCCAGATGGACATGAAAAACCTGCCCGCCGAGATCAAGAACGTCACCTCCATCTTCAACGATGCCTGGTCGCAGAATTGGGGCTTCGTGCCGTTGACCGAGGCGGAGACGGACTATCTCTCCAAATCGCTGAAGCCGCTGCTGCATCCGCGTCTGACCAGCCTGGTCGAGCGCGACGGCGAGCCGGTGGCCTTCATGATCGCGCTGCCCAATCTGAACGAGGCGATCGAGGGGCTGAACGGCAAGATCCTGCCTTTCGGCTGGGCCAAGCTGCTCTGGCGGTTGAAGGTCTCGGGGGTGAAGACCGCGCGGGTGCCGCTGATGGGCGTGCGCCGCTCGGCGGCGAAGGACATGCTGGGCAGCCTGCTGCCCTATCTGATGATCGACATGGTCCGCCGCGAAGGCCGGCAGCTGGGTTATACCCATATCGAGCTGTCCTGGATTCTTGAGGACAATATGCCGATGCGCCGGATGATCGAAGGGTTGAAGGCGGCGCCGTACAAGACCTACCGGGTGTTCGAGGCGGGGCTGTAAGCACCAAATTTTGGAGCTGGAGCGCGTGGTGAAGCCAGAGCAGGATCAGCGGCTGGTCGGGTTGTTGGCCGTGCTCGGCTCGCAAAGCTCCGTCAATCTCGGCGCGGCCTTCGCCAAATCGCTTTTTTTGGTGATCAGCCCGGCCGGTGTCACCTGCCTGCGCGTCACCTTTGCGGCGCTGCTGCTGGTGGCGCTGCGCGCCCCCTGGAAGCGTGTGCCGCCACCCTCCACCCGGCCGGCGCTGCTGCTCTACGGCGCCATGCTGGCGGCGATGAACCTCGCCATCTACCAGGCCTTTCAGCGCATCCCCATCGGCATCGCGGTCGGCATCGAAGTCACCGGGCCGCTCGCCATCGTGCTGCTCTCCTCGCGCCGGCCACGGGATTTTCTCTGGCTGCTGGTGGTGGCCCTTGGTCTGGCGCTGCTGCTGCCCTTGCATGTGAAGGACAGGCTGAACCCGCTCGGCATCGCCTTCGCCCTGGCGGCGGCGTCGGCCTGGGCGCTTTATATCGTCGCCGGCAAGCGTGTCGCCGCCAGCCTGGGGGCGAATGCGGTCACCTGGGGGATGATCGTCGCCGCCCTCCTCGTCGCCCCACTCGGCGCCGCGGTACTGAATTTCGGCCAGCTGCGCCCCTGGCAGCTCGGCATCGCGCTCGCGGTCGGGCTGCTCTCCAGCGCGGTGCCTTATTCGCTGGAGATGGAGGCGATGAAGCGCCTCTCCGCCCGGGTGTTTTCCATCCTGCTCAGCGCTGCCCCGGCGATTGCCGCCTTTGCCGGGTTTCTGGTGCTGGGCGAGCGCCTGACCTGGCTGCAATGGGGCGCGATGCTGTGCATCATGGCCGCCTCCGCCGGCAGCGCGCTGACCGCGCCGGTGACGCCGCCGCCGCCGATATTGGAAACCTGAATTTATAAAAGTTTTTGGGGTTTGGCCCTTTTTTCAAAAAGGGCCAAGAGAGGTCGGGGTGGTGGCGACGGCGTTGCCACCACCCCGAACGTTCGTGGGGAGTTTTTGAAAAAAG
>NZ_JH976209.1:295292-355917 GCF_000306035.1 Acidocella sp. MX-AZ02
CACCCCCAAAAACTTTTGCAAATGTTCCTAAACCCAGCCCGCCTGCCGGTACCAGGCGGCCGTTTGCGCAAAGCCCTCCGCCAGCCCGATGCGCGGCGCATAGATCTCACGTGGCAATAGCTCCTGTGCGGGCACCGACCAGTCCGGATGCAATATCTCCCTTGCCTTGCCCAGTGTGAAGATCGGTGGCGCGCCGCGCAGCCATCCGGCAGCGCCGGAGAGCGCCCCCGCCGCCAGCACCAAAGACGCCGGCAATTTCACCAGACGCGGCGCCCCACCCATCGCCGCCCCGGCCTGCATCGCGACAAAGCGCAGCGTGTAGCCCTGCGCCTGGGCATCCGCCAGCGCGAAGCAGCCCGGGCGAAACCCAGCCCCGGCCAGCGCCGTGATCGCCCCGGCCGCGTCATCGGCATGGATCACCGCCACCTTGCTATCGCCAAGCACCGGCGCGATACGCCCTTTTGCCGCCTTGAACATCGCCAGGCTCTCACGATCCCACGGCCCATAGATCGCCGGCGGCCGGACGATGGCAAGCTGGTCCGGCGCCTGCGCATAAGCCGCCCGCGCCGCCTCTTCCGCCGCGCGCTTGCTGAACGCATAAGGTGAAAGCCCCGGCTCGCGCGCCGCCAGCGAGGAGATGAAAATAAACCGTGCCCCCGCCGCGTGCAGCCGCGCCGCCCGCGCCAGCGCCGCAGTGCCATCCCGGTTGCCGCGCAGAAATTCGGCCCGGCTGCGCGCCTTGATCAGCCCGGCGCCATGCACCACCACATCCGCGCCGCGCACCAAGGCCGCCAGCGCCGCCTCATCCTCCAGCGCGCCGCGCACGGTCTCGAAGGTCAGCCCCTCCAGGGCAGGATGTTCCACCGGCCGCCGGCTCAACAGCCGCAGCCGGAAGCCGGCGCGGGACAGGGCAGGGGCCAGATGCAGACCCAGAAACCCCGTCCCGCCGGTCAGCGCCAGAAGCGGTGCCTCAGTTACCACGGGTCTGATAGAGCACTGGCCAGTCCGCCGTGGCGCCGCCACACGCATCCTGGAAAGTCAGGCTGGCCAGCACGAAGCGGCGCCCGTCCCAGATCCAGCTCGCCGCCGTGCCGCAATCGCCGATGCCCCGGCCTTTCGCGAACATCGCCAACAGGCCCCGCGCCGGATCGAACTCCGGGCTGGTCAGGTCGGTATCGTCGCTGTCACCGGGGAGGGGCAAGGGCAGATGTAAGGCGGTGACGCTGCCATCCCCTCGCCCCACGATGAAGCCCAACATGCTGCCCTGATACGCGCCCATGATGCAGGGCAGCAGCACCAGCGCCTTATCGTCACTCAGCGCGTGCGCCTCCGGGGGCATGGCCTGGGCGGCATCCGCCTCGCACTCATCCGCCTGCAGCGCCGCTGCCTTGCCGTTGGCCAGGGCGATCAGCTTTGCGGCCTCGCCGGGCGCCAGCGTCGCGGTGATCTTGCGTGCCGGCAGCAGCGGCAAGGCGGGCGGGGCCGGCACGTCGCTGGCCGGCTTGGCGCCTTGGTTGAGCAGCGCGGTGACGGTGCCGACACGTCCCTGAATGGCATCTATTTTCAGCATCGCCGCCGAAAACCCGTCCAGTGGCACCGCCGTCTCACCCGGAAGCTCAATCTCATGCCCGTTGCGCACCGCCTGCACGAAGGCACGGATGGCGGTAGCATCATCGGTGCTCAGCGTGGTGACGCCGTCCTGCGTGACGCTGCGCCAGCCTGCACCCAGCTTCAGCGGGCCGCCATCCAGACTCAGATCGTTCAGCCCCAGCGTGGTGGTGGAAATAATGTCCAGCTCGGCCGTGCCATCCGCCCCGCCGGCGCGGGTGAAGTCGATGGTCGCCTGCTGGTCCGTGCCGTCGCTGTTCAGCCCCTTGGCCTCACAGTTCAGCCCGTTATCGCAGGCGATGATCCAGCTTTTATATTCATGGTAGAACGGCGCCGCCCCGCCCGCCCAGGCGAATCCCGGCAGCAGCCAGGCCAGCAGAGCGAGCCGGCGCATCGCGGCTCTACTCCGCGGCGGTGGCGGTGGCGCGCAGCTGGAAGGCGCCGTCCAGATACATCGCCCGCGCCCGCGAGCGGCTGAGCTTGCCGGACGAGGTCTGCGGCAGGCTGTGCGGCGGCACCAGCACCACCCGGGTTTCCAGCCCCTGGCGGCCGCGGAAGAAGCGGGTGAGATCCTCCACCAGCGCCTGGCGGGCCGCATCCTCCGTGGCGCGACATTGCACGAGGACGATCACCTCCTCATCCTCGCCATGATCCACCGAGAACACCGCGACATCGCCGCTGCGCAAGCTGGCGATCTCCGCCTCGGCCGCCCATTCCAGGTCCTGCGGCCAGACATTGCGGCCATTGACGATGACCAGATCCTTGGCCCGCCCGGTGATCACGATCTGCCCGCCGGTGAGATAGCCGAGATCCCCGGTATCCAGCCAGCCCTCGGCGGAGAGCACGCGCGCGGTCTCCTCCGGGGCGCCGAAATAGCCCAGCATCAGGCTCGGCCCGCGCACATAGATGCGCCCGACCTCACGCTCGGCTAGCAAGCCGCCATCCTCGCCGCGCACCTGGACCTCATGTTCGGGCAGCATTTGCCCGCAGACGACGAAATGCCGGGTGCGCGCACTATTCTCATTCGCCGGCACGGCGCGGTGTTCCTGCTCCAGCACCAGCTGGTCCACCGCATCCTCGCGCGCGCCCTGGCCATCCGGGCTGAAGCTCAGCGCCAGCGTCGCCTCGGCCATGCCGTAGCAGGGGATGAAGGCGGTGGGGGCGAAGCCATGCGCGTCAAAGCGTGCCGCGAAGCGGGTCAGCACCGCCGGGCGGATCATGTCCCCGCCAATCCCGGCACGCCGCCAGGAGGAGAGATCGAGATCCGCGGTCGAGGCGGTCTGGGCGCGCCTGGCGCAGAGCTCATAGCCGAAAGAGGGGCTGAAGGAGATGCTGCCCTTGTTGCGGGTGATCAGCTGCAGCCAGAGCAGCGGCCGGCGGGCGAATTCGCGGGTGGGCAGAATATCGACCGAAAGCTGGCAGGCCATCGGCATCAGCAGGAAGCCGACCAGCCCCATATCATGGTAATAAGGCAGCCAGCTGGTGCAGCGATCATCCTCATTCACCTGCAGCCCGTATTTGGCCATGTAATGCGCATTGGCCATGAATGCCGCCTGCGTCACCGCCACGCCGAGCGGAAAGCGGGTGGAGCCGGAGGAGAATTGCAGATAGGCCAGGGCCTCGGGGGCGGGCAGGCGCTCCTGCGGCACCATCGGCGCGTCGGCGAGATCCGCGATCAGCCCGGCGCATTTCAGCCCCAGCCCGTCAACGGCCTCGGCCAGCCAGTCGGAGAGCACGGCGGGGCCGAACACGGCATGCGCGTCGGCCGCCTGGATCATCCGGCGCAGGAAGGAAATATAGCCTTCCTTGCCACCAAACGCCGCGGGCAAGGGCAGTGGGGCGGGCACCAGCCCGGCATATTGGCAGGCGAAGAAGGCGCGGGCGAAATCCCCATCGCTCTCGGCCAGCAGCCCGACGCGATCCCCCGGCTGCAAACCCGCACCCAGCAGCTTGCGGGCCAGCTCCAACGCCTGCATACGCAAGCGGGCATAAGGCAGGGATTCGGTGAGGACACCTTTGCCGGAATAGAAATTCAGCCCGGTTGGGCCCAACGCGGCATAGTCCAGAGCCTCGGCCAAAGTGCCGAAATCGGCGATACGCTTGGGCTGCCCGGGATGGTGAGTCGGGGTCGGCTCAGTCATATTGCCTGGAATTTACCGTTGGTGCCATCGCTTGGCGCTAACAGACTCACAAGGGAATGGCAATGGCTTTGGCGTCTGGCACGGTTGACAGAGCGCCCCGCCGCCGCCTAGCCAGCCTTGGCTAACCGCTTCATTTTGTTTGCTGGATTACCAAATCTCCATGTCCATCCCCGCGATTGCGCGATTCTGCTGGATCGGTCCGAAGCTGGCCTGGGCGCACGGCCTGGCGCTGCTCTCCGCCGCCGCGCACGGGGGGATGGAGGGCGTCTGCCTGCATCATACCGATGATCTGGCGCCCGGCCCGGTGCTCGAGGCCCTGCAGGCGGCCGGCATCCAGCTGGTGCGCGAGGATGCGCCAGGCCGCCTCGCCCGCGTCGAGGCGGCGCTGGGCCTCGCCCCCGGCCTGACCCGGCTCTATGCCCGCCTGAGCAGCCCGGTGCAGCGCGCGGACATGCTGCGCGCCGCCATCCTGTTCGAGGAGGGCGGGGTCTATCTGGATGTCGATACCCTCACCGTGGCGCCGCTCACGCCTTTGCTGAATGTCCCGCAGTTTCTCGGCGCGGAGCGGATCGTCTGGCCGGAATGGGTGCGCGCCTCGCGTTCACCGCGACTCTGGGCCAAGCATCTGGGGCTGGATGTGCTGCGCAAAACCTTGCGCCTGCTGCCCGGCGGCTGGCGGTTCTTCCGGCTGGTGGAAGGCTGGTACGCGCCGGCGGTGAATAACGCGGTGATGGGGGCCACGCCCGGCGCGCCCTTCTTCGCCGCCGTGCTGCGCGCCATGGCGGCGCTACCGGGCGATGTCGCGCCCGGTGCTTACGCGTTGGGGCCGGATCTCTACCAATCCCTGCTGGAAGCCGCCCCGGTGCCGGACCTGACCATTCATGCACCGGCGGTTTTCTACCCCCTCCCGCCGGAAATCTCGGAACATTGGTTCCGCCCCACGCGCCACGCCCAGGCCGCGCTGGCCCGCGTGCTCAGCCCGCAAACCAGGGTCGCGCATTGGTATGGCTCGGTCCGCACCAGGCCCTATGTCGCTGAAATCAGCCCGGATTATATCCGCGCCCACCGCACCACCCAGCTTTTCAGCGCCCTGGCGGACCGGCTTCTGCCCGCCCTCGCCCCACAAGATTGAGCCCGTCCAGGCGTCTTACGCGCTTGTCATACTTGCGACACATGACGGAAACAGCTACGAGACTGACTTACTTACCGCGCAGAGTTCGGACTCATCCCGCAAGTGCCTGCAGTCCGTCCAGGGTTTTCCGCAAGAGGCGGGAGGCCCGGTGCCAATCCCCGGCAGGGCTGCGAGTGGCAGGAGGCCTTTGGTTACAAGGTTGAGAGACGAGCGCGTACCCGGTTCTGTTTACAGTCCCCGCCAGCTTTGCTGGCGCGGCCGGCGTGCGTCCTGGCGTCTGGTCAAGCTGGCGGCATCCTGCCCGTCGGCGGAATTTAGCGAGAGACGAGGTTGATTATGGCGAAGAACGGCGGCATCCGCATCGCGATCGCTGGCATCGGCAATTGTGCCAGCTCCCTGATCCAGGGCATCTATTACTACACGCCCGAGCGCTGCGCCGAAGGCGTGGTCGGCCTCATGCACACCGAGATCGGCGGCTATCAGCCCAACGATATCCGCGTGGTCGCGGCGTTCGATGTCGATGCCCGCAAGGTCGGTCAGGATGTCGCCACCGCGATCTTCGCCAAGCCGAATTGCACCAAGGTGTTCGAGCCGAACATTCCCGCCACCGGCACCATCGTGAAGATGGGCCAGGTGCTGGACGGCATCTCCGAACACATGGCCGATTACGACGAGGACCGCACCTTTGTGCGTTCCGACGCGAAAGAGCTGAGCAAGGACGAGATCGTCGCCGAGCTGAAGGCCACCAAGGCCGACGTGCTGCTGAACTACATGCCGGTGGGCTCTGAAGCTGCCGCGCGCTTCTATGCCGATTGCGCCCTGGAAGCCGGCTGCGCCTTCGTCAACAACATGCCGGTCTTCATCGCCAGCGATCAGGCCTATGCGGACAAGTTCGAGGCCGCCAACCTGCCGATCATCGGTGACGACATCAAATCCCAGGTCGGCGCCACCATCACCCACCGCGTGCTGACGGATCTGTTCGCCAAGCGCGGTGTGAAGCTGATCAATACCTATCAGCTCAACACCGGCGGCAATACCGACTTCCTGAACATGAAGAACCAGCAGCGCCTGGTCTCCAAGAAGAAATCCAAGACCGAAGCCGTGCAGGCCGTGGCCAAGGAGCGGATGCAGAAAGAGCACATCCATATCGGCCCGTCCGACTATGTGCCCTGGCAGAACGACAACAAGATCGCCTTCATCCGCATGGAAGGGCTGCAGTTCGGCGACGTGCCGATGGATCTGGAACTGCGCCTCTCGGTGCAGGACAGCCCGAACTCCGCCGGTGTCGTCATCGACATGGTGCGCTGCTGCAAGCTGGCGCTGGAAGCCGGTGTCGGCGGCGTGCTGGCCGGCCCCTCCGCCTATTTCTGCAAGCACCCGCCGGTGCAGTACACTGACGACATCGCGCATGAGATGACCGAAGAGTTCATCCGCACCTGCCGTCCGCTGCTGGCCGTCACCGCCGCCGAATGAAGGCGCTGATCGTCGCCGCCGGCCAGGGCACGCGGCTGCGCGAAAAGGGGGAGCTGAAACCGCTCATCCCGATTCGCGGCGTGCCGCTGATCGAGCGCGTCATCAGCAATGGGCGCGAAGCCGGGATCGAGGAGTTTCTCGTCGTCACCGGCTATCGTTCCGAGGAATTGCAGGCGCGGCTGGGGGAATTCTCCCGCCGCTCCGGCATCCATATCACACGCATCCATAACCGCGCCTGGGACCGCGCCAACGGCGTCTCCGTGCTCGCGGCCAAGCAATATCTGGATGAGCCGTTCCTGCTCACCATGTGCGACCATCTCGTCGACCCACAGATTTTGCGCCGGCTGATCGAGGCCAAGGCCGAGCCGGATACGGTCACTTTGGGCGTGGATTTCAATATCGAAAACCCGCTGAACGACCCGGAAGACGTCACCCGCGTCAAATCCGAGGGCGATGTGCTCAAGCATATCGGCAAGGTGATCCGCGACTTTAACTGCTTCGATACCGGCGTGTTCCGCTGCAACCCGGTGATGTTCGACGCGCTGGAAGAATCCCAGACCCGCGGCGATGACAGCATTTCCGGGGCGATGAACGTGCTGGCCGGCTGGGGCAAGGCGCGGGTGCTGGATATCGGCGACCGGCTCTGGGTGGATGTCGATGATCCGATCGCCTTCGGCAAGGCCGAGGCGCTGCTGGATGAAGGCCGGCTGTAAGAAGGTCCAGATATCGTGAGCGATGCCACCAGTGCCGGCGCGGCCGATCCGATCCGGCGCACCTATGAGATCGAGGACCCGACCAACCTCTATCTGATCCACCCGATCTCCGCCGCCCTGGTGCCGCTTTTCGCGAAATGGGGGATTTCGCCCAATATTGTTTCGCTGCTCGGCATGGGCTGCGGGATTCTGGCCGGTGTCTCCTATCATTTCTACAGCAGCACCGGCTGCGCCGTGCTGGGCTTCCTGCTGATGCTGGCCTGGCATGTGATGGATGGTGCCGACGGCCAGCTGGCGCGGCTGACCAAGCGTTATTCCGAGCTCGGCAAGATCCTTGACGGCATCTGCGACTATGTCACCTTCACCGCCGTCTATGTCGGGCTGGCGCTGGCGATGAGCCGGTTCATGGGCGGTTGGGCCTGGGCGCTGGTGGCCCTCTCCGGTGTCGCCCATGCGGTGCAATCGGCGTCGTATGAGATGCAGCGCCAGGATTATAATTTCTGGGGCTGGGGCCGGGCCTCGGCGGCGCTGCCGCGGCTGGATGCGAAGCCAAAAGGCATCGCCGGGCGCCTGCATCATCTCTATGCCCGGGTGCAGCTCTGGGCCTCCGGCGGGGCGGCGGAATTTCACCGCGTCTTCGCCGCCATCCTGATCTCAAAGCCCCGGCAGGAGGCGGCCTTGCGCGAAGCCTACCGCGCCCGCTTCGCCCCGGTGACCCGCCGCTGGGGCGTGCTCTGCGCCAATTACCGCACGCTGGGCCTGTTCCTTGCCGCGCTGGTGAAGCTGCCGGTGCTGTATTTCGTCTTCGAGATCATCGGTTTCAGCGCCATCCTGATCGTGCTGCTGGAGGCGCAGAAGGTGCAGTACCAGGCTTTCCTGGAGCAGATCGGCCAGCGGAGCGGGTCAGGCGCAGCCTGAAAGCTTGACCACCCGGCGCGACGAGGCCGGGTATTTCGCCAGCATCCGCGCCGGGCGGATCGGCCGTTCCACCAGATTGCCGCTGCAATTCGGGCAGAGCCCGCCCAGATCCTCGGCGCAGGCCGCGCAGAATGTGCATTCGAAGCTGCAGATGCGCGCGGTCTCACTCTCTGGCGGCAGATCGATATCGCAGCATTCGCAGTTCGGCCTAAGGTCGAGCATGGGGGCGTCCCGTTTTCGTTATACAACCATAATGATGTATCGAAACGGATCAGGCAAGCCAGGATTGCGTGCCGGTCAAGCCCCGGCGTTCAGCCGCCCCGCCCCAGCCGGCTATGGCTGCGCTCCAGCAGCCAGCCCCCCACTCCCAGCAGCACGAGCGAGGGGGCGAGGGCCGCGATCGCCGGATGCACCGCCAGCAACAGCCCGAGATAGCCGGTAATCTGCTGCACCAGCAGATAGACCATGCCCAGCAGCGCCCCGATGACGATCTGCCGCCCCGCCCCGCCGGCCCGCTGCGGCCCGAATACGAAGGGGGCGGCGATCAGCGCCATGCCGAACAGCGAGAGCGGCACCGCCACCATGCTCCAGAAGGTCTGCTGATAGCGCAATGCCTGCTGATGCTGCGCCTGCAATTGCCGCAGATAGGCGTAGAGCGCCAAAGGCGGCATCGTCTCCGGCGGGATCGCCAGCAATTGCAGCTGCCTTGTGGAAAGAAAGGGCTTCCAGCTCAGGCTCTGCGCCGGTGCGCTCTCCACCTGGCCATGGGTGATGACCTCATGATGCACCCCGCTCAGCGCCCAGCTGCCATCGGGTTGCGGGGTGGCGTCATCGGCCTGCACCACATCCCGCAGCGTGCCGTCCGGCGCCAGCGTGTAGATGGAGACGCCGTGCAGCGTGTGCCCATCGGCGAAGCTCTGCACATTCAGGAACACCCCGTCTTTCTGTGCCCAGAAGCCGCCATTCACCATCCCGGGCAGGGCATCGCCCAAGGCCGCCGCCTGGGCGCGCTGGGCGGCCTGCTGCGCCGGCGGGATGACGAATTGCGCCAGCAGGAACAGCGCCAGGATGATCGGCAGGCAGAGCTTGGCCACGGCGCCGACAATCCTGGCCTGCGACACGCCGAAGCTGCGAAACGCCGTGAGTTCGGAGGATTTCGCCAGGCTGCCCAATCCCAGCAGGCTGGCCAGCAGCATCGAAACCGGGGCCAGCTGCAGCAGCCGGTCCGGGGCGGTGAGCGCCGTATAGCTCAGAGCGTCGGCCAGCGTGTAATGCCCCTGCCCGACCAGCCCCAGCTGCTCGACGAAGCCGAGCAGGCTGAACAGCGCCGTGAGCCCGATGATGAACAGCAGAAAAGCGCGGCCGACCACCCAGCCGACATAACGGTCAAGCTGCATCGTGGCTGGTGGCGGCGTGCCAGTTGGTGTTGGCGGGGTGGGGGTGGCGCGGCGTCTCGCCCGGCCGGTGCAAAAGCCGGCGCAACGCTGGCCCGTACCAGATCAGCGCGATGAACAGCCCGAGCAGGCATGGCGCCCACCACAGCCCCGGAAACGCGCCGACATCGCCATGCTGCACCCAGGTGCGGGCGATGGTGCAGAGCAGGTAATAGGCGGAATAGGCCAGAATCGCCGGGCCGAACTTGGCATAGCGATTCTGCCTTGGCTTGCCCCGGCTCAAAATCGCCCCCAGCAGCGCCAGCAGCAAGGTGGAAATGCCGGTGGAGAGCCGCCATTGCCGCTCCGCCACGTCGCCGGGGGTGGAGGAGGTGAACAGCTTCGCACTGCTCGCCGCCACCGGGCTGTAGCCGGGCTTGCCGGGCAGCGCGCCATCCGGGTCGATATTCAGCCCTTGCGCGTCCAGCACCTGGTCATTCGCTGGGGTGCCGGGGTCGAGCTGATAGATATGCGCATCCGAGAGATGCACGATGCGCCGTCCGTCATCGCCCATCGTCGCGGGGGTGGCGTTGGCGGCGGTGATGATCTCCAGATGCCCGTTCTGTTCACGCGCCACGAACAGGTTCCGCGCGGCGGCGTGCGGCCCGGCGCGGTTGCCCAGAAATACCACCTGGTCGCCCTTGGCGCTGGCATAGAAGGTGCCGGCCTCCATCGCATTCACATTCAGCGTCACCGCAGCCCGCCGGGTGATCTCGTGCGAGGTGGCATAGGCCCAGGGCCGGGCGAAGAGCGAGAGCCCGGCCACGCCCAGCCCCAGCGTCAGCGCCAGGCGCATCACCGGGCGCAAAAGCTGGCGCGGCCCCAGCCCCAGGGCCAGCATGGCAGTGATCTCACCATCCGATTGCAGCCGCCCGAACCCGGCCACCACGGCGATGAACAGCGAAATCGGGATCAGCACTTCGAGCGAGATCAGCAATTTCAGCCCGGTCAGCGCGGCGATGGCGCGCACCGGCAGCAGCCCGTTCACGGCATCGGAGAGAATGTTCGCCAGGCTGTAGCCGGCGAACAGCAAGGCCAGAATCCCCAGCACCACGGCAAAGGGGCGGATGATCTCACCGGTTAAATAGCGATCCGTCTTCAAAGCGCTCGACCAACTCTCTCAAGGCAGCAGGGGGCCCGGCGCGTGATGCCGCCCGAAAGGCCCGTGACAAGGCGGTGCCCGCTCTTTAATAGAGGGGCTGGTAAGAAGTATAGTTTTTCCTGCACGTTTGTCATGGGCCGCCTGTGCGGCCCTGCCGTGCGGGCAATGGCAGAGGAGCCGCGCGCAGCGATATGTCTGATCAGGCCAACGAGATCCGCGAAATCATTTTCGACACATTGCGCGCCGCCCTGCCGCAGGACCGCCCGCTCTCCGACAATACCCATATCATCGAGGATCTGGGGCTCGATTCCGTCGCGGTGATGGATTTCGTCATGGAGATCGAGGACAAGCTCGACATTTCCGTGCCGCTGGACAAGATCGCTGAGGTGGAGACGCTGGGCGATCTCATCGCCACCGTGCAGCGCCTGAAACAGGCCGCCTGATCCGCCATGGCCGTGCTGGATAAATACGCCGCTCTGGCGCAGCAATATGCTGGGCTGGAAGCGGCGGGCGCCAACCCGTTCAACGTGCCGTTCGAGCGCGTGCTCTCCCCCACCGCCGCCATCATCGGCGGGCGCGAGACGCTGCTGCTCGGCACCAATAATTATCTCGGCCTGACCTACGACCCGGCGGTGGTCGCCGCGGCCAACGCGGCGACCCAGGCGGCCGGCACCGGCACCACCGGCTCGCGCATCGCCAATGGCAGCTATGGCAGCCATCAGCAGCTGGAAGCGGCGCTGGCGGATTTCTATGGCCGCAAGCAGGGCATGGTGTTCTCCACCGGCTACCAGGCCAATCTCGGCATCATCTCGGCTTTGGCCGGCAAGGGCGACCATCTGCTGCTGGACGCGGATTCCCACGCCTCCATCTATGACGGCTCGCGCCTCGGCTACGCCCAGGTGACGCGCTTTCGCCATAACAGCCCGGACGACCTCGCCAACCGGCTGCGCCGCCTGGCCGATGAGCCGGGCGAGAAGGTGATCATCGTCGAGGGCATTTACTCGATGCTCGGCGACACCGCGCCTTTGGCCGAATTCGCCGCGGTGAAGCGCGAATATGGCGGCTGCCTGGTGGTGGACGAGGCGCATTCGCTCGGCGTGCTGGGCGCCACCGGCCGGGGCCTCGCCGAACAGGCCGGGGTTGAGGCGGATGTGGATTTCATCGTCGGCACCTTCTCCAAGAGCCTCGGCGGTGTCGGCGGCTTCGCGGTGACGGACATGCCCGGGGCTGAAATCCTGCGCGTGGTCTCGCGGCCTTATATGTTCACCGCCTCGCTCCCCCCCGGCGTGATCGCCGCCACGGAAGCGGCCTTGCACCAGCTGCGCGCCCGCCCGGAGTTGCGCCAGCGCCTGAACGAAAACGCCCTGCGGCTCTATCGCGGTCTGGCCGGGCTGGGCTTTGAGCTGGGGCCGGAACCCAGCCCCGTGGTCTCCGCCATCATGCCCTCGCCGGAAGCCGCCTTCGGCTTCTGGGCGGCGCTGCTCAAGGCCGGGCTCTACACCAATGTCAGCCTGCCGCCGGCCACGCCCAAGGGCCTGGCTTTGCTGCGCTCCAGCGTGAGTGCCGCGCACAGCCCTGAACAGATCGACCAGGCCATCGGCTTGTTCGCGCAGGTGGGCGAAAGGCTGGGGCTGCTCGGCGCGCCTGCTTTCGCCGCTGCCAAGTAACCCGCGCCGGGGGAGGCCGCATGCGCCAGGTTGCGATCTTCCGGCATAATCTGTTCCGCCTCTCGGAGCCTTTCATCACCCAGCAGGCGGGGCGGTTTCGCCGCTACCGCCCGCTTTATCTGGGACGGTTGCGCTACGGCCCGCCGCCGCCGGGCGCCGAGGCGATGGCGCTGGAAGATCTGGCGCCGAAGCTGCGCTTCCTGCCGGCGGCCTGGCATCTGCTCTCCGCCAGCCCGCACCCTTATCTCTACCGGCTGGAGGGCCAGCGACCGGACCTCATCCACGCGCATTTCGGCGTCGAGGGTGTCTATGCCCTGCCGCTCGCCGCCCGGCTTGGCGTGCCTTTGGTCACCACGTTCCACGGCTTTGATGCCACGCTGAACCAGCTCGGCCTGCTCGCCAACCCGGCCTGGGCCCGCTACGCGCTGCGCCGGGGCAGGCTCGCCCGCCAGGGCAGCCTGTTCCTCGCCGCCTCCCACTTCCTGCGCGAAAAGCTCCTGGCCATGGATTTTCCGCCGGAGCGGGTGCGGGTGCATTATATCGGCGTCGACTCCTCCGCCATCGCCCCGCGCCTGGCCGCGCAGGAGGAGCCGATCATCCTGCATGTCGCCCGGCTGGAAGAGGTGAAGGGCACGCAATTCCTCATCCGCGCCTTCGCGTCCATCGCCCCGCAGCACCCGGCCGCGCGGCTGGTGCTCATCGGCGACGGCAAATTGCGCAAGAGCCTGGAAAAGCTCGCCCAGGACACCGGCTTTGCCGATCGCATCGACTTCCTCGGCGGCATGGGGCACGCGCAGGTGCTGGGCTGGATGCGCCGCGCCGCCATGCTGGTGCTGCCCAGCATCAAAACCGAATCCGGCCGCGAGGAAGGGCTCGGCATGGTGATGCTGGAAGCCGCCGCCTGCGGCGTGCCCGGCATCGGCGCGCGCGTCGGCGGCATTCCCGAGGGCATCGCCGAGGGCGAAACCGGCTTTCTCGTCCCCCCGCAGGACCCCGAGGCGCTGGCGATGGCGATGGCCACCCTGCTCGCCAACCCGGTGCTGCGGCTGCGCATGGGCGATGCGGCGCGCAGGCGCATCGAGCGCCAGTTCGACATTCGCCGCCAGAGCGCGGCCCTGGAAGATATCTATGACGAGCTGCTGGCCTGATGCGCCGCGTCGTCGTCGCCGCCCATCCTGACGATGAAATCCTCTGGATGAGTTCGGCCCTGCGCGCGGCCGACAAGGTCGTGCTCTGCTATGGCGCGCCCTACGGCAAGCCGGAGAAAGCCGCCGCCCGCGCCCGCGCCGTGGCCGCGCTGGGCCTGCCCAACCTGGTCAATCTCGCCATCCCGGAAAGCGGCACAAGGCTGCTGGTGAACTGGGACGATGCTGAAATGACGCCGACCGGCATGGCGATCAACGATGCAGCCGGTCAGGCGCGCTATGATGCGAATTTCGCCACGCTGCGGGAGCGCCTGCGCCCGCTGCTCACGGGCGTTGACGAGGTCTTCACCCATAATCCCTGGGGTGAATATGGCCATCCGGAACATATCCAGCTCTATCGCGTGGCCGAGACGCTGCAGAAAGAGCTTGGCTTCACCATCGTCTTTTCAAACTATGTCGCCCCGCTGAGCTGGTTGCTCGCCCGCCGCCTCGGCGCCGCGCCGCTGTTCGCGGAAAAGCGCCGGGCGGTGCCGGATATGCGCCTGGCAAGGCGCCTGCGCGGCATCTATCTGCGCCACCGCGTCTGGACCTGGTCAGTCTTCCACGCCTGGCCGGCGACGGAGACGCTTTACGCGCAACCGCCGGGGGAGCGGGAATGCTGGCAGAGCCTGGAGGGTGAGGCGCTGGTGGATGTGACGCGGCTGCGTTGGTGGAAGCGGGTGGGGGTGGCGAGGGTGTAAGGGACGGGTATCGAGCCAGCAGCGACATTGGGCTGTGCAGCCCGATGCCCGGTTTGGGCCGAGAGCGGTCCGACTGCTATGGAGCGCAACATGAAAGAACCGGACATTGTCCGACCGGAAGATGCCTATTGTTACGGCGAACTCGTGGCTGTTATGACCTGAAGCATCTCTGTAACCGATGCACCATTCGCATCGATGACGCGCAGGTGGTAGAAGCCTGGTCCGGCGGGCGCGAAGTGGGCGCTGCGCAGGGCTGGAATAGAATTTAGCGGCACGCCGTCAATTAGAAATGTGAGAGGCCGCACGCCACCAATAACGCGCAGCCTGATCGGCCCGATATCCGCCAGGACCGCATGCGGCGGCGGGTAGGCGATGGTGAGCGGTGTGTCTTGTTGCACTGCCTTCAGGCTGAGGGGCTTGGCAGAGGGCAGAACCTGGCGCGGATCGATCTGCAAAAGCCCAAAAGTTGAGGCCAGAATTGGTACCGCGCGGCCGATTGCGGCGGCGCCGGGGAGCGCGCCTCCATCTGGCCGGCCAACCCAGACGATAACGACATGGCGCCGGTCGAAGCCGATAGCCCAGTCGTCGCGATTGCCCGCGCTCGTTCCGGTTTTCCAGGCAATACCATCTGCCAGATAGCTTGGCAGCGGCCGGGTGAGGATATTAGCGACCTCCTCGGTAATGTCTGCGCTCAATAGCCGCACGCAGGGTTGCTTCTGGCCGTGGATGAAGTGCAGGGGTTCGACACAGCCGTCTGTTGCCAGACCGGCATAAAGCGCGCCGAGTTGACGCATGGTAAGGCCGTCACCACCCAGAATAACGGGCAGGCTGGGTTCGGCCCCGTAAGGCAATGCCAATGGCACCCCAACGGCGTTCAGCGCGGACCAGAAGCGCGCCGCGCCGTAGCGGTTGAGCAAGGCTACAGCCGGAAGATTGAGCGAACGGCGCAGCGCCGTGGCAGTGCTCACCGTGCCCATGAAGCTATGCGTGAAATCCTCCGGTCCATAGGCCGAGAAATCATGCGGCAGATCGTACAGCAAGGTGCGCGGCCCGGCATAGCCCTCGGCAAAGGCGAGGCCGTAGAGAAACGGTTTCAGCGCCGAACCTGGCGAGCGAATGGCCTGGGACAGATCGATGAACCCCGCGCGGGTGGGGTTGCCGGGATCGCCAAGGTAGGCGGCGCGAATAGCGCGTGTCTTGGCGTTGATGATAAGAATGGCAACGGACTCGGCCGGGCGCATGGTGGTGAGGGCAGTGCCGGCGAGACGTGCGAGCGCCGCGTTTAGTGCCGGGTTCAGCGTTGTGCGCGTGTTCGTGGCAAGGCCTATTGTAAGCTGGGGCGTCTGGCGCGGCAGTATTTGCCAATGGCGGGGGATGGGTTCTGCTTCAGCCCGGGCGGCGGTAGCGGCGTCGATTACGCCGTCGCGCGCGGCCTGTGTAAGGATGTGGTCACGCGCACGCTGGGCGGCTTGCGGGTGCAAATCCGGCCGCAATGCCTCGGGCCGGCGGCAAAGGGCAATCAGCAATGCCGCCTGCGCGGGGTCCAGGCTGCGTGGAGAAACACCAAACCAAAGCCGCGAGGCTGCTTCGACCCCGGTAATATTGCCGCCAAACGGCGCCAGAGAGAGCCACATGCCAAGAATTTGGCGCTTGGAATAATGTTCGCTCAGAGCGATGGCCTGCAGTGATTCGCGCAGCTTCACCCCCAAGGTGCGCGGCGCCGGATGCAACAGGCGGACCACCTCCATAGTGAGCGTTGAGGCGCCGGACACCACATGGCCGGTAGCCACGAATTGCGCTGTGGCACGCAGGATCGCCACGGGATCGACCCCAGGATTGTACCAGAAGCGTTTATCCTCGATGTGGACAAGCATGCGGAGCATCAGCGGATTGACCGCCGCGGCCGGGGTGGCGAATTTCCATTCCCCCGTTGCGTCCGGGTAATAGGCGATGGGCGCGCCGCCTTCCCCCGTAATAATGCGCCCTTGTTCCCGCAGCCGCGCAAGGCTGGGCGGGAACAGATACGCCACCAGAGCGATGAGCAGAGCGCCCGCCGCCAGAATGAGCGGCGCGCGCCAGGCAAGCGCCCTAAGGTGTTTTGGCTTTAGGCGCATTGCTGGGTTGGGCGGGCGGTGTGGTCGGGGCGCCGGGCGGGAGCACGGTCACCTCGCTCGCCGCCGTTGTGCCGCGTTCGTCAGGATGGGTGAGATCGGCCAGCACCGCGCCAGGCAGGATGAAATGCCCTTGTGTCACGGCGCGGAGTTCGACGGCGGTGACAAACTCCTGTGTATATCCGTTATCGGAACAGTCGATATCGGAACAGGGCGGGTAGAGCGTGAAGGCCGCCATGTAACGGTCATCAGCCGCCGCCTTGGCATCGGGCGAGGTCAGGTCCGGCAGCCAGGATAGTTGTGTCTGGCCGCTGGAAATATCGCCGGCAAGCTCCCAGCCGGCGGGCAGCCCCGCGGTAAGAACGGCGTGGTGCGGTGTGCTATCGGTGGCCCGCCCGCTAATGACCATGATGAACACCGTGTTCTGGTCCAGACGCGATACGTCGAGCGGCGTACCGTCTGTGGTGTAGAAGGCAATTTGCAGGCTCATACCATTCGACGTGGCCTTGGCTGGCGCCGCCGGGATGCCGGTGGTTGCTATAACAACAGGCAAAGCGGCTTTCCCGTTATTGGTGATCGTGACGCTTTTGCCGATGTTCTGAACAATGGCTTGGCTACTTGTTGCCGCTTTGCCGTCGATTGAGACCGAGAGCGTTTCTGGCTTACCCCCAAAATCCGCCGCGGCAAGCCCCGCCACGGCGAGTTCCTGGCTGTTCAGGCTATCGGGCGAAAGGCCCTTGCCCGGCAAATTGGCCGCAAGGCTGGGCCAATCCTGCTGCAGCAATCCCGTTTCGCGGGTGATGGCGGGCACGGCCCAGGCATCGCGCAGCGGTGTTCCGTAGCCGTCATTCCAGTCCTGGCCACGCCACCAGAAATAACCGCCCCTGTTATGGATGTTCAGCGCCGCTTGGAGAGCCTGCATGGCCCTGTCAGGCTCGCCAATCATTGCCAGGGCGGCACCGAGCTGCGCGCGGGCGAGCGGATGCGTTACGTCACCGATATTTTCGTCCATGACTCGTATGGCCCCGGCCGGAGCCTGCCCGTCCAGCGCCAGAACATAGGCCGCATAAATCTGCGCTTGCCCGGGCTGCGGATCATTATGAACTTCCTGGCGCAGCCAGGACAGCGCGGCCTTTAGCGGCGGGTCGGGAATATCAGCGCCAGCCTTGCGCGCGCGGAGCAGGAAATCCGTCGCATAGGCGGTCAGCCAGGGCTGCGCTGAATCCTGCGAAGACCAGAGGCCAAAGGCGCCATCGTAACGCTGGTCGTCGAGCACGTCTTCGACCGCTTGTGCCAAGCGCCCCTGCGGGTCTGGCCCGGCAACCGCGCCGGAGAGCGCGGTAAGGGGCAGCCCGCGGCTTACGCTCTCGTCCAGGAAGGGCAGGTTGCGCTGTTGTAGTGCCTGCAGGAAACCCGCGGGGTCGAAGGGGAGATGGTTCCCGAGTGTCATGACGGATTTGGCCGAACCAGGCACGAAGGGGCTAAGGTCAGGCGTCAGGGCCGCCTTCTGCCCTGGCGCAACCTCGGCACTCGTAAGCTGGGTGACGGCCGGGCGGACCAGATGCACCGAAATATCGCGCAGGCGCTCCTGCGTGTAGGCATCCGGGCCGGTTACATCGAGGCTGATATGCCCGGTGCCGATGGCATTGGCGGTAACATCCGTGTACACCACCTGGCGTGCGCCGCGCGCAAGCTCGACGGGGAAAACTTTCCCGCCGCTGACAGCACCTTTCGCCGCGACTGTGACGGTAAAATGGCCTGATGGCAGATCAAGGTCTTGCAGCATCACGCCGACATTTGCGGTGTCGCCGGGTGAGAGAAAGCGCGGCAGCAGCAAATTGGCGATGAGCTTGTGGCGGGAGATGATATCAGTCGCGGCCGAGCCCACGGCATCATCCTTCCAGGCCACGGCCATCAACCTGATCTTGCCGTTGAAGTCCGGCAGATGCATCACGAAGCGTGCCACACCATCCGGCCCGGCCTGGACGGGGCCAGCGAAAAGCGAGACGATTTTTTGTGGAATTGGTGGATTGGCCGGGCCGAAATCGCCGCCGCCGCCAACATGCAAAACCGCTTGCAGCCCCTGCGGCTGCCTGAGCAGCGCGCCGTAATCATCCCGTATATCGACACCGAGCAATCGCTTGCCGAAGAAATGGCCCAGCGGGTCGGGCGACTGGAAACCGGTCAGGGACAAAATTCCCTCATCCACCGCATCCAACGTAACATAAGCCCCGGGAGTAGTCTTAACCTCGAACGTCACATCACGGCCGGGCCGGTAGAGTGTCTGCACGTTAAAGGCGACGGGAAGTTCGTGCGTGCCTGGATTCAGGCCGAGCCAGACCAGCCCGATTGCGCGGTCGGGCGGTGTGGTGGCCGCAGCCGGACGATAGAGCTGCACGATTGCATACGCGCCAGCGCCCCAGGAGGCGGAAACCGGCACTTTGACATCGGCACCGCCTTTGGGAATTTCGAAATCGCGCGTGCTGATTACATGGTCATTGGCGAGCACGAGCACCGCCTTGCCCGCAAAGGGGGCGCTGATATGCAGTTGCGCCACATCGCCGTCATTATACGTTTTTTTATCACGGGTGACGGTCAGCCTGGTTGGCACATCTGGCTGGCTCGAGGTGATCCAGCCGGAATAGAAAACCGTCGAGCTCGCGGCATAACCGCCTGAATGCTGGATCAGTCGTAGCCGGTAGCGCCCGTTCGGCAGCGCGGGCAACACTAGATGGTAGGGCTTGCCGGGGGTGATGGTGATTGTTTCGTTCAGCACCTTGTGGTTGACATAATTATAGCGCCAGCTTGCGACTGAATCATTCCAGATGACGCCCCATTCATAATCCTGCCGGACCAAGGAGAGGTCGGCTTGCATCGGCACGGGTTTGCCGTCTGGCGCGACGGCGGCAATGTCGAAAACCGGCTTGGTGCCGCTATCGACCGCACCGCCGCTGAACCCAGGGCGGATGCCAATCAGCGGCGCCGCCGGCGTGATTTTCAGTGTCTGCTCTTTGGTTACGGCCCGGCCTGAAGGATCGTTGATTGTCACCTTGACCGCCGCCTGCAGCGCATGGGTTGCGTCTGGTAGCTGTGTTAGATCAATGGGGATCGATGCCGCGCCGGTTGCATCGGTTTCCGGCAGGTCCGGCTGCAGCATCGGCACGTTGACGATCTCATGGCGAAGGCCGAACGTGTATCCCTCATAGGCGGGAAACGGCGACGGATCGGCATTTACCCGCACGCTTGCCGTGCCGGTGAGGCCCGCCCCCGGCGCGCCGTAAAGAAATTCGACCGATATAGGCAGATTATCTATTTTTCCGGGCGCGAGAGGGCCGTGTGACGCGAAGCTGATCGCCAGCTTTGCGGGTACGAAGGCCGCAACCGTGAAGCTGCGCTGTGCGACTACAGGGCCGTTTTCGCCCTCCTGGAGGGAGATGCGCCAGTCGCCCGCTTGCGCTCCGGCAGGAAGGTGAATTTGTGTGACAAGGGACGAATCATCCGTCCACTTTGTCACCTCATCAATGAAGACCTGGCCGCCGGGACGATAGACGATCAGGCGTAAGGGTATGCCGAGCGGCTTCATGGCCGGATCGCGCAACAGAGCGCCGAGATTGACGGTTTCGCCGGGCCGGTAAATGCCGCGGTCGAGCCAGAGGTAGGGATCAACTGGCTGAGGCTGGGCCTGGCCGGAAACACCACGATCTGTCAGGTCGAATGGGGCGGCATTCAGGTCGGTGAGGGTGAAATCTCCATCTGGGTCAGTGATATGCAGCGCCACGGGGGCCTGCGCCTGCGCGCCATTCATCAGCGGCGCCGCAAAATGGGCGATGCCGTTCGAATCCGTAACCGCCGTATCGAGGACCGCATTATCCGAGGCGATGAGCGCGACTTTGGCGCCAGCGATCATCGAGGCATCGGTAAACCGACGGAGTTGCACGGTCAGCCCGTTCCGGCCCCACCAGCTTGTTGGCGCAATATTCGTGCGCAGCACTAATTGTTGCAGATTCAGAGAGCCATCATCGTTGGGGGTACCATCATCCGGTGCGAGCGAGACGGCGTAAAGTCCAGGCTTTGTCATCACCGTTGAAAGCGGCAGGGTGGCATGCACCAAGCGGTTCTGCTCAAAACCCGGTACAGCGGCGCTGCCCGTGAAGATGATCGGCGCGGTATTGCCATTGAGGCCGGGATTATAGGCGCCAGGATTGAGTAGCGGGTGATTCGATAGGAAATTGAGCAGACTGCGTTCGGAAACGCGCGCGATTTTTATTTTTACCTTCGAGATGTTGACGCCGGAAAATCCTATCGCGGGCGGATTATTCGCGGGGATGATAAAATGGTTTGGATCGGCGAACAGCGCGGGTTGGCGGTTAGCGAGTGTGACCTTGATGCTGCGTTGCTCTTTCAACGCAGTACCGGCAATTCCCGGTAAGCCAGGATGCAGGATAACCGTGGTTGTTGCCCCTGGTGTCAGTCCAGAAAGACAAAGCTGGCCGTTCGTCTCCGTAACAGCAAGATCTTCTATGGCAGGCTGCGTGGTGACATAGTCGCCCGGGTGCGCCATGCCCTGTGGAAGGTCGACGGTGAAGGAAATGCAGGCGCGGGCGGGGAAGGATTGCGGGTAGCTATCCACTTTACGGACTGCAAACCCGTACGCCGTCATCGCCTGGTCCAGCGTGGCACGGAGCGGGGCCTCCCGCGGATATGCCGATACCATTGCGCCAAGTAGGCGGATTTCCGCGCCGTGATTGCCCTGCTGGCCAAGCGCCTGGCGCATGAGGTTCAGCGCCCGCCAGCTTGCCGCTGCCGGGTTGTGGTCATGGCCGGCATTTTGCAGGCCAAGATAAGCGGCCTGCAACGCTTCCGCGGCCGGGCCGGCACCGTTGAGATCGGCCTCGGCAAGATCGAGCCAAGGTTCTGGGCTTTGGTTTGCATAGAGGTTGAGCCGGTTCTGGCTGGCTTGGCGCAAGCCTTGCCAATCCTGGGCCTTGCGGGCAGCCTGCATTGCCGCGTCATCCGTGGCAATTTCGCCTTGGAGCGAGGCGCTCCAGCCCGTGTTGCTGGCAAAGCCAAAAGCCAGTTGCTGAGCGTCGGCGCCAAGGCCGGGGAGAATTTTATCGATATCCTCAATGATCGGCGTTACCGGCAATGGTGGCGCGGATGCCACATTACCGGACGAAGCTGTGGCATTTTGAGCCACGGCGGATGGGGCGACCAGACCAACAGACAGGAGGACGAGGCCAAGAAGCACATTGCGGGCATAAGGATGCATGGTCTGCTCTAACTCCTGTCCAACCTAGCGCTGACGCCAAACCCTGACTTTTTTCCACAAAACGGCCTGTGGTTGAGTGCAGACTAGCTAGGTTCAATGCTGGGGGGAAGTTCGTTACTAAGAGCAACTTGACGTCCGCTTTCAGGCCAGCCGAAACTGGGCCGGAGCGGCAATAAAGGGCGCTGAGCGGACACACCGAAGCTTCTGCGTGATGCCGCTCCCCCTTTACCCCCGTCGCCCCCAAACCAACCCCCCATATCCCAACCCCGTCGCCACCACCGCCGCCGCAATCCGCCCCGCCGCCGTGCCGCCATAAGGCAGTGCCCGCGCCGCCAGGCACAGCCCCACCATCCCAACCACCGCCAAAGCCGGCCGCAAAAACGGTTTCGCCAGCGCCAGCGCGGAAATTTCCCATTCCCGGCGCAAATACCCCACACTCCAGCTCAGCAAAAACGGATACACCGCCAGCCACGCCGCCGAGACCGCCAGCAGCCCCGCCTCGCCATGCACGAAAATCCCCGCCGTGAGAATAAACCCGCCCAGCATCAGCAATGTCGCGAAGGAGAGGCTTGCCGCCTTGCCCGGCTGCCCGGTGCCCAGCAGCAGCGGCGTGATCAATTGCGAGGCGATGCGCAGCACCGCTGCCGCCGCCAGAATCTGCAAGGGCCGCGCCGCATCCGCATAGCTGCGGCCTTGAGAATCATGCAGCAGCCCCATCAGCGGTACCGCCATCAGCCCCAGCCCCGCCATGCACGGCGCCACCAAGCTCGCCAGACGCTGCAGCGACCATAACAAAGCGGCCCGCAACTCCGCAGGCGCCGCCGCGACTTTCGCGAATACCGGCTGTGCCGCGCGGTTGACGATGGTGCCCACCGCCATCGCCGGCTCCATCGCCACGTCAAACGCCACCCGGTACACCGCCAGCATCGCCGGCCCGTAAAACCAGCCAACCAGCAGGAAATCGATATTCTTGAAAATCTGCTCGAAGATATTCGCGCTGGCCGAGCGCCAGCCGAAATCCACCAGCGCCCTGATCTCGCCAAAGGCAAAATGCCGGCGCGGCACAAAGCGATTCGCCAACAACGCGCCCGCCAGAATGAACACGCCGGAGGCAAAATACCCGCCCACCAGCGCCCAGGCCCCGCCGCCCGCCACCGCGATGCCAAACCGCACCAAAGCCGCGCCGAAGGTCGCGCCGACATTCACCATGGCGATTTTCTCATAGGCCAGCGCGCGATTCAGCAAGGCCAGAGGAATCACCGCCGCCCCCACCAGCGGCTGCTTCGCCGCCAGCGCCAGGAAGTACAGCTTCACGCCGGAAACGCCATATAACCAGCCAATCGCCGGCGAGAGCGCCACCGCGGCCCCTCCCACAATCACCGCCAGCACCAGAATGAACCAGAACAGCGAGGATAAAGCCTCCCGGCTCACCGCCTTCGCCTGCACCAGCGCATCGCCGGTGCCCAAGCCATCAAACGCCTCCACCACCATGCCCACCGCCAGCACCAGCGAGCCGATGCCAACCTGAGTCTTGGTCAAAAACACCAGAACCGCGACGATGGTGGCGAAATCGGTCACCTTGGCGACGATGGCGGCCCCGCCCAGCCAGTTGAAGCCGCGCCCGAGATGGCGCTGATGCTCGTTTTCGCTCATGCGTCCGGCGGCAAAACCGGGGCGCGGGTGCGGATGAAATGAAGCAGCCAGCGCGCCGAGCCCTGGCGCCAGCGCGCACTCTGCGCTGCCCCCCACAGCCCGGGGCGCGGCGTGGCATCCGCCGCCCAGTCTTTCACCTGCGCGATAATCTTCTCCGCCCGCGCCGCCCAGGTATAGCCCAGGCTGTCCGTTGCCGCGCCGGCCGCGAGCCTGGCAGCCAGCGCCTCATCGCCGGTCAGCGCCGAAAGCCCCGCGACCAGCGCCTCCAGATCATCCGGCTGCACCAGCAGCGCGTTCTGGTCATGCTTCAGCACCTCGGCCACGTCCGGCGTATTCCCCGCCAGAATCGGCCGACCGGAGCCGAGATAAAAGAACAACTTCAGCGGCAGCACGGTGGAGCCGAACTTCGCCAGCGGCTGGAAGGAAGGCGGGATCAGCAACACATCGGCGGCATGGATGTAATTGCCCAGCGTCGCCTCGGTCTGCCAGGGCACGATCACCACATTCGGCACGCTCTTCGCCAGCGCCTCCACCGAGCCCTCGCCATAGGAGCCGACGAACAGGAAGGTGAGCTGCGGCAGCCGCTTCGCCGCCTCGATCACCAGCTCCAGCCCCTTCTTATGGTTCACCCGCCCGGTATAGATCACGGTTTTCGTGGCCGGATCGATGCCGATGCGCGCCTTCGCCTCGGCCAGCGGAACCGGCGCGGCGAAACGCTGCGGCTCGAAGCCGTTATGGATGCAGCGCAGCTTCTCCGGCGGCACGCCGAGCTCGATATATTTCTGCCTGGTATATTCGGAATGGCAGACCGAGCCCAGGAATCGCTTATGGCTGAACAGTTTGTAGAGCCAATATTGCAGCGGCGGAATCTGATCCGGCCAGGGGCGGTAATGGTCGAACACCACGCGCTGCCCGCAGCGCAGCGCCATCCACGCCACCCAGAGATTGCGGGTATAAACCAGATCCGCGGCCCTGAAGGCGCTGCGCAGCCCGATTGTCAGCCCGCACAGAATATGCCGCCAGGCCGCCGGCTTCAGCGGCGCGAAGGCGCTGATCAGCGGCATGCCCAGCCGCGCGGTCAGCCCCGGCAGATTGTCCGGCGCCATCGGCACATGCAGCCAGGCCGCATCCAGATGCGGGGCCAGATAGCGCGCCGTGGTGGTGAACACTTCCGCATCCGCCTCGGCGCTGGGCAGGGGGTTTTCAAAGGCGAAGAGGATTTTCATATGGTCCCGGCGATCAGAAACAGGCCGGGAACCCGGCGCGGATACCTACCCGCGTTCCAGGGGCGGGATCAATAAGCCCGGCTGTCACGCTCCGTTGCAAATTGCCGCGGACGCGCATTATCGGCAGAATTAGCTCTGTCATGAACAGCCCATGGAGACGCAGATGATCGGCCGCCGCCCCCTTCTCGCCGCCGCCGGTGCCGCCCTTGTCGCCCCTGCCGCCCTGGCCGGCACCACGCCCGAGCGCATCCCGCTCTGGCCAGGCACGCCGCCGGGCGGGGGAGGGCCGCAAGGGCCGGAGCGGGTCAACACCAAGGGCAGCGTGCGCGACATTCCCGCCCCCTATCTCACCCTCTACCGCCCGCAGAGCCCGAACGGCGCGGCCGTGCTGGTGGCCGGCGGTGGCGGCTACCGCCATATCGAGATGGGCACGGAGGCCGACCCGGCCGCGCTTTGGCTGAACGCACGCGGCATCACCGCCTTCACCCTGGCCTACCGGATGCCGGGCGAGGGCTGGGCAGCCGGCGCGCAGGCGCCGTTTCAAGATGCGCAACGCGCCATTCGCCTCATCCGCGCCCGCGCCAAAAACGATGGGCTGGATGCGCAAAGGCTCGGCGTGCTGGGCTTCTCCGCCGGCGGGCATCTGATGGGGCTGGCGGCGGACTGGTCGGATTTTCGTTCTTACGCGCCGGTGGACGGGGCGGATTTTCTCTCCGCCCGGCCGGACAATGCAGCACTCGCCTATCCCATCATCACGCTGGAGGCGCCTTATCAGCATACCTCCACCGCGAAAATCCTGGTCGGCCAGGATGCGGATACACAGGCCCGGGCGGAATGGTCGGTGCAGACGCATCTGCGCCCCGGCGCCCCGCCTTTCTTCCTGGTGCAGGCCAAGGACGACCCGATTTCCAACCCCGCCAACACCATCATCATGGCGCAGGCCTGCAGGCGCGCCGGCGTGCAGGTGGATTTTCACCAGCTCCCCAGCGGCGGCCATGGCTTTGCCATGGGCCGCCCCGGCACGCCGACAATGGATTGGCCGGGCTGGTATGAAAACTGGCTGCGCGCCCAGGGCATGCTGGTCAGCTAGAGCAACGTCCGATCAAACGGACTCGTTTGATCGGATAAAGTTGCTCGCTCGAACAAAAAGCTAGAGCGTATTCCCTGCACCAACGTGAACGGAATACGCTCTAGCAGGCAAAAAAGAGGGCGTTCACAATGTGAACGCCCCAATGGCTTTGCCAAGTTTAACGCGATCCCCGGGAGAGGCGCCCAAGAGCGCCGCCCGGCCATGAAGCCATCCGGATGTCCAGATCGAGATGGAGCCACGCGGGCAGAGTAGCAGATCGCCGGCACGAGTCAATGAGAATAGTTATCATTATCATCAAGCGATGATTCGGCCGTCTTTTCTCAGCTGGAGATGCCGCTCAACCGGCAATCCTTGGCGGCAAGCTGGCCCTGAAAGGCGCTCCAGGTCTGGGTCGCGCCAAAAAGCGGCAGCCCGACATAGCCGCGCAGCCGCAGCTCGCCCTGCCGGTCCAGCGTCAGCTTGATCTGATAGACCGAGCCGTTGCGAGGGTTGGTGATATGGCCATACCAGGCGCGGCTGCCATCATCCTGGCGGCGCGCATTGGCGTCAGCCTGTAGAATGACCAGCCCGCATTGGCTCTGGCCGGCCCAATCGGTAGGGGTGGGCTCGGTCTGGTTGAGCACCATGCCCTCGATGGCGCCGCATAATTTATCGCCGCAGGGGGAGATTTGAATGACCGCGTCATGGCTGGCGGTGACCCAGCTTCCTACGGGGCCAGGCGTTGCCGCGCGGGCCGGGAGGACGGAGAGTCCAAGGCAGAGCACAAGCACGGTTGCTATGCCCGCCCAGGAGAGCAGGGCCGCGAAACGTTCGCTCGACATCACGAAATTCCTTGGGTTGCAGAGCCTTCCCGTCGCCGCGGGCGCGGCCAGGCGAGGCGGTCTGGAAGGGCTGGTTTACGGCACCGCCAGGCCGTGGGCGGTTGTGCGAGAGCAACATGACCCTGACGGGAATCATTCAGGGACATAAAGTTGCTCGCCACAACAAACAGTGAGAGCGCGCTGACCGTTTACGGTCAGGCTGAAAGCGCTCTAGCCGGAAATATCGCTCTGGCCAGCATTATTCGCATAATCGACAGCACCCGGCGCGGTACCGAACTGAACCGGCACCCGGCCATTCTCAGCGCTGCGCCCATGAAGCTGGCTGGCCTGCGGGGGCGGGGCAATACGTACCAGATGGCGCGGGGCGCTGGGGCGGATATCGCCAGGGCGGGCCTGGGCGGCGAAGGGAGCCAGAGAAACAGCCAGCAACGCGGCGGCCGCGAAACGAGACATACGAGGCATGATACACTCTTTTTCTGAAATGAAATTCTGGGAGCAAGGCCCGGAGCGTGCGGCAGGGCGCCGCCGCTTCGGTATTTCGAGCCATTGCATCTGGGAGATGAGAGGGGCCGCTATCCAGGCGGTTCGGCTTTCGCCGGTCTGATCCGCAAGGCGGCCGTTGATCTCACAGGGGCGGATTAGCCGCCGGTGCTGTCGGACGCGGCGCCGCCGACATGGCGCAGGGCAACCGGGGTCTGCTTGCCGGCGAAACCACCCTGGGCGGCCTGGTTCGCCTGCGGATTATACTGGGCGACGCTGGTGTTCACCTGGAAATTGCCGGGTGCGGCGATCGCGGCGACAGGGGCCAGGGAGGCGGCCAGCAGGGCGGCGGAAGCGATTTGAGAGATGCGGTTCATGATACACTCCTGAATTGAGCTGGATGTCTAAAGGGGGGGCGCTTTGCGGCGGATTGAGCCGGGCCTGGCTTAGCCAGCCGTGCTGTCAGAGATCGGGCCGCCAACCTGGCGATCGGCGACCGGCATGCGGTGGTTGCCGGCATTGGTCTGGAAGGCCGGGATATTCTGGTTGGACTGCTGATTATAAGAGGCAACGCTGGTGGCCTGACGGTAGGACTGCGCGTTGGCGGCGATCGGGGCCAGGGAAGCGGCGATCAGAGCGGCGGAGGCGAAAGCGGTGAAACGAGACATGAGAAGATTTCCTTTTCAGTTCGGCGGGGCAGGTCGCCCTTTCGATGAGCCTGATTTAGATGGACGTACGTACGCTTGCAAGGCAAATTAGAACGGACGTACGTAAACTCAGTCATGTGTTTTTTGCATGCAAATCTAATAGTCATGCGATAATCGCAATCGAGTGCAGCTTTCTCTTGGTTTTTGTGCTTTTTTCTTGCGCTTTAAGACGTACGAACGTACTTAATGAGCATCATGTTCTGCAATAGATGCGATCAAACCCATGGCTAGACCCTCAAACCGCGAAAAAATCCTCACTGAAGGCCTCCGCGTCGTTCATGAGCGGGGCTTTTCCGGGGCCTCGGTGCGCGACATTGCCAGTGCCGCCAGCGTCCCGCTGGGCTCCTTCACCAATCATTTCCCCTCAAAGGAGATGTTCGGGCTGGAAATTCTGGAGCGCTATCATGAGCGCGTGCAGGAGGTGATCGGCAAGACCTTCCATGACCGCTCCCGTCCGGTGCGCGAGCGTGTAGCGTCTTACTTCGACCATGTGATCGAAAACCTCACCGCCAGCAACATGCGGGGCGGCTGCCTGGTCGGCAATTTCTGCGCCGAAGTGGCGGACCAGTCCGAGGTGCTGCGGCTGCGTCTGGCGAAAATTTTCCAGGATATCCGCGATGCGCTGGCGCAGGCGCTGGAGGAAGGTGTCGCCTCCGGCGAGCTGGCGCCGGATCTGGATTGCCTGGATACGGCCGGCTTCATCTATAGCTCCCTGCAGGGCGCGATCCTGATCGCGCGGGTGGTGCAGAACCCCAGCCCGATCGAGCGCTGCCGCCGCCAGATCCTGCAGAAGGTGCTGAAATAACGGCACAAGCGCGGCCGGCTCCGGCCTGCGGAAATCGCACGGGGACTGCAAAATTCCCGTATGCGCGGCGCGGGAATTTCTCTATTGCTCGCCCATGCTGACCGACAAAGACAATCTGCTGCGCCGGCTGCATGCGTTGCGCAGCGAGCACCGGGACCTCGATACCGTCATCACGCGGATTACCGACCTAGGTCCGGTGGATCAGCTGCATCTGCAAAGATTGAAGAAGCGGAAACTCGGTTTGAAAGATGAGATTTCCCGGCTGGAAAGCCGGTTGATCCCGGACCGCACGGCATGAGCCAGCCTCTGGTCGGGATTATCATGGGCAGCCGTTCGGACTGGCCGGTGATGGAACATGCCGCGCACATGCTTGAAAAGCTTGGCGTGCCCTATGAGGCCAAGGTGGTTTCTGCGCATCGGACCCCGCATCGGCTGGTCGAGTATGCCGGCAGCGCGCAGGCGCGCGGGCTGAAGATCATCATCGCCGGGGCGGGCGGGGCGGCGCATCTGCCGGGCATGGCGGCCTCGATGACCAATCTGCCGGTGCTGGGCGTGCCCGTGGCCGTCACCGCGCTGAACGGGCAGGATGCGCTGCTCTCCATCGTGCAGATGCCAGGCGGGATTCCCGTCGGCACGCTGGCGATCGGCAAGCCCGGCGCGATCAATGCCGGGATTTTGGCGGCCTCGATTCTGGCGCTCTCCGACCCGGACTTGGCGGCCCGCGTCGCAGCGCTGCGATCCGAGCAGACGGAAAGCGTGCCGGAGGACCCGGTCTGATGCTGCCGCCCGGATCGGTGATCGGCATGATCGGCGGTGGCCAGCTTGGGCGGATGTCCGCCCAGGCGGCGGCGCGGCTGGGGTTTCTCGTGCATGTGTTCTCGCCCGAGCCGGACGGCCCGGCGGCGCAGGTGGCGGCGCGCACCATAATCGCCGCGTACGATGATCTCGAAGCGCTACGATCCTTCGCCGAGGCGGTGGATGTGATCACCTTCGAATTCGAAAACCTGCCCGCCGCCTCGCTGGCGCTGCTGGAGAGCCTGAAGCCGGTGCGGCCGGGGGCGAAAATCCTTGCCATCAGCCAGGACAGGCTGCTGGAGAAGCAATTCCTCAACGATGCCGGCATCGCCACCGCGCCCTGGGCGAAGGTGGAGAGCCTGGCGGAGTTGGAGGCGGCGGTAGCCGAACTCGGCCTGCCGGCGGTGCTGAAAACCACCCGGCTGGGCTATGACGGCAAGGGCCAGGCCATGCTGCGCGCCCCGGAAGATCTGGCGCCCGCCTTCGAAAACCTGGCGCCGAAGCCGCTGGTTCTGGAAGGCTTCGTGGATTTCGCCGCCGAGATCTCGGTGATGGTGGCGCGCGGGGTGGACGGCACCATCGTCTGTTTTGACGCGGTGGAGAACCGCCACAAGCATCATATTCTCGACCTCACCATCGCCCCGGCGCCCTTCGGGCCGGAGATTCTGGAGGAGGCGCAAAACATCGCCCGGCTGATCGCCGAGACGCTGGCGCTGGTCGGGCTGCTAGGGGTGGAGATGTTCGTCACCGCAACCGGCGCGCTGGTGGTGAATGAGATCGCCCCGCGACCGCATAATTCCGGCCATTGGACGATGGATGCCTGCCCCTGCGGGCAGTTCGAGATGCATATCCGCGCCGTGGCGGGCCTGCCGCTGCCGCCGGCAGTGCGGCATTCGGACGCGGTGATGAAAAACCTGATCGGCCCGGAGGACATGGCGCTGTGGCCGCGCGTGCTGGCGACGCCGGGGCTGATCCCGCATCATTACGGCAAGACCGAAGCCCGCCCCGGCCGCAAGATGGCGCATTTCAATCGCCTCTTCCCCAAAGGCGCGTTGCCGGGCGAATTTGGCATCGAAGATGCCCTGGCTCTGGCGGAAAAATCGTAAAAGTTTTTGGTGCCGCTTTTTTCAAAAAGCGGCGAAAAACGTCTGGGGTGGCGGCAACGACATTGCCACCACCCCTGAAACTTTCGCTCAGTAATCCTTGCTCTGGCGCATCCGCTTGATGTCCCCGCGGCGCGATTTCGCATCCAGCCGCCGGGTTTTCGAGGCCTTGGTGGGCTTGGTGGCGCGCCGTGCCTTCGGGATGATGGCGGCCTCCTGGATCAGCGCGAACAGCTTCTCGCGCGCCTCCTCGCGGTTGCGCAGCTGGGAGCGATGCTCTTCGGACTCGATCAGGATATGCCCGCTCAGCGTCAGGCGCTTGCCGGCGAGGCGGGCGAGGCGGGCTTTGACATGGCCGGGCAGGGTGGTGTTGCCGACGAGGTCGAAGCGCAGCTGCACCGCGGTCGAGACCTTGTTGACGTTCTGTCCGCCAGGTCCGGAGGCCGGGGTAAAAAATTCCTCCAGATCAGCATCGCTGATCTGGAGGTGATCTGTAACCGGTATCAGCATCGGAGCCTCTCAATCAACGGCCCCGGCGCGAAATCAGGCGGCCTTGGCTTCTTTCTTCGCCGTGGCGCGCTCGAGGCGGCGCTTCAGCGCCAGGCCTTCGGTGGTCAGCTTCGCGTCGGAATGGGCGAGCAGAAAGGCGTCCAGGCCACCATTATGCTCGATCGTGCGGATCGCGCGGGTGGACAGGCGCAGGCGAACAGCACCGAGCGTATCGGAGAGCAGCGTGGTGACCTGCAGGTTGGGCAGGAACCGGCGGCGGCTCTTATTGTTCGCGTGGCTGACGTTATTGCCAGCTTGCACGGTCTTTCCGGTCAGGTCGCAACGGCGGGCCATGATACTTTTCCTCAATAAAACGCAAAGCGGGCTGGCAGGGGCCAGCCCGGAAATTCGGGGCGGCTTATGGCGCAAGCGGGGGGCATCGTCAAGCGGGTTCGCGCAAGGCTGGCCGTTGATTCAGCGCGGGGCTTGAATCTTTATGCCTCGCCGGCGTGATCCTTGCCCGCGGTGCCGCGCATCTCGCCGGACTCGACGCTCTCGATGGCGTTTTC
This sequence comes from Acidocella sp. MX-AZ02, assembly GCF_000306035.1. Classification (NCBI taxonomy): domain Bacteria; kingdom Pseudomonadati; phylum Pseudomonadota; class Alphaproteobacteria; order Acetobacterales; family Acidocellaceae; genus Acidocella; species Acidocella sp. MX-AZ02. The sequence goes on from NZ_JH976209.1 coordinate 326,483, forward strand.
CAGGATCTGCACCACCACCGCATCCGGCAGCACGCGGGTCAGCAGCCCCATGGCGCCGCCCAGCAGGGCGGAGGCGATGGCCAACTCCGAGATATCCTTGCCGACCATATACTCAATCGCTTTGTCCACGACGGAACCGGCGTGGCTGAGCTCTTGTTCGGGCGGGGCTTGTCGATCGTCGGTCATGGTCATCCGTTCAAAAATTTCCGGCTCTCTTATCTGGTGGCAGCCCGTGCCGCCACCAAGGGGAGGTTTATTCCGCGAGGCTCGGGGCGGTTTTTTCCGCCGGCGTGGCATTTTCGTCGTCCATCACCGCCTGTGCCGCCCACATCGCGGCATAGAGCCCGCCGGCGGCCAGCAGCGCCGCATGGGTGCCGCGCTCGGCCACCACGCCTTGTTGCAGCACCAGGATCTCGTCCGAGTCGGTCACGGTGGAGAGGCGATGCGCGATGACCAGCGTGGTGCGGTGCTGCGCCACGGAGCGCAGGGCGGCGGAGATGCCCTGCTCGGTCGCGGTATCCAGCGCGCTGGTGGCCTCGTCCAGGATCAGGATGCGGGGGTTTTTCAGGATGGTGCGGGCGATGGCGACGCGCTGCTTCTCGCCGCCGGAGAGTTTCAGCCCGCGCTCGCCCACCTTGGTCTCGTAGCCCTGCGGCAGCGAGATGATGAAATCATGGATCTGGGCGAGCCGCGCCGCCTCCTCCACCTCGGCGCGCGAGCAGCCGGGGCGGCCATAGGCGATGTTGTAATAGATGCTGTCATTGAACAGCACCGTATCCTGCGGCACCACGCCGATGGCGGCGCGCAGATCATGCTGCTTGATCGCCCGCACATCCTGGCCATCCACCAGCACCCGCCCGCCAGTGGCGTCATAGAAGCGGAAAAGCAGGCGCGAGATGGTGGATTTGCCCGAGCCGGTGGGGCCGACAATGGCGATCTTCTGGCCCGGGGCGGCGGTGAAGCTGACGCCTTTCAGAATTTGCCGGTCCGGGTTGTAGGCGAAGCGCACATCCTCGAAGCGGATTTCGGCAGGCGCGCCCTGGGGGGGGATGGGGGCGGCGTCAGGGGCGTCCTTCACCTCCTGATCGACGTTCAAAAGCCGGAACATCTGCTCCATGTCCACCAGCCCCTGATTGAGGGTGAGGTAGGAGAAGCCGAGGAAGTTGAGCGGCACGTAGAGCTGCAGCAGATAGGTGTTGACCAGCACGAAGCTGCCCACACTCATCGTGTGATGCGCCACGCCGAAAGCGGCCATCACCATCATCGCGCCCAGCGCCAGCGAGATGATCACCGCCTGGCCGATATTCAGCATGTTCAGCGAAACCTGCGATTTCACCGAGGCTTTTTCAAACCGGGCCAGGCTGTCATCGAACCGCGCCGCCTCATGCGCCTCATTGCCGAAATATTTCACCGTCTCGAAATTCAGCAGGCTGTCGATGGCCTTGGTCTGCGCCTCGTTATCGGTCTCGTTCATCGTGCGGCGGAATTTGGTGCGCCAGGTGGTGAAGGAGAGGGTGAAGAAGATATAGAGCCCGATGGCGCAGAAGGCGATGGCCGCATACCAGGCATTGAACAGATGCCAGAGCATGAAGGTGGTGAGCAGCAGCTCGATCAGCGTCGGCACCAGGTTGAAGGCGGCCAGGCGCAGCACCGACTGGATGCCCAGCGTGCCGCGCAGGATGATGTTGGAGAGCCCGCCTGTCTGCCGGTCCATGTGAAAGCGCATCGAGAGCGCGTGCAGATGCTCGAAGGTGCGCCGGGCGACGACGCGCGAGGCGCGCATCTGCACCCCCGCGAACAGCGCGTCACGCAGCTCGCCAAAGGCCGCACTGGCGATGCGCACCGCGACATAGCCGCCAATCATCGCCAGCGGCACCGCGATGGCGCTATCCAGATGGGTCAGACGGTCGACCAGATGGCCATAGACCACCGGCACATAGACCGTGCCGATCTTCGCCAGCAGCAAGCAGGCGGCGGCGAAGACGAGCTTCACCCGCAACCCGGTCTCGCCCTGCGGCCAGAGATAGGGAAACAGCGAGAGGATGGTTTTCAGCGAGCCTTTGGCGGTCTTGGCGGTCGCATTGGGTGCCAGATGGGGGTTGGCACGGGCGCGGGATCGGGTCATGAGCCTGCACATGGCATCTGACTCGCAAATTGCAAAGCTTTTAGGTGATATCCGCTCCTGCCACTCAGCCATGCTGCCGGGGGAGAGGCTGGTGCTGCGCGGCGGGGCGCAGAGCTTTGGCTTTGTGAAACCGGCGCTGGCGGAACAGCTGCGCGGCATCGAACCCGCCATTGAAATTTCATCCGGGGCGGTGACGCTGCCGCCGGGGCTGCTGCCCCGGCTGAACGAGCTGGCGCGCGCCGTCGGCATCCCCACCCGGGCCGAGGATTTCGATGTGCGGGCCGCGCCGGAGGGGGCGGTGCTGGGCGTGCTGGACCGTGGGGCGCTGCCCAGCTTCGGGGTGATCGGGGTCGGGGTGCATCTGAACGGGCTGGTGCGCCGTGCCGACGGGCCGCATCTCTGGGTGGCCAGGCGCGCGGCGAACAAGAAACTGGACCCGGGCAAGCTGGACCATCTGGTCGCCGGCGGCGTGCCGGCCGGGCTGTCGCCGTTCGAGACGTTGCTGAAGGAGGCCGAGGAAGAGGCCGGGCTGGAGGAAACGCTGGCGGCGCAGGCGGTGGAGGTGGCGCGGTTTCGCTATGACATGGAGCGCCCGGAAGGGCTGCGGCGGGATTTCCTCTATGCCTACGACCTGGAGCTGCCCGAGGATTTCATCCCGCGCGCCCTGGATGGCGAGGTAGAGAGCTTCGCGCTCTGGCCGTTGGAACAGGTGCGCGAGACGCTGCTGACCAGCGATGCCTTCAAATTCAACGTGGTGCTGGTGCTGACCGACCTGCTGCTGCGCCAGGGGCTGTTCGCGCCAGGCGAGGCGCAGAGGCTGCGCGCCGCCCTCGCCATGCCGGCCAACAGTTAAGGTTTCTGAATGGCCATTTCCAGCTGCGTTTCTGCTTACTGAATGTTAACCTGACGCCAAGAAACTCTCCGAGGAGGATTTCATGGACATTCAGCTGATTTACGAGGGCAGTACGTCTCTGGCGCCGTCCGGGTTCGACTCGGCGATGCAGTATGCCGCCAATCAGCTGGATGCGCTGATCACCAATAATGTCACCGTCAGCATCGATATCGGCTGGGACAGCAGCGGCCAGGTCCTGGGGGTGGCAACGCCCAATCTCAGCAGCAACGGAATTTACAGCTATGCCAGCGTGGTGGCGGCGCTGCGCGCCCACGCGCAGACCGCCACGCAGATTGCCGCTGTCGATGCCTTGCCGGGCACGGATCCGACCCATGGCGCCGGGCTTTACCTGACCATGGCGCAGGCGCAGGCGCTGGGCCTTGCCGATACCGCCTTGTCCCGCGAATTTTCCGGGATCGATGGCAGCGCCACCTTCGGCACTGGCGGCGGGGTGCTGAGCTTCGGCACGGCGGCCGTGGCGGGGGAGGTCAGCTTTATCGGCACCGCCGAGCATGAGCTGACACATGCGCTGGGGCGGATCGATTTCAACGATGGCGCGAATTACGCCCTCATGGATCTCTACGCCTATGCCTCGGCCGGCACGCTGCAGAGCACGCCCGACGCGCCGACCTTCTTTTCCCTGGATGGCGGCAAGACCAGCCTCGCCAGCTTCGATACCACCAGCGACAACAGCGACTGGGCGGATCTGCCGCAATATCGCAATGATGCCTTCGGGGCCTATGCCTATCCCGGTTACGCGACCAGCATCACCACGCTGGATACCACGCTGATGAGCGTGCTGGGCTTCGACATTGCCTGTTTCTGCCCCGGCACGATGATCGAAACCCCGCTTGGCGACAGGAAGGTCGAGACGCTGCGCATCGGCGACGAGGTCTGGACGCCAAATGGCCCGGCGCGGATCAAATGGATCGGCAAGAGCGCGTATGAGGGGCGCTTCCTGGCGCAGAATCCGTTGATGCTGCCGGTGATTTTCCTGCCGGGATCGCTGGGGGAGGGGATGCCGCGTTGCGCGATGCGGGTCTCGCCCGGGCATGGGATTTTCCTGCATGGCGTGCTGGTGCCGGCCTGGCGGCTGGTGAACGGGGTGAACGTGTTGCAGACGCCTTGCGAGGCGAAGGTGGAATATCGGCATATCCAGCTGGAGCGGCATGATTTGCTGCGCGCGGATGGGGCGCTGAGCGAGAGCTATCTCAACGGCACGCCGCGCAGCTGGTTCCAGAATGCGGCGGAATATGCGGCACTCTACCCGTGCGAGGCGGACGAGCCCTATGAGAGCTGCGTGCCGCGCCATGATGATGGCTGGGTGCTGGAGGCGGTTCGGGACTGGGTGAACCGGCGCGCCGGCCTGGCTGGCGGGATGGCGGAGGGGGCGATGCAGGGCGTGCTGGATGAGGCCGGGCCGGCGCTTTGCCGCGGCTGGGCCTGGTGCCCGCAAACCCCGGAGCTGCCGGTGGAGCTGCTGGTGCTGGCCGGTGGCACGGTGCTGGCGCGGGTGGTGGCGAACAGTTACCGGCAGGATTTACGCGCGGCGGGGATCGGCAAGGGGGTTTACGGGTTTTCGGTGGCGTTGCCGGACGGGGTGAGCGGCGCGATCAGCGTGCGGCGGGCAAGTGACGGCGCGCTGTTGGGCGGCGATGCGCAAAGCCGCGCAGCGGCCTGAAAGTTTTTGGGGGTGTGGGGACTTTTTTCAAAAAGTCCCCACAAACGTCTGGGGTTTTGACGACTGCGTTGCATACGCCCCCGCGTTTTCGCCGCTTTTTTGAAAAAAAGCGGCCCCTCCGGCGGCATTCCACCGCTGCTTCGCAGCGGCGGAACCTTGGCCGCCTCCGCCCAAAAACTTTTCAGCTTTCGTCCGGTGCCGGTTCCGCCGGGTGCAGCCGTTTCGCCCGCAGCCGCCGGATGCGCCTGGCATCCGCATCCAGCACCAGAAACTCCACGCCCGACGGGTGCATGATCAACTCGCCCCGCGCCGGCACCCGTTCTGCCAGATTGAACACCAGCCCGCCAACGGTTTCGATATCCGCGTCGCGCTCATCCTCCGACAGGATCGGGCCGATCTTTTCCTCGAACTCCTCCACCGGCAGGCGGGCATTGAGGTCGAAGGCGCCATCGGCGCGCTCGGTCAGCATCGGGCCCTCGATCTCGTCATGCTCGTCCGAAATATCGCCGACGATGGTCTCGACCAGATCCTCAATCGTCACCAGCCCGTCAATGCCGCCATATTCATCCACCACCAGGGCCAGATGGATATGGGTCAGGCGCATCTGCAGCAGCAGATCCAGCACCGGCACTTGCGGCGCCACCATCAGCGGCTTGCGCAGAATCTTCTCCAGTGCGAATTCCGCCGGCGCGCCGGTGAAGCCGAACACATCCTTGATATGCACCATGCCGGCGACATCATCGAGATGGTCGCGATAAACCGGCAGGCGCGAATGACCCTCCTTGCGGATCAGCGCCAACGCCTCATCCAGGGAGAGATCCGCCTTCATCGCCACGATATCCGGGCGCGGCACCATCACATCATCGGCGGTGATGTCGCGCAGCCGCAGCACATTGCCGATCAGCGCGCGTTCCTGGGCGTTGAGGTCGAGGGATTCGCTCTCCCCCTCCTTGTCCTCGGTGCTGGTCTCCTGCTGGAGCATCAGCTCGGCGATCGATTCGCGCACCGATTGCTCGGGGCTGCGCAGCTTGCCCAATAATCGGCTCAGCGCGTTGCTCATCGGTTTTTCCAGGGGTTGGGCTCGCCAAGCCGGGCCAGGATGCGGGTTTCCTCCGCCTCCATCTCCCGCGCTTCGCCGGGATGGTGATGGTCATAGCCCTGCAGATGCAGCGCCCCATGCACGATCAGATGGCTCAGATGCGTGCCGATGCTCTTGCCCTCGCGCTGGGCCTCCTTGGCCACCACGCCAAAGGCCAGCAATATTTCCGGCGGCGCTTCATAGGTGAGCACATTGGTGGGCTTGTTCTTGCCGCGGTCGCGGTAGTTCAAGGCCTTCACCGTGCGGTCATCGGTCAGCGCCACGCTGGCGGCGCAGCCTGTGGCGGCCAATGCGCGGGACACCCGGCGCAAGGCGTCCGGCACAAAGGCGCGCCAGCGCCGGTCCGTAACCACGATCTCAACACCCCCGAGGGGGCTGGTACTTCCAGGGTCGTCCATTTGCCTAATGTCTGTTGCAAACGAGGCGCAATTGGTCAACCGCAGGTCGGTTAACCCTGACGCTCGCGCGAATACTCCTTCACCGCCTTGTAGCGCTGGTCATAGGCATCGACGATGCGCGCCACCAGCGGATGGCGGACCACATCGGCGTTGGAGAAGCGGGTGACGCCGATGCCCTGGATGCCTTCCAGCGTCTCCAGCGCATCCGCCAGGCCCGAGCGGGTGTTGGGCGGCAGGTCGATCTGCGAGAGATCCCCGGTGATGACCATGCGCGTGCCCTCGCCCATGCGGGTGAGGAACATCTTCATCTGCACAGCGGTGGTGTTCTGCGCCTCATCCAAAATCACGAAGGAATGTGCCAAAGTGCGGCCGCGCATGAAAGCCAGCGGGGCGATTTCGATTTCACCGGTCGCCATGCGCCTTGTCAGCTGATCGCCGGGCAGCAGATCGTTCAGCGCGTCGTAGAGCGGGCGCAGATAGGGGTCGACCTTCTCTTTCATGTCGCCGGGCAAGAAGCCCAGACGCTCGCCGGCCTCCACCGCCGGGCGGGAGAGCACGATGCGGTCCACCTTGCCGGAGGTCAGCATCGCCACCGCCTGTGCGACCGCCAGATAGGTCTTGCCGGTGCCGGCGGGGCCGAGGCCGAAGACCATCTCATGGCGGGCCAGCGTATCGATATATTCCGCCTGGCCCTGGCTGCGCGGGCCGATTGGGCCCTTGCGAGTGCGGATCGCCGGCAGGTCAGAGAGCGGCAGGCGCGGCTCGTTCGCCGGGTCGGTCATGCGCAACACCCCATCCACCTGCGGGCCGTCGATCGTCTCCCCCTGTTCCAGCTTGCCGTAGAGCGTGCTCAGCGCCGCCTCCGCCGCCGCCACCTGCGCCGCCGTGCCCGAAACCGAGATCCTGTTGCCCCGGCAGGCCAGGCGCACGCCCAGCTTCTGTTCGATCCGGGCCAAATGGCGGTCATGATCTCCGAGCAGCATCGACAAAAGCACGTTATTGCCGAAGGTCATGGTGATGGTGCGCGGCGGCACCAGGGAAGGGCGGGGCTGGCTGGTGATGATCTGGCTCAAGCGGCGATGGTCTCCTGTTCCAAAAGAGTGCCTAAGAGAGAGTTAGGGTTGGCATGGTGGATTTTCACCATGCGCACCTGCCCGGTGAGGTCTTGCCCATGCTCGACGACCACCGGCTGCAGCCAGAGGGAGCGCCCGGCGATCTGCCCGGGATAGCGCCCCTTGCCGGTGAACAGCACGGGCGTTTCCAGCCCCACCGTCGCGGCGTTGAAATCATCCTGCTGGCGGCGCAGCAGGGCCTGCAGCGCCTGCAGCCGCGCATCCTTCACCGCCGTCTCCACCTGCGGCAGCCCGGCCGCCGGGGTGCCGGGGCGAGGCGAGTAGGTGAAGGAATAGGCCAAGGCGAAGCCGGTTTCGCGGATCAGCGCCATCGTCGCCTCGAAATCCGCGTCGGTTTCGCCGGGATGGCCGACGATGAAATCCGAGGAGAACGCCATATCCGGGCGGATGTCCTTCAGCTTGGCGACGATGCGGCGGAATTCATCGGCCTTGTGCTTGCGGTTCATTGCCCGGAGGATCTTATCCGAGCCCGATTGCACCGGCAGATGCAGGAAGGGCATCAGCTTTGCATTGTCCCGGTGCGCCAGGATCAGCTCATCGGCCATGTCGTTCGGGTGGGAGGTGGTGTAGCGGATGCGCTCCAGCCCTTCGATCTCCGAGAGGGTCTGCATCAGCCGGGTGAGGGACCAGATTTTCCCATCCGGCCCTTCGCCGTGATAGGCATTCACATTCTGCCCGAGCAGCGCCAGCTCCTTCGCCCCCTTGGCCACCATGCGCTTGGCTTCGGCGATGACGCTGACGACGGGCCGCGAGGCTTCCGCCCCGCGCGTATAGGGCACCACGCAGAAGGAGCAGAATTTATCGCAGCCCTCCTGGATGGAGAGGAAGGAGACCACGCCTTGCGGGGCGGCATCATCCGGCAGGAAGTCGAATTTCTGCTCCACCGGGAAATCGGTATCGATCACCGTGCCGGTTTTGCGATGCGCCTGGGCGATCAGCTCCGGCAGCCGGTGATAGGCTTGCGGGCCGACCACCAGATCCACGAACGGGGCGCGCTTGGCCAGCACCTCACCCTCCGCCTGGGCCACGCAGCCGGTGACGGCGATCATCATCTCGCCGTCCTTGGCCTCTTTCATCACCCGCCAGCGGCCGAGCTGGGAGAAGACTTTCTCCTCCGCCCGCTCGCGGATATGGCAGGTATTGAGGATGAGCATGTCCGCCCCTTCCGGCGCGTCCACGCTCTCATAGCCGAGCGGGCGCAGCAGGTCGGTCATCCGCGCGCTGTCATAGACATTCATCTGGCAGCCGTGCGTCACGACATGCAGCTTGCGAGGGGGGCGTTGGGTACTCATGCGCTCAAATCCATCCGGTTCGTCCGGATGGAGAAACGCGGGGTGGGCTTGCAGGTCAAGCGCAAAGCCTGAGAATCCTCCTGAGCATGAGGCTATTCGGCTATGCGAGGGCGCGTCGTGTCAAGAAAATTCGGGTGAAGGTTGGAAGACGTCGTGGCTCAGGCCCGGTGCGGGCGCAGCCCCAGATCGCTGAAAAAGCGCAAAAGATAGCCGTCAGGGTCGGCAATCACGAATTGCCGGTTGCCGGCCTCCTGCTCGTCCTGGCGGTACCATTTATCCTCAAGTGGAATGGGCATCTCCAGCCCGGCGGCAAGAACGGATTGGTAAAGCTGATCCACGTCAGGGATCTCGATCTGTAGATTGATGCCCCGTCCGAAGGGCCGCGCCATCGGCGCATCGGAGAAACGCCGGCCTGAGCCGCCGATTTCCTCCAGCATCAGATGCGCGCCATCGCGGGTGAGATAGGCAAACCCCTCCTCGGGACGGCCATAAAGCAGGGTGAAGCCGAGCGGCCCGAGATAGATGCGCAGCGAGGCGGTGAGGTCGCTGACCTCAAGTTCCGGCACCAGAGCCGGCCAGACAATATCCTCAGCCCCGCCCGCCATCGGTCAGGCCGGTTCGGGGGCTTTAATATCCACCATGAATTCGGCGGTCAGCCGCTCCAGCGCCGCGCTCACCGCCTCGGCGGTAACGCCCTGGGGCAGGCCCAGCCGCACGGTGGCGTGGAACATCTCCGCGCCGGTGAAGGGCGCGCTTTCGATATGGGAGGAGAAATCCTCGATATTCACGCCCAGGCCCCGCAAGGTCTCGGTGACGTCACGCACGATGCCGGGGCGGTCATTGCCGGTGAGGGCGAAGGTGACCTGCTCGGTCGGCGGGGCGGTTTCGGTGCCGGCGAGCACGGTGACGTTCAGCCCCTCGGCTTTCAGCCCGGCGAGGCTGGCTTCCAGCCCGGCCACCTGCTCATCGGCCAGGCGCACCAGCACGATGCCGGCGAACTGCCCGGCCAGATGCGCCAGCCGGCTATCCAGCCAGCTGCCCCCTGCGGCGGCAATGCGCGCCGAGAGGGCGTTGACGAGGCCCGGCCGGTCGGGACCGGCCAGGCTGACAACCAGCGAGGCCACCGGTCAGCGCTGGTTGCGCTGGCCGAAGAGCTGCAGCAGGAACATGAACAGGTTGATGAAGTTCAGGTAGAGCTGCAGGGCGTCATAGACGGAGCGCTTGCCCGCCATCTCCGCGCCATAGGCGCCGCCGAAGCGCAGATAATCGGTCTTGATGCGCTGCGTGTCATAGGCGGTGAGGCCCAGGAAGATGAACACGCCCAGGATCGACACCGCGAAGGCGATGGCCGGGGAATGCAGGAAGATATTCACCAGCGAGGCGACGATGATGCCGATCAGCCCCATGAACATGAAGCTGCCCAGGCTGGTGAGGTCCCGCCCGGTGACATAGCCATAGAGGCTGGTGGCGGCGAACATCGAGGCGGTGATGAAGAACACTTCCGCGATCGAGGTCTGGGTATAGACCATGAAGATATTCACCATCGAGGCGCCCATGGCGGCGCAGAACACCCAGAACAGAGCCTGGGCGCCGGTGGTGGAAAGCTTGTTCACCCCGAAGCTGAGCACCATCACGAACACCAGCGGCGCGAAGATGGCGGCATAGGCGAGGATGGTCGGGTGGATCGCCATGCCGGTGGCGGTTTGCACCGGCTGGTAGAACAGGTTGAGCAGCGAGGTATGAGCGATGGCGAACGCGATCAGCCCGGTCAGCACCAGGCCGGACGCCATCCAGTTATACACGCGCAGCATATAGGCGCGCAGTCCCGCATCCAGCGCGGCGCTGCCGTAGCCGGCATAGCCAGCCTGCACAGTGCGGTAGGATTGATTCGGGTTGAAGGCCATGAGGTTGTTTACTCCTGAAATGTGCCGCCTTGAGGGGCACTTTCTTATGATCAGCCCGATTCACCGGCTTTTCAAGTAAAATGGGGGCGAAAAACGCCCCCATTTTCGCTACGAACTGTAAATCAACCGGCCGTTTTTGGCCGTAGCGTGCGGGTTAGCGCCGCCACCAGCCGGTTTTCTTGGCAGCCGGGGCCTCCGTGGCGCCGACCAGGATCGGCTTCACCACCGGCTCGGCCGCGATTTCCGTGGCCTCCGGCACCGCCGTGACCTCGACCGGCGCGGCCTCGATGGCCTCCACTGGAACAGCGATTTCAGCCGGGGCCGCGTCCTTGGCGCCGTCCTTGGCAGCCGGCTTGCGCTTGCGCGGTGCGCGCTTGGGCTTGGCCGGGGCGGCTTCCAGCTCCGCCACGGCGGCCACCTCCACGGGGGTGGCTTCGATTGCCTCGGCCGGGGCGGCTTCGGGCTCCGCCTTGGCGCCGTCCTTGGCAGCGGGCTTGCGCTTGCGCGGGGCGCGCTTGGGCTTGGCCGGGGCCGCATCCGGCGCGGCTTCGGCGGCGAGGATCACCGCCGCTTCCGGCGCTGCCTCGATCGCGGTTTCGGCCAGCTCGGCTTCGGCCGGGCCCATGGCCTCGGCGTCGCGGAAGGCGGCTTCCAGGGCCAGATCCAGCTCGGTTGGCGGTGCATCCTCGGCGCTCTCGTCGCCGGTCTCGGCATCGCCCTCGCTCTCGGCGGCGGCGTCCGTGCCGTTGCCCTGGCCGTTTTCACCACGGCGGCGGCCACGCCGGCGGCGGCGGCGCTTGCGCTCGCCACGCTCGGCCGATGCAGCCTCGGCGGCTTCGGTGGTCTCGGCCTCTTCCAGCTCGGCATCCGCCTCATCGGCTTCCGCCGCGGCGGCTTCCAGCACGCGCTCGATCTTCATCGGGGCCGGGGCCGGGGGCGGCGCGGTGTGCGCCCTGGTCCGCTCCAGGCGGAAATTGGTGCCGGTCAGCCGTGCATCCGCCTCGAAGATCACCCGCATCGAATAGCGTTCCTCGATCGCCGAGAGCCGCTCGCGCTTATGGTTGAACAGATAGAAGGCGATTTCCGGCGGCAGATAGACACAGATTTCGGCGGATTTGAACTTGGCACCCTCATCCTCGATGGCGCGCAGAATATGCAGCGCGGCACTCTCCGGGCTGCGCACATGGCCCATGCCGGCGCAATGCGGGCAGGTGATCAGCGAGGCCTCGGTGAGCGACGGGCGCAGCCGCTGGCGCGACATTTCCATCAGCCCGAAATGGCTGATGCTGCCCACCTGGATGCGCGCGCGGTCATGCTTCAACGCGTCCTTGAGCTTGCGCTCGACGGCGGCATTGTTGCGCCGGCTTTCCATGTCGATGAAATCGATCACGATCAGCCCGGCCAGGTCGCGCATGCGCAGCTGCTTGGCGACCTCTTCCGCGGCCTCCATATTGGTGCGCAGGGCGGTGTCCTCGATTGAGCGCTCGCGGGTGGAGCGGCCGGAGTTCACGTCGATGGCGACCAGGGCTTCTGTCTGGTTGATGACGATGTAACCGCCCGAGCGCAGCTGCACCACCGGGTTCAGCATCGCATCCAGCTGCGCCTCGACCTGGTGCTTGGCGAAGAGCGGCTGGCCTTCCTGCCAGAGCTGCACCTTGCGGGCATTGGCTGGCATCAACATGCGCATGAAGTCCCGCGCCGCCTTGAAGCCGTCCACGCCGTCCACCAGAATATCCTCGACATCCTTGGTATAGACATCGCGGATCGCCCGCTTGATCAGGCTGGCTTCCTCATAGATCAGCGCCGGGGCGGAGGATTCCAGCGTCTTGTCGCGGATATCGTCCCAGAGCCGCAGCAGATATTCGCAATCGCGCTTGATCTCGGGCTTCGGCCGGTTGGCGCCGGCGGTGCGCACGATCATGCCCATGCCGGGCGGGATATCCAGCTCCGCCATCGTCTCTTTCAGGCGGCGGCGGTCGGTCTGCGAGGTGATCTTGCGCGACACGCCCCCGCCGGTGGGCGAGTTGGGCATCAGCACCGAGAAGCGGCCGGCCAGCGAGAGATAGGTGGTCAGCGCCGCGCCCTTATTGCCGCGCTCTTCCTTGACCACCTGCACCAGCATGATCTGGCGGCGGTGGATCACGTCCTGGATCTTGTAATTGCGCAGGAAACGCTGGCGCAGACGGCGCTCGCGGGCTTCCGCCGCATCGTCGCCATCGCCGCCGATCTGCTCCGGGGCCGGGCCCTCGGGTTCGATCTGCTCAACGCTGTCGCTCTCACCGGCCTCGGCGGAAATCTCGGCCGGCATCGCCTCTTCGGCGCTGGCATCGGCGGGGGCTTCCGGGTCCGGGGCGATCTCGGCCTCGTCGGCGCCGCTCAGCGCGTCATGCGGCAGCGCGCTGCCCTCTTCCGGGGGCGGCGCGGCGTGGATCTCGATCGGCTTGATCTCAAGCGCCTTGGCGTCGGCGGCGGCCTCGTCCTCCGGCTCGTCCTCGTCCTCGGCGGCGGCTTCGGCCTGGAGGTCCAGCAGCTTCTGCCGGTCGGCGACGGGGATCTGGTAATAATCCGGGTGGATTTCGCCGAAGGCCAGGAAGCCATGGCGGTTGCCGCCATATTCGACGAAGGCGGCCTGCAGGCTCGGCTCGACCCGAATCACCTTGGCGAGGTAGATATTGCCCTTGATCTGCTTGCGGCTGACGGTCTCGACGTCGAAATCGTCGAGGCGGTTACCGTCCAGAACCACCACGCGGGTTTCTTCCGCGTGGCTGGCATCGATCAGCATTTTCTTTGACATTAAGGATAAAACTCCGGCGTGCGCCGAGCGGGGCGGCATGGATCTGCCGGCCCTGCGCGCTGGGCGCGAAATAGGGATGAAAGGAGGACGTGTAAAAACCAGAGGACACAACGCCGAACCGGGCTAAAGCCTTGAAGGAAAAAGGGGTCTCGGTCGTCAGAGCGGTCATCGGTTCCATAAACTCGCCGGCGCGTTGGCACCGGATTGCGACATTTTTTATTCTGGATGCGACGCTGGCGGCCAACCGGTCAGGGCCAAACGCCGCGCCGCACACATCCTGTAATCGTAGATGACCCAAAAAACCCGCCCCTGCAAGGGGGTAGGGTTTGCCGCCGGGGTTGTCGGCCCCGGGCTTTGCCGCCAGACTTGCCATGGCTGCCGAAGGGAGGCGAGGTGGGGAAGATCGGTTGTGTGGCGATCGTGAAGAACGAGGCGCGCCATATCGCGGAGTGGCTGGCCTGGCAGTTCATCATCGGGTTTGACACTGTCATCCTGCTCGATAACGGCTCCACGGACGCCACCATCGCTATCGCCCAGGATTTTGCGCTGGGGCGCGACGTGCGGGTGGTGGCATGGTCCAGCACCGCCCCGGATTATCAGATGCGCGGCTATGAACATATCGCTCGCGCGATGGCGGAAGAGTTCGAATGGCTGGGTTTTTTCGACGCGGATGAGTTCCTGCGGCTGGATGACGGGCTGACGCTGAAAGGGCTGCTGGCGGCGCGGCCGGAGGCGGCGGTGGCGCTGCCCTGGGCGATTTTCGGCTCCAACGGGCATGATGAGTTTCCCGACGGGTTGCTGGTGGAGCGCTTTACCCGCCGGGCGGCGCTGGGGTTTGGCCCCAACCATCATGTGAAATCGATCATCCGCCCGGCACAGATGGAAAACTGCCTCAACCCGCACGCCTTCGCGATGCGGGGCGAGTATGTCGATCTGCTCGGGCGGCCGATTATCTGGGGCGGCGGGCCGGGGGTGCTGGCGGCCACGCCGGACCATCAGGGCGGCAGCCTCAACCATTATTTCGTCCGCTCCCGCGCCCATTGGCGCGAGAAGATGGCGCGCGGCTATCACGACCTCACCCGCCCGGAGGGCGAGTTCGAGGCGTATGACCGCAACGAGGTGCCCGATGAGCGGCTGGCGGCGCGGGCGGGCGAATTACGGGCGATGATGCCAAAGCCGGCGAAGCCACAAACGTTGCAGGCCCCGCCCGCGAGCGCCTATCGTTACCGCTTTGCCATTGCCGCCTGCGCCCGCTGGGAGACGCCTTACATCTCTGAATGGCTGACCTATCACCGTGCCATCGGCTTCGAGCACGTGTTCCTGTACTGCAATGACGATGAGCCGAGCGAGCTTTATGAAGAGATCCTGCCCTTCGTGCAGGGGCCGGCCCCGTTCGTAAGCTTCCGGTTTTTCCCTGAACAGGGAATGCACCGGAAGATGATGATGCATTTCGCCCGGCATGATAGCGGTGCCGCGCAATGGGTCAGTTTCCTCGATCTCGACGAGTTCATCAGCCTTCCGCCGGGCGAGGATCTGCCGGGCTTCCTCTCCCGGTTTGAGGAGCGCACTGATTGTTTGATGTTCAACTGGCTGCTTTTTGGCCCCAATGGCCAGACGACGCCGCCAAAGAGCGTGCTGCGCAGCCTCACCCGGCATCAGCCGCACCTGCACCCTTTTACCAAAATGCTGTTCCGCTCCTGCATTCTGGATCGTCCGGAATTATTCGAAACCATCGCTGACAATGGGTTTGTGCATCAGCTCTCGGATTGCGTGAATGTCGATATCCGGCCACTCAACGTATTGGGCGAGGATATGCGGCAATATTACCGGGATTTCCCCAATGCGGCGAACGCTTGGCTGCAACAGGATGGACGTGCCGAACGGATCATGCAGTCGGGCGCGATGATCCACCATTACGCGATCCGGACCGAGGATGCGTTTCGCCAGCGTGTCGCGCGCGGGTTGCGGGGAGATTTTCACGGCGAGCGGATCTGGGGCGAAATCGCGGATAAGCCCGACGAACTACAGGCCTTCCTGTCGCATATCAACGCCGTGGAGGAGCGCCGCTTGGCGCTGTTCTGGGAGCGGCTGGTCGCGCATGGCTGGGATAATATCGCCGAACTCGGCCCGGCAGTTGAGATGTTCGTGGCGATGCCGGATCACGAGCGGATCCGGCAGGCATTGGCGTCGGCGCGGGTGGTCATCGTCGAACCCGGCGTGCGCGCCTATTATGCCCTCACCGAACAATTCGCCGCCGAGATCGCCGAAGGCCGGCTGGTGGTGGAGAATTTTGCTCCGGCGGCGCGCGGCGGGGAGATTGCGATGCTCACCCCGGGCGGTGGCGGGCGGGCTTATCCCGTGGCGACGATCAGCTGGGATGAGCTGGTGGCCAAGCATGGCATGCCGACAAAGGTTTATCTTGGTGCCGAGCTGCCGGGATTTGGTCCGGCGCCGCGCTGAACGCGCCAAAATTGGTCAGGCCGGTATGGCCTTGCACCCGGCCGGGTCTTTGCGGCACAGTTTCACCGGGAAGGTGCAAAGAACAATGAAAGCAAGGAGTTGGTAATGCCGGACGCCAGAACATCCATTTCGGGCCTGTCAGTCGCCACGGTTCTGTATGATTTTGTGAATCAGGAGGCGCTGCCGGGTACGGGGCTGGAGCAGGAGGCCTTCTGGGCCGGGTTCGCCAAATTGCTGAAGCATTTCGCCACCACCAACGCGGTGCTGCTGGGCAAGCGCGACGAGATTCAGAAAAAGCTGGATGGCTGGTACCGCGCCCAAAAGGGCAAGCCGCACGACCAAGCCGCCTATGAGGCCTATCTGCGCGAGATCGGCTATCTGCTGCCCGAACCCGCCGCGTTTTCGGTGGAAACCTCGAAGGTGGATGACGAGATCGCGGTGATCGCCGGGCCGCAGCTGGTGGTGCCGGTCTCCAACGCCCGCTACGCGCTCAACGCCGCCAATGCCCGCTGGGGCAGCCTGTATGATGCGCTCTACGGCACCGATGCGCTGCCGGAGAGTGATGGCGCCACCCGCGGTAAGGGTTTCAACCCGGTGCGCGCGGATGCGGTGATCGCCCGTGCCCGCGCCTTCCTGGACGCGGCCTTCCCGCTGGAAGAGGGCAGCCATGCCGATGCGCTGGGCTACAAGGTTGAAGCGGGCAGGCTGGTGGTGCTGCTGCCCTCCGGCGATGTGGGCCTGAAAGACCCCGCCCAGTTCGCCGGCTATAATGGCGATGCCGCCTCCCCCAGCGCGGTGCTGCTGAAGAATCATCATCTGCACGCCGAAATCGTCATCGACGCGACCCACACGATCGGCAAGAACGACACCGCCCATATCGCCGACATCATCCTGGAATCCGCGATCAGCACGATCATGGATGCCGAGGACAGCGTGGCGGCGGTGGATGCCGAGGACAAGGTGCTGGTCTATCGCAACTGGCTGGGGCTGATGCAGGGCACGCTCTCCGCCCCGGTGGAGAAGGGCGGCAAGGTTTTCGAGCGCAAGCTCAATCCGGACCGCACCTACACCGCGCCGGACGGCTCGACACTGAGCCTGCATGGCCGCTCGCTGCTGCTGGTGCGCAATGTCGGCCACCATATGCTGACGGACATGATCACCATCGATGGGCAGGAAGTGCCGGAGACGGTGATGGACGCCGTCATCACCTCGCTGATCGCCAAGCATGACCTCGCGGCGAAGCGCAATTCCCGTCAGGGTTCGGTCTATATCGTGAAGCCGAAAATGCACGGGCCGGAGGAGGCGGCGAATGCCAATGCGCTGTTCGGCGCGGTGGAGGAGCTGCTGCACATCCCCGCCAACACGCTGAAAATGGGCATCATGGATGAGGAGCGCCGGACCAGCGCCAATCTGAAAGCCTGCATCGCGGCGGCGAAGCATCGTGTGGTGTTCATCAATACCGGCTTCCTGGACCGCACCGGCGATGAGATCCACACCTCGATGGAGGCCGGCCCCTTCCTGCGCAAGAACGACATCAAGGCGCAGCCCTGGATCAAGTCCTACGAGGACCGGAACGTGG
Organism: Acidocella sp. MX-AZ02; assembly: GCF_000306035.1. Lineage (NCBI taxonomy): Bacteria > Pseudomonadati > Pseudomonadota > Alphaproteobacteria > Acetobacterales > Acidocellaceae > Acidocella > Acidocella sp. MX-AZ02. Next base: position 343,840 of record NZ_JH976209.1, read on the forward strand.
ATTTCGGGCTGGAATGCGGGCTGCAGGGCAAGGCGCAGATCGGCAAGGGCATGTGGGCGGCACCTGACCAGATGGCGGCGATGCTGGAGCAGAAGATCGCGCATCCGAAAGCCGGCGCCAACACCGCCTGGGTGCCATCCCCTACCGCCGCCACGCTGCACGCCATGCATTACCACGACGTGGACGTGCTGGCCCGGCAGAACGAGCTGAAGAGCCGGCCGGCCGCGAAGCTCTCGGACCTGCTGACGGTGCCGCTGGCCCATGGCGTGAACTGGAGCCCCGAGGAGATCCAGCAGGAGCTGGATAATAATGCGCAAGGGCTGCTGGGCTATGTGGTACGCTGGATCGACCAGGGGGTCGGCTGTTCCAAGGTGCCGGACATTCATGATGTCGGGCTGATGGAAGACCGCGCGACGCTGCGGATTTCCTCCCAGCATATCGCCAACTGGCTGCATCACGGCATCGTCTCCAAGGAGCAGGTGATGGAGACGCTGAAGCGCATGGCGCTGGTGGTGGATAAGCAGAATGCCGGCGATGCGGCCTATAAGCCGATGGCGCCTGGCTATGACGGCCCGGCCTTCAAGGCGGCGCTGGATCTGGTGTTCGAGGGGCTGAGCCAGCCCAACGGCTATACCGAGTTCATCCTGACCCGCCGCCGCCGCGAGGCGAAAGCGGCGTAACACGACGCGACCGATGACGGGCGGTCCTCAGGTCAGCCCGTTTACAATGACTGAGAGCATCAAGCTTTTAGCTTAATGCTCTCAGTTTTGTTTTAACGAGCAATTCAAGCGTTTATCTTGGCGCTGGCGCGTCAACCTAAACACATATTGTTCTAGCGGTTGAGTTCCGCCAGCGCCTGCGCGTGCAGCGCCGCATTGGCGCTGGCCAGCACTGAGCCGTCGCAGCCCAGCTTCAACGGCGCTCCGGCCCAATCCGTCACCACCCCGCCGGCGGCTTCGATCACCGGACCCAACGCCGCCCAATCCCAGGGTTTGAGGTCGTGCTCGGCGATCACGTCGATCTGCCCCAGCGCCAGCAGCCCGTAGGAATAGGCGTCCCCGCCCCAATAGATCCGCTTGGCGGCATGGCGCAGCTGGTTGAAGCGGCGCACCGCATTGTCCCCGGCGCCGGCGATCATCTCCGGCGAGGTGGCGGAAAGCTCGGCCTGCGCCAGGCTCACCGTCTGGCGGGTGCCGGGCACACCGCCGAGCGCGCTGGAGAACCCGGCCGGCACACCGCGCCCGCCCCACCAGCGCTCACGGGTGATCGGCTGGTCGATGAAACCCAGCACCGGCACCCCGTCCTCCAGCAGGCCCAGCAAGGTGGTGAAGCTGGTGCGCCCGGTGATGAAGGCGCGGGTGCCGTCGATCGGGTCGGTCACCCACACATATTTGGCCTGCGGGTTATGCGCCGGAAACTCCTCGCCGATGATGCCGAAATCCGGCGTCGCTTCGGCCAGGGCGGCGCGCAGCACCTGCTCGGCCTTGCGGTCCGCGGCGGTGACGGGGCTTTCGTCGGATTTATCGTCGGCGCTCAGACCAATGCGGAAATAAGGGCGAATCACCGCCCCGCTGGCATCGAGCGCCGCATTGGCAATCGCAATCAGCTCCTGCATGGATCAGGGCAGCTTGGCCGGGCTGGCCGCGTTCTGGTTCAGATAGGCAATCATATCCGCTCGCATCTGGTCGTTCTTGATGCCGGGATAGGCCATATGCGTGCCGGGTGCAAAGCTCATCGGGGCTTTCAGCCAGTCATCTAGCATGGCGGGCGTCCAGGGCTTGCCGGCATGGGGTTTCACCGCGTCCGAATAGGCAAAGCCCGGTGCGGAGAACGCCTTGGCGCCGACGATGCCGTACAGATCCGGCCCCACCCCGTTCGGCCCGCCGCTGGCGATGGCATGGCAGGCGGCGCATTGCTGGGCGAAGAGGGCCTTGCCCTTGGCCGGGTCCGCCTTGGCCAGCAGGCTGTTCAGATCCTCAGCCGGGGCAGAAGGCGTGGCGGCGGGGGTGGCGGCGGCCGGCGCGGCGGCGGCGCTGGCGGCTTTGATCTCAGCGGCGCTGGGCAGCGCCACCGGCTGCGCGGCCAGGGTGCGCAGATAAGCGATCACGTCCGCCCGCGTCTGGGTGCTGTGGATGCCGCTATAGGACATGCCGGTGCCGGGCGCGAAATCGTTCGGCGCGTACAGCCACTGGTTCATCTTGTCATAATCCCAGTCGCCCTTGGCCTTGCTCTTGACGGCGGCGGAATAGGTGAAGCCGGCATGGGCGAACATCGGCCCGCCGAGCACGCCATAAAGATTCGGCCCCACCCCATTGGCCCCGCCCGCTGTCAGCGTATGGCAGGCGGCGCATTGCTGGGCGACGAAAGCCTGGCCCTTGGCCACATCCGCGCTGGCCAACAGCGGCAGCACGCTCTCCGGCCCGCTGGGCGCTGGCGCGGTGGCCGGGGCGGCGCTGGGCAGGGCGGCCACCTGCAACGCCGCATGCTCTGGCGCCTCATCCGGGATGAGGACATGGGCGATCCGGTTCGCCCCCCACAGCACCAGCCCGGCGGTCAGCACGCCGGCGGCGATTTTATTGAAAAACAAACCATCCTTGCCCGAATTCTGCATGGTTTTCCCCAGGTTCGTGTTTTGGACTTCTAGTCTGGACGTTGTTGCCCCAGCACTCCCTGTCGCTTTGCCGTGGCGTATTGCCCTTAGGCGTAGAGGGAATTAGGCAGGGCGGCAAGCAGACAAGAGGGCCAGGCTTTTGAATCCCATCGTTTTGATCCCCGCGCGTTTCGGCTCCACCCGCCTGCCGGGCAAGGTGCTGGCCGATATCGGCGGCAAACCGATGATCGCGCATGTGCTGGACCGCGCGCTGAGCGCCGGGCTCGGCCCTGTCGCGGTGGCCTGCTGTGAGGCGCAAGTGGCTGAAGCGGTTGAGAAAGCCGGGGGCATCGCGGTGATGACGGACCCGGATCTGCCCTCCGGCTCGGACCGTATCTGGGCGGCGCTGCGCCGCCTCGACCCGGCGGGCGCGCATGATGTCATCGTCAATCTGCAAGGCGATCTGCCTTCGATCGACCCGTCCTATCTTGCAACAGTGGTGAAGCCGCTGGCCCAGGGGTTCGATATCGGCACGCTGGTCGCGCCGATCACCACCGAGGCCGAGCGCGATGCGCCCTCCGTGGTCAAATGTGCCTGCGCCTTTCCGGGGGATACCGAGGTCAGCCCGGCTTTGTATTTCTCCCGCCATCTGATCCCCTCCGGCGAGGGGCCGCATTGGCATCATATCGGCATCTACGCCTATCGCCGCGCCGCCCTTGAGCGCTTCGTCGCACTGCCGCCCTCGCCGCTGGAGCTGCGCGAGAAGCTGGAGCAGCTGCGGGCGCTGGAAGCGGGCTTGCGCATCGGCGCCGCGCGCGTGGCGCAGGCGCCGTTCGGCGTCGATACTCCAGAAGATCTAGACCGCGCCAGGGAGGCGCTTTGCCAATGAGCCTGATCGCCTTCCAGGGCATGCCTGGCGCCTATTCGGACCTCGCTTGCCGTACCGCTTTTCCGGGGGCCGCCACCCTGCCGTGTGAGAGTTTCCAGGCGGCGATGGCGGCGGTGCGCGAGGGCCGGGCGGATCTCGCCATGCTGCCGCCGGAGAACTCCATCGTCGGCCGGGTGGGGGACATGCACGCGTTGCTGCCCGATTCCGGCCTCTCGATCATCGGCGAGACGTTTTTGCGCGTCGAGCATTGCCTGCTGGCGCCGAAGGGTACGCGGATTTCCGACATCAAGCGCATCCATTCGCATCCGGTGGCTTTGGGCCAGGTGAAGCGGCTGATCGCCGAGCTGGGCGCGACCGCCGTGGTGGAATATGACACCGCCGGGGCGGCGGAGATCATCGCCAAACTCGACAGCAAGGCGGATGCCGCGATCGCTTCCTCGCTGGCGGGCGAGATGTACGGGCTGGAGATTCTGCGCCGTAATGTCGAGGACGAGGCGCATAACACCACCCGCTTCTACATCATGGCCCGCGAACCGCTGCCGGTGGAGCCGGAAACGCCGGGGCTGATGACGACCTTCGTGTTCAATGTCCGCAACGTGCCGGCCGCACTTTACAAGGCGCTGGGCGGGTTCGCGACCAATGGTGTGAACATGACGCGGCTGGAGAGCTACATGGTGAATGGCAGCTTCACCGCCACCCAGTTCCTGGCCGAGGTGGAAGGGCACCCGGCGCAGAGCGGGCTGAAACATGCCTTCGAGGAGCTGGGTTTTTTCTGCACGGACTTCAAAGTCCTGGGCACGTATAAGATGGACCCGTACCGCCTCGCGCACGGATGAAACAAAGAACCCGGCCTATGGCCGGGTTTTTTCGTGACAAGGCGTTGATGGCGTCCCGATGACGGAGCGGCGCAGCCGCGCAGTCTGAATCGGGCCGCCGCTTTCTTCAAGTATTCATCGCCTCGAAGAAATCGTTGTTGCTCTTCGAGTATTTCAGCTTGTCGAGCAGGAACTCCATCGCGTCCGTCGTCCCCATCGGGTTCAGAATGCGGCGCAGCACCCACATCTTCGACAGCACCGCCTTCTCCACCAGCAGCTCTTCCTTACGCGTGCCGGACTTGGTGATGTCGATCGCTGGGAAGGTGCGCTTGTCGGAGAGCTTGCGGTCCAGGATCAGCTCGGCATTGCCGGTGCCCTTGAACTCTTCAAAAATCACCTCGTCCATGCGCGAGCCGGTATCGATCAAGGCGGTGGCGATGATGGTCAGCGAGCCGCCTTCCTCGATATTACGCGCCGCACCGAAGAAGCGCTTCGGGCGCTGCAGGGCGTTCGCATCCACACCGCCGGTCAGCACCTTGCCGGATGAGGGCACCACGGTGTTGTAGGCGCGCGCCAGGCGGGTGATGGAATCCAGCAGGATCACCACGTCGCGCTTATGCTCGACCAAGCGCTTGGCCTTCTCCAGCACCATCTCGGTCACCTGCACGTGGCGCGAGGCCGGCTCGTCGAAGGTGGAGGCCACCACCTCGCCGCGCACGGAGCGCGCCATGTCCGTCACTTCCTCCGGCCGCTCATCGATGAGCAGCACGATCAGGAACACTTCCGGATGGTTGGCGGTGATCGAGGCGGCGATGTTCTGCAGCATCACGGTCTTGCCCGTGCGCGGCGGGGCGACCACCAGGGCGCGCTGGCCCTTGCCGATCGGCGCCACCAGGTCGATCACCCGGCCGGTGACTTCCTTCTGCTGGCCCTTCACGGTCGGCTCCGGCGCTTCCACTTCCATGCGCAGGCGCGAGGTCGGGTAGAGCGGGGTGAGATTGTCGAAATTGATGCGGTGCTTCACCGCCTCCGGCGACTCGAAATTGATCTTTTCGACATTTACCAGGGAGAAATAACGCTCGCCTTCCTTGGGGGCGCGGATCTCGCCATCCACCGTGTCGCCGGTGCGCAGGCCATAGCGGCGCACCTGCTGCGGGGAGACGTAGATATCGTCCGGGCCGGGGAGGAAGTTGGCCTCGGGGTTGCGCAGGAAGCCGAACCCGTCGGGCAGGATTTCCAGCGTGCCATCACCGTGAATCGCCTGCTCGTTCTCGGCATGGGCTTTCAGGATGGCGAACATGATCTCCTGCTTGCGCAGGGAGGAGGCGTTTTCGACCTCCAGCTCCTCAGCCAGGGCCAGGAGGTCGGTCGGGGATTTTGCCTTTAATTCGGCGAGATGCATGGGGAACCAGAGATCCAGTGACAGGAAACGCTGCGGCGGAAGGCCGCAGCTTTATGGTCAAAATGAGATTTACATGCGGCCGAGGACCGGCGCAGGGACGTGGACGTCCTGACGCTGTAATGGGGATTCGCACGCCCGCCGTCAAGACGGGCGTGGAAATTAGCGTTTTTCCAGTGCCTCGCGGGCTGCCGTCGCCAGCACGTCGGCGCGCTCATTCATCGCATTGCCCGAATGGCCGCGCACCCAGAGCCATTCGATGCTGTGCGGCTTCGCCGCCTCCAGGATCAGCTTCCAGAGATCCATGTTCTTCACCGGATCGCCGGTGGAGGAGCGCCAGTTCTTGCGCACCCAGCCCTGATGCCAGCGTGTGATGCCGTTTTTCAGATATTCGGAATCGGTGTGCAGCTTCACCGTGCAGGGGCGCTTGAGCGCGCTCAGCGCCTCTGCGGCCGCCGTCAGCTCCATGCGGTTATTGGTGGTGTCCGCATCCCCGCCGGAGAGCTCCTTCACCACCTCGCCGAATTTCAGGATCGCCGCCCAGCCGCCCGGGCCCGGATTGGGCTTGCAGCCGCCATCGGTCCAGATTTCAACGATCCGTGCCTCGTCCTCAGAGCCCATAGGCGCCCGCCCCCGAGACCGCGAAATGGAAGCGCAGCCGCCGGTAATAATCCAGCGGGTCTTTCGGCGTCACCAAGGCCGCCGGGGCGCGGTTCAGCCAGTCATAGAGCCGGGTGAGCAGGAAACGGATCGCCCCGCCGCGTGCGAGCACCGGCAGCGCTTCGATCTCCGCCTGGGAAAGCGGGCGCACCGACTGATAACCCCGCAGCAAGGCCCGCGAGCGGGTCACGTTCAGCTCGCCCGGCGTCTCGAAGCACCAGGCGTTCAGGCAGATCGCGATGTCGTAAGCGAGGATGTCCGTGCAGGCGAAGTAGAAATCGATCAGCCCGGAAATTTCGCCATTGAGGAAGAACACGTTGTCGGGGAAGAGATCGGCATGGATCTGCCCGGTGGGCAAACCCTGCGGCCATTCGGCCTGGATGCGCCCCAGCCAGCCTTGCAGCTCCGCCCCCAGCCCGCCCAGTACGCTATCGGCCTGGGGCAGGCTTTTCTCCAGCAGCGGCCCCCAGGCCTCCGGGCCCAGCCCGTTGCGCCGGGTCATGCCAAAGCCCTCGCCGGCCAGATGCAGCCGGGCCAGCGCCGCACCCAGCGGGGCGCAATGCTCCAGGCGGATCTGGCGCGGCCAGACCCCGGGCAGGAAGGTGGTGATGGCGGCCATCTTGCCTGCCAGCTCCTGCAAATTGCGCCCATCGCGCCCGCGCACCGGCAGCGGGCAGGAGAGGCCGCGCTCGCGCAGATGCTCCATCAGCCCGAGGAAATAGGGCAGATCCTCCTTGTTCACCCGTTTTTCGTAGAGGGTGAGGATGAAATCCCCGGCGCTGGTCTTCAGCGCGTAATTGCTGTTCTCCACCCCTTCGGCAATGCCACGGAAGGCGGTGAGGGTGCCGATGTCATAAAGTGTGAGAAACGCGCTCAGCGCCTCGTCGGTGACTTCCGTGTAAACTGCCATGCCGCGCTAGATGACCGGGGATAAAAATTCTGGCAAGGGAGGGCCATGAAAGATTTCCGGTCCGTCCTCGCGCCCGCCGCGGCGCTGCTCTCCTTGCTGGCCCTCGCCGCGTGCGGCGGTGGCGGCGACAAGCACCCCGACACCGCCGCGGCCGACGCCACCCCGGCCGACGGCGCCGCCCCGGACCCGACCAAATTCTGCCCGCAAGTGGCGGTGCTGCAGCAGGCCCAGACCGTGACCCTGTTCGAGCCCGGCCGCAGCGATGTGGCGGGGCAGATCTCGACCGGGCGGATCACCGGCGTCTCCGGCGCCTGCACCACCATGACCAAGAAGCGGCAGAAGCTGCTGCAGGTGAAATTCACCGCCAGCTTCCTTACCGATAACGGCCCGGCCAATCACGGCCAGCCGGTGAGCCTGCCTTGGTTCGTGGCGATCACCCAGGGCGATCAGATCATCCAGAAGCAGGACTACACCGCCACGCTCAAATTCGACGGCAATATGAGCACCACGGCGCTGACCAGCAAACCGATCAAGATCGTGCTGCCGCAGGATGAGCAGAGTGCGGATGTCGAAATCCTGGTCGGGTTCGAGATGACGCCGGAGCAGCTCGCCTACGCAAAGGCGCATCCGAGCGCGATGCCCTGAACCGGCCTTTTCAGGGCCGGATGTCGGACATCCCGGCCCCAGAGCCTCAAGCTTTTAGCTTGAGGCTCTGGATTTTGTTTTGGTGAGCAATTTCATGTGTTTATCTTGATTCTGGCGCGTCAACCTAAACACAGATTGCTCTGAAAATTTTTACAAAGCGTATCAGAGCCCGGCCAGGACGCGCTCCAGCGTTTCCAGGAAGCGCGTTGCATCCGCCCCGTTGAAGGGCAGCGGCGGGCGGATTTTCAGCACATTCCCCTGCGGACCCTCGGTGCCGATCAGCACCTGGGCGCGGCGCATCGCATTGGCGATGCGTTTGGCCAAAGCGCGGGAGGGTTGGCCGGCCTCAAAAATCTCCACCCCGGTCATCAGCCCGGCGCCGCGCACATCCGCCAGCAGCGGGAAGCGCCCCTGCAGGCTGGCGATCCCGGCCCGCAGCGCAGTGCCGGTGCGCTGGGCGTTGCCCTGCAAATCCTCCTCCTGCAGCACGTTCAGCGTCGCCAACGCCGCCGCCGCCGAGACCGGGTTGCCGCCGAAGGTGGAGAAGAACTCGATCTTGCGCTGGAAAATCTCCAGAATCTCAGGCCGCGTCACCACCGCGCCGGTGGGGTGGCCATTGGCCATCGGCTTGCCCAGCGTGACCATGTCCGGCACCACGCCATGGCGGGCGAAGCCCCAGAAGGCCTCGCCCATCCGTCCGAAGCCGGACTGCACCTCATCGCCCACCACCAGCCCGCCGGCTTCGCGCACCTTGGCGGCGATGGCGGCAAAATAGCCTGCCGGCGCGGCGGTGATGCCATGGGCGGTGAAGGCGCTGTCCACCAGCAGCATCGCCACCCCCAGCCCTTTTGCCTGCAGCGCCGCAATCGCCCGGTCCGCGTCCGCCGCGTAAGGCGCGGCCTCGGTGAAGCGGCCCCGGAACGGGTCCGGCACTTCCAGCACCTCGATATAGGGTTCCAGCGGCTGCGCCTGCGGGCCGTGATAGGGCGAGAGCGCGGCGGAGATTTCGGTGATGCCGTGATAGGCCCCGGAGATGACGATGGCGCCGCTCTTGCCCGTCACCGCCTTGGCGATGCGATAGGCGGTGTCATTCGCCTCGGAACCGGAATTGACGAACAGCACCTGGCTCAGCCCGTCCGGCAGGGTCGCGGTCAGGCGCTCGGCATAGGCCACCACCGTCTCGTGCAGGTAGCGCGTGTTGGTGCACATCCAATGCATCTGCCGTGAGATCGCGTCTGCGACGCGGACATTGCCATGGCCGACGGAGGGGACGTTGTTATAGGCGTCCAGATAATCCGTGCCGTCCGGGGCGAAGAGATGCGCGCCCTGGCCATACACCAGATGCACCGGCTCCTCGTAAGACAGCTCCAGCCCCTTGCCCAGCACCGCGAAGCGGCGCGCGGTCAGGCCCGCACTGGGCCGGCTGGCGCAGGCGGCGCGGAAGCGCGCCACCACCCGCTCCTTGCCCGCCGCCAGAAATGCCTGGATGGCGGCGATGCCGATGCCGGCCAAAGCCGCCAGCTTCTCCGCCCCCTCCGGATCGTTCTGCTTGCGCCAGGCCATGATGGTCGCGGCCAGCGCGTGGCGGGCGATGATCGCCTCGAACAGCGCCCCGAACTCCTCGGGCTGCAACGGGTTCACCGCGTCATAGCCGGCGACGATCTCGGTGGCGTAGGCGATCGGATCCAGGCTGGTGCCGACGGTTTCGGCGGCGGTGACGGCGATATCGAAGATCAGCGGCGCATGGATCATGTCGCCGAAATCCAACATGCCGGTCAGGCGGGTGGCGTCCGCATCCACCAGCATGTTGCCGGGGTGCAGATCGTTATGCACGGGCTGGTGGCGCAGCCGGTCCAGATGCGGGCGGAAGGCCAGGAAGCGCTCCAGCACGGCCTCGACCAGAGCGCGGTCCTGCGCCGGTTCGATCAACGCCGCCGAGGGGCGGAGGATTTCGATGGCGCGCAGATCCCAGACGATCTTCTGCCCCATGCCGGGGTGGAAGACATTGGCCAGCGCGCGGTCCAGCCGGGCGAGCTGGGCGCCGACGTCGCGCAGCAGGGCAGGGGGGGGCTCGACATCATCCATCACCCGGCCCGGCTGGAAATCCAGGGCGCGGACCATATGCGGGGTGTCGGCGGCATCCTTGACGAAGGCGTAGGCGTCCCCCGCCAAAGTGCGGCGCACGCGCGGCACCGGCAGAGACGGGTCCATGGCCTGGATGTGGTCGAGCACGATTGTCTGGAAGTCCACGGCACTTTCCAGCTCGGTCGGGCTGAGGATTTTCAGGATGATCCCCGGCCCTTGTGCCGGGGTGATGCGGAAATTCTGGTCGCGCTCGCCATAGAGCGGCTTGGCGGGGCCGTCGATGCCGAAGATGTCGCGGGCAAAGGCGGCGGCCGCCTCGGCGCTGAAGCAAGGCGGGCTGGTTTCCAGGGCGAGCAGGGATTTCGGGTCGGTCATGGCCCGCAAATAGGCAAAGCCGATCGCCGCGCGCCAGACTTTAAAACACAAAGGCCGCCCTCAACGGGCGGCCCGTTGCAAAAGTTTTTGGGGGTGTGGGGTGTTTTTTCAAAACCACCCCACGTCTTTCAGCCGCCCTGCGCCACGAATTTCTCCAGCCAGTGAATCGTATATTCACCCGACTGGAACTCCTCATTCTCCAGAATCCGCTGATGCAGCGGGATCGTCGTCTTGATCCCGGTGATGACGAATTCCGTCAGCGCCCGGCGCATCCGCGCGATCGCCTCGTCGCGGGTGCGGCCATAGGTGATCAGCTTGGCGATCAGGCTGTCATAATGCGGCGGCACGCGGTAGCCGGCATAGAGCGCGCTATCCACCCGCACGCCCAGCCCGCCCGGCGCATGGAACACCTCCACCTTGCCCGGCGAGGGGGTGAAGGTCTCGGGATCCTCGGCGGTGATGCGGCATTCGATGGCATGGCCCTCGAAGCGAATATCCGCCTGGGTGTAGCCCAGCTTCTCGCCGGCAGCGATGCGGATCTGCTCGCGCACCAGATCGATGCCGGAAATCGCCTCGGAGACCGGATGCTCCACCTGCAGGCGGGTATTCATCTCGATGAAGGCGAACTGCCCGTCCTGGTAAAGGAACTCCAGCGTGCCGGCATTGCGGTAGCCGAATTTCTTCAGCGCGTCGGTCGCGGTCTTGCCCAGCGCATCGCGCGCCTGCGCGGTGATGACCGGCGAGCCCGCCTCTTCCAGCACCTTCTGGTGGCGGCGCTGCAACGAGCAGTCGCGCTCGCCGATATGTACCACTTCGCCGTAATTATCTGCCAGGATCTGCAGCTCGATATGGCGCGGCTTATCGAGATATTTCTCCATATAGACCGCATTATTGCCGAAGGCGGCCAGGGCTTCGGCGCGGGCCTCGCGCCAGGCGGCGTCCAGCTCGTCCTTGGATTTCGCCACTTTCATGCCGCGCCCGCCACCGCCGGCGGCGGCCTTGATCAGCACCGGATACATGATCCGGTCCGCGACCTCATGCGCCTCCTCCAGCGAGGACAGCTCACCCGGCGAGCCGGGCACCAGCGGCACGCCCAAAGCGGCCATGGTGGTCTTGGCGGTGATCTTGTCGCCCATCATGCGGATATGCTCGGCGGTCGGGCCGATGAAGACCAGCCCGTGCGCCTCCACCATCTCGGCGAATTTGGCGTTCTCGGAGAGGAAGCCGTAGCCAGGATGGATCGCCTCCGCCCCGGTGATGAGGGCGGCGGAAATGATCGCTGGCATGTTGAGATAGGAATCGCGCCCCAAAGGCGGGCCGATGCAGACGCTCTCATCGGCGAGGCGCACATGCATGGCGTCCGTATCCGCGGTGGAATGCACCGCGACGGAGGCAATGCCCATCTCGCGGCAGGCGCGCAGCACCCGCAGCGCGATCTCGCCGCGATTGGCGATCAGGATCTTTTTGAACATCGGGCTGCCGGTCCGTTATTCGATGATCAGCAGGGGCTCGTCATATTCGACGGGCGCGCCGCTGGTCACCAGCACCTGCTTCACCACACCGGCGCGCGGCGCCTTGATCTGGTTGAAGGTCTTCATCGCCTCGATCAGCAGCAGCGTGGCCCCGGCCTCGACCTGCTGGCCGACGGAGACATAAGGTGCCGCGCCGGGTTCGGCGGAGAGATAGGCGACACCCACCATCGGGCTCTTC
>NZ_JH976209.1:356017-372207 GCF_000306035.1 Acidocella sp. MX-AZ02
TCCCCCTCTTCCAGCTCGATCTCGGTCAGACCGGTGTCTTTGAGCAGCGCCGCCAGCTCGGCGAGCGCCTTGGGGTCGAAAGAAAGGCTCATTGTTCGTCTTCTTCCAGAATTTCAGAGAGGGCCAACAGAGCGAGCCTATAGCCGGCAAAGCCGAGCCCGCAAATCACGCCGGTGGCGGCGTGGGAGACATAGGAATGGTGCCGGAAGGCTTCGCGCTGGTGGATATTGGAGAGATGCACCTCGATGATCGGGATATCGAGGCTCTTCAGCGCATCCATCAGCGCCACCGAGGTATGGGAATAGCCGGCGGGGTTGATGATGAGCCCGGCGGCGCTATGGCGCGCCTCCTGCACCCAGGTGATCAGCTCACCCTCATGGTTGCTTTGCCGGAAATCGATGGCGAGTCCGGCCCCTTCCGCCACCTCGGCGCAGAGTGTTTCCAGATCGTCCAGCGTGCCGTGACCGTAAATGTCCGGTTCCCGGGTGCCGAGGAGATTCAGGTTCGGTCCGTTCAGGACCAGAATGAGGGGTGCTGCCATGGTGCCGCTTGCGGTAGCATAGTGCCTCCGCGCCGCCAAATTTTTGCGGGGGTTGTTTCCATCCTTGTGGATCAATGGCTTGATTTATCAATGATTTACTGTGGCCCCGCGCGAGGCTTGCGGACGCCATGCCGGCAGCGCGCATCGCCTTGCCTTGCCTGCGCAAGGTGCCGGGCCGATAATAAGCGCCATGAGCCAAACCATTGAACAGATCACGCTCAGCGTGAACGGCGAATCGATGCAGGTCCCGGCCGGCACCAGCCTGACCGGGCTGGTGGCTCTGATGGAGCTGGATACGCGCAAGCTGGCGGTTGAACGCAATCTGGAGATCGTGCCCCGCTCCCAATATGGCGCCACCGTGCTCCAGCACGGCGATGCGCTGGAAATCGTGCATTTTGTCGGAGGGGGTTAGATCCATGGACGGTATCACGCAGAAGGCCCACGCTGGAGATCTAGGGGGCTGGACGGTCGCGGGGCGGCATTTTGCCTCGCGCCTGGTCGTCGGCACCGGGAAATACAAGGATCTGGAGACCACCGCCGAGGCGATCGCCCAGTCCGGCGCGGAGATGGTCACCGTGGCGCTGCGCCGGGTGAATGTGCATGACCGCAACGCCCCGATGCTGCAGGATTTCGTCGATCCGAAGCGCTATACTTACCTGCCCAACACCGCCGGCTGCTTCACCGCCGATGAGGCCGTGCGCACGCTGCGCCTGGCCCGCGAGGCCGGGGGCTGGAACCTGGTGAAGCTGGAAGTGCTCGGCCCGCCGCCGACCCTCTACCCGGACATGGCCGCAACCCTGCTGGCCGCCGAAGCCCTCATCAAGGACGGGTTCGAGGTCATGGTCTATTGCGCCGATGACCCGGTGGCGGCGAAGCGGCTGGAGGATATGGGCTGTGTCGCCATCATGCCGCTGGGCGCGCCGATCGGCTCTGGCCTTGGCGTGCAGAACCCGGTGATGATCCAGACCATCATCGAGAACGCCAAGGTGCCGGTGCTGGTGGATGCCGGGGTCGGCACCGCCTGGGATGCCGCCTATGCGATGGAGCTGGGCTGCGACGCGGTGCTGGTGAATTCCGCCATCGCCATGGCGGATGACCCGGTGAAGATGGCGGTGGCGATGAAGCACGGCGTCATCGCCGGCCGGCTGGCCTTCGAGGCCGGGCGGATTCCGCGCAAATCCTACGCCTCCGCCTCCTCGCCGATGACCGGGCTGATCCGCTGAAGCTGCTGCGCCGTGCCGGCCCGGAGGTTTTCGCCAATTTCATCGCCCCCTACCTCGTCTATGAGGCGCTGGATGCGCGGCTGGGCGATACGGATGCGTTGATCGCCTCCGCCCTGCCGCCTTTGCTGTGGAGCGGCTACGAGCTGGCCAAGACCAGGCGGCTGGATGCGGTCTCGTTCCTGGTGGTGGCCAGCATCCTGTTCACCCTCGCCGCCACCGCCATGGGCGGCTCGCCCCGGCTGATCCAGATCCGCGACGCGCTGGTTACCGGCGCCGTCGGGGGGCTGTTCCTGGCCTCGCTGGCGCTGGAAAAGCCGCTGATCTTCTATCTGGCCCGCGCCACCTCGGCCCGCAACACGCCGGAGGGCGCGGCGCGGTTCGAGGCGATGTGGGCGCAGCCGGGCACCCGGCGCAGCTTTCGGGTGCTGACACTGGTCTGGGGTCTGGGGCTGATCGCGCAGACCTGCGTGATGTGCACCCTGGCCAGCATCTGGAAGATCGACCGCTATCTGCTGTTGAGCCCGTTCATCGGGTACGGGATTTTCGGCCTGCTGCTGCTCTGGAGCTTCTGGTACGCCACCCGGCGCAAGGCCCTGGCGGAGCTGAGGGCGCCGGCGCCGCTGGAACCGCCCATTCCTTAGAGCATCAAGCTTTTAGCTTGATGCTCTAAGTTTTGTTTTGGCGAGCAATTTCATGTATTTAGGTTGACGCTGTCGCGTCAACCTAAATACATATTGCTCTAATTTACCAAAGTTTTTGGGGGGTCTGGGGGAGGTTTTTCAAAAACACCCCCAGCTCTTCAACCCGCCGTCTCGTCCCGGGTCCAGATCGCGCCTTTGATCTTGCCGACAAACCCCGCATGCGCCGCTTTCTGCTCATCGCTCAGCGCGATCCGCCTTGGCGTGCGGTTGGCCGGGGCCTGGTACTGCGCGAAGGAGAGCCCGGCCTCCTGGTCCAGCACCAGCCCGCGCTGGCGCCCGCCGGTCAGCTCCACATACACTTCCGCCAGCAGCTTGCAGTCCAGCAGCGCGTTATGGGTGGTGCGCGCAGAGAGGTCGATCTCGAAGCGCCGGCACAGCGCGTCCAGGCTGTTCGGCATGCCGGGGAAGCGCTGCTTGGCCAGCACCAGCGTGTCGATCATCCGCGCCTTGTCCAGGGGCGGGCGGCCGATGCGCTGCAACTCCGCCGAGATGAAGCCGAAATCGAACGGCGCATTATGCGCGACCAGCGGGGACTCCCCGAAAAACGCCAGCATCTCATCCGCCACCTCGGCGAATTTCGGCTTGCCCTCCACATGCGCGTTGGTGATGGCGTGAATGCGGGTGCTGTCCGCCGGAATGTCCCGCTCCGGGTCCAGCAGCGCGTAAAACGTGTTGCCGGTGGGCAGGTCGTTTTCCAGCTCGATCGCGGCGATTTCGATCACCCTATCCCCGGTCAGCGGCTCGAAGCCGGTGGTCTCGGTATCGAACAAAACGGACCGGCTCATAGCCCCAGCTCCTGCAAAATCTCGTCCACCTGTGCCTGGGTCGCTTCCAGCGTGCCACCGGTTTCGACCACGTAATCCGCCTTTTCGCGTTTTTGCGCATCCGGCATCTGCCTGGCGATGATCGCCTCGATCTGCGCCAGCGTCAGCCCGCGCTGGCGCACCCGCTCGATCTGCACCTCGCGCGGGCAGGAAACCACGATCACCTTGTCGAACCCCGCTTCCCGGCCGGTTTCCAGCAGCAACGGAATATCCAGCAGCACCGCTTGTCGCCCCGCGGCCGTGGCATCGGCAATAAACGCCGCCTCGGCCGCGCGTACCAGCGGATGCATGATCTCTTCCAGCGCGCGCATCTGCGTCCCATCGGCCAGCACCAGGGCGCGCAGCCGGGCGCGGTCCAGCACGCCCGCTTCCACGGTGCCGGGAAAGGCCGCCGCAATCGCCGCAATCGCCACCCCGCCAGGGGCCTGCAGCCGGTGGACCTCGTCATCCGCATTGAAGCCCGGCACGTCGCGCGACGCGAACATCCCGGCCACGGTGGATTTGCCCATGCCGATGCCACCGGTGAGGCCGAGGCGCATCATGCGGCGACGATCCGGTACAGCTCCTCATCCACCACCGGCGTCACCCCGAACCAGGCGCTAAAGCCCGGCACCGCCTGGTGCAGCAACATCCCCAGCCCTTCCACCGGGGTCAGCCCACGCTCACGCGCCGCACGCAGCAATGCGGTCTCCAGCGGCGCGAAGATGATGTCGGCCACCGCCAGGCTCGTATGGGCGTGGGAGAGGTCCATCTCCAAAGGCGGCTGGTGCACCATGCCGAGCGAGGTGGTGTTGATCAGCAGCGCGTAATCGCCCAGCGCCTCGGCCCGGCGCTCCCAGGGCAGCACCTCGCCCGCCATTGCCATCGCCAGGGCGGCGGCGCGCTCGGGCGTCCGGTTGGCGAAGGTGATCTTCGCGCCCTCGTCCTGCAGCGCCGCGCCGATGCCGCGCGCGGCCCCGCCGGCACCCAGAATCAGCACCGGCCCCGCCGCCGGGTCCACCCCATGCGCGCGCAGATTGGCGATGAAGCCATAGCCGTCGGTATTGCGCCCCTCGATGCCGCGCTCGGAGAAGACCAGCATGTTCACCGCTCCGGCGCGGCGGGCGAATTCATCCACATGGTCGCACACCGCAAAGGCGGCTTCCTTGTGCGGGATGGTTACATTCATCCCGGCGAACCCGGCTTTGGCCAAGGCGGGCACCACCGTCGAGAAATCCTCCGGGCGGATCGGCAGCGGCAGATAGGCGCCGTCGATCTGATGCCGGTTCAGCCAGGTGCCGTGGATCCGGGGGGAGCGTGAGTGGGCGACCGGCCAGCCGGTGACACCGGCGAGCCGGGCGGAGCCGGAGAGGAGTCGCAACATGGGCGGACACCACCATGCCGCCACGCGCTTGCCAAGAGCAGAAGCAGCACAGCCGGTACCAGATGCGCGAAAGCCGGGTGCCAGGGCAGCAGCCCCGGCCCGAACCAGGCCAGGAAGAACAAAACCGGCTCGCCGGGCTTGAAGCTGCCTGCCGCCTCTCTTGCTTCCGCCAGCCGCGCCTCCACCAGCAGCGCCACCGCGAGGCTGACGCCGAGCAGGTCGTAAACATGCAGATAGGGGCTGGCCAGGCCAGAGAGAATCAGCATCGCCGGCACTGAGCGGGTGAACAGCCCGGCCAGCACGCACAGCGCGCTCACCCCCGCCTGCACCGCCAGTGCCGGGACGAGGCCGAGCGGCCTGGCGGTGGCGAAGGCGCTGATCAGCCCGCCGGCGAATGCCTTTGGCTCGCCGGTGAGCAGCACATTGCTCATCATCGGGCTGGTATAATGCAGGAAGCCCACCCAGGCGGCTTGCCCAAAGGCCCATAGCGAGGCCGCGGCCAGCAGCACCGTCGCCAAGGCCGCATAAAAGAAAGCCAACTTCCGTCGGCGCAGCAGATACAGCGGCAGCACCAGCCCGAGTTGCGGCTTGAAGCTGGCCAGCCCGATCAAGGCGCCCGCCAGCCGGGGCCGTGCCTGCGCCAGCAGCAACCCGCCGCCGATCAGCGCCGTCAGCAGCGCCGCATTCTGATGCTCCATGGCGTTTTCCAGGCTGGCCGGAGCCAGCAGCACGGCGGCGATGAACCAGACGCTCTTGCCCGCCAGCCGCAGCACCAACGCCAGCAGCGCCAGTGAGAGCGCATCGAAGGCCAGCACCGCCGGCCAGGGCGGCAGCCAGCCGAAGGCCGCCGCGATCAGCCCGTAGCTCGGCGGATAGCTCCACAGATGATAGGGCAATTTCCCATACATGCCCTGCAAAAAGCTCTGATAGGCCTGATGGTCGAACAGCATCCCCAGCTGCCCGTGCAGGTACAGAAATCCGCCGGCCCAGAAATCCAGCCCGTCGCGCAAGGCTTTGCCGTGGAAGCCATGCAGCTGGCCCCACAGGATCGCCACCGCCTCGCCAAGCGAGGGCAGGGTGCAGAGGGCGACGATCAAAACCAGTCTTAACCGGCTGAAGGCTTGATTTTTTTCCGACATATGCGCTTTAGTCCGGGCTTTCCGTTGCCTTGAAAGCATATTCATGATCTCCGCGCTAATGCCGAATTTCTCCAGACTCGACGTTGCCTTCGCGCACGGCCAGGGCAGCTGGCTGTTCGACGCGCAGGGGCGACGCTATCTGGATTTCGCGGCCGGGATCGCGACCAATTCGCTCGGCCATAACCACCCGCATCTGGTGAAGGCGATTTCCGAGCAGGCGGCGAAGGTGATTCACGTCTCCAACCTCTATCGTGTGCCGCAGGCGGAGCAGCTGGCGGCGCGCTTTGTCGAGGCGTGCTTCGCTGACAGCGTGTTTTTCTGCAATTCCGGCGCCGAGGCGAATGAGGGGCTGATCAAGGCGATGCGCAAGGCGCAGTTCGATGCCGGGCACCCGGAGCGCACCCGCGTGATCTGCTTCGAGGGTGCCTTCCATGGCCGCACCCTCGCCACCATCTCGGCCACCGGGAACCCGAAATATCTGGAAGGATTCGGCAAGCCGGTGGAGGGGTTCGACCATGTGCCCTTCAACAATCTCAACGCGCTGCGCGCCGCCATCACCGCCGAGACGGCGGGGATTCTGGTGGAGCCGCTGCAGGGGGAAGGCGGCATCCGCGCCGCCGACCCGGATTTCCTGCGCGGCCTGCGCGCCGCCTGCGACGAGTTCGGGCTGATCCTCGGCTTCGATGAGGTGCAAACCGGGATGGGGCGCACCGGGAAGCTGTTCGCGCATCAATGGGGCGATGTCGAGCCGGATATCATGAGCCTGGCCAAGGGCATTGGCGGCGGCTTCCCGATGGCGGCGGTGCTGGCCAGGGAGCACGTGGCCAAGGCGCTGAAGCCGGGCAGCCATGGCACCACCTTCGGCGGCAGCCCGCTGGCCTGCGCCGTTGGCAATGCGGTGCTGGACGTGATCCTCGCCGATGGCTTCCTGGACCAGATGAACGAGACCGCGTCCTATCTGCGCGCCGGGCTGGAGAGGCTGATCGCCCGCCATGGCGACGTGTTCACCGAGCTGCGCGGCCAGGGGCTGCTGATCGGGCTGAAATGCGCGGTGCCGAATGGCGAGGCGCAGGCACAGGCGCTGCGCCAGGGCCTGCTGAGCGTCGCCGCCGGCGAGAACGTGCTGCGCCTGCTGCCGCCCTTGGTCGTCACCCGGGCCGATTGCGACGAAGGGCTCGCGATGCTGGAACAAACTGCCGCCGCCCTGGCCCCGCAGGTGGCGAAATGAGCGCGTGGGGATGGTGGGGCGGCCACGCGCAAAATAAAATGAGCGCGTGGGGATGGTGGGGCGGCCACGCGCAAAATAAAATGAGCGCGTGGGGATGGTGGGGCAGCCACGCGCCCAAGCAAAATCATTTGAGCGCCTCCGCTCAGGAGGCGAATAAATGAGCGCTGTTCTCTCCTTGCAGGACTCCGGCCCCCGGCATTTCCTGGACCTGAAGGATTTCTCCGCTGCCCAGCTGCGCGCCATGCTGGATGATGCCGCCGCCTTCAAGCGCAGCCGCGCCAACCCGACGCGCAAGCCGCTTGCGGGCAAAACCCTGGCGATGATCTTCGAGAAACCCTCCACCCGCACCCGCGTCTCTTTCGAGGTCGCGGCCAAGGAGCTGGGGGGCGATACCGTGGTGCTGTCCTCGAAAGACATGCAGATCGGCCGCGGCGAGACCATTCCGGACACCGCCAATGTGCTGTCGCGCTTCGTGCATGGCATCCTGTTGCGCACGGACCGCGCCGCCAAGATGCATGAGCTGGCGGCGCATGCCAGCGTGCCGGTGATCAACGGCCTCACCGAGCTTTCGCATCCCTGCCAGATTCTGGCGGATCTGCTGACCTTCGAGGAGCATAAGGGGCCGGTGGCCGGGCAGAGCATCGCCTGGGTGGGAGATGGCAATAATGTCGCCGCCTCTTTCATCGAGGCGGCCGCGCGCTTCAACTTCAAGCTCCGCCTGGCCTGCCCGGAAGGCTATTTGCCGCGCCCGGAGGTTCTGGCCTGGGCGAAGGCCGAGGGGGCGGATGTGGCACTGGGGCAGGACCCGGCCTGGGCGGTGGAAAACGCCGCCTGCGTGGTGACCGATACCTGGCTCTCAATGTCCGATTCCGAGGACGAGGCCGCCGCCCGGGCGAAAATCTTCGCGCCTTATCAGGTCACCAACGCGCTGATGGGCAAGGCCGCACCCGGCGCGATTTTCCAGCACTGCCTGCCCGCCCATCGCGGTGAGGAAGTGACCGCCGAGGTGATCGACGGCCCGGCCTCCGTGGTGTTCGACGAGGCGGAGAACCGGCTGCACGCGCAGAAGGCCATCCTCACCTGGGCGATGGGGTGATCCTCGCGTTTCCCGAAAAAACCGGCCGTCTGGCCGGTTTTTTTATGATCGTGCGTGGATTTGCGCAGCGCGCTGCAATCGATCCGGACCACACGCGAAAACGCGGCGCCGTGAACAGGGATGGCGATCGCGTCGCCACGCTGGATGAGCCGACCGCCTCGCCCGATTCCGCCAGCCGTGATATGGTGATCGGGCTGATGAATGATGCGAAATTCCGCGGCGCGGCGGCGGATATGGAGCCGCACATTGAGTCGCTGAGGGAAAACGCATGACGAATTTCAAGAATGCCCGGCTGGTGCTGCCGCATGAGGTGGTGGAAGGCGGCTTGCGCGTCGAGGACGGGCTGATCGCTGCCATCGGCGTGGCGGAGGGGTATGATTGCGAAGGCGATTTCCTGATGCCGGGGATGATCGATTTGCATACGGATAATCTGGAGCGCCAGGCGCAGCCGCGCTCTTCCGCGCGCTGGCCCTCGCGTTCGGCGTTGCTGATCCATGACGCGCAATGTGCCGCCGCCGGCATCACCACCGTGTTCGATGCGCTCTGCCTTGGCGATATCGGCTTTGAGAAAGAGCGCAATCAGACCTTCCTCGACGGCTATGCGGATCTCTGCGCGCTGCGGCCGACCGGGGCGCTGAAGGTTGAGCATTTCCTGCATCTGCGCTGCGAACTTCCCGCCGCCGAGATGCCGGACATGCTGGATGAGGTGATCGATGATCCGCTGGTGAAGCTGATCTCGGTGATGGACCACAGCCCCGGCATTGGCGGGCAGTACAAGGATGAGGCGCGCTATCGCCGCATGCGCGCCGCCGAAGGCTTCAGCCCGGATGAGATCGAACACGTGATCACCGCGTTGAAATCCGCGCATCATGAAAACCACAGGAAAAATCGCAGCCGGATTGTGAAGCGGACGCTTGCGCGCGGCATTAAGCTGGCCTCGCATGATGACCATAGCGAAGAGGATGTGATCCAGAACGAGGCGGATGGCATTTCCATCGCGGAATTTCCGGTCTCGCTGGTCGCCGCGAAGGCGGCGAAGGCGCGGGGGATGAAGGTGATCGCCGGGGCGCCGAACATCGTGCGCGGTGGCTCGCATTCGGGCAATGTCGCGGTGATGGATCTGGTGCGGCAGAATTTGCTGGATGCGCTGGCCTCGGACTATGTGCCGGCCGCGATGCTGGAGGCGGTGTTTGGGATCGTCGCGCAAAAGACGCTGGCGCTGCCTGAAGCGGTGGCGTTGGTGAGCTCTGGCCCGGCGGCTGTGGCAGGGCTCGCGGATCGCGGCCGTATCGAAGTTGGCCAGCGGGCGGATCTGCTGCAGATCCGGCTCTATGACGGGTTGCCGGTGATCCGCTCCGTCTGGCGTGGAGGCGTGCGCGTTGCCTGAGCCGTATCGCGTCGCGGTCTATTACGCGCCGGAGGCGGACGATCCGCTCTGGCGCGCCGGTTGCGAATGGCTGGGGCGGGATCCGGAAAGCGGCGCGGTTCTGGCACAACCGGCGTTGGCGGGCCTGCATGAAAATACACAAGATCCGCGCCGTTACGGCTTCCATGCGACATTGAAGGCGCCGATGGTGCCAAGGCACGGATTTGAGAGGTTTCTCTCAGCCGCGAAGGATTTCGCCGCGCGGCAAAAGCCGTTTTTGATGCCGCGGCTTGAGGTCATGCCGTTGCACGGTTTCCTGGCATTATGCCCAGCCGAACCGGCGGCTTCACTTTACCAGCTGGCGAATGGCTGTGTGGAGGCTTTCGACGCGCATCGCCTCCCGGAAAGTGCGGCAGCCCAGGCCAGGCGCGCGCAGGGACGCACGCCGCGCCAGGAGGAAAATATCGCCCGCTGGGGCTATCCGCTGGTGTTCGAGGATTTCGAGTTTCACATGACGCTGAGTGGGAAGATGCAAGACAATCCCTACGTGCCTGCAGCCCGCGCCCATTTCGCGGCGTCCTTGGCGCAACCGCGCATGGCGCGCAGCCTGGCGGTGTTTATTGAAGAGTCGCAAGGTGCAGCTTTCAGGCTGTTTCAGCGCCTGGCGTTCGGCGCATGAAGGGGCCGATGCTGGTTCTGGTTGTCGGGCCGTCTGGTGCTGGCAAGGATACGGTTCTCGCCTACGCCAAGGCGCATTTGGCGGGCTATGAGACGGTGGTGTTTCCCCGCCGCGTCATCACCCGCCCGCCCGGACCGGGTGAGGATCATGTCTGTGTCACCGAGGCGGAATTTGCATCCGAGCGCTTTGCCCTGGCATGGCAGGCGCACGGTCTGCATTATGGCATTCCCGCCGATATAGAGCGGGATCTTGCGGCCGGACGCATCGTGATTATCAATGTTTCGCGTGGGGTGATCGCCGAGGCGCGGGCGCGCTTTCCGTGCATGGTGGTGGAAATCACCGCGCCGCCGGAAATATTGGCGCAACGCCTTGCCGCGCGCGGGCGCGAAGATGCGGCGGCCATCGCCGAACGGCTGCACCGGGAGGGCGCTCAAATCGACGCCGATGTCACCATCATTAATGACAGGCTGCCTCAGGATGCCGGGGCGATGTTGCTGGCGAAACTTTCCTGATCCAAGAAAATCCAGCGCAAGGTGGACATGTCGGGGATGAGAGCCTCAAGCTTTTAGCTTGAGGCTCTCATTTTGATATTGCGAGCAATTTCATCTGTTTATCTTGACGCTACCGCGTCAATCTAAACACATATTGCGCTAAAGCCGCCGCCAATAGGCTTTGAAATATCCTTGCGCATCCAGCGCGGCGGGGGCGCCGACATGCACCGGATCGCCATTGCGGCAGCGCCAGCGATACAGGCTGTCATGCCCTGAAATATAGGCGGGCACGAAAGCCGCATTCGGGTTTTTGTCGCACCAGGGCTTGGCCGCCGGCAAAATGGTCGCCTTGTTGGCCGGCCCGCAGGGCAAATTGGCGCCGATGAAGCAGCCATAGGCTTTGCCATCCATGCAGCGCATCAGCGTCATTTTTTGCACCATCGCCGGAGGCGGGCCGTGCAGTTTAAAGGCCTTCACCGCTTGCGGCACCAGAGCGGCGGGCAGCGCGCGGGCGGCGGCGTCGGTCTGTCCCGGCGCGCAGAAGGCGGCGGCATGGGCCCTGGGCGCGAGGGCAAAAAGACTGAGCAACAGCAAGGCAAAACCGATTTTTCGCATGGGAGGAGCCTGACATGCGGGGCGGGGGCGCGTCAAATGCCCCTGGGATTGCGCGGCTGGGTTGCCTATGTTTCCGCGGACCAGACCATCAGGCTTTCAGCTCGATGGTACAGTCTTTGTTTGAGCGAGCCATTTCATGTGTCGAGCTTGACGCTGGTGCGTCGGGCTCGACACATATGGCTCTGGAGGAGCAACGCCATGGAATATCGTACACTCGGCCCAACCGGTCTGCTGGTTTCGCGCCTGTGCCTGGGCTGCATGAGCTTCGGCGAGGCGCAGCGCGGCACCCATGAATGGACGCTGGATGAGGAGTCCAGCCGCCCGCTCATCCGCCAGGCGCTGGAGGCGGGTATTAATTTCTTCGACACCGCGAACATGTATTCCAACGGCTCGTCGGAAGAGTTTGTCGGCCGGGCCTTGAAGGATTTCGCCGCGCGCGATGAGATCGTGGTCGCCTCGAAAGCCTATTTCCCCTGGCGCGGGGCGCCGAACACCGGCGGGCTGTCGCGCAAGGCGCTGTTCCAGGCGGTGGATGACAGCCTCAGGCGCCTGGGTATGGAGTATCTGGATCTCTACCAGATCCATCGCTGGGACGAGGTGACCCCGATCGAGGAGACGATGGAGGCGTTGCATGACATCGTGAAATCCGGGCGGGTGCGCTATATCGGCGCTTCCTCGATGTCCGCCTGGCAGTTTTCCAAGGCGCAATATACCGCGCAGATCCATGGCTGGACGAAATTCATCTCGATGCAGAATCAGGTGAACCTGATTTATCGGGAGGAGGAGCGCGAGATGCTGCCGCTCTGCGCGGATATGGGGGTGGGGGTGATCCCCTGGAGCCCGCTGGCGCGCGGCCGCCTGACCCGGCCCTGGGGCGAGACGACCAAACGCTCTGAGACGGATCTGGTGATCAAATCCATCTACACCAAGACCGAAGAACAGGACCGCAAGGTGGTGGAAGAGGTGGCGCGAATCGCGGCGGCGAAGGGGGTGGGCAAGGCGCAGGTGGCGATGGCCTGGCTGCTGCAGAAGCCGGGCATCACCGCGCCGATCATCGGGGCGACCAAGGCGTCGCATCTGGCGGATGCGGTGGCGGCGCTGGAGGTGAGGCTGAGTGCCGAGGAGATCGCGGCACTGGAGGCGCCTTATGTGCCGCATCCGGTGGCCGGCGTGGCTAGCCCCAGGGGAACGCAAGGCTTGACGCTGAGCGTGATGTGAATGCGGTTATGTGTGGGGGGATGCCCCCCACACATAACCGGGGGCTTTACAGCGAGAAGCCCTTTTTCGCGAAATTATGGTGGCCTTCGACATAGCGCACCGTGCCGGATTTGGAGCGCATGACGATGGAATGCGTCACCGCCCCATGGCCCACGCGCCGCACCCCGTTCAGCATCGCGCCGGTTGTGACACCGGAGGCCGCGAACATCACATCGCCCTTGGCCATCTCGGTCAGGGTATAGATGCGGCTCGGGTCGGTGATGCCCATGCCCCGGGCGCGCTCGATCTGCGCCTCATCCTCGAACATCAGCCGGCCCAGCATCTGGCCGCCGGTGCAGCGCAGAGCGGCCGCCGCCAGCACGCCTTCCGGGGCGCCGCCGGAGCCCAGATACATATCCACCCCGCCGCCCGGCAGTGAGGCGGCGATGACGCCGGCCACATCGCCATCGCCCAGCAGCAGAATGCGCGCCCCGGCTTCGCGGATCTTGGCGATCGATTCCTGGTGGCGGTCGCGGTCCAGCATGCACACCATCAGCTCGGAAATCTCGATGCCCTTGGCCCGCGCCAGGTTTTTCAGATTTTCCTTCACCGGCGCGTCGAGCGAGATCACCCCCTCCGGCAGCCCCGGGCCGACGGCGATTTTTTCCATATACACGTCAGGCGCGTTGAGGAAATTGCCGTGCTCGGCCAGCGCCACGGTGGTGATGGCGTTGGGGCCGCCCTTGGCGGTGATGGTGGTGCCTTCCAGCGGATCGACGGCGATGTCCATCGCCGGGCCGCCGCAGCCGACCTTCTCGCCGATATAGAGCATCGGCGCCTCGTCCATTTCGCCTTCGCCGATGACCACGGTGCCGTCGATGGCGACGGTGTCGAAGGCTTTGCGCATGGCTTCCACGGCGGCGCCATCGGCCTCGTTCTTCTGGCCGCGGCCGATCCAGCGCGAGGCGGCGATCGCCGCCGCTTCGGTCACACGCACCAGCTCCAGCGCCAGGTTGCGATCAGAGACGTCTTCGAGACGGCGTTCGGTCATGGGCAAACTCCCTTATTTTGGTTCGATGCGGATCAAGGCCGGCGGCTCCAGCACCGCCGGCAAGGCGGCAATCCCCGCCAGCGCGGCATTCACCGCGGCTTCCTTGGTGTCGTGCGTCACCAGCACGATGGGCACCGCCTCGCCCGGGGCGCGGCCATGCTGGATCATGGATTCGAGCGAGATGCCATGGTCGCGCAGGATGGCGGTGACATCGGCGAGCACGCCGGGCTCATCCACCACCGAGAGCCGCACGAAATAGGCGCTGGCGAGTTCGGAGGTCGGCGTGATCGGCAGATCCTCCAGCGCGCTCTCCTCCATCCCCCAGACCGGGACGCGGATATTGCGGGCGAGGTCGATCAGGTCCGCCACCACGGCGCTGGCCGTCGGGCCTTCGCCGGCGCCGCGTCCGCGCAAAAACACCGGGCCGGAGAAATCGCCTTCCAGCAGCACCGCGTTGAACACGCCATCGACGGTGGCAATCGGCTTCTCGACCGGCACCATGGTCGGGTGCACGCGCAGGGAGATGCCGGCCTCGGTCTGCTCGGCGATGCCCAGCAGCTTGATGCGGTAGCCCAGCTCCTCGGCGAAGGCGATGTCGATGGCTGAAATCCGGCGGATACCCTCGATATGCAGCTTGGCGAAATCAATCCGCGCGCCGAAGGCGAGGCCGGCGAGGATGGCGAGCTTATGGGCAGCGTCCACGCCATCGATGTCGAAGCTGGGGTCGGCCTCGGCATAGCCCAGCGCCTGGGCATCGGCCAGCACATCGGCGAAATCCCGGCCTTCCTCGCGCATGGTGGTGAGGATGTAATTGCAGGTGCCGTTGAGAATGCCGGCGACACGGCTGACCTTGTTCGCGGCCAGCCCTTCGCGCAGCGCCTTGATGACGGGAATGCCGCCCGCCACCGCCGCCTCATAGGCGATGGTGACATTATTGGCTTCCGCCGCCCGGGCTAGCGCGACGCCATGCACGGCGAGCAGCGCCTTGTTGGCGGTGACGAACTGCTTGCCGGCGGCAATCGCGGCCTCGGCCAGGGCTTTCGCCTTGCCGTCCGAGCCGCCGATCAGCTCCACCACCACCTCAACCTCCGGGTCATGCGCCAGGGCGAGGGCATCGTCATGCCAGGTCAGTCCGTCCAGCTTTACCCCACGGTCGCGGCTCTTGTCGCGCGCGGAGATGGCGGTGACCATCACCGGCCGGCCGGCGCGCGCCGCGATGAGTTCCTTCTGGGCGGCGAGCAGCTTGACGACGCCAGCGCCGACCGTGCCGAGCCCGGCGATGCCGATTTTAAGCGGTTTCACGATTTGACCTCTGATTCAGCCGGCGCCCCGTTGTCGGTCGCCAGGAAATGCTTGATGTTGCGCAGCGCCTGGCGCAGCCGGTGCTGGTTTTCCACCAAAGCGATGCGGACATGGCCATCGCCATATTCGCCAAAGCCGATGCCCGGGGCCACCGCCACCTTGGCCTTGGCCATCAGCAGCTTGGAGAATTCCAGGCTGCCGAGATGGGCATATTTCGGCGGGATCGGCGCCCAGGCGAACATCGAGCCTTCGGGGCTGGGCACGTCCCAGCCGGCGGCGTGCAGACCCTTGATCAGAATATCCCGGCGCTCGCGGTAGAGATTGCGCATCTCTTCCACGCAATCCTGCGGGCCATTGAGTGCGGCCGTCGCCGCGACCTGGATCGGCGTGAAGGCGCCGTAATCCAGATAGGATTTCATCCGCGTCAGCGCCTTGATCAGATGCGGGTTGCCGACGCCAAAGCCCATGCGCCAGCCGGGCATGGAATAGGTTTTGGACATCGAGGTGAACTCGATGGTGATGTCCTTGGCCCCTTCCACCTGCAGCACCGAGGGGGGCGGGTTGCCGTCGAAATAGATCTCGGAATAAGCGATGTCCGAGATGATGAAAATCTCGTGCTGCTTGGCCAGCTTCACCAGCGCCTTGTAGAAATCCAGCGTCGCCATATAGGCGGTCGGGTTGGACGGGAAATTGACGATCAGCGCGGTCGGCTTCGGCACGGAATGGCGCACCGCGCGGTCGATCGCGGCGAGCATGTCGTCATCCGGGGTGGCTGGGATCGAGCGCACCGAGGCGCCGGCGATGATGAAGCCGAATTGATGGATCGGGTAGGAGGGGTTGGGCACCAGAATGGTGTCGCCCGGCGAAGTGATGGCGGCGGCGAGGTTGGCCAGGCCCTCCTTGGAGCCGAGTGTGGCGATCACTTCGGTCTCCGGGTCCAGCTTCACCCCGAAGCGGCGCTCATAATAGGCCGCCTGGGCGCGGCGCAGGCCGGGGATGCCCTTTGAGGTGGAATAGCGGTGGCTGCGCGGGTCCTGCACGGTTTCCACCAGCTTCGCCACGATATGGGGCGGGGTGGGGCTGTCCGGATTGCCCATGCCGAGATCGATAATGTCCTCCGCGGCGGCGCGTGCCTTGGCCTTGGCGGCATTCACTTCCGCGAAGACGTAAGGGGGCAGGCGGCGTATGCGGTGAAACTCTTCGGACATTTTTCTGACTCGGTTGATAGAGGGTGACGCGGTGCTCAATACACCAATTGCACGAAGCCGCCAGAACCGGCGGCAAAGGCGTCCAGCTTAATCTTGTCGGCCGGCACGCCGGCGGCGGTCAGCGCATCGGCGATGCGCCGGGCGCGGGCGAGGGCGAGGCCCATCG
>NZ_JH976209.1:372307-377170 GCF_000306035.1 Acidocella sp. MX-AZ02
GTTCGTCCCCGGCGGGGGTTGCCGGTTCTGCGCAATCGCGCCACCTTCCTCCTTGTGGTATAAATTAATCGCCTGAGAACAACCACTAAGAGAGGTCGCCGCCAAGAATATCCATGAAGCCGCGAAACGCCGCCCGACCATTTCTAACCCCTCTTCGCTTGCCGTGCCTGGGTTCTGCCTGGGCCGAACCTGCCCCTTGTTAGCCCGAGAATAGACGCCACGGAAAGGATGCCCCCGCCATGAACGCGCCCATGCCGCCCCAGGAGAATGACATCAAGCTGCCCGACGCCCAGGCGCTCGGCCGCTCGATGGCGGATATCGCGGCCCGCAGCCAGAAGCTGGTGAATGAGTGGATGAAGCGCCAGGCGGCGGAGGGAATGGCGCTGGACCCGCTGAATGTCGGCAGCGCCTTTCTGGAAATGACCGCCAAGCTGCTCTCCAACCCCTCCCAGCTGATGGAAGCGCAGATGGGGCTGTGGCGCGATTACATGACGCTCTGGCAGAACACCGCGCGGCGGATCTGGGTGGGGGAGGAGCCGGACCCGGTGATCGCGCATGACCCGCGCGACAAACGCTTCGCCGACCCGGCCTGGCGGCAGAATGAGGTGTTCGATTTCATCAAGCAGAGCTATCTGCTCTCGGCGCGTTATATCAATGATGTCGTGACCCAGGTGGACGGGCTGGAGCCGAAGACGGCGCAGAAGGTGGATTTCTACGCCCGCCAGTTCATCAACGCGCTCTCCCCCAGCAATTTCGCCCTCACCAACCCGGAAGTGCTGCGCAAGACCCGCGAGACCGGCGGCGAGAATCTGATGCGCGGCCTCAACAACCTGCTCAATGATCTGGAGCAGGGGCGGGGCAATCTGCGCATCCGCATGACCGACACGGAGGCGTTCAAGATCGGCGAGAATATCGCCGTCTCGCCCGGCCAGGTGGTGTTTCAGAATGAGCTGATGCAGCTGATCCAGTACAGCTCCAGCACCGAAAACGTGCTGGCCCGGCCGCTGCTGATTTTGCCGCCCTGGATCAATAAATTCTACATTCTCGATCTGCGGCCGAAAAACTCGCTGGTGCGCTGGCTGGTCTCGCAGGGCCATACCGTGTTCATGGTGAGCTGGGTCAATCCGGACGAGACGCTGGCCGACAAGAATTTCGACGATTACATGCAGGATGGCGTGCTGGCGGCGCTGGATGCGATCGAGAAGATCACCAAGCAGCCGAAGGTGAACGCCATCGGCTATTGCCTGGGCGGCACGCTGCTGGCCTCCACATTGGGCTATATGGCGGCGACGGGGGATGAGCGCATCGCCTCCGCCACCTTCTTCGTGACGCTGACCGATTTCGCCGATGCCGGGGAGCTGGGCGTGTTCATCGATGAGGAGCAGCTCACCCAGATCGAGGAGAAGATGGCCAAGCGCGGCTATCTGGAGGGGGCGGAGATGGCCACCACCTTCAACATGCTGCGCGCCAATGATCTGATCTGGAGCTTCGTGGTGAATAACTACCTGCTCGGGCAGGAGCCGTTCCCGTTCGATCTGCTCTATTGGAATTCGGATTCCACCCGCATGCCGGCGGCGATGCATTCTTTCTATCTGCGCAACATGTACCAGAAGAACCTGCTCTGCCAGCCGGGCGGGATTTCGATGAAGGGGGTGGGGGTGGATCTCTCCCAGGTGAAGATCCCCTGCTATTTCCTCTCCTGCCGGGAGGATCACATCGCGCCCTGGACCAGCACCTATAAGGGGGCGCGCAATTTCGGCGGCCCGGTGCGCTTCGTGCTGGCCGCCTCGGGCCATATTGCCGGGGTGGTCAATCCGCCGGAGGGCGGCAAATATAACCATTTCATCAATGAGGCGCTGCCCGAGAGCCCGGATGAATGGTTCAAGGAGGCGACCGAAATCGCCGGGTCCTGGTGGCCGGATTGGCAGCGCTGGGTCACCGCCCAGAATGCCGAGACAGTCCCGCCGCGCGAGCCGGGCAAGGTGCGCGGCTTCAAGGCGCTGGAGGCGGCCCCTGGCTCCTATGTGGCGGTGCGCAGCTAGAGCAACATCCAGTCAAACGAGATCGTTTGATCGGATAAAGTTGCTCGCTCGAACAAAAAGCGAGAGCGTATCCCGTGCGCCAACGTGAACGGAATACGCTCTGGCGCAATGTCTGCTTGGATGACGCGCCGCCTCCCAAACCACGGCGGGACAGTCAAAAAAGCGCATTCGCCCAGAGATGTTTTGCAGTGCCCCGCTAAACTTTCCCTCCCAGGAAACCGGAAAAAACGCCCCGCCTTGTGCGGGGCGCTTTTGTCGGTGCCGCCATGCTGCGCCGCCGCGCGGCAGGAAAATCCATAAACTCAACCCTCTAGATGGCGGAATGTGTCATTTCAGCAACATGGTCGGGGCAAAGCGGGAGGCTGGCTTGTTTCGTCTGGCAATTTTTGGGGGTTGGCATGTAGATTGCGAATTCATTACCGACGATGGCGTTTGTTGGGGCGGTTTCTGCGCCAAGAATGTTGTCGGGTTAAAGTTTAGGCACAACGCGCGGATGATTGCGCAATCAGGAGGCATAATGATTACGATGCGTCGGCAACTTCTGGGTCTTGGCTTTGTCGCCGGGTCCTCTCTTCTGGCGATGAATGCGGCGCACGCGCTGAATGGCCCCACCGCGATCAATATCGATGGCGGCCCGCTCGGTTCGCTGAGCCTGAGCGGCGGCTTCGATGCCTATGGCTTCGCCGTGTCTGGCATGCCCGCCGGCGGCAATGGCAGCAACACCACCAATGTCGGCACCAATGTCGGCTCCGCCATCATCCAGCTGCAGAAGACCACCGGTGAGCTGCAGTTCAATATCGAGATCGGTTCCGTCGGCGGCAGCATCGCGCCCGGCACCGTGACCTCGCGTCCGGGCCAGACCTCGGTCAGCAATTATGTCACCGGCCCGCTTTACGAGGGCTACGTGACCTTGGCGCCGAAAGACATGCCCTTCACCATCTCCGCCGGCCAGCTGGGCTCGCTGGAAGGTTATGAGGCCTCGCTGCCCTGGTTCAACCCGTCGCAGCTCGTCACCTCGATCTTCTACGTGCAGAACTCCTCCGCGCGCGGCGTCGAGGCCAACTACACCAAGGGGCCGTTCTCCGCGACTGTCGAATATGGCGATGGCTGGGATACGGGCGTGTTCAACTTCGTGCAGGCGCTGGGCACCTACACGATCGACCCGAACAACGTGCTGAACGTGTATTATGCCGGCAATGTTGGCCGCCAGGGTCTGACCGCCAAGACCTACAGCAACACCAGCGTTGCGAGCTACGGCCCGTACTTCATGAACTCGCAGATGTTCGGCGCCTATTACAGCTTCACCGCCGGCAACCTGAACCTGGTGCCGGAAGTGCAATATGTGTACGCCCACACCAACCACCAGCTGGGCATCAACAAGACCACCGCCAATCTGGGCGCGGCCTTGTTTGGCAACTACACCTTCGGCAAGAGCCCCTACTCGCTGGGCGGCTGGGTCGAGTATGAGAACTCCCAGGGTGCGGGCAGCTGGTTTGTCGGTCCGAAGTCCGAGGGCGTCGGCTTCGCTCTGGCCCCGACCTGGCAGTACAAGGACCTCTATGCCCGCGTGAACGCCGGTGGCTTCTACCTGCTGAACAACAAGTATCAGGGCGTGTCCTACGGCTACGGCACCAGCGGCAGGGACAAGTTCCAGTTCGTTGGCACCCTCGAGGGCGGTGTGCTGTTTTAAGCCTCCCGCTTCGAACAAAAGGGAAAGGCCGGCGCTTGCGCCGGCCTTTTTGCGTTTCAGGCGAGGTTCGTTTCAGGCTGAAACCTGGTCCAGCCAGTCCTGCAGATTATAATAATTGGTGACACGGGTGATCCGGCCACCCGCCACCTCGAAAAAGGCGCCGCCGGGCAGCACATAGCTTTGGCCCTTGGCCTCCGGCAGCCCCTCGGCGGTGGTGAGATAGCGCCCATGCACGACATATTCCGCGGCCGCGCGGGTTGCCGATTTGTCGGACAGGATCTGGATATTTTCCAGGCGCTCGGCGTAGCAGCGTTGCATTTCCGCCATGAAGGCGCGGAAGGCGGGCTTGCCGGTCTGGGTTTCGGACTGGTTGATGTCGTGGCGGACATCCTCGCTCAGCAGCGCCAGCATCGCCTCCCAGTCGGCCTTGTTGAAGGCGGCGTAATAGGCTTCGATCAGCGCCTCGGTCTCGTCTCGCATCCTGTACTCCTTGTTGGCGTGCCTACAAGAGAGCGCGCAAGCGCGGCTGGCAAGCCGATCAGCCGCTGCGGCCGAAGAGTTTTTCCAGATCGGCGCGGGTGAGCTTGAGGAAGGTCGGGCGGCCATGCGAGCAGGTGGCGGCGCGCGGCGTGGCCTCCATCTCGCGCAGCAGCGCGTCGATCTCCTCGCGCTGCAGCCGCCGCCCGGCGCGGATGGAGCGATGACAGGCCAGCCGCGCCAGGGCGGCATCCAGCTTCGCCTCCAGCGCCAAGGGCGCGCCGGCCTCGGCGAATTCCTCCGCCAGATCGCGCAGCAGTCCGGCGGCGTCCGGGTCTTTCAGCGCCGCCGGCACGGCGCGGACCAGAATCGCGCCGGGGCCGAAGGGCTCGATCTCCAGCCCCAGCCGGGCCAGGGTTTCGGTCTCCCCCAGCAGCCGCGCCGCTTCCATCGCGGGCAGGTCCACCACCACCGGCACCAGCAGCGGCTGGGTGGCGATGCGGCCCTCCTGGAACTGGGCGCGCAACCTTTCCTCGGTCAGGCGTTCATGCGCGGCATGCTGATCGACGATCACCAGCGCGCCGTCCGGCGCCTGCGCCAGCACATAAGTATCGAGAATCTGCGCCAGAGGTGCCCCGAGCGGGTGTCCGGTGG
>NZ_JH976209.1:377270-379123 GCF_000306035.1 Acidocella sp. MX-AZ02
CTGTAGCGCGGCCCGGCGGAAGGCGGCGGGCGCAGCGTCAGGCTGGGCACCGCGCCCAGCGCCACTTTGCCCAGCCTGACCGGCTGCGCCAAGGCGCGGTTGATGGCGCCGATCACCAGGCTGCGCACGCCATTCTGGTCGGCGAAGCGCAGCCCGGACTTGGCGGGATGCACATTCACGTCCAGCGCCTCGTCCGGCAGCTCCAGCCGCAGCGCCGCCACGGCGTGCCGCCCGGCCGGGATCACGTCCCGGTAGGCCAGGCGCAACGCCAGCTTCAGCAGCGAATCCTGCACCGGGCGGCCATTGACGACGAAGCTCTGCAATTGCGTGGTGGCGCGGTTGAGGCTGGCCGGGCCGATCAGGCCGGAGAGCTTCACCTCGTCGCGCTGCGCCTCCAGCGGCATCATGTTCGCCGCCGCCTCGCGCCCGAACAAAGCCGCGACGCGCGCGGCTTCGGGCTGGGCCGGCAGGTCGAACAGCACCCGCTCATCCGAGACCAGGCGGAATGCCACGTGCGGGGCGCAGAGGGCGAGGCGCCAGACGGTGCGCTCGGCGGCCTCCGCCTCGGCCCGGGGTGAGCGCAGGAATTTGCGCCGCGCCGGGGTGGCGTAGAACAGATCCTCGACAATGGCGCGCGTGCCCTTGAGGCCGGCGGCGGGGCGGGCGGCGGTGATCGCGCCACCGGCGACGTCGATCCGCCAGGCGCCATCCTGCCCGGCGGGGCGGCTGATCAAGGTGAGCTTCGCCGCCGCGCCGATCGAGGGCAGCGCCTCGCCGCGAAAGCCCAGCGTGGAGATTTGCACCAGCGCCTCGTCCTGCAGCTTGGAGGTGGCGTGGCGTTCGATGGCGAGCGGCAGCTCCTCCGCCGGAATGCCGCAGCCATCGTCGATGATCTCGATCCGCTCGATGCCGCCGCCGGCGAGGATGACCTCGATGCGCGTTGATCCGGCATCCAGCGCGTTTTCCACCAGCTCCTTCACCGCGGCGGCGGGGCGTTCGATGACCTCGCCGGCGGCGATGCGGTTGATGGTGGTTTCGGCGAGGCGGCGGATGGGCATGGGGCCTGATAGCATGAATGCGCGAGTCCGGCGCCTCGCGGCTTCACGAAAACCCCCCTCCCTGTAATAATGATGCCTCGACCCGGAAAGGAGCCGCCGATGAACATCCTCGTCTTCCAGCATGTCGCCTCGGAGCATCCTGGCAGTTTCCGTGAGGTGATGGCGGCGCGCGGCTGTAGGATGCAGGCGGTGGAGCTGGATGAGGGCGAGGCGATTCCCGCTGATCTCGCGGGCTTCGACGCGTTGCTGGTGATGGGCGGGCCGCAGGATGTCTGGGAGACCGATCAATTCCCCTGGCTGATCGAGGAAAAGGCGGTGATCCGCGACTGGGTGCGCGCCGGGCGGCCTTACCTTGGCATGTGCCTGGGGCACCAGCTGCTAGCCGAGGCGCTGGGCGGCGCGGTGGGGCGGATGGCGGTGCCGGAGGTGGGGATGAGCCGGGTCGAGACCCGGCCGGACCCGATTTTCGCCGGCCTGCCGCCGCTCTGGCCCTGCATGCAATGGCATGGGGCGGAGGTGACGCGGCTGCCGGAGGGGGCGGTGGCGCTGGCCACCTCGCCGGGCTGCGCCATCCAGGCGCAGCGCTATGGGAATGCCGCTTATGGGCTGCAATTCCATCTGGAGCTGACCCACAGCACCACCGCGGAATGGGGCAGCCTGCCGGAATATAAGGCAGCGCTTGAACGGGTTCGCGGCCCGGGCGGGCTGGCGGCGATGGTCGCGGAGGTGGATGCGCAATTTTCTGAGCTGCATGCGGCGGCGCAGATCGTCTTCGGCAATTTTCTGGACATCGCC
>NZ_JH976209.1:379223-392736 GCF_000306035.1 Acidocella sp. MX-AZ02
CGGCCCGCTGGTGATCCGCTATCGCGGCGGCAAAACCGTGCAGGTGCAGCTGGATCTCGACGAGCAGGGCCAGCAGCTGGCGTTCAGCCAGATCCGCATCGCGCCCAACCGGCACAGCATCGGCTGGCTGGCCTCCTATGGCTGCGGGCGGGCGCAACCTTGCCCGCTGGCGCTGGTGGTCTGGCATGAGGGGCGGCCGGTGCTGCGGTTTGTGGCGCATCATGGGGTGATCGAGAGCTGGCAGTTTCTCGCCGGCGGCCGCCAGGTGGCGGTGCAGACGCGCCAGCCGGATGGCGACACACGCTATTGGCTGCTGGCCACCGCCTCGGGCCTCGCCATCGCCGATTGGCAGCCCGCTAGCGGCGCCCGCCGCCCGGCCTGGCTGGCCTTCTTCACCCGCGCCCATCCGCCTTAAGCGCGCGGCGCGGAATTTGCATCGCTGCCGCCAACAACGCCGCGAAAGGAGCCGGAATGTCGCTGTATTTCGAGCATACGAAACAGACCGCCGCCGCCCTGGCGCAGAGCCTGCGCGAGCGCCAGATCAAGCAGCTGCGCTTCGAGCTGCCGGACCTGGCCGGGCTTTCGCGGGGCAAGACGGTGCCGATTGCGCATGTGGAATCCTATGCGCGGGACGGGCTCAACCTCTATGGCGGCACGGTGACGCTGGATAGCGCCTCCAACCCGATCGCCGGGACGGGCTATAACGAGGATATCAATTTCGCCGATTGCCTGATGGTGCCGGATCCGGACACGGTCAGCGATGTGCCCTGGATCCCCCATACCGCGCGGGTGATCTGCGATACCAAATGGTATGACGGCACCCCGCAATATGCGGCTCCGCGCACCGTCTTGAAAACCATGCTGCAAAAAGCCGCCGAGATGGGATTCGGCGTGAAGATGGGGCATGAGTTCGAGTTCTATGTGGTCGATCTGCAAACCCGGCAGCCGCTTTATACAGGCAATCCGATTTTCGTGACCGCGATCACCCATCGCCACCCGGCGCTGGAGGGGCTGATGCGGGTGTTGGCGGAAAGCGGCGTCGACATGATCACCGCCAATGGCGAATTCGGGCCGGGGCAGTGGGAGCTGAATTTCGCCGCGCTCGATGGCATCGCGGCGGCTGATAGGGCGTTCGTGTTCAAGAACACGGTGAAGGAATATCTGCGCGGCCAAGGGCTGCTGGCCACCTTCATGACCAAGCCTTATGCGCATCTTTCAGGCTCCTGCTCGCATTTTCACCTCTCGCTGTTTGATCTGAAGAGCGGGGAGAATCTGTTTCTGGACAAGGCGGACCCGGATGGGATGAGCGCTTTGATGAAGAGCTTCACCCAGGGCATTCTCGACCATGCGCCGGCGGCGCAGGCGATCTGGAATCCGACGCCGAATTGTTATCGCCGCATCCGGCCAGGAACCTTCGCGCCCTCCAATATTTCCTGGGGGGTGGAGGATCGCTCAGCCTCGGTGCGGATCAAGGCGTCGAAGGATAAGAGGCAGCATCTGGAGGTGCGGGTGCCATCGGCTTTGTCCAACCCGTATCTGACTGCGGCGGCGAGCCTGGCGGCGGGGCTGCTCGGGGTGCAGAGCGGAGCGGTGCTGGCGCCGGAGCGCAAGGGGTTGAAGGAGGCGGATGGATCTTTGGCCAAGCTGCCGACGGAGATTCATGAATCGCTGGCGGCGTTGCGGGCGGATGCGGCGTTGAGCGAGATGCTGGGCGCGGAATTTGTGAAAATTTACACCATTGTGAAGACGGCCGAGATCAACCGTCTGCGCGATGAAATCCCGGCGGCCGAGACGGCGGAGTATTTCGATCTTTATTAGAGCCTGAGCCGATCTTGGCGATATCCGTGGCGCTTGCGGAAATCCCGCTTAAAGGCGCCAGATTTTCAGATGCGCCTTGCCATGCGCGCGCTCGGCCAGAGGCTCGGCAATCTCCAGCGTCTCGCCCGGCCCCATCTCGGCGACGATGATCGCCCCCGGCGCGATCCAGCCTTTTGCCGTTAGCGCCGCCAGGGCCGGGGAGATCAGCGCCTCGCCATAAGGCGGGTCGAGGAACACCAGGTCGTGCGGGTTGCCGGCGGGCGGGTGCAGCGCGTCGGCGGTGAAGAGTTTCGCGCTCTCCACTTTCAACCCCGCGATATTGGCGCGCAGGGCGGCACCGGCCTCGCGGGAGTGTTCGATGAAGCTGGCACTGGCCGCCCCGCGCGAGAGCGCTTCCAGCCCGTAAGCGCCGGTGCCGGCGAAGACGTCCAGCACCTTCGCCTCTTGCAGATCGCACCAGGGGGCGTGGGCGAGAATGTCGAACACCGCCTGGCGGGCGCGGATATTGGTGGGGCGGGTTTCGCGGCCCTCGGGGGCGGCGAGCACGCGGCCCCTCCAGCGCCCGGCGATGATGCGCGGGCCGGTCATTTCGTCCCCCTCATTTCGCCAGACCCGGAACCTGCTCGCGCAGGATCTTGCCCGGCACTTCCTCGGCCGCGCCGCGCGGCAGCTGGCCGAGCTGGAAGGGGCCGTAGGCGACGCGGATCAGGCGTGTCACCGGCAATTCCAGCGCCTGCATCACCCGGCGGATTTCGCGATTCTTGCCTTCGCGCAGGCTCATCGAGAGCCAGGTATTGGAGCGCTGCTGGCTGTCGATGGCGGCTTCGATCGGGCCGTATTTCACCCGCTCCACCACCATGCCGTCGGCCAGGCGCTTGAGCTTGTCAGGCGAGACACCGCCATGCACGCGCACCCGGTAGCGGCGCAGCCAGCCGGTGGCGGGCAGCTCCAGCTGGCGGGAGAGGGCGCCGTCATTGGTGAGCAGCAGCAGCCCCTCGGAGGTAAGATCCAGCCGGCCAATGGAGATCAGCCGTGGCAGGCCTTGCGGCAGGCGCTCGAACACGGTCGGGCGGCCTTCGGGGTCTTTATGGGTGGTCACCAGACCGTCCGGCTTGTGGTAGCGGAACAGCCTTGTGCGCTCGGGCTCGCTCACCGGCTTGCCGTCCACCAGCACCATGTCGCCGGGCTTCACGAAGGTGGCGGGCTGGGTGACGGGCTCGTTATTCATCCGCACCCGGCCGGCTTCGATCATCGCCTCGGCATCACGCCTACTGGCCACCCCGGCGCGGGAGAGGAATTTGGCGATGCGCTCGCCGCGCGCTTCGTCTTCGGGGGGCGTGGTCGCTTCGGTCATTGGCAGGCCTCGATAAAGGCGCGGTAGAGGGCGGCATCGCCCGCATCCACGAGATATTCCGGGTGCCATTGCACCCCGATGCAGAATTTCTGGGACGGGTCCTCGATGCCTTCGATCACCCCGTCCGGGGCGATGGCGTTCACCACGCCGCGTCCGGCGGATTTCACCGCCTGGTGGTGGGAGGTATTCACCTGCATCACCGGTCCCGTGATGCTGAACAGCTTGGTGCCGGCGAGGATCTCGACCTTATGGCCGGGCTCGTAATGGCTGGTTGTCTGCTCATGCGCCAGCGCGCCGGGAATCGCGTCCGGGATATGCTGGTGCAGCGTGCCGCCGAGGGCGACGGCGAGCAGCTGCTGCCCGCCGCAAATGCCCAGCACCGGCATGTTGCGGGCCATGGCGCCGCGCAGGAAGGCCAGCTCGGCGGTGGTGCGATCCGCCTTCAGCTCTACCGTTTCGTGGGTCTCGGTGTCGCCATAGAGGGCGGGGTCGACATCGAAGGCGCCACCGGTGACGATCAGCCCGTCCAGCCGGTCCAGATAATCCTCCGCCAGGCCCGGATCGTGCGGCAGCGCCACCGCCAGCCCGCCATGGGCGGCCAGGGCGTGGGTATAATTCTGGCGCAGCGCGTACCAGGGATATTTGGACCAGCCGCCGGCGGGTTCCGCATCCAGGGTCAGGCCGATCAAGGGGCGTTTCTTCATGGCGCTAACTAGACCTTCCGAGGCTGTTCAGGCAAATCCGACGCCATGACCACCCCGATGCAACTGGCGCTGGAGCAAGCGCGGCAGGCCGCCGCCGAAGGCGAGGTGCCGGTGGGCGCGGTGGTGACCGACGCGCAAGGGCAAGTGCTGGCCCTGGCGCGCAATGCGGTGGAGGCGGGGCAGAACCCGCTTTTGCACGCTGAGTATCTGGCGCTGACAGCCGCGCGCGCGGCGCGCGGGGGCAAATATCTGGCCGATTGCACGCTGAGCGTCACACTTGAGCCTTGCGCCTTCTGTGCCGGGGCCATCGCGGCGCTGCGCGTCGGCAAGCTGGTGTTCGGGGCCTATGATCCCAAGACCGGGGCGGTGGAGCATGGGCCGCGTCTGTTCACCCAGCCGACGACGCACCATAAGCCGGAAGTGATTGGCGGGGTGCGCGAGCAGGACTGCGCGGCGCTGCTGACGGATTTTTTCCAGGCGAAGCGCGATGCCTGATTTGAGCCATGAGACGCGCATCGGTGGCCGGGTGGCGGGGCTGGATGAGGTTGGGCGCGGGCCGCTGGCCGGGCCGGTGCTGGCCGCCGCCGTGGTGCTGCCGCCCGTGCTGCCCGCCGGGCTGGCGGCGATGCTGGATGATTCCAAGAAGCTGAGTGCCAGGAAGCGCGCGGCGGCCTTGATCGCCCTGCGGGCCTCGGGGGCGGACATCGGCGTCGGCGCGGCGTCAGTGAAGGAGATCGAGCGGCTGAATATCCTGCACGCCTCGTTTCTGGCGATGCGCCGGGCGGTGGCGGCGCTGCCTTTGGCGCCAGAGCATCTGCTGGTGGACGGCAACAAAGCGCCGGGCACCGCGCTGCCTTGCACGCTGCTGGTGGGGGGCGATGGAATTTCGCTCTCCATCGCCGCCGCCTCGATCGTCGCCAAGGAGATCCGCGACCGGCTGATGCGCCAGCTGGATGCGCGCTACCCGCATTATGGCTGGGCGAAGAATGCCGGTTATGCGGCGGCGATCCATCGCGCGGCGATCATCGCGCATGGGCCGACGCCGCATCACCGCATCGGCTTCGGGCCGCTGTTGCAGCGCGCCCTCTGGGCAGAGGCGGATATCTCGCTCTAGACTGGCCGAGCCGCCCCGGTTGTCCCCTGCGTCTCCCTCTGGAAAAGGCCCAAACCCTTGCCCTCCTTGCCGCGCTCTCCCTTCGCCATCGCCCTGCTGCTGACCGCCTTGGGTGGGCTGCCCTTTCTGGCTGGAACCGGGCTGGCACTTCTGTTTCCGCGCTTCGCGGCGCCCGGCACGGCGGCGGTGATCGCCTATGGCGCCGTGATCCTGTCCTTTTTAGGGGCGGTGCATTGGGGGGCGCTGGTGGGCGGCGCGGCGCCGCGGCCTGAGGCGACAAAATGGGCGGGGCGGATTTTAACGCTGGGCGTGCTGCCCTCGCTGGTCGGCTGGCTGGCCCTGCTGGTGCTGCTGCTGGGGCAGGCGCCGCGCGCGGCCTTGTTGCTGCTGGCCCTGGGATTCGTCGCCACCTTGCTGGGCGAGGCGCTGGGGTGGCGCGCCGGGCTCATCGCGGGGCGCTATCTCGCCCTGCGATGCGCGATTTCCACGCTGGTTGTGGTCTTGCTGCTGGCCTTGTGGCAGGGGCAGCCGGCCGTCTAGATTTTATTTAGGCGTTCAATTTGAACGCTTGATGCTCCAAGTTTTGTTTTAGCGAGCAATTTCATGTGTTTATCTTGACGCTGGCGCGTCAACCCAAACACATATTCCTCTAAGGCCCGCCGGCTACTTGCCGAGCGCGCTGCCGGCGACCGGCTGCTGCATCAGCGCATCCGCGCTGGGGGCCTGCGGGCTGGGGAGTTTTTGCACTTTCGGCTGATATTGCGGCGGCAGGAAGCCGACCAGCCAGGTCGCACCCTGATAGGCAATGGGCAGAGAGCGGGCATCGACGATCGGCTTTGGCCATTCAGTCGAGGGCTCGGCCATGCCCAGTGCGATATAGGCGATGAACAGGATGATGGCGCCGCGCGCGATGCCGAAGACGATGCCGAGCGAATGGTCCAACCCCGAAAGCGGCGATTCGCGCACCAGCCCGCCGATCAGCCCGCTGACCAGGCTGAGCACGATCAGCACCACCAGGAACACCGCCGCCATGGCGCCATAGATGGCGAAATGCTGCAGCCCCTTGGGCAGCAGCGAGGCGATGTAAGGCTGCACCGGCGCATAGAATTTCAGGCAGGCGAGCAACGCGCCGAGCCAGGCGCCAACCCCCAGCACCTCGCGCACGAAGCCACGGACCATCGAGAACAGGGCGGACAGCGCCACAACCCCCAGCACCACCGCATCGACCCAGGTCATTCAGCCTCCTTGCGTTTCGCGCCGGGCTTCTGGCCGGTGGCGATGATGCCAACTAGGTCCGTCAGATGCCCGATTTCAATCAGGGAAAGTGTTTTGGGCACGCTGAGCTTGGCGGCGCCGCCGGCCACGCGCTTAGGGCCAGCCGCACGGGCGAAGCCGAGCTTCGCGGCCTCCTTCAGCCGCAGCTCGGTCTGCGCCACCTGGCGCAGCTCGCCGGAGAGGCCGATTTCGCCGCAGAACACCATTTCCGGGTCGGTCGGCACGTCGGACGCGGCGGAGATCAACGCCGCCGCCACCGCGAGATCGGCGGCGGGCTCGTTGACCCGCAAGCCGCCGGCGACGTTGAGATAGACATCGTTCATCGAAAGCTTCAGCCCGCAGCGCGTCTCCAGCACCGCCAGCAGCATCGAGAGCCGGCCGGAATCCCAGCCAATGACCGAGCGCCGGGGCGAGCCGCCAGGGTTGGGCGAGAGCAGGCACTGGATTTCCACCAACACTGGGCGCGAGCCCTCCAGCCCGGCCAGCACCGCGCTGCCCGCGACATTGCCGCGCCGCTCCGCCAGGAACAAAGCGGAGGGGTTGGCGACCTCGGAGAGGCCGCGCCCGGTCATCTCGAACACGCCGATCTCGTCCGTGGCGCCGAAGCGGTTTTTCATGCCGCGCAGGATGCGGAACTGGTGGCCGCGATCGCCTTCGAAATGCAGCACGACATCGACCATATGCTCGACCACGCGCGGCCCGGCGAGGGAGCCTTCCTTGGTCACATGGCCGACAAGGAGCAGGGAGAAGCCTTGGGTTTTGGCGGCGCGGATCAGCTCGAAGGCGCTGGCGCGGACCTGGGTGACGGAGCCCGGCGCGGAATCGATCCCCTCCGCCCACATGGTCTGGATGGAATCGATCACCACCAAAGCCGCATCGGGATATTGGCTGAGGCTGGCGAGGATATCGCCAAGCTGGGTGGCGGCGGCGAGGCGCAGTGGCGCGTCGGAGAGGCCCAGGCGCAAGGCGCGCAGGCGGATCTGGTCGATCGATTCCTCGCCGGAGATATAGAGCACCTCCTGCCCGGCGCGGCCCAGGGCGGCACTGGCCTGCAGCAGCAAGGTGGATTTGCCGATGCCGGGATCACCGCCAACCAACACCACGGAGGCGGGGACAAGGCCGCCGCCGAGAACACGGTCGAACTCGGCGATGGTGGTGGGGATGCGCGGCGGCGGTGGGGAGATGCCTTCCAGTCCGACGAACTCGATCTTGCTGCCAGCGCGTCGGGCGCCATCCTTGATGCCGCCGGGCAGCGCCTTGGGGGCGGCCTGTTCCTCCAGCGTGTTCCATTCGCCGCAGGCCTCGCAGCGCCCGGCCCATTTCGGAAACACCGCCCCGCAGGCGGTGCAGGCGAAAATTTTAGCTTGCTTGGCCAAAATCAGCCCGGCTGCCAGCCGTAATTCTTGGCCAGGAAGGCCAGAAGCTGCGGCTGCTCGGCCGGGACGATGGCCAGCGCGGTGAGGGCGTTGGCCAGCACCGTGGCGGGCTGCAAGGAGATTGAGCTGGCCTGGGCGGCGGCGGCCACCGCCTCGCTGCCGGCGGCCTCGATGGCGG
Organism: Acidocella sp. MX-AZ02; assembly: GCF_000306035.1. Lineage (NCBI taxonomy): Bacteria > Pseudomonadati > Pseudomonadota > Alphaproteobacteria > Acetobacterales > Acidocellaceae > Acidocella > Acidocella sp. MX-AZ02. The sequence continues at coordinate 387,043 of NZ_JH976209.1, forward strand.
CGCTGCGCCAGATGGAGACCGCGCCAGGGTCGGTCAAGCGCGGCAGCACCATCAGGAAATCCAGCCGCGCGGCGGCGGCGGCGGCCTCATAGGCGGAGGCGAGCAGCGGGCTGACCGTAGGGCCCAGCGTGCTGGGCAGAGCGAGGCCGGGGAAGAGCGGGTCCGGCCCCACGCTGCCGCCCGGGCCGGGGGCGCCGATGCAGAAGGCCGGCACCGCGCCAGAGGCGATGAGCGGGGTGATATCTTCCGGCACGCCTTCGCCGCAGATGAACACGGCATCCACCGTGCCGGCGATGAAGGCGCGGGTTTTCTCGTCGTTGGAGTGCAGGCCGAAGACCGGCACGGTGGCCACGCCCAGCCGGGCGAGCGCGAGCAGCGCGGCCAGATCATCGCTTTGCGTCTGGGCGGCGCCGAGGCGCAGCGGGCTGCGTTGTTGCAGCGTTTCCAGCGTCGGCACGCTGCCTTTCGGGGCGCGCAGCATCAGCACGCCGGAATTGAAGCCGGCGAGCAGCGGGGTCCATTGCGTCGGGTTGAAATGCACCCGCGAATCGCCGGTGAGGAAGGCGATCAAGGCGGCGCCGGGCAGGATGGCGGCGCTGCGGCCATCGGGCACCATCAGCGCATCCAGCCGGTTGGCGCCGGTGACGCCATCCAGCCCGCCCACCGGCTCGGCGACGATGTTCGGGCTGCCGGGGAAATGGTCGGCGATGGCGAGCGCGAAGGCGTTGCCCCAGCGGCTGGTGGCGCCGCCATTCGGGCCGGCCACCAGCAGGTTCATCGGGCCGAGCGCGGCCTGCGCCATCGCCTGGGCGCGGGCGGCACCTGGCAGCAACGCGGAAGCAGCCAGGGCACCGAGCAGTTGCCGGCGTTTCATCTGGGTTGGACTCCGGTTTCCTCGAAGCCACGGAGATTACGCGCGCCGCTCATTTCGTCAATCGTCGTACTGGACCAGCGTTTCCACCGGCACATCCAGCTTGGCGCGGCCATTCAGGAAGGAGAGCTCGATCACCGCCGCGGCGGCGACGACCTCGGCCCCCACCTTGCGCAGCAGCTCGATGCCGGCCGCCATGGTGCCGCCGGTGGCCAGCAGATCATCCACCACGACGACGCGCGCCCCTGGCTCCACCGCATCGGCCTGAATCTCGACGCGGTCCGTGCCGTATTCGAGCGCGTAATCCAGCCCGACAGTGGCGCCGGGCAGTTTGCCGGGCTTGCGGATCATCACGAAACCGCAGCCGAGCTTGAGCGCCAGCGGGGCGGCGAGCAGGAAGCCACGGCTCTCGACCCCGGCCAGCACGGTCGGGTGATAGGCGCGCACGCGGTTGGCGAGGCGGCCCATGGCCACCTGCCAGGCGTCGGCATCGCGCAGCAGCGTCGAGATGTCGTAGAAGAGGATGCCCGGCTTGGGGAAATCCGGGATGCCGCGAATGTGATCTTTGAGGTCCATGATGGGGTTCCTATAAACGACCCTTGCCCTGCGGCAAATTTTTGGCGCGATTATGCCAGGATGCGGCAGCCGCCTCGTCCGCCGCGCGGGCTTCCACCCAGGCGGTCTCGCCGCCCAGCCGTTCCTCGGCCTTCCAGAAAGGCGCGCCGGTTTTCAGGCAATCGATGAGAAAGGCGGTGGACTCGAGCGCCGCCGCGCGATGCGCGCTGGCGGTGGCGACGAAGACGATCGGCGCGCCGACGGCAAGCCGGCCGATGCGGTGAATGACGATGGCGCCGGCGAGGTCCCAGCGCGCGCGGGCGTCCTCCAGCAGGCGGGTGAGGGCCGCCTCGGTCATGCCGGGATAATGTTCGAGCCGCAAAGCCGCGAGATCGCCGCTGGCGGTCTGGCGGACCAGGCCAATGAAGCTGGCGATGCCGCCGACCCCATCGCCGCCCAGCTGCGCCAGCAGCGCGCCGCTGTCGAATTCCGCCTCCTGGACGCTGACGAGGAACATCCGCTCAGCCGCCGGTCATCGGCGGGAAGAAGGCGATTTCTTTGGCGCCGTCGAGCGTCGCGTCGAGAGGCTGGAATTCCTGGTCGATGGCGCAGCGGATCTTGGCGTCTTCGATGAAGGCGGCTTCATAGCCGGGGCCACGGGTGCGCAGCCATGCGATCAGCCCGGCCGGGGTGGTGATGCCGGGGGGCAGTTCCAGCTCCTCGGCGCTTTTGCCGATGCGCTCGCGCAGCCAGGCGAAATACAGCACCTGCATGGCGTTAGCGCGCATCGCCAGGGGTGGCGGGGGGGATCATCGGCTGGCCGCCCTGCTGGTCATAAAGCGGGCCGCCGGCGGTGACGCCTTCGGCGCCATTCACCTGCGGTCCCTGGCCCGGCGGGTAGGGCGAGGGCAGCGAGGGCATGAAAGCCTGGCCCAGCGGCCGGTTGGAATTGGCTTCCACCTCGCTGAGTGTGGGCATCTGTTTCACCGGGCCGGGCCAGACATCGCCGGCCTGGGTGGCCAGCGGGGTGATGGCGGGATGCTTGCCGATGGCGCGCGCGCCGGTCTCGCTCACCACCGGGGGGGCGTTCGGGTTGCCGAAGGGCCAGGAGGCGTGCTCCAGAAAGGTGCCGCCACCCGCGCAACCGGTGAGGCAAAACGCCGCCATCAGGGCAAGGGGGGTGCGCAAAGACGGTGCTCCTTCAGCGTTGGCTTGTCCGGTTTAGACCAAGCGCTCCAATCAGGAAATCCGCGATCAGCGCCGGTTTGTCCAGGGGCAGCACCGGCACCGGGCAATCCGGCAGGGCGGCATCGCTGGCGACGGCCAGCAGATGCGCATCCGGCCAGGGGGCGGGCTTGCCCAGCGCCGGGCGATAGACCGCCAGACGCGGCAAAGGCTCGGCCTTGAAGCCTTCGATCAGCACCAGATCGACCGGGTTCAGCCGCGCCAGCAGCGCCTCAAGCGGGGCCGGGGTGCGCGAGAACAGGGCGAAGCCGGCCTCGGTGGTGAGGATGACCTCCCGCGCTCCGGCTTGCGCATGCACGAAACTATCCTTGCCCGGCTTGTCCAGCGTGACATTATGGTGGGCGTGCTTGACGCTGGAGACGCTCAGCCCCTGGGCCGTCAGGCAGGGGATCAGCCCCGCGATCAGCGTGGTTTTGCCGGACCCGGACCAGCCGGAGACGCAGAGAACCTCCAAACCCTGTCAGGCGCGCGGGGCGCTGGCGTGGCGCAGCCCGGCGGTGAGATAATCCCAGCCGGTGATCAGCGTCAGCGCCGCCGCCAGCCAGAGCAGCACGAAGCCGATGGCGCCGATATGCAGTGTGCCCAGCCCGATGAAGCGCGACCCGGTATCGCCGAGCAGCAGCAAGCCCAGCGCCACCATCTGCACGCCGGTTTTCCATTTCGCCAATTTCGTCACCGGCAGGCCGATGCGAATCTCCGCCAAATATTCACGAAGCCCGGAGACCAGGATCTCGCGCAGCATGATCACGATGGCCGGATAGATGCCAAAGCCGGGCATATGTTTGAAGCCGACCAGGCACATCAGCGTCGCGCCGATCAGTAATTTATCGGCGATCGGGTCCAGCATGCGGCCGAAATTCGAGAGCTGCGCCCATTCGCGGGCCAGCTTGCCGTCCAGATAATCGGTGATCCCGGCCAGGGTGAACAGCAAGGCCGCGCAGAAATCCGCCCAGGGCGCGCCGATCGCCTCAAGCAGCACCAGCAGCGGGATCGCGAAAATACGCGACATTGTGAGCATATTGGGCAGATCGGTCAGCATTGGCGCGCACCCTAGCGGGGTTTTGGCAACAGCGAAACTGCCCCGGAATTGACCAGGGCGCATTCCAGTCGATATGTTCAAATGAACATATCGCTTCGGAGTCCCGCATGTCCGTTTCACGCCGTCTGCTGCTGGCCGCCCCTCTGGCCCTGACCGCCGCCCAGCGCGCCTTCGCCGCGCAGGCCATCACCGTCGCCTTCGCCGGCTCCATGGGCAAGCTGATGGATAAAGGGCTGAACCCCTTCTTCACCGCTTCGTCGGGCGTGGAGGTGCATGGCATTGGCCAGGGGGCGGTGGCGCTGGCGCGGCTGATCACCGGCGGGGCGATGAAGCCGGACGTGTTCGTGCCGGTCTCCGCCGGGCCGGCGAAGATGGTGCGGGAGGCCGGCTTGGCGGAGAAAGCGGTGCCGGTGGCCAGCACCTCGATGGTTCTGGCCTATTCGCCGGCCTCGAAATTCGCCAGCCAGCTCGCCGCCGCCAAGGGCGCGGACTGGACCAAGATTGTCCTGAACCCGGATTTCCATCTGGGCCGCACCGACCCGACCGCCGACCCGCAGGGCCAATATGTGCTGTTCGCGCTGCAGCTGGCCGAGGCCTATTACAAAATCCCTGGCTTCGCGCGGAAACTGGCCGGGCCGATGCTCAATCCGGCGCAGATTTTCGCCGAGCCCTCGCTGCTGGCGCGGCTTGAGGCTGGCCAGATCGACGCGACTCTGGGCTATAAGAGTGCCGTGGTCTCTCAGAAACTGCCATTCATCGAGCTGCCGGATGCGGTCAACCTGTCCAACCCGGCCCTGGCCAAGAGCGTCTATGACACAGCGCGCCTGACGCTGAAGGAGAAGAACGGCCAGGATAAGGTGATCCATCCCAGCCCGCTGGTATTCTATGCGATGGCGCTGAAGGCCTCGACCAATCCGAAGGCGGCGGCGGATTATGTGAAATTCCTGGCCGGGCCGGATGGGCAGGCGATCTTCCGGCGCTATGGCTATGGCCCGGGCAAGGGAGCTTCGATCTGAAATTCCTGCGCGCCGGGTTTCTGCTGTTCATCCTGGCGTTTCTGCTGGCGCCGCTGAGTGCGTTCATCGGCCATGATGCATTCTGGCAAGGTATAACGCTCAGCGGCCAGGACTGGTTTTCCATCGCCACCTCGCTGCTCGGCGGGGCAATGGCGCTTTGCATCATCGTGCTGATCGGCACGCCGCTGGCCTTCTACCTGGCCCGCGCCCCTGGCCGGCTGGCGCTGCTGGCCGAGGCGGTGGTGCTGATGCCGATGCTGATGCCGACCCTGGCGCTGGGCATCCTGATTGCGGTGACCTATGGCCCGGCCGCGCCTCTGGGCCGGGCCTTCGCCGCCATCGGCATCACCCTCACCAACACCCCGGCGGCCTTTCTGCTCGCCACCATCTATGCGGCGCTGCCCACCTATGTGATCGCGGCGCGCGGCGCCATCGCCCAGGTGCCGGAAGAGTATGAAGGGTTGGCGCGCACGCTGGGGGATGGGCTGTGGGCGGCGCGGCTGCGGGTGACCTTGCCGATGGCGCGCAAGGGGCTGGCGGCGGCACTCTCGCTGGCCTGGGTGCGGGCCTTGGGGGAGTTCGGGATCATCCTGATCGTCGCCTATTACCCGGCCGGGATGCCGGTGCAGCTCTGGACGGATCTGCAGGATCTCGGGCTGCAGGCGGTGTTTCCGCTGGTGGCGGTGTTTCTGCTGGCGACCTTGCCGGTGCCGCTCTGGCTCTCGCTGCGGGCGCGGGCCGCGTGATCGCGGTCGATCTGCGGCTGAGCGCCCCGGTGGCGCTGCATGCGGCCTTTCCGGTGCGGGGCTTCACCGCGCTGCTGGGCCGCTCCGGCGAGGGCAAGACTTCGCTGCTACGGGCCTTGGCCGGGCTGCTGCCGTCTGCCGGCGCGCCTTGGGCGGGGCTGGCGCCGGAGCGCCGGCCGGTGGGGTATCTGCCGCAGGAGACGCTTTTATTTCCGCATCTCA
>NZ_JH976209.1:392836-412139 GCF_000306035.1 Acidocella sp. MX-AZ02
GACCGGCAGACGCGCGATGAGACGCTAAGCTGGCTGAAACAGACCGCCGCATCCTGGGGCATTCCGGTGTTGGCGGCGACGCATGATTATGACATCGCGGTGCAGGCGGACGCGCTGGCCTTGCTGGCGGGGGGGCGGATTATTCAGTTCGGGCCGACCATGGAGCTGTTCGCCGCCCCGGTCAGTCCGGAAGCGGCGGCGCTGCTGGGCGTTTAGGCCGCCTTGGTCAGCCTTTTGATGAAGGCGGAGAGATGATGCCGGCGCATCTCCGCTTTGGCTTTGGTGCTGGTGGTCATGTAGTTCATCTGCACCACGTAACGCTGGCCGACGAACTGCTTATGGCCGTGCCAGGTGGTCGGGCCGTTGGGGAAGACCAGCAGCGTGCCCTCCACCGGCGGCACTTCCTTGGCGTAATTTTCCAGATTCTCGCCATCGCGCAGCAACCGCAGGCAGCCTTGGTGGCGCGCCCAGGCTTCGCCGGAGGCCGGGTTCAGATAAAGCAGGATGGTGACGCGCTTGGCCGAGCTGTCGGTATGGATGCGCCCGTCCTGCTCGCCGGAATTGCCGCGCAGCGTGGTCATCAGCGGCGCGTCCGCCAGATCCAGCCCGAATTTCTCCGCCACGATGGCGCGGAATTGCGGCCCTTCCAGCGCCGCGATGGCCGCTTTCGCCGCCGGGCCCAGCTTCAGCGCGCCGATGGGAAAGCTGCCGCGCGCCTTCATCGCCGGCAGATCCGCGACCACGGCGGGCAGCGCCTCTGGCTTGATGAAGCGTTCCAGCAGAATATGGGGGAACGGGTCCGCCGCAACCGGGGCCGCGCTCAAGGCGCTGAAATCCGCGACTTCCATGGCTATTTCCATTAACATTTCGTGTGGGGCAATGCGCTTTTAGGTAGGCGCTTCCCGCCCCCCGTGCAAGGCGCCATGCGCGCATGCGGGTTGCTGCGCCGCATCAACAGGCGCAAGATGCGCTCCCGTATGTCCAAGTTAACACAAGCCGAGTTAACACAAGTCAAGTCTGGCGTGATGGCGGCGTATCGGGCACGCATCGCCGCCGGGTTGTTGAAGCATGATGCCGCGCAGGCGGTGGCGGCGGAGCAGTTGCAGGGCCTCTGGGCCAAGTTGCGCGGCTATGACCCCAACCCGAAACAGCCGCCGAATGGCTGGTTCTCCCGCATGTTGCGGCGCAAGCCGGTGGATGAGGTGCAGGATCATCCGAACGGGCTTTATATCGTCGGGGAGGTCGGGCGCGGCAAATCCATGCTGATGGATCTGTTCTTCGAGGCGGCGCAGGTGCCGCGCAAGAAGCGCATCCATTTTCATGACTTCATGCAGCAGGCGCATAAAAGCTTCCACAAGATCAAGCGCGAGCACCCGGAGGTGGATGATCCGGTGCCGGCCCTGGCCGATCTCATCGCCGGCGAGGCGGCTTTGCTCTGCTTCGATGAATTCCAGGTGCATGACATCGTCGATGCGATGATATTGGGCCGGCTGTTCGAGGCTTTGTTCGCCCGCCAGGTGGTGGTGGTGGCCACCTCCAACACGCTGCCGGATGATCTCTATAAGGGCAAACCGGGGCGGGACGCGTTTCTGCCCTTCATCGAGCTGCTGAAGAAGCGCCTGGATGTGCTGGTTCTGGACTCGGCCCAGGATTACCGGCGCGGGCGCGAGCACGGGCTGAAAGCCTGGGTGGTGCCGGCCGATAGCCGGGCCGATGCCGCGATCGACCGGGTGTTTGCGCATCTCACCGAGGGCCAGCCCGCCAAGCCCGAGACTTTGGTGATCCAGAGCCGCCGCCTGGTGGTGCCGCTGGCGGCGAAGGGCGTGGCGCGGTTCGATTTCGAGGCGCTGTGCAAGGTGGCGCTGGGGGCAGGCGATTACCTCGCCATCGCCACCCACTACCATACCGTGCTGATCGACGGGATTCCCCGGCTTTCGCCCGATAATTTCGACGAGGCGCGCCGCTTCGTCACCCTCATCGACGCGCTCTATGAGCATCGCTGCAAGCTCTACGCTTCGGCGGCGGCTTATCCGGACGATCTCTACCGGTCCGGCGAGGGCGCTTCGATCTTCGAGCGGACCGCCTCGCGGCTCGAGGAGATGCAGAGCGAAACCTATCTCGCTCTGCCGCATCTGACATGAGCTGGGCATTGCGCAAGGCCATCGGCACGAATGTGCATCAAATCGGCATGAAATTCCCGCCGAAGGCCTTTCGCGATGCACAATGCTGCTTGCCAGGGCGGGGGATGTGGGCTAGCACCCCCCGCGGACGCCCCCTTTGTAACCTTTTAAGACAGGTAGGCTGAACTCCACATGAACATACATGAATATCAGGGCAAGGAACTGCTGAAGGCCTATGGCGTCGCGGTTCTGGACGGCTATGTGGCCTGGACGCCCGAGGAAGCGGTGGATGCCGCCAAGAAACTCCCCGGCCCCATTTACGTCGTGAAGTCGCAGATCCATGCTGGCGGCCGCGGCGCTGGCAAGTTCAAGGGCGACCCGAACGGCAAGGGCGGTGTCCGCCTGGCGAAGAGCCTGGACGAGGTCCGTGAGGCCGCCGCGGCGATGATCGGCAACACGCTGATCACCAAGCAGACCGGCCCGGCCGGCCGTCTGGTCCGCCGCGTCTATGTGGAATCCGGCTGCGACATCAAGCGCGAGCTGTATCTCTCCCTGCTGATCGACCGCTCGGTCTCCGAAGTGGTGATCATGGCCTCCACCGAGGGTGGCATGGAGATTGAGGAAGTCGCCGAGCATCACCCGGAGAAGATCCTGCGCGCGCCGATCGACCCGGCCTCCGGCATCTCCGGCTTCCATGCCCGCAAGCTCGCCTTCGGCCTCGGCCTCGAGGGCAAGCAGGTCGGCACCTTCGCGAAATTCGTCACCGCCATGTACAATGCCTTCGTGGCGCTGGACATCGCGATCATCGAGATCAACCCGCTGGTTGTCACCGGCTCCGGCGAGATCTACGCGCTCGACGCGAAAGTGACCTTCGACGATAACTCCCTCTATCGCCATCCCGAGATCGAGGCGCTGCGCGACGAGGGTGAGGAAGACCCGAAGGAGCTGGAAGCCAACAAATACTCGCTCTCTTATGTGGCGCTCGATGGCTCCATCGGCTGCATGGTGAACGGTGCGGGCCTGGCCATGGCGACCATGGACATCATCAAGCTCTACGGCGCCGAGCCGGCGAACTTCCTGGATGTCGGCGGTGGCGCGACCAAGGAGCGGGTGACCGCGGCCTTCAAGATCATCTTGTCCGACCCGAACGTGGAAGGCATCCTGGTCAATATCTTCGGCGGCATCATGCGCTGCGACGTGATCGCCGAGGGCGTCATTGCCGCCGCCCGCGAGGTCTCGCTCTCCGTGCCGCTGGTGGTGCGCCTTGAAGGCACCAATGTGCAGCTCGGCAAGGACATCATGGCCAAGTCCGGCCTGCCGATCATCCCCGCCGACAATCTGGCCGATGCGGCCGAGAAAATTGTCAAAGCCGTGAAGGAAGCCGCGTAATGGCCGTTCTCGTCAATAAAAACACCAAGGTCATCACCCAGGGCTTCACCGGCGCCCAGGGCACCTTCCACTCCGAGCAGGCTTTGGCCTATGGCACCAAGGTTGTCGGCGGTGTCACCCCCGGCAAGGGCGGCCAGACCCATCTCGACCTGCCGGTGTTCAACACCGTGGAAGAGGCCGTGGCCAAGACCGGCGCCAATGCCTCCGCCATCTATGTGCCGCCGCCGTTCGCGGCCGATTCCATCCTGGAAGCCATCGATGCCGGCGTCGAGCTGATCGTCTGCATCACCGAGGGCATCCCGGTGCTGGACATGGTCAAGGTGAAGCGCGCCCTCTCCGGTTCCAAGTCCCGCCTGGTCGGCCCGAACTGCCCCGGCGTGATCACCCCGGATGAGTGCAAAATCGGCATCATGCCGGGCCATATCCACAAGCGCGGCTCCATCGGCATCGTCTCGCGCTCCGGCACGCTGACCTATGAGGCGGTGGCGCAGACCACGGCGGCCGGCCTTGGCCAGTCCACCTGCGTCGGCATTGGCGGCGATCCGGTGAAGGGCACCGACTTCATCGAGGTGCTGGACATGTTCCTGCATGACGATGAGACCCAGGCGATCATCATGATCGGCGAGATCGGCGGCCCCTCCGAGATCGACGGCGCGGAATTCCTGGCCAAGCACAAGATCAAGAAGCCGGTTGTCGGTTTCATCGCCGGTGCCACCGCTCCTCCGGGCCGCCGCATGGGCCATGCCGGTGCCGTGATCTCCGGCGGCAAGGATACCGCCCAGGCGAAGATCGCTGCCATGAAGGAAGCGGGTATCTTCGTCGCGGACAGCCCGGCCTCGCTGGGCAGCACGATGCTGAAGGCCCTGAAGGCCTGATTTCCTTGCCCCATGGCGGTCACGCCATGGGGTTTTTTTCATCCCCGTGCCTGGGCGGGGGCAAAGCCGCGGCAACCATGCGGATTTGGCAACCCAGACCCATTGTTCAGGGTAACGGCACGATAACGCCAGTGCCTTATACGCCCGGCGAGGACGGTACTGCAGAGATTGCCTCCGGCGGTAAAGCGACAAACAGGCCGCGGCTGGACGCGTTTTAGGAGAGGATAGGTTTATGGCCGGTGTGGACGTGATTGCGACCGCGATGAATGGCGCCAATGCCCAGTTCATTGCGCAGCTTTATGCGAAATGGGTGGAAACGCCCAATTCTGTCGATCCCGATTTCGCGGCCTTGTTCGCCGCGCTGGACGATGACACCCGGGCCATCCTCACCGACGCCTCCGGCGCCTCCTGGGCGCCGCGCCCCTCCGTCTTCGAGACGGTGAGCAGCGATGCCGCGCCGAAGACCAACAAGGCCCCCGCCGGCAACCCGGCCGAGACCCGCGCCGCGACGCTGGATTCCATCCGCGCCTTGATGCTGATCCGCGCCTATCGCGTCCGCGGGCATCTGGAATCCAAGCTCGATCCGCTGGGGCTGAAGCCGAAAGCCTATCATTCCGAGCTTGACCCCGCCTCCTACGGCTTCACCGAAGCCGCCGATTTCGAGCGCCCGATCTTCCTGGATGGCGTGCTCGGCTTCGAGACGGCGACGCTGAAAGAGGTGATGGCGGCGCTGCGCGCCAGCTATTGCGGCGAGATCGGCGTGGAGTTCATGCATATCCAGGACCCGGCGCAGAAGAGCTGGATCCAGCGCAAGATCGAAGGCGCGCCCTGGCTCTCCGCCTATGACAAGAAGGGCAAGGCGAAGATCCTGAAGCAGCTGACCGAGGCTGATAGCTTCGAGACCTTCTGCCAGAAGCGCTTCGTCGGCACCAAGCGCTTCGGGCTCGAGGGCGGTGAGAGCACCATCCCGGCGCTGCACGCGATCATCGAAGCCGCCGCCGGCAAGGGCGTGCGCGAGATCGCCATCGGCATGCCGCATCGCGGCCGCCTCAACACGCTGGTCAATATCGTCAAGAAGCCGCTGGTGGCGCTGTTCTCCGAGTTCGGCGGCAACTCCTTCAAGCCGGACGATGTGCAGGGCTCCGGCGACGTGAAATACCATCTCGGCACCTCGACCGACGTGGTGATCAACGGCAACCAGGTGCATCTGTCCCTGCAGCCGAACCCCTCCCACCTGGAAGCGGTGGACCCGGTGGTGGTCGGCAAGATCCGCGCGCGCATGGATATGATGGGCGATACCAGCCGCAAATCCGCCATGGCGATCCAGATGCATGGCGATGCCGCCTTCGCCGGCCAGGGGCTGGTGTATGAAACCCTGGCGATGAGCCAGCTGATCGGCTACCGCACCGGCGGTTCGGTGCATCTGGTGGTCAATAACCAGATCGGCTTCACCACCGTCCCGGCGCATGCCTTCTCCGGCATGTATTGCACGGACGTCGCCAAGTCCGTGCAGGCGCCGATCCTGCATGTGAATGGCGACAACCCGGAAGCCGTGGTCTATGCCGCGCAGATCGCCGCCGAGTTCCGCTGCGAGTTCGCGACCGACGTGGTCATCGACCTAGTCTGCTATCGCCGCCATGGCCATAACGAGAATGATGAGCCGGCCTTCACCCAGCCGATCATGTACAAGGCGATCAAGGCGCTGAAGACCACCCGGGCGCTGTATGCCGAGCGTCTGGCCAAGGAGGGCTCGGTCTCCGAGGCCGAGGCCAAGGCGATCATGGATGAGTATGGCCAGGAGCTGGAAGCCGCCTTCGAAGGGGCCAAGGATTACAAGGTCAACAAGGCGGACTGGCTGGAAGGCCATTGGGCCGGGCTGAAACAGGCCGGGGATGATGCCGAGCAGCAGGATGGCGTCACCGCCGCGCCGCTGGCGCAGCTCCAGCAGGTCGGCAAGGCGCTCTACACCCCGCCGCAGAATTTCGAGCTGAACCCGAAGATCGCGCGTCAGCTCGAAGCCAAGAAGCAGATGTTCGAGAGCGGCGAAGGGCTGGACTGGGCAACCGGCGAGGCGCTGGCCTTTGGCACGCTGCAGCTGGATGGGCACCGTGTGCGCCTCTCCGGTGAGGATGTGCAGCGCGGCACCTTCTCCCAGCGCCATGCCGTGCTGGTCGATCAGGTCAACCAGAACGAATATGTGCCGCTGAACAACATCGCCGAGGGCCAGGCGCGCATCGAGATCTTCAACTCGCTGCTCTCCGAGGTCGGCGTGCTGGGCTTCGAGTATGGCTACACCGTCGCCGACCCCTCGACCCTGGTGCTGTGGGAAGCGCAGTTCGGCGATTTCGCCAATGGCGCGCAGGTGATCATCGACCAGTTCATCGCCGCCGGCGAGACCAAGTGGCTGCGCATGTCCGGGCTGGTGATGCTGCTGCCGCACGGCCAGGAAGGACAGGGGCCGGAGCATAGCTCCGCCCGCCTGGAGCGCTATCTGCAGCTTTGCGCCGAGAACAATATCATCGTCGGCAATATCTCGACCCCGGCGAATTACTACCATGCGCTGCGCCGGCAGATGAAGCGCAACTACCGCAAGCCGCTGATCCTGATGACGCCGAAATCCCTGCTGCGTCACAAGCTCTGCGTCTCGCCGCTGGCGGATTTCGCCGAGGGCACCGGCTTCAAGTTCGTGCTGCCGGAGACCGACGAGCTGGTGGCGCCCGAGCAGGTGAAGCGCGTCGTGCTCTGCTCCGGCAAGGTCTATTACGACCTGCTGGCCGAGCGGCGCGAGCGCGGCATCAAGGATGTCGCCATCGTCCGGCTGGAACAGTTCTACCCGTTCCCGGCCAAGGCGCTGAAGGCGGCGATCGAGGGTTATAAGAACGCGGAAGTGGTCTGGTGCCAGGAAGAGCCGGAGAATAACGGCGCCTGGTTCTTCGTGGATCGCCGGATCGAGACGGTGCTGGAATGCCTGGGCAATGCCGCCCGGCGTCCGCGCTATGTCGGCCGCCGCGCCATGGCCTCCCCGGCCGCTGGCCTCGCCAAGGCCTTCGCCGCCGAGCAGGCCGCCCTGGTCAACGAGGCGCTGAGCGTTTAGAGCATGAGGCGCCTGCCCTGGCGGATTACGCCGGGGCGGGCGCATGAATTTGCTCGTTCCATAAAAATTGGATCAGCCTGAATGATCCAATTCCCGTTTACGACAAAAGAGAGCAGGAGTTTCCATGTCGGCCGAGATCAAGGTTCCCACGCTGGGCGAAAGTGTTGCCACAGCCACCATCGCCCGCTGGATCAAGAAGGTTGGCGAGGCCGTTGCCGCGGACGAGCCCATTGTTGAGCTGGAGACGGACAAGGTCACTGTTGAGGTGAACGCCCCGGAAGCCGGTGTGATCGCCGAGATCGCCGCCGATGAGGGCGCCGAGGTTGCCCCGGGCGACGTGCTGGGCATGATCGACGCCAAGGGCGCCGCCGCCCCGGCGCCGAAGAAGGAGCCGGCCGACGCCGCTGCCCCCAAGACCGGCGTGAATGCCGCCCAGGAAGCCCCGGGCCCGGTGGCCCGCCCCGGCGTGGGCGCGCTGCCCGCCGCCGCCAAGCTGGCCGCCGAGAAGGGCGTGAACACCGCCGACATCGCCGGCACCGCCAAGGGCGGCCGCGTTTCCAAGGGCGATGTGCAGGAGTTCCTGAACAAGCCAGCCGCTGCCCCGGCGGCCGCCGCGCCGAAAGCCCCGCGCGCCAATGATGTGCGCGAGGAGCGGGTGAAGATGACCCGCCTGCGCAAGACCATCGCCAACCGGCTGAAGGAAGCGCAGAACACCGCCGCCATGCTCACCACCTTCAACGAGGTGGATATGAGCGCGGTGATGGCGCTGCGTTCGTCCTACCGCGACGTGTTCGAGAAGAAGCACAAGGGCATCCGCCTGGGCTTCAACGGCTTCTTCGTGAAGGCGGTGTGCGCGGCGCTGGCCGAGTTCCCGGCGGTGAATGCCGAGATCGACGGTGACGAGATCGTCTATAAGAACTTCGTCAATATGGGCATCGCCGTTGGCGGCGCCAATGGGCTGGTGGTGCCGGTGATCCGCGATGCGGAGACCAAGAGCATCTCCGAGATCGAAGCCGAGATCGCGGGTTTCGCGAAGAGTGCGAAGGACGGCACGCTGAAGCTGGACCAGCTTTCCGGCGGGTCTTTCTCGATCACCAATGGCGGCGTCTATGGCTCGCTGATGAGCACCCCGATCCTCAACCCGCCGCAGTCCGGCATTCTGGGCATGCACAAGATCCAGGACCGTCCGGTCGTGGTCGATGGCAAGATCGAGATCCGCCCGATGATGTATCTGGCACTGTCCTACGATCACCGCATCGTCGATGGCCGCGAGGCGGTGTCCTTCCTGGTGCGGGTGAAGGAAAGCATCGAAGATCCCCGCCGCCTGCTGCTGGCGATCTAAAAGAAAAGGCCCCGCAAGGGGCCTTTTTTATTTGCAAAAGTTTTTGGGAGTGTGGGGACTTTTTTCAAAAAGTCCCCACGACTTACTGCGCGGTCTCGCGCATCGGCACCAGATTATCCATAAACCGCTCCGCGCAAGCCCGCCACGAGAACCGTTCCGCATAAGGCCGGCAATTCGCCCGGTCGATTTCCAAAGCCTTCAGGCAGGCCTTGCGTAAATCCTCATCCAGCGTGCCGACGGGCACCGGCGCCTCGCCGAGAATATCCTTTGGCCCGGTCACCGGATAGGCGGCAACGGCAAGACCCGAGGCCAGGGCTTCCAGAACCACCAGCCCGAACGTGTCGGTCTTGGACGGAAACACGAACACATCCGCCCCGGCATAGGCCTGCGCCAACGCAGCGCCATGGCGGGCACCTGCGAAATGCACGTCCGGGAACTCCGCTTGCAGCGCCTTGCGCTGCGGGCCGTCCCCCACGATCAGCTTCGATCCAGGCAGATCCAGCGACAAAAACGCTTTCAGATTTTTCTCCACCGCCACCCGGCCGACATAGGCGAAGATCGGCCGTGGCAGATCCCAATCCTCGCGCGGCGCCGGATGGAACGCCTCCAGATCCACGCCACGCGACCAGGGGCGGAGATTCTTGAAGCCGCGGCCGGCAAGTTCCTCGCGCAGCGACTGGGTCGCCACCATCACGCCGGAGCCGGGCTTGTGGAAATGAAGCAGCCAGCGATAGGTCAAAGCCGCGGGAATGCGGGTGCGGGCTTCGAGATATTCGGCAAAGCGGGTGTGAAAGGCGGTGGTGAAATGCAGCCCGCGCGTTTTCGCGTAAGCCCGCGCCGCCATGCCCAGCGGGCCTTCGGTGGCGACATGCAGCGCATCCGGCTGGAACGCCTCGATAATCCGCGCCAGCTTGCGGCCCGGAAACAAGGCGAGCTTGATCTCGGGATAGGAGGGCATCGGCATGGTGCGGAAGCGGTCCGGCCCGACGATGTCCACGGTCTTGCCCATCGCCCGCATCTCGGCGGTGATGGTGCGCAGCGTGCGGACCACCCCGTTCACCTGGGGTTCCCAGGCGTCGGAGATGATCATGATCTTGTTCAGGCCCGGATAAGCGAGCCCGGCTTCAGGTGCTGGCTGATACAACATGCGTCGCCGGGGGCTCGCTCTGCGGGGCGGTGAATTCGGCGACAACCGCCTGCAGCGCCGCCGCCGGGGCAACGCTGAGCTTCGGCGCGGGGCGGGCGAGCATGGAGAGCTTGTTGCGCGCCACCCAGTCCACCAGCTCCAGCCGTCCATCGAAATGCTCGACCAGGGCGGTACAGCTTTCCACCCAGTCGCCATCATTCAGATACATCACGCCATTCACCTGGCGCATTTCGGCATGGTGGATATGGCCGCAGACCACGCCATCGAAGCCACGGGATTTGGCGTCGTCCGCCAGCGCCGTCTCGAACCGGTCGATCGCCTTCACCGCCTCCTTCACCTGCAGTTTCAGCCAGGCGGAGAGCGACCAGTACGGATAGCCGAAGCGGGTGCGGACCATGTTGAAATAGCGGTTGACCACCAGCGCCGTGGTGTAGGCCCAGTCGCCCAGCAGGGCGAGCAGCTTGGCGTGGCGGACCACGCTGTCGAAACTGTCGCCATGGGTGATCAAGAGCTTCCTGCCGTCAGCGGTGGTGTGCTCGGCTTCCATCTGCAGCTTCACGCCGCAGATCTCGATATTGAGGCTGATATATTTGCGCAGCATCTCATCGTGATTGCCGGGCACATACACCACGTTGGTGCCGGAGCGCGCGGCTTTCAGGATCAGCCGCAGCACCTCGTCATGATGCTTGTCCCAGAACCAGCTGCGCTTGAGCCGCCAGCCATCGATGATGTCACCGACCAGGAACAGGTTTTCGCAAGATGTCTGCTTGAGGAAATCCGCCAGGAACTCCGCCCGGCAGCCGCGCGTGCCCATATGCACGTCGGAGATGAAGACGCTGCGATAGGCCGTCTGCGTCGGACGGATCGGGCTGGATGCGTTCATGGCGGTTGCAATAGTCTGTGACACGGCGCCGGAGACAGTGAAGTTTCCATGACGAGAGCATGGTTTTTTGCAAATCGTACTGTCACGTTCATGTCATGCGCGTGACATTCTCGTGTCACTGTTTTTGGTTATCCCAGAGTTTTTGCGAAACGATCCCGGAGCGGGCCTGATGTTGGTTATTTTCAATCCGGTAGCGGGCCGCAGGCGGGCAACAGCGCTATGGCGGGTGCTGGATCTGCTGGTTGAGAATGGGGTGAAGATCGAGGTCGCGGAGACCCAGCATGCCGGCCATGCGACCGATCTGGCCCGCCAGGCGGCGCGGGAGGGGGCGTTCATGGTCGTCGCCGCCGGCGGGGATGGCACCATCGCCGAAGTCGCCAACGGGTTGATCGGCACCGATACGGCGCTGGGCATCATTCCGCTCGGCACCGCCAATGTGCTGGCGAAGGAATATGGGCTCTCCACCCATCCGCGCGGCATCGCCAACACGCTGGCCTATAAACGCTGCAAGCCGCTCTGGCCGGGTGTGGCGCAGCTGCCGGGGCAGGGGCATGTGTTCGTGCAGATGCTGGGGCTGGGCTTCGATGGCGCGGTGGTGAAGGGTGTGCGGCCGCTGCTCAAGCGCGCCATCGGCAAGGGGGCTTATGTCTGGCAGTCGGTCTGGGAATCCGTGGCCTATGATTTTCCGCCGGTGCAGCTCAGCGTGGACGGGGTGACGCACCAGGCCGCCAGCGTCGTGGTCAGCAAGGGGCGGCTTTATGGCGGGCCCTATCTGCTGGCGCCGCTGGCGCAGCCGGGGCAGCCTGGCTTCCAGGTGGTGCTGTTCGAGAAGCCCGGCACGCTGCCGGCTTTGCTCTCCGGGGCGGCGCTGCCGCTGGGGCTGCTGCCGCGCTGCCCGGGGGTGCGCGTGCTGGCCGGCAGCCATGTGGAATTTTCTGCTCCAAATGGGCGCATTTCCACCCATGCGGATGGCGATACGCTGCCCGCCCTCCCGCGCGGCGTGGTGAGCGCGCAAGCCCCGATTTCGCTGATTGTGGGTTGAGCCGGGAAGGGCTTGACGGGGCGGGCCGAGGGTCTATGGGAAACCAGCCTTAAGCAAGGAGACACAAGAGATGAAGACCCCCGTGCGCGTTGCCGTCACCGGCGCGGCTGGCCAGATCGGTTATGCCATCCTGTTCCGTATCGCCAATGGCGACCTGCTCGGCAAGGATACGCCGGTCGACCTCAATCTTCTCGATCTGCCGCAGGCGCAGAAGGCGCTGAACGGCGTCATCATGGAGCTGAATGACTGCGCCTTCCCGCTGCTCAACTCCGTCACCCCTTCCGATGACCCGCGCGTGGCCTTCAAGGACGCCGACATCGCCATCCTGATCGGCTCGCGCCCGCGTGGCCCCGGCATGGAGCGCCGCGACCTGCTGGCCGCCAATGCCGAGATCTTCAAGGTCCAGGGCAAGGCGCTGAACGATGTCGCCAAGCGCGATGTGAAGGTGCTGGTGGTCGGCAACCCGGCCAACACCAATGCTTATATCGCCATGAAGTCCGCCCCGGATCTGCCGAAGGAAAACTTCACCGCGATGCTGCGCCTGGATCATAACCGCGCCGTCTCCATGCTGGCCGAGAAGACCGGCACCCCGGTGAAGGATATTGAGAAGGTGGCGGTGTGGGGCAACCATTCGCCGACCATGTTCGCCGATTACCGCAACGCCACCGCTGCCGGTAAGCCGATGCCGGACGTGGTGAATGACGAGGCCTGGTACAAGGACACCTATCTCTCCGCCGTCGGCAAGCGCGGTGCGGCGATCATCGAGGCGCGTGGCCTCTCCTCCGCCGCCTCCGCCGCCAATGCCGCCATCGACCATGTGCGTGACTGGGTGCTGGGCAGCAATGGCCGCTGGGTCTCCATGGGCATCCCCTCCGATGGCGATTACGGCGTACCGGAAGATGTGATGTTCGGCGTGCCCTGCACCTGCGAGGGCGGCAAATATACCCGCGTGAAGGGCATCGCCATGGACGAGTTCGCCAAGGGCCGCATCCAGCACACGCTGAATGAGCTGCTGGAAGAGCAGGCCGCGGTGGCCGATCTGCTGAAGTAAGCCGCGTCCACGGATGCTGCGAAGGCTCTCCCGGCGACGGGAGGGCCTTTTTCTTTGCGCCGGACCCGTTGGCGGCGCGGGGCTTGGTTTGGTAGGGGGGAGATGTGGGATCCTCCTTCAGCCTGATGTTCGGCCTGCCAGGGCATGGGATGCAGCTGCATCTCGATGCGCTGTCCATATTGTTCGCCTGTATTTTGCTGCCCCAGACCGTGGCGGCGGCGCTGGCGGGGATGCGCGGTTCGATCGCCTTCTGGGTGTTCGTGCTCGGCATGGCGCTGACCCTGGCGGCGGGGGACGGGTTCACGCTGATTTTCGGCTTCGAGCTGATGAGTGCCGCCTCCTGGCTGCTGGTGATGCAGGGCGATGTGAAGCCGGCGACATTTTATGCCGGGGTGGCGATCTTTTCCGGCGCCTGCCTGATCCCGGCGATCTTCCTGCCCGCCTCCTCGCTCGCCTTCGTGCTGGTGGCGCTGGGGGCGGGGGCCAAGGCCGGGCTCGCACCCTTGCATAGCTGGCTCCCCCGCGCCCATCCGGCGCCGCCGGCGGGGGTGTCGGCGCTGATGTCCGGCGGCATGGTGAAAATCGCGCTCTATGTGCTCATCCGCTACGGTTTCGTGGTGCTGGCGCCGGCCCAGCAGCCCTGGTGGGGCACGGTTCTGATGGTGGCGGGCGCGGCCTCGGTGCTGGTCGGCGCGTTGCGGGCGGTGCTGGAGGTGGAGCTGAAAACCGCTTTGGCCTGCTCGACGGTCGAGCATGTCGGGCTGATCGCGGTCGGGCTGGGCGTCGCGCTGCGGGCGAAGGCGCTGGGTGATGCGACGCTGACCGGGCTGGGGCTGGAGGCGGCGCTGCTCTGCGCGGTGGCGCATGGGCTGTTCAAGCCGCTTCTGTTCATCGGCGCCGGGGAGGTGAAGCACGCCACCGGCACGCTCTCCCTGAACTGGCTGGGCGGGCTGATGCGCGGCATGCCGCGGCTGGGCGCGCTGATGCTGCTGGGCGCGGCGGGCATGGCGGCGCTGCCGCTGGGGCCGGGCTTCGCGCCGGAATTTCTGTTGCTGCACGCGGTGATCCAGGCGGCCGCGGGCGGCGGGATTCTGGCGCGGATCGGGTTTTCCGCCTTGCTCGCGGTGTTGGGGCTGGGCGCGGCGCTGGCGCTGGCGGCTGCGGTGCGGATCATCGGCATCGGCTTTCTCGGCCGGCCGCGCAGCCTGCATGCGGCGGCGGCGGAGGATGCGCGGCGTGGCCCCTTCATCGCCATGGCGCTGCTGGGGGGGCTGTGTGTGCCGGTGGCGCTGCTGCCCGGGCTGCTGCTGGGGGTGATGACCCCGGTGATCCGGCTGCTGGCCCCGGATGCGGATGCGCCGCCGCTCACCTATGCGCCGCTGAGCCTGTTGCTGCTGGCGCTGCTGGCGGCTTTGGCGGCCGGCTTCATCCAGACGCGCTTTGGCGTGCGCGGCCTGCGTGAGGTGCCGGCCTGGCATGGCGGCTTCGGCCGCCCGCCGGCCTGGCTGCCCTTTGGCGACCCGCATACCCAGCCCAGCGGCGCCGGCTTTGCCGAGCCGGTGGCGCGGGTGCTGGGGCGCGGGCTGCTCGGCGCCCAGGGGCAGGACCCGTCGGAGCATTTCCTGCTCGGCCCGCTCTTGCGCGGCCAGCGCCGCGCGGTGCGGCTGGCGGAGCGGGTGCGCCGCGCCACCATCCGGGAGCGCCTGGCCTTCGTGTTCGCGGCGCTGGTGCTGTTTCTGCTGGCGCTTGGCCTGGGGCAGGGGGGCTGATGCTCGGTTTCACCCTCGCTTTCATCGCCACCGGCCTGCATGTGGCGCTCTGCTTCGCCGTTGCCCCTTTGCTGATCGGCACGACCAACAAATTGCGCGCCTGGCTGCTCGGGCGGCGCGGGCCGCCTTTGCTGCTGCCCTATTGGCATCTGGCCAAGCTTTTGCGCAAAAGCACGGTGCTGCCCGATACCGCGACCGATCTGTTCACTTTCTGGCCGCTGGGGGCGATGCTGGCCATGGCGGTCAGCGTCATGCTGATCCCGGGCTTCTCGACCGGGCTGCTCACTGGCCCGGCGGCGGATGCGATCACCATTGTCGGGCTGTTCGCCCTGGCCCGGGCCGCGACCATGCTGGGCGGGCTGGAGACCGGGGCCGGTTTCGGCGGCGCCGGGGCGGCGCGCGAGGCGCTGTTTGGCATCTTCGCCGAGGGCGCGCTTTTGGTGCTGCTGCTGGCCTTCGCGCTGCTGGCCAGGACCACCAATATCGACGGCATCGCCAATGATTTCCGCGCCGCGCATCTGGGCATCTCGGTCTCGCTCGGCTTCGCGCTGGCGGCGATGCTGGCGGTGGCGCTGACCGAGGCCGGGCGCATCCCCACCGACAATCCCTCTGGCCATCTCGAACTCGCCATGGTGCATGAGGCGATGGCGCTGGATTATTCCGGCCGGTTGCTGGCGCTGCTGGATTATGCCGGGGTGCTGCGGCTGCTGGCCTGGATGAATTTGATCGGCACCATCTTCCTGCCCTTCGGCATGGCCCGCGCCGGGGATGTTCTCTCCTGGCCGCTCGGGCTGGTGCTGTGGGCGCTGAAGCTGGCGGTGATGGCGGTGGCGCTCTGCCTGTTCGAGGTCTCGCGGGCGAAGATGCGGGTGTTCCGGGTGCCGGAATTCCTGGGGGCGGCGCTGCTGCTCGGCATGCTGGCCAGCGTGTTCCTGTTTGTCGCGGCGAGGATCGGCGCATGAGCCTCACTTTTTCCCTCGCGCATCTGATGGGCGGGATCATCCTGCTCTGCGGCTTCCTGCAGCTCTCCCAGCGCCGGCTCGCGGCGATGATCACGCTCTATCAGAGCGAGGCACTGGTACTGTCCGCCGCCGCCCTCTGGCAGGGGTTCGCCCAGCATGAGCTGGCCCTCTATCTCACCGGGTTGATCACCTTCGCGCTGAAAGGCCTACTGCTGCCCTGGGGCCTGCGCGAGATCGTGCAGCGTTTCGGCATGATCCGCGCGGTGGAGACGGCGCTGCCGATGGCGGTGTCGATGATATTCGGCCTGGCCTTGATCGGCATCGCGGTGCTGGTGGTGCTGCCCAGCACCGAGGCCTCGCTCTCCCTCACCCGCGAGGATCTGGCGATCGCGCTTTCGGTGGTGCTGCTCGGACTGTTGCTGATGATCGTGCGGCGCAATGCGCTGGCGCAGATCATCGGGTTCCTGTCGATGGAAAACGGGCTGGTGCTGGCGGCGATCGGCATGCCGGGGATGCCGTTCGTGGCGGAATTCTCGGTGGCGCTGCTGGTGCTGCTGGCCTTCCTGGTGGTGGGGGTGTTTTTGCTGCGCATCCGCGAGCATTTCGACACGCTGGACCTCTCCGGAATCGAGCAAATCGAAAGGCGCGGCAGATGAGCTTCGCCTGGATCGTCATCGCCTGGCCGTTTCTGGCGGCGCTGGTGCTGGGGTTGGCGGGCGGGCCGCGCGCCGGGGCGATCGGCAATGCTGTCGCCTGCGCGGTTTCGTTCGCCTTGTCGCTGGCGTTGTTCGCTTATGGCGGCGACGGGCTGGTGGCGACGGATGCGCTGGCCAGGCTGTTCGGCACGGTCAGCGGTTTTGTCGGCCTCACCGCATCGCTGGTGAATATTTCCTACGTGATGGGCGATGCGGCGCGGATGCCGGTGCGGCGCTGGCGGCTTTATCATGCGCTGTTTCAGATCGTGCTGGGCGCCAGCCTGCTCGGGCTCTATGCGGATAATATCGGCCTGCTCTGGGCGGCGATGGAGGGCGGCACCATCGCGATGACGCTGGGGGTGAGCCTGTATCGCAGCCCCACCGGGCTGGAGGCGGCCTGGAAATATTTCATCCTGGGCGGGGTGGGGATCGGGCTCGCCTTGTTCGGCACCATGCTGGTCTATCTCGCCGCGCAGCCGGCTCTGGGGCCGGGGCTGCGGGCGATGAGCTTTGCCGCCCTGGCCGGGCAGGCGGCGCATATGGATGGGGCGCTGCTGACCCTGGCCTTCCTGTTCATCCTGTTCGGCTACGGCACCAAGGCGGCGTTGGTGCCGCTGCATGGCTGGCTGCCGGATGCCTATGCGGAGGGGCCGGCGCCGCTGACCACCGCCCTCTCCGGCCTGCTGATCAATGTCGCGCTGCTGGCGATTTTGCGCTTCCGGCATCTGATGCAGGCAAATGCGGCGGCCGGGGGCAGTGCCATGCATCCGGGGCCGTTTTTGTTGACGCTGGGTGTGGCCTCCTTGTTTCTGGCGGCGTTCTCCTTCTCGCGGCGGCGCGATGCCAGGCGGTTTTTCGGCTTCTCCTCCATCGAGCAATCCGGGCTGGTGGCATTTGCCTTCGGGATTGGCGGCCCGGTGGCCTTGTTTGGCGGGTTGCTGCATATGCTGCTGCACAGCCTGTTGAAGCCCGGCCTGTTCCTGGCGCTGATCCGCGCCGCCCAGCTGCGCGGGGCGGCCGCACCGGGATTTTATGCTTTCTCGCATCTGCGCGGGCTGCCGCATGTGAATAAATATGCCGGCTGGCTGCTGGCTTTGTGCATCTTCGCCCTGGCCGGGCTGCCGCCTTCCGGGCTGTTTGCCAGCGAGTTCATCATCGTCAGCCAGACCATCCAGATCAATCCCTGGATGTCGCTGCCTTTGGGGCTGGGCATGCTGCTCTGCGCGGTGGCGATCCTGCGGCAGATCGGCCCGCTGCTGTTCGCCCCGGCGCCGCGTGAAACTTACCGCAAGGCGGGGTGGGAGGCGCATCTGGTGACGTTGCATCTGCTGCTGGTGTTCGCGCTGGCCTTTCTCACCCCGCCGGCCTTGGTGCGGCTGCTGGGCCAGGCGGCGGGGGCGCTGCAATGAGGCTGCTTTCGCCGGAGGCCTGGGCGGCGCATCAGGGGCATTTCATCGCGCTCTGGACCGATGCCGGCCATGCCTATGCACTGTATGAGCCGGGCGAGCTGGTGGCGGTGGCGCTGGTCGAGGGGGCGTATCCGGCGCTCGCGCATCCCGGGGCCAACTGGTTCCAGCGCCTGGCCAAGGATCTGAACGGGCATAAGGCGTTGGGCTTTACCGACACGCGCACGGCGGTGGAGCATTTCCGCGAGCCGGACGGGCGTGGCCCCTGGCCGGAGTTTCCGATGCCGGAGATCGAGGGGGTGCATCAGGTCGCGGTCGGGCCGATCCATGCCGGGATCATCGAGCCGGCGCATTTCCGCTTTTCCGTGCTGGGCGAGCAGGTGCTGCGGCTGCAGGGGCGCTTTGGCTATGCGCATAAGGGCACGCTGGGGCTGATGCGCGGCAAATCCCCCCGCCAGGCGGCGCGCTATGCGGCGCGGATTTCGGGCGATGCCACGGTGGCGCATTCTATCGCCTTCGCCCGCGCGGCGGAGGCGGCGTTGGGCATCCAGGCGCCGGAGCGGGCGGTGTATCTGCGGGCGCTGATGGCGGAGATCGAGCGGCTGGCCAACCATGTCAGCGATATCGGCACGATCGCGGCGGATGCCGGCTTCGCCTTTCTGGAGTCCCGCTTCGCCCTGGCGCGGGAGCGGTTCTGCGCCGTCGCCAAGCTCGCCTTCGGGCATCGGCTGATGATGGATGTGGTGGTGCCGGGCGGTGTCGCCGGGGATCTGGCCGAGGGGGCGGGCGAGATGATCGAGGAGATGCTCGATGCGCTGGAAGATGAGCTGCCCAGCCTGACCCGGGTGTTCGAGGATTATGCCAGTTTGCAGGACCGGGTGATGGGCACCGGCATCATCCCGCCGGCGCTGGCCGCCGCTTACAATGCCGGCGGGTTCGTGGGCCGGGCTTCCGGCCAGCATCGGGATGCGCGGATGGAGCCGGGCTATCCGCCTTATGCGGAGCTGGGGCTGAGCGTGCCGCGCGCGCAGGACGGGGATGTGGCGGCGCGGATCAAGATCCGGCTGCAGGAAATTCCGGAGAGCGTGCGGCTGGTGCGGGTGCTGCTGGAGGCGTTGCCGGCGGGCCCGCTGGCCTTCGCGCCGCCGCCGGAGAGCGGCATGGGGCTGGGGGTGGCAGAGAGTTTTCGCGGCCCGGTCTGGCATTGGCTGAAGCTGGATAATGGCCAGATCCAGGAGGCGTTTGTGGCGGATGCCAGCGCCGCGCACTGGCCGCTGCTGGAACATGCCGCGACCACGGCGATTTTGGCGGATTTCCCGCTCATCAATAAATCCGTCAACGCCTCTTATTCCGGCGTGGATCTGTAGGCGCAAAAGTTTTTTGGGGCCGCCCCTTTTTTTCAAAAAAGGGGCGGAAACGTCTGGGGTTTTGACGGCGAACTTGCCAAAACCCCAGACGTTTGTGGGGACTTTTTGAAAAAAAGTCCCCACGCCCCCCAAAAACTTTTTAAACCCTTACGATGCTCTGC
>NZ_JH976209.1:412239-415938 GCF_000306035.1 Acidocella sp. MX-AZ02
TTACGATGCTCTGCGCATACAGCGTCGTGCCGTGCTCATCCACGAACGACCAATCCATCTGCTTGCCCGTCAGCTTCATCACCATGAAGCCGTGCGCGCCGGCGGCGAAGCCGCCGCGTGTGGCGGGGCCGGGATTATAGGTCTCGGAGCCAGCGCCGGTGCAGACATAGGAGATGCCGTTCATCTTCACCGCCTGCAGGATATGGTCATGCCCGCAAATATAGATCGGCACGTGATGCTTGCGCAGGATCGGATCGACGGCGGCGATCATGTCCGGCATGTCCGCCCCTTCATAGCCCGGGTCGGACTCATGCGCGCCATAGATCGGGTGATGGCCGATGACGATGTTCCATTCGCTGGTCGAGGCGGCGAGCTTGGCATCCAGCCAGGCGAGCTGGGCCTGCGGGTCCTGCCCATCCACCGCGACCCGGGTGCCGTAATATTTTTTGATGAAGGGCGAGGTGTCCAGATAATAGAAGGTCGCGTGGGCGCCATCGGGCAGGGCGATGGTTTCCAGGGAATAGCGCGCGGGCATCTGCCAGCGCGGATTCTGCTTGGCGTAATCCAGCTGCGCCTGCACATTGCCGCGATAATCATGGTTGCCGAGCAGCACTTTCCAGGGCGTTTGCAGCGCCGGCTGGGTGTAGACATCCAGATAGGATGTCCGCCATTGCGGGTCCTCCAGCGAGTCGACGCCGTTTTCGTAGAAATTATCGCCGACCGAGACGACAAAGCGGCTATTGATGGCGTCCGCGGTGCGGCCCATCTGCGCGGCGACGGCGCGCTGGTGGTGATGGCCTCTGCGGCCCCAATCGCCGATCAGTACGATGTTCAGGGCTTCCTCGGCGGCGCTGGCGGCGGGGGCCAGGGCGGCGCCGGCGCCCAGAATGGCGCTGGTGGTGGCGAATTGGCGGCGGGTGAGTGTCATTGGCGGCTCCTTTGGCGGTCTATTAGCAAAGCAGGCGGTGGCCGGCATGCGACATTTCCGTGTCAGGCCAGAACCGTCTCATCCTGCTTCAACACCTCGCCGGCGAGGTAGAGGCTGCCGCAGATCAGCACCCGCGTGGGGGTGGTGATCTGGCGGAAGGCGCTGGCGATGTCCGGCCCGGGCAGCGCCTGGCCGCCCGAGGCTTCGATGATTTTCTCCACCGGCAAGGCGAGATGCTGTTCGGCCTCGGCCACGGCGAAAATCCGCGCCGCGTGCGGGGCGACGATGCGGATGAATTCCGCCACATCCTTGGATTGCTTCATGCCGAGCACCAGCGTGGTTGGGCCGTCCCAATCCTGCAATTGCCGGGCGATGATCTCGGCGCCGCCCGGATTATGCGCCCCGTCCAGCCAGAGTTCGGACCCGGCGGGCAGGGCCTGCGCCAGGCGGCCGGTGAGGCGCTGCATGCGGGCCGGCCAGCTGGCGGCGCGCAGGCCCCGCGCCATCGCCTCTGGCGACATCCTGAACCCGGCGGCGCGCAAGGCGGTGAGGGCGATGCCGGCATTTTCGATCTGATGCAGGCCGGCGAGGGCGGGTTTGGGCAGCGCCAGCCCATCATAAACCATGCCCGTGGCGCTGGGCTCGGCCGACCAGTCCAGCCCGCGGCGCAGCTGCTTGGCACCTTTCTGCGCGGCCTCGGCTTCGATGCGGGCCATCACCTCGGCCGGCTGGTAGCCGGTGACCACGGGCACGCCCGGCTTGATGATGCCGGCCTTCTCACCCGCGATCAGCTCCAGCGTGTTGCCCAGAAAATCCTGGTGGTCGAGCGAGATCGCGGTGATGGCGCAGGCGGCGGGGGCGACGAGGTTGGTGGCGTCCATCCGCCCGCCCAGGCCCACCTCGACGATGCAGATATCCGCGGGCACGCGAGCGAACAGCCAGAAGGCGGCAGCGGTGATCGCCTCGAACACGGTGATCTGGTTGGCTTGGTTGGCGGCCTCGATCGCATCCAGCGATTGCGCTAATTGTTCATCTGTGGCGAGGCACCCGGCCAGGCGGATGCGCTCATTGAAGCGCACCAGATGCGGGGAGGTAAAGACATGCACCTTCAGCCCTGCCGCCTCCGCCACGGCGCGGGCGATGGCGCAGACCGAGCCCTTGCCGTTGGTGCCGGCGACGTGAAGCACCGGCGGGAGTTTGGTCTGCGGATCACCGAGAGCGGCCAGCAGCCTTTGCAGCCGGTCGATCTTGAGGTCGATCATGCGCGGATAGAGCTTATGCAGCCGCTCCAGCGCCGCGCTCACCTGCAGCCGGGCGCCGGTGGCCCCGGCCGGGCTCTGCAGCTCGTTGCTCACGCGGCCTTTTTATTGGCCGTGGCGAGGGAAATGATGCGGGCCAGCGTCGCGGTCAGCTCCTCGCGTTTCACCACCATGTCGATAATGCCGTGCTGGTGCAGATATTCGGCGCGCTGGAAGCCCTCGGGCAGTTTCTCGCGCACGGTCTGCTCGATCACGCGGGCACCTGCGAAGCCGATCAGCGTGCCCGGCTCGGCGATGTGGATATCCCCCACCATGGCGAAGGCGGCGGTGACGCCGCCGGTGGTCGGGTCGGTCAGCACCACGATATAGGGCAGCCCGGCTTCCTTCACCATCTGGCTGGCGATGATGGAGCGCGGCAGCTGCATCAGGCTGATGGCGCCCTCCTGCATGCGCGCCCCGCCGGAGGCGGTATAGACGATGAGCGGGGCGTTCTGCAGCACCGCCAGGCGGGCGGCGGCAACCAGCCCCTCGCCGACAGCAGCGCCCATGGAGCCGCCCATGAATTCGAAGGACATCGCCGCGACGACGGCGTTTTTGCCGCCGAGGGTGCCGTGCGCGACCAGGATGGCGTCATCCTGCTTGGTCTTGTCGCGGGCATCCTTCAGACGGTCGGTATAGCGCTTCTGGTCGCGGAATTTCAGCGGGTCCGGCAGGGCTTTCGGCAGCTCGATCTTGGTGAAGACGCCGTCATCGAAGGTCCAGGCCAGACGCTCCGCCGCGTTGGCGCGCATATGGAAGCCGCAATGCGGGCAGACCTTCTTGGTGGCCTCCAGCTCGGTATGGAAGATCATCTGCTGGCAGGAGGGGCATTGGTGCCAGAGATTATCCGGCGCCTCCTTGCGGCCAAGCAGGGTGCGGATTTTGGGGCGGACGAATTCGGTGAGCCAGCTCATGGGGCAGGGATTTAGCCGGTTTGGGGGGGGAAGGGAAGTTTTTGGGGGAGGGGCGGGATGGGGGAGGCGTGTTCGCTAAATGTTCCACGTGGAACGGGGGGTGGGGATGGGCGTCGCATAAATCCTAAGTTATGCGACAACCGATTTCGACCCACGTCAGGCTTAGGCTGGTCCAGGGGGCTACGTCGGGAGTGGATTTTTTTGGCATTTCCAATTCGGTCAGTGGTCAAGTTGGATAGGTGGCTACCGCACAATCCATCATACCCATGTCAGCTGTTAGAAGGTCTCAGTTCTGGCTTGTCTCATGAGAATCGTCGCTATACCTTGCCGATATGCAAGGAATCGTAGAAAAACCCGACGGGACTGCTTACCTTGAAAGAAATCGAGAAGTGATTTTGACACTGGTAATGATAACCGGCTGTCTAGCCGGTTGGGCTTACTGGAGCATCGCTTTCTTCCTGTCCCTTGCCGCTCAGCGAATTCCTGTTGTGACTTTAATAATGGAGATGCTCTTGCCTATACACTGGGGCATCATATCCGTGGCTATGATGCTTCTAGC
>NZ_JH976209.1:416038-426385 GCF_000306035.1 Acidocella sp. MX-AZ02
GCTAGTTTTCTTTCGTCCGCCCCTACTCGAAATCCGCGACAAACAAATCATTTGGAGAAGATCAGGCGAGAGGAAAATGGTATTCCCTACAGAACAGTTGGGGTGGGTCTATCATGGGGACATGAATACTCTTGTTTACAGGGGGGAATATTTGTCACCACGCGAGAGAGCCGTGGATGCAGTAAGGCTGTTTTCCAAAGAGGGAAAACTGCTAACTTCGATTTCGGGCAAGGTATTTGCGGCGTCTCTGACGGATATAGCTGAATACCTGACTCAAAAAACATCAGCTGTTGCTGGCGCACCGCCGACGTTTTCTAATGAAATCGTAAAGACTAAAGGCATTGGGCCTCTCTTTGCCGGACTGTTTGGCGGCTATATTCTATTCCTCACTGTAACGGCCCTGGTCATCTATTATGCGTAAAGAAAGGTGATGATAGTTGCGTTTCTCGTAGCAGGCATAGGTTATGCAACTTTTCAGGCTCGTTTTAGCTATTCGACTTGCATCGCTCTGAAACCCGAGCGCCCGTTACTCCACAACCAAGCCGCCGGTTGTCGCATAACTTGTAAATTACGCGACGATCTTTCGCCTTGCGGAGACATATGGCGCTCTCGTGTCGCGCTTTTTTGTCGCTGGATGTGATTTTTCGCGGCAGACATCCGCGACATGCGGGAAAGGAAGAAAGGCGTTTTGTTGAGGGCAGGGCGTGCTTCTGCAAGGGCAGGAGCCTAGCCGCGCAATCTTGCCGCCGCCCAGGCGCCAGACTGCGCTACCACCGGGTCATCATCCGCCGCTAGTTGCTCCGCTGTCGGCAGCATTCCAAACTCTCCGCTATTGCCAACCGCAATCGCCACGTTACGCAAAAACCTGTTTCGGCCGATGCGTTTGATGGGCGAGCCGGAGAATTTTTGGCGGAAGCCGGCATCGTCCAGCGTGGCCAACGCCGCCAATTTAGGAGCGGTGAGGTCGTCGCGGGCGGCGAGTTTCAGCTCTTGTCCGGCCTTGGCGAATTTGTTCCAAGGGCAGACGGCAAGGCAATCGTCGCAGCCATAGATGCGGTTGCCGATGGCGGTGCGGAACTCCTCGGGGATTGGCCCGTCATGTTCGATGGTGAGGTAGGAGATGCAGCGCCTGGCATCGAGCTGGTAGGGGGCGGGGAAGGCGGCGGTGGGGCAGGCTTCCTGGCAGGCGGTGCAGGAGCCGCAGAGGTCGCGCCCTGGGGCGTCTGGTTCCAATTCCAGCGTGGTGTAGATTTCGCCCAGGAACAGCCAGGAGCCATGGGCGCGCGAGACCAGGTTGGTGTGTTTGCCCTGCCAGCCTAAACCCGCTTGCTGGGCCAGCGGTTTTTCCATCACCGGCGCGGTGTCCACGAAGACCTTCACCCCCGCCCCGCGCGCGGCGATGAATTGGGCGAGATGTTTGAGCTTGCCCTTGATGATGTCGTGATAGTCGCGGTTGCGGGCATAGACGGAGATGTTGCCGATGTCGGGGCGGGTGAGGTTGGCCAATGCGTCGGTCGGCGGCGCGTAGGAGAAGCCGAGCGTGATGACGCTGAGCGCTTCGGGCCAGAGGGCTTGCGGATGGGCGCGCTGTTCGGTGCGCTCTTCCATCCAGCCCATGCCGCCATGGCGGCCAGCGGCCAGGAAGTCTTGCAGGTAGGCCAGGCGTTCCGGCGGCAATGCTGCGCGGGTGAAGCCGGTGGCGGCGAAGCCGAGGCTCGCCGCCTTGTCACGGATGAGGGTTTTTAGAGTTGCGTTTTGAAAACGTTCCATGGTGCGTCGTCAGGTGGTGGATGTCGAGCACCGGCGCGCAGCGTACATGAGTACGTGAGCACCGGCGCGCAGACATGCGCCGCCTGAAGGCCGCCAGGGGGCGTTTTCAGCCGCGGCCACGGTAGGGGGGCACGCCCTGGTCGGGGATCCAGGCTTCCTCGGGCGGTTTGCCGGTTTGCCAGAACACGTCGATGGGAATGCCGCCGCGCGGATACCAGTAGGCGCCCAGGCGCAGCCATTTCGGGGCGAGCAGCTCCACCAGCCGGTCGGCGATCATCAAGGAGCAGGCTTCATGAAACCCGCCATGGTTGCGGAAGGATTGCAGGAAGAGTTTCAGGCTCTTGCTTTCCACCAGCCATTCATCGGGGATGTAGTCGATGACGATATGGCCGAAATCTGGCTGGCCGGTCATTGGGCAGAGCGAGGTGAATTCCGGGCAGACAAAGCGCACCATGGCGTGCTTACCGCCGGTTTTCGCGGGCACGCGCTCAAGGATTGCCTCTTCCGGGCTGCGCGGCTGTTCGGTTTTGGTGCCGAGCTGCTGCAGCCCGGCGTAGCGATCATCACTCATGCATCTGGTCCTCTCTGCCATTGGCCGCGCACATCCGCGCAATAGGAATCGTAGTCGTGGTTGAGGATGGCTTCGCGCGCGCCCTGCATCACGTTTTGGTAGTAGGTGAGGTTGTGGATGGTCAGCAGCATCGGCCCCAGCATTTCCTCGCAACGGAAGAGATGGTGCAGGTAGGCGCGGGTGTGGCGGGTGCAGCAGAGGCAGGCGCAGTTTGCATCCAGCGTGCGGGTATCGTCCTGGAAGCGGGCGTTGCGCATGTTGAAGATGCCGTTGCTGGTGAAGGCGCGGGCGGTGCGCCCGGCGCGGGTGGGCATCACGCAGTCGAACATATCCACGCCGCGCGCCACCGCGCCCAGAAGGTCGTCCGGCGTGCCGACACCCATTAGGTAGCGCGGCTTGTCGGCGGGGAGGAAATCCGTGCAGTAATCCAGCACGGCGAACATCGTCTCCTGGCCTTCGCCCACCGCCAGCCCGCCAATGGCGTAGCCTTCGAACGCATTCTCCTGCAGCGCTTCGGCCGAGATGCGGCGCAGATCCTCATAGACATTGCCTTGCATGATGCCGAACTGGCCATAGCCGGGGCGTTTTACAAACGCGTCGCGCGAGCGCTTCGCCCAGCGGATGGACAGCTCCATCGACTCCTTCGCCTCCCGGTGGGTGGCGGGGAATTTGGTGCATTCATCCAGCTGCATGGTGATGGTGGCATCGAGCAGATGCTGGATCTCGGTCGAGCGCTC
Organism: Acidocella sp. MX-AZ02; assembly: GCF_000306035.1. Classification (NCBI taxonomy): domain Bacteria; kingdom Pseudomonadati; phylum Pseudomonadota; class Alphaproteobacteria; order Acetobacterales; family Acidocellaceae; genus Acidocella; species Acidocella sp. MX-AZ02. The sequence continues at coordinate 419,117 of NZ_JH976209.1, forward strand.
GGGCGTCAGCTCATAGGCGGTGCCGTCAATATGCGAGCGGAAGGTGACACCCTTCTCCTCCAGCTTGCGCAGCTTGGCGAGCGACATGATCTGGAAGCCGCCGGAATCTGTGAGGATGGGGCCGGGCCAGTCCATCATCTTGTGCAGGCCGCCCAGCCGGGCCACGCGCTCGGCGGTGGGGCGCAGCATGAGATGGTAGGTATTGCCGAGGACGATTTTCGCGCCGGTGGCGCGCACGGCGTCCGCCGTCATCGCCTTCACCGTGCCGGCGGTGCCGACAGCCATGAAGGTGGGGGTGGGCACCTCGCCATGGGCGGTGCGCAGCGTGCCGGCGCGGGCCTGGCCATGCTGGGCGGCCAGGGTGAAGGAGAAATCAGGGGTCGTCATGGGAGGGGATTAGCCGGAAAGCTGGCGCGGGGCCAGATTAACCGCGTTCCAGCAGGCAGGCATCGCCGTAGGAGTAGAACCGATAGCCATTCGCGATGGCGTGGGCATAGGCGGATTTGATCCGCTCCAGCCCGGCGAAGGCGCTGACCAGCATCAGCAGGGTGGAATGCGGCAGGTGGAAATTGGTGAATAGCGCATCGGCGATTTTGAAGCGGTAGCCGGGATAGATGAAGATATCCGTCTCGGAATCGAAGGGCTTCAGCACGCCCTCTGCGGTGGCCGCGGATTCCAGCAGGCGCAGGGCGGTGGTGCCGATGGGGATGATGCGCCGGCCTTCGGCTTTGGCCGCGTTGATGCGCGCGGCGGTCGCCTCGGTGATGAAGCCACGCTCGGCGTGCATTTTATGCTCTTCGATCACCTCGACGCGCACCGGCAGAAAGGTGCCCGCCCCCACATGCAGCGTCACCTGCGCCAGCTCGATGCCGCGCGCCTGGAGTGAAGCCAGCAGCTCCGGGGTGAAATGCAGCCCCGCCGTGGGCGCGGCGACGGCCCCTTCATGCGCTGCGAACAGGGTCTGGTAATCCGCCTTGTCCTGCTCGGTGATGCCGTCCGGCCTTGGAATGTAAGGTGGGAGCGCCAGAGCGCCGGAGCGCGCCAGGGCGGCGTAGAAATCATCCGCGGTAAAGCGCAGCAGGGCGGCGCCGCCCTCCAGCATCGCTTCCACCCGGGCGGAGAAATCCGGGTCGATCTCCAGCAGGTCGCCCTGCTTCACCCGCTTGGCATTGCGCAGCAGCACCCGCCAGGTGCCGTCATCCAGCCGCCGGTCCAGCGTGATGCCGATTTTGGCCTCGCCCCGCCGGGCGGAGAGCTGGGCGGGGATGACCTTGGTGTCGTTCACCACCAGCAGATCATCCGGGCGTAGCAGGCTGGGCAGGTCGCGCACGATATGGTCGTGCAGCGCGCCCTGCGTCACATGCAGCAGCCGGGCGGAATCACGGGGGCGGGCCGGGGCGGTGGCGATCCGCGCCTCCGGCAGATCATAGCCGAAATCGGAAAGCTGCATCAGGCGCCGAGATAGGAGGCGAGCTCGATGAGATTGCCGTCCGGATCGCGGCAATAGACGGACATGATATCCCCCAGCGCGCCGATGCGCGTCACCGGGCCGCGCTCGATCTCGACACCGCAGGCCTTCAGATGCGTCATCACATCCTCCGGCCCGACCGCCACGACCAGGCAGAGATCCAGCGTGCCGGGCTGGGCGGTGAGGGCGTGCGGAACGACCTCATGCCCGACCTCGTGGAGATTGATTTTTTGGCCGCCAAAGCGCAGAGCCGTGCGGTTCTTGCCACCATATTCCTCGCGCTCCATGCCGAGCACGCGCTGATACCAGCCCGCCGTGACCTGCAGGTCCCGGCAGACCATGACGATGTGATCGACCCGGTCGACGGTGAATTTCATGGCCGTTTACGCGAGGTCCGCGAAGAAATCATTGCCCTTGTCGTCGACCACGATGAAGGCCGGGAAGTCCTTCACCTCGATCTTCCATACCGCTTCCATGCCAAGCTCTGGATATTCCAGCACCTCGACCTTGGTGATGTTGTTCTGCGCCAGCACCGCGGCCGGGCCGCCGATGGAGCCGAGATAGAAGCCGCCATGCTTGTGGCAGGCCTCGGTGACGGCTTTCGAGCGGTTGCCCTTGGCGAGCATCACCATGGAGCCGCCGGCCGCCTGGAAGGCGTTGACATAGCTGTCCATGCGCCCCGCCGTGGTGGGGCCGAAGCTGCCGGTGGGCATGCCATCCGGGGTTTTCGCCGGGCCGGCATAATAGACCGGGTGGTTTTTCATATAGTCCGGCATGCCCTCGCCACGGTCCAGCCGCTCCTGCAGCTTGGCATGGGCGATGTCGCGCGCCACCACGATGGTGCCAGTGAGCGCCACGCGGGTTTTCACCGGATGCTTGGACAGCTCGGCCAGGATTTCGCGCATCGGGCGGTTCAGATCGATGGCGACGACCTCGCCGCCGAGATGCTCGCCCTCGATCTCGGGCAGATATTTCGCCGGGTTGGTCTCCAGCTGTTCGAGGAACACGCCCTCCTTGGTGATCTTGGCCTTGATCTGCCGGTCCGCCGAGCAGGAGACGCCGATGCCGATGGGCAGGGAGGCGCCGTGGCGGGGCAGGCGGATGACGCGGACATCGTGGCAGAAATATTTGCCGCCGAACTGCGCGCCAATGCCGATCTTGCGGCTGATCTCCAGCACCTTCTGCTCCATTTCCAGGTCGCGGAAGGCATGGCCGGTGGCATCGCCTTCGGTGGGCAGATGGTCGTAATATTTGGTGGAGGCGAGCTTCACCGTCTTCAGGCACAATTCTGCCGAGGTGCCGCCGATGACGATGGCCAGATGGTAAGGCGGGCAGGCGGAGGTGCCCAGCGTTTTGATCTTGGCTTCGATGAAGGCGTAGATCTTCTCAGGGGTGAGGACCGCGCGGGTCTCCTGGTAGAGATAGGTCTTGTTGGCCGATCCGCCGCCCTTGGCGATGAATTGCAGGCTGAATTCGTCATCGTGATAGCCGCCGGGGGAGGCCATCAGATCGAACTGCACCGGCAGATTGGTGCCGGTGTTCTTTTCCTCGAACATCGAGAGCGGGGCCATCTGCGAATAGCGCAGATTGGTCTCGGTATAGGTGCGCGCCACACCCCAGGAGAGCGCCTCCTCCTCATTGCCCTCGACCCAGACGCGCTGGCCCTTCTTGCCGAAGATCAAAGCCGTGCCGGTATCCTGGCACATCGGCAGCACGCCCTTGGCGGCGATGGCGGCGTTTTTCAGGAACTCCATGGCCACGTAGCGGTCATTCTCGCTGGCCTCGGGGTCTTTCAGGATGTTGGCGAGCTGCGCCAGATGCGCCGGGCGCAGCAGGTGCGAGACATCATGATAGGCCTGGAAGGCCAGTTCGGAGAGCGCCCCCTCGCTGATTTTCAGCACCGTCTTGCCCTCGACCTCGATGGTCGAGACGCCCTCGATATCGAGCTTGCGATAGGGGGTGTCGTCATGCCCGAGCGGGAACATGGGCGAAAAGGCGAAACCAGGGCTGCGTTTCAGGGGTGCGTTCATGATTTTTAGTCTTTCTGACGGCGGCGAAAGGCGTCCAGGCTCACCACATCGGCGGGCTGGTCGTTGGGCGGGGCCGGTGTGTCCTCGCTCTGGACAGCGGGGCGTGCGGCGATCTCGGCCGGCTCAGGCAGCTCGACCTCGAATTGCAGGCCAAAGCGCACTTCCGGATCGGCGAAGCTGGTGATGGCGGCGATGGGGATGACCAAAGTGGTGGGGATGCCGGAGAAGCTCAAGCCCACGGAGACGGCGCTGCCATCCGGCTCCACGGACAGGCCGTGAAACTGGTGCTGCAGCACGATGGTCATTTCATCCGGGTATTGCGCCTTCAGCCGGTCCGGCACCATCGCCCCGGGATAGCCGGTTTTGAAGGTGATGTAGAAATGATGCTCGCCCGGCAGCCCTTGCGCGGCGGCATGGCGCAGCGCGCTGACCACGACATGGCGCAGCGCATCCTGCGTCCATTCATCATAGGGCAGCAGGGATTCGGGTGTGTTCAGATCGTCTTCAGCCATAGGTCAATCCCTTCGCGCGCGGTTCGCGGCCGGGGCCGGATCAGCGCGTATCCCGCTCATAATGGCGGTAATATTTCTCAGTCACCAGATCGGTCTGCACGATGATGGCGATGTCGGTGGTGTTGAACTGGCTGTCGATCACCGCGCCATCGCCGACAAAGCCGCCGAGCCTGAGATAGCCTTTAATCAGCGGCGGCAGGCGCATCAATGCCCCTTTCGGGTCGATCGCCTCGGGTGGCAGCCTGGCCATCTCGACATAGAGGTCCGGCAGGGCGCGCGGGCGGATCGCCTCCGGGGCGCGGTGATGCAGGCTGAGATAGGTCAGCTCCGCGGCCAAGGCATCCGGGTCGGTGCCGGAGAGCGAGGCGCAGCCGAACATCAGCTCGATGCCATAGTGGAAGACATAGGCGGCGATGCCGCGCCAGAGCAGCTGCATGACCATGCGGCTGCGATAGGCCTCGGCGGTGCAGCTGCGGCCCAGCTCCAGCTTGCGGCCAGGGAAGGCGCGCAGGGCAGAAATGTTGTATTCGCTTTCCGAGTAATAGCGCCCGAAAGCTTCCGCCGCCTCCTGGCGGATCAGCCGGTAGGTGCCGACCACGCTCTCGGCCCCCTCGCCGAGATCGTGATCGACCACCAGCAGATGGTCGGCAATGGCATCGAACTCGTCCTGGTCGAGCTGGCTGGCCAGGGTGGCGGCATCCGCCTTGGCGCCCATCTGCTCATAAAAAATCTTGTAACGCAGCGATTGCGCGGCCCTCAGCTCGGCCTCGGTGGTGGCCAGGCGCACGCCGAGATTGCCGGCGCGCAGCTCCGCGAAGCCGGGGGCGGCGTTGCCGATGGTAAAGCGCGGCAGATGCGGCAGGCTGGTCTCGTTCATGGCGCGACCGGATTGCCGAACAGCTCGATTTTGATCAAATCCACCTCCAGCCCATGTTTCAGGGCGATCTCGCGCAGCGCCGCTTCGACCGCCGGGGCCTCGAACTCGATGACATTGCCGCTGAGCTTGTCGACCATATGGAAATGGTTGCCATCGCCGCTGGCCTCATAACGCGCGCGGCGGCTGCCCAGATCGCGGCGGGAGAGAATGCCCTTGGCCTCCAGCAGCCGCACCGTGCGGTAGACCGTGGCCAGGGAAATATGGTTATCGATACGATTCGCCCGCCGATGCAGCTCTTCCACATCCGGGTGGTCGGTCGCCTCCGACAACACCCGCGCAATCACCCTGCGCGGACCTGTCATCTTCAGCCCGTTCTCTATGCACAGGCGCTCGATGCTTATATTCATCGGTAAGCCTTGTGGCCTAACTTTGTCATCCGGTCCAGCCTTAAGGGAGACCGCCATGCTGATTGCCGACCTGCCGAAACACGACAAAGCCATCGATATCACCGCCGAAACCTGCCCGATGACCTTCGTGCGGACCAGGCTCGCGCTGGACGCCATGGAGAGCGGGCAGATATTGCTGGTGAAGCTGAAAGGCGAGGACCCGCTGCGCAACGTGCCGCGCGCCGCCGCCGACCAGGGGCATGAGCCGCTGGATCTGCTCGAACAGGCGGATGGCAGCCATGTGCTGGTGATCCAGAAGGGCTGAGAGGCTACTCCAAAAGCCACTCTGGCGGCTCAAGATCGTGATTTACTGCGCTTCAAAGATCAAAAAAGCCGCGACGCGGAACCCGCGTGCGGCTGATCTGACACTGGTAAGCGACCCGCCCGGAGGCGGGAGGGGCTTTAGAAGCCCTCGCGCTCGATCCGCTTGCGCTCCATCTTGCGGGCGCGGCGAACGGCCTCGGCGGCTTCGCGGGCGCGGCGCTCGGAGGGCTTCTCATAATGGCGGCGGAGCTTCATCTCGCGGAACACGCCCTCGCGCTGCAGCTTCTTCTTGAGCGCCTTCAGCGCTTGGTCGACATTGTTGTCACGAACGAGAACTTGCACTGGGCTGTGTGCTCCAAACAAAAAATTTTAAACGGACAAACGCGGCGCGCGACCAATTGGGGCCACGGGCCGAGAACTGCTGGGCGGCCCTATAGCACAAAACATCCGCTCGCCAAACCATTTCTGCTGGGGCAATCATGCAAATATGTCGATTCTGAAGATCGCCCGCATGGGGCACCCGGTTCTGCTCGCCAAGGCGGGCTTGGTTGAGGATGTTTCGGCGCCGGAAATCCAGGCGCTGATCGCCGCCATGGCGGAGACGATGTTCGATGCCGGCGGAGTCGGGCTGGCGGCGCCGCAGGTGCATGTAGGGCTACGGCTGTTCGTGTTCCGGGTGCCACCCGGCCGGGGTGAGGGGGCGGAGATCCCGTTGCGGGCGGTGGTGAACCCAGTGATCACCCCCAATGAGGCGGCGGGGCGGGAGCTGGGCTGGGAGGGATGCCTGTCCATCCCAGGCCTGCGGGCGGCGGTGCCGCGCTGGCGGGAGATCCGCCTGAGCGGGCTGGATGAGGATGGCAAAGTCTTTGATGAGGTGCTGACCGGTTTTGCCGCGCGGGTGGTGCAGCATGAGGCGGACCATCTGGATGGGGTGCTTTACCCGATGCGGATGGAGGATTTCAGCCGGTTCGGCTATAATGAGGAGCTGGATCGATATCCTCAGGAGCTGTTGTGATGCAGATCGATGAACAGAAGGCCGCGCTGATTGACGCGCTGGCGCAGAATGCCGGGTTTGACGGCTGGACCGGCAAATCCTTGCGGATGGCGCTGAGCGGGTTGGGGCGGGATGCGGCGGAGGCGGATCTGGCCTTTCCCGGCGGACGCGCGGAGATGATCGCGGCCTATTTCGAGCTGGGCGATGAGCGGATGATCCGCGCCCGGCTGGGGCAGGGGGCGGAGAGTGGCACGACAGCGCGGGTGCGCGCGGCGGTGGCGGCCAGGCTGGAGCTGATGGCGGGCGAGAAAGAGGCGGTGCGCCGGGCGATGGCCTGGCTGGTGCTGCCGATGAATGCGCCGCGCCTGGCGAAGATTATCGCCCGGATGGCGGATGCGGTCTGGTTCGCGGCCGGGGATAAGAGCGCTGACATGTCCTGGTACAGCAAGCGGGCCATTCTGGGGGCGGTGCTCTCGGCGACGCTGCTCTACTGGCTCAGCGACAGCTCGATGGACTCGGAAAACACGCTGGCGTTCCTGGATCGCCGCCTGGCAGGGGTGGGCGCTTTGGCAAGCTGAAAGCCCGCCTGCCGCGTTTGCCTTTCCCGCAGCACGCTTAAACGGAGACGGCGCGTCCCTAAAGGAGACGCGGCGTTTGCCTAAAGTCGCAGAAGTTTTT
>NZ_JH976209.1:426485-432622 GCF_000306035.1 Acidocella sp. MX-AZ02
TTTTAAAAAGTCCCCACTTCTTTTTAGTGCCCTGCGGACGGCGCATCAAAATCCGGCGTCAGTCCAGACGCGGAAAGCTGCACTGCCAGAGCGGATTTCAGCCGCACCAGCCCGGCTTCGGAGCTGGCTTCCGCGCGGGCGACCAGCACCGCCTGGGTGTTGGAGGCGCGCAGCAGCCACCAGCCATCCTCGGTGTTCACGCGTACGCCATCCGTATCGGACACTTTGGCGCCGTTTTCCTTCAGCCGGACGGCGACTTCCGTCACCACCTGGAATTTGCGGTCTTCCGGGCAATCGAAGCGCAGCTCGGGGGTGTTGAGCACCTGCGGCAGCGAGGCGCGGAAGGCGCCCAGCGTCTCTTCCATGCGGGCGATGACGCCCAGCACGCGCACGCCGGCATAGAGCGCGTCGTCAAACCCGTACCATTTATCGTTATAAAAGATGTGGCCGGACATTTCGCCGGCCAGCGGCGCCTTGGTCTCGGCCATTTTGGACTTGATCAGCGAATGGCCGGTCTTCCACATCAGCGGGGTGCCGCCGGCTTTGGCCACTTCGTCGAACAGTACCTGGCTCGCCTTCACGTCGGCGATGATGGTGCCGCCGGGGTGCTGCTTGAGCACGTCGCGGGCCATCAGGATCAGGAACTGGTCGCCGAACAGGATATGGCCTTCATTATCGACCAGGCCGATGCGGTCCGCATCGCCGTCGAAGGCGACGCCGACATCAGCACCTTCCTTTTTCACCGCGGCGATCAGCTGTTCCAGGTTCTTCGGCACGGTCGGGTCCGGGTGATGGGCGGGGAAGTTGCCGTCCACCTTGCCGTTGAGCACGATATGCTTGCCGGGGAGTTTTTCGACCAGCCTGGTCAGCACGTCGCCGGCGGCGCCATTGCCGTTATCCCAGACGATCTTGAGGGTCTTCTTGCCGTCCCAATCCTGCAGCAGGCGGGCGATATAGGCTTCGGAGATGTCTTTTTCGACGACGCTGCCCTTGGCTTGCGCGACGACCTTGCCCTCAGCGGCGCGGGCGCCGAGATCCTGGATCTGCGCGCCGAAGAACGGCTTGTTCTTCAACATCATCTTGAAGCCGTTATAGTTCGGCGGGTTATGGCTGCCGGTCACCATCACCGCGCCGTCGGCCGGCTGGGTGAAGGAGGCGAAATACAGCATCGGGGTCGGGCCCTGGCCGATATCGATCACCTCCATGCCGGACGCGACCAGCCCTTCGATGAGGGCGGCGGAGAGTTTGGGCGAGGAGAGGCGGCCATCGCGGCCGACCGCGACTTTTTTGCCGCCGGCCTCGGCGACGATGGAGCCGAAGACGCGGCCGATGGCGAAGGCATCCGCCTCGCCGAGGGTTTCGCCGACAATGCCGCGAATATCATACTCGCGCAGGCTGCTGGCGGGGAATTTATGGGAAAAGCTCATCGCTTCCTCTTGTCTCAGGCGTTGACGTAGTTTTTCAGGAATTCGCGCACGGCGGGCCCGAGGTCCGGCCGGGCGAGGGAGAAGGCGATCTGGGCTTCCAGGAAGCCGACCTTGTCGCCGCAATCGAAGCGCTTGCCTTCGAATTTCAACCCGTGGAAGGGCTTCTCGCCGATCATCTTGGCCATCGCGTCGGTCAGCTGCACCTCGTTGCCGGCCCCGGCCTCCATGCGGGAGAGATAGCCGATCACCTCCGGCAGCAGCACATAGCGGCCGATGATGGAGAGGTTGGAGGGGGCGTTCTCGGGCTTGGGCTTCTCGACCAGGCCGGTGACCTCGACGCGGTCGCCCTCGATGGCGCCGGTTTTCAGGATGCCGTAGCGGGCGGTGTGCTCGCGCGGGACTTCGGAAATGGCGACGACATTGCCGCCGGTCTCGTTATAGACTTTTGCGAGCTGGCCGATGCAGGGGGTCTGGCTCAGCACCAGATCGTCTGGCAGCAGGATGGCGAAGGGATCGTCGCCGATGAAGGTGCGCGCGCACCAGATGGCGTGGCCGAGGCCCAGCGGCACTTGCTGGCGCACGGTGGTGATGGCGCCCGGCGGCATCGCCTCCTCGCGCAGCAGCGCCAGCGCCTCGCGCTTGGAGCGTTCGGCCAGGGTGGCTTCCAGCTCGAAGGCGATGTCGAAATGGTCGATCAAAGCGGTTTTGCCGCGGCCGGTGACCATGCAGAACTGGTCGATGCCGGCGGCGCGGGCCTCGTCCACCGCATATTGAATCAGCGGTTTGTCGACGACGGGGAGCATCTCCTTCGGCATCGCCTTGGTGGCCGGCAGAAAGCGCGTACCGAGGCCAGCAACGGGGAGCACGGCCTTGCGCAACGGTTTAACCAAAGGAAGTTCCTCCTGAGAAGCGATCTTGAGTGAGACCCGAAACCCCGGACGGGGCGGCGGGTGAGCGTTTGCGCCTTAAATGCGACAGAAATCTGGACAAGGTAACAGACGTATCGTGACAAAATAGCCACAAATGCGGCGTCTGGCGGGTTGGCCTGAGACGAGGAAGCAATGAAACGCCTATCTGTGATTGTCGCGCGAGGCACGGCACCGATGAGGCACCGCGATCATCCGATATTGCGAAGTAACGAATTTGCCAAGAGGGGGCGGCGCTTATCCGCGCGGGGCGGCGGCGCGGGCGAGGCGGTCATTGATCGCCACTCCCAGCCCGGTATCCGGAATGGGGGCGACGGCGATGCCGGCGGCACCCTTGGCATGGGCGTCCAGCCAATGCAGCCCCTCGAACAGATTGGCGGCGGCCTCGGTGAGGTCGCGCCTGCCGGAGAGCTGGAAGCAGAGCCGGTCAGCGGGGGCGGGGCCGAAGGCGAGATAGGCTTCCTCTGCCCGCGGCGCGGTGACGTTGAGGCGCACGGGCAAAGCGGGGGCGTAATGGGAGGCGAGCATGCCGGGCGAGGCCATGGCGGCACCCGGGGTTGGCGCCGCGCCGAGCGGGCCGGCCAGGGCTTCCAGTGCCTCGCGGGTGACGCCGCCGGGGCGCAACAGCACCGGGCGATCGCCGGAGAGATCGATGACGGTGGATTCCACCCCGACCGGGCACGGACCGGTATCCAGAATGCCGGCGATCCGTCCCCCCAGATCCGCCAGCACATGCGCGGCACTGGTGGGGGAGATGCGGCCGGAGCGGTTGGCGGACGGGCCGGCGATGGGCAGGCCGGCTTGTTTCAGCATTTCGCGGGCCAGGGGCTGGGCGGGGATCCGCACGGCCAGGGTCGGCAGGCCAGCCCCGGCCAGCAGGGCAACCGGGCAAGCCGCCCGGCGCTTCAGCACCATGGTGAGCGGGCCGGGCCAGCAGGCGGCGGCGATTTTCTCCGCGAGCCGGGTGGGCTGGACCTGCGCGAAGGCGGCGTCGGCATCTGGGTAATGGCAGATCAGCGGGTTGAAGCTGGGGCGGCCCTTGGCGCTGTAGATACCAGCGACGGCCTGGGCGTTGGTGGCATCCGCGCCGAGGCCATAGACGGTCTCGGTGCCGAAGGCGACGAGCTTGCCGGCCTGCAGCAGCTTTGCCGCGCAGAGCGGGCTGCGCAGGATCTTGGTCGGCTTATCGTCTGTCTGAGGCGTTGGTTCCAAGGCTCTGCCGGAAAATTATCGAAAGTTTTTGGGGGTATGGGGACTTTTTTCAAAAAGTCCCCCAAAAATGTTCGGGACGTTGCACAGACGCCGTCACCACCCCCGGCGTTTTTGCCGCTTTTTTGAAAAAAGCGGCGCCAAAAAACTTTTTTCAGTCTTTTTTTGTCGGGCCCGAGATCGCGCGTTACTTCCGGGCTGTGCAGGAGCTTGTTGATCCGCGTCGCCTCGTCCAGCGCCTCGTCGGCGACGAATTTCAGCTCCGGGGCCACGCGCAGGCCCAGACGCGGCGCCATCTGCGCGCGCAGATACGGGGCGACGCGCTTCAGCGCCGGCAGCAGCGGGCGGATATCCTTCTGGCCGAGCACGGTGGCGAAGACCAGCGCGTGTTTGAGATCCGGCGACATCCGCACTTCCGAGACGGTGAGATGCTCACGCGCCAGGAGCGGGTCGTGGAATTCCGTGCGCATGAGAATATCGGAGAGGACATGCCGAATCTCCTCCCCCACGCGCAGCTGACGCTGGCTTGGGCCAGCGGCAGCTTTGGAGTCGTTAGAGTGCTTCATATAACCGCTCCGGGACGATCAGGGCGCCACGATTTCGGTTTCATAGCACTCCACCACGTCGCCTTCACGCAGATCCTGGTAGCCGGCGAAGGAGAGGCCGCACTCATAGCCGCGCGCCACTTCCTTGACGTCGTCCTTGAAGCGCTTGAGCTGCGAGAGCTCGCCCTGATGGATGACCACGTTGTCGCGCAGCAGGCGCACGCCGCAGCCGCGCTTGACCACGCCCTCGGTGATGTAACAACCCGCGACCTTGCCGGTCTTGGTGATGTTGAACACCTGGCGGATTTCCGCGTAGCCCAGGAACTTCTCGCGATGCACCGGGGAGAGCTTACCCTTGACCAGCTTCTCGATGTCGTCCGACACCTCGTAGATGATCGAGTAGTAGCGGATATCCACGGCTTCGCGCTGGGACAGCTCACGGGCCTGCACATTGGCGCGGACATTGAAGGCGATGATCAGGCCATCGGAGGCCTTCGCCAGCTGCACATCGCTCTCGGTGATCTGGCCGACACCCGAATAGATCACGCGCACGCGGACCTCCTCGTTGCCGAGCTTGCCCAGCACCACGCCGATGGCTTCCGCCGAACCCTGCACATCCGCCTTGACGACGACGGCGACTTCCTTCTGCGCGCCGGCCTGAATGCGGGCGAGCATCTCTTCCATCGTGCCGCGCAATGCGGTCTGGGCGGCCACCTGACGCTCGCGCAGCTTGGCGGCGCGATACTCGGTGATCTCGCGGGCGCGCTGCTCATTCTCGACGACCACGAACGGCTCGCCCGCGGTGGGCGCGCCGGAGAGGCCGAGGATTTCGACCGGCAGGGAGGGCAGAGCCTCCTTCAGCTGGGCGCCCTTGTCGTTGATCATCGCGCGGATGCGGCCCCACTGGGCGCCGGCCACGACGATCTCGCCCTGGCGCAGCGTGCCCTTCTGGACCAGCACGGTGGCCACCGGGCCACGGCCCTTGTCCAGGCGGGATTCGATGACAGCACCTTCGGCGGACCGTTCCGGGTTGGCACGTAGCTCCAGCACCTCGGCCTGCAGGAGGATGGCTTCCTCCAGCTTGTCCAGGTTGGTCTTCTTCAGCGCCGAAACCTCGACATCGATGGTCTCGCCGCCCATGCTCTCGGTGACGATCTCGTATTGCAGCAGCTCGTTGCGCACGCGGTTGGCGTCCGCGCCCGGGCGGTCGATCTTGTTGATCGCCACGATGATGGGCACGCTCGCCGCCTTGGCGTGTTTGATCGCCTCGATGGTCTGCGGCATCACGCCGTCATCGGCGGCCACAACCAGTACGACGATGTCGGTGGAGGCGGCGCCACGGGCGCGCATGGCGGTGAAGGCTTCATGGCCCGGCGTATCGAGGAAGGTGATCGCCTGACCGGAGGGCAGGGTCACCTGATAGGCGCCGATATGCTGGGTGATGCCACCGGCCTCGCGGGCCGCGACATCGGTATGGCGCAGCGCGTCCAAGAGGCTGGTCTTGCCGTGATCGACATGGCCCATGATTGTGACGACCGGCGGGCGGGCCTGCAGCTCGTCATCGCTGTCGGCTTCGCCGGCCAAGCCGAGCTCGACATCGGAGTCAGAGACGCGGCGGACCTTGTGGCCGAATTCCTGCACCACCAGCTCAGCGGTGTCGGCGTCGATCACCTGCGTGATGGTGACCATCACGCCCATCTTCATCAAGGCGCGGACCACGTCGCGGCCGGGAGCGGCCATACGGTTGGCCAGCTCCTGCACGGTGATGGTCTCTGGCAGCACGACCTCGCGCACCACTTTCACGCCATCTGAGCGCAGCTTCTCCAGCTCCGCCTGGCGGCGCTCACGCTCGCGCTGGCGACGCACCGAGGCGAGCGAACGGGTCTTCTCGTCCTCGCCCGCGATTGCGGCCTGCACATCGATACGGCCGGCGCGGCGGTTGCCGTCGCCGATTTTCTTCGCCGGGGCGACCGGGGTGCCGCGCTTGGGCGCGGTGACGATCGGGCGGCGTGGGCCGCGCGGGGCGTCTT
>NZ_JH976209.1:432722-456087 GCF_000306035.1 Acidocella sp. MX-AZ02
CGGCGCGGCCGGTGCCGTGCTGGCGGGCGCCGCACCGGCGGGCGCCGGGGCGCCGCCGCGCTTCTTGCGAACTTCTACCTGCACAACCTTTGTGCGGCCATGGGAAAAGCTCTGCCGCACCGATCCGGCATCGACCGTATGCCCGGCATCCGCGCGCGCGGCGGGGCGCAGCGAGAGCCTGCCCTTGGTTTCATTCTGGTCGTTGCCGTCACTCATGCCTAATCCGGTCCAATCTTCACATCGCGGCCGGATTTGACCCCGGCCTTGTTGGTTGGGCTCTACTGCCCGCTTACGCTTTCCTTCGCAACACCCCGCAGGCGCTGCGCCTCGATTTCGATCATGTGGGCGAGGCGCCCCGGTGCCACCACAACGTGCACCGTATGCTCCCGGCCAAAGATCCGGCCCAGCGCGGCGGCGGAAAGAACCGCCAGCTGGGGAATGGGCCGTCCGCCCGCGAAACGGGCGCGCTCCTCGGCGCTGCCATCGGCGGCCTGGACGATGATCCCGGCCCGGCCTGCCTGCAGCCATTCCCGGGCCTTCTCAAAGCCGGAGATCGCGGCACCGCTGCGCCGGGCCAGGCCCAGCAGATCGGTGATGCGCCGGGTCAGCGCGGCTTCCACCTGGGCGCGCAAATCCGGCGGGGCTTTCACCGCGCAGCGTGCGGCGCGTGAGAATACACCACGCCGGACCGCTAAATCTAGCACATCCGCGTCCGCGCTCAACCAGAGTCCGCGTCCGGGCAGGGTTGCGCCGGGGTCGAACACCAGGGTTGCGTCAGGTGCCGCCACGAAACGCAGCAGCGCCTCACGCGGCCCCTGGGTGCGGGTGACCAGACAACGCCGGAGCGGCCCGCGCTCCGGCTCATCGGCCAGGATCTCTTCCGGCGCGGTTTGGGGGTCAGGCTGCGTCGCCATCCTCCCCTTCGAACCAATGGGCGCGGGCGGCCATGATGATCTCATTGGCCTGCTCTTCGCTCATGACATCCTCGCCGAGGATCTCCACCAGCTCGTCGCCGGCCAGATCGGCCAGATCATCCAGCGTCTTCACGCCTTTCTCGCCCAGCGCGATCAAATCCTTGGCGGAGAAGATCTCGATGGCGGCGACATCGTCGGTCACGCCCAGCTCGACGCGCTTTTCCTCCAGCTCGGCGGCCTGGCGCTCGAGATGGGTGGTGGCGCGGCGCACCAGCTCGCCGGCGACGTTTTCATCGAAGCCCTCGATGGTGGCGACCTCTTCCAGCGGGGTGGTGACCAGATCCTCGATCGTCTCGAAACCTTCCTGCACCAGCAGGCCGGCGATCATGTCATCCACATCCAGCCCGGCCACGAACAGGCCGGTCTTGCGGCGGAACTCTTCCTGGCGGCGCTCGGATTCCTCGGCTTCCGTCAGGATGTCGATATCCCAGCGGGTGAGCTGCGAGGCCAGGCGCACATTCTGGCCGCGGCGGCCGATGGCCAGCGAGAGCTGGCTGTCCGGCACCACCACTTCAACGCGGCCGGCTTCCTCATCCATCACCACCTTGGAGACCTCGGCCGGGGCCAGCGCGTTCACCACAAAGGTGGCGACATTGGGGGACCAGGGAATGATGTCGATCTTCTCGCCCTGCAGCTCGGCCACCACCGCCTGCACGCGCGAGCCGCGCATACCCACGCAGGCGCCGACCGGGTCGATCGAGGCGTCGCGGGAGATCACCGCCATCTTGGCGCGCGAGCCGGGATCGCGGGAGACCGCCTTGATCTCGATGATGCCGTCATAGATTTCCGGCACTTCCTGCGCGAACAGCTTGGCCAGGAAGCCGGGATGGGTGCGCGAGAGGAAGATCTGCGGGCCGCGCGGCTCCTCGCGCACATCATAGATATAAGCGCGCACGCGGTCGCCATTCTTCAGGTTCTCGCGCGGGATGCACTCATCGCGGCGCAGCAGCGCCTCGGCGCGGCCGAGATCGACCATCAGATTGCCGTACTCGGTGCGCTTGACCACACCGTTGATGATCTCGCCGACACGGTCCTTGAACTCGTTGAACTGCTTGGAGCGCTCATATTCGCGCACGCGCTGCACGATCACCTGCTTGGCGGTCTGCGCGGCGATGCGGCCGAAATCGATCGGCGGCAGCGGGTCGATCAGGAAGTCGCCGATCTCTTTCTCGGGGGCGAATTTCTTGGCGATGGCGACGGGGATCTGGGTTTCCTCGTTTTCCACCGTCTCGACGATCTCGGTCCAGCGGGAGAGGCGGACATCGCCGGTCTTGCGGTCGATGACGGCGCGGATATCCTTCTCATGCCCGTATTTGGCGCGGCCGGCCTTCTGGATGGCCTGCTCCATCGCTTCCAGAACGTCCTCGCGTTCGATCTGCTTTTCCCGGGCCACGGCGTCCGCGACGAGCAGCAATTCCGGGCGGTTGACGGAGGTGTCCATGCGATCCTCTAGTTTGTCACTTTGGGGTGGGTGGTGAAGGCGATCAGCGCGTCGGTGAGGACGAGCTTGGCCTTGCGGATATTATCACGGGCGATCTCGACGGTCTCGCCATTTTCCAGGGTGAGTTTCGCGGTGGTGGCATCGGCGCCGGCCAGCTTGCCGGTATAGCGCTTGCGGTTCGCCGCATCCGGGAAATTCAGCTCGATGCGCGCATCGAACCCGGCATAGGCGTTGAAATCCTTGGCGCGGGTCAGCGGCCGGTCGATGCCGGCGGAGGAGACCTCCAGCGTCCAGGCGCTGTCGATCGGGTCTTCCACGTCCAGCACGGCGGAGAGCAGGCGGGAGATTTTCTCGCAATCCTCCACCGTGAAGCCGGTGCCATCGGCGCGGTCGGCCATGATCTGCACGGTGGGGGTCTCGGTGCCCATCACCTGCACGCGCACCAGCTCATAGCCCTGGGCTTCCAGCGGCTCGACGATCATGTCGGCAATGCGGCCTTCCAGGCCGGTATGGGTCGGGCGGTTATCTGACACGTAAAATCCAATAAAAAAGGCGGCCGGTTAGGGCCACCCTGTGAAACAGCGGGTTTTGTTGGCGCTTATGTACGCCCGGGGGGGAGAAAGGGCAAGGGGGATTCGCATGGGTGGCGCTCAGACCGCCTCGGCCCAGAATTTTTCCCAGCCCTGGGCGCGCAGGTCGCA
Organism: Acidocella sp. MX-AZ02; assembly: GCF_000306035.1. NCBI lineage: Bacteria > Pseudomonadati > Pseudomonadota > Alphaproteobacteria > Acetobacterales > Acidocellaceae > Acidocella > Acidocella sp. MX-AZ02. The sequence continues at coordinate 435,839 of NZ_JH976209.1, forward strand.
GGCCGGGCATTTGCCGCAGCCATAGCCCCAGCGATGCAGCGTTGAGCGGTCGCCGTTGTAGCAGCTATGCGAGCCGGTGCGGATGGTCTCAACCAGCCCGTCCCCGCCCAGCTCCTGGGTCAGCGCCCAGGTTTGCGCCTTGTCCAGCCACATCAGCGGGGTATGCAGCACGAAGCGGCTTTCCATGCCGAGATTGATCGCCGCCTGCAGCGCCTTCACCGTATCGTCCCGGCAATCCGGGTAGCCGGAATAATCCGTCTCGCAGACGCCGGTGACGATATGCTTGATCCCGCGCCGATAGGCGATGGCGGCGGCGAAGGTGAGGAACATCAGGTTGCGGCCGGGCACGAAGGTGCTGGGCAGGCCGTTCTCCTGCATGGTGATCGCCGAGTCCTGGGTCAGCGCGGTGTCACTGATCTGGCCCAGCACGGAGAAATCCACCAGATGATCCTCGCCCAGCCGCGCCGCCCAACCGGGGACGAGCCTGGCCATCGCCTCGCGCAACGGCAGGCGGACATCCAGCTCCACCCGGTGGCGCTGGCCGTAATCAAAGCCCAGCGTCTCCACCCGGCCATAGCGGGCCAGCGCCCAGGCCAGGCAGGTGGCGGAATCCTGGCCGCCGGAGAACAGCACCAGGGCGGCGTTCTGGTCCATCATGCCGCCTCCGGGCCGTAATAGGCGCAGCGATCCTGGTTGGAGGCGCGCGAGATGGTCACACGATACAAGGCCGGGCAGGCGGCGGCGAGGCGCGTCCAGATCCAGGCGCAGAGATTTTCCATGGTAGCGGGGCCGAGATCCGGCACCTCATCGAGGAAGCGATGGTCCAGCCCGTCGCGCACCTCCTCCAGCAGCCGGGCCAGCAGCCCGACATCCATCACCATGCCGCTCGCCGGGTCCGCCTTGCCGCGCAATGTCACCTCCGCAAGATAGGTATGGCCGTGGATGCGCCGGCTCGGGTCGGTTTCGATCTTGCGCTCCAGCGTGTGCGCGGCATCGAAGATGAATTGCTTGCTGAGCTCGTACATCAGCGGATTCCCAAAAATTTATGCGTCTGCAGCGAGAGGCGCCAGCGCGGATGCGCCATGCAATAAGCCACCGCCGCCGCAGTATTGGCGGCCTGGTCGGGGCCGTCCATCGGCTGCAGCAGGAAATGCCGGAAGGCCAGCCCCTCGAAGCGCGCCGGGAGGGCGTCCGGCTGCGGGAAAACCAGCTTCAGCTCGTCGCCGCCCGCAACCGCCAGCACCGCGCCGGCCTTGGGGCTGACGCAGAGCCAGTCCACCCCGGCAGGCGGGGCGATGGTGCCGTTGGTTTCCACCGCGATCTCGAACCCCGCCGCATGCAGGGCATCGACCAGAGGTGTATCGAGCTGCAGCAGCGGCTCGCCGCCGGTGAGCACGACCAGCCTGTCCTCCGGCTGGTCCTGCGACCAGGCGGCGGCGATGGCGGCGCTGAGATCGGCGGCATCGGCGAAGCGGCCACCACCGGTGCCGTTGGTGCCGATGAAGTCGGTGTCGCAGAAGCGGCAGATCGCCGTGGCGCGGTCTTCCTCGCGGCCTGACCAGAGATTGCAGCCGGCAAAACGGCAGAACACCGCCGCGCGGCCGGCATTCCGGCCCTCGCCCTGCAAGGTGTAGAAGATTTCTTTAACGCTATAGGCCATGGCTGCGGCGTGGGGATTATAGCCGGGCGGCCCGCATGGCAATGCCGCTTACGCGAAACCCTGCCCCGCTGTGGCAAAGCCCTCAGCGCAATAGCTGTTTAGATTGACGCGGCAGCGTCGAGATAGACACGTGAAGCTGCTGGGCAAAACCTGGTCGAGCGAGGGGGGTTACCCATCTCGCCCTAGCAATAAAGTCGTAATTTTCTCTTGCGGCGGCGCCTGAGTTCCGAATCTTGGGGTTACCCCGACTCAGGTTTCATGGAAGGCTTTGCGCCTGTTGAGGGGACGCTGGAATTGCGGGCGGGGATCGATGCAATGCGTCGCGCGCCGGGCCGTCGCTGGGCGGTCGATACAACAATGGCAAGGAAAGAGCCCATGAGAATAATCGTCAGGCAGGTCGCGTGCCCGCAGGAGAGCATGATCGCAGACTGGGTGCCAGGTGCTGATCTTGCGGATGCCTTCGCCGTGGAGTTGAGCGGAGAGGATGCGGCGCGGGGCATCGAGGCTCTCGCCCGCAGCACGCTCGGCCACCCGGCCCCGTGGTTCCGGGCTCTGCTGTCGATCCGCGACCAGGTCGTCCGTCCGTTTGGCATCAAATCCTCGCGTCAATTGCGGGAGCAGGCCGTGGCAGGCGGGGCGGGGTACATCGATTTCTTCCGGGTCAGGTCAAGATCGCGCGACGAGGTTGTGCTGGGTGAGGATGATCGGCATCTCGATTTCCGGGCCTCGCTGTTAATCCGGCCGCGGCATGATGGCGAGGGGGCGGAGCTTGTCGCGACGACCGTGGTGCGTTGCCACAATCTTGTCGGCAGGGCCTATTTGTTGGCGATCGCCCCGTTTCATCGGCAGGTCATCCGCTCCAACCTCTCTGCCGCCGCGGCGCGCGGCTGGCGGTAATGCGGCCGGGCGGGCGAGCGCCGGCTCAGTCCAGATTTTGTCGCGCGGCTCGACGGATGGCCTGTGGTGGGATGCCATGGAGCTTGACGAATGCACGGCGCATGCGCTCGGGATCGGTAAATCCCACGGCGCGCGCAATCTGCTCCACCGGTTCGGCACCCTCCCGCAACCGCACACGCGCAGCTTCGACGCGCAACCGCTCAACGGCCCGGGCCGGCGTTTCACCGGTCTCTCGGCGGAACGCGCGGCTGAATTGCCGCGGGCTGAGATGCACGGCCTCGGCCAGGCGCTCCACGCCCAGCGGCTCGGGCAGATGATCGCGTGCGAAGGCAAGCGCCAGGCGGATGCGGTCGGTTGCCGGTTCCATCTGCGATAATGGCGAGAATTGCGATTGTCCGCCGGAGCGTCGATGATAAACGACGAGCTCGCGGGCGACCTCGCGCGCCATCTCGACACCATGGTCAGCCTCGATCAGAGCCAAGGCGAGATCGATGCCCGCGGTGATCCCCGCCGATGTCCAGACATCGCGATCGGCTATGAAGATGCGATCGGCCTCGACCCTGACAGCCGGGTATTCCCGCTGCAGCAGATGCGCGACCCGCCAATGGGTCGTCGCCCGGCGCCCCGCCAGCAGCCCCGCCTCCGCCAGCAGGAACGCCCCCGTGCAGACGCTGGCGACACGCGCGGCCTTTGCGGCCAGCGCGCGCACGGCGGCAACTTCGCCGGGCGCCCGCATCGGCGCGATGTCGCCGCCGACGACGATCAGCGTGTCCAGCGCGACGCCTTTCGGGGCACGGCTTTCAACCATGGCCCCACCACTGCCGCGCACCTTGCCGCCGGCCCGCGACAGGACCTCCAGAGCGTAAAGCGGCCGGTCGGCAATCCGGGCGACCGCTTCGAACGCGCCGAACGGCCCGGCGAAATCCAGGATCTGATGGCCTGGATAGAGAAAGAAACCGATATGATGCATGACGTCTTAAATTAAGGGATATATGTCATTTATGCCAATGTCTTTTTCCGTCACTGTCGTTGGCGAAAGGAGATCCGCCATGACAAATGTCGTCATCCCCCTCTATGAAGGGGTGACACCGCTCGATTTTACGGGCCCCTATCAGATCCTCCGCGTCCTGCCGGAGATGGATATCCAGCTCGCCGCGCTCAGCCAGAAAGAGATTGTCGCGGACGGCCTCACTTTTGGCGCGCTGCAAGATCTGGAGAGGATAGACTCCTGCGACGTTCTCCTCGTCCCCGGTGGCCTTGGCTGTATTGCGGCGTTGGAGACGCCCCGGTTTCTCGCCGAAATCCGGCGGCTTGGTGCAAGCGCTGGATATGTTACCTCGGTTTGCACCGGCTCGCTGATCCTCGCCGCGGCGGGGCTGCTGGATGGCCGCCGCGCGGCCTGCCACTGGGCCTTTCGAACGCTTCTGTCCGCCTTTGGGGCGATCCCGGATGCTGGCCGGGTGGTGCGTGACGGCAACCGTATCAGCGGCGGCGGGGTGACCGCCGGCATGGATTTTGCCCTCTCCCTGATTGCCGAGCTGCGGGGAGAGGAAGCCGCACAGGGCGCCCAGCTTCTGCTGGAATACGCGCCAGAACCACCCTTCGCGGCGGGGTTGCCGGAGATGGCGCCGCGGCCGGTCCTGGAGGCCGTCAATGCCCGTCTCTCCACCGCGCTTGCCGATGCCGAACGGCGCATCGCGATCGTCGCCGCACAGCTACGGCCAGCCGGTTGAGAGATTGGCTTAGAAAGGACCACGGAAATGAGACTGAAGAATAAAACCGTCCTGATCACCGGCGGCACCAGTGGCATTGGCCTGGCCACCGCCAAGCTCTTCCTCCGCGAGGGCGCGCGCGTGGCCGTTACCGGGCGCGATACCAGCCGCTTCGCGGCGGTGCGCGCCGAGCTCGGCGAAGAGGCGCTGATCCTGCGGGCCGACGCCCGCTCGGTCGCGGATATGCAGGAGGTCAGCAAGGACGTCGCGAAAGCCTTTGGTGAACTCGATGTCTTCTTCGCCAATGCCGGCATCGCCTATGGCACCCCGCTCGCCGAGACCGATGAGGCGCGCTATGATGAGATAATGGATATCGACGTCAAGGGCGTCTTCTTCTCCATGCAGGCCGTGGCGCCGATTTTGCGCCCTGGCGCTTCGGTCATCCTGAGCACCTCCTTCATCATCCATGTCGGCCGGCCCGGCCTTTCCCTGCTCTCGGCCGCCAAGGCCGCCGTGCGGTCCCTCGCACGAACCTGGTCTCGCGAATTTCTGGATCGCAAGATCAGGGTCAACACGATCTCTCCTGGCTTCATCGACACACCCCTGATCAGCCGGCATCGCAGCCCGGAAGAGCTTCAGGCGTTCCGCGACAAAGCCGCTGCGACGGTGCCCGTCGGCCGTATGGGGACAGCGGAGGACATTGCCGCCGCGGCGCTCTATCTGGCCAGCGATGAGTCCAGCTATGTCGTCGGCGCGGAGCTGGTCGTGGATGGCGGTGTCTCGCAGATTTGAGGCTGAGCCATGGTAGCAGGCGAAATACCCGCAAGCGTCTCCTCGATCATTCGGCACGCCTGACATCGTCCAAATGGCGCGGCAAACGGCATGCGGCGAGGAAAACAGCGACCTGAAATATGCAAAGAAGCAGAAAGGCCCAGGCGTAGGCGGTCGCCACCGCCGGGCCGGAACCATGCGCCCCCAGCCTCCAGGCGAGGAATGTCGCGCAAAGCGTTGTCATGATCGGCCCGCCGAGGCGCTGAGCGATGTTCAGCGAGGTGGTTGCCATGGGCAGATCTTGCTTGGGAATAGCGGCATATGCGGCGGTCATGGATGGCAAGCCGACGGCGCTCATGCCCAAGCCCCGCAGGAACAGCGTGGGGATTAGTATGAACAGGTTGAGCCCATGGAGCGCCAGATAAAGAAACGCCAGCGTGGCGATGCAACCCAGCAGCGCACCGCCCGCCGATAGGGCGCGGATGCCAAACCTGTCGGTCAGCGCACCCATCTGCGGATAGGTCACCATCATGCCCAGCCCGAGCGGCGCCAGCATCCAGCCCATCTCGGCCGGCGCGCGGCCGCATGCCTGAATCAAAAAGGCGGGGATGAGCATCTGCCCCGCGAACTGCACGCCGTTCGAGAGGGACTGCGTCACGATTGCGGCCGAAAACACCCGGATCTTGAACAGCCGCAGATCAACCAACGCCGCATCGCCTTTGCGCCGCGCCGTCCAAAGAAAGCCGGCAATCATGATGATACCGGCAGCGAGGGTCGCCCGGCCCGTCATCCGACCGATCTTGTCCGCGCCGTAGAGGCACAGCGCCAGTCCCGGCGAGAGCAATGCAAGGCCAAGCCAGTCCAGCTTCTTGCGGGTGACCTCTTCCCGGTCTCGCGGCAGGAACAGAATGGCCAACAGGAAGGCGAGCGCGCCGACGGGCAAATTGACCAGGAAAAGCCAGCGCCATGACGCATATTGCAGGATGGCGCCGGCAATGATCGGGCCAAAGACCGGCGCCAGCAGAACCGGCAGCGCCATGTACCCGGCCACACGCGCCATGTGCCTGCCGGCTGCCTTGGCGATCATCATCTGCGCCATGGGGGCGAGGAGCCCGCCGCTGATGCCCTGAAAAACGCGGAACGCGATCAAGCCATCCGCCGACCAGGCCAGCCCGCACAGCGCCGAGGACAAGGTGAAACCCGCGAAACACCAAAGGTAAAGCGATTTCGCGCCGATGCGGCCGACCAGCCATCCGTTCAACGGCAGAGCCAGGGCCAACGCCAGCAGATAACCGCTGGTGACCCACTGAATGATTGAAAAACTTGCGTGCAGATCTGCAGCCAGGCTCGACAGGGAGACATTGACGATGGTGGCATCGAGTTGCGCCAGCAGGCCCCCAAACAAGGCGACGGCGGCAATTCTCCATACCTCGGGATCGAGCTGCGTATCCTTCGCGACATCTTCCGGGGCCGGGCCTTGGGGCATGCGTTATGATTGCTTGGGCGAATGGCCACCGTGGAAACGCCCGAATGTGCGGGCGGAAAACAGGCCGATCAGCAGCACGCCCGCGCCGGCGGCGATGACCTGATCGGCGGCATGCAGATTGAAATTGCCGACGCGAATAAGGAGCAGATAGGCCAAGACAAGGTTCGCAAATCCCCAAAGGACATTGACGGTGGAGGAGGAAAGCCCCTGTCCCGGCGGCTTGGCGAACGGGCTTTGAAAGGCCTGCCCCATCGTGCCGCTGACAAAATGCGGAACGGCATTGGCGAGAAATATGCCCCCGAACAGGTAAGATATGTCGTGCAGCCAATTCATGAATGCCGGCTCCTTGTCAGACGATAAATGCTGGGCGCCAAGCTGCGGCTGGGCCCGTGCTGCGACCTATTCCGCCTCACCCAGACGCTTGATCAGCGTCACGGCGGACATGAGCGTCTCCCGTTCTTCGAGGGTGAGTCTGGCCATGGCTTCGAGCAGCCATTTCTGTTTCGCGGCACTGCGCCGATGCCGCGCCTGAATGCCGGCCTCCGTCAAAGCGAAAAGGATCTGCCGGCCATCGGTTGGATGCGGTTGGCGCGAGACCAGCCCCTCGCCCTCCAATTCCGCGAGAGTGGCACCCATGGATTGCGGTTTGACCCCCTCGGCCCGCGCGAGATCGGCTGTCGTCATCGGGCCGGCTTTATCGAGCCGTGCCAGTACCATGGTCTGTGACCATGTCAGCCCGTCCGGGTTGGTGTCGGCACGCAGGCGCCGCAAAAGCTGGCCGACCGCCAGCGAAAGCTCCGTAACGGCGGTTTCGAGAGGCGCGGGCATGCCGGAAGATCGATCCATGCCCTCACCCTTACATAAAAACAGCTAAACTTGCAAGTTTAACTACTAAATATGCTATGCCACGCAAGCGACGATTATGTCATGCCCGCCCGATACCAAGGCGGTTGGCGGCTTCACGCGCTTCCGCCTCGCGGCGCGGCAGAATATCCGCCATCAGCGCCCGATACGCCGCCAGGATCGCGGCCGGGGCGGTTTCCGGCCGCCCCGCGTCGAACGGTGGCGCGGGGGCATATTCAAGCCCGAGCTGAATGATCTGTGCCTGCTCCACGCCCCCGATCTCGGCCAGCACCGCCAGCGCGAAATCGATGCCCGCCGTCACCCCGCCACCGGTTATGATGTTTCCATCACGCACGACGCGTCCGTCATCGGCAATCGCGCCAAACAGCGGCAGAAGATGACGCCACGCCCAGTGGCAGGCGGCCCGCCGGCCAACCAGCAGACCGGCAGCGCCGAGGATCAACGAGCCGGTGCAAACCGAGGTGACATAGCGCGCGGCCAGTCCCAGCCGCCGGATCTCGGCAATGAAGGCCGAATCCAGCGCCGTGGCCGTCGTACCGCGGCCGCCCGGCACACAAATCAGATCGCAGGCCTCAATCTCCGCCAGCCGCCTGGTTCCAGCAAAGATCAAGCCCTCGCTCAGCACGTCACCCCCGGCGGGGCTGGCGATGATCACCTCGCTATCGGGCCAGCGCACGAAAAACTGATGCGGCCCGGTGAAATCAAGCTGGGTCATGTCGGGATAGATGGCGAAGACGATGCGGAATGGCGGGTTGTTCATGACAGGCTCCTGATGCTGACGAAACCATGCCCGAACTGGCCGATTGACCAAATGACAATGATCCCTCATTTTCTGACAGCGATGAAGACTATTGCCCTCTTCCTCTTCGAGGATTTCCAGATCCTTGACGCCGCCGGCCCGACCGCCGTGTTCGAGATCGCCGAGCGGCTCGCGCCCGGCTCCTATCGCCTCCAGCTCATCTCGATGCATGGCGGCGCGGTCCGCAGTTCGTCCGGCCTCGCCCTCGACAGCCTCCGGGCCGATGACGCGCCGGCCATGGACACGCTGATCGTGGTCGGCGGCAATGGCAGCCGACGGGCGATGCACCATCATGAGAACACCGCCTATCTTCGCAGCCGCGCCCGGGATACGCGGCGTCTCTGCAGCGTCTGTTCAGGTGCGTTTCTGCTGGCCGCGGCGGGGCTGCTCGACGGCAAACGGGCAACGACCCACTGGCATCGGGCGGAAGAATTGCAGCGCTTGTTTCCGGCCATACGGGTCGAAGCCGATCGCATCCATGTCCGAGACGGCACGATCTGGACGTCCGCCGGCATCAGCGCGGGAATCGATCTGGCCCTGGCGCTGGTCGCGGAGGATCTGGGAGAAGCGGTCGCAAAACATGTCGCGCAACAGATGGTCGTCTATTACCGCAGGCCAGGCGGGCAATCGCAATTTTCCGCGCTGGCCGAACTGGGCAGCAATGCCACGCCCTTCGCGCCCTTGTTGGATTACATGCGCGCCCATCTTTCCGAGCGCCTGACCGTGGAACGGCTCGCGGCATACATGGCGATGAGCCCGCGCAACTTTGCCCGCGCCTTCACGCGCGAGATCGGGATCAGCCCGGCCAGGGCCGTGGAACGGTTAAGGCTTGAAGTCGCCCGAGAGCGTGTCGAGTCCTCCCGCGAGCCGATCGAACAAATCGCGGCATCAACGGGATTTCACGACCCAGAACGAATGCGCCGGGCATTCGTTCGCCATTTCGGCCAGCCCCCGCAGGCGATGCGCCGCGTTTGCGCATACGGCTGAGCACGACTTGGTTTTCTCTCGGGTGGTTCCAGTAGGATTCCGGAGGTAGTTTTGGGATGGCGGCATCTGGACTCAGAAAACCCGCTGGATCTCTAATTCAAAGAACTGATGGCTGGTTTCGCGAGTACGATTTGAACATGTGACCTTCAGGTTGCCGACCTCCTGCATAACAAGTGGAGGCACGACCGAAGGTGGAGGCAGGCTATTTCTGACCGCTGCTGGCAGTGCCATCGCCGCCATTATTTCCGGTCATGCCATTTGAAGAGCCGGAATCCACCCCGCCGGAGGGCGGCGCCGCATCCTGAGGCTTTCCAGTTTGCCGCATTTCATGGGGCTTTTTGTCGTTTCAGGATGCGGCACCTTCGTGGTGGTGCTGGTCGCGTCCTGATTGGGCGAGGTCAGGGGTTGCGCCATAACCGGATGGCAGTTCGCCGCTAACAGAGCCAGAGACGCAGCAAACATAAATTTTATCATGATCGAAGCTCCTTCGCGGTACCGAAGCCTGAGCATAGGAAAAATTGAGCGCCTAACGAGTAAAAATTGAATGTCCAGAATCACATGAACATCGCATCGGCCTGCACCGCGTTGAAAGCCGCCTCACAAACATTGATTTCATGACAGCCGAACTAACCTCACCAGACTTTTCATAGGTTTATAGCAGAGGTTTTCCTGGGTATGGTTAAAAGCCGTATGTTAATTCCAGCCTCTGTTGCAATCTCTTCGATAACTTCCAACCTCCCGCTTGTCAGGCGGCGTGCTGCCTCTGACGATAACAGAACGGAGAAACGCTATGGCTGAAAAACATAATTCAAATCCTGGAAATTTCGCCAATGACCGCGAGCGTTCGTCCGACGCCGGCCGCAAGGGCGGCTCGCACTGACCCAGGACCGATCGGGAGCGTGTCGCGCGCTCCCGATCCCTCATCGCCACCAGGAGAACGACAATGGGCCTTTTCACCACCCCGATCAAAACGCTTGATGACCTGTATCTGCATACGCTGCGCGATATCTATTATGCGGAGCACCAAATCATCAAGGTATTGCCGACGATGATCGAAAAATCCAATAATGAGGCGTTGAAAACCGCGCTGTCGACACATTTCACCGAAACGCAGGAACAGATCAAACGGCTTGAGACAGTGTTCCAGCTTCTCAATACCGAGGCGAAGGGTGTGACCTGCGAAGCCATCGAAGGCATTATCGCCGAAGCCAAGCAGGTGATGAGCGATGTTGGCGACCCCGACGTGCTGGACGCGGCGATCGCCTCGGCGGCGCAGGCTGTCGAGCATTACGAGATCAGCCGCTATGGCACATTGATCGCCATGGCGAAACGCCTGGACCGCGATGAATCTGTCGGCCTGCTGGAGGTCACGTTGCAGGAAGAGAAACACGCCGATCACAAGCTGACCGAAGTCGCTGAGCGCGAGGTCAACAAAAAGGCGGCCTGACAAGTGCGGGTTCGGCACGAGGCTAAACCTCCTTTAACAGGCTCTGAAAAGAGAAACGAAGCGCCGTGAATCAGTACAACATGAAAGACCCGGCAGCCCAATATCCGAAGCCTGAGTTTGAGAGGCAGCCCCAATCTCCGCCTGGTCTCGCGGCTGATATGGTGCCAAAGCCGGATCACGGCGAGCGCAGCTATGAGGGTTTCGGGAGGCTGAAAGGTCGAAGGGCGCTGATTACCGGCGGCGATAGCGGCATCGGGCGGGCAATCGCAATTGCTTTTGCACGCGAAGGCGCCGACATCGCGATCAACTACCTCTCTGCCGAGGATGAGGATGCGGCGGAAGTAAACCGCATCCTCACCGAGGAAGGGCGGAATATCACGCTTTTACCAGGCGATTTATCGGATGGGGCATTTTTCCTAAAACTCGTGGAAGACGCCATTCAAGCGCTGGGCGGGCTGGATATTCTGGTCAATGTTGCCGGTAAGCAAGTCTATGTCGAACAGATTTCGGGTTTGACCACGGAGCAATTCGATAAGACCTTCAGGACCAATGTCTATGCGATGTTCTGGCTCTGCAAGGCGGCTCTCCCCGCCATGCCGCCTGGAAACACAATCATCAATACAACCTCGATCCAGGCCTACAAGCCGTCGCCGGGGCTGTTGGACTATGCCTCGACAAAAGCGGCGATTGCAGCGTTTACTCACGGCCTGGCCACACAGGTGGCTGAGAAAGGGATTCGGGTAAATGCCGTGGCTCTGGGCCCCGTCTGGACGCCGCTGCAGCCAAGCGGTGGCCAACCGCAGGAAAAGGTCCAGGCGTTTGGCGCCGAAGTACCGATGAAGCGTCCGGGCCAGCCGGCGGAACTTGCGCCGGTTTACGTGTTGCTGGCCTCGCAGGAATCAAGCTTCGTCACCGGAGAAATTTATGGTGCCACCGGCGGCGGACACTTGCCTTAATCGAAGGGAGCTGCGTCATGGTCCAGAACCGGACAACGGCCAACGAGCCGGTAGGCGATATCGATCCTGGTTGCATACATCCGTCCAAACCCGTCAGACCCCCTGCAAGGCCCCCCGAAGCACAGCACACCGAGACGGGGGACCGCAATGCCATGAAAGACAAGCCGCCCCGCACGGGTCATGAGCAGGGGGGTAAGGATAAAACATGACCAGATTGCCGATGCTGCTAACGGTGGCTTTGCTGGCGGCGCTCACATTGTCCGCCTGGGGCGAATCCGAAGATAATCCTCCCTTTTCTGAGAAGGATTGGGATTTCATCACGGCGGCTTACAATCTCAGCCCCGATCAAATCCATTTGGCTGATATGGCGGAAAAAGCAGGAGGTGAAAAATCCCGTTCCCTGGCGGACAAGATCGCACCCGAGCATAAAAAAATCACACCATTTTAAGAGGCTTGGCGCACACGAAAGTGGGAAGCGCGACCGCGGTGCCGCTGAGTGGCCAGCATCCAGCGACGGACGCCTTGCGAGACAAGACCGGGCAGCAGTTCGACCGCGCCTACATCGCGACGGCGCGGGAGGTGGAGCAGAAGGAGATCGCGCTTTTCTATAAATAGGCTGCGGCAGGGCATAACCATACGCTTAGACGTTTCGCTGACTCCGAGCTACCAGCGCTACGGTCCAATCTCGAACTTTTACAGGAAAAACGAAACTGAACAGACATTCAACGGAGGTATTCCATGAGACGCGGCGCGCGTATCAAACCCTATAAGAATGCGTCTGGCGGCTGGGGTTCGGTTCATTCCCTCGGCAATATTCTGCTGCGCGAACATGTTCCCCTAAAAGCGCGGCCTGTTCTCAGCCGCCAGAACAAGCCTGATGGCTTTGCCTGCGTGAGCTGCGCCTGGGCGAAGCCTGCAAAGCCTCATCTGTTTGAGTTCTGCGAGAACTGCGCCAAGGCGACCGCATGGGAGATCACTCGTAACCGCGTGGAGCTAGAATTTTTTCGCAAACATTCCGTGACCGCGCTGATGGAGTGGAGCGATTTTCAGCTGGAGCAGGCCGGCCGCCTTACCCATCCGATGCGGATCCGGGCGGGGCAAAATCATTATGAAGAGGTCTCCTGGGAAACCGCTTTCGCGGAGATCGGCCAGCTTCTGAAGGGCTACGATCGGGATTCCGTTGTATTTTACACATCCGGCCGCGCGTCGTTGGGGACCTCATATCTGTATAGCCTGTTTGCCCGGGCCTACGGCACAAATAATTTGCCTGACAGCTCGAACATGTGTCACGAAACGACATCCGTTGCGTTGACCAAATCCATTGGCGTGCCGGTTGGAACCGTTACGCTTAAAGATTGTTAGCATACCGATCTGATCTTCTTTTTTGGCCAGAATACCGGCACAAACAGCCCGCGCATGCTGCATCAGCTAGAGGACGCGCGCCGGCGAGGCGTGCAGATCATAACCTTCAACCCGCTGCGCGAATGTGGGCTGGAGCGCTTCGCAAATCCACAATCACCGGCAGAGATGCTGATAAAGCCCGCTACACAGATCAGTACACAATATCACCAATTAATGATCGGTGGAGATGCCGCAGCTCTTATGGGGTTGTGCAAGGCGGTCATTGAGATGGATGATAATGCGCAGGCAATGGGCAGTGCTCGCGTAATCGATCATGAGTTCATCGAAGACCATTGCGCAGGATTTGATAAGTTTGCCGCTGCGGCGCATGAATATGATTGGGATGACATCGTCCGCCGCTCCGGATTATCGCGCACAGCCATCGAAGCTGCCGCAGTCGTCTACACGCGCGCCCCGCGCGCCATGGCGTGCTATGGTATGGGCCTCACCCAGCACAAAAACGGTGTCGAGACAATTCAGCTCCTTGTTAATCTCCTGCTTTTGCGCGGGAATATCGGTCGGCGGGGTACGGGTATCTGTCCGGTGCGGGGTCATTCCAATGTGCAAGGTCAACGCACTGTCGGGATCAGCGAGAAACCAGAACTGGTCCCGCTTGATCGGCTCGAGGCTCAGTATAGATTTGCAGCGCCTCGAAAAAAAGTCCTGAATATCATTGAGGCATGCGAAGCGTTGGTGAACGGTAAGCTGCAGGCAGTATTTCAACTTGGCGGCAATCTTGTCCGCTCCGTACCGGACCGCACGCGAATCGAACCTGCTTGGCAGGAATTGCCGCTCAGTGTCAGCATTGCCACCAAGCTCAACCGCAATCATCTTATTCATGGCAAGGTCGGATATATCCTGCCCTGCCTCAGCCGGAGCGAGGAGGATATCCAGCCTTCCGGCCCGCAGGCTGTATCCGTCGAGGACAGTATCGCCTGCATCCATGGCTCGCGCGGGCGCCAACCGCCGGCGAGTCCAAACTTGTTGTCCGAAACAAGGATTATTGCCGGCTTAGCGAAAGCCACGCTGGCGCCCAACCCCCTTATGGACTGGGAGGGCTGGGCCGATGATTATTCCAGGATCCGCACAGCACTCGGTGAAACCTACCCGGAGATTTTCCACGATATGGAGCGCCGCATGTGGCAGCCGGGCGGTTTTCCCAGACCGATCAAGGCCCGCGAGCGCATCTGGCAGACCGAAAGCCAACGGGCAAATTTCATCACACCGGAGGGCCTTAAGGAAGATCCTCATCCGCAGGATAGCCACCGTGACGTGTTTCGGATGACGACGTTACGGAGCAATGATCAGTTCAACACCAATATCTATGGCTATAATGACAGGTTCCGCGGTATCAAGGGTACTCGCATGGTGGTGCTGCTGAACCGTGACGACATGATCCGGCTCGGTATCGACGAAGGCGACATGTTGATGCTTGAGACGGTTTGGGATGACGGGATTGAGCATAAAATGAGTAGATTCCGTGCCACCGGTTACGACATCCTGCCTGGTTGCTGCGCCTCTTACTATCCAGAAGCCAACGCGCTGATGCCATTGTCGCATTATGCAGCGCGCAGCTTCACGCCAGCGGCGAAATCAATTCCGATCAGGGTCATCAAGCTCTCCAACTAAACTCACGCTAAAATGAAGAACGAGCCGAAGGCGGAACACAGCTTTATTGCGATGGCGGGGATTCGGCCAACCCGTCATTTTCATTCATGGCTGGTTGCGCGGCGTTTGATATATAGATCCTCGTCATCAGCGGCACCTGAAAGGGAAGGGTATCGCTTCAACTTTTACACTGTAGCCACTGAACCGCTATGCATCGACGATGCGGAAGATAACACGAAGGACCAATGTGTTTCGGCTATTTTTCTTCCGGGAGATCTTCCATGGCGCGGTCCAGAGCAGCTCCAACCAATTCGCTCGCCCATTCATTGATGAGGAATTTCAGCGTTTCCTCCTGCACCCCCTGCCGCCATTTTGTTCCAAAATGGCCGTCCAGACGGAGGATTAATTCATCGGCATACATCTGTTGCTCCTGTCAAAAGCATGATGGTTATTTTATTTAACGTGTGACCCGCTATTAACTGTTCTGCGTACGAATGTTTCGTTAAGTTATATCCGGCGCATTATTTAGGGATCGGACCACAGCGTCTATCTTTCAGTCGCACAGGCTTCACATTCTTTGCGTATAAAAGGTGTCGCATTTCATTTCTCCCTGCCCTTGGCGGCCTTGTGGCGAAAAGCCAAGCGCTGCCCGCAGCGCGGTCTACTAGATTACTATACCATATCTCACTCTTGAAAGGAATATATCTTGTCAGATGACCGAAATGACCGCGAGAAGGACATTGAGCAAATTGCTTGTCATTTTTGGAATGACGCGGGTCGTCCTGCGGGCAGGGACCTGGAGTTCTGGCGGCAGGCAGAAGCAGAATATAGCCGGCGCGTTTCGAAACAGAATCAGGGCCATATGGTTGAGAAAGCTGGTGAAGACAGTTTTCCAGCGAGTGATCCGCTCAATCACATGTAGCTGGAGCATGATGAAGAATTTTTTCCATCGCTCGTAACCCGGAAAATTCGGCTTGATGATTGTTTGCGGCCACGGCAGTTTAAAAGTGAGTTTGATATCCGGCTTATAATGGCTGGCGTTAATTGGATCTCCCGCTGTCTCCAAAGCTATGCAGATGCAAAAAATGTTAGCCTTTTGGCGACGTCTCGTACCAAACCATCCGCAGCGGTATCGTCTCTGCCCCCGGGGCCTTGGCTTGCCGGAGGCAGCGATTGACGTGCTTGAGGTCGCAGATTTTGTCGAATTCTTCCCGGATTATTACGTTGCCGTGGACGTCTATCAGTTCATATACGATAGCCATATCCGCCTCCGAGTAAAGGTGACTCTTTGGGCATAAGATTATCCTTTGCTTTGCATTTTTTGGCAACCCACAATTTTACAGCAATTTCATGAACTCGAATATTCATAGAACAAATTTTTAATGGTTTACGGCGGCGTTTTGTAGCTTAATTGCTGGAGTAATTTTGAGCTCCTCGTCTTTCACGTGTTCAGTACCGCAAAACCAAGACAAAACTCCACGCTGCCAAGATCTTTGCACGACTCAAATATCCCCGGTCTTTTATCTGATGGATCGAGGTATTTGATTATGCCAAATTTTCTAGAGTCCCGCTTTCGCCTTCACCTTGTCTTTTAGTTCCTCGTGCGGTCATCAGGCTCTTCCCGGCTTAGTGAGAGTATCGAATCGTCTTGTTTTTCACAGCTCTTGGCGGCGAGGCCTTCCAGTTCAGCTCTATGGCTTGTCGGGTGTCATAAAATTAAACTTCAGCCCCATTCTTATTGTCGCCAAAGCACCAAAATCTCGGGAAGTCTAACGGAATATGATAACGTGTCGTCATTTGCTGCGTGCAAAACCGAATTGGAGTTCGTTGGCTGCCGCGATTGCGGACAAATTCAGTCAATGGCCGATGTTGCGTATGGCGGCTCGCTGCGTTGTGTCCGGTGCGGCCACACTCTGGAGCGATTGAACGGGCGCAGCCTCACCTTGGCTTTCGCCTGTAGCCTGGCGACCTTACTGCTGCTATTTCCCGCCAATCTGCTGCCGATCCTGCAGGTCAATATCCTCGCCGCAACCAACCATAGTTATATCGCTTCCGGCGTCGTCGGAATCTGGGCGCAGGACTGGCCAGTGGCCGCCATCGTCATCGGGCTGGAGATCATCGCTCTGCCCTTTTTGCGCTTTGGTCTGCTCAGCCTGGTGCTGGGCATGCTTTGGCTTGGCCGACCGGCTTCGTGGCTCGGGCGTGGGTTTCGCTGGGCGGAGCGGCTGGATAACTGGGCGATGATGGATGTTTTCGTCTTTGGCGGCTTCATCGGCTATGAGCGTGTGGTGCAGGAGTTGCCGGTGCGGATTCTCCCCGGCGGCTATTGCGTTATTGCTGCGGCCTTCCTGTCCCTGGTGACCCGCGCCGCGCTTGAGCGCCGGCAGATCTGGCGGCGCATCGGCCCCGTTGCCCGCGAGGCCGCGCCGGACATGATCTGCTGCACCAGTTGCGACCATCCAGCGCCGCCGCTGGCCGAAGGCCAACCTTGCCCGCGCTGCGGCGCAGCGCTGTGGCGCTGCCGGCCCTATGCGCCGATGCGCGCCATGGCTCTCACCCTGGCCGGCTTCGCCTTCTATCCGGTCGCTTATCTTTACCCGATGGAATCAAGCGACGTGCTGGGGGATCTTACCGGCTATTCCATTCTCACCGGCGTGCTGAAGCTGGTGCAGGCCAATCTGTGGATCTTCGCCGCGATCATCTTTTGCGCCAGCGTGCTGATCCCGCTGCTGAAACTCTTCGCATTTGCCTGGTTCGGGCTCTCCATTCAGCGCCGCTCCAGCGCCCGGCTGCGGCTGAAAACCCGGCTCTACCGGCTGATCAATACGATCGGCCGCTGGTCACATATCGATGTCTTCACCGTCTCGGTGTTTTTGCCGTTGATGCATCTTTCCGGGCTGCTGGCCGTTCTCGTCGGCAAGGCTCTGCCCGCCTTCCTGGCAGTGGTGGTGCTGACCATGCTGGCGGCCTCGCTGTTTGACCCGCGGGCGATGTGGCTGGCGGCGGAGCGGCGGGCATGAGCGAAAACCCACCACCGCCCGAACAGGCTGCATTCCGCCCCTCGAAATGGCCGGGGCTGATCTGGGCGGTACCGCTGGCGGCGGTGGGCATTATCGGCTGGCTGAGCCTCAGCGCCTTCGTGCATCACGGGCCGCGTGTGCGGGTGACGTTTCCGGTGACCGGCGGCTTGCGGGCCGGCACCACCAAGGTTGAGTATCAGGGCTATGTGGTCGGCCATGTCAGTGCCGTGCGGCTGGAGAAAGACCTGCAAAAGCTCCAGGTGACGCTGGATTTCGACAATCGCATGGCCGGGCATCTGGGGGCGGGCACGCGCTATTGGCTGGCTGGTACCAGCTTCAGCCTGGCGCATCTCAGCAACATCAAGGACATGGTCTCCGGTCCGGTGGTGATGCTGGACCCGCATGCCGGCGCCACGGTCACGCATGCCCAGGGGCTGGGGGCGCCGCCGGCATTGAGCGGCTCGCCGCCCGGCCTGTCCCTCACCCTCACCGCCGCGCGGCTGGACAATCTTTCCGCCGGCTCGCCGGTTTTCTTCAAAGGCTATCATGTCGGCCAGGTAACCAGCGTGGCGATGGCGCCGGATGGCGGGCATTTCAACATGGCCTTGTTCATCAAGGCGCCCTGGGAGGGGCTGGTCACCGCGCGGACGCGCTTCTGGAATGCTGGCGCGGTGCGCCTCTCCGCGGGTGGCGACGGGCCAGGGGTGCAATTACAATCCGTTCCGGCGCTGCTGATGGGGGCGGTGGCGTTCGAGACGCCTCCTGTCCCGGGCGCGGCGCCGGCAAAAACGGGCGCCACCTTCACGCTGTATGCCAGCAAGACGCAGGCGCAGGATGCCCCGGGGCCGGACGCGGTGCGCTACGCGGCAATTTTTCCCGGCGGGCCGCACGGGCTCAAGCCCGGCGCGCCGGTGCAGATCGAGGGGGCGCCGGCCGGCAGCGTCAGCGCTGTAGCCTTGCATTATGACGCGGGGCAGGGCGCGCTGCAGACGCGGGTGACCTTCAGCCTCTCCCCCGCGCGCGCCGGGGTGGCGGATGCGGCCGGGCTCAACGCCATGCTGGCGACATTGGTGGGCAAGGGGCTGCGGGCGGAGATGGGCAGCAGCGTGCCGGTGGTGGGCGGCAAGATCATCCAGCTGGAGATGGCCAAGGATGCGCCCCCGGCCCCAATCCAGCCCGGTACGCCGCCTCTGATCCCCAGCTTCGGTGCCGGCGGCGGCGATGTCAGCGGCGTCATCATCCAGCTCAACCAGGTGCTGGCCAGCGTCAACGGCATGCGGCTGGACCAGATCGCCGCCAATGTGCAGAGCGCCACCCGCCATATCGCCAGCCTCACCGGTTCGGCGCAGACCCGGCGCACGCTGCGCCATCTTGACCAGACGATGCGCCATATCGACGACATCACCCGCCGGGCCGATGCGCAACTGCCAGCCCTTCTCAGCGCGGTTCAACAAAGCGCCGATCAGGCCCAGCACGCGCTGCGCGATGCGCGGAACCTACTGGCGGCGCAGCGCCAGGGTAATGCGGCGGCGGATAGCGGCGACCTGCCGCAGACGCTTTACCAGCTGTCCGAGGCGGCGCGCTCGCTGCGCGCGCTCTCCGATTTTCTCACCAGCCATCCCGGCGCGCTGCTGACCGGGCGGGGGGATTGACGATGCGACGAACCGTACTGTTTCTGCTGCTCCTGCTTTCCGCCTGCGCCGGCAAGCCCACCACCTATCTGGCGCTCGTCCCGGTGCCGGGCGTGGCGCGGCCGGCCTGTGGGCTGAAGGCTCTCGCGGTCAGCGCCATCGACATTCCGCCGGCGATCGACAGGCTGCACCTGACCACCGGTGCGGCGCCGGGGGTGCTGCATGTCGCGGGCAATACCCAATGGGCCGGGCCGCTGGGGCCGATGGCGCGGATCGTGCTGGCGCAGGATCTGGCGGCACGGCTGACGCGCACGGATGTGCTGATGCCCGGCGACCCGCTGCCGCCAGAGGGCGCCGCCAGCCTGCAGGTAACGGTGCAGGAGTTCATGCCCGATGCGAAAGGCCAGGTGCGCCTGCGCGCGGACTGGACCGCGCTGGGCCCCGACGGGCAGCGGGTACTGGCGCAAGGCCGGTTTTCGCAGCGCTTCGATGGCGGCCAAGGGAGGGCTGACGAGGCGCGGAGCATGAGCCGCGCCCTCGGCGCCCTCGGCGACCAGATTGCCGCTCGGCTGGCGGGGCGGGTATGAGGAGGGGCATTGTCATCGCCTTGTTTCTCGCCGGGCTGGGGCTGGCCACGGCGGCGGTGCTTTGGCTGGGGGCTGGCAAGGTGCTGCATGCCTTGTCCACGCTCGGCCCAGGCGGGCTGGCGGCGATCCTGCTCTGGCAGCTGGCGGTGTTTATCATCCTGGCCGGCGCGTGGCGGGTGCTTCTTCCCGGCGCGCCGTTCTGGCTGACGGTCTGGGGCCGGCTGGTGCGCGAGGGCGGCGAGACTTGCCTGCCGTTCTCGGAGATTGGCGGGCTGGTATTTGGCACCCGCGCGGTGATGCTGGGCGGCGCCAGCCTGCCGCGCGCCGCTGCCTCCAGCCTTGCGGACATGATCTGCGAAGCGGCGGGGCTGGTGCCGTTTATCCTGATCGGGCTCGGGTTGCTGTTGGCGCGCGCCCCGCATA
>NZ_JH976209.1:456187-506187 GCF_000306035.1 Acidocella sp. MX-AZ02
AGGCCGCGCCTGGCGCTAGCCGCCTTGATCCATTTCCTGGCCTGGTGCGCCGGGGCCGGCAATATCTGGCTGGCTTATCATTTTCTTGGCGCGCCGGTGAGCCCGGTGGCAGCGCTGGGTATTGAGAGCCTGCTGAGCAGCGTACTGGCGGTGGCTTTTCTGGTCCCGGCGGCGCTGGGGGTGCAGGAGCTGGCCTATATCGCCATTGGCGGCGCTTTTGGCGTGCCGCCGCATCTCTCCCTCGCCCTTTCCTTCATCCGCCGCGCGCGGGATATTCTGATCGGCGCGCCGGCATTGGCGATCTGGCAGGGGGTGGAGGCGCGGCGTTTGCGCCAGCAGGCGAAGGAGGCCTGAGCCGATGCCCGCCACCGACATGCGGGGGCTGGGATGGCTGCTGGCGGCAGTCGCGACCGCCGCGCTGCTCTGGACCTTGTCGGATGTGGTGATGCTGGTCTTCGCCGCGATCCTGCTCGCGGTGTTGCTGCGCGGCGCGGCGCTGCTTCTGGCCCGTTACACCCGCCTGCCGGTTGGCGGCGCTTTGGCAGTGATCATCCTGCTGCTGGTTTCTGTGTGCTGCGGGTTCGGCTGGTATTTCGGGCCACGCTTTGTCAGCGAGGGCCAGCAATTGATCCTCCAGATCCAGCATTATGTCGGGCATTTGCAACAGGATCAGGGCTTCTGGGGGCAGATGGCGCGCCGGGCGATGGCGGCCAAGGGGGATTTCGCCATCGCACCGCTGGCGCCGAAACTACTGACGATGACCTTTGGCACCGGCGGCGGTATCCTGCTGCTGCTGGCCACGACGCTGTATTTGGCGATTTCGCCGGATCTCTATCTGCGCGGCATCATCCGTCTGCTGCCTGTGCCCCGCCGCCGCCGCGCGGAGGACATCGCCTTCCAGCTCTGCCAGACGCTGCGCTATTGGATGCTCGGGCAGATGGTGGACATGGGCGTGGTCGGTGTCCTGTCGATGACCGGCTTGGCGCTGCTCGGCATTCCACTGCCGTTGGCGCTGGGGGTGCTGGCGGGGCTGTTGACCTTCGTGCCTTATG
The DNA here is from genome assembly GCF_000306035.1 of Acidocella sp. MX-AZ02. Taxonomy (NCBI): domain Bacteria; kingdom Pseudomonadati; phylum Pseudomonadota; class Alphaproteobacteria; order Acetobacterales; family Acidocellaceae; genus Acidocella; species Acidocella sp. MX-AZ02. The sequence continues at coordinate 457,240 of NZ_JH976209.1, forward strand.
TCGGCGCCATCCTCGCCGGCATACCGGCGGTCATCGTCGCCTCTACTGTCGGGAAGCTAGAGCGTATTCCGTTCACGCTGGTGCACGGAATACGCTCTAGCTTTTTGTTTGAGCGAGCAACTTTATCCGATCAAACGAGTCCGTTTGATTGGATGTTGCTCTAGCAGCAAAGATTCCGCCGGCGTAAGCCGGTGTAGGGCTGCTGAAGCTGTCGAGAGAAGCTTCGTCTGGCTCGGCCGGTGTCGCCGCCTCGCCGAGGATTTCGAGGCAATTATCGCCAGTGCTACCGCATGGGGCTGCTCGCCCCATTCGCTTGCCGACAAGAAGGCTCACACAGGTTAGGCGTATTATCCTTCAGAGGCAGGTTCTGTGAGATTTTCGTAGTGCGCCAGATAGCGACGCCCGGCATGGGGCCAGGGGGGCGAGGAAGGTTGGGGCGTCTCATGAAGCCTATGGACGATGTCTGAAAAGTTGCATATATAGTTCTATATAGAACCAGAGGAAGCGCCGTGATTGATACGAGACTGCCTTTATATCAGCAGCTTCGCGACGATTTTCTGCACCGGATCCAGACCGGTGAATGGAGCCCAGATGCCGCCTTACCGAGTGAGAACGAGCTCTGCGAGAGCCTGGGCGTCGCGGTTGGCACGGTGCGCAAGGCGTTGGATGTCCTGGTTGCGGAGGGTGTGCTGGTGCGCCAGCAGGGCAGGGGAACCTTCCTGCGGCGCGCGAGCTTCGATGCGTCCCTGTTCCGCTTCTTTCGGCATGAGGACCGCGAGGGGCGGCGCCGCGTGCCTGACTCGCATATTCTCTCCCGGCGGGGCTTGCAGGCGGATGCGGGTCTGGCCGACTTGTTGCGGCTGGCGCCCGGTGAGCCCGTGCTGGGGCTGAACCGGCTCAGACGCATCGATGGCGAGGTCGTGCTGGTCGAGGAAATTCGCTTGCCCGCCACACGGTTTGCGCTGTTGGCCGATTTGCCGATCGAGGAATTCGGCCCGTTGCTCTATCCGCTTTATGAGCGCCTCTGCGGCCAGATCGTCACCTCCGCGCGGGAATCCCTGGCCGTGGCAACCGCCAATGCCGAAATCGCGGCGCATCTTGGCATCGCCCTCGGCAGCCCCATCGTGGAAATTGAGCGCTTGGCGCTGGATTGTACCGGGCAGCCGATCGAATGGCGGCGCTCCTGGGGGCGGGGGGACCGGTTCCGCTATCGCGTCGATATTCGCTGATCAAATTCATCTGAAACGGGCTGGTTAAAAAGCCCAAAGGGGGAAGCGTGGCTATTTTCATTTCAAAACTGACGCCTGTGGAGCGCCGTACATTCTGGGCCTGCTTTGGCGGCTGGGGGCTGGATGCGTTCGACTTCATGGTCTTTACCCTGGCGATCCCGGCGCTGATGACGGCTTTCCATGTCGGGCGCGCCGATATCGGCGCGCTGGGCAGTGCCGCCTTGTTCGCCTCGGCGTTTGGCGGATGGCTGGGGGGCGCCATTTCCGACAAGATCGGCCGGGTGAGGGCGCTGCAGGTGATGATCCTGTGGTTCTCTCTGGCCACGGGCCTGTCCGCCCTGGCGCAGAATTTCGACCAGCTGCTGGTGCTGAAAGCCCTGCAGGGGCTGGGCTTTGGCGGTGAGTGGGCCGCGGGGGCGGTATTGATGAGCGAGACCATCCGCCCGGCTTGGCGCGGCCGCGCCCTGGCCGGCGTTCAAAGTGCCTGGGCGGTGGGCTGGGGGGCCTCCGTTCTCGCCTATGGCGCCTGTTTCTATCTCTTGCCGGAAGCGCTCTCCTGGCGCGTGCTGTTTGGCATCGGCCTGCTGCCGGCGCTGCTGATCCTCTTCGTGCAGCGCGCCGTGCCGGAGCCCGTTCATCAGGCCGGGAAAGCCGTTCAGCCGATGCCCTTTCTGGGGATTTTCCGGCCGGAAGTGCTGCGTATGACGGTGCTGAGCTGCCTGCTCGCGGTGGGCGCGCATGGCGGCTATTATGCGTTGACGACCTTCCTGCCGACCTATCTGAAAACGTCTCGGCATTTGTCGGTGACGCATACGTCGCTGTATCTGGCGGTGATCATCGTGGCGTTCTTCTGCGGCTGCCTTGCCTCGGCGGCGCTGATCGACCGGATCGGTAGGCGGCGCAATATTTCGCTTTTCGCGGTCTGCTCGGCGCTCAGCGTGGCGCTGTATCTGCTGCTGCCGCTGAATGATACGGAAATGCTGATCATCGGCTTTCCGGTTGGCTTTTTCGCCGCCGGCATTCCCTCCAGCATGGGCGCCTTGTTCACTGAGCTGTTCCCGGCCGGCACCAGGGGGACGGCGGTTGGGTTCTGCTATAATTTTGGCCGTGTGGTCGCCTCCTTCTTTCCGTTACTGGTCGGTATCGTGAGTCGCTCCGTACCGCTCGGCACGGCGATTGGTGTGTCGGCGGCGGGGTGTTACGCGCTTGTGGTGCTCGCGGTGGCCATGCTGCCGGAAACCCGGCAGCGCGCGCTCGCCGATACGATCCCGGCCGAGGCCGATTGACCCAGGAGAAAATTGAAGTGCGGTTTGTTCACGGCGTCGATGCGCACGCCCATGTCTTCCATCGTGGCCTCAAATTGGCCGAAGGGCGCCGTTACGCCCCGATGGCCGATGCCACGCTGGCTGACTATCTGGCGTTTCTGGACCGGATGGGGATGGCGCAGGGCGTGCTGGTGCAGCCGAGCTTTCTGGGCGTGGATAACAGCTATCTTCTGGATTGTCTGGTCCAGTCCCAGGGGCGGCTGCGCGGGGTTGCGGTGATTCCCGAGGTGACGCCGGCATCGGCGCTTTCGGCGTTGTTCGCCGCCGGTGTGCGGGCGGTGCGCTTCAACCTGATCGGCCGGGCCTTGCCGGATTTCCGCAGTGCGGGGTGGCGCGCGCAATTGCAGCGTCTCGCCGGGGCGGGGCTGCATGCCGAAATTCAGTGCCGGGGCGAGGACGCGCTGGCGCTGCTGACGGCGCTGCTGGAGACGCTGCCGCACGTGGTGCTGGACCATTACGGCCTGCCGCCGGGCGGCGAGCCGGACCATGCCGTCGTGCGCCAAATCCTGAAGCTGGCGCAGACAGGGCGTGTCTATGTGAAAATCTCCGCTCCCTACCGGTTCCTGCCGCCGGGCGCCGCGGTGCGGACGCTGCTGCGCGCCTATTGGAAGGCGTTTGGCGCGGCGCGTCTGCTCTGGGGCTCCGACTGGCCGCATACGCAATTCGAAAATCGCGCCGACCCGCGGCGCAGCCTGGATGAGATTTGTGACGCCGTTGGCGCAGACAGCGCTGCACTGGCCGCACTGACGGCGACCACCGCGCGCGCCCTCTATGGTTTTGAACCGCCCGGCTTGGCCTGATACGTGTCTGCCGCGACCAGAGCGTCACGCCTGAAAGCCGCCTGCCTGGCTGAGAGCGAATCCTTGTATGAGGTCGTGCCCCAGGCCTCCTACACACCACCGGCAGCCGGGAAGGGGCTTGTGGCGGGGGCGTAGCATCCGTTCCGGCGTAATGGCTCGAACCGAGACGGAACTGCGTTCAAGCAAGAAGCGGCCGACTCCAGGTTTTTATCCGGGTGAGCAGGAGGTGGTATTTCTGGTGATCAGAAGGGCCAACAGGTGCAATTACTGCACGGCGCGCACAGCATGATCGCGGATAAGATGTCCAAGCTTCCCGCCGATGTTCCGGCGGCACTGCGCAGTGACGGCACAATCAACGATCCGAAACTGCCAGCATGCGCGAGATTCACGCAGCCTATTTTCGATATGCACGGTTTGTCAGCCCAAAAAAGATCTCGACGCCTTCCGCGCCGCCGGCTCTGCCGACCACCATGCGCGGGAAATTATTCTGGCCATGGCGGTGAAGACGCTGAGCAATTACGCCAATTACCTCTTCCATACCGAACTGGATGGAATGTTCGTTGGGTATCGCGTCGGCTGAATCCTTTACTCCGGCGCGCCTGGCGCGCGCCCCTGGCAGAAACGGGCAATCAGCGCATCAAGCGACAGCAGCCCGCCCCCTTGCGAAATCAGCACCAGCATCATCGCCGCCCATTGAATATGCGTAGGCCAGGCCTGGGGATAGACGAAAATCTCGATCACCGCCGTCATGCCCAGCAGCGCCAGCGCGGCGAAACGCGTGCCCAGCCCGAGCAGCAGCAAGGGCGGCAGCGCAACCTCCTGCGCCACCGCGAGGTGGGCGGCGAATGTCGGCGGCAGCAACGGCACCTGATAGGACGTGGCAAACATGTAGAGCGTGGTGTCCCAGTTCGCGAGATGGGTCTGGGCGGAGCTGAAAAACACGTTTGCCAGCGCCACGCGGGCGGTGAGCGCCACCAGCCAATAGGGTATTCTGCCGAGCAAATCGATGAGTTTCTGGATCAGGGCGACAGGCGCGAGCGCCCCGTTCCGCAACAGACCATGCGACATGATAGGGCCTCCTTTGACATTCATGATTGAGCGTCTCGCCAGAAGCTGAACAGGCCGAGGGTGAAGCACTGCGCCAGGGCGGAGGCGGCGTGATCTCCAGCATGGCTGGCGGCATCTTCCAGGGAGACTGCGCTGGCCAGCATGACGGCAAGCGAAAATGCCGTCTGGTCCAGCTCATGCATCTCGATCCCCTCCGGCCCGTGCAGCAGCGCGATCTGTTCGATATTGTCATCCGCCGGCGGGTGCTCCGCGCCGCTCAGCAACGCCGCCCAGAGCGGCCGCACATCGCGCCGCAAGGTTAGCAAGGACAGCGACGGGCGCGGGAGAAACACCAGCGTCTCGGGTGCGTTGGCGAGGCTGGCGGGGTCGAGCGGCGGCGCGTCCTGCGCGTGCAGCGCGCGATGCACAGACCAGTCCAGCCAGGCGAGGTCGGCTAGCTCTGGCAGGCGCGCCTGGGCGGCGCTGTCTGCCAGAAAGGCGGGGAAGGTGGCGCCGTAGCGGTGCAAATCCGCGTCGCGCGGCGGGTGCGTCAGACAAAAATCCGCCGCCAGGGCGTTGAAGGCGGCATCTCCGAGTAGCTTTTGCGTGGCGGGAAAGGCGAGGCGCAGAACCAACGCCAGATTGCCGCGCAGATTATTCCGGTACACCGCCAGCCCCGGCGCCGCGCCGGGCGCGGCGGGCGCCAACAACGCGGCCTGGAAGGCGGCCTGGCGTTCACGCAACGAGGGCATGCTGGCCCCCGCCACACGCCGCGAGCATTGACTGCGCCTGCGCCGCCTCGGCCAGCAGGGCGGACAAAGGCGGCAATCTGGCATCGCGCTCGATCATCACCGGGCGCGGGCCGATTATCTCCAGCGCGGTCTGGAACAGCGCCCAGACATCGCCGGCGACGGGGCGGTCATGCGTGTCCAGCAGCAGCCCCTCGGCCTCATCCTCGCCCGGCGCATGGCCGGCAAGGTGATATTCCCCCACCGCCGCGGCGGGCAGGGCGCGCAAATAAGCCCGCGCGTCCCAGCCGTGATTATGCGCGCTGACAAAGATATTGTTGATGTCGCAGATCATCCCGCAGCCGGTGCGCTGGCACAGGGCCGTCAGAAATTCCGGTTCGGGAATGCTGGATTCAGCGAATTGCAGACAGGTCGAAGGGTTCTCGACCAGGATGGGGCGGCCCAGCGCCTCCTGCCCGCGCAGCACGTTGCGGCAGACGACCTCAAGGCTCTCCTCATGCAAGGGCAAGGGCAACAGATCCGCCAGATGCGTGCCGCCGGCCCCGGTCCAGGCCAGATGCTCCGACAGCAAAGCCGGTTCGATCCGTTGCGCCAGCGCGCGCAGCCGGGCGAGATGCGCGGCATCGAGCCCCTCGGCACTGCCGAGGGAAAGCCCGACCCCGTGCAGCGAGACCGGGTAGTCAGCCCGGACCCGCTCCAGCGCCGCCGCCGCCGGGCCGCTCAGGTAATTCTCGCTATGCACCTCCACCCAGGCGATCTCCGGCCGGGAGGCCAGAAATTCCTGGTGATGAGGCAGGCGAAGCCCGATCCCGGCGGCGAGCGGCGCGCCCATTTCAGGCTTTGCCCGGGGTCAGGGAGCCGCCGGCGATCTTCTCGCAATCGCCTTGCGGCAGCAGCACGAAGGAGGCGGGGTCGCGCGCCATCGTCGCCTGGCCGGCACAGGAATGCGCCCCGGCGGCGCAATCATTCCGGCCGATGGCGTTGACGCCATAGCATTTCTGCAAATGCTCGGTGGCCATCTTCATCTTGTTGGCCTGCTGTGTGGGGGTCATGGTCTGGGCGGCGGCGATAACCGGCGCGGCGGCGGCCAGCCCGATGGCGGCGGTGAGAATTTTGGCGGTAACGAAACGGCGTTCCATGCGTATCTCCTGCTCTGCGCCGCCGGAGTGGCGGCTGCATGAGGTTGTTCGCAACCGGCGGCGAAAAGGTTACGCGCCCTCGGGAAAAATGATCTGGAGGTCTGGGGGCGGCGCGGTTGGAGCGGCAACGCCTCCAGCATTGACGCCAGGGGCGCGAAAATCCTCCGGCCATGAAAATATATTCAAGACCTCTGTAACCTTAGCGCGCCTGCGCACGAACAGTTCCGTGGCGGCATTCGGATGGTCCGGCGCCGCGCGCTTGAAAAGAAAATCCACGATGATGTTCAATGCCGCGGTGCGCGCGACACTGGCGCTGACCAATGAATAGGGCCCAAACGGATTGGCATATGAGCGTCCAGCCGGTAGCCTTACCCGCGGCAAGAGGGCGGATGGCAGAAGAAGACCCCAACTGGCGGATCTGGATGGCGGCGGCCCAGGCCGGAGACCAGCGCGCCTATGCCGCTCTGTTGGCTGCGGCGCTCCCTTGGCTGCGCCGGCGGGCGCGGGGGCGTTGGCCGGCCTCCAGCGCCGCCGACATTGAAGATATGGTGCAGGAAACGTTGCTTGCCCTGCACCAGAGCCGTCATCTCTACGACCCGGCCAGCCCCCTGCAGCCCTTCCTGTTCGGCATTCTCAAGCTGCGCGGCGCGGAGATTCGCCGCCGCCGCCATCGCCACGCCGGACGCGAGACGGCGCTTGAAGATATGCCAGCAGATACCGGCGCATTGATGACGCAGGGCACACAGGAACAAGATGTGGAACAGGCGGGGCTGCGAAAAGCGCTGGCCAGTTTGGGCGCGCGCGACCGGCAGGTGCTGGGGCTGCTTAAAATCCGCCAGCTTTCGCTGAAGGAGGCCATGGTTGAAACCGGGATGAGCGTGGCGGCGCTGAAAGTGGCATCGTTTCGCGCCGTGCAGCGGCTGAAACAGGCCCTGAAAGGGGGCACGGATGAAGAGTGAGGATTTAGTTGAGCGGTTGGCGCGGAACCTGGCGCCTGTTCGCCGGCTGCCGTCACCCGGTGCCTTGATGGCGCGCTGGCTGTTGGTCACGCTGCCGGTGTTGGCGGCCGTGACACTGATGATGAAGCTGCGTCCGGACCTTGCCGTCCTGCTCGTACAGCCGCGCTTCATGCTGACCGAAGGGCTGGCGGCGGCGACGATGTTGAGTTCCGCCTACGCCGCCTTCTGCGCCGGGCGGCCGGACCAGCCAGTGTGGAAACTTTTCATGCCCATGGCGGGTTTTCTCCTATGGCTGACTGCGCTGGGGCGGCAATGTTTCGTGCTCTCGGTGCAAACGGACGGTGCCGCGCTGGTGTTGCATGCCGACTGGCAGTGTGTGCCAGCCATCGCCATGACCGCGTTGGTCCCGGCCGCGGCGATGGTATGGCTGCTGCGCCGCAGCGCGAAATTCCGGCCGACTCATGCCTGCCTGTGCGGCACCCTGGCCGCCGCTGCCGCCGCCGAACTCGTACTGCCGCTGTTCCATGCGGCGGACACGATGATGACGCTGCTGGTCTGGCAGATGGGCAGTGTCGCGCTCTTCACCCTGCTCGGCGCACTGACGGTGCGGCTGGGATTGAATACCCTCGGATAGAGGTTCTTTCCCTTGGGAGGGAAGCGCCGTGGTAATGGCGCCGGTCTCTCCCGCGCGGGCCGACCGTTGATGGTTTCCTAACTATTTACAGCATCAAGCTTTTAGCTTGATGCTGTAAGTTTTGTTTTGGCGAGCAATATGTGTTTAGGCGCCGAGGCGCCCGTGGCAGTGCTTGTATTTCTTGCCGGAGCCGCAGGGGCAGAAGGCGTTGCGCGGGGTGGCGTTCCAGGTTTCGGGGCGGGCGGGGTCCACCTCGTCCGAGGAGAAGCCTTCCGCCACCGGGTCGCTCAGCGCCGGGGCGCCGGGGGCGGGGTGCAGCTCCTGCGTCGCCTCGGCCTGCGGCTCGGCCGGCATCTGCACGCTCACATGCGCCATCGCCACGCTGACGCGCTCCTTCAGATCGTCCAGCATCGCGGCGAACATCGAGAAGGCTTCGCGCTTATATTCATTCAGCGGGTCGCGCTGGCCATAGCCGCGCAGGCCGATGCCCTGGCGCAGATAATCCAAGCCCAGAAGATGCTCCTTCCAGACCGTATCCAGCGTCTGCAGCAGCACGGATTTCTCGATATAGGCGGTCAGTTGCGGACCGAAACCGGCGGCCTTGGCGGCGGCGGCCTCGGCGGCAGCCTGCTCGATGCGCTCGCGCAGATGCACCTCGTCGATGCCCTCTTCCGCCGCCCAGTCGGCGATTGGCAGATCCAGCGCCAGCACGCGGGCAATGTCCGCCGCCAGTTCCGTCGTCTGCCATTGCTCGGCAAAGGCTTTTTCCGGCACGCGGTTTTCGACCATCGCGGCGATGACATCGTTGCGCATCTCGGTGACGATGTCCGAGACATCCTCGGCGCGCATGAACTCCCGGCGCTGGGCGTAGACCTCCTTGCGCTGGTCGTTCATCACGTCGTCATATTTCAGCACGTTCTTGCGCATGTCGAAATTGCGGATTTCGACCTTCTTCTGCGCCTTCTCCAATGCCTTGTTGATCCAGGGATGGATGATGGCCTCGCCATCCTTCAGCCCCAGTTTCTGCAGCATGCCGCCCATCCGGTCGGAGCCGAAAATGCGCATCAGATCGTCTTCCAGCGACAGGAAGAAGCGCGAGGCGCCGGGGTCGCCCTGGCGGCCGGAGCGGCCGCGCAGCTGGTTGTCGATGCGCCGGCTTTCATGGCGCTCGGTGCCGATGACGAAGAGGCCGCCGGCGGCCTTCACCAGCGCGTGGTTGGCCTCGATCTCGGCGCGCAGGGCGGCGGGGTCGATATCCGGCTCCAGCGCCAGGCGCATCTCGTAATTGCCGCCGAGTTTGATGTCGGTGCCGCGCCCGGCCATGTTGGTGGCGATGGTGATGGCGCCGGGCGCGCCGGCCTGGGCGACGATCTTGGCTTCCTGCTCGTGGAAGCGGGCGTTCAGCACGCTGTGCTGGATGCCCTTGGCGGTGAGCAGGTTGGAGATGATCTCGCTCTTCTCGATCGAGGTGGTGCCGACCAGCACCGGCTGGCCGCGCTCCCGGCATTCCTGGATCAGGCTGGCGACCGCCTCATATTTCTCGGCCGCCGAGCGATAGACCTCGTCATGCTGGTCGTCGCGCGCCACCGGCACGTTGGTGGGGATTTCGACGACGCTGAGCTTGTAGATCTGCTCGAACTCGTCCGCCTCGGTCATCGCCGTGCCGGTCATGCCGGAGAGCTTGGGGTAGAGGCGGAAATAATTCTGGAAGGTGATGGAGGCGAGCGTCTGGTTCTCCTGCTGAACCTCAACCCGCTCCTTGGCTTCTAGCGCCTGGTGCAGACCATCCGAATAGCGGCGGCCTTCGAGCATGCGGCCGGTGAATTCGTCGATGATGACGATTTTGCCGTCGCGGACGATATAATCGACATCGCGGGCGAAGAGGGTGCGGGCACGCAGGCTTTGCTGGACGTGATGGACCAGGGCGACATTGCTGCGGTCATACAGCCCGCCGGTGAGCAGGCCGGTCTGCTGCAGCATCTCTTCGACGGTCTCGGCCCCCAGCTCGGTCATGTTCACCGTGCGGGCTTTCTCGTCCTTCTCGTAATATTCATGCTTGCCGTCCTCGGCGAGCTGGCCGCGGGCGAGGAAGGCCTCGACCACCGTATCCACCTGGGCGTAGAGGCCGGTGGGCTCATCCGAGGGGCCGGAGATGATCAGCGGGGTGCGGGCCTCGTCGATCAGGATCGAGTCGACCTCATCGACGATGGCGTAGAAGAAGGGCCGCTGGACCATGTCCTCCAGCCGGTACTTCATATTATCGCGCAGATAATCGAAACCGAATTCGTTGTTGGTGCCGTAGGTGATGTCGGCGGCATAGGCGGCGCGGCGGTGCTGCTCCTCCACGGCGGGGATGATGACGCCGGTGGACAGGCCCAGGAAGCCGTAGAGCTGGCCCATCTGCTGGGCGTCGCGGCTGGCCAGATAATCGTTGACGGTGACGACATGCACGCCCTTGCCGGCGAGCGCGTTGAGATAGACCGCCAGGGTGGCGACCAGGGTCTTGCCCTCGCCGGTCTTCATTTCGGCGATGCGGCCCTCATGCAGCACCATGCCGCCGATCAGCTGCACATCGAAATGGCGCATGCCGAGCACCCGGCGCGAGGCCTCGCGGACCACGGCGAAGGCTTCCTCCAGCAGCTCGTCCAGGCTCTCCCCGGCTTCGATCCGGGCCTTGAATTCGGTGGTTTTCGCGGCCAGGGCGGCATCGTCCAGCGCCTGCAGGGCGGGCTCCAGCGCATTGATGGCGGCGACCCGGCGCTTGAAGCTTTTCAGGGCGCGGTCATTGCTGGAGCCGAAAACGGCGCGGGCGAGGCTGGAGAGCATGATGGACAGAAAATCCGCACGGCTGATGATAAAGGACGAGCGTTGACATAGTCGCGGGGGCAGGCAGGGTCAAATAACCGCGCCTCAGAGCAGCACGAAATCCTTGGCCGCCAAGGGCTCCGGCGGGGTTTCGCCCAGCGCCTCGGCGACGGCGATCTCGATGGCGCGGACCATGGCATCCAGCGGCAGGCCGTTGGCGGTGTCGGAGAACGGGGCTTCCAGCTCCTCGCCCAGCGCATCCAGCCCCAGGAAGGAATAGGCCAGGGTCAGGCTGAGGACGGGGGTACAGATGCCCAGCGTGTCCACCATGCCGAAGGGCAGCAGGATGCAGAACAACCAGACCATCCGGTGCAGCATCAGCGAATAGGCGAAGGGCATCGGCGCCCCGCGCAGCCGCTCGCAGGCGCTCTGGATGCCGGCCATGGTGCCGAGATGGTCGGAAAACAGCCGGTAGGTGATGTCGGAGATCCGCCCGTCGCGCTGGCGGGCGCCGAAATGATGCGCCAGCTCGGTCAGCAGGCGGCCGGGCCTGGCCGGGGCGGTGCCGCGCAGCTCGTGGCGGAGCTGGCTGGCGAAGGCGGCGGTCAGGCGCGCGCCCTGGCGGTGCAGCGGGTCTTCCTCCGGCAGCAAAGCGGTGAGGTCGCGCAGAAAATTGCGTGAGGCGGCGATCAGCGCCCCCCATTGTTTGCGCCCCTCCCACCAGCGATCGTAACAGGCATTGTTCCGGAAACCGAGGAAGATCGGCACGCTGAGCCCCAGCATGGTGAATGGCGCTGGGCTGGGGACGCCGATCAGGCCGGGCCAGAGATGGTGCAGCCCCACGGCGAGGATGGCGATCAGCCCGATGAAGATCAGCCGGGGGGCGATGGTCGGCAGCACCGAGCCGCGCAGCAGGAAGATCAGGCCAAAGCCGGTGGGCCGGGGGCGGACAATCATGGCCGGCCTCCTACACCGGACGCCAGCCCGGGGCCAGTCTTGCCGGGCGCGGGGCTTTGGCTCATAGGAGCGGCATCGCAAAATAAGGTTTTCTATAGATGCGCCATTCGTCCACGCTCTCCGCTCTGGCTCTTGCGCTGGCCTTGGCCGCGCCGGCCGCGTATGCGCAAACCACCGCGCCCGCCGCGCCGGCTGCCGCCCCCGCCGCCCCGGCTGATGCCAACCCGGTGGTCGCCACCGTGAACGGCTCGCCGATCCATATGAGCGAAATCCAGGCCGACGCGCAGAGCCTGCCGCCGCAGGCCCAGCAACTGCCGCCCGAGCAGCTGTTGCCGATGCTCGTCAACCAGGAAATCGACCGCAAGGCGCTGCTGATCGCCGCCCAGAAGGAGGACCTGCAGAAGGACCCCGAGGTGGCCAAGCGCATGCAGGATGCCGCCAATATCCAGCTGGAAAACGCCTATGTGCAGAAGGCGGTCGCCGCGCAGGTGACCGACACCGCCGTGCAGGCCTATTACGACCAGCATTACGCCAACAAGCCCGGCCCGGAGCAGGTGGATGCCCGCCATATCCTGGTGAAGACCAAGGCCGAGGCCGAGGACATCATCAAGCAGCTCAACAAGGGCGCGGATTTCGCCAAGCTCGCGGAGAAGGACAGCATCGACCCCGGCGCCAAGAATGGCGGTGAGCTCGGCTGGTTCTCCAAGGATGAGATGGTGCCGGCCTTCGCCGATGCCGCCTTCGCGCTGAAGAAGGGCGAGTACACCAAGACCCCGGTGCAGACGCAGTTCGGCTGGCACGTGATCCTGAATGAAGGCCACCGCACCGCGCCGACCCCGGCGCTGGCCGATGTGCAGCAGGATATCCGCCAGAAATTGACCGACCAGGCGGTGCAGAACGTGCTGGATCAGGTGCGCGGCCAGGTGAAGATCCAGGTCTTCGGGCCGGATGGAAAGCCGGTGCCGCAGACCCCCGCCGCGCCCGCGGCCGGCGCCGACAAGAGCAAGTAAGCCGCGATGGCCGGCCAGCTGCCCGTCTCGCCCTTGGCGCTCCCGATGCCAAAGCTGCCGCCGATCGCCGGTGTGCGTCTGGCGACCGCGGAGGCGGGGGTTCGTTATAAAGGGCGAACCGACGTGCTGCTGGCCGAGCTGGCGGAGGGCACCAGCGTCGCCGGGGTGTTCACCAAAAATCTCTGCCCCGGCGCGCCCGTCACCTGGTGCCGGGAGGTGCTGCCCGGCGGCACTGCCCGGGCTTTGGTGGTGAATGCCGGCAATGCCAACGTGTTTACCGGCGCTGCCGGGGCGCGCGCGGTGGAGGCGACGGCGAAGGCCGCCGCCGCCACGCTGGGGGCGCAGACCGGCGAGGTGTTCCTGGCCTCGACCGGGGTGATCGGCGAGCCCTTGCCGGCGGAGCGGATCGTCGCGGTGATGGATCAGCTGAAGGCGGATCTGACCGAGGATCGCTTCGCCGAGGCGGCGAAGGCGATCATGACCACCGATACCTTCCCGAAAGGCGCCACCCGCACCGCCAAGCTGGGCGGCGTTGAGGTGCGGATCAACGGCATCGCCAAGGGGTCGGGCATGATCGCCCCGGACATGGCGACGATGCTGAGCTTCATTTTCACCGATGCCGCCATTCCCGCCAGCGCCCTGCAGGCGATGCTGAGCAAGAGCGTGGAGGGCACCTTCAACTGCGTGACCATCGATTCCGATACCTCGACCTCGGACACGGTGCTGCTGTTCGCGACGGGTGCCGCCGGCAACAAGCCGACCGAAGACCCCGGCCAGCTGGCGGATTTCCGCCGTGCGCTGCATGAGGTGCTGCATGAGCTGACGATGCTGGTGGTGCGCGACGGCGAAGGCGCGCAGAAGCTGGTGACGATCAAGGTCGAAGGCGCGGTGAGCCATGCCTCGGCGAAGAAGATCGCGCTCGCCATCGCCAACTCGCCGCTGGTGAAAACCGCCATTGCCGGTGAGGACGCGAATTGGGGACGGATTGTCATGGCGGTCGGCAAGGCCGGCGAGCCGGCGGACCGCGATAAGCTCGGTGTTGCGGTCGGCGGTGTCTGGATGGCCAAGGCTGGCGGCGTGGTGCCGGGCTATGACGAGACCCCGGTGGTGGCGCATATGAAAGGCCGCGAGATCGAGTTGGTGGTCGATATCGGGCTGGGCGAGGGCCATGCCACGGTGTGGACCTGCGACCTCACCCATGGCTATATCGACATTAACGGCTCCTATCGGAGCTGACACAGGGCCCCGCGAGGGGCCTTTTTTGTGAGATGTTGTAACCGGCTCAGCGCATCAGCCCTTCCATGCGCGCTGCCAGGGCCTGGGCGAGCTGGCGGCGCCAGGGCGGGCTGGCTGGGTTGGCCAGCACCTGGTCCTCATGGGTGAAGCTGGCGATGATGGCGTTATAGCCGAGCCAGCGCAGCGGCTCCGGCTCCCAGCTTCGCAAGGCCTGGCGCAGGGCGCGGTCCTGGATGACCCAGGGCTGGCGCGTCTCCGGTGTCTCCTGCCCCAGGATCAGGTCGGCCAAGGTGCGGCCACCGAGATTGGCGGCGCCGACACCCTCCCCGCCATAGCCGCCGGAGAGCGCGATGCGGTTGCGCCGGTCCAGCAGCATATGCGGCTGAAACCGCCGGGACATGCCGAGATTGCCGCCCCAGCGATGGGTGATTTTGGCGTCGCGCAGCTGCGGGAACAAATCGGTGAGCAGATGCCGACGCAGCCCCTCCTCGGCTGCGGTGAGGGTGAAATCCGTGCGCAGCTTGCCGCCGAAGCGGTAGCCGCCGCGCGCGCCGAAAACCAGCCGGTCATCCGCCGTGCGCTGGCCATAGGTCACTTGCCGGGAGAATTCGCTGAAGGATTGGCCGCGGGAAAGGCCGATGCCGGCCCAGATAGAGGCGGGCAACGGTTCGGTGGCGATGAGCAGGCTTTGCACCGGCAGCTGATACGCGCCCAGAGGCGGCAGGGTGGCGGCGTAGCCTTCCACCGCTGGGATCACCCAATCGGCGCTGACCTTGCCCTGCGCTGTTCGCACCTGGCCGGGTGCCCAGCCGGTGGCCGGCGTATGCTCATAAATCCGCACCCCCAGCCGCTCCACCGCCACGGCCAGGCCGCGCGCCAGCTTGGCCGGCTGGATGGTGGCGCAATGCGGGGTGTAGAGCGCGCCCAGCGCGCCGTGCAGCCGCAGCTGCTGGGAAAGCTCTTCCGGCGGCAGCCACCAGGCGTCCGACTCCTGATAGCCTTCAGCGTAAAGCTCGTGCAGCCAGCCGCGCAGCCGCGCTTCCTGCTCCGGATAGCGCGCGGCGCAATAGAGCGTGCCGCCTTTGCGGAAATCGCAGCCAATGGCTTCCTGGGCGGTGACGCGGCCAACCTCGTCCGGGATGGCGTGCAGCAGCGCCCAGCTTTCGCGCCGCTGCGGCTCGGGCAGATGGCCGACCAGCCGGTTCTCGCCCAGCACCGCCCCCATCACCCAGCCGCCATTGCGGCCCGAGGCCCCGAAGCCGGCGCGCCTGGCCTCCAGCACCGCGATGTTCAGATGCGGGGCGCGGGTTTTCAGGTAATAGGCGGTCCAGAGCCCGGTATAGCCGGCGCCGATGATGGCGATGTCCGCCACGATATCACCCGCCAGCGCCGGGCGCGGGGTGAGGGGTTCATCCAGCCCGTCCCACCAGAGGCTGATCCTGCGCCAATCTTCATCCATGCCGGCAAGCTAACAGAGAGCGGCCGGGATGGCATGACGCCGCAGCACTAACCTTGTGCGACCTCGCGCAGATCCCGCGCCACGCCCTCGATATCCGGCTTCGCCGTGTCCAGCCCGGCGATGATGAATTCCGGCGCGCCCTTGGCGTTGAACACATAGATCGCGGCGGAGTGGGTGACGGTATAGACCGGCGTTTTCACCACCGAGAACACCACCCGGTAGCGCCGCGCCAGATCATAGAGCTGGTCCGCGCTGCCGCGCAGCCCGATGACATTATCGCCGAACAAGGCCGCATATTGGTTGAGCACGCCCGGCGTGTCGCGGTCCGGATCGACGGTGACGAACAGAATTTTCACCTTCTCCGCCGCCGCGCCCATCGCCTTCTGCACACGCTGCAGGTTGTAGAGGGTGGTCGGGCAGACATCCGGGCAGTTGGTGTAGCCGAAATAAAGCAGGGTGACATCGCCCCGGAAATCCGCCGCCGTCACGGTTTTGCCGGTTTTCGTGTCGGTCATGGTGAAGGCGAGGTCGGGCACCAGCCCGCGCACATTCACATCCTGGACGGAGAGCTGATGATGGCAGGCGGCGAGAGCCAAGGGGCTGAGAAGCAGGGACCGGCGCAGCATGGGCATGTTCTGCGCCAGCCCCTGCCGCGTGGCAAGGCTGAGAGCAATAAGTGTTTATCTTGACGCGCCAGCGTCAAGATAAACACATGAACTTGCTTGCCAAACTATGAGCGAATGGGTGTGAACCCCTCTCGCGCTACAGATCGAGAACCATCTGCGCCGCCCGCACCGCCTCTTCCAGCGCGCCGGGCTGGAAGGGCGAGGTGAGCCCGGCCGAGGCCGCCAGTCCCAGAAACGGTTCCGAGCCGCCGCGCCCGCAGAGTGTGACGTAATCCTGCAAGGCGGCCGCGTAATCCGCCCTTGCCTTCACCCAGAATTGCAAAGCGCAGCATTCCGCCAGCGTGTAGTCGATATAGTAAAAGGGCGAGCCGAAAATATGGCCCTGCGCCTGCCAGCGCCCGCCTTGCGCCGGGTAGGCGAGATTCCCCCAGTCCCGCCAGGGCAAGTAAAGCGCTTCCAGCCGCTTCCACATTGCATGGCGCTCGGCTGGGGTGGCTTGTGGATTGGCGTAGATCTCGTGCTGGAAATGATCGACGCAGACGCCGTAGGGCAGGAAGGCGATGGACTGGATGAGATGCATGCGCCGGTAGCGCGCGGCGTTCTCCTCGCCGACCATCAGCCCGATATAGGGGTAGGCGAGATGCTCCAGGCTCATCGAATGGATCTCGGCGGATTCGTAGGTCGGCCAGAGATAGTCGAAGCTGGGCTGGGTGCGGGAGCGGTAATTCTGGAAGGCGTGGCCCATCTCGTGGGTGAATACGTCGATATCGTGATGGGTGCCGTTGAAATTCGCGAAGATGAAGGGCAGCCCGGCGACGGGGAACGAGGTGCAGAAGCCGCCGGGGGCTTTCGCGGGACGGTTATCGAGGTCGAGAAAGCCTTTCTCGTTCATCAGCCGGTAGAAGGCGGCCAGGTCTGGGTTCATGGCGTCGAACATCGCCTGCGCCTGGGTGCGCAGGAAGCTTTCATCGCCGGCGGGCTCGACATTGCCTTGCGGGTCCATCAGCGGCTCGTCCCAGGCGAACAGCCTGTCCCAGCCTTCCTGCGCGCGGCGGCGCTCGAAAAACCGGGCAACCAGCGGGGTGACGTGCTGGCGCACCTGGTCGCGGTAGGTGGCGACATCGGCGGCGGTGTAATCCACCCGGCGCATGCGCCGGTAGCCGAGTTCGGTGAAGCTGGAAAAGCCGAGTTTTTGCGCCATCCGGGTGCGCAGTTTGACCAGCTCGTCGTAAATCTCGTCGAAAGCGGCGGCGTTTTCCGCGAAGAAGCGCCAGCGTGCTGTCTCCGCTTTGTGGCGCATCTCCCGGTTCAGGCTCTGCTGGTAGGGGGCGAGGCCGGAGAGATTGGTGGTCTTGCCGTCGATCTCGATTTTCGCGGACGCCAGCAGCGCCACATAGCGCGCCTGCAATTTCGCTTCCGCCTGGAGATCGGCCTCGATCGCGGGGGAGAAGGTGGTGATGTCCGTCTCCCAGAGCCGCAAGGCGTGGGCGCCGGCCAGTTTTTCCACGCTGGCCCGGTCGGGGTGCGCCAGCAGCCGGGTTTTGAAGGCGGTTTCATGGCTGGTGATGACCGGGGCGATTTCGTCGCGATAATCCTGCGCGGCCTTGCGGGCTTCGTCCTGGGTGTCCTGCTCGAAGCGCAGATGGGTGAGCGCGCTCCATTGCTCGGCCGCGCGGCGGGCAGCTTCCCACTCGCTGATGGCGGTGGCGAGGTCCCCTTCATCCAGCCGCGCATTCAGCGCCGCGTAGGTGGCGGCGAGGCTCTCGCGGGTTGGTGTGGCTGCCTCAATGTCTGAAAATTTCATGCTCAATCCTCGCTCTCTTCGGAGAGGCCGAGCAGCGCCTGGGCACTGCCGGCCTCCACCACTTCCACGGTTTTCAGAACCCGGTGCATCACCCGCGTGCGGGTGCGCACCTTCTCGATATTATTGCTCATCGTGCTGGCATTGGCGGCGAGCTTGGCCAGGGCGTCGTCCATCTTCACCATCTCGGTCTTGGTGGCGCCGAGGATCTGGCCGATTTCGCCGGCGCGCTTTTCAAGGTCGAGCGTGACATGGCCGAGATGGATGGTCTGCAGCAAGGCCGGCAGCAGAGACGGGCCGAGCACGATGACACGCTCGCGGGCGCGAACATCGTCGATCAGGCCGGGAATGCGCGCCACCTCGGCGAAGAGCCCGTCAGAGGGCAAATAAAGCACGCCGAAATCCACGGTCTCCGGCGGGCAAATATATTTTTCGCGGATCTTGCGGGCCTCGCCGCGGATGCGCAGGGCCAGACCGTCGCGGGCAGCGCGCTCGGCCTCGGCATCCGCGCCATCGGCGGCGGTGAGCAGCCGGTCATAATCCTCGGTCGGGAATTTCGCGTCGATCGGCAGCCAGAGCAGCTCGCGCGAGGGCATGCGCAAGGCGAAATCCACCCGTTCGCGGGAGGTATCCTTCAGCGCGAAATTCGGCTGGTAGGTGCCGGGGGGCAAGATCTGCTCCAGCAACGCCGCCAGCTGCGCCTCGCCCCAGCCGCCACGGGTTTTCACGTTGGAGAAGAGCCGCTTGAGGTCGCCGACCTGCTTGGCGGCGGATTGCACCTCGCCCATCGCCTGCTGCACCTGGGCGAACTGTTCCAGCACGCGGGCGAAGGAGGCGGTCATTTGCTGCTCCACCGCCTCGTGCAGCTTTTCATTCACGCTGGTCTGGATGGCGGCGAGGCGGGTTTCGATGGTCTGGATGGTTTTCTGCGCCTCTTCGCCCGCCTGGCGGCGCAGCCCATCGATGGTGGCGGCGACATTCTGGGTGGCAGCGGCGATCTGCTCGAAGGATTTCGCCAGCGCATCGGTGGTGCCGCTCTGGATCGCCTGGGTGAGGCGGCCTTCCATGGCGGCCAGCGCCGAGCGGGTGAACTCCGCCTCGGCGCGGTTGCCGGCGAGGAGCTTGTCCAGCTCCAGCTTCAGGCGTGGTGGCGCGCCTAGCGCGGCGCGCCAGGCGAGCACGGCGAAAACCAGGGCGCCGAGGGCGGCGAGCAGAGCGAGGGCGGGGAGCAACGTATCCATACCGGCAGGCTAGCACCAAAGCCGCCCGAGTCGCAGGCGGGGCTATTGTCTGCTAGGCTGGGGCCAAGGTCGGAGGAGCTGGACATGAATAATGCCGTGACCGTCATTGCCGTTATCGTCGCGCTGGTCGGCGTCGCCATCAGCTATGTTTTGCATGCCTACAGCATCGGTGCTGTGTTCGTTGTCATCGCCGTCATTCTGGCGCTGACGCTGCGCACGGCGGCGGAATGGGAGCGCGCGGTGGTGCTGCGGCTGGGCCGCTTTGCCGGCGTGCGCGGGCCGGGGCTGTATTTCCTGATCCCGGCGATCGAGACCGTCTATGCCGTGGTGGATACGCGCCGGCAGAGCACCCGGATTTCCGCCGAGGATACGCTGACCGCCGATGCGGTGTCCGTGACGATGGATTCGATCCTGTTCTGGCGGGTGGTGGATGTGAAACGCGCCGCCACCGAGCTGACGGATTATCAGAACATGATTGCCCAGGTGGCGCAGACCTCGCTGCGCGAGGTGATCTCCGCCACCACGATGAGCGATATTCTCTCCAACCGCGAGGCGATGGATGAAAGGCTGCAAGCGCTCATCCGCCGCAAATCCGATGGCTGGGGGCTGGGGGACATCGCGGTGGAGATCCGGGATGTGAAAATCCCGCGTGAGCTGAACGATGCGATGAGCCGCAACGCCCAGGCGGAGAAAGAGAAACAGGCGCGGGTGACGCTGGCGAGCGCTGAGATCGCCATTGCCCAGCAGATTGTCGACGCGGCGCAGATCTATCAGGAAAACCCCGTGGCGTTGCAGATCCGCCAGATGGGGCTGATTTACGACATGAACAAGGATCGCGGGGCGACGATTCTGGTGCCGACGACGATGACCCAGGCGCTGGGCGAGGTGCTGGCGCTGAACGCCGCGGCCCAGCAGGCAAATGCCCAGCCGCAGCGCCAGGCAATGCCGCCCGCTGGGTCCGTGCCGCAGGCTTAGCGCGGGTCCGCCAGCGTATCCGCCGCACCCGGCGCAATCGGCGGGGCCGGGTTGATCGGCGGCGGCGTCACCGCCTGCTCGCTCTCCTGCCAGCCGCCGCCAAGGGCGGTGTAGAGCGTGGCGGCATCGACATCGAGCTGCGCCTGGGCCTGGATTTCCTGCTGGTTGGCGGACACCAGACTGTCCTGTGCCTGCAAGGCCGGGAGCAGGCTGGCGAGCCCATGCTGGTAGCGGCTTTGCGCCAGGTTGAAGGAAATCTGTGCGGCCTGGGCGGTGCCTTGCGCGTCGGTAAGCGCCTGCTGGTCCTCCCGGTAGGCGACCAGGGCATTCTCCACCTCCGCCAGCGCGTTCAGCACCGTGGCGCGATATTGCAGCGCCGCGTTGGCCTGGGAGATGCGCGCCAGCCGCAGGTTGGAGGAGAGCTTGCCGCCCTCGAAAATCGGCAGTGAGATCGAGGGGCCGAAAGCGTAGAAGAGATTGGCCCAGTTGGTGAGGTAGGAGGCATCCAGCGCGTGGAAGCCGACGCTGCCGGTCAGCGAAATATCCGGGTAGAAGCTGGCGACGGCAACGCCGATCTGCGCGGTGGCGGCGTGGAGATTATCCTCGGCCTCGCGAATATCCGGGCGGCGGCGCGCCAGGCTGGCGGGGACGCCGGTGCCGATCAAGGCGGGCGGCGTCGGCAAGGGTGTTGCCTGCGCCAGCTGCGCATCCAGCGCGCCGGGCGGCTTCCCGGTGAGGATGTCGATCTGCGTCATGTCCTGCGCCACCTGTTTGATGTAGGTGGGCAGTTTCGCCTGCTGGCCGAGATAGGCGGTGCGGGCCTGCTCGACATCGCTTTGCGGCGCGAGGCCATGGGCCGCCTGGCTCTGGGTAAGATGCAAGGTGAGTGCCGTGGCCTGGACGTTCTGCTGCTGCTGCGCCAGTGCGGCCTGGGCGGCGCGCAGCTGGAAATAGGCCTGGGCGATTTGGGATTCCAGCATCACCAGCGATTCCCGCGCCGCATCATTCGCCTCGTCGGCATTGGCTTTCGCGGCTTCCACCTGGCGGCGGACCTTGCCGAACAGATCCAGCTCCCAGCTGGAGGAGAGGCTGTAGGAATAGAGATTGATCGGCTGGCCCAGTGAATCCAGCGCGCTGCTGGCGCCATTGGTGAGGGTGGCGCCGCTGCCGGGCGAGATGCTGTTGGCCTGCTGCGCGAGCTGGTTCAGCTGGCTGTAGGCGCCGCCGGATTCCGCCAGGCCTTTCAAGCCTTCCTGCTCGCGCTTGAAGGAGCCGGTGGCGCCCAGAGTCGGCAGGCCGGCGGCGCGGCTGGTGACGACATTCTCATGCGCCTGCTCGACGCGCAGCAGCGCCTCCTGCAAGGAGGGGCTGCCGGCGATGGCATCGCGCATCAGGCTGGTGAGAACAGGATCGTTGAAGCCGGCCCACCAGTTCGGGTTAGGGGCGTTCCGCGCCACGCCGGGGGCGCTGTTATGGTAGGCGCTGCCGGCGGGCGGTGCCGGCGGCTGGAAATTCGGCCCCAGCGTGCAGCCGCCGAGGAGCAAGGCGAGGCTCAGAGGGAGGCGTTGGGTCTGTTTCATGAGGCCTTCTTCTTGCGGACTTGACGGGAGGACATCAGCAGCGCCGTGGGGATCAGCAGCAGGGCCAGCAGGCCAGTATACCAGAACAGATCGTTATAGGCGAGCACGGCGCGTTGGGTGGCCAGCATCTGCTCCACCTGCCCCGGTGCCGCGGCCAGGGCCTTGGCGAAGGCGGTGCCGTGATTTTGCATCGATTGCGCGATCTGGCGGAGCAGATTGTTGTAGGGCGTGGAGGCGCCGCTGAGATGATCGACCATATAGCTCTGATGGATCTGCTCGCGTTCGCTGACGATGGCGGTTGAGATGGAAATGCCGATGCCACCGAAGACGTTGCGGCTCATCGAGAACAAGGCCGCGGCGTCGCCGTTCATTTCGCGCGGCAGGGTGTAGTAGGCGGCGGTGCTGATGGGCACGAACAGGAAGGCGAGCCCGGCGGTTTGCGCGGCGCGCATTTCCACCAGCCGGTCGAAACTCTCCTGCGGGATCAGATGCATCGAGTAGAACAGCGCACTCGCCAGCACCAGCCCGCCAAAGGCGATGATGAACTTCACCGGAATCACCTTCATCAAACGTTGCACGATGGGGATCAGCATGATGATGACGACCGCACCGGGGGCGAGCACCAGACCGGAGAGCGTGGCGGTGTAGCCAAGTTCGATCTGCGCGAATTGCGGAATGACGACGGCCGAGGAATAGAGCACCAGCCCCATGATGCCGATCTGGGTGAAGCCGAAGGCAAAATTGCGATCCTTCAGCACCCGCAGATCCACAGCCGGATGTTTCGTATAAAGCAGGTAGAGGCTGCCGAAAATGAAGGCGAGGGCGGAGATGCCCAGCATGACGGCGATGAAGTGCGAGCCGAACCAGTCATAATCCTCGCCGCGATCAACCGCGACTTCCAGGCAGCCCAGCGCCAAGGCGATGAAGATGGCGCCGATATAATCGAACGGCGGGGCGGTTTCCTTGTCGCGCTTCACCTCGTCGGAATCCTGCACGAAATTCATCACGCCGAGA
Source organism: Acidocella sp. MX-AZ02 (assembly GCF_000306035.1). Taxonomy (NCBI): domain Bacteria; kingdom Pseudomonadati; phylum Pseudomonadota; class Alphaproteobacteria; order Acetobacterales; family Acidocellaceae; genus Acidocella; species Acidocella sp. MX-AZ02. The sequence goes on from NZ_JH976209.1 coordinate 479,826, forward strand.
AAGGTGAAGATGCCGACGGGAACATTGATGAGGAAGATCAAATGCCAGCTATAGGTGTCGGTCAGCCAGCCGCCGAGCAGCGGGCCCAGCACCGGGGCGACGACGATGGCGACGGCGGAGAGCGAAAAGGCGGCGGCGCGCTTTTCCGGCGGGAAGGCATCGAGAATGATGGCCTGTTGCAAAGGCTGCAGGCCACCGCCGAAAAATCCCTGAATGGCGCGAAACAGCAGCAGCTGGGTGAAGCTGATTGCCAGCCCGCAGCCGAGCGAGGCGAGGGTGAACACGCCGATGCAGATGAGAAAGAAGCGCTTGCGCCCGATGCGCCGTGAGAGCGAGCCGGACAGAGTGAGCACGATGGCGTTGGCGACCAGATAGGTCGTCAACGCCCAGGCGCTGTCATCGTTGGAGACGGAGAGCGAGCCGGCGATGTGGGTGAGCGAGACATTGACGATGGTGGTGTCCAGCACCTCCATGAAGGCCGCCAGCGTGACGATGAGCGCGATCACCCACGGGTTGGCCGAACGCGTCTGCGCGGCCCCGGGCATTATTCATGCACCGTGGGGGTCACGGAAATGCCGTAGGGCAGCACCGGCATGTTCGCCGGCATGCCGCTATCGATGACGATCTTCACCGGCACGCGGCGCACGATTTTCACGAAATTGCCGGTGGCGTTTTCGGCCGGGAAGGCGGTGAACACGGCGCCCGATCCCTGCTGGATGCTCTGCACATGGCCATGCAGGGTGATCGATGGGTAGGCGTCGATGCCCATGGTCACCTTGTCGCCGATCTTCATGTGGGCGAGCTGGGTTTCCTTGAAATTCGCGGTGACCCAGAAATCCTTGGTCACGATGTAGAAAATCTGTGTCCCCGCCTGCAGATAGGTGCCGAGCTGGATATTGCGTTTGGTGATCCAGCCATCCTGCGGGGCGCGGATATAATTGTAGGACAAAGCGGTTTTGGCGGCGCGCAGATTGGCCTGCGCCTGCGCCACATCGGCCTCGCGCTGCGCCACCTGCTGCTGGGCGGTGTCGATATTATCCTGCACCAGAGCGGCGGTTTTCAAATTTGCGTCGGCCTGCTTCACCTGCGCCTCGGCGCTGGCGAGCTGGGTGTTGCTCTGGTCGATATCGGTCTGGGCGGTGGCGCGCTGGTCCACCGAGAGCTGGCGGCGGTAATTGCGCTGCGCGTCCAAGAGCTGCGCCTTGGCCTGGGCCAGCTGCGCCTGCGCGGTTTCAAGCTGGGCCGGAGCGCGAACCTGTTCCTCCCTCAGATTGACTTGGGCGGCGGTGAGATTGGCGTTGGCGAGCTGGAGATTGGCCTGCGCCTGGGCCAGCTGCGCCTCATTCGCGCGCGGGTCCACCACCGCCAGCAAATCACCTTTATGCACATAGCTGTTGTCATTGACATAAAGCGCGGTGACGTAGCCGGAGGTGTTGGTGGCCATGGAGACGGCGTTGCCATCGGTATAGGCGTCGTCGGTGGAAACCTCGCCCATCGTCGCCAGCCAATAGATGATGCCGGCGATGACCACCACCACCAGCAGGATACCGGCGATGATCAGCGGCAGCTTGCTGCGCGGCTTCTGCTCGGTGTTGGCGTCATTCTGCTGCGTGGGGGCCGGTTTATCCTGGCCCTGATCCGTCTGCCCATTTTCGTTCGCCACCTGCTGCTCCGTAATTTCGAGACGGTCTCTAATAGTAGCGCGAGAGGGGTTTGCACCTCCTCGCTCTACTCATGGTTTATCGAGCAATTTCATGTGTTTATCTTGACTCTGCCGCGTCAATCTAAACACATATTGCTCTAGCTTTCGACAATAATGTACTGTATCAGACAGTACATTTCTTGTCGATGAAGGGAAGCCGCCTTGGTGGCGATCTGCATGAGAGATATGCAGCCCTGGCCTGCATGAAACCCCGCCTTGTTTTACGATGCTGTAATGCGCTGTTTATGGGATGATGATGCAGGACGAACGCGTTGAAAAAGACCCTCACGATGCGGCGGCCCGGCCCCGGCTGGAGGCGCGGCGGCGGGCTTTTCTGGATGCCGCGGCCCAAAGCTTTCTGGAAAAAGGCTATGCCGGCACCACGCTTGATGATGTGATCGCCCGCTCAGGCGGGTCGCGGCAGACGCTGTATCAGCTGTTTGGCGGTAAACAGGGGCTGTTCGAGGCGCTGGTGACGGAGCGGGTGCGCGCCATTTTCGGGGATTTCGAAGGCGATGAACTGGATGGGCGGCCACCAGAAGACGTGTTGCCACCATTGGGGGTGAGATTTCTGACCACCATCACCTGCCCCGCGGCTTTGGGCATGTACCGGCTGGTGTTCGCCGAGAGTGCGGCGATGAAGGAGGTGGGCGAGGCTTTCTGGCGGGCCGGGCCGCAAGCGCTGCGCAGGCTGCTGACAGGCTATTTCGCCGGGCAGGTGAAACGCGGCACACTGCGCCTGACGCGCCCGGATTACGCGGCCTCCGCCTTTGCCGGCATGCTGATCGGCAATTTGCACACTGAATGCGTGCTGGGCTTGCGTGAAACCCCTGGCCCCGAGGAGATTGAGGAACGCGTGAAGGAAATTGTCAGATTATTCCTGGATGGCGCGCGCTGAGCCAATGGAAAAGGGGCCTCGCGGCCCCTTTTCCTTATTCCGATTTCAGATGCGCCAGCAGCTTCTCGATGGCCGTGGGCTTATCCACCTGCTCGAGCGCCGCGTACTCGGCGGCCAGGCGGTCCAGCGCGGATTCATAGATCTGCCGCTCGGAGAAGGACTGGTCCGGCTGGCCGGCATTGCGGTGCAAATCGCGCACCACTTCGGCGATGGCGGACGGGTCGCCGGAATTGATCTTCGCCTCATATTCCTGGGCGCGGCGTGACCACATGGTGCGCTTGATGCGGGCCCGGCCCTTCAGCACCGCCAGCACCTCGTCGAAGCTCTTCTTGGAGGTGAGCTTGCGCAGGCCGGCGGTGCGCGCCTTGGTGGTCGGCACGCGCAGGGTCATGCGGTTTTCATCGAAGGTGATGCAGATCAGCTCCAGCGTATGGCCGGCGATCTCTTCCACCGCGATGCGGTCCACCTTGCCGACGCCATGGGTCGGGTAGACGACATAATCGCCTTCCTTGAAGATTTCCGCCTTGGCCGGGGCACGGGGCGGGGCCAGCGGGCGGATCGGCCCGGCCGGCACGCCGCCATGCATCACCACGGCGGGCTGGGTCTCGGCTTTCGGGGTTTCGGGGGTGGGCGCCGCGGCCACGGCTTCGTCCTGGTCGGGTTTCGCGGCCTTCCTGGAAGCGCCGCTCTTCTGCTTATCCGTCATCACCACTCCGCTGGGAGGCGCTCGCCAGAGGGCGCCGCCAAAATATGAAGGCCGGGTGCGGCCGCCCGCACCCGGCTGACATGGAACATCCATACCATAAATTCAGCCGCCCGTCACCCGCCGGGCGGAAGCGCTCAGGGCGTGCCCGGCTCCAGCGACAGCAGCGCCTCTTTGCCCGGCTTGTCCTTCCACTCATTGGCGTCGGCCGGCGGGGTGCCCTTGCGGGTGATGTTCGGCCAGCTCTTGGAGAGTTCGCGGTTGCGCTCCAGCCAGGCCATGGCGCGGTCGTCGCTATCGGGCAGGATCGCCTCGGCAGGGCATTCCGGCTCGCAGACGCCGCAATCGATGCATTCATCCGGGTTGATGGCCAGGAAGTTCTCGCCGACATAGAAACAGTCGACCGGGCAGACTTCGACGCAATCCATGAATTTGCACTTGATGCAGTTCTCTGTGACCACGTAGGTCATCGGGTACTCCTGAAAGCTTGCGTAAGAATTTTGCTCCCCTATGCGCGTGGGAGGGGAGGGTGGTCAAGGTTCGGCTTAGCTGTTGTCAGGCAAGGGGAGATTCCAGTCCTGCCTGGGAACGATGCCGTGCGGGTTGAGATAGGGCCGCAGTTTCGACCAGGGAATGAGGTCGAATGCGCCCGCGCCGCCATCTTCGGCGCCAAAAAAATTCCGCGTAGGAGTAGATGAACCCGAGTCCGTTACGGGCCACGACCCAATGGCCTGGATCGGCGACATTCAGCGGTCGCAGAGGGACAGCCGGCGTCCCGTTGGCGTTTCGATCGGCGTCCAGCAGCGTCGCGAGGGGGTTTTGCCAGGCTGTGCCGGGGGCAAACACATCGCTTGCCTTGAGGCGGCGCCGCGCATCGACGAGCCAGTTGAAGCCCCAATAACGCCCCCCTCCATGGAGGGCGCCATGGCGGTATCTGTCATTCATGCAGGCCATCGAGATCACGCCCGGCAGCATGCCGCCAGTATCGGGAGATTTGCCATCGACGGGCGGTGGCTCGCCGGTGGGTTGGCAAACCAGGGTTATATCTGTGTCAGGGGCGGATTTTTGGGTATTGTCTGAGGGGCCGTTCCACCATTTCGGTAGCATAGTCCTGATTTCCGCGTTGAAGGCGTTCGCGTCTTGTGTCAGCGGAGACGCGATGAGCGGGTAGGTTTTGCTGAACTCGACGGCATCGCCGAACCCGGTATCGACACCAGCGCCCAAAGGGTGATTTTGCTGCTGTTCGATGATCACGAGTTTATAGCCGGCACCATCGTCAACGGCGCTGGCGCCGGGTGACGTCCGCGCCTCGGCGCTGGCGGAGATCAGATACAGACCCAAAACCAGGCTAACGCGGAAGCGGCTGACCATGATGACCCTGCGGAGAATGCGGGCGAATTATTATTCTGCTGCGACGGATCCGTACAACGCGAAACCGCCTTACCCAATCTCTCGATAAAGCGCCTGCGCCAGCGTCGCGGCGCCTCGTCGTTCGGGGAGGAGCAGGATCTCCACCACCTTTACCCCTTGCGGCAGCGCCAGGGTGAGAACGTCACCCGGGCGGAGTTTGGCGTGGGGTTTGTCGGTGGGTTGGCGGTTGATGCGCACCCCGCCTTGATCCACCAGCGCCTCCGCCACCGACCGGGTTTTGCAGAAGCGCGCGAAAACCAGGAACTTGTCCAGCCGCAGCCAGTCTGTTCCTGGGTCCGTCAAATCAGCGCCGCGCCAGTTTCAGCGCCGCCAGGGCAGCGAAGGGGTTGTCGGCGTCGATCTCCACCGGCTTCTCCGGCTTGGGCTCGCGGTTCGGCCGCGCGGCCTGGGCGGCCGGGGCGTTGCGCTGCGGGGCCGCCTGGTGATGGTCCTGCTTGCGCCGGCCCAGCATCGCCGGGGCGGGCGGGCCGTAATATTTTTCGCTCGCCTCGGCGGCGGGGAAGAGGCGGAAGCCCAGCACGTTCAGGGTCGGGCCCAACTGCTCCGGCTTCAGCCCCATGCGGCTGCCGAGATTGGGCGGCAGCAAAATCTGGCTCTTGCGCATCAGATAATGCAGCTCGCGGGTGACGCGCTCGACCACGTCTAGACGGATCATGATGTCGCCGGCGCGGACCCAGCCCATCGCCAAAGCGAATTCATTGCTCCAATTCTCCGGCATCGGCGCGCAGACCAGGCCGGGGGTGGGCAGCTCGGGCGGGTTGCGGTCGTACCACACGCCCCAGAAGAGGGCGCGCAGACGGGCCGCGCCGGGCTTCAACGCGGCGGGCAGATACATGGCGAAGCGCCCCATATCGATGCCGAATTTCTTCGCCTCCTGGCGCAGCTCCGGGGTGAAGGGCTCGGGCGGCAGCACGCCGCCGGACTCAGAGAGACGATGGACGATGCCGCGCAACGGGGCGGGCGGGTTTTCCATGGCCTTCAGCAGCGCGCCCAGGCGCTTCTCGGTCTCCGCCGCCAGCCAGGTGGCCAGACGGGTCCGGATTCGCTCGCGCGCCAGCCCGTCCAGGAATTCCGAATGCAGCACCTCGACGCCAGGCTTGAGGAAGATCTCGGTTTTTTTCAACCGGGCGATCTTCACCCCGTCCCAGACGAAATGCCGGTCGTCCGAGAGGCTGATCGCCTCGTCGGCGGCGGTTTCGGCCGCCAGGATGCGCCTTGGCATCTCCTGGGCCAGTACCCGCCGGGCGGCGCGCAGCAGGATCTTCTTCTCAGGCCCCTGCGTCGCGGGATCAGGATGGAACAGAAAGCCTTCGATGCGGCCGACCTCATGGCCTTCCACGCTCACCAGACCATCCGGTGCCACGATGGCCTGCAGCTCCTCCGCCTCAGCCTCTTCCAAACGTCTCGTCAAATGTGCCGCCCTCTTATCAACAAACCGGGTCATCAATTTCACATGCAGCGTATCGGATAACCGATCCTCGACCGCCCGGGCCCGCATGGCCCATGTGTCGGCATCCTTCATCCAATCCGCCCGCGCCGTTATATAGGCCCAAACGCGCACGTCCGTCAGCCTCTGCATCAACGTGTCGATATCGCCGTCCAGACGATCGAGATTTTCGATCTCGCGGGCGACCCAATCCTCCGGCAGATGCTCCTTGGCCAGCAGGTGGGTGAATACCTTGGCGACCAGCTTGACATGGGTATCGGTGGCGAGTTTGCGGAAATCCGGGATCTGGCAGGCTTCCCATAGCAGGCGGGTGGCGGCGCGGCCCTGGGCGCGGCGCTGGATGTCGCCATCGCGGGTCAGCGCGTCCAGCGTTTGCACATCCGCCGCCTCATTGCCGCGCACCAGCCCCTGGCGATTTGAGGGCAAAGTGAGGCTGGCCAGCAGCGCCTGCGGGGAGGCGAAATCCAGCGCGCTGTTGCGCCAGAAAATCTGCTCCAGCTTCTCGAATTCGTGGGACTCCACCTGCTCGGCCACCTCTTCCGAGAGAGGCGGGCAATCGGCCGTGGTGCCGAATGTGCCATCGCGCATGCCGCGCCCGGCGCGCCCGGCGATCTGTGCGACTTCCGAGGGGGTGAGCAGGCGGGGCTGGCGGCCATCGAATTTGCGGATGCCGGCGAAGGCGACATGGTTCACATCCATGTTCAGCCCCATGCCGATCGCATCCGTGGCGACCAGGAAATCCACTTCCTTGTCCTGGTAGAGCGCCACCTGGGCGTTGCGGGTGCGCGGGCTGAGGCGGCCCATCACCACCGCGCAGCCGCCGCGCCGGCGGCGCACCGCCTCGGCGATGGCGTAAACTTCGGCGGCGGAGAAGGCGACGATGGCCGAGCGTGGCGGCAGCCGGGAGAGCTTGGCGGCCCCGGCGAAGCTGAGCTGGGAGAGGCGCGGGCGGGTTTCGATCTCCACGCCCGGCACCAGCCGGCGCATCAGCGGCGCAATGGTGTCGGCGCCCAGGAACATCGTCTCCACCAGCCCGCGCGCATGCAGCAGACGGTCGGTGAAGACATGGCCGCGGTCAGGGTCGGCGCAGAGCTGGATCTCGTCCACTGCCAGGAATTCCACCTTGCGGTCCAGCGGCATCGCTTCCACCGTGCAGGAGAACCAGCGCGCCCCTGGCGGCACGATCTTTTCCTCGCCGGTGATCAGCGCCACGGCCTTGATGCCTTTGGCTTTCACCATGCGGTCGTAATTCTCGCGGGCGAGCAGGCGCAGCGGGAAGCCGATGATGCCGGTGGCGTGGCTGAGCAGACGCTCGATCGCGAGATGCGTCTTGCCGGTGTTGGTGGGGCCGAGCACGGCCTTCACCCGGGGTTGGAAGCCGGACATGAAATTCAAATGACCGTGCGGGCGCGGCTTTGCAAGCGGGGCCGCTCAGCCGCCCTGGGCGCGGGCGAGGATTTCGCGCACCGCCTTGGCGTCGGGCGCCGCCAGCGCCTGGTTGGCCAGCTCTTCGCAGGCGAGCAGGGTGGTGGCGCGGATGGCCTGTTTCACCAGCGGCACGGCGTTGCCATGCATCGAGAACTGGCGCAGCCCGAGCCCGAGCAGTAAAGCGGTGGCTGCCGGACGCGCCGCCAGCTCTCCGCACAGCGAAACCGGCACGCCGCCGGCGGCGGCGAAGCTGGCGGTGAGATGCAGCAGCCGCAGCACAGCGGGCTCCAGCGGATCATAAAGCTTCACCGCGCCGGGCGAGGAACGGTCCGCCGCCAGCGTGTACATGGTGAGGTCGTTGCTGCCGATGGCGAAGAATTCCGCATGCTTGGCCAGCAAAGGCGCGGCCAGGGCGGCGGCGGGGGTTTCCACCATGATGCCGAGTGGCGGCATCGCCTCGGGCAACGCCACCGCCTTGCGCCGCTTCAGCCGCCGCCAGACTCGGCGCATCACCTCGCGCGTGTCGATGATTTCCTGGGCCACCGTCACCATCGGCAGCATGATCCGTACCGGACCGGCAATGGCGGCGCGCATGATGGCGGCGAGCTGGGTTTCCAGCAGATCCTCGAATTGCAGCAAGGCCCGCACCCCGCGCAGCCCCAGCGCCGGATTCGGCTCGGGATGCTCGGGCAGCAGGCGGGAGAGCACGTCGATCTCCTTGTCCGATCCCCAATCCAGCAGCCTTATGGTCACCGGCTCGCCATCCATCGCCTCGATGATGTCGCGATAGATGCGGAACTGCGTCTCCTCGTCCGGTGCGCTTTCGCGGTTCATGAACATGAATTCGGAGCGCAGCAGCCCGATGCCGCGCGCCCCGGAGTCGGCGATCATTTTCAGCTCGAAGGGCAGTTCCAGATTGGCCTGCAGCTCGATCTGCACGCCGCAGCGCGTCTGCGCGGGCAGATGCTGCAGCCGGGCCAGGCTGCGCCGCGCGCGGGTCTGCGCGGCGAGCTTTTTGCGCGCGGCATCGAAGCTGGCCTTGCCGGGGTTGAGGATGACATCGCCGGTTTCGCCATCGATGATGGCAAAGCAGCCGGGGGCGGCCTTGTCCAGCAGCCCTTCGACGCCGAGCACGGCGGGCAGGCCCAGCGCGCGCAGCATCACCGCCGTATGGCCGTCTAGCCCGCCTTCGGCCGTGACGATGCCGGCGAAGCGCGTCGGCTGGATCAAGGCGGCTTCTGCCGGGCGTAGATCCTGGGCGGTGAGGATGCTCCCTTGCGGCAACCCCTCGAAGGAGCGGAAAGGCTGGCGGGTGAGGTTGCGGATCAGCCGGCGGGCCAGCTCCTGCACCTCGTCCGCGCGGCGGGTGCGGCTGGCCTTGTCGCCACCGGCCTGGCTCATGATCAACGCTGCCTGCGCCTCGGCCTCCTCATGGGCGGCGGCCTCGGCGCCAAGTTCGCCCTCCTGGATGCGCGCCTTGATGCCGCGCATCAGCCGCGAGGCGCCCAGCATGTGCAGATACACATCCAGCAGCGGGGCGATTTCGGCCTGGCTGTCCTTGGGCATCGCCGAGAGGCGGGATTTCAGCTTCTGCAGCTGCTTGCGCGAGCGCGCCACCGCGTCTTCCAGCCGTTCCAGCTCGGCCGGGATCGATTCCGGGGCGGGTTTGTCGCGGCAGATCGTGAGCGCCGGCTCCGCCGCCTCATGCAGCGGGCCAATGGCGATGCCGGCGGAAACCGGCTTGCCCTGCAGCCGCTTCTCCTTGGGCGCGGCGGGCTTTTTAGTCGCTTTCATGGAAGCCGGCCTCGATCAGCGCCGTAATGGCGTCGAGCGCTTCCCGGGCGTCGAATCCCTCGGCGGAGAGGGTGACGGAGCTGCCGATTCCAGCCCCCAGCATCATCAGCCCCATGATCGAGCGGGCGGAGACGGATTGCCCGTCCTTCGCCACTTCCACATTGGCGGAATATTGCTCGGCCAGCGTCACCAGCTTGGCGGCGGCGCGCGCATGCAGGCCGCGCCGGTTGACGATGCCGATTTCGGCGGTGATCACGGAGCCGTCCATTTTATTGTTACTCCGCCGCGTTGCAGGTGGCCGCCGGGGCCTGGGGCTGCAGATCATGGCCGTTGCAAATATATTTCTTGCCGGCCGCTTCGGCGATCTGCACCGTCTCGGCCAGGGTCATCTGGCCGCGGATCTTGGCCAGCTTGACCAGCATTGGCAGGTTCACCCCGCCGAGGATTTCGATGTTGGGCTGCGCGCACATCGACATGGCCAGGTTGGAGGGGGTGCCGCCGAACATGTCGGTGAGCAGGATGACGCCGTCGCCATTATCCACCTCGGCGATGCGTTTGGCGATTTCCGCCTTCTGGCCCTCAAACGCCGCATCGGATTCGATGCAGACGGTCGCCAGCTGCGCCTGTTTGCCGACGACATGCTCCATGGCGTCGCGCATGGCCAGGGCCAATGTGCCATGGGTAACGATAACAAGACCGATCATAGGTTCTCGCTCAGCCCTTCCCCGGATCAACCGAGCCTTCGCGCAGGCTGAGAAATTTCGGCGCTTCCCGGTGCGTGACACCGATCCGCCAGCCCGCCTGGGCCAAAGGAATATTCAATTTTTCGACCATATAAACCGATCTATGTTGTCCACCGGTACATCCGACACAGATTGTTGCATATTTCTTTCCTTCCTGCACGAATCTCGGCAGTAAAAATGTGATGAGGTTCAAAACTTTCTCGAAGTATTCCGCAAAATCAGCGTCTTCTTCGATGAATCTCCCAACTTCCGGGTCCAGCCCTGAAAGTGGTTTCAGATGTGGGACGTAATGCGGATTCTTTAAGAAGCGCGCATCGAAGATCAGATCTGCTTCCGGCGGCAGGCCGACGGCGTAGGAGAAGGAGACCAGCGCCACGGTCAGGCCGGGATTGGTGGCGCCGAAGCGGGCCTCCACCAGATTGCGCAGCTTGGGCAGCGGCAAAGCGGAGGTATCCAGCAGCCAGTCGGCGGCGCGGGCGAGTGGGGCGGTGAGCTCGCGCTCCAGTGCGATGCCCTCGGCGATGGCGCCGGTCTGCGCCAGCGGATGGCGGCGGCGGGTTTCGGAATAGCGGCGCAGCAATACGTTATCGCCGGCGGTTGTATAGACGAGGGACGGGTCCAGCCGGTCATGCTGGCGCAGCTGCTTCAGCGCTTCCAGCACGTTTTCCGCCGAGAAGCCGCGCGAGCGCGCATCCACGCCGATGGCGAGATTCTGCTCGGCTTGGCTGGTGAGGGTCTCCAGCGTGTCCAGCGGCGGGTTGTCCACCGTCTCGAAGCCGAGATCTTCCAGCGTTCTCAGCAGAGAGTTCTTGCCTGCGCCCGAAAGACCGGTGACCAGCACCACCTGCAGCTTGTCGGGCGCCGTGCTCATGCCGCGAAGGCGCCTTTATGCTGGCTCACGCGCCCGCACGCGGCTTCCAGGGCCAAGGCAGCGCGCGCGGCGGCGGAGGGAAAAGAGGCATCGAGCGTGATTTCCGGCAGGTCGAGCTGGGCATGGCGGCGCGGGGCCGGCAGGCGCTCCGCCGGCGCCGCGCTGAGGATCACCGCCAGCCGTAGTTTCGCAGGGGCGACGAAGGGGAGATGAAACAGGCCGAGGCCGCGAACTTCCAGCAAACCGGCCAGGCCCGGTGCGGGGCTTGCCATGCCGTCCTCCACGAGGACCTGATCATCCCCGACCAAGGTAAAGCCCTGGTCAATCAGACGCAGCAACAGGTCGGATTTCCCCGCGCCGGATGGCCCGAGGAGCAATAAAGCGTCTCCGCCTGGCTGGCCTTGCCGGGCGGCACAAGAGGCGTGCAAAAGCATGGTAACGCGACTGTGGCAAAGTTTGGGCAGACGCGAAAGGCTTGACAGATGAGTGCCAAGCCGCCGTAGCCGCGCGAGGTTACTCCTCCGGCGGCTCGTAGCCTGCGGTTTCCAGCATCGCGCGGTCACGGACCTCGACCAGCGCGGCGCGGTCGAAGCCGTTGAAGGCGGTGCGCAGGCAGGCCCCGTAAGCGCCGAGCTGGCCGATTTCGATCCAGTCGCCCTCCGCCACGTCGCCGGGCAGCAGGAAGGGGCCGTGCATCACATCCAGCGAATCACAGCTCGGGCCGAAAAAGCCGAATGGCATGTCCGGCGCGCCGTGGCTGGCGCGGGCGCGCAGCAGGCGGGTGGGGAAGCGAAAGCGCAGCGCCCCGGCATCCGCGAGGGCGCCATAGACGCCATCATTGATGTAGAGCATCTCGCCACGGCGCAGCTGCACCTGCACGACCACGGAGGCGCCGCCACCCACTAGCGCGCGCCCGGGCTCGGCCCAAAGCTTCAGCCAGGGCATCTCCAGCGCGTCATAAGCGGCGTCGATCTCGGCCATGAAGGCGCCGAGGGGGGGCGGGTCCATGTCCGGATAGGCGACCGGGAAGCCGCCGCCGACATCGAGCACATCCACGCGCACGCCGGCGGCGCGGATTACCTCGCCGGCCAGCTGCATGGCATCGCGCCAGGCCAGCGGGTCCAGGCATTGCGAGCCGACATGGAAGGCGAGGCCGAGCTTGCCCGCCAGTGGTCGGGCGGCGCGCAGGAGAGTGATCGCGCTGTCGATATCCGCGCCGAATTTCTTTGACAGATTGATGGCGGCACCGGTCTCGGGCAGGCCGAGGCGGATGAACAGGCCGGGCTTGGTCTCGGGCTTGGCGGTCTCCGGACGGTTCAGCTCATCCATGATCTTGGTGAGCTCGCTCTCCGAATCTAGCACGAAATCGCGCACGCTGTGCAGCATCCAGGCTTCGCGGATGGCCGCACGGGATTTCACCGGGTGCATGAAATGAATCTCCGCACCGGGGAAGAGGCGGCGGACCAGTTGCACCTCGGAGATGGAGGCGCAGTCAAAATGGCGGACGCCACCATCCCATACGGCGCGCAGAACAGCCGGTTCCGGGTTGCACTTCACGGCATAGAGCACGTCGCCATTGAAGGCGGTGGCGAAGGAGCGGGTGCTGGCGCTGATCACGTTCGGGCGCACGCAATGCAGCGGCTCCTCAGGGCGCAGCGTTTTGACCATCTCATTGACGGTCGGCAGGAGTTTCACGTCGCCACGGAGCGAGATGTGGCGGTGCAACGGGCCCACGGCCGCGCGGTTTTCGATCAGGCTCATAACGGAAAGTCCCCGGCATGCGACGGCAGGCACTATAGGCCCACCAAAAATTGAAGCGAAAGGAAATCCAGGGAGCGGCAGTGGTTAAAAGCCGTCAACGCCTGAATTCAGACGGTTCGATCAGATGCTGGTCTGAGGACTTCGCATCACGATATTCCGCTCTAAAAGCAACATCAAAACTCTCCCAATTGATCCCGGCTTCCGGGGAAACCGACTCTCGACCTACCAGGATGCGTCTCGTCGTTACTGTACCTGGATTGCCAGGTTCGCGGCACGTGCGATGCATCGGACAAACCCCAAGTTGGGTTGAACGAATAATGCTCTAAGCCATTCGGCTCGGCGCGAGTTATGCTATTTTTGCATGCGAACTAGGAAAGAGGGGCGGCATTTTGCCGGCCAATGAATCAGGCCACAACGCGCGGCTGCATCGGGTTGGGTGGGGTGGGCAGGTTCTCCTGTACGGACGCGCTCTGGCGATGGTCGATCGCCATATAGCCGCGCCCCCAGTTGGTTTCGATGAAATCATCCACACCCAGCGCCTGCAGTTTCTTGCGGATCTTGCAGATGAATACATCAATAATTTTCGGGTTCGGCTCGTCCAGCCCACCATAGAGATGATCGAGAATGGCTTCCTTGCTCAGCACAACGCCTTTGCGTAGAGCGAGGATCTCAGCGATCTGATATTCCTTCTTGGTCAGCGTCACCGGCTTGCCGTTGGCGTAGATCTTCTTCGCGTTCATGTTGATCTCAACCTGGCCGATGCGCAGCGCGTTTTCCTGGAACCCGCGGGAACGGCGCACGAGATTCTGCACCTTGATGAAAACCTCCTCGTGCGACAGCGCGTCGACGATCAAATCATCCGCCCCTGTTTGTAGCACCCGCAGCCGAACGGCCTCGCTCATGCCGCGAGCGACCGCGATGACCGGCGCGCGCACGCGTGCCAGACGCAGCTTGCGAACCAGTTCCAGGTCACCCAGCCTGGTTTCCGACAAGCGCAGCAGAATGGCGTCGTAATCATAAAACTTGACCAGATCGAGAGCCTCCTCCGGATCGCTGGTCTCGTCGACGATGGCCATGCGCGAGCGGAGAAAGGCAGTAAAAAGATCTTTTTTATTCGATATCGTCTCAAAAGAGAGTATCTTCATGGCTGCCTCCGTTGTGTTCGCCGAACGAATACAACCAAGAGGGGTAATCGTCAATAATTTTATTTAATAATCCATCATAGCGTGCAAAAAGTAAGACGAAGTTTATAAAATTGTTAACGTCTGGTTGTGTTTCCCAGGCGTTATAGCGGTAATATGATTTATCAAAGGTTTGCGGACGGTCATTTCGGGCGATGCCTGTGCCAAAAAAACAGCCGCCTTGAGGCGGCCGTCATGAAATTGAGGATAAGCCTCAGCGAGATACATGTCTGTCCGATGCGCCAGCGTCAGGATCAAGGCTGGCGTGGCACGCCCGGAAAAAGCCGTAGCGTTCCAGCGGCGCCGCCATGTTTTCCGATATTTACAGGGGGTTGCCGCGGCGGTTGAGGATGTGGATCTGCGCGCTGGCAGTGGTCTGTTGCGGCTGGCATTGCGCCAATAAAGCCGCTGCCGTGTTCTGCCAGGCGGGCGGGATGAAGCCCGCTTCAATCTGCGCCTGGGCCTGGGCGACGAGTTCAGGGTGATCGATCCAGGAGCGGATGAGCGCTTCCGCCGCGCTGAGATCACCGGGGTCGAAATAGCCGCAGAAAGGGCCGCCGGCTTCCGGAATGGCCGAGCTGCCGGAGGCCAGGACCGGTTTGCCGTAACAGAGCGATTCCGTCACCGGCAGGCCCCACCCTTCATAGAAGGATGGGTAGAGGGTGAACAGGCAGTGCTGATAGAGCGCCGCGAGCTGCGTTTCACTGGGTTGATCGACGAACAGGATGCGGCCGTCCAGATAGGCGGAATTCTCCAGCTGCTGCATCAGATCCTTGGTCAACCAGCCTTCCTTGCCGGCAAACACCAGGAGAGGCACGCCATTGGCCGGTGGGGTGTGCAGCAATTGCCGCCAGACTCGCAGCATGCCGCCATGATTCTTGCGCGCCTCGATGGTGCCGACCATCAATATGTACGGGTCGGGCAGCGAGCGCGCCAGCCTCGTGCCGATGATCCTGCCGGCGCCGCCGGGCGGCAGGCGTGATTGTGGCGGAACCCGGCGATGGCGCCGCTCCAGGCTGGCTTGCAGATCCGTCAGCGTGTTCTGGGAGATCGCGAAAATGGCATCGGCGCGGGGCACCTGCTCGTCCAGCCAGAGGGAGAAATCCCGTACCATCGATTGGGTACACCATTCCGGAAACAGATCCGGGATCATGTCATGCGCGAACAGGCCAAGGCGCGCCCCTGCGGCGGTCAGGCTGTTGAGAAAGCCCGGTGCGTAGGGGCGCTCCCAGGAGGCGCCGAGGTGGATCAGCCAATCGCCAGCACCAAGGGTGATTGGTGGTGTGTCCGGGGCAGGCGAGGGCGTCGTCGTTGGGGGGGGCGGCGCCGGCGGGCTGAGTGTTGCAAAGCCCGCCCGCGCCAGGGCTTTAAGCGCGGCGGTACCGGCCAGGCCTGCCCGGTAGAGCTCGCCAAGCGGGAGCCGGTAGGCGGGCGGCAGGTGGCGCGCCGCTTGGTATAGGCGTCCGGGTTTCGGTGCTTTGGCGGTGGGCGAGGGTGGTGTCATTTCCGGGGCGGGTGGTTCCTGGTCCGCGGTGGCGCGGATACGTGCTTCCAAAGCCGCGAAATTCACCGCCAGCAGGCGGGTGCCGCGCTCATTGCGCCGGCAGAAGCCGATATCGAAGCTGCTGCCTTGGAGTTGGGCGGCGGCGGCGCAGGTTTCGAAGCTGAAGCGCTGGATCCCGGTGGGACGGCGCGCGCTTTGGAAGAAATTGATCAGGTCTTCGACATCGAACCAGATGGTCATTGTTCCGCCCCTCGGATTTAGTTTCACATTAGTATCGTTTTAGTAAATTATCTATCCCAGCTTGTCGTGCGTGCTGACCTATCCGGCCATTGCGCCGGCCATCGCGGCCCGGTAATTTGCCGGTCATGACGAAAAATCTGGCGCGTGGCTTGGTTGTGGCGTTTTGCTTGGGCGGTCTGGCGCAGGCAGCGGAGTTGCCGTCCCGCGCGGCGGGGCTGTGGCAGAGCACAACCAACGTGACCGGCCCGGGCGGCGCGCCGATGGCGAATGCCCAAGGCGTGGTGACGCTGACCTGCGTGGACCCGGCGACCGACCGGAAATTCCTGCTTTCCGGCCAGAGCCGTTGCAGCCAGCTCAGCATCACCGGCGCCGGCGCGGCCTACACGATTTCGGGCACCTGCGTGCAGCCGGCAGGGACCGTGAAGATCCATGAGACGCTGACCTATGACAGCAATAAATCCGTGCAGCTGAAGGCGGATTTCAGCACCAGCTCGGGTGAGATGTCGATGGTCTCCGATCTGCAATGGCAGGGCCCGTGTCCGGCCGGGATGGCGCCGGGGGATGAGGGCAGCATGCGCGACGGCGTCTTCGTCAAGGCGGGCAATATCAACGACCACGCGCCTTGAGCGGACAGGCCGGCCGGGGCTCGTTCAGCCGTCCGGATTTCGGGCGGCTCGGCATCATGGCGGTGCTGGGGTTTTCCTCCGGCCTGCCCTGGGCGCTCTCCGGGCCGACCCTGCGCTACTGGATGTCCGGCGAGCACGTGCCGCTGGGGATGATCGGGCTGACGGCGAATATCGGCCTCGCTTATCTGCTGAAATTCGTCTGGGCGCCGTTTTTCGATGAGGCGAAGCCGTTTTTCTTCGGGCGGCGGCGCGGCTGGCTGATCCCGGTGCAGATCGCGCTGGCGCTCGCCATCGCGGCGCTGGCGCTGAGCGATCCGGGGCAGGATATCTGGTTGACGCTGGGGCTGGGGGCGCTGGTGGCGTTTCTCTCCGCCAGCCAGGATATCATCATCGATGCCTGGCGGATCGAGGCGTTTGCGCCGAATTTGCAAGGGGCGGCCTTGGCCTGCGAGGTCTGGGGCTGGCGGGTGGCCTATCAGGTTTCGAATGCCGGGGTGATCGCGCTCTCCATCGGGCTGGGCTGGCATGGGGCGTTCGGGCTGATGGCGGTGCTGGCACTGCTGGGGCCGCTGGCGGTGCTGTTCGCACCGGAGCCGCAAGTGGCGCGCGAGGTGCATCCGGCCGGGCTGGCGTCGCGCTTCACCCAGGCGGTGCGCGAGCCATTGCAGGAGTTTCTCGGCCGGCGCGGGATTGCGGTGATCATCGGCTTCATCGTGCTGTTCCGGCTCGGCGGCGCGCTGGGCGGGACGATGCTGGCCCCCTATTATACCGCTCTGGGGTTCGATCGCGCCCATATCGCGGTGGCGAACGGGCCGTTATCGCTGGTCTGCGGCATTGCCGGCACCGGGTTGGGTGGCTTGCTGGTGATGCGGATCGGCGTCGGGCGGGCGCTGCTGTTCACCGCCTTGCTGCAGGTGGCCGCGCTCTGCCTCTACCCGGTCTTGGGGCTGTATCCGCATTTGCCCTATATTCTGCTGATCATCTCGGCCGTGGAGGCGTTCACCGACGCGTTTTCGGATACCGCCTTCCTCTCTTATCTGTCTGGCCTGTGTCACCCGGAGCATACCGCCACACAATATGCGCTGCTCTCCTCGCTGGCGCCGCTGGCGCTGCATACCATCGCCGGCGCTTCCGGCTTCCTGGCGGCGCGCACCGGGCTGGTGAGCTTCTTCGTCATCTGCGCCTTCGCGGCGCTGCCTGGCATCGCGCTGCTGCTGGTGATTTTGCGCCTCTATCCGCCGAAGGAAACCCGGCTCAAAGCAGTCTGAGCCTGTCGCCGGGGCGGATCACGCCGCCCTTGGTTACTTCCGCGAAAATCCCCAGCTCGATATGGCCGAAATGGGTTCGTAGCTCCTTCACCGGGTTGGCGTCGCGCGCCGCGGTGTCCGGGTTGACCATGGTGGCGGCGCAGCGATCGATGCGCTCCTGCACCACTATCTCCACCTCGCCGATGGCCAAGGTGCGGCCGAGCCAGGTGAATTCCTCCCAGGGTTTGGGGCCCTCCAGATAGAGATTGGCGCGGAAGCGGCGGGCATCGCGCGGGGCGCCGACGGCCTCTTCCAATGCGGCCAGGGAGGCTTTGCCGATCAGGCTGATCACCTGGGTCTTGTGGTCACAGAAACTATGGCCGGGGAAGAAATGGAAGCGCGGCGCCTGGCCCTCGCTGCCATAGCGCGCCTCCTCGCCCAGGAAGGCGGTGAAATAGGCGGTGAGGGCGGCCTGGCCGTCCGGGGTGAGCGGCGAGGCAGTAAGGGGGCCGTCTGGTCCTTCGATATGCAGCATCTGGGTGGCGTCGTCGAAGCGCGTCCGCAGCAAGGCGGCTTTAGGGTTCTTGGCCAGGCACATGAAATTCATCTTGGAGATCCAGGCCGGGTTCGCCTCGTCCAGCACGGCGTCGCCCTGCTTCAGCGCGAAGGCCCGGTCCCAGGGGATGCAGCGTCCTGGCGAGAGCTGGGCGGCAGGCAACGTCTCCGGCGTCAGGCCCTTGACCGGGTAGCGATAGAGTGCCGCGATGTGCATTGAATGACCCCAAAAATCCACTTGAGACAGATCATGGCGTCGCCCATATTGGGTTGGCAAGGTCGCGTTGCCTATTGAGGGGCGGGGCCTGAACGTTGCCTGGGATGCAGGGACGATGAAGGAGCAAAAAGATGGATTTTGAGAAATTCACCGAGCGTGCGCGGGGCTTCGTACAAGCGGCGCAGACCATCGCGATGCGTGAATATAATCAGCAGATCACGCCGGAGCATCTGCTGAAGGCGTTTCTGGATGATGAGGAAGGCGCGGCCAGCGGTCTGATCCGCATTGCCGGGGGCGATCCGCAGGCGGCCAAGCAGGCGGTGGATGCCGCCGTGGCGAAATTGCCGAAAGTGCAGGGGGCCGGGGCTGGCCAGCCGAATGTGACGCCGGATCTGGTGCGCGTGCTCGATGCCGCCCAGCAGGCCGCGCAGAAGGCTGGCGACAGTTTCGTGGCGCAGGACCGGATGCTGGTGGCGCTGGCCGCGGGCGAGACTGCCGCCGCCCGGGCCTTGAAGACCGCCGGCGTTTCCGCCCAGGCGCTGGAGAAGGCGGTGGCCGATATGCGCAAGGGCCGCAAGGTGGACAGCGCCACGGCCGAGCAGCAATTCGACGCGCTGAAGAAATACGCCAAGGACGTGACGCAGTTGGCGCGCGAGCAGAAGCTCGACCCGGTGATCGGCCGCGACGAGGAGATCCGCCGCGCCATCCAGGTGCTGGCACGGCGCACCAAGAACAACCCGGTGCTGATCGGCGAGCCGGGCGTGGGCAAGACCGCCATCGTCGAGGGGCTGGCGCTGCGCATCGTCAATGGCGATGTGCCGGAGAGCTTGCGCAATAAGCGCGTGCTGGCGCTGGATCTCGGCGCGCTGGTGGCGGGGGCGAAATTTCGCGGCGAGTTCGAGGAGCGGCTGAAAGCCGTGCTGAAGGAGATCGAGTCCGCCGAAGGCGAGATCATCCTGTTCATCGATGAGATGCATACGCTGGTCGGCGCCGGCAAGTCCGATGGCGCGATGGATGCCTCCAACCTGCTCAAGCCTGAGTTGGCCCGCGGCGCGCTGCATTGCGTCGGCGCCACCACGCTCGATGAATATCGCAAATATGTGGAGAAGGACGCTGCCCTGGCGCGGCGCTTCCAGCCGGTGTTCGTAAGTGAGCCGAGTGTTGCCGACACCATCTCCATCCTGCGCGGTATCAAGGAGAAATATGAGCTGCATCACGGCGTGCGCATCGCGGATAACGCTTTGGTTGCCGCCGCGACACTCTCCAACCGCTACATCACCGACCGGTTCCTGCCGGACAAGGCGATCGATCTGGTGGATGAGGCGGCCTCGCGCCTGCGCATGCAGGTGGACAGCAAGCCCGAGGCGCTGGACGAGCTGGACCGCCGGCTGATCCAGCTGAAAATCGAGCGCGAGGCGCTGAAGAAGGAGACCGACACAGCCTCGCGCGAGCGGCTGGAGAAGCTGGAATTCGAGCTGGGCGAGCTGGAAGAGCGCTCCGCCGAGATGACCGCCAAATGGCAGGCCGAGAAGGCGCAGCTCACCGACGTGCAGAAGGTGAAGGAGCAGCTGGAGCAGGCCCGCAACGAGGTGGAGCTGGCGCAGCGCAAGGGCGATCTCGGCAAGGCCTCAGAGCTGCTCTATGGCCGCATTCCCGAGCTGGAGAAGCAGCTTGCCGCCCAGCAGGACGGGCAGATGGTGAATGACGCGGTGACGGAAGATTCCATAGCCGCCGTCGTCTCCCGCTGGACCGGCGTGCCGGTGGAGAAGATGCTGGAGGGCGAGCGCGCCAAGCTCTTGCGCATGGAGGATGATCTGCGCCACCGGGTGGTGGGGCAGGAGGCGGCTTTGGTCGCGGTCTCCAACGCCGTGCGCCGGGCGCGTGCCGGGCTGCAGGACCCGAACCGGCCGATCGGCTCCTTCCTGTTCCTGGGGCCCACCGGTGTCGGCAAGACCGAGCTGACCAAGGCGCTGGCGGAGTTCCTGTTCGACGATGAGCGGGCGATGGTGCGCATCGACATGAGCGAGTTCATGGAGAAGCATGCCGTCTCCCGGCTGATCGGCGCGCCGCCGGGCTATGTCGGCTATGATGAGGGCGGCGTGCTGACCGAGGCGGTGCGGCGGCGGCCTTATCAGGTCGTGTTGTTCGACGAGGTGGAGAAGGCGCATGAGGACGTGTTCAACGTGCTGCTGCAGGTGCTCGACGATGGCCGGCTGACCGACGGCCAGGGGCGCACGGTGGATTTCAAGAACACCATCATCGTGCTGACCTCCAATCTCGGCTCGGACATTCTGGCGGCGCAGACCGAGGGCGAGGATGTGCGCCTGGCCGAGGCCGGGGTGATGGCGCGGGTGCGCGAGCATTTCCGCCCGGAATTCCTCAACCGCCTGGATGAGATCGTGCTGTTCGGCCGGTTGCAGCGGGCGGATATGGGGGCGATTGTCTCGATCCAGCTGAAACGGCTGGAGGCGCTGCTGGCGGAGCGCAATATCCGGCTGGAGCTGGACCAGTCCGCGCGGGATTGGCTGGCCGAGGCGGGGTATGACCCGGTCTACGGTGCGCGACCGCTGAAGCGCGTGATCCAACGCAACCTGCAGAACCCGCTGGCCGGGCTGATCCTGGAAGGGGCGGTGAAGGATGGAGAGAGCGTGAAAGTGTCCGGCTCGCCGGATGGTTTAGTGATCGGCGGTCATCTCGCCGAAGCGGCTTAAGTGCTAGGCTCCCCGGAAGGTTATATTTCCGGGGAGTTTTTATGTCCGACACCGCGCTGCTCGTCATTGACGTTCAAAATATTTACGCCATGCCCGACTCGCCGCTCTGCGTGCCGGGCATCCAGGCGTCGCTGAGTCGGATCAACCAGCTGATCGAGGCATTCGGCGCGGCCGGCAAGCCGGTGATCTATGTACGCCATGTTCACCGCGCGGACGGGCGCGACGCTGGGCGGATGTTTGATTTCGGCGGTACAGCTGAGCCGGTAAGTTTCGTCGAAGATACACCCGAGGCCGATTATGTGGACGGGTTGAAGCAGTTGCCGGCGGCGCTGCATATCACCAAGCACCGCTATTCATGCTTCGAGGGCACCGCGCTGGAGGTAATTCTGCGCAGTCTGAACGCCGGCCGCGTGGCGATCTGTGGTTATATGACCAATTTCTGCTGTGAAACCACGGCCCGTGCCGCGCATGACAAGGATTACTTCGTGGATTTCATCGCCGATGCGACGGGGGCGCCGGACCTCGGGGCGGATTATCGCCAGGAGGCGATCATTCAGGCGGTGACCGCGACGCTGGGGGCGGGCTTTGCCCGGATTTTCACGACGCAGGACTATCTCCAAGCCATGCGTTGAACGCATAGCTATTTTTTTGAAAGATTTTCCGGGGATTTATACCCCGGGTCGAGAGGGAGGTGAGGGAAAGCCTGGGATTTTCCCGGTTTTCTGGGCTGATGAATGTGCGTTGACAGTTGCGGTGTGTCGGCGTTAGAAGCCCCTCCACCGACGGGCGCTGCGGACTTGATCTGAGGCGCTTGGACGGGTAGATTGGATGGCCTTGCTACGAACCTTTTGGTTCGCAGGTTGAGATTTTCCTCTCTAGCTCTTTGACAATTGCATAGGCTGGGAAGGGATACGCTGGTGGCGTTTCTGGGGATTGGTTTACTGATCTCTGCTGGGTGATTTGGTTCATCTGGGTGATGATATGAGGGGCGGGATTAAGTTTCTGTTTTTGCCTCTGTCGTTATGGAAGCGTGGCTGGAGTATTTCTTTTGAAATTACGTACAGAAACGCTTCGAATATTCTTGGTCTTTGACTGAGAGACGACATGTTTGAGCAGGGCTTTTTTCATTTATATTTAGTGCCGGTTAGGCGCTGGGTAGGATGAACTTGAGAGTTTGATCCTGGCTCAGAGCGAACGCTGGCGGCATGCTTAACACATGCAAGTCGCGCGGTCAGCAATGGCAGCGGCGGACGGGTGAGTAACACGTAGGAATCTATCCCAGGGTGGGGGACAACAGCGGGAAACTGCTGCTAATACCGCATGATACCTGAGGGTCAAAGGCGCAAGTCGCCTTGGGAGGAGCCTGCGTCTGATTAGCTTGTTGGTGGGGTAAAGGCCTACCAAGGCGACGATCAGTAGCTGGTCTGAGAGGATGATCAGCCACATTGGGACTGAGACACGGCCCAAACTCCTACGGGAGGCAGCAGTGGGGAATATTGGACAATGGGCGCAAGCCTGATCCAGCAATGCCGCGTGTGTGAAGAAGGTCTTCGGATTGTAAAGCACTTTTGGCAGGGACGATGATGACGGTACCTGCAGAATAAGCCCCGGCTAACTTCGTGCCAGCAGCCGCGGTAATACGAAGGGGGCTAGCGTTGCTCGGAATGACTGGGCGTAAAGGGCGCGTAGGCGGCATGTACAGTCAGAAGTGAAATTCCTGGGCTCAACCTGGGGACTGCTTTTGATACGTGCAAGCTAGAGTGAGGAAGAGGGTTGTGGAATTTCCAGTGTAGAGGTGAAATTCGTAGATATTGGAAAGAACACCGGTGGCGAAGGCGGCAACCTGGTCCTTAACTGACGCTGAGGCGCGAAAGCGTGGGGAGCAAACAGGATTAGATACCCTGGTAGTCCACGCTGTAAACGATGTGTGCTGGATGTTGGGGAACTTAGTTTCTCAGTGTCGTAGCTAACGCGATAAGCACACCGCCTGGGGAGTACGGCCGCAAGGTTGAAACTCAAAGGAATTGACGGGGGCCCGCACAAGCGGTGGAGCATGTGGTTTAATTCGAAGCAACGCGCAGAACCTTACCAGGATTTGACATGGGGAGGACCGGTACAGAGATGTACTTTTCCCGCAAGGGACCTTCCGCACAGGTGCTGCATGGCTGTCGTCAGCTCGTGTCGTGAGATGTTGGGTTAAGTCCCGCAACGAGCGCAACCCTTGCCTTTAGTTGCCATCATTTAGTTGGGCACTCTAGAGGAACTGCCGGTGACAAGCCGGAGGAAGGTGGGGATGACGTCAAGTCCTCATGGCCCTTATGTCCTGGGCTACACACGTGCTACAATGGTGGTGACAGTGGGAAGCTAGGTAGTGATACCGTGCTGATCTCTAAAAGCCATCTCAGTTCAGATTGTACTCTGCAACTCGAGTACATGAAGGTGGAATCGCTAGTAATCGTGGATCAGCATGCCACGGTGAATACGTTCCCGGGCCTTGTACACACCGCCCGTCACACCATGGGATTTGGTTTGACCTTAAGTAGGTGCGCTAACCGCAAGGAGGTAGCCTACCACGGTCGGGTCAGAGACTGGGGTGAAGTCGTAACAAGGTAGCCGTAGGGGAACCTGCGGCTGGATCACCTCCTTTCAAGGATATGATCCTGAGCATTGGTTGGCTTTGGCTGACTGATTTGGGATTTTCCTGAAAAAAAGACCTGGATCGGATGATCTAGGCAACACATCCTGTCCGGATGTTGTCATGAAGCGCCATCAACGTATCCCTTTCCTGTAACAGCGGCGATGTCGGCCTTTGGGTCGATATCAACCGATGCGGACTTTAGATCTCGGGCTAGTAGCTCAGTTGGTTAGAGCACACGCTTGATAAGCGTGGGGTCGGAGGTTCAAGTCCTCCCTGGCCCACCATGATTGGTGGTGGTGTTCGTGAGGATGCCATGCCTGCCGATGACGAAGCAGCTTGCTGCGAAGTCTGAATCGGCCAGGCCAGTTTAACTTGCTGGGGATGTAGCTCAATTGGTAGAGCACCTGCTTTGCAAGCAGGGGGTCGTCGGTTCGATTCCGTCCATCTCCACCAGATTTTGGTTGGTTTTGGGTGTAGGGCCTTGAGTGGCCTTGCGCGGATGTCTGTTACAGGTAAGCACGAGTTTCGAGCTGATTTACCTTGTTCCTGAAAAGGTCAAGGCGAAGAGGCTTGGATGTTTGTTCCCAGCTGCAATGTCGGGAACGAATTTGTTCTTTGTCATGGTGAATAGGTTTTGGTGCATCTGGATGCGCGCATTGGTTTTTGGGGCTTTGGCCTTGAGGATCGGTCCGGGCTTCTTGTGTTGGGTTGTCTGACCCGTGGACGGTGAAAGCCGGAAGCGAGACACAAGATGGTTCGAGTGTTCAGTGCATGTGTGATCTCATCTGCCTAACAGTCAAACGCTGTTGGACGTTGGGTTTGCTCGATGAAGCGATTTTGGTTTTTGCCGTACCTAGCGGTGGAGCTGAAAGAGCGGAGGGTGAGCCGGAACGCCGATGGATGGTTCCTGTTTATGGTGGGTAGCGCGTTATTGTGTGTTCAATGCGATGACGTGTGGTGAGAACGAATTGAACGACAAAAGGGCATTCGGTGGATGCCTTGGCACCAGGAGGCGATGAAGGACGTGGCACGCTGCGTAAAGCTTTGGGGAACCGCGAGCAGGTTTTGATCCAAAGATATCCGAATGGGGAAACCCCTCCGCAAGGAGATCTCTATCTGAATACATAGGGTAGAGAGGCAAACCCGGGGAACTGAAACATCTCAGTACCTGGAGGAAAAGACATCAATTGAGATTCCGCTAGTAGTGGCGAGCGAACGCGGAGCAGGCCAGTGCCTCAAATGACGTTAGCAGAACGGTCTGGAAAGTCCGGCAATATGGGTGATAGCCCCGTATGCGAAGACAACATTTGAGGACTTGAGTAAGGCGGGGCACGTGAAACCCTGTCTGAACATGGGGGGACCATCCTCCAAGCCTAAATACTCCCTGGTGACCGATAGTGAACAAGTACCGTGAGGGAAAGGTGAAAAGCACCCCGACAAGGGGAGTGAAATAGACCTGAAACCGGATGCCTACAAGCAGTCGGAGCACCTTTTGGTGTGACGGCGTACCTTTTGTATAATGGGTCAGCGAGTTTCTGTTCGCGGCAAGCTTAAGTCGTTAGACGTAGGCGCAGCGAAAGCGAGTCTGAATAGGGCATTCAGTCGCGGGCAGAAGACCCGAAACCAAGTGATCTAGCCATGGCCAGGCTGAAGGTGGGGTAACACCCACTGGAGGGCCGAACCCACGCCTGTTGAAAAAGTCGGGGATGAGCTGTGGCTAGGGGTGAAAGGCCAATCAAACTTGGAGATAGCTGGTTCTCCGCGAAATCTATTGAGGTAGATCGTCGTATGTATGCCCTGGGGGGTAGAGCACTGGATGGGCTAGGGGGTCCCAAAGACTTACCAAACCTAACCAAACTCCGAATACCCAGGAGACTTGTACGGCAGACAGACGGTGGGTGCTAAGGTCCATCGTCGAGAGGGAAACAGCCCAGACCACCAGCTAAGGTCCCCAAATTATGGCTAAGTGGGAAAGGATGTGGGAATTCCAAAACAACCAGGAGGTTGGCTTAGAAGCAGCCATCCTTTAAAGAAAGCGTAATAGCTCACTGGTCTAATAGAAATCCTGCGCCGAAAATGTAACGGGGCTCAAGCCATATACCGAAGCTGTGGGCGTGATTTATCACGCGGTAGCGGAGCGTTCTGTAGGCCTGCGAAGGGATACGGGTGACCGGTCCTGGAGGTATCAGAAGTGCGAATGCTGACATGAGTAGCGACAAACAGTGTGAGAAACACTGTCGCCGTAAGTCCAAGGGTTCCTGCGCAAGGTTAATCCGCGCAGGGTGAGCCGGCTCCTAAGGCGAGGGCGAAAGCCGTAGTCGATGGGAAACAGGTGAATATTCCTGTGCCTGCTAGAAGTGACGAATGCGAGATGTTGTCAGGTCTTATTGGATTGATCTGGCTTTTTAAGCATTCCAGGAAATAGCTCTAGCATATAGACCGTACCCTAAACCGACACAGGTGGACTGGTAGAGTATACCAAGGCGCTTGAGAGAACTATGCTGAAGGAACTAGGCAAATTACTCGCGTAACTTCGGGATAAGCGAGACCCAATTGTGGGCAACCATGATTGGGTGGCACAAAAGAGGGGGTAGCGACTGTTTAGTAAAAACACAGGGCTGTGCGAAGTCGAGAGACGACGTATACGGTCTGACGCCTGCCCGGT
>NZ_JH976209.1:507656-515619 GCF_000306035.1 Acidocella sp. MX-AZ02
GCCGGACCTGACCCCGCCCTATCGTACCCAGGGTAAAATCACGCATCGGCCTTGGTTCAGCCCTGAGGAATACAAGCAGCTGTACGAAGCGGCGCGGGCCAATGCGAAAGCGCCAGAGCGGGCGCATTACAGATGGAATGCCGAACAGGTCTACGATTTTGTGCTGTTCATGGCCAATACCGGGCTGCGGCCGGATGAAGCGTTTAATCTGCAGCACCGGGATGTGACGATTGCGAATGATGAAGCGGGTAAGACGGATATTCTGGAAATTGAGGTGCGCGGTAAGCGTGGTGTGGGGCATTGCAAAAGCATGCCGGGCGCCGTGCGGGTGTATGAGCGGCTGCTGGCGCGGGCCAAGCCCGTGCAGGGTGAGTCACGCCGCGAGCGGCAGTTGCGGCGCAAAGCCGGTAGCGCAGCACCCGTGGTGCCGGAACTGGAATACCCGAAGCCGACGGACCTCGTGTTCCCGGGTAATCACATCAAGCTGTTCAATAATCTGCTGGAGCGCGCGGGGCTGAAGATTGACCGCGATGGTAAGGCCCGGACCGCGTATAGTTTGCGCCATACCTATATCTGCATGCGGCTGATGGAGGGTGCCGATATTTATCAGGTGGCGAAAAATTGCCGCACCAGCGTCGAGATGATCGAGAAGCATTATGCCATCCACCTGAAGAACACGCTCGATGCCGCTGCGATCAACGTCGTGCGCAAGAAGACCGCGAAGGGAAGGCCGAAAGCCACTGTCGGAAATAGTGCGCGTGATAGCGGTGTGGGTAGAGCCAAGGTGCTCGGTGAGGATGCCGATTAGAGGCGGTCGAACCGTCGCAAAAAATGCTGCATATGACTCCGCTTTTTGAAAGCCGGGCGCAGGCTTGGCTGAAAAGCGATCCGCTTGGCGGATCGCCCAAAAAGCGCACCCCTTGCGGGTGCGCAATCTGGGGCTTGGCCCCGCTTAAATATGGTCAGCTGTTCATCGATGTTCTCAAAACGCCTTTGCCACCAGCATCTCCTCAGCGCGGGTCGTGTAGCGCGGGGAATGGCGGGCCTGGCGGCTGGCCCAAGTCATCGTTGTGCCGGTTGCGGCAGTGCGTAACATGCCACGGCCGAAGCGGGCGTTTACAGCATCAATGGCCGCCATGGCGCGGGCGGATTTGGCAGCATCGCGCGTGGCGAACATTTGCACTTGCTGGCGGGCCGGGGTGAGGTTGGCCAGCATTACGCCTGCCTTGAAATAACGGTGGCCGGGTCGCCAGCAGACGCGCAGCAGGCGCATGGTCTCACTGAGCAGCGCCAGCGTGTCAGAGGTGGGCTCAATTTGCGCAGCACGGCTCGCACTATACCAGGCATCGCCATTATGCGGGTTGGTTACGAAGCCGTTGCGCCGTATGCTGCTGTTTGGCGTGAACGCCGCAGTCAACCTCGAGCACCGCATCAATCCAGGCAATATGCGGCCCAAGCTTCGGCGAAACCGGCCATTCCCGCCGACGGTAGCCCGGTGGTGCCGAATACTGCAGCATCTCGGAAATCGTGTTCCGCTGAACCCCAAACTGCCGCGCAACCTCGCGGTGGTTCAGGCCATCAACCATCACAGCACGCCGGACGGCACCATAAAGTTCCACTCTAAACATCCTTCCAGCCAATCAATGCCAGTAAGGGCATCAATCGGCCTAGCAGGACCGGTACACTTTTGCGCCGCCATAGCAGCCGCAAATCAGCCGGTTCAGTGGTACACTTTGCCGCCGCTATTTCTACTGCCGCAAAGGCCGCACAGATCAGCAAACATGTCAGCCCACACACGCTGCGGTACAGTTTTGCCACCCACCTGCTCGAAGATGGCGTCGACATCCGCGTCATCCAGGTGCTGCTTGGCCACACCAAGCTCGAGAACACCGCGCTCTACACCGAGGTAGCGGCACGAACGGTCCGGGCCGTTATCTCACCGTTCGATAAAGTCATAGCGCTGATGGAGTCGCCGGCGGCACCCGGCCCCTGAGCGGATCATGCGTACCTCACTCGATGTCGCCGCTCTCCTCCCGAAAAAGAAATGTCGAGTGAAACAGTGGAATTCGGCGCCGAGCCGTTCTCAAAACTGGCCATTTTTGCGGGGCGAGCAAGCTGGTAGTTCTTGTCGGAGGCGCCGCCGGTTCGAGCACTCTGTAAATCGAAGTGGCGCTTTATAAGGGTTATATGTCCTTTGAGGTATTACGCGCCGGATCCATATGAACGTCATCGTTTTCCATTTCGGTGAAGGAAGACGCTATCGATCATAAATCACGCGAGACGGTATCCGTTGTATTGTCGTGCCTCAATTGTTGATGTCTTTGCAACGAGGAAAAGGATATGCAGGCGATTACTGCGAATAGGCACTTAAAAATTGGCGGTCTGATCTTTCCAAATTTGGACCAATGTGACTTCACGGGCCCATTTGAAGCACTGTCGCGCATTCCAAACTCGACGTTCTACACATTGTGGAAGGACAAAAATATTGTTCGGGATATGCAGGGAATGCAGCTGGTGCCCGACACCTCCTTCGAAGATGCACCACAACTCGATGTGCTGCTCATTCCCGGGGGGTATGGCCAGGAAGAAGCCGCCGCAGATGAGGAAGTTCTTACATTTATCCGCAAGCAATCTAGTCATGCCCTATATGTTTACTCGGTGTGTACCGGGGCTCTCATCTGCGGTGCTGCCGGCTTGTTGCATGGCAAAAAAGCAACGACACATTGGACAGCGATGGAAGTGCTGCCGTTGTATGGCGCTATTCCAAGCGCTGATCGCGTCGTGATCGACGGCAATTACGTGAGCGCCGGAGGCGTTACTTCAGGCATTGACGGCTCTCTTATCTTGGCCGCACTTCTTCGCGGAGATCAGGTTGCAAAAGAACTCCAGCTCTACATGGCCTACGACCCCCAACCACCGTTTGACTCAGGCTCTCCTACGAAGGCATCTGCTGATGTCTTGATTACCGTCAGTGCGCGAGCGCGGGAAATTACTGAACGACGCTTTGCTAGCGCCCGCAAGTACGCGGAGCGAGCATTAGGTCCTATGTAAAATCCGCAGCAGGGCCATGAGATCCATCCTCAACGTTCGAACGGAAGGTGAGCCTTGATGAAGATTCTTGTCACCGGCGGCACGGGGTTTCTCGGCAGCCGCCTGATTGCTAAGCTCGCGCAGGCCGGCCATGAGGTATTCGCCATGACGCGCTCAGTCGTATCGCACGACGCGCTGCGTGCATCGGGCGCGGTGCCAGTGGACGCCGATCTGGAAAGCACGACGCCTCTCTCGTTGCCGGTGGTTGACGCCGTCGTGCACGCGGCCGCCCTGTTTCGGTTTTCCGGCCCCCGTGAACCCTATTTTCGGACCAATGTGGACGGCACAGCCGCGTTGCTTGCGGCTGCTGAGAGGGCAGGTGCAACACGCTTCATCTTCATCAGCGCCGCCGGAATCATTATGGATGAAGCTGGGCGCCCTACGAATGGCACCGATGAAAGCGCGCCGACATTCCCGAACCATTTTTCCGCCTATCTCGCCAGCAAGGCGCAGGCCGAGGCGCTTGTTCTGGCCGCCAACAGACCCGATTTTTGCACGATCGCGCTTCGCCCTTCGGCGATATGGGGCCCCGGTGATCCATTCAGCCGCGAACTTCCCAGGGCGATAAAATCTGGGCAGTTCGCCTTCATCGACCGGGGCGAATACGCTTTTTCGACCTGCTACGTGGACAATGTGATTGAAGCCATCGAAATCGCACTCCAATCCGAAATGGGCGGGCGGGCCTTCTTCATCGCTGATCGGGAACAACAGACATTCCGCGCATTCATCGCGTCGCTAGCGGACGTGCAGGGCTTGTCGATCGATGAACTGCGCTCCATGCCCTATTGGCTCGCATCTGCCATTGGCCGGGTCATGGATGCGGTTTGGAGGCTCATGCGGCGAGAGGACGATCCGCCGATCTCTCGTTCAATGATGCGCATGATCGGTCGGGGATTCAGCATCGATGATACCGCCGCGCGCCGGGAGTTGGGCTACGTCGGGCGGATATCGCGTGCCGACGGCCTGCGTGGATATAAGGTTTAAGCCGATTCTAAGGATTTTGACGAATGCCGCCGGTGGTGCGGCCGCATTCGTCCAAGTCGTCCCGCTTCTTCATGATGTGCTGCGCCTTACGCTGATTGGTTTGGCTAACCTTGTGAGGAAGTTGCGCCGCACGCCTTGTAGTCGCAGCACTATGTCCTGATCGGCGTCTGCTTGACGCCGAGGAGCGCGCATTTTTCCCGGTTTACACCAAAGTCACAAAGAAAGCGGTGGCCAATAAAGCAAATTTCCCTTAGATTAAGACAATGCACCAAATCGGCCTTTTCGTTTGCCCTAACCACCAGACTCTCGATCTCGCGGGGCCGTTGGCTGCATTTGAAAAGGCGAACGGCTTCGTTGAAGGCAACCCCTATCGCTTGGCGGTGATTTCCGAGTTTGGAGGCACTGTCGTTGGAAGCGCAGGCGTTCCCATTCAGACACAGCCTTTTCGTAGCATGACGTTCGATACGGTAATCTTCGTCGGCGGCGGCATCGGACCTTTTCAAGAACCTGGTGTCATCGCGGCGGCAAAGGACCTCGCTGCGCGAGCTGCCCGCGTGGCGAGTGTTTGCACAGGCGCGTTCTTGCTTGCCGAGGCCGGGCTTCTAGATGGCCGCCGCGCAACCACCCACTGGCGTCTCGCACCAGAACTCCAGCAGCGATATCCTCTGGTCAGAGTCGAGGCGGACCGCATCTTCATCTCCGACAACAACATCTGGACTTCGGCAGGGATCTCGGCGGGCATCGACTTAGCGCTGGCGCTGATCGAAATCGACTTCGGAACCGAAATTGCGCGCGAGGTTGCGCGTGAGCTTGTCGTGCCCTATCGCCGCTCCGGCGGCCAGTCGCAGTTTTCAGCCATGTCGCAGATGGAACCTGACTCGGACCGTATCCGCATGGCGCTCGCGTTCGCGTGCGTTCATCTGGTAGAGCCGCTGCCGATCGAGAGGTTGGCGGAAGCAGCTAGACTGAGTGTCCGTCAATTTGGGCGGGCTTTCCGGCGCGAGACCGGCGAGACGCCGGCCAAGGCAGTGGAACGTTTACGTGTCGAGGCGGCAAGCATCAGGTTACGAAGCGGGGCCGAGCCGATCGAGCAGATCGCGAAAGCCGTAGGCTTCACCGATCCGGAACGGATGCGCCGGGCGTTCGTCAAGTTGCACGGCCATCCGCCACAAGCAATTCGGCGCGCCAAGCGTCAAGAGAATGCCGTTTAGCTGATGGCGTATCCCCCTCGGCGGCCCCGAGGGGGATACGCGACCCGAATATTCTGGGCCGTGTGCCCGCCCCGTTCTAAAGAATCGGTTGCATCAGGCCGTACTCCGAGCCGGGCAGCATTTTGTAGACCGCGTCGCGAACTTTCGGTGGCGCATCAGACGGGTTCCCGGCATGGAATGGAGGTTGCGGGTCATACTGGACGAGCAGTTGCGCCTCTTGTGCAGCCTCGGCGCCCCGGAGTGCAGCCGCTATCGTTAAACCGAAATCGATGCCGGCGGTGACACCACCGCCGCTCATGAAGCGGCCGTCCGTTACGATGCGTGCAGGATCAGGGATTGCTCCGTATTTCTTGAGATCGTTCAGGAACGCCCAATGGCACGCGCTGCGCTTCCCTTTCAGCACGCCCGAGGCGGCCAGGATAATTGACCCCGTGCAGACCGACGTGACGTATTGCGCGGTCTCAGACAGCCGGCTGACGTGCGCAAGTATCTCTGGTTTCATCATCGCTGAGAGATTGAGACCGCCAGGAACGCAAATCACATCCACTTTGTCTACATCAGCGAGCTTCTCAGTCGGTCCAAAGACGACACCGTTCTCCAGCGTGACAAGACCACCAGCCGGGCTTGCGAACCGCACCTTCACGTTAGGCAGGAGCGTGAGAATTTCATGGGGCCCGGCAAAATCCAGAAGTGTTCCGTTGGGGTATATCGCGAACAGAAAGTCGATAGGCTTTCCAGCTTCACCGCTCGCGGATGCGTGCGCTCCTCCCGGAATAAGGCTGGCTGCGGCGAGCGCCACACCGCCCATAAGTATCGCCTGCCGCCGCGAACGGCCTTCCTCACTCAGTTTTTCCTTGGTTGATTCATCAAAAACTCTAGACATATCGGGTCTCCTATCCTGTCCCGCGAAGCGGGCTGGTTGCTGGGCACCTGGATGCTTAGCGTCTCGCCCATATTTCCTAAAGGACATATTTCCCTTATTTTACGCCATCAGAGGCTGGGTGCAGATAATGTCCTGTTTTAAGGGAAATACGTCCTTTGAGACAAGCTATAAATCACTAAATTAGAGCCGAATGATGGGCGCGCCTGCAGCCATCTATTGCACATTGTGTATGAGGAGTTCGGTATGCGACTTTCAGGAAAAACAGCACTTATCACTGGCGGCACGAGTGGCATCGGCCTTGCCACCGCAAAGCTCTTCTTAAAGGAGGGCGCCCGCGTTATCGTTACCGGCCGCAACGAATCTCGTTTCGATGATGTCAGAGCAGAACTTGGCGACGGGGTCCTCATCGTTGCGGCTGATGTTCGATCTATTGAGGCCATGCAAGCGGTCACTGCTCAAGCGCAGCAGGCATTTGGTGGACTCGACATTCTCTTTGCGAACGCCGGCTACGTCATCCCAACGCCGCTCCAATCGATTGACGGGCATCAGTATGAAACAATCATGGACGTAAGCGTCAGAGGGGCCGTGTTCACGATGCAGGCCGCGTTGCCTGTACTTCGGGAAGGCGCATCAGTTGTCTTAACAACTTCGTTTATCAATCAAACAGGCAAGCATGGACTGTCGCTGGTCGCCGCCGCTAAGGCCGCAGTCCGCTCGCTCGCGCGCAGTTGGTCCTTTGAACTGCTCGACCGTAAAATCCGCGTTAACGCGGTCGCCCCCGGGGGTATCGAAACGCCGCTGCTGGGCAAGCTCGGCTTGTCCGAAGCCGAGGTGGAGAATTTCAAAGTTCAGTTCGCCTCGACCGTGCCCCTCGGGCGAATGGGCCGAGCCGAGGAGGTCGCTGCCGCGGTCCTCTACCTCGCAAGCGATGAGTCCCGATACGTCCTCGGGACAGAGCTGGTGGTCGATGGCGGCTGCTCGCAGCTCTGAAACCAGAAGCCAGTTCCACGACAAACTCTAATCATTGGAATAGCTATGACAAAGACAAAGCCTATCTCGTACCTCCTGGGGGTCTTAATGGCCTTCGCTCTTCAATGTGTTTCAGCCTTTGCGGCCACCATACGTTCGCCAGACGAAGCTGCTGTGAAGGCTGTGACCGAACAGTTTGCCGCTGACCTTGCCAAGGGTGATCTCAAGGCAATCTCTCTTCTTTATACCGATGACGCCAAAGTCCTGCCGCCCAACGCAACAGCGATTTCCGGCCGGGCTGCAATCCTCGCTTATTTCGAGAAGAACCTGCGGCCGGATCTCGTGGCGCGCGCCAAGTTCGACCATTACGAGATCTATGGTGGTGACGACGCTGCGGCCAGCATCTCCGAACTGAAGATGTACAATGGCAAAGGCGACATCATTGAACGTGGCAGGCAGACCATCGTCTTGATCAAACAAGGCGGAGAATGGAAGATCCATCGCGACATGTGGTCTGATGATACTCCAGCCAAGGTTTGCAACTGACTACGAAGGCGGGTTGGCGGTGACGTCTTGTCCGATCGCTTTGAGTTGATCAACTGGGTGGAAAATATAACCGCTTGTTGGAGCCGAACTGCGGTGTTTCGTTCGCCTTTTGCATGAATAGCGGGGGAGTGACCTGTCTTCCTGGAAGCATCGTCGGAAAGCGTTCAAGAAGTAATCGGTCCCGCTGCGCAGTAGCCTTTCGATCCCCAAATCACTCCTCAGCCATGGTGGCCAAATGGAGGAAGTGATGGGACATTCAGAATTTAATACTGGCTTTAAC
>NZ_JH976209.1:515719-522749 GCF_000306035.1 Acidocella sp. MX-AZ02
AGATCAACGTCCGTGGAATGCAGGCCGTAGGCCCGGCGCCAAACGCGCGTTGAAGCCGCAGCAGGTGCGGGCGATCCGGTTCTGGCTTGATCATCAACGGCGCGGGGCGACCGGGCGCTGCTTGATTTTTCCATCGACATCAAGCTGCGGGGCTGTGATGTGGTAAAAATCAAGATCGGTAAAATCGCAAGCGGTGGACGAGTTAATTCCGCTCAATCGTTGTCCAGCAGAAAACCGGACGTCCTGTGCAATTTAAGTTGCCCGAACCCGCCCACGCCAGCTTGCTCGCCTGGCTGATGCAACGGGGTGGAATGCTAGACGATTTCGTCTTTCCGAGCCATACGGACCAAGTTCTCAATCATCTACAAGAAGACCGGTAATCTGCGGGCCGTCCAGATATTGCTGGACTACACAAAAATCGAGAGTACCGTAAGATATCTCGGCGTCGATGTTGAAAATGCGTTGGCCCTCGCGGAGCATACAGAAGTGTGAGCAGGATGACTATCGAATGCTCCGGAATCTATGGCCGCTTTATGCGCTCAAGTAGCAGAAAGCGGCCAGGCCGTTTCCGGCCCAAACTAGCCGAAACCAGAATGTCTTGAAATA
This sequence comes from Acidocella sp. MX-AZ02, assembly GCF_000306035.1. Lineage (NCBI taxonomy): Bacteria > Pseudomonadati > Pseudomonadota > Alphaproteobacteria > Acetobacterales > Acidocellaceae > Acidocella > Acidocella sp. MX-AZ02. The sequence goes on from NZ_JH976209.1 coordinate 516,326, forward strand.
ATTTTAATCTTCTGGAAGGAGGGCAGGCAGACAGCCACGGCGCCGATGCAGGCTTGAGAGTCAGAGCTTGGCTGGAGTTTTTCATGATGGGTTTGGGTTCGGGAGAGTGTCTTCCGGCGCCTGTCATGGAGAAGTGCCATGGATATCAATGCAACTGCCGCGGTTGCGGCTGTGGGGTCCGATGCTGGCCGGGCTGGGGCGGCGGGTTTTAAGGTGGATGTTAGCCGGGGTGAGCGGCTGGGGCGGGTGTCGTCGGAATGGTTTTCGCGGCCTGATGATGAGCGGTTTTTGTCGTTGCCCGAGTTGTATGAAGCCGTGCGCGCGCGGGCTGACCGGGCCGAGGCGCGTAACGTGGAGAGCCGGGCGATCCGGGTGGAAGCTCGGCGCGATGATGGTGAGCGCCTGGCGTTGATTGTGCCAGGGCAGGAACGGCCGGTGGCGCCGACGCATTGGAGTTTTGGCCAGCTTTGCGGGCTGGTGGGGGTACCGGCGGGGTATCTGCGGGATCTGCCCGCCCCGCTGGCCGGGATCAATCTGCAGCACGGCCTGCTCAACCACCGGGCTGAACTGGTCAAAACCCTGGAGAGTGATGACGGGCGGGTGGAGCTGCGCGCCGTTACTGGGCCGGATTACGGGCGCATTTGGGACCATGAGCTGGTTTCGGCGGTGATGCGGATTGCCGGCAACGGCGCGGGGGATACCAATTGGAAGGTGCCCGGCGTGCTGGATTGGGCGACCATGACGCACAACCCGTATGTGGATGTGACGAAGGAGACCACCACACTCTACGCCAGTGACAGGGATGTGTTTTTGTTTCTCGTGGATGATACGCACCCGATCGAGGCCGGGCGCCTGCCGAACGGCGAGCCGGATCTGTTCTTTCGAGGCTTCTATTGCTGGAATTCCGAGGTGGGCTCGAAGACTTTGGGCATTGCCTCGTTTTATTTGCGGGCGGTGTGTGCCAACCGGAACATCTGGGGTGCGGAGGATTTCCAGGAGATCAGCATCCGGCATAGCAAATTCGCGACCCAGCGCTTTGCGCATGAGGCAGCACCAGCACTGCGGCGCTTTGCCAATTCCTCGCCTGCTCTGTTTGTCGCGGGCATTAAAGCGGCGCGGGAGCAGATTGTGGCGCGCCAGGATGATGAGCGCGAGAGTTTTTTGCGCAAGCGCGGTTTCAGCAAAGGCGAGACGGCGAAGATTATTTCCTCCGTGCTGGAGGAGGAAGGTCATCCGCCGGAGTCCGTGTTTGATTTCGTGCAGGGCATCACCGCGCTGGCGCGCTCGCGCCCGCACCAGGATTCCCGGTTGGATTTGGAGGGCAAAGCCAAGCTACTGCTGGAACGGGTAAGCTGATCGGCTGATCACCGGGGGCTGGTTTGCCGTTGATGTTTGTTATGCCGTGGGCCGTTATCGGTCCACGGCTTTTTTTGTGGCGCGGCAATCAGAGGGAGAGAGCGGCGGAAAAATCTGTGATGGGTTTGCAGGTCAGGAGAGTGGCTCCGGGCCGCCCGTCATGGAGTTTGTCTCATGAGTAAAACAACCAATAAAACTATCCAGAAAATCACGCTGAGCGCCTCGCGCGATATTCCGTTTGATAGACTGGTGCTGTCACAATCGAATGTACGGCGGGTGAAGGCAGGTGTCTCGATTGAGGAACTGGCGGCGGATATCGCCCGGCGCACGCTGCTGCAGAGCATCACGGTGCGGCCAGTGCTGGATGAAGCGGGTGCCGAGACCGGTATGTTCGAGATCCCCGCCGGCGGGCGGCGCTACCGGGCGCTGGAATTGCTGGTGCGGCAAAAGCGGTTGGCCAAGACCGCGCCCATCCCGTGTGTCGTGCGCACCGACGGCATCGCCGAGGAAGACAGCCTGGCAGAGAATGTGCAGCGGGCACCTTTGCATCCGCTGGATCAGTTCCGGGCGTTTCAGGCACTGCGCGAGAAGGGGCAGAGCGAGGAGGAGATTGCGGCGGTGTTTTTTGTCGCGGTCTCGGTGGTGAAGCAGCGGCTGCGCCTGGCCGCCGTTTCGCCCCGGCTGCTGGAGGTTTATGCCGAGGATGAGATGAACCTCGACCAGCTGATGGCTTTCTCGGTCAGCCCCGACCATCAGCGCCAGGAGCAGGTATGGGAGGCGCTGCAGCGCTCCTACAACAAAGAGCCCTACCAGATCCGCCGGATGCTGACAGAAGGGGCGGTGCGCGCCAGTGACAAGCGGGCGCAATATGCCGGTGAGGATTATATCGCAGCCGGTGGGGCGGTGATGCGCGATCTGTTTCAGCAGGATGATGGCGGCTGGCTGCAGGATGCTGGGCTGCTGGCGCGCGTGGTGGCGGAGAAGCTCGAGCGCGATGCCGATACGATCCGGGCCGAGGGCTGGAAATGGGTCGAGATGGCACCTGAATTTCCATACGGCCACAGCAATGGTTTGCGGCGCATTCCGGGCGCGCGCCGTCCGCTCACCGATGAGGAGATTGCCCAGGTTGAGGCGTTACGGGCCGAGGCTGAGCAACTCGAGGAAGAAGCCGCCGAGGCGGATGAGGTCTCCGATGATGCCGATGGCCGCCTCGCGGAAATCGAGGTGGAGATTGACGCGCTGACCCAACGCCCGCCGGTGTACGATCCTGCCGAGATGGCCATGGCGGGGGTATTTGTCAGCATCGACGGCACTGGCGTGCTGCGGGTGGAACGCGGCTATGTTCGACCTGAGGATGAGCCGGCGGTGGTTGAGGAAGCCGATGAGGCAGACTTGGCGGGTGAGGGCAGGGCACAGGGGCAGGACGGATACAATGATGCCGATGGCAGCGATCCCGGCCGCGCGGATTCCAGAGTCATCGCCGCCCATATTGGCGGCGGGGCGGAGCCAGAAGCCGAGCCCGAGGAGGAAGATGGGCTGAAGCCGCTGCCCGACCGGCTGCTGACCGAGCTGACCGCCTATCGCACGCTGGCGCTGCGCGGGGCGCTGGGCCTTGAGCCCGGCATTGCTTACCTCGTCCTGCTGCACGCGCTGTGCCTGAAACTGTTCTACCGCTATGGGGCGGAATCCTGCCTGGAGATCGAGGCGAAGAGCGTGATGTTTGTCGCCCAGGCGCCGGGCCTGGCTGACACGCCCTTGGCGGCACGGGTTGATACGCGGCATGAGGCTTGGGCGGCGCAATTGCCCGAAGATTGTGCCGAGCTGTGGGATGCGCTGATCGGCTTCGACAGTGACAGCCGCGAGGCCTTGTTCGCGCATTGCGTGGCGCTGACGCTGAACGCCACGCATGATGCCTACAACCGCCGCCCCCGTGCGCTGGCGCATGCGGGACGGCTGGCGGAAATTCTGGCGCTTGATTTGGCCGCTGCGGGCTGGGCGCCGAATGTGGACAATTATCTCGGACGGGTGACCAAAGCGCGTATTCTGGAAGCGGTGCGAGAGGCCAAGGGCGAGCAGGCGGCACAACGGCTGGAAGGACTTAAGAAGGACGCCATGGCCGAGGCCGCCGCGCAGGCGCTGGCGGACTCCGGCTGGCTACCCGAGGCGTTGCGCACGAAAGGCGTGGAGACCATGACGATGCCGGCAGATTCTGCGGCGGTGCCCAAGCATGGTACCGCCGCCGCTGTTAGCGCGGATGTGACCGGCGAGGAGGTCGAGGCGGTCGATCTTCCATCCGCCGAAGACGTAGAACAGCTCGAGCCGCACGACATCGCGGCTGAGTGATTGCCACAACCCCGAGGCGGCCAAAAAGCCACCTCGGGTCTCTTCCCTCATCCAACCTCAATTCCAACCCGGCTCCGTGCCGGATTTTGCATTTCTGGAGACAGATCATGTCGGACAATCACAATTCAGCACCTGGTCAGCAACCGCTTGCCAGTCCCGATGCGTTTTTAGCCTCGTGGCAACAAAGAGAACGCGCGTATCGCGCGCGTGCGAGCGCCCTACTCGAGGGCAACAAGAAGGTGCTGTTCGCCATTCTGGTGGAGCATGGCATCACCGCCGTGATCGTGAATTTCGACGGCTATGGCGATAGCGGCCAGATCGAGGACATCACGGCCCAGGGCGGCGATGGTATCGTTGAACTGCCGGATGAGCGGCTCGAGATTTTCTGTGCAGCCTGGGATAGCCCGGACATCGAACGCCAGACCCATACGGTGCGCGAAGCCATCGAGGCGCTGTCCTATGATTTTCTGGCGCAGACGCATTGCGGCTGGGAGAACAATGACGGCGCCCATGGCGATTTTACCTTCGACGTGACGGCGAACAGCATCACGCTCGATTATAATGAGCGCTATACCGCTTCCGAAAATTATTCCCATGAATTTTGAGGAGGCGGCAATGGCACATCCTTACCATCACGCTTTATCCTCCACAAAAAAATGGGGCGGGACGGCGGAAGATTTTTTGGACCTGCATTCCTGGTTCGATGAATCGAGACTCATAACAGCAGACTTTCGGCATCGGGCGCTTCGCCATCACGCCGAGGGCATCTTCATGGCGGAGAGATTTTTTGGCCCCGTCATCACGATCTCGACAGGGCGCATCGTACCTGTGCGCCTGATCGGCGAACAGCATGTCCGGGAAGATCTCGGCTTCATACCGGGCTTCGCGGATTGGATCAAAGCGATCCACCCCGAACCCTGGATGGGCCGGGCCGTGGCGCTGCATAGACTGCACGATCCTTTTGCAATCGATGCCGCCTGAGCATCGCGTTTCAACAATCATATCTTTCAACCCAGAACCCGGCCCCGTGCCGGGTTTTGCAGTTCTGGAGGCCAACATGGCGGATTATTATTCACCGACTATGATACCGGAGATTATCCCGAACGCGGACATGACGAAGTTGGAGTTGTTGTTGCTCTCGCATATGTTCGATGCGGAGTTGGATGGCGACGGAACCTATTTCCATTCCTGGCAAGGTCCGTCGGATCTGATCTGGGTTGATCGCGCCGAACTCAAAACGGCGCCGGACGCGGCCCGTGGCAGTGACAGCCAGGTGTGGGGCTACGTGGAGGAGAAATTCAAAAACGCTACATCGGATGAGGACTCCGTTGAACTGGATATGAGCGGCGTGTCGTGGGAGGTCATTCTTCAGGACATCGTGCGGCGTTCCGCCAAGCTGCGTTATATCACCATGACGACGGCGTTTACTTGTTCAAAAATGCGCGCCGATGGGTTTGGCGGCATGGCGCTGTTCATCACCGCCAATGCCATCAAAGCCTGCTCGACCACGGAGTTTCTGTCGGATTGTCTTGCCGACATCGCCGGGCAGGCGGGCGGGTAGCCCGATGCTCGGGCCAATCCACGGAAAGCTGAGAACCACGACCAATGCGGATGGGCCGGACCCGGCAGCGGGACGGCCCATTTTGCATGGGCGATTACAGCAACATCGTTTTCACACCCAGTGCTGCGCTGGCCTCGCCGAGGCGGCGGTCGAGTGTGCAGAGCGTGGCGCCGTGATCCGCGCAGATGGCGAGATGCAGGGCGTCGCCCGCGCGTAAGCCCAGCGTGTATTGATCCGAGAAACGGGCGGCGGTGCGGAATTGCAGCCCGCTGATGAGCAGATGCAAAAAGCTTTCAGCCGCCAGTTGCGCGAACATGGCCAGGGCATCGGCACGGTGCGTTGGTTGCAACTGGCCGGTGCGCAGCTTGATCGATAAGGCCGAGGAGAATTCCGTTATCACCCAGTCACTGATGGCAAGCTCTCCGGCCTGCTGGGCTGCCAGCCAGGCCTGCATGCGCTCGGTCTCGGCTTCATTCGTCAGGGCGGCAACCAGGAGCGAAGTGTCGAGATAGAGGCTCAATAACGCGCCTCGTCGCGCATTTGCCGTACCGTCTCGCGCGCGGGTTCAGCCTGTTTTGGCATGGCGGCGGTCACGGCTTGCAGGGCACCGAGACAGACCGGCTTGCGCGGTGTGTTGGCGGAGACGATCTGCGCCACCGGCTTGCCACGGCGGGTGATTCCCACGGCCTCTCCGGCGGCGGCGCGTTCGACCAGCTCGCTTAGATGCGCCTTGGCGTCGGCGAGGCTGACATTGCCCATGGGGCGCTCCTGACCAATTAGATGGTCACTTATACCATAGACTTTGGCCGAATGGAAGATTTGCGAGGGAATGCCGCCCGCACACTTCCGATTCGGAAGATAGCGCGTGAGCCGGGCCGAGCGATAGGCTCCGCTGTTCGGCAGCTTGATGGGCTGGTGCCCCGGTTGGTGGAAACTCTTTGGTAATGGAGGAGAAAGCGATGCCCAAGCGTGATTTTTCCATGCCGGTAGCCGAGCTGGCGCAGATGCTGGCGCGCCGAGCCGAAGCGGTGTGCCGGCATTATCTGCCCGCCGGGCGGCGTGAGGGCCGTTATTGGCTGGTGGGGGATGTTCATAATACGCCGGGGCGGTCTTTGTTTGTCCGCCTCACGGGCGGCGGAACGGGCAAGGGGGCGGCGGGGCGCT
>NZ_JH976210.1:0-7536 GCF_000306035.1 Acidocella sp. MX-AZ02
CCAATCTTATCCCCACGCTCAATCCTGATCTCTAATCTCGCAGGTCCTGTGTGGTAATATCTTATGCGGCTACAACAGACCAAGGAATGCTAGCGCATGCGGATAAGTGGGGCAGCAGATCACACGGCTGATAGCTATGTAAGTGACGTGACCAAGCTCCAATTTTGTCCCTCGGTAGATATGCGGTAGGCAAGTACCTTTGCAGAGCCTGTTTCCGAGGTTACAAAATTTTCTTGACTTCCTCTGGGCACTAATTTTAAACCTGATCGATTTACAAAAAAATTTTTCGCTATCCGAAAATTGGCGAAGAGGAAGGTCCCAAGGTGTCCAGGCGGCAAGCAGGTGAGGGTGATATCGCGGAGCAGGCTCAAGCCGCGAAGAGCGTTGTGCAGTCTCTGGCAAAGGGCTTCCGCGTGCTTGAGGCGTTTACAGACGAATATGAGGACCTGACGCTCAGCGAAATAGCAGAGCTTACCGGGCTGGACGCTGGAACCACTTTCCGTTTGCTGAACACCTTGGTAGCACTGGGCTATATCCGGCGCGACGCGCGCACGCGCCGGTTTTCGCTGACGCTGAAGATTCTGGATCTGGGCTTTCATGCAATCGGCCGTCGGGACATACGCGCCATCGCCCGTCCGGTTCTGCGCAGGCTGGTGGCGAATGTTGGTGAGGCAGTGAGCCTCGCGGTGTTGGAAGGTACTGATGTGCTCTATATCGAGCGCGTGCGTGCCGGTTTGGTACGGCTTGGCGTTGATATCAGAATTGGCACGACCATTCCCGCGCACATCAGCGTGATCGGGCAGTGCATTTTGGCTTTCTTACCAGAAACGGAGTTTGCGGTATACGCTACCGCAAGCCGTACTGTGCGGCACTCATTTCGTGACCAGAGAACTGTTGAAGATGTCGCGCCCATATTGGCCATCGTTCGGGAGCGGGGGTATCTGCTCGGCCCGTCGACGTTGACCGAGGGCCTTAGCCTGCTTGCCATACCGGTTCTGGACAATGATGGTTTGCCGATTGGGGCCATAAGCATTGCCGCACCGATGACACGCCATCCGCTCGAGGTGCTGGAGACAGCGCTTGGCGCTGCCAAACAAGCCGCACATGAAATTGCCCGCTCGCTAGAGGCGGACGGCAGTATCGGATCTTCGCCTTGAGACGCGACGGATAAATGAACGCGCGGCAAGAAGGGAGGCGCCTGTTACTCTTCATCCATACTTGATGGGTAGGAAAATCTAGCCAGACGCCTGAAATATTTAACAAGATACGGCAACACCACGATCCTATTAGGCCGTGGCGGGAGGAGTTTTGTCCAATGATGAGAATGCGCGAAGCGGCGATTCACGAAGCAGGTTCGGCCAGTGCCGCGATGCTGTTGGCCCGGCTGGAGCGGTTACCGGTATCCAGGCCTCTGCTCTGGGCGCGCGGCATCGTCGGTATGGCCACATTTTTTGATGGCTATACAACACTTGCAATTGCTTATGCGCTGCCAATCTTGGCCCATAGTTGGCATTTGGAGAAGAGCACCACCGCGCTGATCATCTCTTCCGGCTATTTTGGCCAGCTCATTGGTGCGCTGCTGTTCGGGTGGCTGGCTGAGCGCGTCGGCCGCCTGCCCGTGCTCATTGTCACGATCGCAATTTTCGCGGTGATGAGCTGCGCTTGCATCTTCGCTTGGAACGCACAATCGCTGATTTGGTTCCGTTTTCTGCAAGGCATCGGTACGGGCGGGGAGGTGCCGGTGGCCAGCGCCTATGTGAACGAGTTCATCGGCGCGCGGGGACGCGGACGCTTTTTCCTGCTCTATGAATTGTTGTTTCTGGTTGGCCTCGTTTTTTCCGGCCTCATTGGATATGCGCTGGTTCCAACTTTCGGCTGGAAGGCGATGTTCATTGTCGGTGTCGTTCCTGTCCTGCTGGTAGCTCCGCTTAGTTTCAGTTTGCCCGAAAGCCCTCGTTGGCTTCTGGAGCATGGAAAAACCAAGCGGGCCGAGGCGGTCATCGAGAAGCTAGAACAAAGCGTCATGAAACGTGGCGGGGCTTTGGATGTGCCTGTGCCTCACAAGCCTGCCCCGGCAGGAACGCGCAGTGGTAGTTGGCGCGAGTTGTTCAGCCCGCTTTATGCACCGCGTACATTACTGCTCTGGGTACTATGGTTCGGCGTGTACGCCATCAATAACGGTCTCGTGACTTGGTTGCCTACTCTCTATCACATGGTTTTTGGTGTCACGGTTGGGCATGCTATAGGGCTTGGATTTGCTATGACGGGCGTTGCCGTTTGCGCCGCCTTCGTTTGCGCGTTGGCCATCGACAAAGTCGGCCGCCGCCGCTGGTATGGCACGGCGTTGATCGTTGGCGCAGCGGCGCTGTTCTGCCTGTGGGGAACAGGGGCTACCACGGTGCAGACCGTGTTTATCTTCGCCACGATCTGCTACGCCACGCTGCAAACCGTCACTTATTCGCTCTATCTTTACTCGGCCGAACTTTATCCGACCCGCCTGCGCGCCATTGGCGCCGGTTTTGGTAGTGCCTGGCTGCGGCTTGGGTCAATGGTGGGGCCGTGGATCATTGGTGCTGTCGCCACACGCGGTTCCATTGCCCCGGTTTTTCTGGCATTCGCCATCATCGCCTCGGTCACCGGAGCAATCTGTCTGCGCTGGGCACCGGAAACCAGCGGCAAGCGGTTAGAGGACATTTCTCCGTAGAGACAAACCTTTTAACAAACCGGGCCACAAAATCAGGTCCATAGGGAGAGACTAAAAATGAAATCGTCTAATTTGTTGAAGCTCACGGCCATACTGGCCTGGGCACCGGCTAGCTTTGCCGTAGCTCAACCCGCGATGCAGATTGTTTCAACGCCGAATGCCCTCGCCACACCGCACGTGAAACTGCCAACAGCCAAAGGTCCCTTGGCGCCAGAAGGAAAGCTGCTTGCCGAACATGGTATTTATCTGCGGGCAACCGGCGTGGATGAAGCAGCGGCAAACGTAACCGGCGGGCAGAAGCAAGGCGCGGCCAATAGCTTCGCCGTTGCATTCGGCGGTGATCTGGATCTTGGTCAGCTCATGGGGTGGGATGGTGGATCGGTGCACGTCACCTTCAACAAATCGGTCGGCGAGTCGCTTGCCGCAGGCTACACAGAGAATCAGGTCAGTTTTCAGTCCAAGTATAAAACATACCATAATGCGCGTTTGGCAGAGCTGACCTTCGAGCAGAAACTATTCAATGACAAGCTGGATGTTTCGGGCGGGCGAGTTTCCGCGCTCAGCTATTTCAATACTTCTAAAATCTATTGTAATTTCGAGAATAATGCGTTCTGTTTCAATCCGGCCGTCGTGCCGATCACAGACAAAGGTTTGTCCTTCTATCCATACGGCACTTGGGGTGGACGGGTTAAGCTCTCTCCTTCGCCTTGGTTCTATGTGCAGGCTGGTGCCTTCCAGTCGGACCCGGCGCTAATTCCGACGGACGGATTTGAATGGTCCTCCAACCATGCCACCGGCATTGAGACTGCGGCCGAGATAGGCATTCAGTCGCCATCCTGGACTGATCCTTACGCGTTTCATCTTAGAGCCGGCGGTTACAATAATGGTGCGCCGGTGTCTGACCCTTATCTCAACATCCATGGGCTCTCTTTGGTTAAATCCAAAGGCAAGGCGCTAACGCATGAGGGGGGGCAAAGCGCGTTTTATGTGATGGGGGATGTGGATGTCGCGCATCTTAATCTGTCCGGAACCCGAAATGTTACATTTTTTGGCGGGACGCTTATAGCGAACCGGGATTATCTGACCTTTACCAGCCAGACTTTATTTGGCGTGCTGGTCACCGGTCCCTTCGCCAGCCGGCCGACCGACACGCTCGGCCTTGCCGGCACATATCTGACCTTGGGGTCACAGGAGGTCGATTATCTGCGTGCCGCGCGGGCGGCGGCGCACGGCAGCGGTGGTGTTGCCAATCATGAGGAGATTTTTGAGCTCAATTACGGTTTCAACCTCTACCGCGGCATCCGGCTGAACCCGAACGTTCAGGTGGTGTTGAATCCCGATAATATTCTTGAGCCTTCAGCTAAACATGCTAGCCGTGACATTCTGGCCTTTGGCGTAAGGTTGACAATTAATCCGGGCATGCTGCTTGGCATGCCGACATGGCAATAAGCGCGCAGCGCTTAAATCCCCAGGACCGCGCCGAAAGGCGCGGTCGATTTGCGAGGGATGAGGGTGGGCGCAAACAACCTTACCCGGTCCTGTTCCGATTCTGGGCCCCGCAAGAGCAAATCCAGTGCTGCCAGGGCAATCTGCTCGAACGGCACGCGCAGACTGGTCAGGGGGGTTGGCAGATGGCCGACAAGGGGGATGTCGTTGTAACCGACCAGCGAGATATCGCCAGGTACCGACAGCCCCAGCTGAGCCAGAGCGGAGAGCGCACCGACAGCGATATTATCTTCAACGGCAAATATCGCACTAGGGCGCGTGGCACGATCCATCAAACGCAGGGTCGCCTCTACACCGGACTCGATGCCGAAACCGGCTTCCACCGTCCAGGCCGCGCTTGGCTCGATGGCCGCCTCGCGCAGGGCCTGCAAGTAACCGGTGGCCCGTCCCCTCACGCTGGAGGCGTAATGCGGGCCGGAGATCAACCCGATGCGCCGATGGCCGAGGTCGAGCAGGTGGCGCGTGGCGAGATAGCCGCCCAGCACATCATCACCCACGGCGGACAGGCTTTGCCCATCCGTACGCAGCGCCAGCACATAGGCGACGCCGCGTTTCGTAAGCTCGGCGGGAAAGTCATCGTCGTTGCGAGCGGTGGCCAATACAAGGCCGTCCACACCGCGGCTCAGCAGCGTGTCCGCCGCTGCCCGTACACCGGCCGGCGTTTCGTCGGTGGTGGCCACAATGGCGAATTGGCCGCTCCTCTGGCAGGCTTTCGACAGGGCCTCATACAATATAGCCATGGCCATATCGGTGAGGCGTGGAACAATCACCCCCACCGTTCCCGTATGGCCACGCCGCAGATTGGCGGCGGAGATATCGCGCACATAGCCAAGTTCGGCGGCAACCTGGCGTACGCGCCGGGCGGTGTCGCTATCCGACTGCGGCAAACGTTCGTCCAGAATGCGGGACACGGTGGATTTGGAAACACCGGCCGCGGCGGCGACGCCATGCAGCGTCACGCGGCCATGGGGGAACTTTGGGGTTGCCTCCGTCATTTTGCCTTTTCTCTTTCGCCTAAAGCTGACGCGGCTCAGAGCTGCCGCCGCGTCCTAAATGCCGTAACGCGGCGCTTGACTCCAGCCCTGTTCCGCAATTATATGGGAACGTTCCCGCAAACGATCCTATACAACGGCGAACGCCAAGTCCACCAATAAGGAGACCGTCATGAACCATTATGATCCGAAATCCGTGAAGCTCGTTGGCGGCAAGCCCGTCATGGACCTGCGCGGCCTCAGCCCTGCCCCGGTCACTGCCTTCAACACCGATGGCGCTGTCGACTGGAAAGCCAATGCCGAACTCGCGAAATGGCTTGTTTCTGTTGAAGGGGTGAAGAGCCTCGTCTGTCTTGGCCATGCCGGCGAAGGCACGTTCCTCACCCAGGACGAGCAGGTAAAGCTTATCGAGACACTGACAGAAGCCGTGAATGGCGAAGTTCCCATCATTGCCGGTATCACCTGCGAGGGCACGGAAGTCGCCGCCCAGGAGGCGAAGCGCGCGGCCAAGGCTGGCGCTACCGGGGCGCTGGTCTATCCCTCTCACGGCTGGCTGCGCTTTGGTTATCAGGATGGCGCCCCGCAGGATCGCTATAAGGCGATTCACGAGGCGTCCGGCCTGCAATGCATTCTGTTCCAGTACCCGGATGTGACCAAGGCCACCTATAACCTCAAGACGCAGCTTGAAATCGCCGCACAGCCGGGCGTGGTTGCCACCAAGAATGGCGTGCGCAACATGAAGCGCTGGGACACCGAAATCCCTGTTTTGCGCAATGAATTTCCGGAACTGCAGATTCTTACCTGCCATGATGAGTATTTGCTGCACACGATGTTTGACGTGGACGGCGCACTGGTCGGCTACGGCAACGTGGCGCCCGAGTTGCTCGTGCAGTTCATCACGGCGGGCAAGGCGAAGGACTACGTCAAGGCGCGTGAAATCCACGACAGGCTGTTGCCGGTGACCAAGACCATCTATCACCGCGGCTCGCATATGGAAGGCACCGTGGCGCTGAAGCTGGCGCTGGTCGCCCGTGGCATTCTCAAGAATGCAACCGTCCGCTCACCGTTGCTGGACCTGTCCAAGGAAGCCGATGATGAAATCAGGGCGGCGCTGAAATCCTCCGGGATCATCTGACCAGATGAGCATATAGTCACCTGCCAATCGAGCCGCACAGGAAAAGGCGGCTCGATTTTGTCTTTATCCTTGAGGATCTCGGCCCCGAGGCTTGCTTACCCGGCGGCTCAGGTCATTTGCGTTCTTAATGGCGCGGAGAAGGCCGGGTCGGCGCTTGTAGCCGATCTGTGCCTTGATCCCCGCCAGCTTGGTCAACCGGGCAACGCGGTTTGGGCAACAGGTCTCGCCGTGATCCAGCAGGTCATCGTGCAGCTTGCGATAGCCATAGACTTTGCCGCTATCGTTCCAGGCTTGTCGGATCAGCTCCGTCTGCCGAGCATCTTCCCGAGCCCGCTGGCTCAGCGGGCTCTTCTGCCAAGCATAGTAGCCTCTGGGCTGCACGGCGAGGCACCGGCACATTGCACACACGCCGAAGCGATCGCGATGCTCGGCAATGAACGCGTATCTCACTTTGCATCTCGAGCGAAATACGCCGTGGCTTTTTTAGGATGTCACGCTCCTCGGTCACCTGGGCCAGCTCTCGCTTCAGCTGGCGGATCTCGGCATCCTTGCCGGCATCGCCAGACCCCACCTTCGCCAGCTGCCGCTTCCAGGCGTAGAGCGAATGTTGACTGACGCCAAGCCGCTGCGAAACCTCCGCTACCGGATACCCTCGTTCGGTGATCTGAGCCACCGCATCACGCTTGAACTCATCGCTGAAATTGGGCTTCCCCATCATCGCCTCCAGTCCTCAAAATTAGGATCGAAGGCGTCCATAAATCTAGGGGCTATTCATCCATGTGGCTTCGACGGTTCTTTCTGCGGCTTTTCGGAGCAGGGTTTTGAGTTTGGCGAAGACCTGCTCGATGGGGTTGAGATCGGGGCTGTAGGGCGGCAGGAAGAGGAGTTTGGCACCTGCGTCTCGAATGGCCTTGCGCACGGCGGGGCCTTTATGGCTGCCGAGATTGTCCATGATGACGATGTCTCCGGGGGACAAAGTCGGCACCAGCATCTGGCGGACATAGGCGGTGAATGTTTTGCCGTTGATTGGCCCGTCCAGAACGAAGGGGGCGTCGATGCGATCTGAGCGCAAGGCGGCCAGGAAGGTCAGGGTTTTCCAGTGACCATGTGGCACCTTTGCCTGTAGGGGCTGACCGCGCGGTGACCAGCCGCGCAGGCGCGTCATATTCGTCTTGGCGCAGGTTTCGTCCAGAAAAACC
>NZ_JH976210.1:7636-18734 GCF_000306035.1 Acidocella sp. MX-AZ02
AAAGAGCGGGTTGGCGGCGAAGGGGCCGTCGACCAGCACCGGGCCCTGGCCCTGCAGCCGTTCCAGAATGTAATCGGCCATCAGCGCGCAATACAGGCTGGCCAGGGCGGCACGGGCCGGCGGGGAGAGGGCGTCTGCCGCCAGCAGCCGGCCGGCCCGGCCAGGAAACGGGCCGCCCAGGGCAAAGCCGGGCAGCGCCATGGCGCCGGCGGTCAGCATTTCGTCAAGCCCGGCGAGGGTCGGCGGCGTCTCTGTTCCGGCGATGGCGGCATATTCCCGGCCGCCCATGAAGCGGGCGGTGGCGGTGGGCACGCCCAGCGCGTCCACATTGGCCAGCATGTCCGCCGCTTCATCCAGCCCGTCGAGCTTGGCGCCGCTGGCCAGGATGACGCACCAAGTGCCCGAGGATAATACGCAGAACGGCGCCGCCGGCGGTCGCCCGATGCGATGGGCGAGGTAGGAGGCGTTGGAATCATGGATCCCGCAGATCACCTGGCACGTCGCGGGCAAGCCCAGCGATGCGGCCAGCGCTGGGCGCAGCCGGCCGAGCGGGGTGGCGGCGGGGCGCAGCGGAGCGAGCAGCCCCTCCCAGCCCTGGGCGGCTACCAGCCGGGAATATTCGCCCTGTTGCGGCGCCCAGAGATCCGTGTGGCAACCTAGCGAGGTGACCTCCGAAGCGGCCATGCCGCTGAACCGCCAGGACCAGTATTGGGGGTAGGTGAGCAAGCGGCTGGTGCGCGCGAACAGTGCCGGCAATCGCTGCTGCACGAAGAAAATCTGCGCCCCGAGATTGAGCCCGGCCGGCAGGGCGGGGGACAGGGTTTCCGCGAAGGGCGGACGCTGGGCGCGGTAGGCGGGCTGGGTCTGGGTGAAGGCCGGGTCCTCGTAATCGGGGGCGAGCAGCCTGGTGCCGGCGGCGTCGAGCAGCACCATCGCCGCGCCATGGGCGATGGGGACGATGGCGCGCACAGCCTTCCGCCCGGGCATGGTGGCCAGCGTCGCCAGGGCCCAATCCTCGATCCCGGCGACATCCAGCTGGCGGGTGAGCGGGGCCATGTCCGGGGCGGGCAGCGCCGGGCTGGCCCGCTCGGCCGACCAGAGGCAGCTCCCGGCCGCATCCAGCAGCAACAGCTTGGCGTTGGTCTTGCCGATATCCAGGACGACGATAAGCCCGCTCATGGCATGTGGAACATCAGCGCCAGGGGCACGGCGAGGGGCGCATTGTCCGGCCCGGTCTGCATGATGTCGGCCATGTACGCCCACCAGCGCTGCATGACCGCCTGTGCCGGCAGAGCGTCCATGGCATGTTCCGCGCGGCGGCGCAGCACGGCGAACAAGGCATTGCTCTCCGGGTCAAGGAAGATCGAATAATCGCTGATCCCGGCCTCGCGCAGCAAGGTGAGCAGCTCTGGCCAGATCTCGTCATGCCGGCGGCGATATTCAGCCGCCTGGCCCGGCGTGAGGCGCATGCGCCAAGCCACCTGTTCCGGCGTCCCGGCCGCGCTCATCGCCGCCGCCGCGCCGGGCCGAGCTGCGCGGAGAGGGCGACGACCCCCAGCAGCATGCCCCCGGTGATGATGGCCAGCACAATCCCCGGCACGTTGAGCAGCGACAGCCCGAAGGTGACCATGCCGATCAGCAACGCCGCCAGCACCACGCCGATGATGCTGCCTTGCCCGCCATCGATGGCGACGCCGCCGAGGATGACCATGGTGATGACATCAAGCTCCCAGCCCAGCCCCAGCGAGGGGCGGGTTGAGCCCTGGCGCGAGGTGAGCAGGATGGAGGCCAGCCCGGCGCAGGTGCCCAGCAGCACAAACAGGCCGAATTTCGTCCGCCCCACCTGCACCCCGGCGAGCCGTGCCGCCACCGCATTGGCGCCGATGGCATAGATGCGCCGGCCGAGTACGGTGAAATGCAGGACGATGCCAAAGATCACCGCCAGCCCCAGGAACAGCACCAGCTCAAAGGACACCGGCCCCCACACATAGCCCTGGCCGAACCAGGCGAACGCGTTGCTGTAGGATTTGAGCACGCCATCACCCAGAATGGCGTAGGCGATGCCGCGATAGAGGCTGAGCGTGCCGATGGTGGCGACGATGGAGGGGACGCGGAAATAGGTCACCAGCAGGCCATTGCCCGCCCCCGCCAGTGCCCCGGCGAGCAGCCCGGTGAGGCAGACCAGAGCGGTGTTTCCGCCCGCCTGCGCCACCAGCCCCATGAACACCGACGACATGGCCATGGTGCTGCCCACCGAGATGTCGATCTCCCCGGCGATGATCAGCAGCGCCATGGGCAGCGCCATGATCCCGCGCTCGGTGAAATTGAAGCTGGCGTCCGAAAGGGTCCAGGGGTTGAGGAAATACGGCGAGAGCCGTGTGTTGAGGAAGACATCCGCCAGTACGGTCAGGGCCAGCAGGCTCTCCCAGCGGCGCAGCACGCGCCAGGTGAAGCCGCGCCGCGCGGCCACGCCGGGGGTCAGGGAGGTGGGGAGAGATTTCACGATGCGGCCTCCGCCGGTTCGAGGATCTTGCGGCCATGGGTCTTGCGCTGGACGGTGCTGTTGAGGATCACCGCCACGGTGATCACCAGGCCGCTGACGGCGAGTTGGAAGAAGGGCGAGATGCCGACCACCGGCAAGGCGGTTTTGATGATGCCGAGAAACAGCCCGCCCAGCACCACCCCAGCGATGCCGCCAACCCCGCCGGTGATGGAGACGCCGCCGATGACGCAGGCGGCGATCACCTGCAACTCGAACCCGCTGGCCACATCCGTGTAGGCCACGCCGAAGCGCGCCGTCCACAGATACCCGGCCAGGCCAGAGATGGTGCCCGAGAGCAGGAAGGCGAGGCACTGCATCCGCCCGACATCGATCCCCGCATAGGCGGCCGCTTCCGGATTGTTGCCGGCGGCATATAGGTTGCGCCCGGCATTGCTGTAGCGCAGGAACAGCCAGCCGAGCCCGGCCGTGCCAAAGCCGATCCAGCTGAGCATGGACAGGCCGAGCACCGGCAGCCGTACGAAATCCAGAAAGGCGGGCGACATCTGCCCGCTATTCACCCAGGCGCCGCCGGAGACCAGATAGACGCAACCGCGATAGATGGAGAGCGTGCCCAGCGTGACGACGATGGAGGGCAGGCGCAGCCGCCAGACCAGCAGCCCGTTGAACAGCCCCAGCCCCGCCCCCATCGCCAGGGCGATGAGCAGCACCGGCACCACCCCGGCCTGCGGATGCGCGGCATTGAACTGCGCCACCACCATGCCGGTGAGGGCGGCATTGGCCGCGACCGAGAGATCCACCCCCCGGGTGAGCAGCACGAACATCTCACCCACCGCCATCATGATCAGCAGGGCGGTGTCGTCGAGCAGTGACTTCACATTGTCCGGGGCGAGGAACTGCGGGAACAGCAAGGTGACCAGCGCCAGCAGGGCGAGGGTGAGCAGGCCGAGCCCGGCCTCGTGCGGCAGGGGTTTGAGGCGGCCGACTTTACGCATCGGTGGCGGCTTTCACGATGGCTTCGGCGCTGGCCT
Organism: Acidocella sp. MX-AZ02; assembly: GCF_000306035.1. NCBI lineage: Bacteria > Pseudomonadati > Pseudomonadota > Alphaproteobacteria > Acetobacterales > Acidocellaceae > Acidocella > Acidocella sp. MX-AZ02. The sequence continues at coordinate 11,168 of NZ_JH976210.1, forward strand.
GCGCCCGGTTGAAACTGGCGCGTAGGCGGCCGCGGCGCATCACCAGGATGCGGTCCGCCAGCCCCAGCACCTCCGGCAGTTCGGATGAAACCATGATGATGCCAAGGCCCTTTTCCACCATCTCGGCCATCAGCCGGTAAACCGCGGTCTTGGCGCCGATATCGATGCCCTTGGTCGGCTCATCCAGGATCAGCACCGAGGGGCCGGTGGCCAGCCATTTGCCGATCACCACTTTTTGCTGGTTGCCGCCGGAGAGTTCCTCCAGGCGCTGCCCGACCCCGGCGGTCTTGATCTGTAATTGCCGGACATAGGTCTGCGCCAGGCTGTCCTCATCACGCCGGCGGATGAAGCCGCGGTGCGAAAGATGCGCGAGCGAGGGCAGGGCGACATTGCGGGCGATGGAGGCACCGAGGATGCCGCCCTGGACCTGCCGGTCCTCCGGCACATAGGCGATGCCGGCCTGGATGGCGGCTTGCGGGGTGGCGGCGTGCAACCGCGCCCCGGCCAGTGTCACCTGCCCCTGGTCAGGGCGGGTGATGCCCGCCAGCGCCTGCATCACCTCGCTGCGCCCGGCGCCGACCAGCCCGTACACGCCAAGGATCTCGCCGCGATGCAGGTTGAAGCTGATATCCGCGAACTCGCTGCCGCGCCCCAGCCCCTCGACCCGGAACAGCTCCGCGCCGATCTCGATTTCTGCCTTGGGATAGGCTTGCTGCACGGCGCGCCCGACCATCATCGCGATCAGCCGGTCGCGATCGACCTCGCTGATCAGCCCCTGGCCGACGGCATGGCCGTCGCGGAACACCGCATAGCGGTCCGCCAGGGCGAAGATTTCCTCGAATTTATGGCTGATGAACAGGATGGCGCGCCCGGCCCGTTTCAGCCGCTCGACGATGACGAACAGTTCCTCCACCTCGCGGTGCGAGAGGGCCGCGGTGGGCTCGTCCATGATCACCACCCGGGCCTCGTTGGACAGTGCCCTGGCGATCTGCACCAAGTGCTTCTGCGCCACGCTGAGCTGGCGCATGGGCGTGCGCGGGTCGATGCGCGGATCCAGCTCCGCCAGGATCAGCCGGGCGCGTTCGCGCATCCGGGTCCAGTCGATAAAGCCGTGGCGGCGCGGGCGGTCGGTGATGAAGATGTTCTCGGCGACGGACAGATCATCGAACACCACCGCTTCCTGGTGGATGGCGCCGATGCCAAGCCGCCCGGCCTGGTCGGCCGAACCGATATGGACCGGCGCGCCTTGCAGGCGCACCTCCCCGGCATCGGCCTGATGAACGCCGGTGAGGATTTTCACCAGCGTCGATTTGCCAGCACCGTTCTCGCCGATCAGCGCGGTGACTTCACCGGGATAGAGCGCGAGATCGACGCCGCACAGCGCCTGCACGCCGGCGAAGGATTTGCTGATGCCCGACAGGCTGAGCAGGGGGATGGTCATAAGGCTGGCTCTCTCCGGCTGAGGCGGCGGGGCAAGGCCCCGCCGCGCCGCGATCAGAAGATCTTGGCGAAGGCCTCGACGTTGGATTTGTCGTAGGTGAAGGGCGCGGCCATGGCGCCGACGCCATCCGCGCCGAAGCTGATGCTGCCCATGCGGCCGATGGGCAATGTAGCGCCTGGGCCGCGGGCCCCCTTGACCAGATCCACTGCGACATAAATCGTGGTGTAGCCGAGGTCGATGGGATTCCAGATGGCGAAATCACGGATCGAGCCGGCTTGCACATGGCCGGCGCATTCGGAGGGCAGGCCCAGACCGGTGACATAGACCTTGCCGACCTTGCCGGCATCCTCCACCGCCTTGGCGGCGGCGACGATGCCGACCGAGGTGGGCGCCACGATGACCTTCAGCTGCGGATATTTCTGCAACAGCGCGGTGGTCTGGCGGTAGCTGTCATCCGCGAGGTCGTTGCCGTAAACCGTGGCGACGAGCTGCAGGCCGGGATAATTCCCAAGCTGTGCCTTCATCACATCGATCCAGGCATTCTGGTTGGTGGCGGTGGGGGTGGCGGAGAGAATGGCGATCTGACCCTTGCCGTCGGGCGCGTTCTGCGCCGCCAGCTTGTCCAGGGCCGCGCCGATCAGGGCGTTGGAGGAGGGGGCGACATGCACGATACGCCCGGCCTGGTCGATGCCGCTGTCATATGAGATGACCTTGATCCCGCGCTGCATGGCGCGCTTGCAGATCGGCACCAACGCGTCCGGGTCGTTCGCGGAGATGGCGATGGCATCGACATGCTGGTCGATCAGTGACTGGATCACGTTGATCTGCCCGGCGGCGCTGGTGGTGGTGGGACCGGTGAAGATCACCTTGACATCGCCGAGCTGCGCGGCGGCCTGCTGGGCGCCCTTGTCCACCGCCACGAAAAAGCCGTTGCCGAGTGATTTGGCAACCAGCCCGACACGGATTTCCCCGGCCGCCCGGGCGCTGCGCCCAAGCCCCGCGGTGAGCGTGGCCGCACCCGCGAAGAGCGCGCCGCTCCTGATCAATTGACGCCTTTGCATCCTTGGTTCTCCCTTGTTTTTGATTCAGCTTGAGGCTCTAATTTTGGTATTAGCGAGCAATTTCTTGTGTTTATCTTGATGCTGGCGCGTCACTCCAAACACATATCGCTCTCGTCCGTCCGCGGGGTTGTTCCGGGCCGGGGTGGCTTCTCCCCCGATCACGGCGCCCGCCTTCACGCAACGTCCTGCAATCCTCCCGCCTGTGCCTGCAGCGGCTCAGGGTCGACGACAATGGTTTCAACCCCGGCGGCGCGCAGCATGTCGAGCTCCTCGGCGGTGGCGCCGCGATCAGTGATCACCGTGGTGATGCGCGACAGTGGGGCAACGATCATCGAGGAGCGTTGGCGCAGCTTGCGGCTGTCGGCCAGCACCACCAGCGTCTCCGCGCATCCCAGCAGCGACATCAGCGATTGCGCGATCAGCGGATCGGTCTCCATCAGCCCGAAGCCGTTCAGCCCATGGCAGCCGGTGAACAGCAGGCGACCGCAGAAATGCTTCATCATGTCGTGGCCGAAGGGGCTGAGCACGATGTTCTGCTGGGGATAGATGGTGCCGCCGGGGATGGTCACGCGCAGCTTGGGGCTGCGCATCAGCGAAGCCGCGAGGGGGAAGGAGTTGGTCAGCACATCGAGCCGCCGCTCCGCCAGGAACCCGGCCAGGCGATAGGTGGTGGTGCCGCCGTTGATGACGACGCTGTCGCCATCCTCCAGCATGGCGGCGGCGGCTTTGGCGATGGCCTGTTTTTCCGCCAGAGCCACCGGCTCCTCGGCGCTGAAATGCGCGGCGCCGAGTTGCGGCTGGTGGCGCGGGCGCAGCGCCTCCGCCCCGCCGCGCACACGGCGCAGCTCGCCGCGATCGGCCATCGCTCCAATATCACGCCGGATCGTCGCCTCCGAGGCGCCGAGCAGCTCGACAAGGTCGGCCACGGCGACGACGGAACGATCCTCGACGAGTTTGCGGATCAGGTGGTGGCGCTCACGTTCGAGCATCCGGGGCGTCCTCATTGGTTGTTTCTGCAAGAAAACGCCGGTTTTTGATAGTCGTCAAGCAAAATCGCGCATATTGCAACGCAATATTAATCGAATTTGGTTGATTGTGATCGTTTCGTGTTCTAGGAAAGGCTATCGCCCCTCAAAATGACGCAAGACGCCAGGGGGCACCAAGCGGCCGCACGGGAGGAACCAATGGACGCCATCACGTCACCATCTTTGCTTGAGACTCGCTGGGACGAGGCGCATGCGGCAACGCTGACGCCGGCGGCGCTGCTCGTCTATCGCTCCAATCTGCTGGGCGCGGACAAGCGCATCACCAATTACGGCGGCGGCAACACCTCCTCGAAAATCGAGATGGCGGATCCGCTGACCGGCGCCCCGGTCCAGGTGCTGTGGGTCAAGGGCTCGGGCGGCGATATAGGCAGCATCACGCAGGATGGCTTCGCCACGCTGTACATGGACAAGCTGCACGCGCTGCGCGGGATCTATCACGGCCCGGCGCAGGAGGATGCGATGGTGGGGCTGTATAATCACTGCACCTTCAACCTTAACCCGCGTGCCACCTCCATCGATACGCCGCTGCACGCCTTCATCGACCGCCCGCATGTGGACCATGTGCATCCGGATGCGATCATCGCCATCGCCGCGGCGGCGCAAGGCGAGGCGCTGACACAGGAGATTTTTGGTGACGAGATCGGCTGGCTGCCCTGGCGGCGGCCGGGGTTCGAGCTGGGGCTATGGCTGCGGCGCTTTGCCGAGACGCACCCGCAGGCCAAAGGCGTGGTGCTGGGCGCGCACGGGCTGTTCACCTGGGGTGACACGCAGAAAGAGTGCTATGAGACGACGCTGGCGGTGATCAACCGCGCCATCAGCTTTCTGGCAGCGCGGGCGCAAGGGCGCGCCGCCTTTGGGGGGGTGCGCGTGCAGCCGGCTCCCGCGCCCACGCGCCGCGCCGTGGCCGCGACGCTGATGCCGGTGATCCGCGGGCTGATCAGCCAGGAGGGGCCGCGCAAGGTCGGGCATTTCGATGACGCGCCCGAGGTGCTTGAATTTGTCGGCAGTCACGCGCTGGACAGTCTGGCGCCGCTGGGCACCTCCTGCCCGGACCATTTCCTGCGCACCAAGATCGCGCCGCTGGTGCTGGCGTTCGATCCGGCGACGCAGCAGGCGGCGGATTTGCTGCCCGGCCTGGAGGACGCGCTAGCCGCCTACCGCGCTGGCTACGCCGCCTACTACCAACGCTGCAAACACCCCGACAGCCCGGCGATGCGCGATCCCAACCCCGTGGTCTATCTCATCCCCGGCATCGGCATGCTCACCTTTGCCGCCGACAAGGCCACGGCACGGATTTCCGGCGAGTTCTACCGCAACGCCATCAATGTGATGCGCGGCGCCAGCACGGTTTCCGAATATCGCGGCCTGCCCGAGCAGGAGGCGTTCAACATCGAATACTGGCTGCTTGAGGAGGCGAAGCTGCAGCGCCTGCCAAGGCCGCGCGCGCTGGCCGGGCGCATCGCCTTCATCACCGGCGGGGCCGGAGGCATCGGCGCGGCCACCGCGCGGCGGCTGCTGCAGGATGGTGCCTGCGTGGTGCTGTGCGATATCGACCGCGAGGCGCTGGAGGGCACGCGTGCGGCGCTGGCCAAATCCCATGGCGCCGACCAAGTGGCGGCGGTGTGGGCGGATGTGACGCGCGAGGAGGCGCTGGCCGCCGCCTTCACGGAAACCGCCCTGGCCTTTGGCGGGTTGGATATCTGTGTGTGCAATGCCGGCATCGCCTCCGCGGCGCCGCTGGAGGAGACCAGCCTGGCGCTGTGGCAGAAGAATATCGACATACTCGCCACCGGCTATTTCCTGACCTCGCGCGAGGCCTATCGGATGCTGCTCACCCAGAAGCTGGGCGGTTCGATCATCATGGTGGCGAGCAAGAACGCACTTGTCGCCTCGCCGGGGGCGGCGGCCTATTGCACGGCCAAGGCCTCAGAGCTGCATCTCTCGCGCTGCTTGGCACTGGAGGGGGCGCCGCACGGCATCCGCGCCAACGTGGTCAACCCGGATGCGGTGCTGCGCGGCAGCCGCATCTGGCAGGGCGATTGGGGGGAGCAGCGCGCGGCTTCTTACCAGAAGGCTTCGCTGGAGGAGCTGGACGATGTCTATCGCCAGCGCTCGCTGCTCAAACGCAGCGTCTACCCGGAGGATATCGCCGAGGGCATCGCCTTCTTCGCCTCAGAGATCTCCGCCAAATCCACCGGCAACATCCTGAATGTCGATGCCGGCAACGCCAACGCTTTCACCCGGTGAACCAGATGGACAAGTTCGTGACACCGCAACTGGACCAGGCGGCGCTGGCCGCGCAGAATGCGCCCTTGCTGGCGGCCCTGCAGGAGGATTACGAGGCGCTGGGCCGGGGGCTGGCGCGGCGCGGGATCGATATCGAGGCGGTCACCCGCGCCGTGGCCAGCTTTGGCGTGGCCACGCCGAGCTGGGCGGTGGGCACCGGGGGCACCCGCTTTGCCCGCTTCCCCATGCCCGGCGAGCCGCGCAACGTGTTCGACAAGCTGGAGGATTGCGCGGTGATCCACCGCCTCACCGCCGCCACGCCGACCGTCTCGCTGCATTTCCCATGGGATGAGGTGAGTGACGTGGCGGCCCTGAAGGAGCACGCCGCGGCCTTGGGGCTGGGTTTTGATGCCGTGAATTCCAACACGTTTCAGGACCACCCGGGCAATCCGGCGCATCCTCTCTCCTACAAGTTCGGCAGCCTCACCCATGCGGATGCGGCGGTGCGCGCGCAGGCGGTGGCGCACAACATCGCCTGCGCCGCGCTGGGGGCCAAACTGGGCGCCCGGGCGCTGACCATCTGGGTCGGCGATGGCGCGAATTTCCCCGGCCAGCAGGATTTCACCGCCGCGTTCGAGCGTTATATCGAGAGCGTGCAGGCGGTGTATGGCGCGCTGCCGGCGGATTTCGCGCTGTTCCTCGAACACAAGATGTACGAGCCGGCCTTCTATGCCACGGTGATCCAGGATTGGGGATCTTCCCTGCTGGCCGCGCAGGCGGTGGGCGAGCGCTGCCTGTGCCTGGTTGATCTGGGGCATCACGCGCCGAATGTGAATATCGAAATGATCGTCGCCCGGCTCGTGCATGCGCGCAAACTGGCGGGGTTTCACTTCAACGATTCCAAATATGGCGATGACGACCTGGATGCCGGGGCGATCGACCCGTACCGGCTGTTCCTGGTGTTCAACGAGCTGGTCGGCGCCCAGGCGCGTCAGGCGCCGGGGTTCGCGCCGGCTTATATGCTCGACCAATCGCACAACGTGACCGACCCGATCGAAAGCCTGATCACCAGCGCCATCGAGGTGCAGCGGGCCTTTGCCCAGGCATTGCTGGTGGACCGCGCCGCGCTGGCCGGCTTCCAGGCGCAGAATGACGCGCTGATGGCCAGCCAGACGCTCAAGCGCGCCTTCCTGACGGATGTGCAGCCGATCCTGGGCATGGCCCGTGCCCGCGCCGGCGCGGCGATCGAGCCGTTGAGCGCCTACCGGGCGAGCGGTTACCGCGCCGCGGTGGCGCGCATCCGCCCGGCCAAGGCGGGGGGCGGTGGCGGCATCGTGTAAGCAAAGACCGGGCGTGCGCGCGGCGCGCGCCCCTGATGTGCAGATTGCCTGCCCGACAAAATCGCCGGCCGCCACCGGCCTCACCGCCAGGGATTCCTCGAACTGTGGGCAAGCGGCTTTTCGCACAATACGGCCCTGTTGGCTTCTTGATCGGCGCTTCCGGAATTGGCCCGCTTATGCGGGGGGGGGGGGAGGCCCTGTGTCGGATAAAAGCCGCCGGTTAGAGCAACATCCGATCAAACGGATTCGTTTGATCGGATAAATCGTCTTTCCTCTGCACTCTGAACTGCGGCAAATAGCCGTTGCAGCGCCAGGCTATCTTGCAAAACATGGGGTTCCGCAACATCCGAGGGATCTTCGCGAGCATCTCTGCATTTGTTTCCGGTGGCCAGGGCACGCCACATTCTGATCTCATGGCCGGACCTGAACCGCGCGGCGGCGATGGTGCTGGAC
>NZ_JH976210.1:18834-32202 GCF_000306035.1 Acidocella sp. MX-AZ02
ATCGGTGGGATCACGCCCGCTCAGAAACTGAAACTCGCCGCGTGAATTCTACGAACATGCCCCGTTAAAAACGGAGGGATTACTGGTGCGCCATGACCTCGTCGTAGGTTGAGAGGGGCGGCCGGATGAGGGGCTTTGCCGGTTCAGCCGGTGGCGGCGCATCAAATTCTGCGGGCCTGGTGTCCCAATCGATAAAGCGCGCCGGCTGAAATTCGACGGTGTCTGAAGCATCGGGCGGATCTGATTGGCTGTCCCGCGCCCCGACCGGTACCGCTTCCGGCACCGGCGCCGGTGCCGCAAACGCCGTCTCTGCCTGCTGCGCCGTCCTCTGCGGCGGTCCGGTGGCGGTCTTGCGCTGGTAGCCTTTCAGGGGGCGGCGGGCGCGATAGACCTCGCTTTGCAGCCAGTCGGCATCCCACGCTTTGCCGGTGCTGTAGGTGATGCCAGCCAGCGTCATCGCGCGTGCGATCGCCGCCCAGGACCAGTCGCCATGCACAAGCTCCAACAACATGCCGTAATGTTGGCGTAGCCAGGGCCGCACCACATCGCCCTGTCGCCAGAGCGGGCGGAGCATCTCCGCCAAGCTTTCGATCTCGGCCTCGGTGTGAATGCGTTTGCGCGACATGAACACGGGCTTTCAAAAATAGCGGCACGGAGTTTCGCTATTTTTGACGGGGCGGACAATCTTCCGAATCGGAATCTTGACAAGCGCTGAGCTCGTGTCCCAGCCCAATCCAAAGCCTTTTCCTGTGCTGATTCCTATGCTTGTTCCTGGTCTCAAAACTGAGCTCAATTCTAATCTTATCCCCAAGCTCAATCCTGATCTCTAATCTCGCAGGTTTCGTGTGGTAATATCTTATGCGGCTACAACAGACCAAGGAATGCTAGCGCATGCAGGTGCGTTAAGATGAACCGGATGAGATCGCCGCCATCGCGTTCCCGCTTTCCAGCGAAGCCGACATTATCACCGGCCAGATCTTGCATGTCGATCGCGGCGCGCCTGTCGGCCGGACTCAGCTGTGACCGCCGGCCTCGCGCATCAACCTGTTCGCCTGTTTTCAAACCTCGACAGATAAATCTCATGATCAACGATTTCACTTTGTTTGACAGCACCAATGCCCCAGTCGGTGCAGGCGATATTCTCGACGGCATGCAAAAAGCCTGGGGCTTCGTACCCAATCCGCATCGGGTTGCTTTGTCAAAGATCCAAGATTAGACTAACTCATTAAAAATGGCCAAACAATGAACCGTAGACTTCCATCTTTCGCCGCCCTGCGCTCGTTTGAGGCGGCTGGATGTTTGGGCAGCCTGACCCTGGCCGCGAATGAGCTTGGTGTTTCACAAGTCGCGGTCAGCCGTCAGGTTCGGCAGTTGGAGGCTTATCTGGAAGTATCTCTATTTACCCGTAGGCACCGTAAGATCGAAATTACGCGTGAGGGGACACAGCTATTGCAGGGCTTGGTTACGGCCTTCGATGATATCGATAATGCGGTAAAGAGAGTGTCGCGCCGTGGTCGTAACGATGTGATGTCGTTGCAATCCTATACAACCTTCTCACAACGCTGGCTGATTCCGCGGTTACCAGTGTTCCAGGAAGAACATCCAGACATCGAGGTGCGACTGACAACCTCGACCGATCCCGTTGACTTTCAGGGGCGTGCAATCGACGCCGCGATCCGTTCCGGGCGCGGCGACTGGAAGGATGTGGGCGTCGACAAGCTCACTGGCCTGACCTTGCTGCCGGTGGCAAGTCCAACCTTCCTGCGCCACCACAAGTTACGGCAGCCGCAAGATCTGGCCGGTGTCACGTTACTGCATTCGCTAGCCCGCCCCAACGACTGGGCGGCTTGGCTAAAGGCCGCCAAGGTTGAGGGAATAGAGCCCACGCGGGGGTTGAAGTTCGAGAGTTCCGCGCTTGCCTACGAGGCTGCATTGCAGGGGTTGGGCGTTGCCATAGGGATTGAGGTTCTCGTCAATAGCAATCTGAAAGACGGCGCATTGGTGGCCCCCTTCAGCAAACGCCATGTTCTGGACGAGGGCTACTATTTGATCTGGCCAAAAAACCGCAAGCCCTCGCGGGGATTAAGGCTATTCCACGCGTGGTTGCTCAGGCAGATGGAGAAAGAAATCGTGCCGTGAAGGGGGCCAGTGAAAGGCTCTCCCCATCTCCCCGAACTTGACTAACGGGTGTTTACGATACGCCTTGCCATATGGCGCCGAAAGGCATCGCCCCCCTCAGTCCTGGCCAGACGCCTCATGGCGCTCTTTCAAGAAGGAAACGGCAATTAGACTGATGATGGCGCAAACCAGGATATAGCCGGCGATCGCAAAGCCGGTATGGTCGTGGTGGAACAACAGGGTGACGATGATTGGAGTCGGCCCGCCGCCGATGATGGCGGAAAGCTGGTAGCCGATGGAGGAGCCGCTATAGCGCAGCTCCGGCGAAAAATTATTAGCGATAAGCACGGATTCCGAGCCATACATCATCGCAAACGGGATCAGGGAAAGCGCGATCATGATCAATGAGAGCGTCAGAGACCCGGCGCTGAGGAGCGCAAAATAGGCGAACGCAAACGCCGGTGCCGCGATCGTACCTATAATGAACAGGCGTTTGCGGCCAACTCGATCAGACAAATTGCCGAACACCGGAATCGCGACCGTACAAACACATGCGGCAACGAGCAATGTCTGCAAAATCGTATCATGGCCGAGATGCAGGCGCTGCAGACTGAAAGTGTAGATGAAGACGGTCATGACCTGGAAAAACGCCATCTCAACAATCCGCATGAAGGCGATGATCAAGATTTTGCGGTAGTGATGCTTGATCACGCGCGCAACTGGTTGTTGCTGGATGCGGTTTTCCTGTGCGATTGTCCGGAAGACCGGCGTCTCTTCCACCGCGCGGCGGATCAGAAAGCCCAGCCCGACGAGAAGAATGCTGGCGGCAAAGGGCAGTCGCCAGCCCCAGCTCATGAAGGCCGAGCCGGTCGCGAAGCTGGCGGCGGCGAAGGCGAGGTTGGCGAGAACAAGACCCAGTGGCACGCCGATTTGCGGCCAGCTGGCGGCAAAGCCGCGCCGCTCGGGCCGGGCCCACTCCATCGCGACCAGAACGGAGCCAGCCCATTCGCCACCCACGCCAACGCCCTGGATGAACCGCAGAACCGTGAGCGTGACCGCACCCGCGATACCAATTTGCACATATGTTGGCACCAGCGCGACGCTGAAGGTGCCGAGACCCATCATGATGAGTGTCGCGATCAAAGTCCCCTTGCGTCCGATACGGTCCCCGTAATGGCCGAAGATGAGTGCCCCCAGCGGGCGCGCGACGAAGCCCAATGCGAATATGCCGTAGGAGCTGAGCGTAGCCGACAACGGATCGGATTTAGCGAAATACAAGCTTGGGAAAATGAGGCCGCTGGCGATGCTGTAGAGGATGAAATCATACCATTCGATCGAGGTACCAACCATGCTGGCCAGCACCGCCGTCCGACGTTTGGCAATCAACCCGGCTATGTCGACATTGGATTGTTCAAAGCCGTCGGAGATTTCGACGCGGTCCGTTCTGTTCATGGTTTGTCTTCTCCCGAAGCACGCAGCTTATGCAATTTTTGTGGCGTAAGCTTTGGCACTATCACACCGGGATGCACCCGACTTTTGATGCCGGTATGGCCAACTTATAGTTAGGCAAATCGCCTTGAAAACGATTCAAGCGCGCGGTTCAGCCGCCCCAAAACCAAGTGAGAGGCGCGGATTTGCCTAACTTTAAGTTTGTCTAGAAGCCACGCATTGTTGGTTGAGGAGCATAGCCGGTCCTGCGCAGGATGCTGGGTAACGATAAGGCGTCGGGATGGTTCGTTAGGCCACTGGGGGTTTGCCTGCCGGCACTAAAACTCCATCCCGGTTTCAGCCGCCAGGTCGGCCACGGCGCGTTTGATGCGACCTCCTAAAAGGGTCTCACGAATAGCCAAAAAAGAGGAAGAAACATGGACGAGGACAAAGCCCTGCCATCGAGCATCGAATTTGAGGTGGAGCAGGCGGTCGCGACGCTGCGCCTGAACCGGCCGGATGTTCGCAATGCCATTGACGACGACATGCGTGCGGGGCTGATTGGTTTGATTGACCGTGTGGCGCGTGATGAATCGATCAGGGCGTTGGTCATCACCGGCAATGGTAAAGGATTTTGCTCTGGCGGTGACATCAAGAGCATGAAACAGCGTCTGCAGGTTCCACCGGGTGATATCGCCTTCAATGGCTGGCGTCGGCAGCAGCGCACACATCATCTCATTTCAGCATTGCACGATCTGCCAAAGCCAACCATTGCCGCGGTGAATGGCGCTGCCACCGGGCTGGGCTGTGACCTTGCTCTGGCGTGCGATTTTGTCATTGCTTCGGAAGCGTCGACGATGGCGATGACGTATGTTCTGCGCGGTCTCATTCCGGACGGTGGAGGAATGTATTTTCTGCCGCGGCGGGTCGGCCTCGCCCGTGCCAAGGAGCTGATTTTCACCGGCCGCACAGTAAAGCCGCAAGAGGCGCTGGCCCTGGGGATGATCGACCGTATCGCCACTGTGGACCGTCTCGTGCGGGAAGCGCAAGACTGGGCGGCTGAGATGGCGCAAGGCGCGCCTGCCGCCGTCGCTTTGGCGAAGTCGGTCTTGAATCAAAGTTTTGAGCTCACAGCCGAGCAAGTCTTCGGCATGGGCAGTCAGGCACAGGCGATCTGCTACAGCACCCGCGACCATCTCGAGAGTGTGCAGACTTTTCTTGCCCAATCTGCAGGAAAGGAAAAGCGCTGATGGATATCGAACCGATCAGCAGCGTCGATCGCCTGCTCCGACCGCGCCATGTCGCGATTATTGGCGCTTCAGGTGATCCGGGCAAGCTTACCGGCCGTCCGGTGAACTATCTGCGTAAATATGGATTCACCGGCACAGTGCTGCCGGTGAATCCCAGGCTTGAGAAAATCGACGATTTGACCTGTTATCCCGATATTCAATCCCTGCCGGTGGCGCCGGATGTCGGGCTTGTGCTGCTAGGTGCGGAGCGGGCGAGCCAAGCTGTGCGCGCGCTGGCTCAGCGCGGCGCGGGCGCCGCCATTGTGCTTGCCAGCGGCTTTGGGGAATCCGGCGCGGAAGGCGCGAAGCGCCAGGCTGAGCTTCGCGAGGCGGCTGGCGCCATGCGGGTACTCGGGCCGAACACGATCGGCCTCGTCAATCTCTCAGACCGTGTCATGCTCTCCGCCAGCGGTGCGCTAGAGGTAGGCAACCTTCCGGTGGGCCATGTCTCCCTGGTTTCGCAAAGCGGCGGCATATTGGGCGCGCTGCTTTCACGGGCGGCGGATCGGGGCATCGGTTTTGCCAAGCTGGTTTCCACCGGCAATGAGGGCGATCTCGATAGTTCCGATCTGCTCGCACATCTGGTTGAGGATGAGCAGACGAAGGTTCTCGCAGTATATATGGAGGGACTGCGCCGGCCTGAGGCCTTTCGCAGGGTGGCTTACCGCGCTGCGGCGCTGGGAAAGCCGATCGTCGTGTTCAAGGTCGGTCGTTCAGAATCAGGCGCGCGTGCCGCTGTCTCGCATACCGGCGCCCTGGCCGGTGCCGATGCGATGTATGATGCGTTGTTTAAACAGCTTGGCGTCATCCGCGCGCAAAGCTTCAGTGATCTGCTCGACATTCCGGCGGCCCTGGTGCCTGGGCGGCGGATGCGCGGCAAGCGGGTGGCCATCCTCACCTCAACCGGCGGCGCGGGCACGCTGGTGGCCGATAGTTGCGGCCTTGCGGGGCTGGACGTGCCAGCCCCCGATGCCGAGACGGCGCAAAACCTCGCGGCGCTGCAAGGTATGGAGGGCAGCTCCGTGCAGAACCCGGTGGATCTCACGCTGGCCGGATTGCAGCCGCAGATTCTGAGCGCCGCCATGTCTGGATTGTTGGCGAGTGAAAGTTTCGACGCTGCCGTGGTGGTTGTCGGCTCCTCCGCGCTGGCCCAGCCCAACCTGGTCGCGGATGCCGCGGTCGCCTGTCAGGCGCGTAGCGACAAGCCGCTGATCGCTTATGTCAGTCCACATGCGCCGGATATCGTCAAGCTATTGAACAGCAAGGGCATTCCGACGCTAACCCAGCCGGATGGCTGTGCTGCCGTGCTGACGGCGTTGGCCCAGCCGGCCACGATGTCGCCACCTGCCCCTGCACAGGCGCCGGTTCCGCACGCGCCCCTCCCCGCCATGGGCGGCCCCCTCGATGAGGCCGAGAGCAAGCGCCTCTTTGCCGCCTTCGGTATTACGTCGGCCCGCGAACTCGTCGCCGCGTCGCCGGAAGAGGCGGGGCAGCTGGCACAGGGGTTGGCAGGGCGCCTCGTCGTGAAAATCCTCTCTCGGCAGATCGCGCATAAGAGCGATGTCGGGGGAGTGCGGCTTGGGGTCGCGCGGGACGAGGTCGCGGAGGTCGCCGCCCGAATGCAGAGTGATTTGGCGCGGCAGGGCCTGCCCGTGGAGGGCTTCCTGATTCAGGAAATGGTGTCCGGCGGCATCGAATTCATCCTAGGCCTAACCCGAGATCCGCAGCTTGGCCTGGCCTTGCTGCTCGGAGCCGGCGGCGTCGCGGCGGAGCTGTTCAAGGATACTGCGATCCGCCTTTTGCCGCTGAGTAGGGAGGATGCGGTTTCGATGATCGACGAGCTGAAATCCGCGCCGCTGCTGGAAGGCTATCGTGGCGCCCCGCGGCGCGATGTCGACGCATTGATCGAGGCAATCCTAGCCTTCTCGCGGATGGGTGAACAACTCGGTCCGCATCTACAGGAGGCGGAGATCAACCCACTTTTCATTTTGCCGGAAGGGCAAGGCGTTGTAGCGGCGGATGGGCTGGCAGTGTTGACCAAGCCGGAGGCGGAGGCGTGAGCCAGGCGGTGGAGATTGACCGCTCGATGCAAGTCGCCGTTCTGGGGGCGGGGGCCATGGGGGCCGGCATTGCGCTTGTCGCCGCCACGGCGGGGCATGAGGTCTTATTGTATGACGCCATAGAGGGCGCCGTGTCGCGTGCCCTGGAGCGGCTCGCGAAGGATCTAGATGCACTCGTGCGGCGCGGCAAGCTCAGCGCGCAAGCGCGCGAAACACGGCTGCGACGGCTGAAGCCGGCGGCCGGACTTGCCGATCTGGCAGCGGCCGGATTGATCATTGAGGCTGTGACCGAGCGGCTCGAGGTGAAGGCCGATCTATTCGGAGCGGTCGAGCGGGTGGTCGGCGATGAGGCGATTTTAGCCACGAATACGTCCTCAATCTCGGTGACGGCGATCGGGGCCAGGCTCCGCCGTCCCGGGCGCCTGGTCGGCATGCATTTCTTCAACCCGGCGCCGGCCATGCCCCTCGTGGAAATTGTCGCCGGCCATGTCTCGGATGACGAGGTGCTGGCGCGTGTGGTAGCCATTGCCGCCTGTTGGGGGAAGGTTCCGGTTCTCTGTCGCTCCACCCCGGGCTTCATCGTCAACCGCATCGCCAGACCGTTTTATGGCGAGGCATTGCAGTTGGTCTCTGAGCACGCGGCCAAGCCCACCACGATTGATGCCGTTTTGCGCCATGCCGGGGGCTTTCGCATGGGCCCCTTCGAGTTGATGGACTTGATCGGGCATGACGTGAATTACGCAGTGACCGAGAGCGTGTGGAAGGCGATGTATCACGACCCCAGATACCGCCCGTCCTTGATCCAGAAGAGCTTGGTTGAGGCCGGGCTGTTGGGCCGCAAGACCGGACGTGGCATTTACGACTACGCGAGTCAGGACCATCCCGGGCCGGTGGCTGCGCCCGCCGCACCGGCCCCCGAGCACATTCTGGTGCATGGCACCCCCCGCCTGCTGGCCCCCCTGATCGCCGCGGCGGAGGCTGCCGGCCTGCGTGTGGAGCATCGGCCCGTTAGCCGTGAACATCCGGCCGAAGCGTTCTCAATCGGCGATGTTTGCCTGGCTCTCAGCGATGGGCGCACAGCCACGCAGCGCATGGCGGAAACCGGCCGGGCCATGGTTCTTCTCGATTTGGCGATGGACTTTGGCGCCACGAAATGGCTGGCTATGAGCCCGGCCGATCAATTGCGCCCGGGCGCATATGATTTGGCGGTGGGATTTCTGCAGATGACCGGCAAAAATGTTGCCATCATCGATGATGCGCCGGGTTTGATCGTTCTTCGCACCGTCGCGATGATCGCCAATGAAGCGGCCGAGGCTGTGCAGCAAAAGCTGGCAACGCCGCAGGATATCGATTTGGCCATGGTGAAGGGCGTAAATTATCCTCGCGGCCCGCTCGCCTGGATCAAGGCCCTCGGGCCCGACCTGCTGGCCAGGACAATCGAGCATTTAGCCGCGTGCTATGGGGATGGTCGCTATCGTGTCGCGCCGCTGCTGCGCCGTTGGGCGCTCAGCCCGGATACCATGCCTGTTTGGGGAGATATCACGCAATGAAGGCTTACTCAGCACCCGGCAAGACTGTGGCTGGTTATCAAGGACCTGAGTCCCGGGGCGTTTGGCATGCGTGATCAGCGGGTAAAAACCGTCACCAGCCAGTGTGACGGGCGGGTCGCCACCCTTATCATCGACCGCCCAGAGCGTCGCAACGCGCTGAATCAGCAGGTCAAGAGCGAGCTGATCGTGGCGCTGGAGGCCGCGATTCAGGACGATGCCGTCAGCGCCATCATTCTGACGGGGGCTAATGGCGTTTTCGCGGCGGGCAGCGACATCGCCGAAATGGCGACGCTCACTGCAGCGGACCAAGAGGCGGCGGATGGTGGAAAAGTGTTTTCTGTACTGCGGAATTGCCCGAAACCGGTGATCGCGGCGGTGGAAGGTTACGCGCTGGGCGGCGGCTGCGAGCTGGCGTTGAGCTGCGATCTCATCATTGCGGGGGAGAACGCCAAATTCGCGCAACCTGAAATCCGTGTCGGCATCATGCCTGGCGGTGGAGGGAGCCAGCATTTGCTGCGTGCCATAGGACGATACCAAGCAGCCTGGATGGTGCTGACCGGCGAAGCTGTGGATGCGAAGACCGCTTTCGTCATGGGCATAGTGTCAGAACTCGCCGGCGAGGGCGGCGCCTTGGAGGCCGCGCGAAAGCGGGCCGTACAGATTTCAAAGCTTCCTCCCCTCGCAGTGCGTGCAGCTAAATCGGCTCTGCGCAAAGGCGAAGATCTGCTCCTGGCCGATGCGTTGCGGGCCGAGCGTCAAGCGTTCATCGCATTGTTTGATACGGCCGACCAGAAGGAGGGCATGGCGGCTTTTTTGGAAAAGCGTAGTCCAAACTATCGGGGATTCTGAGCGAAGCACTCTTTGCTAACCCCCATGGAGTGCCGATGAAATAGAGAAAATAGCCATATCGCAGCAAGCGGGCTGGCCAAATAAAAAATGCCGAAACGGAGCGAAAAATGTCCTTATCAAAAGCAGACTATGTGAAGTCGATATTCCAGGCGGCGTCGGGAAACTTTCTGGAAATGTACGACTTCTTCATATATGGGTTTTACGCGCAATATATCGCGAAAGCCTTTTTCCCGGCTCACAACCAGTATATCTCCCTGATGGTCACCTTCTCGACCTTCGCGGCGGGATTTTTGATGCGTCCGATCGGCGCGATTATCCTTGGTGGCTATATCGACCGGGAGGGGCGGCGCAAGGGGCTGATGCTCACACTTGCAATAATGGCCATTGGTACAATCTCCATCGCTATCGTTCCGACATACGAATCAATCGGTCTTCTGGCCCCCCTGCTGGTCGTTCTTGGCAGGCTTTTGCAGGGCTTTTCCGCAGGGGTCGAGGTTGGCGGCGCATCCGTCTATCTTTCGGAAATCGCACCAGCCCGTCATCGTGGCTTTTTTGTCGCTTGGCAGTCATCCAGCCTTCAGCTTGCCACGATGACGGCCGCAGGTATTGGCTATTTACTCAACAGCGTCATGATGCCGGACACGATACAAGCCTGGGGATGGCGGATTCCATTTTTCATCGGCGCGCTCATCGTTCCTCTGCTGCTGGTACTCAGAACAACGATGCGTGAAACCGATGCTTTCCTCGCGCAACGCAAGCATCCGGAATTTTCTGAGATCATGCGATCCATGATCCTGAACTATAGAATCATCATTGTTGGTGCTTTGCTGATTTCGATGACAACGGTTGCGTTTTATCTCTCGGAGATCTATACGCCGACTTTCGGCCGGGTGGTTCTGCATCTGAGTGCAAGCGACAGCCTGCTCACCTCCTTCGCGGTTGGTCTCGTAGCATTGTTCGCTGTCCCCGCGATGGGTGCACTGTCGGACCGGATAGGGCGTCGGCCCCTGCTCATTGCGGCAACGATTCTGGCGATGGCGACGTCCTACCCCGTGCTGCTCTGGCTGGTCAGCAACATCACCTTCTATCATCTGGTCCTTACCGAAATCTGGTTTGCCCTGTTATATGCCATGTATAATGGCGCGGCGATGGTCACGTTGACGGAAATCATGCCGGCGCGGGTCAGAACGGTCAGCCTGGCATTTGCCTTTAGCGTTGCAGTGGCACTCTTTGGCGGATTTACGCCAATGATCTCGACATGGCTGATTCACACAACCGCCGATAAGGCCTCGCCGGGATATTGGCTGACATTTGCGGCGCTGTGTGGGATCTGCGCGACGCTTATGCTGCCCCGCTCCAAGAACCTTGCTTCAACCGATACGGCGGCGCAAGTTGGCTCTTCCGTCCCGAACTTCAGTGACTGAAGATAACCGACAGACTACAGCGCTTTGTAAGAAAAACCCGGCATTACGACGTCCGTTTATCCCCGCATCCAGGCGGCACGAACATCAAGCCCCTTCTGCGCCATGCGCCGGAAAATATCGGGCTGGCCTGGATAGGGCAGGGAGGCGGATCTTGCTTATTGGAGGACCAACCGTTGACAGCAGCATTACGCGGCCTGCGTATTATCGATACAACCCATGTTCTCGCGGGTCCCTTTGCGACGTACCAACTTGCCGTTTTAGGCGCAGAGGTGATCAAGGTTGAATCCCCCCATGACCCTGATCAGGCGCGTTGGCAGGGGGTGGACCGAAACCTGAACAACGCCGGTATGGGTACTTCCTATCTAGCGCAAGCCTCGAACAAGAAGAGCGTATGCCTTGACCTTAAAACCATCGAAGGGTGTGAGATACTCAAACGCCTTGTTGAAACTGCAGATGTATTTGTAGAGAATTATCGTCCTGGAGCGCTCGAGGCACTTGGCTTGGGATATAATGCTTTTTCAAATCTCAATCCCAGGCTGATTTATTGCTCCATCTCGGCCTTCGGGCAAACCGGTCAGCGCCGTGAGGAAACGGCTTACGATGGAGTCATCCAAGCCTTTTCGGGTATGATGGCGATGACCGGCACCAGCGCAGTCGGTCCGCTGAAATGTGGTGCACCCGTGGTCGATTATGCAACCGGTACAACGGCGGCGTTTGCCATCGCAGCAGCATTGTTCCAGCGCGAGCGCGCGGGTGGGCGTGGGCAGTTTATCGATGTTTCGATGCTTGACGTGGCTACAATGCTTTGCAGCCCCTATGTCACGGCGCATTTCTGGAATAGCAGTATCCCGAAGCCAAAAGGTAATACCTATCCTTTCGCTACAATCGGCTGTTACGAGACGGAAGACGGATTGCTGATGCTGAGCGCCTCGAACCTTCGTCAGCAGGCTCGCCTCTGGCTAGCGCTCGGGCGGCCGGATCAGATAAAGTCTGATAATAATCAGCGGCTGGATTCCCATGGGCAGGAACAGGCCGTGCTTGCGGAAATTTTTCTTACGCGACCGGCGGATGAATGGGAATTTTTTTTGAAGGGACATCGAGTACCTGCTGCGCGCGTGCGTGGCCTTGAAGAGTCTCTGAAAGACCTTCAACAGTTGGAAAGAGGGGTCTTACAACGCCACAGCGCAGCCGGTACGGCGTTTGAAAATCTAACTGTACCGGTAGCCGCGTTTTCCATGTCGGAAAGTGTCCCTGGCCTTACCGCTCCGCCGCAAGAGGCGGGAGCGCAGACGGGTGAGGTCCTGCGCGCACTTGGATATACGGAAGGGCAGATTGCGGCTTTGCGCGAAGCCCGGGTGATTAACGCGTAATTGGCCGGGTTAACCAAAGAGTTCAGGGGAAATGTCATGGATGCCGCAAGAAAGTTCGCCGCGCTCGCAGCAGGCTGGCGACACAAAACGCTGGAGGCCGAGGTCGAGACAGCGGCCCGGCGCGCGGTTCTTGATTGGTTTGCCACCACGCTCCCTGGCTGCGTCTTGGCGCCTGCGACAGTCCTTGCAAAGGCGTTGGCGTGCGACCGAGGCAGCGGGCGCGCGCAATGCTATGTCGACGGAGTGTCTTCCACCCCTCGGCATGCGGCGCTGCTCAACGCGATCGCGAGTCATACTGTTGAGTTTGATGACATTTTCCGGGACGGGGGTTACCATCCTGGCAGTCCAACCGTAGCCGCGGCGTTGGCTGTTGCGCAGGACCGTAACCTTTCCCTGGAGATGTTTCAGCGGGCCCTAATTGCCGGTTACGAGGTTGGTTGCCGGATTTCATTGGCGGTCCAACCGAGCCACTACGAATATTGGCATACAACATCGACGATTGGCACGATCGGTGCTGCTGTCGCAGGAGCCATGCTGCTTGATTGCGATGAAGAAGCCATCGGTCATGCGATTGGATTGGCGAGCAGTTTTGCCGGCGGTCATCAGCAGAATCTTCAAGGGGTGGGGGCGGCCAAGGCCATGCATCCAGGCCATGCTGCCGATGCCGGGCTCTTGGCCGCCTATGCGGCTGCGGCGGGGCTTACCGCCGCAACCGGTGTGCTGGACGGTATCAAGGGCTTTGCTGCAGCAACAAGCGAGTCGACGGGCAACTGGGCCGCAGCCTTTGAAGGTATCGGGCAATGGACCCCGATTGCCCGGGTCACGGTCAAAAACCATGGCTGCTGCGGGCATATTTTTCCTGCGCTCGATGGCCTGCGAACGATCTTAGCTGAGCGAAACCTTCAACCGGAGCAAATAGCGAGCATTAGTGTTGCCGGCTATGCCGCCACCGCGAAAATGTGTGACAGGCCGCATCCTGTATCAGCACAAGATGCCCGCTTTAGCCTGCAATATTGTCTTGCCGCCCAGAGCCACACCGGAGTTGTTCGATTAGGAGCGTTTACATCTGAGACAATGGCTCGGCATGATATTCGTACCTTTATGAGCAAGATTCGGGTTATGGCTGATGACGATTTAACAGCCCTCTATCCTCGGCGCAGAATGGCAAAGCTCGTAGTAAAATTGCTCGACGGCAAGGAAATTTTTCATATCCAAAAGACTCGAAAGGGTGACCCTGAAGACCCGCTTGCGGACGCTGAAATCGTCTCAAAATATCTAGC
>NZ_JH976210.1:32302-52352 GCF_000306035.1 Acidocella sp. MX-AZ02
GCTAGAATTGACCGCCGGAGTAATCCAGGAAGACGCTGCTTCCCGTTTGATGAATGTGATCCTTTATGAGGATAAGTTACCGAGACTAATTTAGGGTCTTAAAAAATATCCGAGGTCGCGGCCGGGCTGTTGGCGAGGCTATGGGCCATGAAGGTGAGGGCGGATTGGAGCTCCGCCCGGCTGGTCGGCCCGCCCAGGCAGATCCGCGCCGCTTCCGGCGGGTTGGAGGAGACGCTGAACGCGTCGGAGGTCACCACGCCGATGCCCACCGCCCGCATCTGCCCCGCAAAGGCAGCCCGGCTCCAACCAGCCGGTAGGTTCATCCAAAGATTGAAGCTGAGCGGGTCGGTCTGGCACAGCCCTGGCGGCAGCAGCTCCGCCGCCAGCTTCTGCCGGGCGGCGGATTCGGTGCGGATGAAGCGCAGAATGGAATCGCCCGTGCCATCCTCGATCCAGCGTGTCGCCAATGCCGCAGTGAGCGGCGATGCCATGACGATATTGGCGCGCATCAAAGCCGCGAAATTCCAGCCCGCTTTGGCGTCCGGGGCGATGACATAAGCTATCCGCAAGCCCGCCCCGAAACATTTGGCCAGGCCGGCGACATGCCATGTCAGCTCCGGCGCCAAGGCCGCAAAGGGGGGCGGAGCATGGGCGGGGATGAAGCCATAGGCATCGTCCTCGATAATCGGCAGGCGGTGCCGGCGGGCAATCTCGGTCAGTGCCTCGCGCCGGTTGGCGGGCACGGTCAGGGTGGTCGGGTTCTGCAAGGTCGGGTTCAGATACAGCGCCTTTGGCCGGGCCCGCGCGCAAAGATCCGCCAGCGCCTCGGGCAGGATGCCGTGCTCATCCATCGCCAAGCCGTAAAGCTGCGCCTTATGCTGCGCGGCGATGGCCCGTACCCCGGGATAGGTGATGCTCTCGCACAACACCGTATCGCCCGGCTGGACCAGCAGGCTGAAGATCGCCGAAAGCGCAGGGTGCGCGCCGGGGGTGATGAAGAGCCGTTCCTGCGAAGGCACCAGCCCGCGCCGTCCCAGCCAGCTGGATGCGGCATCCTTGGCCTGGGGCGAGCCACCGAAGCCCTGGTAATGCAGCAGCGGCACCAGATCCCGCGCCACCTCATCAAGTCCCGCCTGCATGCGCTCGATCAGCGCCGGATCATCCGGATCCGGCGGTAGGTTCATGGTCAGGTCCACCGGCGCGGTGCGCAGGCTGGCCTTGCTGCCCGTCCGGGTGCGGCTGCGCACAAAGGAGCCGCGCCCGACGGTGGAATCCAGCACGCCCCGCCGCGCTGCCTCGCTATAGCCGCGCGCCACGGTCGTGAAATCCACCCCCAGCGCGCCGGCCAGCTTGCGCTGCGGCGGCAGCTTGTCTCCGGCCGCCAGCGTGCCGGCCGCCAGCCCCTCCTCGATCGCATCCGCGATCGCGAGATAAAGCGGCTTGTCGCTCTTCAGAATAGTGGCGGCCCAGTCAATCATCGGAGATGTCCAGTCAATCTGCCCGGAAGCATGGATTTTTGCCGAACTAAAGTCAATTGACCGGACCTTGTTGCATCTCCCGCGCCGCGGCGTGAATAAAGTTTTAACAAAACCCTGCAGAATTTTCTGGAAATGCGCCTCGTAAATAAGCGAAGATTTAAAATACAGGCATTGCTTTGCCGATATAAGATGCAGTCAATAAACACAGTCAAACTAAAAATTGAATACATTTAAGTATGTAAATTGAATAGATTCAATGATGCATTCTTATCGCTAGTCATTTGGCACGGCCCTTGCTGAAGACGCTTTGTCCCCCCGCCTTCGGAGGGGCCAACAGCCAAGGAGTGTCCCCTATGCCTACCGTGACCGCCCCCGCGCATCAGAGCGGCGAATTCTATGTCGACTACGAAGAGAAAGTGTTCGAGGATGTGAAGGCGGCGCCTGGCGAAAAGGCGCTGGTCACCTTCCACACCGTGGCGTTTGAGGGCTCCATCGGCTTCGTCAATCTGCTCCAGGCCACCCGGCTGCAGCGCAAGGGCTTCGAGACTTCGGTGCTGCTCTACGGCCCCGGTGTCACGCTCGGCGTGCAGCGCGGCTTTCCCAAGCTGGGTGATGAAGCCTTCCCCGGCCACCAGAATTTCAACAAGCAGATCGCGAAATTCATGGAAGAGGGCGGCAAGGTCTATGCCTGCCGCTTCGCGCTGCAGGCGCTCTATGGCCATGGCGAACCCTCGCTGATCCCCGGCATCCGGCCGATCAACCCGACCGACGTGCTGGATGTGATTCTGCTGCACCGGCGCGACAACGCCTTCATCCTCGATACCTGGACGCTGTGAGGCGATGATGCAGCCACGCACCTCCCTACGCGCCGGCGCGGTGCAGATCGCTCCCGACCTGGAGCGGCCGGGCGGCACGCTGGAGCGCGTGCTGGCGGCTCTGGCGGAGGCGGCGGGGAGGGGCGTGGAGTTTATCGTCTTTCCCGAGACCTTCCTGCCCTGGTATCCGTATTTCTCTTTTATCGACCCGCCGGTGAAAACCGGCGCGTCGCATCTGAAGCTTTACGAACAGGCGGTAACGGTACCGGGGCCGGTGACCCAGGCCATCGCCGAGGCGGCGCGCAAATACCGGATGGTGATCGTGCTTGGCGTGAATGAGCGCGATCACGGCACGCTTTATAACGCGCAGCTGATTTTCGATGCGGACGGCGCGCTGTTGCTCAAGCGCCGTAAGATCACGCCTACTTTTCATGAGCGCATGATCTGGGGCCAGGGCGATGGCGCCGGCTTGCAGGTTGTACCCAGTGCCGTCGGGCGGATCGGCGCGCTGGCCTGCTGGGAGCATTATAATCCGCTGGCGCGCTATGCGTTGATGGCCCAGCATGAGGAAATCCACGCGGCGCAATTCCCGGGCGCACTGGTCGGCGATATTTTCGCCGAGCAGATCGAGGTGACGATCCGCCATCACGCGTTGGAGAGCGGCTGCTTCGTGGTCAACGCCACCGGCTGGCTCACTGATACGCAGGTGGAAAAAATCTGCCCCAATGAGGCGCTGCGCCCGGCTTTGCGCGGCGGCTGCATGAGCGCGATCATCACGCCCGAAGGCCGGCATGCGGCCCCGCCGCTCACCAGCGGCGAGGGCATCCTGGTCGCGGATCTCGATCTCGGGCTGATCCTCAAGCGCAAGCGGATGATGGACAGTATCGGCCATTATGCGCGCCCCGAACTTCTGAGCCTCAATCTCGATAATCGCCCGGCGCTGCCGATGCGCCCGGCGCAGCCCCTTCCCCCCATCCCATGGAGCCAGGACAATGCTGACGCAGAGATTTGACGCCGATCTGATCGCCGATCTGCAAAGCCACGGCGTAAGGCTGCAAGGCGCTGAGACCGGCCTTGCCAGCCGCAAAGGCGGAGCGGGGCCGACCGACCATAAGGCGATGGTGCTGGGCGGCATGAGCGTGATGGTGCCGGTGCATACCGCCCCCGCCGCGCAGAGCCCGTTCCTGCTGGAGACGCCGGATGAATTCGGCAATGCCATCCTCCGGCGCGGAGGCGAGGTGGCGGGGCTGGTGCGCCTGCCTAAACAGCCCCGCTTCTATGGCCTGACCACCCAGGACGGCGTGCCCTACTCGAAGATCGCCGTGCTGCACGGGCAGGATGTGCTGGCCACCACCGTGCTGCAAAGCTGCGTGCGCTATGTCAGCGCGGAAAAAAGCTGCCAATTCTGCGCCATCGGCGCCTCGCTCGCGGCGGGGCGCACCATCGAGCGCAAAACCCCGGCCCAGCTCGCGGAAGTCGCCAAGGCGGCGGTCGCGCTGGACGGGGTGAAGCATATGGTGATGACAACGGGAACTCCGCCGGGCAAGGATCGCGGCGCGGCGATCCTGGCGGAGAGTGCGGCCGCGGTGAAGGCGGCGGTGGATCTGCCGATCCAGGTGCAATGCGAGCCGCCGGATGAAGATGTCTGGTTCGAGCGGCTGAAGGCGGCCGGCGCGGATGCGCTGGGCATGCATCTGGAGGCGGTGACGCCCGAAGTTCGGGCGCGGATCATGCCCGGCAAGGCGCAGGTGCCGCTTTCGCGCTATATGTCGGCCTTCGAGGCCGCGGTGCCGGTGTTCGGGCGCGGGCAGGTTTCCACCTACATTCTGGCGGGGCTGGGCGACACGCGCGAAGCGATCCTGGACATGTCCGAGACGCTGGCGGCGATGGGGGTTTATCCGTTCGTGGTGCCCTTCGTGCCGGTTTCCGGCACGGCGCTGGCCAACCACCCAGCCCCCAGGCCGGAGTTCATGCGCGCGCTGCTGGAGCCGCTGGCCGGGATCATCCGCAAAGGCGGGCTGGCGGCGGAAGACATCAAAGCCGGGTGCGGCAAATGCGGTGCCTGCTCGGCGCTCTCCGCCTATGAACGGAGGCTGTGATGTTCGAGCCCTTCCGCGCCTTCCTGCCTAGCGAATATCAGGTGAAAGCGGCCACCGAAGGCTGGGAATTCCGCGCCGCCGCCAGGCTTCGCCGCCAGGTTTTCTGCGCGGAGCAAGGGATTTTCCAGCAGCATGACCGCGATGCGATCGATGATGTCGCCCTGCCGCTGGTTGCCGTCTCGCTGCTCGGCGTCGCGGCCGGCGAGGTGGCGGGGACGGTGCGCATCCATGAGGCCGAGCCCGGGCTCTGGTGGGGCTCGCGCCTGGCGGTGGCGCCGGAATTTCGCCGCGCCGGGGCGCTGGGGGCGGCGTTGATCCGCCTGGCTGTCGGCAGCGCGCATGGGCGCGGTGCGAAGCGCTTTCTGGCGCATGTGCAGGCGCAGAATGTGAAAATGTTCCAGCGTCTGCATTGGCACACTCTGGAGGAGATGGAATTGCACGGCCGCAACCACGCGCTGATGCAGGCAGATCTCGCCGCCTACCCGGCCATTCGCGATCCTGCCCTGGGGTTTCGCGCGCTGGCGAGGCAGGCGGCATGAGCCTGCACGAACTCGCTGGCGAGTTGCGTGCCCATGCCGGGCTGGCGGCGAAGCGCGATGTCGCCGCGGTGAGCGCGCTGCTCGGCGCCCAGGCGCCGGGGCTGGGGGATGATTGCGCGGCAATCCCGGATGGGGAGGACCATCTGCTCTTCGCCATCGAAGGCTTCATCGCCCAGTTCGTCGAGGCGGATCCCTGGTTCGCGGGCTGGTGCGGGGTGATGGTCAATCTTTCGGACATCGCGGCGATGGGCGGGCGCGCCATCGCGGTGGCGGATGCGATCTGGGCGAAGGGCGAGAAGGGGGCGGAGTCGGTTCTGGCCGGCATGGCGGCGGCGGCGCGTGCCTACGGCGTGCAGGTGGCGGGCGGGCACAGCAATTTCCGCAGCGCCCAGGGGCAGCTCGCGGTTTCGGTGATGGGGCGGGCGAAAAAACTGCTCAGCTCCTTCGCGGCGAAACCCGGCGAGCTGTTGATCGCGGCGATTGATCTGCGCGGCGCCTACCGGCCGGTGTTCGATAATTTCCAGGCGGCACTCGATGCCCCCCCTGAGCGGCTGCGTGGCGATCTCGAATTGTTGCCCGAAATTGCCGAGGCCGGGCTGAGCGGTGCTGCGAAGGATATCAGCCAGGCCGGGCTGGTGGGCACGGCGGCGATGTTCGCGGAATGCTCAGGTGTCGGCATGCGCATCAACCCGCATCTGGTGCCACGGCCCGAAGGGGTTACGCTGGCGCGCTGGTTGAAGAGTTTCCCGAGCTATGGCTATCTGCTCACCGCCACGCCGGAGGATGCACCGGCGTTGCTGGCACGCTTTGCCGGGCGCGGCATTGGCGCGGCGGTGATCGGCGCGGTCGAGGCGCATCAGAAAATCCTGCTCGATGATGGCGCTTCCTGCGAGGAGATCTGGGATTTCGCGGCGCAGGCGCTGATGGGATGTGCGGCATGAGAATCGCCATGCTTACCCATTCCACCAATCCGCGCGGCGGGGTGGTGCATGCGCTGGAGCTGTGCGAGGCGTTGGCGCAGGTCGGGCATCATCCGGTATTGTTCGCGCCGGATACAACGGGGGCAGGATTTTACCGTGCGGCCGCCTGCGAAACCCGCCCCTGGCCCGCGGCTGCGGCGCCGCGCGAGGTGGCGGCCCTGGTGGCGCGGCGCCGGGCGGAATTGTTGTGTCTGTTCACGCCGGATCTGTGCGCGGGGTTCGATCTGTTTCATGCGCAGGATTCGATTTCCGCCAATGCCCTGGCGGATCTTCAGGATGCAGGGCGGATCGGTGCCTATCTGCGCACCGTGCATCATCTCGATGACTTCGCCGATCCGGAACTGGCGGCTTTGCAGGCGCGCGGGGTGAACGCGGCACGCACCTTGTTCGCGGTAAGCCCGGCCGGACGGGCGGCGTTGGCGGCTTCGTTCGGGCGCGATGCCACGCTGATCGGCAACGGCGTTGATACAGCGCGGTTTTCACCGATGCCGGATGCGCAGGATGCAGCGCTGCGCGCGCGCCTGACGCTGGGTTCGGGGCCGGTGGTGCTGAGCCTAGGCGGGGTTGAAAAGCGCAAGAATACGCTGGGGATTTTGCAAGGATTCCGAGCGTTTCGCGCAGCCCATGCGCAAGCTGTGCTGGTGATCGCCGGCGGGGCGAGCCTGCTCGACCATAGCGCTTACCAACGCGAATTTTTCGATGCCCTGGCGCAAAGTGGTCTGCCGGACGGCGCGGTGCGCGTTCTCGGCAAAATCCCCCAGAGCGATATGCCGGCACTCTACCGCCTGGCGGATATGCTGGCCTTCCCCTCGCTGCATGAAGGGTTTGGCCTGGCCGTGCTGGAAGCGATGGCGAGCGGCACCCCGGTGCTGGTGCCGCGTTGTCCGCCTTTCACCGATTATCTCACAGAGCCCGACGCCGCCTGGTGCGATGCGGGCGACATTGCCGGCGCCATGCAATTTTGCCTGCGCCATGCGGCAGCTTTGCGCGCGAGCGGGCTGCAGGTGGCGGCGCGCTGGCGCTGGGCGGATGTCGCGGCGGCGCATCTGCCGATTTATCAACAGCAAAGAGAGCCAGCCCATGCCTGAGATGTGGTTCGATATTTCCTGGCCGGATGGGCGTGAGGAGCGTTGCTATTCGCCCTCCTTGATCGTCCGCGAGCGCCTGACGGAGGATACCGCCTACGCGTTGCCAGCCTTCATGGCGCGGGCAGAAGAGGCGCTGCGCGAGGCCTCCGCAAGGGTGCAGGCGAAATACGGCTTTCCCTGCAGCCGGGCGCTCGGGCAGATCGAACGGCTGCAGGCGAGCGCGAAAAGTTTTGACCATCAGCCCGGCGCGCTGGTGCGCGTGCGGCAATTTCTGGACAAAGGATGATGGGGATGACCGAGTATAAACCGCATGAAATCGACGTCGCGGTGATCGGTGGCGGCCAGGCGGGGCTTTCCGCCAGCTATTATCTGAAAGAGCAGGGGATTTCTCATATCGTCTTTGAGCGCGGACAGGCGATGGAGGCCTGGCGGGCGCAGCGATGGGATAATTTCTGCCTCGTAACCCCCAACTGGCAATGCCAGCTGCCGGGGCATGGCTATGGGGGGGCGGACCCGGATGGCTTCATGCGTAAGCCGGAAATCATCGAGTATCTTGAAGCATTCAAGAAAAAGCTCGATCCTCCCTTGCGTGAGGGGGTGGAGGTGACGCGCGTGGCGCCGCGCGCGCAGGGCGGGTTTGAGATCGTCACCTCGGAGGGGCGCTTTGCGGCGAGCCAAGTGGTCGTGGCCAGTGGTGGCTACCGCGAGCCGATCATCCCCCGCTTCGCCGAGCGGCTGCCGGCGTCGATTTTACAGATCCAGTCGGCGGATTACCGGAATGCCGCGCAACTTCCAGAGGGCGAGGTGCTGGTGGTCGGCTCCGGCCAGTCCGGCGCGCAGATCGCAGAGGATCTGCATCTGGCAGGAAAGCGCGTGCATCTGGCGGTGGGCAATGCGCCGCGCTGTGCGCGCTTCTACCGGGGGCGCGATGTCGTCGCCTGGCTGGCGGATATGGGCTATTACGAAATGTCGGTGGAAGAGCATCCGCTGCGTGAAGGCGTGCGCGACAACACCAACCATTATGTCACCGGGCGCGATGGCGGGCGGGATATCGATCTGCGTAAATTCGCCGCCGAGGGTATGCAGCTTTACGGCGCGCTGGACGGTTTCGCGCAGGGCGCGCTGCGCTTCAAGCCCGGGCTGACCCAGGCGCTGGACGCGGCGGACGCCACCTACAATTCCATCAACGCCGCCATCGATAAATTCATCGCCGCGCAAAATATCGAGGCGCCGCCGGCCTCCGTTTACGAGCCGGTATGGCGGCCCGAGGCTGAGCCTCAGGCGCTGAACGTCGACGGGCTGGCGGCGATCATCTGGTGCATCGGCTTCAAGCCCGATTTCGGCTGGCTGGATGCGCCGGTGTTCAACGGCGCCGGGCGCCCGGCGCATCGGCGCGGGGTTACCGCGCAGCCGGGGCTGTATTTCCTTGGCCTGCCCTGGCTGCATACATGGGGCTCGGGGCGCTTCTCTGGCGTGGCGCGGGATGCGGCCTTCATCGTGCAGCAGATCGTCACCGCGCTGGCGAGCGTCTGATGGACGGCACAGCTTGGCCAAGCACCTACGAAGCCGAATATGCAGCCTCGTTGGAGGATCCGCAGGGCTATTGGATGGCGCAGTCGCGGGTGCTCGACTGGGTGCGCCCGCCTCAGGCAGGGTTTGTGCTGCGCCCGGACGGCCAGGCCGGTTGGTTTCCCGGCGGCATGCTCAAT
This sequence comes from Acidocella sp. MX-AZ02, assembly GCF_000306035.1. Taxonomy (NCBI): domain Bacteria; kingdom Pseudomonadati; phylum Pseudomonadota; class Alphaproteobacteria; order Acetobacterales; family Acidocellaceae; genus Acidocella; species Acidocella sp. MX-AZ02. The sequence goes on from NZ_JH976210.1 coordinate 41,011, forward strand.
CTCTGCGCCAATGCGCTGGACCGGCATGTCGCCGCCGGGCGCGGCGAGCAGGCCGCCTTGATCTGGGAGAGTCCCGCCTGCGGTGCCAGTGATATGTTCACCTACGCGGCGCTGCTGGCGCGTGTGGCCGGGTTTGCCGGGGGGCTGCGCGCGGCCGGGGTCGAGCCAGGGGACAGGGTGGTGATCTGCCTGCCGCCGATTCCGGAATGTTTCGTCGCCATGCTGGCCTGCGCCCGGCTGGGGGCGGTGCATGTCGTCGTCTTCGCCGGGTTCGCGCCGGCTGAGCTGGCGCGGCGGATCGAGGATGTCGATCCGAAGCTGGTGATCACCGCCAGCGCCACCTACCGCGCCGGCCGTGCCACGCCGCTGCTTCCCGGCGTGCGGGAGGCGACGCAGCGCAAGCTGGTCGTGGTGCAGCGCCCAGGCGCGCCGGCCCTGCTCGGCCCCGCAGAGAGCGACTTCGCCACGCTCGAGTACGCCGAACCGATCGTGCCGGTGCCGATGCCCGCCACTGCGCCGCTGTATATCCTGCACACGTCAGGCACCACGGGGCGGCCAAAAGGCGTGGTGCGCGATACTGGCGGCCATGGCGTGGTGCTCGCGCAGTCCATGCGCACGGTCTATGGACTCGGGGCCGGTGAGGTGTTCTTCACCACCGCAGATCCAGGCTGGGTGGTGGGGCATTCCTACGGGCTCTATGCGCCGCTGCTGGCGGGTTGCGCCACCGTGCTGGCCGAAGGCGCCGTGGGCCGGGCGGTGTGGGATATCTGCGCGCGGCATCGGGTGGCGGTGCTGTTTACGTCGCCTTCGGTGCTGCGCGCTCTGCGTCTTGCCAAGGCCGCGCCGCCGCCCTTGCCGCCGCTGCGGCGCATCTTTCTGGCGGGCGAGCGGGCGGATGCAGGCGACAGCGCTTGGGCCGCGCATGCCACCGGGGTGAAGGTGCTGGACCATTGGTGGCAGACCGAAACCGGCAGCGCCATGGCGGGAAGCTTCGCCGGTCTGGGTGATTATGCCGCGCCAGGCAGCAGCTTGCGCCCCGCGCCGGGTTATGAGCTCTGCGCGCTGGACGTGCAGGGGCAGGAACTGCCGCCGGGTCATGCCGGGGAGATCGCCGTGCGCTTGCCTCTGCCGCCGGGCTGCCTGACCGGCATGTGGGGCGCCACGCCAACCTGCTTCTCCTATTCCGGCTATTATCGCAGTTTCGATTACGGCGTCATCGCGCCGGATGGGGGAGTGAGCATCCTCTCCCGTACGGATGACGTGTTGAACATCGCCGGTCGGCGCCTGGGGGCGGGAGAGATCGAGGCGGCCATCGCAGATCATCCGGGGGTTATGGCCTGCGCCGTTATCGCCGCGCCGCACCGGCTGCGAGGGGAGGAGCCGGTCGGGTTCGTGGTGCCGCATCCGGAGGCAGGAGCCAAGCTGCAGCCAGAGATCATCGCCCTGGTGCGCGAGAGGTTGGGGGCGTTTGTCGGGCTGCGACGGATCGTGCTGGTGGAGGAGCTGCCGCGCACGAAATCCGGCAAGATCATCCGCCAAGCGCTGTCGGTACAAGTCGTGTTTGATTGACTGTATTAACCTTTAAATTGAATGCATTTAATTCGAAATTGATGGCAGTAACGCCAGCTTTTCACTGTTATTCTGTCAAATGATGGCCTATGTCAGACATTGTGAATGGCGGTGATTGACTGAATGTTGTTTCCATTCAATTTCGAGGTGTGAGATGCATTACAGTTTTGCCGCGACCACATTCCACTGGGTTTTCATCAGCCTGACGCTGGTGCTGTGCGTTGTCGCCTCGCTGCCCACCCGCGCCTGGCTGGGGGCCGGTGCATGGCTGCAGCAGCAGATGACGCGCTCAACATCCCAGCGGCTGCAAGCGAGCCTGGCGCCCTTCGCCGGGCGGTTTTCGCAGAGCGAGAGCTTTTTCGCGCGCGGCGGTGGGCTGGCGTTCGATGCGCCCCGCGGGCTGGTATTCCTGGCATCCATGGATGGCTTATCGGTCCAGTCCGCCATCTATCCTGCGGCGCTGATCGAAGCCGCGCAGGCGCGCTGCGTGGTGGAAAATGGCTTTCAGGATTTCGTGCTGGATGTCGGCATTAGCGGCCAGGCAGCCGGCTGGAGGCTGCGCTGCGCGAGCCAGGAGCTGGCGAATGAGATGAGTGCGGCGCTGGCGCGGTTCTGCGGGACACCAGACCAGGCTTTGGGACTTATTCGGCAAGATCCAGCCCGGCTGGGCGCGCGTGCAGGCAATATGCGACTTTGTCCATGGTCATATTAAGTTCGACTATATGCAGGCACGCGCGACCCGCACGGCGCTGGAAGCCTTCAATGAGCGCGTTGGGGTGTGCCGGGACTTCGCGCATCTGGCGGTTACCTTCTGCCGTTGCCTGAATATTCCCGCACGCTATGTGAACGGTCATCTGGGAGATATCGGTGTGCCGGTGGTTGATCCCATGGATTTCAGCGCTTGGATCGAAGTGTTTATCGGTGGAAAATGGCATAGCTTCGATCCACGCAATAATGTTCCAAGGATCGGCCGGATCGTTGTTGCCCGAGGCAGGGACGCGGCCGATGTACCCTTGATCAACTCCTTCGGCCCGCATGTGCTGAAATCTTTCCGGATCTGGACGTATGAGGTGGATGCGTCGTCAGTGGAGCCGTAGCCGTGCGCGCGGGGCCCTGATGGGATTGTCGCCGTTTTCTGAAACCCGGCATGGCCGAGTTTGTGTCTGATGCCACGGTACCATGGCGCGGTCTTGCAATTCACAGCGGAGCGGCCCATACTACCATTTATCGATCTTGCTACTGAACTTTGTTTCCCGCGTTAATCGCGTTGTTGACGATCTTCCTCCTCAAAGTCGATCTGAATAGCTTGTGGCGCATTCCGCGCCGCGGGTTGAACCGTGTGACTGATTGAAAGGAATCGTCATGAATATTGGAACCGTAAAATTCTTCAATACGGCCAAGGGGTTTGGTTTTATCAAACCCGATAACGGAAGCGATGATGTCTTCGTACATATTTCGGCTGTAGAGCGTGCTGGCATGCGCGTCATCACAGAAGGGCAGAAGTTGAGCTTCGAAATCGTCACGGACCACCGTAGCGGTAAAAAAGCAGTGGATAATCTGGCGGCTGTCTAAGCTTCAGCAATTTAGCCATTGCCTAAGCTGTGTACATCCCGCCGGATAGATAAGACGGCCCATGCCGCCTTATCTATAAAGCTCTCTGCCTAGTGAAGACGTGATTCCGGACTCCCGATACTGTCGATTGGACGGCGCCATGCAATTTAAGTGCATCGCACGATAAGCTCCTTTTATTCTCATCTTCATTATTTGACCGTGAAGAGTGTGGCACATCTGCTATTCGTTTCTTTACGAATGGCCCCACCATAAACTGTCGGTTGACCGCCGGCCAAGGAAGACGACCTGCTTTACCCTAATTTTCGTACGCAAGCGCAGAACATGCGTGTCAGCCGTACAATTATAACCCGCGCAATACCCGTTCCGGATATTCAGACCGAGTACACCAGGAAAGTACCTGCGTTCAAACTTACACAAGCCGAGATCCGCGAGATCGTTGAAAATATCATTGGTTAACCTTGCTGAACAATAGTCGCTCTCAAGATCCCGTGATCGAATTAAATGCAAAAAGTGCATAGCTCACAGCGATCATCGTAAAAATCACTGCGTGATCAGAGCGGTACAATCCAGCTTTAACATGATCCGTTCATGAGTGTGCAGCATTTAGGTCGATCAAGGAGATATTTCGTCCTTCACGGAGACACGAGCCGCAAAAAAAGCTGCGGCGTACTCCGTTGTTCATATTCATGCTGGAAAGATCCGAATGTCAGTCGACCTTCGCGCGCTCAGTCCTGAATATCTGCGGGCCGGTGTCGCTTAATTGGCTTTCACGAACCATACGCTCGTGTCCGTTTTCATTGCTCTGGATGCGGTATTGCAAATCACGTGTTTCACTAGGCATCTGACGACGAATGGTATAGAGGCCACGGTTGGCGTTTGGTTCGTGCGGCCCCGGCCTGAAGTCGACCGTTTGCCCGATAGCGAACTTATGTTGTGTCATAATCACCTTTTCAATCTGTTCCGATTCAATAACAAGACACCCGAAGTCAGGTAACTTGTGAGTTAATTGCCGATACTTTACCATATTGACTATCTTCCAGATGATAGGTGATCTTCTGGCCGTCATTCCAATGATCGAGACCCGAACGCTCGACGACGAAAACATGGACGAACACATCCTCTGATTTGTCATCAAGCATAATAAAGCCAAGGCTTTTTTGTAAATTGGTCCATTTAACTATACCCTGTGGCGTGGTGCATCTCCATCATACGTTGGCATCCACATGGTGTGGATCGAATTGTTCTCTAGAGAGGAAAGCCACCAGATGAGCATCGCATTCAAGGGCACACAACATCCGGATAAACAAGATATCCTTCTCCTAGATGGGCCCTCATGCAGAAAAATACAATCGAAAACTGTGTCGTAATTCTCAGTATTTAGTGACCAGCTCGTGTCATCTGGCGGCAAGGCCATTGGCACCACCGTCTATGGTGAAGAACAGGTCGTACTCGGTGGCGTTGCGTCCTCCACAACAATTGAAGCCGGTGGCGCGCTCCTCGCGGGCAGCAGTACTGTAAGCAACACGGTGGTGTTGAGCCGCGGCCTGGAGCAGCTTGGCGTTGCCAGCGTGGATACCGGCACCACAGTATCGGCTGGAGGTACCCAGTGGGTCTATGACACCGCCGTGGTGAATAATGCGGTGCTGAACGGCGGCATACAGGTTATCGGCGCCGTTACATCGTCAACAGCTTTCGGCACCCAGGCCACCTCGGGCGGTACGGCAACGGGTACCGTCGTCAACTCCGGCGGCACTGAATATGTCGGCTTCGATGCCACAGCGAGCGGCAAGCTCATCACCAGCGGCGGCACACAGCAGGTCGGCGGTTCAACGGTATGGAGCTATTATTACCAGGTATCGTCCGGGGTGGCAGGGTCGACGATATCGACCAATCTCAGTGGCGGTATCGTCTCCGGCACCATCCTTAGCGCCGGCGCGCCCCATGGCAGCGGTACCGAGACGACGCAGATCGTCGGCTCCGGCGGCACCGCCATCGATACCACTCTGGAAAGCTACGCCGTGCAGCGTGTGTCCGCCGGCGGCGTGGCGAGCGGCACGATCATTGACTCCGGTAATGTGCAAGCCGTGGGCTCCGGCGGCTCCTCGATTGACGCGGTGGTGAACAGCGGCGGCCTGGAGCAGGGCGCCGGGACTGTCAGCGGCACCACGGTGAGCAGCGGCGGTGTCGAAACCGTTAATAGCGGTGGCACCGCCGACAATGTGACGCTCAGCGGCGGCGTGCAGATCGTTGGTGGAACTCAATCGTCGACGCTCTCGGGTAGCGCGGCATTGACCGGCATCGCCTCCGGCACCGTCATCAGTGCCGGCGGCACCCAGTATGTGGGCTCGGGCGCCACGGTGACGGGTACGACCGTGACCAGTGGTGGCACACAGCAGATTGGTGGCTCTACGACCTACGATTACGCTCCGGGCACGATTATTTCGGTCACTCTTGGCGCAGGTGTCGCCACCGGCACCACAGTGTCCAATGGCGGTACCGAAATCGTTTCGTCTGGCGGTACGGCAAGCGGCACAACTGTGAGTTCCGGCGGTCTCGTCAAGGTTATCTCTGGCGGCAGCATCACCGGTACCGACCTGATCAGCGGTGGCACGATTAACCTCGCCTATGCCTCCTATGTCTCAGGGGCAACAGCGGTGCTGAATGCGAGCACAGACGTCTTGACCGTGACCGATGGCAGCAACAGCTACGATTTGCAGATGGCAGGCAGCTATACACAAGGGTTTGCCGTCATTGAGGCCAGCGATGGCTCGGTGGACATCATCCTCTGCTTCTATCCAGGCACGCGGCTTGCCGCCGAAGATGGCGAGATCGAAGTGCAGGATGTTAAAGCCGGCACAATGTTGCGCGTTGCAGACGGACGCGTGCTGCCCGTACGTTGGGTGGGACGCTCAGAAGTTTCCATGCGCTTCGCGGACCCGCTGCGCAGCCTGCCGATCCGCATCAAGGCGGGCGCCCTGGCAGATAACCTGCCGGTGCGCGACCTGCTGGTTTCTCCGGACCATGTGATGTTCTTGGACGATGTGCTCATACAGGCTGGGGCACTGATCAATGGCTTGACCATTCTGCGCGAGGAAAACGTGCCAGAGTACTTCACCTATTATCACGTCGAGTTGGAAACTCATGAATTGCTGCTCGCCGAAGGCGCACCAACTGAAAGTTTCGTGGATAACGTCGACAGGATGCATTTTCAGAATTGGGATGAGCGTGCGGCTGCCACACTTGCCGCGCCTATCGTGGAAATGCCTTATCCAAGGGCGAAATCCTACCGGCAGGTTCCGAAGAGGCTGCGGGCCATGCTGGAGGCGCGTGCCGGCCTGGCTGCAAACCGGGGTGTCGCCTGAGCCAAAACCAGCCAAAGCCTGGGGTGTTACATACATGCGGCGCGGGCTCGACGAGGTGCTGGCGCGGCAGGGGGCAACCCAGCTGATGGCCAAGGTGCGCTGTACGGCACCCATGTCTAGCCGCCGGTGGACTCGGTTGTGGGAAGGGTTCATGCTGCGAGATGATCGATCCGTATTGTGCTGGTCGTAAACCAGTGCGCGGATCCTGCTTATAGAAGCGGTTCCCAACAACAATGAAGTAGGAAATGACCCAGGCGTATATCAACAGGATCGGCACGGCGCGGCCGCCTCATGACGTCCACGCCGCTTTCCAGGATTACACCGCTCGCGGTCTGCCCGATGAGCGGCAGCGGGCGTTGTTTCACCGGATGGCCAGGCGGGCGGGGATTTCGCACCGCTATTCCGTGCTGCACCAGGACGGCATGGTGGAGGCCGCCGCCCCGACGCCGGGCTTCTACCGCCGCGGCGCCTTTCCGGGCACCGCGGCGCGCATGCGAACCTACGCCGCGCATGCCCCAGCATTGGCGGAACAGGCTGTCAGCCAGCTCGACCTGCAGGGCCGGGCCCAGGAGATCACGCATCTCGTCGTCGCCTCCTGCACCGGCTTCATGGCCCCCGGGCTGGACCAGATCCTCGCCGCCCGGTTGGGGCTGCGCGTGGATCTGCAGCGCACCATGGTCGGCTTCATGGGCTGTGCGGCGGCGGTGCCGGCGCTGCGCATCGCCCAGGCGGCAGTGCTGGCAGACCCGGCGGCGCGGGTGCTGGTGGTCAATCTCGAGCTGTGTACCCTGCACATGCAGGAGACCGACGCGCTGGAGGTGGCGCTGACTTTCCTGCTGTTCGGCGACGGCGCCACGGCGGCCCTGGTTACTGCTGAGCCGCACGGCTTCGCGCTGGAGGATTTCCGTAGCGTCCTGATTCCGGACAGCGAGGATTTCATCTCCTGGCATGTCGGCGACCAGGGGTTCGTCATGCATCTCTCCGGGCAGGTACCCGGGCGCATTGCCGCCGCGCTGCGCGCTGCTCCGGATTTCATCCTGCGCGGCGAAGGCACGCAGGCGCTGCAGCTCTGGGCCGTGCATGGCGGCGGGCGCAGCGTGCTGGATGCGGTGGAGGGCGCCTTCGGTCTGGAGGAAACGGCGCTGGCGCCGTCGCGCGCGGTGCTGGACGCGCATGGCAACATGTCCTCGGCTACCATCATGTTTGTCCTGGCCGGCATGCTGAAAACCGCGCCACCCGGCCAGCGCGGGCTGGCCATGGCCTTTGGCCCCGGCATGGTCACCGAAACCTTCCGATTCACCGCCCGCTGATGGATTTGTCCCGGCGCTCGACCCAAAGTGAGGCCATGGATGATCCGGCCATGGACGAGGCGGCGTATCGGCGCTGCCTGGCGGATCTGGCGGGGGTCAACCGGGTGACGCTGACCCATCGAGCGACCCTGCGCTGGCTGTCGGGCAAGACCCGAGCCCTGCCGCGCGGGAGAGAAATCTCAGTGCTGGATGTCGGCTGCGGGCAGGGGGATCTACTGCGCGCCATCGCTGACTGGGCGCGGCGTCGGCAGAGGCCCGTCGTCCTCATGGGGCTGGATCTGAACCCGCGCAGCGCGGCGTCGGCGCGCGCCGCCGGAGAGGGGGAGGAGATCACATACCTCACCGGCGATGTGTTCGCCTTCCAGCCGCCGCGCAAGCCGGATTTCATCGTCACCTCGCAATTCACCCACCATCTGCCGGATGACCAGATCGTCCAGCTACTCGGCTGGCTAGAGGCGCATGCCGCGCAAGGCTGGCATATTGCCGACCTGCACCGGCATTGGTTCGCCTATCACGGCTATCCACTACTCGCCCGGCTGTTCGGCTGGCACCCGATCGTCCGTGTCGACGGGCAGATTTCCATCGCCCGCGGTTTCACCAGGGCCGAGTGGGTGGTGTTGCTGGCGCGGGCTGGGGTGCAAGCACGCATTACCTGGCAGCCGCTGTTCCGCCACGCGGTGTCGACATGATCCTGGTGGTCGGTGGCGGCCCGGCCGGAGCGGCCTGTGCCATTGCCCTGGCGCAGGCCGGACGGGCGGTGACGCTGATCGAGCGCGAACCCGCCGCCACCGACAAGGTCTGCGGCGAGTTCGTCAGCGCCGAGGCGCAGGCCTACCTCACCCGGCTCGGGCTGCCCCCGGCGCTGCTGGGCGGACAGCCGATCACCAGACTGCGGCTGGTGCGCGGCGGCCGTACCATCACCGCGCCGCTGCCCTTCGCCGGGCGCGGCGTGCGGCGCCGGGGCGTGGACGAGACGCTGCTGGATGTGGCCGAGCAAAGCGGGGTGCGTGTGCGGCGCGGCCAGGCGGTACGGCGGATCGACAGCGGCGGGATCAGCGTTGAGGTCGGCGGCGAGGTTCTGCATCCTGCCACGCTGGTGCTGGCCAGCGGCAAGCATGAGGTGCGTGGCGCGGCGCGCCCGGCCCGGCCCGGCCGGCTGGTCGGGCTCAAATCCTATTTCTCTCTGGCCGCCGGTCCGCAGTCAGAACTCGTGCAGCATGTCGAGCTTATCATGTTCCGCGGCGGTTATGCCGGTCTGCAGATGGTTGAGGACGGACTCGCCAACCTCTCTTTGCTGGTCGACAAGGCGGTGCTGCGCGAGGCCGGCAATAAATGGCCGGCGCTGCTGGCCGGGCTGCAGCGCACTATCCCGCATCTGGCTTCAAGGCTGGACAAGGCGGCTGACCGCCTGCCGGAGCCGCTCGCCATCGCTGGCATGCCGTTCGGCTTCCTGCATCGGCCCCACGCCGCGGACCCGCCCGATTTGTTCCGGTTGGGCGACCAGGCGGCGGTCATCCAGTCCTTCACCGGGGACGGGCTGGCGATCGCCCTGCATAGCGCAGCCCTGGCGGCGGCTGCAATCATCGCCGGTGCGAGCGCGCAGACGTATCACCAGCAGTTGCGGACCGATGTAAGGTGGCAGGTGTTTCGTGCCGGGGCGTTGCATCACGCGCTGAGCGCCCCGCTGCTTGGCCCCGTTCTGTTCGCAGGCGCCGCTTTGTGGCCCGCAACCCTCGCCCGTGCCGCTGCCTGGACCCGCGTGCCCGAGGCGGCGCTGGCGCGCTGCCAGAGTCAAGCTCGGCCCGGCTTGTGCTCACTCAGATAAGTGGCCTGCGTGGGGATTTTTGAACCAGTTGAACTGAGACAAACTGGTTTAGAAAGGAGGGTAGCGTCCGTCAATGTGGTGGACATTCTGGTGTAGCTGAAGTGGCCATCGATCATGCGGCTGCGGTGGAAATCTGGTTTGGTTCAGCGTTGATCAGCGGGGGTGTAAGTTCAGCCATTCCCTCGATCTGCATATACCGGTTTTGTGTCTGCCACTCATCGTTTGCATCCAGCAGCACGGCACCGATCAGCCGGATGATCGCTGCCTCGTTTGGAAAGATGCCTACGACATCGGCGCGGCGTTTGACCTCTTTGTTCAAGCGTTCCAAGGGGTTGGTGCTGTGGATTTTGGTCCTGTGCTGGGCGGGAAAATCCATGTGCGCCAGCACGTCGATCTCGCTGTCATCGATAAACGTGCCGAGCTTTGGCCACTTGCCGCGGAGCTGATCGGCGACATGGCGCAGGGTCTGGCTGGCATTGGCGCGGTCAGGCTGGATGAACGCCTGGCGCAACGCGGCGGATGCCATGTTCTGCTGGGCCTTCGGGACATAGGACAGCGCGTTCCTCATCCAATGCACCCGACAGCGCTGCCAGGATGCGCCCATGACTTTTCGGCCGCACATGGCGGATGACTTTCAGCCGGGCCGGGATTTTCTCCAGCACCTCGGTGATGTCCTCGCCGAGTTTGACCAGATGCGTGCCGCCACAATTGGGGCAGACCTCGGCAGTTGGGTACACCACATCCTCACGCGGCAGATGCACCGGCAAAGGTTTGCGCACCGCCGGTGAGCGGGCCGGACGTGGCTGCGGGGTTGCTGCTACCCGTGCGGCTTCAGCTTCCTCAAGGTCTTCGAGCTGCAACTCCAACTGCTCGATCTGCGTGTCCAGCGCCTCGGACGATTGCCCGAACTGCATGCGCCGCAGCTTGTGCAACTGCGCTTTATACTGCTCGATAAGCAGGTGCGCCGTCGCCAGCTTTGCTGCGCGCTCGGCAAGTTGGGCTCGCAGGCTGACAATCTCGGCAGCGGCATCCATCGGCTTTTAATCTAGCCGAATCGCATGAAAATATCAAGAGTTTTTACGAATCAGCAGGCCGTTTCCAGTGTAAAGTTGCGCACCGGCGCGCGCCAGTCGATCCCCTCCAGCAGCATGGATAATTGCGCCATTGAGGTTGCTGTAGAAGACGGCGATCCGGTACCCAAGCCTTCTACTATAGAGACGGTGAGAGGAAATTCTGACTTCGGTGGGTGGATCATTAGCGAAGTTGATTTAGGAATATAATCCTAAATTGCCGATTGGCTAAATTAGCCAGACAGTAGCAAGTCAAGTTTGCTTCATAGTCCGCACCAGCTCGAATATTGCTCCGGCTAGTAATCCCCCCGTTTTTAACGGGGCATGTTCGTAGAATTCACGCGGCGAGTTTCAGTTTTTGAGCGGGCGTGATCCCACCGATGCCCATGTTGGGGCGCTCGTTGTTATAAGTCCAGAGCCATTTTGTGGCATGGTGTTGCGCCTCCTCGATACTTTCAATGATGTGCTGGTCGAGCCACTCATGCCGCACGGTCCTGTTATAGCGCTCGACATAGGCATTCTGCTGGGGCTTACCCGGCTGAATATGGCGGACGCTGATCTTCAACTTCTCAGCCCATGCGAGCAGCTTTCCGCTGATATATTCGGGGCCGTTATCAACACGAATGCTCACGGG
>NZ_JH976210.1:52452-70361 GCF_000306035.1 Acidocella sp. MX-AZ02
GCTAGCTGAAATAGGGGTTTGTTCACGCCTGCTTCCTACGGGCGCGCGGGCTGGTATGCTTACGACACCATGTTTTCACGGAACGGGCCATGCAGCTGCTATTAGCCGAGGATGAGCAGAAGACGATCAACTACCTCACCAAGGGGTTGCGTGAGGATGGTCATGTTGTGGACGCCGTCAGCAATGGCGCGGACGCGCTTGCCCTGGCGCTGGCCGGCGAATTTGACGCGATCATCCTGGATGTGATGATGCCCGGCCTCGATGGCTGGGAGGTGCTCAAATGTCTGCGTGCCGCCGGGCGGGCCACGCCGGTGCTGTTCCTGACGGCGCGCGATCATGTGGAGGACCGGGTGCGCGGCTTTGATCTCGGCGCCAACGACTATCTCATCAAACCCTTTGCCTTCGCGGAATTGCTGGCCCGGCTGCGTAATCTGGCGCGTCTGCCCAAGGCGGCACCCGGCTCCAGCCTAATGACCGTGGGGAATCTGGAGATCGACACGTTGCGCCACCGTGTCAGCCGTGCCGGCGTGGGGCTGCAGCTGACCTCCAAGGAATATGCGCTGCTGCTGTTGCTGGCGCGCAACCAGGGGCGGGTGCTCTCGCGCACGCTCATCGCCGAGGCGATCTGGGGCTTGTTCCACGACCAGCAAGCCAACGCGGTGGACGCGCTGGTCCGCCGCCTGCGCGCCAAGCTGGACACGCCTTTTGATACGGCCTTGCTGCACACAATTCGCGGCACCGGCTATGTGCTGGATACATGATGCGCCGCATCCTTCCCCCCACCTCCATCAGCGGGCGGCTCGCATTGCTCTACACGCTGGGGGCGCTCCTCGCGGTGGGGCTGTTCGCGTTGCTGGCAAACTGGAAGCTGGAGGCGAATTTCACTGTCGCGCATCGGGATTTTCTCCAGGCCAAGGCGGCGGAGTTTCAGGATGATCTGAATGATGGCGGCGGCGAGCCGGACCTGCTCATCAATGAGGTCTTGAAGGAAACCGACGGCGCGCGCCTGCGTTCCTATGAGGCCAGGGTGCTGGTGGCGGGCAAGCTGGCAGGTGCTACGCCAGGCATGGCCACCACGCTGCCCGCGCGCTTATTTCCCGCCGTGCGTGGCGTGCAGGCTCTGACCCTCATCCGCGACCAAACCGGCAACAGCTCCTGGCTGCTGACCAGCCTGCCCCTGCAAGGGCCACAGAATGTCAGCCTTCAAATCGGGCTGGACATCACTCGGGATGAAGCGCTGCTGACGGATTTTCACCGCGCGCTGGCCGTGTTCTTCCTGCTGATGGTGCCGCTTTTGCTGGGAGCCGGACGGCTGGCCGCCACCCATGCCCTGGCGCCGCTGACGCGCATCGCCAAGGTGGCGCAGAGCATTACCCCCGCCCAGCTGTCCCGGCGCATTCCGCAGGACCCGCCCTGGCCGCGCGAGCTGACCGGGCTGGTGCAGGTGTTCAACCAGATGCTGGATAATCTCGAATCCAGTTTCGAGCGTCTCTCCCGTTTCTCGGCGGATATCGCGCATGAGCTGCGCACCCCGCTTTCCAATCTCACCGGGAGTCTGGAGGTCTGCCTCATCCGCCCCCGTGACGAGGCGGAATATCGCGCCGCCATTGCCTCCGCGATCGAGGACGCGCAGCGCCTCACCGGGCTGATCGAGAATTTGCTGTTTCTGGCCCGGGTGGAGAACCCCAGACACGCGCTGCGCCTTGAGCGTTGCGAGGCCAGTGAAATCTGCGCCTGGGTGGCGGCGCACTATGAGGCTCAGTCTCGCCCCAAGGATTTGCGCCTGCGCATCGCAGGTGCGGCCACGTTCTACGCGGATACGCTGCTGCTCCGCCAGGCGTTGGGCAATGTGTTGGCCAATGCCGTGCGCCATGCGCCGCCGGGCTCGGAGATCGTGCTGGCCATTTCGGGCAGCCCGGCCAGCGGCGTGGACATCTCTGTTTCCGACCAGGGGCCGGGTATCGCGCCAGAACATTTGCCCCGGCTGTTCGACCGCTTCTACCAGACCGACCCGGCGCGGGGCCACAAGGCAACGCAAGGTTCAGGGCTGGGGCTGTCTATCGTGCGTTCGATCATGGAGCTGCATGGCGGGCGGGTGACGATCGAGAGCGTGCCTGGGCATGGAACACGCGTGAGCCTGCAGTTTCCGTCCATGGAGGCGTGAAAATGATAAAATTATCATCGAAATGGCGCCGTTTCGTCCAGAGGGCGCGTTTATCAAGGCCTGATGATTCGACGCTTACGATCCGCGCCGCTCGGCCTTGTCCTGACGCTGCTGGCGCTTACCGCCCAGGCACCTGGGGGCTGGGTGACAGTACGGACCAGCCAATTCGCCCCGGTTCTTTCCGGTTTCGCCAGCGTGCAACCGGGCGCGCCGGTCCCCATTACCGCCCTGCAAGCCGGCGTGCTCACCAGCCTCGCCGTGGTGCCGGGCGAAAGCGTGCATCCAGGCCAGCCCATAGGCCAGCTTGGCGGGGCGCAGCTCGCCGCGGCACTCGCCACAGCGCAAGGGGCCAGCAACGCCGCCAATGCCGCCCTGGCGGCCGAACAGGGTAAGTTCGCGGACCATCTCGCGACGAGAGTCGCGGTGGTGCAGGCACGCGCGGCGGCGGTTTCAGCGCGGGCCAGCCTCCTGGCGCTGCGCGCCGCATCCCGCCTGCAAAGCCCGGTGGCCGGGCAGGTGCAAAGCCTCGCGGTTGGGCCAGGCGCCGCCCTGGTGCCGGGGCAGGAGGTGGCCGTGATACAACCCGCCGCCGGCGCATGGGTGAAGGCGGTGCTGTATGGCGCGCAAGCGGAAACGCTTGCCCCCGGTATGGCGGCCCGGTTCACTCCCGCCGATGGCGCGCCGGCTATGCCGATCACGCTGCGCGGGGTGCAAGCCACGCAGTCCGATGGCGGGCTGGTCCTTGCTTTCGCGGGCCATGGCCTTCAGCCCGGCGAATCCGGCGCGGTCAGTCCTTCCTTGCGGCTGCGCCCTGTCCTGCTGGTCCCCAGCGAAGCGCTGGTGCTGGATAACGGGCGCTGGTGGGTGATGTTACATGGCGCCCAGGGCGACCACGCCGCCCCGGTCGTGCCGGGCACAACGCAAGGCCCTGAAACGCCTATTCTCTCCGGCCTCAAGGCCGGGGATCAGGTCATCGTCCAGGATGCCGCCTTGCTGTATCATCGCGGCATCGCTGGCCTTTACCAGCCGCCGGATTAACGCCATGCCCGCCGCTTTACGCCGCCTGCTGGGCCGCCCGGCTCTGTGGTTGATGATCTATGCCGCCTTGCTCGGCTACGGGCTGCTCGCCCTGTTCAATATCCCCGAAGAGGTGCTGCCCGCCTTCAACTATCCTGAGATCAGCGTGACGGTGCATCTGCCCGGCACCACCGCCACGGATATGGAGGCGATGGTTGCCACCCCGCTGGAAGGCGTGTTGCTCGGCTTACCCGGTGTCTCGAATGTCCGCAGCACCATCAGCGATGGGCTGGTGGAAACCGATCTGCGTTTTGCCGCCACCACCAACGCCCAGGCGGATTTGCAGGCGGTGAACGGCGCCATCGAGCGGGCCCAGACCAGCCTGCCGCCGGGCGTGCAGCCGTTCACGCAGATCATGGGCAATGCCATCAATGAGGTGGCGGATTATGCGGTTCGCATTGCCCCCGGCATATCACAGGCGCGGGCGGCCCGCGCGGTGGCGATGCAATTGGTCCCGGCCTTGCGCGCGGTGCCGGGGGTGCAGCTTGTCACCTCCGCCGGGTTGGGGGGCGAGGCGCTTTGGGTACAACCCAACCTCACCGCCATGGAACAGGCCGGGGTCTCCGTGCAGGCCTTGCAACAGGCGCTGGCTGGGCAAACCATGCTGGTGCCGGGCGGCACGCTCAGCCTTGGCCATGTCGACTCCCTCATCACTTTCGGCAATGCGCCGAGCGCGGCAAAGCTGGCGCAGACGCCGGTGATGGGGCCGCACGGCCCGATTCCGCTGGGCGCGCTGGCGCGCGTCCTGCACAGCACGGAACCGGTGCATCAGCGCGAATTGCTGGATGGAACCCCCGCGATTGCGCTTGTTGTGTTCAAGCAGCAGGGCGCCTCCACCTTACCGGTGGCGCGAGCCCTCGCGCGGGCGATCAAATCCGTGACTCTGCCGGACGGCGTTTCCGTGCTGCGGATTTACGACCAGGGCCATCTGGTGCGGGCCACGAGCGATGATTTGCGCCGCAATCTGCTCATTGGCGGCGTGCTGGCTATTGCCGGGCTGCTCGCGGTGCTGGGGGCAGGCAGCGGGGCTTGGTTGCTGGCCTTGTCTCTGCCGACATCGCTGCTGCTGGGCATCGCCGGGCTGTACGCCACCGGACAGAGCCTCAACCTGCTCACCTTCGGCGCCATCATCGTGGCGCTCGGGCTGGTGGCGGATGATTCCATCATCGTGCTGGAGAGCATTTTCCACCGCTGGGAAGCGGGCGACGCAACCTGGCCTGGCATCTGGCGCGGCTTAAGGGAGATCATGGCGCCTGACATGATCGGCACGCTTACCACCGCGCTGGTGTTCGTGCCGCTGCTCTTTACCGGCGGGCTGGCGGGGCTGTTCAGTGTGCCCTTCTCGCTGGCCATGATTTTTCGCGCTCGGCGCCTCGCTGCTGGTGTCGCTGACGCTGATTCCGCTGGGGTTGGGGGTGCTGCCGCGCCACACCGTCCGTTCACCTCGCGCGGCCAATGCGCTGCTCACCCGGCTGATGGGCTGGAACCGCCGCCTGTTCCGCCTCGCCTTGGCCTACCCCAAACGCGCCGTGCTGGCCTGCGTGGCGCTGCTGCTGGCGAGCCTCGGCGCGATGAGCCTGGTCTCGGTAAATGTGCTGCCCTTGCCGAATGAGGGTGTACTGCTGGAATCCTTTACCCTCGCCCCCGGCACCTCGCTTGCGGATTCGGACGCGGTGATGCGCCGTCTCTCCGCCCGGCTGGCGAAAGACAAGGCGGTTGAGCACGTGCTGGCACGCATCGGCTCGGCGGCGGGCTCCACCTATACCGAACCTGCCTATGCCGGGGAGATCACCATCCGGCTCAAGCCAGGTGCGGGTGGCGCCAGCCTGGATGCCATCGCCAACCGCGTGCAGGCGGAAACGCAATATCCCTCGCTGCAAACCGGCATTGACACGCCCACCATCGAACGGCTGGGCGAAAGCCTGAACGGCCTGCCGCAGCCCTTTGCGCTGGATTTATACGGCGATGATCTCTCCCAGATGTCCGCTACCGCCCAGGCCATCGCCCAGCGCCTTGGCCGCGTGCCGGGGTTGAGCGATCTGTTCAACGACCAGGGCTATCCCGAAACGCAGTTGCGCATTACGCCACGCCCGGCGGCGCTCGCCGCGGCCGGGATGACGCCCTCGACGCTGAGCGATACGGTCTCCGCCCTGATGGCGGGACAAGTGGTGGCGGAACTGCCGGATGGCGCCGCGCCGCTGCCGCTTTATCTGCGCCTGCCAGATCCGCGCCTGCTCTCCCAGCAAGGGCTCGCGGCATTGCCGGTGGGGCCAGACAGCGCCACGCCCCTGGGCGCGCTGGCGGATATCTCGCTCACCACCAGCCCCAACCAGTTCATGCATATTGATGGCGCACGGGCGCTGGAAATTCTCGCCACCCCCACCACAGCGCCCAATATCGCCATCGCCCAGGCGCGGCGCGCCTTGGCCGGGCTGAAGCTGCCGCCGGGCGAGCGGATCGTTTTCGGTGGGCTGTACCCGATGCTGGAGCGCGCCGCTCTGGGATTGGGCATAGCCGCCATCGCCGCCATCGCAGCTTTGGCCTGGGTGCTGTTTCTGCGCTTCTCTGGCCGGCGCGTACCGTTGCTGCTGCTGGCGCAAATTCCACTGGCGATGACCGGCGGCGGGCTGGCCCTGGCGGTGAGCGGGCTGGGGCTGAACGGCATCGGGTTGATCGGCTTTTTGGCCTTGGCGGGGGTGAGTCTGAATCACGGCGTCGTGCTGCTGGACCGCGCCCAGCGCAACGAGGCGGCGGGAATGAGCCCGGAAGAGGCCATTGACGAGGCGCTGAAGGTGCGGTTCCGCCCCATCTTCCTCACCACGGCCGTTGCGATCCTCGGCATGCTGCCCACCGCTTTGGGCTTCGGCACAGGCGCCGCGCCTGAGCAGGGGCTGGCGGTGGTCATCGGCGGCGGCATTCTCTGGAGCGCGCTGCTCTGCACCAACCTGCTGCCGGCGCTGTATCTCACCGGGCGCAAGCCGAAGCGGCAAGCATGAAGCAAAGAGCTTGATATTCTCACGACGGCGATTGGGCCGCGCATTGAGCAAGATCAATGCGCGGCTTTTAGTCGCGCGATATAGAACTCACGCCCTGAATCCTTCAAAAGATGGGACCCAAACATGTCTGGTTTCTTTCGGAAAGCGAGCGCCACAGTCTTGGCATTCGCCATCACCGCGCCCATCGCGTGGGCTGATTCTCCAGCCGCGAATATGGCGGCCGACGCCAATGTCGCCTTCCAAGGGCAAGGCTGTAACGGCTACGGGCCAGGGCCTTGGATGATGGGCAGATGGGGCGGTGGTGTGCCGATGATGGGCTATGGCGGTTGGGGCGGCGGCGGATGGCTCATGATGATCTTTGCCGCTGTTCTGATCGCGGCACTTCTATTGTTCATCTTCCGGGCACTCACCTGGATGGCGCATGCACCGCATCAGCAAATGCGCTCCACCGGCGCCGGGGGGCCAGGCCTGCACGCGCTCGATGAGCGTTACGCGCGCGACGAAATCAAGCGCGAAGAATATCTGCAGAAAAAGCGCGATATTCTGGGCAACTGACCGCCTCAAGGCCACGGCTTATGGGCCGAAGAGCTTCACGCCTGAATTTTTTCTGAAAGTGTGGGGTAGGGAGACGTCGGAACTGATTCGCGAAGGAATGACCAACGTCTCCCCGGTGTCGGACCGATACCAAAACGCCCCGGCGAAGCGGGGCGTTGGGTCTGATCAGCCTTTGGCCGGATAGGTAAAGTTGAAGCTTTCCGTGAAGGGTTTCCACCAGGGCGGAATACCGGTCGCGGCGTCTGTATGGCGGTAATATCCGTTCACCGAGGGCGGCTCGAAGCTGTAGAGAACGTGATATGTTCCCGGGCCGTCCATTGCCAGGCTATCCGCATAATGCGGCCCGTCATCGGCGGACATCGGCAGAAGCACACCCTTATGGCTCCAATTCGTTCCCTCCTTTGTGAGCGTGTAGCTTATCTTGACGTAGGGGATCCAAGCTTGATCAGCGTAACCCCAGCGATTATTCGCGGTGGCGTGCAGATCCACTTCCAGATGAATCGTATCCGGCCCCATCGGCATGTCGGGTGGCATCGGGTCCATCTTCACGCCGAGCAGATAGGATGAAACGATTTCCATATCGTCCTGGTGGTCAGGACCGCCGATATAATATTCCTTGGCGTGGGCAGCCATGGCGACGAGACTGAACAGCGAGACGAGTGGGATAAGCTTACGCATGATTCAAATTTCCTGCAGAAGAATGTTTTGATTTTGAAGGCCGGTGAGACAGCCAGAGCAGCACGCAAAGCGTAACAATCCAGGCCAGCAGCTGTATCCCCATCGGTCTGTCTGAATACCCAAGAAGGGCCTGGGCAGCCTTGCCGGCAATGGAGCCTGTGGAGAGCAGCCGGGAACTGTTCCACAGCTGATAGCCCAACGCCGGAATATAATCGTCATTGGCCAAGAGGGCGGCGGCCTGCCCCGCCATCCCCGCGGCGAGCAGGGAAATCAGCGTGGAGGTGACACCGAACAGATGCCGCAACGGGATGGCCAGCAGCCCCCGGTAAAGCGTCCAGGACACCGCCCCGCCCGCCAGAACGCCCAGAATGCCGCCGCTGATGAGCGACGCGGCACTGAGGTTCGCCGCCGTGGCAATGCCGTACAGAAAGAGCGCCACCTCCGAGCCTTCCCGCAAAATCGCGATGGCGATGACCACGGCCATGGCCTTCATGGTGCGCTGTCCAGCCAGCACCTCAGCCCCCATGTCGCGCATCTGCGTGGCCATTTCCCGGCCGTGCCGGGCCATCCAGGCCGCATGCCAGGCCAGCATCAGCACGGCAAAAATCAGAATCGCCGCGTCGAATACGTCCTGTCCATTGCCGGCGAACATCTGGGTAAGCTCGCCCAGTAGGGCTGCGAGCAATCCTGCTCCGGCCAGACCGGCGAACAATCCGCCCCAAAGATAGCGCCCCCGGCGCGGCACCCCTGCTGTCGCGGCCATGACGATGCCAACGATGAGCCCCGCTTCCAAGACCTCACGAAACACAATGATGAAGCTGGCCAGCATCTATTTGGCTTCCACAATGCCGTGCGCGGCTTCAGGGTGGTAATCATCGTAGAATTTGTACCGCCCGGGGCTCAATGGCCCAGCCATCACAGAGATGGTTTGGCCAGGCAGGAGAATTTTCTCGACCCGCAAATCCGGGCTTTCGAATTCATCCGGCGTGGTATCGTGGCTGGTCACCAGCAGTTTAAACCGGCTGCCCGCCGGCACGACGATATGGTCCGGCGTGAAGTGATGAGCCTCCAGCACCAAGCTGAGCGGTGCTGCCATGCCGGCCACGGGCAACAGCGATGCTACAACCCCAACGGCCAGACACCTGAAATAAATGGCTTTGCTTGCCATGAGAGCCGCACTCCATCAATTGCAAATAATTATCGATTGCTGTAAGAGCTACTTATTGAAAACGATTCTCGTTATCAAGTGGCTAGAGCAAATATTATCCTGGGATAATGCAGTATGACTTTTGGTGTTGAGGTTGCGAACGCGCTCGATCCTTATCGGTTTCCGGCCAACTGGCTGGTGGCGTTGTATAATCGCGATATCACGGTGGCGCTTCAGCCGTGGCAGTTCTTGATTCGGGCCCTGCATGTGGCGGCGGTTTGCGTGTTTTTTGGCGCCTTATGCATATTAGATCTGCGTTTGCTGGGTTTTGCGCCTGACCTGCCAGTTCGCCCATTGCTGCGTTTGGTGTTGCCGGTTGTATACGCGGCATTCGGACTTGCCTTGCTAACCGGCTTCACATTGTTCTTTTACGATCCTGTTGCGGTTGGCAGCCATGACTGGCTGACGCCGAAGCTGCTATTCATTGCCCTTGGTATTGCGAACGCAATCTGGTTCAACAGGCGATATCTTTCGCCACAGCTTGCCTCCAACGACGAAGTCCGGACGGGCCATTGGGCCGTGTTTGTCTCCTTGGCGCTGTGGGGCGCGGCGATATTCTGTGCGTGCCTTAATGCTGAACCGCCGCCCCGGCTATATCTGGGAAGCTAGCCCACTCAAATCTCTCAAGCGGTGGCGCCTCCGGCAAAGCTGGCGCGGTTCACTCCCGCGCGGGGCAAGCGCGGGACGGGCAATTTCGGGCAGTACCTCCAATCAGCCGATCTTTGCCGGGCTCTCTCTGGTCGGATCGCGGCGTCGGCAGGGTTGCTTTCCCCGCCGCCGCGCGCGGGGCTGCTGTGATTCGGCCCCAGCAATTGCCTTTATCCCGTTGAAATAAGGCTTGCATCCCATCCCTAATCGCCGCAGACTAAATTTGCCGAGGAAGGCTGATGGTGTGAGCCACTCAGCGGGGAGCGCTTGGCAACACGGCCCGCGTCATCAATAAAATTTTCAACGGGGCGAGATGATGAAACATCCCGGGCTGCTTGCTGTTATTCCATTTATTGGCATGTTAATTGGGCCGATCGTCCATAACAATGTCACACCCTATATCTTGGGAATGCCCTTCAGCCTCGGCTGGATCGTGCTCTGGGTGTTTCTCACCTCCGCCATCATGGCGCTGATCCATCATCTGCAATCGCGCAAAGAGGGGGCTGGCCGATGAGCATCGCTCTGCTGTTGCTGGCCCTGGCCGCCCTGGTGGCGCTGGGGCTTGGTGTTTCCGCGCGCAGCGGCCATGAGATGGGGCTGCAGCAATGGACGGTAGCCGGGCGCGGGCTTGGCACCTTGTTCGTCTTCCTGCTGCTGGCCGGTGAGATCTACACCACCTTCACCTTCCTCGGCGCCGCCGGCTATGCCTACGGGTTCGGCGCGCCCTGCTACTACATCGTCGCCTACGGCACGCTGGCCTACGTGATCTCGTATTTCATCCTGCCGCCGGTCTGGACCTATGCGCGCGAGCATAATCTGGTCTCGCAGCCGGATTTCTTCGCGCATAAATATAAGAGCAAGCCGCTGGGCATTTTCGTCGCCCTGGTCGGCATCGTGGCGCTGATTCCCTATCTGGTGCTGCAATTCGTCGGTCTCGGCGTGATTGTCGAGGCGGCGAGTTACGGTTCCATTCACAAGACCGCCTCCGTGCTGATCGGCGCGGTGGTGGTGGTGCTGTATGTGATCACCTCCGGCGTACGCGGCACCGCCTGGACGGCGGTGGTGAAGGATGTGATGATCCTCTCGGTCGCCGCCTTTCTCGGCTTCTACCTGCCGATCCATTATTACGGCAGCATCACGCATATGTTCGAGGCGGTGGACAAGGCGCGGCCGGGCTTCCTGGCCTTTGCCGCCAGCGGGCAGAGCGTCTCCTGGTTCGTCTCCACGGTGTTGCTGACAGCACTTGGCTTCTTCATGTGGCCGCAAGCCATGGGGGCCTGCTACACCGCGCGCAATGCCGACGTGTTCCGCAAGAACGCGATCGTGCTGCCGCTCTACCAGCTGGTGATGCTGTTCATCATCTTTGTCGGGTTCACGGCGTTTCTGCAGGTGCCGGGGCTGAAAGGCGGGGCGACGAATTCGGCGCTGCTGAAAATCGTCGTCGCCAGCTTTCCGCCGGCGGTGGTTGGTATTGTCGGTGCCGCCGGGGTGTTGACGGCTTTGGTGCCGGGCTCGCTGATCATCATGAGCGCGGCGACACTTTGCGCGCGTAACGTGGTGGCGCCGCTCTGGCCGCAGATCAGCGACGAGACCACGGTGCTGCTGGCGAAAATCCTGGTGCCGGTGATCGCGCTGATCGGCGCCTTCTTCGCCATCGCCGGGAATTCCACCATCGTGGCGTTGCTGCTGATGGGCTATAGCTTCGTCACCCAGCTGTTTCCCGCACTGGTCAGCAGCCTGCTGCCGAACAGCCCGGTGACAAAATGGGGCGCCTTTGCCGGCATCGCCGCCGGTGTCGCCACCGTGGTCTATCTCTCCCTCGCGCATCAGACGATGGGCACGCTCTTCCCCGCCTTGCCGGAAATGGTTCGGGATCTGAATGTCGGCATCGTCGCGTTGATCGTCAATTTGATCGCGCTGGGGATTGTCAGCGCTCTCACCGCCCGGCGCTCCGGGGTGGCGCTGCGCGACGAGCACGGCCAGGCCTGACGGGATTTGGCCATGCGCCGCCGCGGTTACGGGTGAGGGGCTTGCCGGTCCGCGGCGCCGCTATCCTGCAGGAGCAGGGCGGCGAACTGGGCGGCGGCCGGCGAAGGTAGGCGCAAGGCCGGTTCCAGCAGATAGAGCGTGCGCCACAGCTCCAGATCCTCGATCGGCACGAAGCGGATCGAGCGATCCTCGAACAAGGACGCGGCATTCTGGGGCATCAGCGAAACCCCAACCCCGGCGCGGATCATGCAGAGCTGGGCGATGGTGGAATGGGCCAGCAGCGTCGTCTGCCGGTAGGCTTCGGGCAGCTGCGGACAATGCAGCAGCAATTGCTGGGTGCCGGTTGCGGCGGAGAGCGAGATCAGGCTGGCCGGGTCGATCTCCTGTAGCCGTACTTGCGCGCGCCCGGCCAGCTTATGCGCGGCGGCACAGACCAGCCCGAAGCGGTCGCGCTCGATTTTCGTCTGCCGCAGATCCGGCGATGATCTGGCCCGCC
This sequence comes from Acidocella sp. MX-AZ02, assembly GCF_000306035.1. Taxonomy (NCBI): domain Bacteria; kingdom Pseudomonadati; phylum Pseudomonadota; class Alphaproteobacteria; order Acetobacterales; family Acidocellaceae; genus Acidocella; species Acidocella sp. MX-AZ02. Next base: position 64,263 of record NZ_JH976210.1, read on the forward strand.
CGGCAATCGCCAGATCCAGCCGCCCATCAGAGACCATATCCGCCAACGCCTCGGCGACATCGTCATGCAGCTGGCAGGCGATGCCGGGATTGAGCTGGCGAAACCGCGCCAGCGCCGGGGCGACCCGGCGCGAGATGGCCGAGGGCGCGGCGCCGATGGCCAACTGCCCGGTTCGCAGCCGGGCCTGATCGCACAGTTTCTCCACCGCATCATCGAGCCCGGCCAGCAGCGGCGCGGTTTCGCGCAGGAAGGCGAGGCCGAGCAAGGTGGGGGCAGGCGGGCGGGTGGTGCGGTCGAACAACGGCGCGCCGGCTTCCGCTTCCAACTGGCGGATGGTCTCGGTGAGGGCGGAGGGCACAATGCCCAGCGCCGCGGCGGCACGGGTGAAGCTGCCCTGCGCCCAGATTACGTGCAGCGCCCGCAGATGCCGCAGGCTTATGTTCATATTATTTGAATTTAGCTTCATATTTTTCTATTTTTACGAACACGCCGTTCATGTTTCAAGGGACTTGTAAACGGGAGGTGGGTATGGACGGCATGGGTGTGGAGATGGATCAGGTGACGCGCTTCGCCTCTGCCCTGCGCCAGGCCGGGTTTGGCGGCGAGGTCGAGACCGAGGCTGCGCTGCGCGTGGCGATGTCCACCGATAATTCCGTTTATCAGATCATGCCGGATGTCATCGTCGCCCCGCGCGATGCCGCGGACATGGCGCGGCTGGCTTCGGTGCTGGACCAGCCAGCGTTTCACAGCCTGGGGGTGACGGCGCGCGGCGGCGGCACCGGCACCAATGGGCAGAGCCTGAACCGGGGCGTCATCGTCGATACCAGGCGGCATATGAACCGGGTGCTGGCGGTGGATGCGCAGGAAGGCTGGGCGGATGTGGAACCGGGCGTGGTGCTGGATGCGTTGAACGATGCGCTGCGCCCGAGCGGCTGGTTTTTCGCGCCGGAAACCTCGACCTCTACACGCTGCACCATCGGCGGCATGGTCAGCACCGATGCCTCGGGCAAGGGCTCGCGGGTTTATGGCAAGACCAGCGACAATATCATCGGGCTGGAGCTGGCGCGCCCGGAAGGGCTGCTCTCCAGCCTCGCTGCGCCGCCGGACTGGGCGACCGGAATGCTGGCGCGGGCAGAGGCGGCGGCGCGGGCCGGGCGGGCGGCCTTCATCGCCCATACGCCACGCCTGAACCGGCGCTTCACCGGCTATGACCTGGAGCGCGCCTGCCCGGAGGCGGGCGGGTTCGAATGGTGGCGGCTGTTTCTGGGGGCGGAGGGCACGCTGGGGCTGATTTCGCGCATCCGGGTCAAGCTGCGGCGGATCGAGCCGGAGAAACGGCTGCTGGTGGTGGGCTTTGCGCAGTTCCGCCAGGCCTTGGCCGCCGCCGGGGCGCTGATGGCGTTCGCGCCCACCGCCATCGAGGTGATGGATGAGCGGGTTCAGGCCCTGGCCGGCGAGGCCGGGATCTTGGCGCGTCTGCCGCCCGCCTTGCGCGCCGGGGCGTGGCAGCGCCTGGCCTATGTGTTCATCGAGTTCAACGGCACTGACGGGCCGGCGCTGGAGGCGCGGCTGGCTGCCTGCCTGGCCTGTCTGGAGGGGCTGGAGGGCGCGCGGGCGGTGCATATGGCGCAGGGGCTGGCGGAGATCAAAGCGCTCTGGGCGATCCGTTCCGCCGGCGTCGGGCTGCTGGGCAAAATCCAGGGCGTGGCGCGGCCGGTGGCCTTCGTCGAGGATTGCGTGGTGCCGCCGGAAAACCTGCCGGCCTTCCTGGATGAATTCCTGGCGGTGCTGGAGGGGCATGGGCTGGAATTCGGCATTTACGGGCATGTGGATGTCGGCTGCCTGCATGTGCGCCCGGCGCTGAATATCGACAGCGCGGAGGACCGGCAAAAGCTGGGCGCGGTCTCGGATGCGGTGTTCGCGCTGACCCGTAAATATGGCGGGGTGTTCTGGGGCGAGCACGGCAAGGGGGTGCGCGGTGCCTATCTGCGGGCGTGGATCGGCGAGGAGGCTTATGCGGCGCTGCGCCAGGTGAAGGCGGCGTTCGACCCGCAAGGGCGGTTCAATCCTGGCAAGCTCGTCACCGGGGATGAAGGGGCGCTGGGCATTCTCACCACCCCGTTCCGGCCCTTCAACGCGCCGGAGGGCGATGCGCTGGCCGGGGCGTTTCGCTGCAACGGCAATGCGCAATGTCTGAGCTATGAGGCGAGCACGCCGATGTGCCCCTCCTACAAGGCGACGGCGGATTTGCGTCAGAGCCCGAAAGGCCGGGCGGACGCGCTGCGGGACTGGCACCGCCAGCGCCAGAGCGGGCCAGCAGACCCAGCTTTGGAGGCCGGGCTGCTGGCAACGCTGGATGGCTGCCTGGGCTGCAAGGCCTGCGCCTCAACCTGCCCGGTGCAGGTGGATGTGCCGGGGCTGCGCAGCGCCTTCTATGCGGATTATTACGCCCGCCACGCCCGCCCGCTGGCCGACCGGCTGGCGCTGCTGGGCGAGCGGCTGAGCCCCGCCTCGGCCGCCTGCGCGCCGGTGCTGCGCCCGCTCTGGCCGGTGTTGGGGAAGCTCGGCGGGGTGCTGGGGATGCTGGATCTGCCAAGGCATTACGCGCCGAAGCCGCCGCGCCGCTACCGGCTGGACAAATTGCCGCAGGATGCCACGGCTTTGGGCGCGCGCCCGGTGGTGCTGGTGCAGGACTGGTTCAGTGCCTTGTTCGACGGCGCCGCGCAGCGCGATGCCATCGCCGGGCTGGAGGCACTGGGCTATCGCCCCTGGCTGCTCAAGCTGCATCCGGCGGGGAAGGTGGCGCAGACATTCGGGGCACTGCCCGCCTTCATGGCGATGGCGACGCGGCTATGCGCGGCGCTCGCGGCGCTGGCGCGGCTGGGGGTGCCGTTGGTCGGGCTGGACCCGGCTTTGGTGATGCAGCTGCGCCAGGATTACCCGAAGGCCGGGCTCATCCCGCCGTCTGTGGCCTTGCCGCAGGAGTTTCTGGTGCGGGAGCTGGAGGCAGGGCGGGTATTCCCGCAGGCCGCCGGCAGCGCGCCAATGCGGCTGTTCAGCCATTGCACGGAAAGCACCGCCGTGCCGGCCGCCGGGGCGCTGTGGCGGCGGGTTTATGAGGCGCTGGGGCTGGAGGTGGAGACGCCGTCCACCGGCTGTTGCGGTATGGCCGGGCTGTTCGGGCACCAGGAGCGCCACCAGCGTGTCTCGCGGCGTCTGTTCGATCTTTCCTGGCGGGCGAAGCTGGAGGGGGAGGCAGAAATGGCGGCCAGCGGTTTTTCCTGCCGCTGCCAGGCGGAGCGACTCGCAGGCAAACAACTGCGCCACCCGCTGGGGCTGATCGCCCAGGCGCTGGCCGGGAAAACCCCTTGAAATGGCTCGCCAAATAAAAGCTCAATGCGGAAAAAGCGGTTCCAGGGGGTGAAATGGCCGCCGGTTATGTCGGGCGCTTGACAGGCTAATATATTAGTGCATTTTTGGTTCCAAGGCGTGAAACGAGCCAGGAGGAAACATGTCATGCCGGGTGTCTCGGCATCGTGGGCCCGCGCGGCTTGGCGCTGTTGGTTTGGCATTATCGTAAAGGCCCTTGTCCATGAGCCGTAAAACCCCCGCTCAACTCCGCTCCGCGCGCTGGTTCGCGCCGGATGATCTGCGCAGCTTCGGGCATCGCTCCCGGATGATGCAGCTCGGCTTCGATGAGCCGGACTTCAAGGACAAGCCGGTGATCGGCATTCTCAATACCTGGTCGGAGCTGAACACCTGCCATTCGCATTTCCCCGAGCGGGTGCAGGATGTGAAGCGCGGCGTGCTGCAGGCGGGCGGGTTGCCGGTGGAGTTGCCCTCGCTCTCGGTGGATGAGAGCTACATCAAGCCGACCTCGATGCTCTATCGCAATCTGCTCGCCATCGAGGCGGAGGAGATGATCCGCTGCCATCCGCTGGACGGGGTGGTGCTGATGGGCGGTTGCGACAAGACCACGCCGGGGCTGGTGATGGGGGCGATCTCGGCCGGTGTGCCGATGATCTTCCTGCCCGCCGGGCCGATGCTGAGCGGCAATTATGCCGGCAAGCGGCTGGGCTCGGGCTCCGATGCCTGGAAATACTGGGATGAGCGCCGCGCCGGCAATATCTCGGACGATGAATGGCGCGGCATCCAGGGCGGCATCGCCCGTTCGCCGGGCGTGTGCATGACCATGGGCACCGCCAGCACGATGACGGCGATTGCCGAGGCGATGGGGCTGTGCCTGCCCGGCGCCTCCTCCATCCCGGCGGTGGATTCCGGGCATGAGCGCATGTCCGCCGCCTGCGGCCGGCGGATTGTCGAGATGGTGTGGGAGGATCTGACCCCGGAGAAGATCATCACCGAAGCCTCCTGCCGCAACGCCGCGATTGTCGCCATGGCGACTGGCTGTTCCACCAACGCGGTGGTGCATCTGATCGCGATGGCGCGGCGCGCCAAGGTGAACATGACGCTGGATGATCTCGACGCGCTGGGCCGCGTCACCCCGCTGATCGCCAATATCCGGCCTTCGGGCAAGGAGTATCTGATGGAGGATTTCTTCTACGCGGGCGGCCTGCGCGCGCTGATGAAGCAGATCGAGGCGCGGCTGGATGGCGATGCGCTCACCGTCACCGGCAAGAGCCTCAGCGAAAACCTGGAAGGGGCCAAGGTTTATAATGACGACGTGATCCGCCCGCTCTCCAACCCGGTCTATGAGGAAGGCTCGCTGGCGGTGCTGCGCGGCAATCTCTGCCCGGATGGGGCGGTGATCAAGCCCGCGGCGTGCGATCCGAAATATCACGTGCATCAAGGCCCGGCCTTGGTGTTTGACAGCTATCCGGAGATGAAGAAGGCGGTCGATGATGAGAATCTCGACATCACCCCGGACCATGTGCTGGTGCTGCGCAATGCCGGGCCGCAAGGCGGGCCGGGCTTTCCGGAATGGGGCATGCTGCCGATCCCGAAAGCGCTGATCAAGCAAGGCCACAGGGATATGCTGCGGATTTCGGATGCGCGCATGTCCGGCACCTCCTACGGCGCCTGCGTGCTGCATGTCGCCCCGGAGAGTTTCATCGGCGGGCCGCTGGCGCTGCTGCAGACCGGCGACATCGTGAAGCTGGATCTGCCCAATCGCCGTTTGGATATGCTGGTGGATGAGGACGAGATCGCCCGCCGCAAAGCCGCCTGGGTGGCCCCCGCGCCGCGCTATTCCCGTGGCTATGGCTACATGTTCCAGAACCATGTGACCCAGGCCGACCAAGGCTGCGATTTCGACTTCCTGCAATCCGATTTCGGCCCCGCCGCCGGCGAGCCGGATATTTTCTGAGGATATGATGAGCAACCCGACATTGTCAGACGCCACGCGCGAGAAATTGCGCAAGGTCTCCACCGCCTCCATCGCCAGCGCGCTTTATAAGCGCGGCCTGCGCAACCAGTTCATCCAGGGTGTGGTGCCGGTGGCGCCGAAGGAGGGCAACATGGTTGGCCCCGCCTTCACGCTGCGCTATATCGTGGCGCGGGAGGACCGCAACCCGATGACGGTGTTCCGCAGCCCGCAGCATCCGCAACGCGTGGCGATCGAGACCTGCCCGCCCGGCCATGTGCTGGTGATGGATGCTAGGAAGGATGCCAGGGCGGCGACGGCGGGCTCCATCCTGATCACCCGCCTGGCGCTGCGCGGTGCGGCGGGGGTGGTCTCTGATGGCGGCTTCCGCGATGCGGAGGGCATCGGCAAGCTGGACATGCCGGCCTATTACGCCAGGCCCTCAGCGCCGACCAACCTGACGCTGCATGAGGCGATCGACATCAACGTGCCGATCTCCTGCGGCGACGCGCCGGTATTTCCCGGGGATGTGCTGGTCGGCGACAAGGATGGGGTGATGGTGATCCCGGCTGAGATCGTCGATGAGATTGCCGATGAGTGCATGGGTATGGAAAGTTTCGAGGATTTCGTGCTGGAGCAGGTGCAGGCGGGGGCCGGCATCATCGGGCTTTATCCCTGCACGAAAGACGAGAACCAATCCGCCTACGAAGCTTGGCGCAAGGCCAACGGCCGCTAACCCCCGGCTCTGAAGTCGCAAAAGTTTTTGAGGGTCTAGC
>NZ_JH976210.1:70461-94316 GCF_000306035.1 Acidocella sp. MX-AZ02
TTTTTCAGCAAACTGCTAGAGCAATATGTGTTTAGGTTGACGCGCCAGCGTCAAGATAAACACATGAAATTGCTCGTTAAAACAAAACTTAGAGCCTCAAGCTAAAAGCTTGAGGCTCTAAGGGAACTTTTTCCAAAAAGTTCCCCTGTTCTTACTCGACAAACTCCGGATAATCCGCCGCCACCTGCTCCAATGTCGCGAGTGTATTCGCCAAATGCTCACGCAGCTTGGCATTGGCCTCCCCCGGTTTGCCGGCCTCGATCGCGTCGATCATTTCCTCATGCTGGCGAATGATCCTCTCGGTGCCGACATTCTTGATGTTCAGCCGGCGCAGCCGGTCGAGATGGCCGCTATGGGCGCGCATGACCGCGAAGATCTGCATCATATCGGCATAGAGATAGAGCAGGCGGTGAAAATCCCGGTCGGCGACGAGGAAGGCGGTGAGGTCCTGCGCCTGCGCCTCGACCTTCACCCGCGCATTGGCCTTGCGCAGATCATTTACCATCGCAGGCGTCGGGCGGCTGGCGAGCAGCCCGGCGATATCCGCTTCGAGCGCGCGGCGCATGAAATGCGCCTGCTTCGCCTGCGCCAGATTCACCTTCGAGACCAGTGTGGCATATTGCGGATAGACAGTGACCAGCCCTTCCTCTTCCAGCTTCAGCAACGCGTCGCGCACCGGCGTCTGGCTGACGCCGAACTGCACCTGCAGTTCGGCGCGCGACATGATGGTGCCTGGCGCGATTTCCAGCGAGAGGATCTGCTCGCGTAGAAAATCGGCGATTTGCGGCGCCGCCTGGCGGGTGCGGTCGAAGACGAAGGCGCGGGCGGTGTCGGTCGGCATCATGGCGGTCCCGTAAGGCGGTAGGGCGGATATGCGCAGTCATATAGCAAGCTTGATCGTTATTATAGCTCTGCCAGGGAGAGGTTGGTCGATCAGGCCGGCAGGTGGGAACTGCATTGACGTTCTAATATATTAGTGTTTATACGTCAAAAAAATCCCTTGGAGATGACCCAGCTTGGCCGCTCCCAATGACAAGAACGACCAAGAATTGAAGGAGAAACAAGCCCAATGAGTTCGTCGGTGGTCACGGCGGCGCTGCGCCGTAGCAAAGTGAGATATGGGATCGTCGCCATGCTGTTCCTGGTGACGGCGATCAATTATGGCGACCGCGCCAGCATGTCGATGGTCGGCGCGCCGATGTCCAAGCAGCTGGGGATCGATCCTATCGGGCTGGGCTATATCTTCTCCGCCTTCTCCTGGGCCTATGTCGTCGCGCAGATCCCCGGCGGCTGGCTGCTGGACCGGTTCGGCTCGCGCCGGGTCTATTTCTGGAGTATCTTCTCCTGGTCGGTGGTGACGGCGCTGCAGGGCTTCGTCACCATTTTCAGCAGCACGACGGAGATCATCATCACGCTGGTGCTGCTGCGCTGCCTCGTTGGCCTGGCGGAGGCGCCGAGCTTTCCTGGCAATAGCCGCATCGTCGCCGCCTGGTTCCCGGCCAATGAGCGCGGAACCGCAGCGGCTATCTTCAATTCCGCGCAATATTTCGCCACGGTGATGTTCGCGCCGCTGATGGGTTGGCTGATCCATACGATCAACTGGCAGTCAGTGTTTTTCGTGATGGGTGGAGCGGGCATCCTCGCCTCCTTGCTCTGGCTGAAGGTGATCCACAACCCGGACGCGCACCCGTCCATCAACAAGGCCGAGTTGGAGTATATCGAGCAGGGCGGCGGGCTGGTGCGGATCGACACGGTGAAGCCCGGCGCCGCGCTGGCACCTGGCTTTCGCGCCGAGGCGGTGAAGCAGATGTTCGCCTCGCGGATGATGGTCAGCGTGTTCGTGGCGCAATATTGCATCAACGCGCTCACCTACTTCTTCATTTCCTGGTTCCCGGTTTATCTGGTGCAGGCGCGTCATATGTCGATCCTGAAAGTCGGCATCGTCGCCGCCATTCCGGCCATTTGCGGCTTTGCCGGCGGCGTGCTGGGCGGGGTGCTCTCGGATGCGCTGCAGCGTATGGGGCTGTCGCTGAGCCTGTCGCGCAAAATCCCGATCATTGGCGGCATGCTGCTCTCAATGTCGATCCTGGCGGCGAACTACACCAACATCAACGCCGTGGTGATCGCGGTGATGGCCATCGCCTTCTTCGGCAAGGGCGTTGGCGCGTTGGGCTGGGCGGTGATGGCGGATATCGCGCCGCGTGAGATCACCGGACTTACCGGCGGCGTGTTCAACATGATCGGCAATGCCTCGGGCATCGTCACCCCGATCGTCATCGGCTACATCGTCAAGGATACCGGGTCCTTCAACGGTGCGCTGGGCTTCATCGCCGCGCATGCTTTCGTCGCGGTGCTCTGCTTCGCGGTGCTGGCCGGGCCGCTGAAGCGCTTCGAGATCCGCAAGGGCTGAGGCGCGGGGAGGGCCAGGGAACTGGCCCTATCGCCATTGCGATCTGGTGCTGGTGGACCAGCGCCGGTTCGGTTAGGGTAAGCAGCATCGGATAACCGATCGGGGCGGTCTTGCATCTTTCAATGCGCGACCGCCCCCAATAACGCCGTGTGTCACGTGGCCCATGAACTGCTTGTTTTGGGGCATATAGTTGATGTTGAGAGTGTTCATTGGGCTGGTGGTGCCCTATTTCGGCGTGATCGGGCTGCTGCCCTTTGCCAACAGCGTCACCTGGACGCTGTGGAATATCCCCTTCCTGTATCTATGGGTGTTCGCCTGGTTCTTCCTGACCTCGGCGTGCCTGGCGATCTGCTGGTTCTGTTTCGACCGTCACCGCGCTGACGCGGCATAAGGAGACCAGACATGGCCAGTTTCGTTTTCATCGCGATCATTCTGTTCTCCCTGGTCGTGGCCTTCTCGGCCATGCGCGGGCACAACACCTCCGACCTCAAGGAATATCTGGTTGCCTCCCGGCAGTTTGGCGGGCCGCTGCTGTTCTTCCTGGCGGTGGGTGAGATCTACTCCATCGGCACCATGATCGGCTTTCCCGGCGGCATTTACGCCAAGGGGCCGACCTACGGCATCTGGTTCCTGGGTTATATTCTGCTCGGCTATCCGCTCGGCTATTTCCTCAATCCGCTGATCTGGCGCGCCGGGCAGCTCTATAACGCGCTCACCCTGCCGGATCTGTTCAAGGGGCATTTCAACAGCCGTGCCCTGGAGCTGACCGTCACCATCACCGCGATCATCTTCATGATCCCGTGGGGACAGCTGCAATTTACCGGCTTGATCGTGGCCCTGCACGGGCTGGGCTGGAATCTGAACCCGCTGGCGCTGTCGCTGATCGCGGCGGTGCTCGCCTTCGCCTACATCGCCGCCTCCGGCATCCGTGCCCCAGCGATGGTCTCCATCATCAAGGATATATTGCTGGTGCTGGCGCTGGTGGTCACCGGTGTCGCCGCCGCCTCGGCGGGCGGGCTCAGCCATATTTTTCAGGCCGCCAGCCAGCACGTGCACAGCCAGATGAACCCGACGGAAGAGCGCTTCTCGATGAGCACCATCTTCTTCCAGTCGCTGGGCTTCTATCTCTTCCCCTTCGCCATCCCTAACCTGTTTACCGCGCGCAGCGAGCAGACCATCCGCAAGGCGCAGATCTTCATGCCGCTTTACATGCTGATGTATCCGTTCCTGGTGGTGGCGGCCTATTTCAGCCTGGGGCAGAATCTGCATCTGGCCTCGCCGAACCAGGCCTTCATGGCCGCGGCCGTGGCGCTGCTGCCGCATTGGCTGCTGGGCATGGTGGCGGCGGGGGCGGCACTCTCCGGCCTCGTCGTTCTGGCCGGCATCAGCCTGGCGATGGGGCCGCTGATCTCGCGCAATCTGCTCGGCCATCTGCCCGAGATCCGCCAGCGCAGCGGGGCGCAGATCGCCATCGTCATCTATCTGGCGTTGTCGATCTTCTTCACCCTGGTGACGCCCTCCTTGATGCTGACCCTGGTGAACACCGCCTATTTCGGGATCACCCAGTTCTTCCCGGGCGTCATCGCGATTTTGTTCCTGCGCCGCATCAACCCCTATGCGATCATCGCCGGGATTCTGGTCGCCGATGTCATGGCCATCGCCATGGTGGTGGGCAAGGTGAGCCTGGACGGCTGGAATATCGGCTTTGTCTGCCTGATCGTGAATATCGTCATCGTCGCCGTTGGCAGCCTGATCAGCCGCCGGGTGGAGTCGCCTGTGCCGGTGATTTACGCGAGGCTCTCGGGAGCATTGCAGAAAGGCTGAGTTTGAGGGTGGGGGCTTGGAAAAGCCCCCACCCCTTCAAAGCCGGGCCTGGTTCACCAGCGGCGCCAGGCGTTTAATGCCTTCGGCGATTTTATCTGTCGGGGTGGAGGCGAAGCCCAGGCGGAAATAAGGGCAAGGGACGGGTGGCTGATGGAAGAACAGCTCCCCCGGCTCGATCAATATGCCCTGCTTTTCCGCAAGTTTTGCCAGCAGGCCGGAATCCATCCCCGCCGGCCCCTGCACCCAGGCGGAGGAGCCGCCGCGCAGCGGCGTGAAGCTGAGTGACGGGGCGTGCGTGCGCAGCGCGGCATTCAGGATTTTCGCGCGCTCCGCCAGGCTTTTCTTCACCCGTCCCAGCAGCGAATCATAATGCCCGAGCGAGATGAACAAGGCCGTCGCGCGCTGGTTGTTCGCCGGCGGGTGGCGCAGCATCAGCCGCCGCAGCACCCGGGCCTCGGCGATCAGCTCAGGGGCCGCCACCATGAAGCCTAGCCGCAAGCCCGGCGCCAGGGTTTTCGAGAGGCTGCCGAGATAGATCACCCGGCCCTCGGCATCGAAACTCTTCATCGCCGGCAGCGCGGTTTCGGCGAAGCTCATCTCCGAATCATAATCATCCTCGATGATCAGCTGGTCGTGGCGCTGCGCATGCGCCAGCACCGCCTGGCGGGCGGCCAGGCTCATCGTCGTCGAGCTCGGGCATTGATGGCTGGGTGTCAGATAGGCGAGATCGCAGCCGCGCAACGCCGCGATCTCGATGCCGTCCTCGCGCACCGGCAGCGGCCGCAGCGCCGCCCCGCGCAGCGCGAAGATGTTGCGCGCATCCGGATAGCCCGGCTCCTCCACCCCCACCACGCTATGCGCCGAGGCCAGCAGCTCCGCCAACATGAACAAGGCGTGCTGGGTGCCCACCGTGATCATGATCTGCTCGGCCGAGGCGAAAATCCCGCGCCGTGGCAGCACCCGGCGCTGCAGCTGCTCGATCAGCGCAACATCGTCGCCATCGATCATATCCGCCGCCCAGTCGCGGATCGCCAGCACCGCCAGGGCGGCGCGGGAGCAGGCGCGCCACTCCGCGATCGGGAAAAGGGCAGGATCCGGCTGGCCATAAATGAACTGGTAGGGGTAGCGATGCCAGTCCGCCGGCTTGCTGATATTGCGCATGGTGGAATAGCGCGAGCCGATGCGCGCCGCCCAATGCGGGCCGTTGGCGCTGGCCGGTGCAGCCAGCGGTGCGCTGCTGCGCGTCGCCTCTTCCGGCAATGCGGCGACCTGATAGCCGCTGCGCGGCTGCGCCAGAATCAGCCCGTCATCCGCCAGTTGCCGGTAGGCGGCATTCACCGTGTTGCGCGCCACGCCAAGCTGTTGCGCCAGCATCCGGCTGGAGGGCAGCTTGCTGCCGGCGGCCAGGCGCTGGTCCAGGATCGCGGCGACGAAGGCGCGGCGGATCTGCACCTGCAAGGAGATGCCGCCCTCTGGGTCCAGCTGGAACAGCTGGTTCCATGCGCGTTCCGCCGCTTGTTTGCGCGCGGGCGGCGTCATCTGCAACGGGTGGTTCATGATTTCGCCCCTGGGCACAAATGATTTTCCAACAAGCGGCTAGCATAGGCGTGCCGGGCCCGGCTTGAAAAGATGCAACTGGCTGTATGATTTGCCGTAACTGGACCTTTCTTGCCGCCGTCCCCGGCGTAATCTGGTGCCAACGCTGCGGCGTCTCCCTCCTTTACAACGGATCATCTGATATCATGGAAAAAACCCGGCTCGCTTTGTTGGAAACCCTGTTCGCGGCGTTCAACGCGCATGATGCCGAGGCGGTGATGGCCTGCTTCGCCCCTGGCATCGTGTTCGATGCGGCGGCCGGGCCGGAGGCGGTGGGCAAGCGCATCACCGGGCTGGAGGCCGTGCGCGCCGCCTTCGTCGGCACCTGGACCAGCATGCCGGATGTGCAATGGCAGGTGCGCCGCCATGCCGTGTTCGCTGACCGCGCCGTCACCGAATGGCTGTTCACCGCCACCGCGCCGGCCGGCGGGCGTATCGAGGTGGAAGGGGTCGATCTGTTCGGGTTTGAGGGCGATCTGATTGTCTCCAAGAGCGCCTTCCGCAAGGATCGTCCGCTTCAGAGCGTTTGAGGTCCGCCATGCGGGAGAGCCTCTCCACCCCGGCGCGCAACGCCTATGATCCGCTCTACGACCCGCTGCGCGATGCGCATCCGGGCATTGGCCGCAGCTATGCGCCGACCTTCTGGCTGGCCGCCGCCGGTGAGCCGCCGGGTGATGACGGGCCGGTCACCCAGGATCTGGATGCCGATGTGGTCATCGTCGGGTCCGGCTTCACCGGGCTCACCTGCGCGCTGTTTCTGGCCCGCGAGCATGGCATCAAGGCGAGTGTGCTGGAAGCCAACCGCGTCGCCTGGGGCTGCAGCACCCGCAATGGCGGGCAGGGGCAGAATGCCTCCGGCCGGCTGACGCGCGGCCAGTGGATCGCGCGGTGGGGGGAGGAGACGGCGCTGCAGCTGCATGCGGAAATCCGCGAGGGCTTCGAGCGCTTCACCGCGCTGACCCAGGAGATCGATTGCGACGCGCAAGCAGGCGGGCATCTCTATATCGCGCATCGCCAGCGCACGCTGGAGCGGCTGCGCGCGGAGTGCGAGCTCAGCAACCGCGTCTTCGGCTACAAGACCAAAATCCTTGACCGCGCCACGCTCGACTCCGAATGGGTGCGAGAGGCCGAGGCGGTGGGGGCGCTGCATGAGCCGCTGGGCACCGGGGTTAATCCCGCCAAGCTCGCCTTCGGCTATCTGCGCGCCGCCCGCGCCGCCGGGGCGAAGGTGCATCCGGCCAGCCCGGTTTTGAATATCGAGCGTCAGGGAAACGTGTTTCGGGTGCGCACGCCCGGCGGCACGGTGCGCGCCCGCGCCGTCGTCATCGCCACTGGCGGCTATACCGGCCAGGGTCTGCACAAGACCCTGCGCAGCAAGATCATGCCGATCCTCTCCAACTCGATGGTCACCCGGCCGCTGACACCCGACGAGCTCGAGGCCACCGGCTTTCGCACCCGCCAGGTGATTACAGATACAAGGGTGCTGCGCTATTATTACCGGTTGCTGCCCGAGAACCGGCTGCAGATCGGCAGCCGCAGCGCCATCACCGGGCGCGATGCCGCCAACCCGAAACATCTGCAGGTGCTCACCGAGGGGCTGGCGCGCAAATTCCCGGCGCTGGCCGGCATCCAGATCGATTATTCCTGGTGGGGCTGGGTGGATGTCAGCCACGACATGATGCCGCGCATCGTGCAGCCCCATCCGGGCGAGCCGCTTTTCTACGGGCTCGGCTATGGTGGCAACGGGGTCAGCTATTCCGCCCAGGCCGGCTGGCGGCTGGCGGAGCTGGCGGCGGGCAAGCCGCGCGCGCATCCGCTGCCGATCTATACCGGGGCGCTGAAGGGCCATATGTTCGCCCCCTTCCGCCGGCTCGGCCAACGCATGCTCTATGAGCTGTATCAGCGCCGCGACGAGAAGCCCGACGCGCCGTGACCAGAGAGGATGGAATGATGCACGCCACCACCACGATCTTCCGCGCCAGACGGATTCTCACCATGAATCCCGGCCAGCCGGTTGCCACCCATGTCGCGGTGCGGGATGGCAGGATCCTCGCCGTCGGCGGTGAGGCGGAGATGCAGGGCTTCGGCGAGTCCCGTCGCGATGAACGCTTCGCCGAGGCGGTGCTGATGCCGGGGTTCGTCGAAGGCCATTGCCATCTGTTCGAAGGCGCGGTCTGGAGCGACCCCTATGTCGGCTATTTCGACCGGCGCGGCCCGGATGGCGAGATTTCGCCGGGGCTGAAGACCATCGAGGCGGTGGTGGCGGCCCTGCGCGCCCATCCGCTGCCGGCGGGGGCGAAAAGCCTCTCCGCCTGGGGGTTCGATCCGATCTACATGGAAGGCCGGCGGATGAATGTCGGGGACCTGGATCAGGTCTCCGCGACGCTGCCGGTGATCATCACCCATGCCTCCGGCCATATCATGAATGTCAATTCGGTCGCGCTGCGCATCATCGGCGTGGATCGCGAGACGGATCTGGACGGGCTGGTGCGCGACGCGGCGGGTGAGCCGACCGGCGAGCTGCTCGGCTTCGAGCTGATGGGGCTGATCCGCGACCGCATCGCCGCCGGCGGCCTTTCGCGCAAGCTGGATGTGGCGGGGCTGAAGCGCTTCGGCCAGCTGGCGCGGCGCGTGGGGGTGACCACGGCGACCGATCTGGTCAGCGATCTCGCTGATGACACCTTGGAGGTTTACAAGACCGTCACCGCCGACGAGGATTTTCCGCTGCGCATCGCCCCGGCGATGGCGGCGCGGTTTTACAGCATCGAAGAGGGCATCGCCCGGCTGGAGCGGCTGCGCGCGCAGAGCACCGAGCGGCTGTTCATCGGCGCGGTGAAATTGCATGTCGATGGCTCGATCCAGGGCTTCACCGCGCGGCTGCGCTGGCCGGGCTATCATAACGGCGCGCCGAACGGGCTCTGGTATATCGCGCCGAGCGAGCTGGGCGGCATCATCGAGGCCTATCACCGCGCCGGCGCGCTGCTGCACATGCACACCAATGGCGACGAGGCGAGCGAGCTGACGGTGGAGATGCTGGAGCGCGCCATCATCGCGCATCCAAGGCCCGACCATCGCCACACGCTGCAGCATTGCCAGATGCCGGACCAGGCGCTGTACCGGCGCATCGCCAAGCTGGGGCTCTGCTGCAACATGTTCGCCAACCATATCTATTACTGGGGCGAGGCGCATATCGCCGAGACGATGGGGCTGGCGCGGGCGCAGCGCATGGATGCCTGCGGCACGGTGCTGCGCAACAACATCCCGCTGGCCATTCATTCCGACGCGCCGATCACCCCGCTGGACCCGCTTTTCACCGCCTGGTGCGCGGTGATGCGCGAAACCTCCTCCGGCCGGGTGCTGGGGGCGGATGAGCGGATCAGCGTCGAGCAGGCGCTCTATGCGATCACCATCGGTGCCGCCTACACGCTGAAGCTCGACCATCTGGTCGGCAGCGTCGAGGTCGGCAAGCTGGCGGATTTCGCGGTGCTGGGGAGCGACCCGCTGGCAGCGCCGCCTGCGGCGCTGAAGGATACCAAGGTGCTGGGCACGATGCGCGGGGGCGTGTTCTTCCCGGCATGAGCATTCCGGTGACGATCCTGGGCGGGTTTCTGGGGGCGGGGAAGACTACCGCCCTCAACCATATGCTCCGCCACGCCACCCAGCGCGTCGCCGTGCTGGTGAATGATTTCGGCGCGCTGAACATCGATGCGGCGCTGCTGCAAGGGGCGGATAATCTGGTGCCGCTGGCCAATGGCTGCGTCTGCTGCTCGATCGGCCCGGATTTCAGCGCCAGCTTGTCCGAAATTCTGGCTTTGGCGCCGGAGCGCATCGTCGTCGAGGCGAGCGGCGTGTCGGACCCGTGGCGCATCGCCCAGCTGGTGAAGCTGAACCGGCAGGTGCGGCTGGAGGCGGTGATCGTGCTGGCGGATGCGTTGAATGTGACGGCGCAGCACAAGGATCGCTGGCTCAGCGACACGCTGGCCCGGCAGATCGCCCGCGCCGATCTGGTGGCGCTGAATAAATGCGACCTCGCCGATGCGCGAACCCTGGCGGCGGCGCAGGCCACGCTGCAGGCGATCCGCCCTGGTGTCAGCGTTCTGGAGATCGCCCATGGCGCGTTGCCGCAGGCGCTGCTGGTGCCAGGGCGCAAGGAGAACGCCAGCGCCCTGATCGCCGATGCGCCCGAGCATGGCGTCAGTAGCTGGAGCTGGCAGAGCCCGGGCCGGTTTGACGAAATGCGGCTGTGCGCCTGCCTCAAGGCGCTGCCGGCCAGCATCTGGCGTGGCAAGGGGGTGCTGCGTCTGACCGATGGGCGGGTGATGCTGCTGCAGCTGGTTGGCCGGCGCTGGAGCCTGGAGGCCTTCGCCGGCGAGGAATCGGCCCTGGTGCTGCTGGGCACGCCGGAGATGCCGGCAGCTGCGGCGCTCACCGCAGCCTTCACCGCGGCGCTGGCACCATGACAATGCTGCAGCTTGGCCTGATCGGGGTGGCGGTGTTCGCCGGCGCGGTCATCCAGCGTCTCACCGGGCTTGGCTTCGCCATGGTGGCGGCGCCGCTGCTGACGCTGGTGCTGGGGCCGTTTGAGGGCGTGCTGCTGGCGAATATCCTCACCTTCCTGCTCACCTTCGGGATGTTCCTCGTCACCTGGCGCCGGGCGGAGCCAAGGCGGTTGGCGCTGCTGGTCCCCGCGGCCATCCTTGCCGCCCTGGCCGGTGCGCCGCTGGGGCGGCTGATCCCTTCCGCCTGGATGCTGACCATCAGCGGCGCGCTGGTGCTGGGGGCGCTGATTCTGGTGATGACGATGCGCCATGTGAGGCTGTTCCACGGCCGCACCGGGGCGCTGGCGGCCGGGGCGATCAGCGGCTTCATGAACGCCACCTCCGGCGTCGGCGGTGCGGCGATCACGCTCTATGCGATGAATATCTCCTGGGAGCAGGCGAGCTTTTACGCCTCGATGCAGGTTTATCTGGCGGTGCTCAACCTGGCGTCCTTCCTGCCCAAGGGGCTGCCGCATCTCGGCCAGGCGGTGGGGCTGGTGGTGGTGGCAGCGCTGGCGCTGGGCTTTGCCGGCGGGCATTGGCTGGGGCGTCTGGTGTCGCTGGACGGGGCGCGCAGGGGGGCGATCTTTCTGGCCCTGGCCGGCGCCGCCGCGACCCTGGCCAAGGGTGTGTATCAGATGGCCGGCTGAGCCGGATCAGGCTGCTCCTGCCCTCGGCCCTTGCCTTGATCCTGGGCGTGGACGTGGACGCGGCAGCGCTGGGCGGCGGCGCGGATGGTTGGCGCCATTGCCTCGAAGCTGGGGCCGAGCGGGTTGGAGCGGCGCCAGACCATACCGATCTGCCGCTGCGGCGCCGGGGCGGGGAAATGCTGCACGGCGACCGGCGCCGAGCGTGTTTCCACCGGTACCGCGATCTCCGGAATCAGTGTCACCCCGAGACCAGCCGCCACCATCTGCACCAGCGTGGAGAGCGAGCTGCCATCCAGCGTCTCCTGGCCGGGCCGTGGCGCGCGGGTGCAGAAGGCCAGAGCCTGGTCGCGCAGGCAATGCCCCTCTTCCAGCAGCAGCAGGCGCATCTTGGCCAGCCCCTCCTGGTCCGGCACCGGCGCCGCACGCTGCTCCTCAGGGCGGACCAGCACGAAATCCTCGCTGAATAAGGGCAGCTCGACCAGCGCCGGGGCGGAGACTGGCAGCGCAACAATGGCGACATCCAGCCGCCCGGCCTCCAGCTCCTCCAGGATCCGGGTGGTCACCGTCTCGCGCAGCTGAATGTCGAGCTCCGGGTGGCTCTGGCGCAGATCGCCGATCAGCGCCGGCAGCAGATACGGGGCGAGGGTGGGGATCAGCCCCAGCCGCAAGGTGCCGCGCAACGTGCCCTTGGCGGCGCGGGCCAGGGCCGCCAGCTCATCCACCGCCTCCAGGATCGCCCGCGCCCGCTGCACGAATTGCTCGCCATAGGCGGTGAGCCGGAGTTGGCGCAGCCCGCGCTCGAACAAGGCGATGCCCAGCCCCTCCTCCAGCTCCTTCACCTGCATCGACAAAGCCGGCTGCGAGATGGCGCAGGCCTCGGCGGCGCGGCGGTAATGGCCGTGGCGGGCCAGCGCATCGACATAGCGTATCTGCCGCAGAGTGATATTGTTCATCAGATTATCTTATCAGTTTAATCAGAAAATAAAAGTTTATCTGATTGATTTAGGCTGGTAAGACTTTCCTTGCCAAATACGGTGCATGTGGCTGCTCCACCAGCATAACCAAAGCTGGCCAGCGGTTTTGATGAGGCTTTCCGCGCGAGCGGGCAAATTCGATTGACATAGGAGGATACCCATGGACGGCAATCAACCGGCAGGGGCGGGCAAGTGCCCCGTCATGCATGGCGGCAACACCGCGACCAGTTCCAATTCCGTGACCGGCTGGTGGCCGGGGGCGCTCAATCTGGACATTCTCAGCCAGCACGACACCAAGACCGACCCGCTGGGGCGCGGTTTTAATTACCGCGAAGAGCTGAAAAAGCTCGATGTCGAGGCGCTGAAGCGCGACATGCATGCGCTGCTGACCGACAGCCAGAGCTGGTGGCCGGCCGATTGGGGCCATTATGGCGGGCTGATGATCCGTCTCGCCTGGCATTCCGCCGGCTCCTACCGCATCGCCGATGGGCGCGGCGGTGGCGGGCATGGCAATATGCGCTTCGCGCCGCTGAATTCCTGGCCCGACAATGTCAGCCTCGACAAGGCGCGCCGGCTGCTTTGGCCGCTGAAGAAGAAATACGGCAACAAGGTTTCCTGGGCCGACCTGATCATTCTGGCCGGCACCATCGCTTATGAATCGATGGGCTTGAAGACCTTCGGCTTCTCTTTCGGCCGCGAGGATATCTGGCATCCGCAGATGGATGTTTACTGGGGCCCGGAGACCGAATGGCTGGCCCCGAGCGATGCGCGCTATGCCGATGTCGGCACGCCGAAAACCATGGAAAACCCGCTGGCTGCGGTGCAGATGGGCCTCATCTATGTGAACCCCGAAGGTGTGAACGGCCAGCCGGACCCGGCCCGCACCGCCTTGCATATCCGCGAGACCTTCGCGCGCATGGCGATGAATGACGAGGAAACGGCGGCGCTGACCGCCGGTGGCCATACTGTCGGCAAATGCCATGGCAATGGCGATGCGGCGCGGCTGGGCCCGGCACCGGAAGCTGCCGACATCACCGCCCAAGGCATGGGCTGGAGCAATCCGGACCAGCACGGCAAGGCCAGCCAGGCGATGAGCAGCGGCATCGAGGGCGCCTGGACCAGCGACCCGACGAAGTTCGACATGGGCTATTTCGAGATGCTGTTCGGCCATGAATGGGAACTGCGCCGCAGCCCGGCGGGTGCCCAGCAATGGGAGCCGGTGAACATCAAGGAAGAGAACAAGCCGCGCGACGCCTCGGACCCGAATATCCGCCGTAACCCGATCATGACCGATGCCGACATGGCGATGAAGGTGGACCCGATCTATCGCGGCATCTGCGAAAAGTTCATGAAGGACCCGGCCTATTTCCAGGACACCTTCGCCCGCGCCTGGTTCAAGCTCACCCATCGCGACATGGGACCGAAGGCCCGTTATTTCGGCCCGGACGTGCCGGCCGAGGAGCTGATCTGGCAGGACCCGGTGCCGGCCGGCCGCAAGGATTACGATGTCGCCGGGCTGAAGGCGACGATCGCGGCCAGCGGCCTGTCCACCAGCGATCTGGTGGTGGTCGCCTGGGATAGTGCCCGCACTTTCCGTGGTTCGGATCTGCGCGGCGGCGCCAACGGGGCGCGCATCCGCCTCGCCCCGCAGAAGGATTGGGAGGGCAATGAACCGGCCCGCCTGGCCAGGACGCTGGGCGTGCTGGCGCCGATCGCCCAGGCGGCGAATGTCAGCCTCGCCGATGTCATCGTGCTGGCCGGCAATGTCGGTGTGGAGCGCGCGGCGAAGGCGGCCGGCGTTGCCATCGAGCTGCCCTTCACCCCGGGCCGCGGCGATGCCACCGAGGCGCAGACCGATGCCGACAGCTTCGCGTCGCTGGAGCCGGTGCATGACGGCTTCCGCAACTGGCTGAAGCGCGACTATGCGGCCAAGCCGGAAGAGCTGCTGCTCGACCGCGCTCAGCTGATGAACCTGACCGCGCCGGAGATGACTACCTTGCTGGGCGGCCTGCGCGTCATCGGCGCCAATCATGGCGGCGCCAAGCATGGCGTGTTCACCGCCCGCGAAGGCGCGTTGACGACCGACTTCTTCGTCAACCTGACCGACATGGGCAATATCTGGGTCCCCGCCGGGGCCGGGGTTTACGAGCTGCGTGACCGCGTCAGCAACGCGGTGAAGTTCACCGCCACCCGGGTCGATCTGGTCTTCGGCTCCAACGCCATCCTGCGCGCTTATGCCGAGCTCTACGCCCAGGACGACAACGCCGAAGCCTTCGTGCGCGACTTCGCCGCCGCCTGGACCAAGGTGATGAACGCCGACCGCTTCGACGTCGCCTAGAGCAATATGTGTTTAGGTTGGCGCGGTAGCGTCAAGATAAACACATGAAATTGCTCGCTAAAACAAAATCTAGAACATCAAGCTAAAAGCTTGATGTTCTAGAGCAACATAACCCTGACTGGACTCAGTCAGGGTTATAAAGTTTCTCGCCAAAACACAGAGCTAGAGCGCGCTGACCGTTTACGGTCAGCCTGAACACGCTCTAGTCGGTGAGCGGCTTCATGGGCTTGTGTCAACGCGCGCGCGTTGTTGCAGGCCCATGTCGCCCTTCTTCACGTCGGGTCTGGGCCGGCATGTTGCCGGGCATGACCGACCGTTCAAGGCGCGCTGGAGGCCGGCGCTGAGTCTGCGAAGGGGCCTTGCATGAAAACCACGACAAAATCCGACTGCCGCGCCGCCCTGCGTCGCGCCCGCTTGCCAGATGATGACACGCTGACGCGGCTTTTGATGACGCTGCGCAATAGGGAGGAGACGCATATCACCGCCGCCACGTTGGCGCGCGAGGGCGATGCCACACCGAAGCGGGAGCTGGAACACCATCTGCAGCGTCTCGCCCGCCATAGACTGATCGGCCGCGTGCCCTGCGCGGCGACGGAGCCGGTATATGATACGATCCCCCACCCGCATTCGCATCTGATCTATGAATGCACACCCCGCCAGATCGTGGACCTGCATGTTTCGCGCGAGACGCTGCTGACGCTGCTGCAGGATCTGCTGACCACCCATGGCGCGGCGGTGGACGTGACCATCCGCATCCATGCCGAGGCCAATGACGGCTTGCCGCTCCCTGCCGGCATTTCCACGCTTCCTGATTGAAAACCAATGCGCTAGGCTCCAACTCTCGCGCTGCGCCAGGACCGTCGGTGGCAGCTGGTGGGCGTGAAGGGTGAGTAGGAGCAGGAGCCGGCCTTGTCGCATGCGTTCAAGACCCCAGACGCACAGCCTTTGCCCGAGGGCGAAGGTGATCGACAGGCAATGACGCCGCCCTCGCCGGATGTCTGGGAAATCGCCATTGAGGGCAGCGGCACCGGTGTGTGGGACCGTAATATCGTCACCGGTGACATCTGGTACTCCGCCAGCTGGCACGCCATCCTCGGCTATACGCCCGGGGAACTGAGCAACCAGATCGAAACCGCCTATTTGCGGGTGCATCCTGAGGATCTGGCCTATGTCCAGGCGACGATGCAGGCGCATTTCGAGGCGCGCACCGCTTTCTATGAGGTCGAGCATCGGCTGCGCTGCAAGGATGGCAGCTTCAAATGGGTGCTGAGCCGGGGCCGGGTGATCAGCCGGGACGCGGCCGGGCGCGCCCTGCGCATGGTGGGCACCACGACGGACATCACCGCCCGCAAGCAGGTGGAGATGGAGCTGCAAGTGCTGGCGGATCTGGATGATCTGACCCAGTTGCCCAACCGCCGGCATTTCCGCAGCCGCATGAGCGCCCTGCTGGCCGAGCTGCGCCAGGGCCGGCTGGCGCAGGCCAGTGTGATGATGATCGATATCGACCGCTTCAAGGCGATCAATGATAGCGCCGGCCATGCCGCAGGGGATGCGGTGATCCGGCATTTCGCCGATCTGTTGCGCAAGAACCTGCGTGCCGACGATGTCATCGGCCGCCTCGGCGGCGATGAATTCGCGGTGTTGCTGCCTGAGATGGACGAGCCCGCGGCGGTGATGCTGGCGGCGCGGCTGAAGCAAGCGGTGAGCACCAGCCCAGCAAGCCTGGCGCAGATCGTGCTGCCCTATCAGGTGAGCATCGGCATCGCCGGAATCGACCCCGGGGCGCGCAGCTGCGATGCTGCTTTGGCGCCCGCCGATACCGCCCTCTACCAGGCCAAGGCGCGGCGCCGCTGAGCGCCGGGCGGTGGCGCAGTTGCGCCGGATGCGAGCCCCCGGTATCAAACTCGACCGGGCCACCGCCCCCAACGATAAGAGGAGAGCCTGACATGGCAAACCGGCCGCATATTTCCGAGCGCGAAGCCCTGGATTTCCACGAGATCGGCCGCCCCGGCAAGATCGAGATCATCGCCTCCAAGCCGATGGCGACCCAGCGCGACCTGGCGCTGGCCTATTCGCCGGGTGTGGCCGTGCCGGTGAAGGCCATCGCCGCCGAGCCCGACAAGGCTTATGACTACACCGCCAAGGGCAATCTGGTGGCGGTGATTTCCAACGGCACCGCCATTCTCGGCCTCGGCAATCTCGGCGCGCTCGCCTCCAAGCCGGTGATGGAAGGCAAGGCGGTGCTGTTCAAGCGCTTCGCCGATATCGACTCCATCGACATTGAGCTGGCCTCCGAGGATGTGGACCGGATCATCGACGCCGTGGCGCTGATGGAGCCGAGCTTCGGCGGCATCAATCTGGAAGACATCAAAGCGCCGGAATGCTTCGTCATCGAGCAGACGTTGCGCGAGAAGATGAACATCCCGGTGTTTCATGACGACCAGCATGGCACCGCGATCATCTCCGCCGCCGGGCTGATCAATGCCTGCCACCTGACCGGGCGCGATATTAAGGACATCAAGATCGTCGTGAATGGCGCCGGCGCGGCGTCCATCTCCTGCACCGAGCTGGCCAAGGCGCTGGGGGTGAAGCCGAATAATGTCATTCTCTGCGATTCCAAGGGCGTGATCTATAAAGGCCGCACCGAGGGGATGAATCAGTGGAAATCCGCCCATGCGGCGGAGACGGATGCACGCACTTTGGCCGAGGCGATCGAAGGGGCGGACGTGTTTTACGGCCTCTCCGTCGCCGGCGCGCTGACCAAGGAGATGGTGAAGAAGATGGCGAAGCAGCCGATCATCTTCGCCATGGCCAACCCGGACCCGGAGATCACACCGGAGGATGCGCTGGAAGCGGCACCGGATGCGATTATCGCCACCGGCCGTTCGGATTATGCCAACCAGGTGAATAACGTGCTTGGTTTCCCCTTCATTTTCCGTGGCGCGCTGGATGTGCGGGCGACCACGATCAATGAAGAGATGAAGATGGCCGCCGCCCGTGCGCTGGCGGACCTGGCGCGCCAGCAGGTGCATGAGGATGTCGCCGCCGCTTATGGCGTCACGCATCATTTCGGCCCGGACTACATCATCCCCACCCCCTTCGACCCGCGTTTGATCGAGACCTTGCCGCCCGCCGTGGCGCAGGCGGCGATGGATAGCGGTGTCGCCCGCAAGCCGATCACCGACATGCAGGCCTATCGCGAAAGCCTGCGCGCCCGGCTCAACCCGACCGATGCGGTGCTGGCTTCGGCCTATGAGAAGGCGCGGGCCAAGCCCAAGCGCGTGGTCTTCGCCGAGGCGGAAGAGGATGTGGTGCTGCGCGCCGCCATCGCCTTCAAGGAGGGCGGTTATGGCACCCCGGTGCTGGTGGGGGTGGATGAGACGCGTGAGATGCTGCGCCAGCTCGGGGTTGCCGATCCGAACGGCTTCGAGCTGCATAATAGCCGCCACTCCAAGCTGGTGCCGCAGATGGTGGACCATCTCTACGCCAAGCTGCAGCGCAAGGGTTTCCTGCGCCGCGACGTGGAGCGGCTGGTGAACCGTGACCGCAATATTTTTGGCGCGCTTTTGGTGGCGCTGGGCGAGGCGGATATGATGGTGACCGGCCTGACGAGGCCCTTCCGCCAGTCGATGATCGATGTGATGAAGGTGATCGGACCGAAGCCCGGCCATACGCCGTTCGGCATCCATCTGATGGTGGGGCGCAACCATACGGTGTTCCTGGCCGACACCACGGTGAATGAGCGCCCGACGGCGAGCCAGCTGGCTGACATTGCCACCCAGACCGCCGAGGTGGCGCGCCGCATGGGGCATGAGCCACGCGTGGCCTTCATGTCCTACTCGAATTTCGGCAATCCGCAGGGCAAATGGATCGAGCATATCCGCGAGGCGGTGCTGGAGCTGGATCAGCGCCAGGTGGCGTTCGAATATGAGGGCGAGATGACGCCGGAAGTGGCGTTGAACGCGGCCGCGATGAAGAAATACCCGTTCAGCCGCCTCTCCGGCCCGGCCAATGTGCTGGTGATGCCGGGGCTGC
This sequence comes from Acidocella sp. MX-AZ02, assembly GCF_000306035.1. Lineage (NCBI taxonomy): Bacteria > Pseudomonadati > Pseudomonadota > Alphaproteobacteria > Acetobacterales > Acidocellaceae > Acidocella > Acidocella sp. MX-AZ02. The sequence continues at coordinate 88,827 of NZ_JH976210.1, forward strand.
AATCGGCGAACATCTCGGCCAAGCTCCTGCGTGAGCTGGGCGGGGAGCGGATCATCGGGCCGTTGTTGATCAATATGGAACAGCCGGTGCAGATTGCCTCGATGAGTGCGAATGCCAGCGAGCTGATGACGTTGGCCGTGCTCGCGGCCGCGGGGATTACGGGGTAAAAGTTTTTTGGGGACTTTTTGAAAAAAGTCCCCAAACCCCCAAAAACTTTTGCGACTTCAGGCCAGAGACTTAAGGGCTTTGGCGCGCAGAATGTGTTTTTGGATTTTGCCGGTTGAGGTTTTCGGCAATTCATCGAAGCGATAAAGCTTCGGGATTTTGAACCCCGCCAGATGCGCGCGGCAGAATGAAGTCAGCTCCGCCTCGTTCACCTGCGCCCCCTCCTTCAGCGCGATCACCGCCAGCGGCACCTCGCCCCATTTTTCGTCCGGCACCGCCACCACCGCCGCCTCGCGCACCGCTGGGTGGCGATACAGCACCTCCTCCACCTCCAGCGAGGAAATATTCTCGCCACCGGAAATGATGATGTCCTTGGCGCGGTCCTTGATCTCGACATAGCCATCAGGATGCAGCACGCCGAGATCTCCGGTGAGGAACCAGCCATTGCGGAACGCCTCGCGCGTGGCCTTCGGGTTTTTCAGATAGCCCTTCATCACCACATTGCCCTTGAAGGCCAGCTCGCCGATGGTTCTTCCATCCGCCGGCACCGTGGCGCCTTGCGGGTCCAGCACGCTCAAATCCTCCTGGGTGATGCCGGGCACGCCCTGGCGGGCGGTGAGCCGGGCGCGGGCGGTAAGGTCCAGTTCCTGCCAGTCCGGCTGCGGCTCGCACAAAGCCGAGGGGCCGTAGACTTCCGTCAGCCCGTAAACATGCCGCACCGAAAACCCCAGCCGCTCGGTGCCTTCGATGATCGCGCTCGGCGGCGCCGCCCCGGCGATGGCGACGATCACCTGCCGCGCCAGCACCCGCTTCACCCCCTCCGGCGCGTTGATCAGCATCCCCAGCACGATCGGCGCGCCGCACATATGGGTGACGTAATGACGCTCGATTTTCTCGAAAATCGCCGCTGGATCGATTTTGCGCAGGCAGACATGCGTGCCCCCCAACGCGGTGACCGCCCAGGTGTAGGTCCAGCCCGAGCAATGGAACATCGGCAACGTCCAGAGATAGGCGGACTCCTGCGTCAGATTGACCATGAAGGCGACGCTGAGCGCCCCCAGATAGGCGCCGCGATGGTGATAGACCACGCCCTTCGGATTGCCGGTGGTCCCGGAGGTATAATTCACCGCAATCGCCTCCCACTCATCCGCTGGCAGACGCCAGGGGGCCGGGGGATGCGGGGCGATCCAGTCCTCATATTCCGGCGCCCCGAGGGTGAGGCCGGGCGGGGCGGCTTCGTCCGCGATTTCCACCAGGATCGGCGGGTTGGCCAGCAGGGCCAGCGCGGCCTGCGCTTTCGGCGCCCATTCCCGGTCCACCAGCAGCAATTTCGCCTCGGCATGCTCCAGGATGAAGGCGATGGCTGGCGCGTCCAGCAGCGTGTTGATCATCGAGAGCACGCAGCCCGCCAGCGGCACGGCATAATGCGCCTCCAGCGCCACCGGCCCGTTCGGTGAGAGCACCGCCACCGCCTCGCCCGGCTTGACGCCCGCCGCCATAATGGCGCTGGCGAAGCGTCGCGCGCGGTCGGCGAACTGGGTGTAGCTATAGGCCCGGTCGTGATGGGTGACGGCGATCTTGTCCGGGAAAATCCGCACCGCCCGGCGCAGGAAGCTGAGCGGCGAGAGCGGCACGAAATTCGCCGGATCGCGGTCGAGGTCGGTTTCAAAAATGCGGCTCATGCCGGCACCTCCCTGGTCTTGGTGCATGTTTGCGGGCCGGCTTATCGCCGGTCCCGGAATGAAGCATGCGCTGAGCGGGCGCGCAGCTCAATAGCCGGTCTGGCGGTCCACCTCGCCGATCATCGCCTGCCCGGCAAAGTGGCGCTTGAGGTTCTCGATCACCGCCACAGCGCCGCTTTGCGCCTGGGTGTCGCTGGCGATATGCGGGGTGATCCAGATCTGCGGATGCGCCCAGAGCGGGGAGCTGTGCGGCAGCGGCTCCTGCGGCAGCACGTCCAGAATGGCGTGGCTGAGCTGCCCGGCCTCCAGCGCCGCCAGCAGATCGGCCTCCACCAGATGCCCGCCACGCCCGACATGGATCAGGCTGGCGCCGCGCGGCAGGGCCGCGAACAGAGACTGGTTGAGGATGCCGGTGGTGGCCGGGGTGAGCGGTAGCAGGCAGATCAAGATATCCGTCTGCGCCAGGAAGGCGGGCAGCTCATCCGGGCCGGTGTAGGATGTCACGCCGGCCAGGTGTTTCGTCGTACGGCTCCAGACGGAGAGCGGAAAACCGAACGGGCGCAGCGCCTCCAGGCAGGCCTGACCGAGCACACCCGCCCCCATGATGCCGACGCGCCGGGCGCCTGGCAGGGGCACATCCAACGGCGCCCAGCGCCGCTGCGCCTGCGCGTTGAGATAGGCCGGCATCTGTCTGTGCTGCATCAGCACTGAGCCGACGACATACTCGACCATGCCGCCGGTCAGCGCCGGTTCGATCATTCGCACCAGTTTCACATGCGCGGGCAGGTCCAGCTTGAGCGCCTGATCGGCGCCGGCGCTGGTGGTGAAGACCAGCTCGAGATTAGGGAATTGCTGAAGATTTTCGATCGGCTTGTAGAAGAGCAGATAGCGGATCTCTTCCGGCGCGCCGCATTCCGGCCAGGCGCGAAATTCGAGCGCCGGCAGCGCTGCGGCGAAGGCCGCTTCCCAGATCGCGCGCTGCTCGCTCTCATGCTTGAACAGAAAACTCATCGAACCGCCGTAAAAATTCAGAGGTGCGGGAATGTAGGCGACGGTGCGGCGACTGTACATCAGGTGGCGCCTCGTCGAAATTTGGTCAGAAACGGCGTGATCTTTCATTTTTCTGTGGATCCTTTCAGCGGTCGCTCGGCGGGTTGATTAAATGCGAAGACCTAGCCTAGCATTGTCGAGCTTTGAACGAGGTTTGCGCCGACCATGCCGGATCTATTGGGCCTGACCGCCCGTGAATTGCTTGCCGCCATCGCTGAAAAACGGGTATCCGCCGTTGAGGTGATGAAGGCCACCTACCAGCGCCTGGCGCTGGTCAATCCCCGCCTCAATGCTGTCGTCAGCCTGTTGCCGGAAGCGGAGGCGCTGGCGCTGGCACGCGCGGCGGATGAAAAACTGGCCGCGGGCGAAAAGCCGGGCGCGCTGCACGGCCTGCCTTTCGCGGTGAAGGATCTGGAAGAGACTGTCGGCATTCGCACCACCTATGGTTCGCCGCTCTATGCGGAAAACATTCCCGAAGCTGACAGCCCGATGGTGGCAAGGCTGCGCCAGGCCGGGGCTTTGATTATCGGCAAGACCAACGTGCCGGAATTCGGCTTCGGCTCGCAAACCTACAACCCTTTATTCGGCGCCACCCGCAATGCCTACAAGCCCGAGATGACGGCCGGCGGCTCCAGCGGCGGGGCGGCGGTGGCGCTGGCGGCACGGATGCTGGCCCTGGCCGATGGCAGCGACCATGGCGGCTCACTGCGCAACCCGGCCGCCTTCAACAATGTGTTTGGCCTGCGCCCCAGCCCGGGGCTGATCCCCGATCCCAGCCCGGATGCCTTCAGCCTGTCTCTGGCGACATTGGGGCCGATGGCGCGCAATGTGCCGGATCTGGCTCTGCTGCTCTCCGTGCAGGCCGGGGCAGACCCCGCAATCCCGGTGACCTGGCCGGAAAAGCCATGTACGTATCATGAGCTTTTGCAAGCCGACCTGACCGGCGCGCGCATCGGCTGGCTTGGTGATCTCGGCGGCGCGCTGCCGATGGAGCCCGGCATTCTGGCGCTGTGCGAGGCCGGCTTGCAGGCGTTGCAGCCGCGCGGGCTGGTGGCGGAAGCGGCGTCCCTTGGCTTCGATGCGGAGCGCATCTGGGAGAGCTGGGCGGGGTTGCGGGCCTGGAGCATCGCGCATCGCTTCAACGATGTGATCCGCGATCCTTATCGGCGCGATCTGCTGAAATCCGAAGCGCAATGGGAGGTCGAGCAGGGCTTGCGCCTCTCCGGGCTGGATGTGGCGCGGTATATCGAGACGCGCACACTCTGGATGCAGCAGGCGCTGCACCTTTTCGCGCGCTATGACTATCTGGCGCTGCCGAGCGCGCAGCTTTTCCCCTTCCCGGTGGAAACCCATTGGCCGCGCGCCATCAATGGCGTGGCGATGGACAGCTATCATCGCTGGATGCAGGTGGTGACACCCGTAACATTGGCCGGCCTGCCGGCGCTGAACGTGCCCGTCGGCTTCAACGCGCAGGGCCTGCCGATGGGCATGCAGCTGATCGGCCGCCCGCGCGATGAGCTGGGCGTGCTGCGGCTCGGCCAGGCCTATGACGAAGCCACCGGCTGGAGCGCGCACGCCCCCGGCTGAGCCGTGATGTCGCTGAAGCGTGGCTTTTGAGCCGCGCCTTGTTGGGTTAGTCTCGCCGCAAACAAGATCGAGAGTGAGACCATGGTTGCGATTTTTGGCCATCGCGGGGCGCGTGGGCTGCTGCCGGAAAATGCCTTGTCCGGCTTCGGGCTGGCGAATGCGCTGGAGTTGACCGGCGTGGAGTTTGATGTCGGCGTCACCAAGGATGGCGTGGTGGTGGTGCATCATGACCCAAGGCTGAACCAGGATGTGGCGCGGGACAGGCAGGGCGCTTATGTCGGCGCCGATGCGCCTTTGCTGCGGGATCTGAGTTTCGCCGAGCTGCAAGGCTACGATGTCGGCCGGCTGCGGGACGGCTCAGCCTACGCGGCGCGGTTTGCGGGGCAGATTGCGCGGGACGGCACGCGGATTCCGAGCTTCGATGCCGTGCTTGAGGTTTGCGAGCCGCTGGATTTGCTTGTGGAGATCAAGAGCTTTCCGGATCGTCCGGAGGCGATGCTGCCGCCCGCCGAATTGGTGGCGCATACGCTGGCCGGCTTACGCGCGGTGGGGGCGGTTGAGCGCAGCGTGCTTTATTGCTTCGATTGGCGGGTGCTGGAGGAAGCCAAGAAACAAGCGCCGGAGCTGCGTCGCTGCTGCCTGACCGAGCCGGGCAGTGTGGCGACGGCCGATCTTTGGTTTGGCGGCACCAGCCTGGCGGCGCATGGCAATAGCGTGCCGCGCGCGGTGGCGAGCACCGGAGCGGTGGTGTGGGCGCCGTTTCATGAGATGCTGGATGAAGCACAGTTGGCGGAGGCGAAGGCGCTGGGGCTGACGGTGATACCATGGACGGTGAATGAGCCAGCCGATTTCGAGCGGATGCTGGATCTAGGCGTGGATGGGATCATCACCGATGTTCCAGATCTGGCCTTGGAAATTCTCGATGCGCGCGGCGAGGAGCCGGCGCAGCCCGGGTTCGTGACCGCGCTGCGGCGTTGAAGTTCCAAAAGTTTTTGGGGGTGTGGGG
>NZ_JH976210.1:94416-98886 GCF_000306035.1 Acidocella sp. MX-AZ02
CCCCAAACGTTTTCGCCGCTTTTTTGCAAAAAAGCGGCACCAAAAAACTCTTGTTTTTAAGCGATTTCCAGGCGCTTGCCGGTCTGCGCGTCAAATAGATGCAGATGCGCCGCCGGCAGGCTGATGGTCAACGCCGTCGCTTGCGGGGCAGGGTAGGGGACGCGGATGCGGAAGGCCTCGCCATCCGGCAGCGTGCCGTGCAGCAGCGCCTCCGAGCCCAGCGGCTCCTCCAGCGCCACGGCAAAGCCCAGCGGCCCGGTGCCGGGCTCGATGACCACGTGCTGCGGGCGGATGCCCAGCATCACCGCCATGCCCTCTGCGCCCCAGGACGCCTCGCCCGGCAGCGCCACCTCCGGCCCGGCCGCCAGCTTCGCGCCATGGCCGCCGGCGCACAGCACCGCCTTGCAGAAATTCATCGACGGATCGCCGATGAAGCCGGCGACGAACTGGTCCGCCGGGCGCGCGAACACTTCCAAAGGCGTGGCGATCTGTGCGGCCACGCCCTGCTCCATCACCGCCAGCCGGTCCGCCAGCGTCATCGCCTCCACCTGGTCGTGGGTGACATAGAGGCTGGTGACGTTGAGGCGCTTCTGCAGCTTGCGGATATCGGCGCGCACCTGCACGCGCAGCTTCGCATCCAGGTTGGAGAGCGGCTCATCGAACAGAAACAGCTTCGGTTCGCGCACGATGGCGCGGCCCATGGCGACGCGCTGGCGCTGACCGCCGGAGAGCTGTCCCGGCTTGCGGCCGAGCAGAGCGGAAAGCGAGAGCGTGTCCGCCGCCTCTTCCACCCGCTTGGCGATCTCCACCTTGGGCATCCCTTTCAGCTTCAGCCCGTAGGCCATGTTCTCGAACACGCTCATATGCGGATAGAGGGCGTAATTCTGGAACACCATCGCCACGTCGCGCTTGGAGGGGTCGACATGGGTGATGTCCTTGCCGTCCAGCAGGATGCGCCCGGCGGTCGGGCTCTCCAGCCCCGCGACCAGGCGCAGCAGCGTGGATTTGCCACAGCCCGAGCCGCCGACGATCACCAGCATCTCGCCATCGTCCAACTTCACATCCAGCCCGTGCAGCACCTTGGTGTTGCCGAAGCTTTTGGCCAGGCCTTGCAGTTCGAGTGTGGCCATTATTTATCCGCCTCCGTCAGCCCGGCCACGAACCAGCGCTGCATTGCCAGCACCACCAGGATGGGCGGCAGCAGGGCAAGGATCGTGGTGGCCATTACAAGATTCCAGGGAATGAGCTGGTCGCCGGTGATCATCTGAACGATGCCGATGACGATGGTATTCAGCCCGCCTTTGGTCGTCACCAGCAGCGGCCAGAGATACTGGTTCCAGCCATAAACAAATTCGATCACGAACAAAGCCGCGATATTGGCGCGCGAGACCGGCAGCAGCACGTCCCAGAAAAACCGCATCGGCCCGGCGCCATCCAGCTTGGCGGCCTCCACCAACTCGTCCGGCACGGCGATGAAGATCTGCCGGAACAGCAAGGTCGCCGTCGCCGAGGCGATCAGCGGCAGGGTCAGGCCGGGGAAGGTGTCGATGAGATGCAGGTCGGACATCACCGCGTAGGTGGGGACGATGCGCACCACGATCGGCAGCATCAGCGTGATGAAGATCAGCCAAAACGCCACCATGCGCAGCGGAAAGCGGAAGAACGCGATGGCGAAGGCGGAGAGGGCCGAGATCACGATCTTGCCGATGGCGATGGCGAGCGCCATGAAAAAACTGACCAGCAGCATGTGCCAGACCGGCGCGTTGGCGTTGCTGAAGCTGAGCGCCTGCACGAACACGCCGAGCTTGCTGAAATCCGGCACCAGTGATATCGCCCCGCGATTGATCGCCGCGGCGGATTGCGTGGCCCCGGCAAAGGCCACCCAGATTGGGAACATGAACAACAATACGCCCAGCAGCAAAACCGCATGGGCGAGAAAATCCGGACGTTTTTTCATGTGGTGCGGCCTCTGGTCAGGCGCATCTGCAAGGCGGTCAGCGCGATGATGCCCGCCATCAGCAACACCGATTGCGCGGCCGAGCCGCCGAGATCGAGATTGATCACGCCATCGCGATAGACCTTCACCACCAGCATGTCGGTGGAGGTGCCGGGGCCGCCGCTGGTGAGGGCGAAGATCACGTCGAACGTGTCGAACGCCGCATAGACGATGTTGGTGACGCTGAGGAACAAAGTGGTTGGCATCAGCATCGGCCAGATCATGGTGCGGAAGCGATGCAGCCCGCGCGCGCCGTCCAGCGTCGCGGCTTCCAGCATCGAGCGCGGCACGGATTGCAGGGCGGCCAGATAGAAGATGAAATTATAGCTCACCTGCTTCCAGGCGGCGATGAGGATGACCAGGGCAAGCGCCTGACTGCCATTGGCGGTATAGTTGAAATTCACCCCGAAGCGGGCGAGCAGATTGGTGATCATGCCGATTTGCGGCTGAAACAGAAAGACGAAGATCACCGAGCTCAGCGCCGGCGCGATCGCGTAGGGCCAGATCAGCGCGGTGCGGTAGAGAAAGCGGCCCTTGATGGCGCGGTTGGCGAAGCTGGCGAAGAGCAGTCCCGCGGCCATGGCCAGGATGGTGACGGCGACACAGAAAAACGCCGTGCGCAGAATCGCGGCGTGATAATCCGGGTCGGTGAGCAGGGCGAGGAAATTCGAGGCCCCGACAAACATCGTGCTGAGCCCGAAGGCGTCCGTCGCCTGCGTGCTCTCCACCAGCGCCTGGCCCGCGGGCCAGAAGAAGAACACGAAGGTGATCAGCAATTGCGGGGCGACAAGCGCGGCTGGCAGAAGCCAGCCGCGAAAGAGAGTCTTCCGCTCCACGCTCAGGCTTTGAGCGTCTGCGCGAAACGGTTGATCACGGCCTGGCCACGGCTTTGCGCGGTTTCCATGGCGGTGGCCGCCGGGGTGCCGTTCTGGATCGCCTTTTCCCATTCCTCTTCGATGATCACGCGGACCTCCGGCATGCCGCCGAGGCGGATGCCGCGCGAGAGCGGGGTGGGCTGGGTGCGGGTGAGCTGTTTCACTGCCACGTCGCTGCCCGGGTTCTTGGCATAGAAGCCCTGGCTTTCGATCATCTGGTTGCCGGCGACGGTGACCGGCACATAGCCGGTTTTTTCGGCCCAGGCGCTGTCATTCTCGGGCTGCGAGATGAATTTGAAGAAGCTGGCCGCCGCCTTGTATTCTGCCGGGGTGCGGCCCGGCGCGGTCATCGCCCAGAAGGCCGCGCCGCCGATGATGGAGTTGATCGGGCTCTTGATGATGTCCTGGTGGTAGGGCAGGGGGGCGGCGGCGAACTTGAACGCGGCGCTCGTCACCAGCTGGCCGTAGATCGAGGAGCTGTCGAAGGTGATCGCGGCCTTGCCAGCGTAGAAGATCGGGCTCGGCTTGCCGTCGCGGCCCTGATAGGAGAACAGCCCTTCCTTTTGCATGGAGAGGAACATGTCCAGCTGCTTGACGAACGGCGCGCTGCCGATCTTCAGCTGCGGCTTCGGCCCGCCGAAGCCGTCATTCAATGTCGCATATTCGACATTATGGATGGCGGCGAACTGCTCGAACTGGCTCCAGGTCGGCCAGGAGGTCATCACCGGGATGTCGGCGGCGTTCTTCGCCTTGATCACGCGCGCGGCCTTGATCACGTCGTCCCAGGTGGCGAGCGGCGCCTCGGGGTCCAGCCCGGCCTTGGCGAAGGCGTCCTTGTTGATCCACATCACGGCGGTGGAGGAGTTGAAGGGGGCGGCGCCCATTTTGCCGTTATTGAGGCTGTAATAGCCGCGCACCGCCGGGATATAGGTGGCCGGGTCGATCGCGACACCGGTCATCTCGGAGAGCTTGTACACATCGACCACGGCGCGGCCGGCCGCCATCATGTCGGCGGTGCCGACATCGAACACCTGCGCGATGCTCGGCGCCTTGCCGCCGCGCCAGGCGGCGATGGAGGCGGTGAGCAGGTCAGCATAGGTGCCCTTATAGGTGGCCTGGACCTGATAATCGCTCTGGCTGGCGTTGAATTTGTCGACGCTGGCCTGGAGGGTATCGCCCAGCGCGCCGCCCATGGCGTGCCACAGCGCGATGCTGGTGGGGGCGCTGGCGGCGTTGGCGGCGGAGGCGAGCATGGCGCCGGCAGGCGCGGCGGCGAGGAGTGTACGGCGTTTCATCGATCCAACCCTTCTGGTTAAACGGGGTCTGCTGTTAGTTGAACCGGCGGCCGGGTCAATAACAGTTCTGTGACAAATCGATGACGTAAAAAAGCCAGTCTGGCAACCGGAAAGCCGGGCCCGTCGGCGTGAACCCGGCAGGGGCGCGCGGATGATGCTCGATCTGCCGTCCCGCCTCGGCGCCGAGGCGGGGGATAGGGCGGCTCAGTTTCAACGTCTGGTTCAGCAGCAACGCGTCGGTGCGGCGCCGTCTTCTTGGAAAAGGCGGTATCCGCTGTGCCCCCTTTAAGCTTTCAGCTTGGCC
>NZ_JH976210.1:98986-118392 GCF_000306035.1 Acidocella sp. MX-AZ02
TCTGTTCAGGCGGCCAGATGCAGCCTTGCCACCACCTCATTCACCAACTCCGGCGCGGGCGCGCCGGTATCGATGGTGATGGCGTTTTCTTCGGCTGTCGGCTCTTCCAGCGTGGCGAACTGGCTGTCCAGCAGGCTCACGGGCATGTAATGCCCCTGGCGCGCCGCCAGCCGGCTTTCAATCAGCGTGAAGCTGCCGCGCAGATAGACGAAGCGCACATCATCATGCCCTGCCGCGATGATCTCGCGATAGCGCCGGCGCAGGGCCGAGCAGGCGATGATGCCGCTCTGCCCCGCCTGGCGCCAGCCCTCGATGGTGGCGGCGATGTCGCGCAGCCAGGGCTCGCGGTCATCATCGCTCAGCGGGATGCCCTGACGCATCTTCTCGACATTGGCCGGCGGATGCAGCGCATCGCCTTCCGTGAAATCCCAGCCCAGCCTGCCGGACAGCATGGCGGCGACAGTGGATTTGCCGCAGCCCGAAACACCCATGACAATGATGAAGGCCAATGCGCTTACTCCGGGGCCTGGATCGGCTCGATCCGGCCCAGCACCACGACATAGAAGAAGATGCCGACGATCAGCACAATCCCCGCCACCAGGAAGGCCAGCTCGAAATTATTGCTGGCGCCGACGATGAAGCCGGTGACGATGGGGGCGACGACGCCCATCATGTTGTTGAGAAAATTCATGATGCCGCCAATGGTGCCGGTGCCGCCCTTGGGCGCGATCAGCGAGGGGATGGACCAGCCGATCGGCGCGGAGGCGGCAAGGCCGGACAGTGCGATGGAAATCCAGACAATCGCCCAGACGGGATTGGTGGTCTGAGTGGCGCCGAACACCGCCAGGCCGAACAACATGCCGATGATCAGCACGCTCTTGCGCACTTTGGTCTCGTCATAGCCTTTGGCGACCAGACGATCGACCAGCAGCCCGCCGAAGAGAATGTCGGCGGCGGTGGCGCAGGCCCAGGGAATGGCGGCAAAGCCGGCGGATTTGATGATGCTCATATGCATCGCCTGCACCAGATAGCCCGGCAGCCAGGTGAGGAAGAGATAGAAACTATAGCCATAGGCCGCGAAACCCAGGCTCAAGCCCCAGACTTTCGGCTGCCGCAGCAGATAGGCCAGCATCGCGCCGGCATTGGTGTCGGCCTGGCCTTCCGGCGTGGCGCCGCCTTCGAGTATGTAGGCATGCTCTTCGCGGCTCAGTTTCGGATCGGCCGAGGGGTCGCGATAGATGAAGTAGAACGCGATGAAATACAGGAAGCTGAGAGCGGCGGTGAGGCCAAAGCCCCAGCGCCAGCCAAAGCCGACGACGACGAAGGCGACCAGCGGCACGCCGATGACGTTGGAGAATTTCGCCGCCGCGTCAAACAAGGCGGTGGCAACAGAGCGCTCCTGGCGCGGGAACCAGTAGCCCGTGGCCTTGGCGCTGGCGGGAAAGCCCGGGGCCTCGGCGATGCCCAGCAGCATGCGCGCGACGAAGATGCCGCCAAACCCGCCGGTGAAGGCCACCGCACCGGAGGCGATGGCCCAGAGGAAGGTGCCCCACCGCCCGATCCGGGTGACGCCGAACCGATCCAGGATCATCCCCACCGGAATCTGGGTCAGCGCATAGGACCAGAAGAAGGCGCTGAACAGCAGCCCCATATCGGCGGTGGTGAGGTGAAACTCCGCCTTCAACTGCGGTGCGGCGACGGAGAGATTGATCCGGTCGATATAGTTGATCAGCACGCCGGTGCCGAGCAGGCCGCCGATAACCCAGCGGCGACGGGGGATGATGGTGGTCATGCTTCCTCCAGGAAGGTTTGTTGTGTGTCGCTGCTAGCGCTAACATCTGGCTTCGTAAAGCAGAATCTGTCATGCGCTTCGGAATCAGGAGACGAAAAAATGGCCGGGCGTAAACCGCGCACCACGATGACGGGGCGTGTGACGATGCAGGATGTGGCGGCGCAGGCCGGGACCAGTATGATCAGCGTCTCGCGGGTCTTCCGCAGTGGCGGCCAGGTCAGCCCCGCCTTGCGGGCCCGAATCGAGGCCGCCGCGGCCAAGCTCGGCTATGTGCCGGACCGCGCGGCGAGCGCCCTGGCCTCGGCCCGGTCGATGAATGTGGCGGTGCTGATCCCTTCGATCACCAACACCGTCTTCGTGGAAATGCTGGCGGGGATCGACGAGGTGCTCTCCCCACACGGCTATCAGATGATCATGGCCACGACGCTCTATTCCGCCGCCGAGGAGCTGCGGCTGTTGCGCGGCCTGTTGGCCTTCCGGCCCGACGGGGTGCTGCTGACCGGCATCGATCATCAGCCCGCCACGCTGCAGCTGCTGCAAAGCCAGGCCTTGCCGGCGGTGCATATGATGGAGCTGAACGGGCAGCCCGGCGCCTACTCGGTCGGATTTTCACAGGAGCAGGGCGGTGCCGCGATTGCCCGGCATTTCCTGGCGCGCGGCTATCGCAAGCTGGGCTTTGTCGCGGCACAGCTGGACCCGCGGACCATCGCCCGCGGGGCCGGGTTCCGCCAGGCCGTGCTGGCGGCGGGGCAGGCCGCCCCTTATGAACTGATGGTGCCGGAGCGCTCCTCGGTGGGGTTGGGGGCAAAGCTGCTGCAGGACGCGCTGGCGGCGCGCCCCGCGCTCGATGCGTTGTTTTTCTGCAATGACGATTTGGCACAGGGCGCGTTGTTTCAAGCGCAGCGCCTTGGCCTGGCGGTGCCAGGGCGGCTGGCGATCGCCGGGTTCAACGATCTGCCGGCCTCGGCCTGGACCAGCCCGGCACTGACCAGCGTGGCGACGCCGCGCGAGCAGGTGGGGCGGCGGGCGGCCGCGATGCTGCTGGAGCTGATGGCCGGGCGCGAGCCGCCGACGCGCTGTGAGGATCTCGGCTTTACCCTCAATATCCGCGAGAGCAGCTAACCCCGCTTGCGCTCCGCCGTGGCCAGGGCCAGCGCCATGGAGAGCGCCATCGTCGCCGAGAGGGTGCGGAAGGCGCCCAGATCGGCCTCCGCCACTTCAAGCCAGGATTGCGCGAGGGCGGCGATGGGGGAGAAGGCGGAATCGGTGATGGCGACGATCGGCACGCCGCGCCCCGCCGCCTGCGCGGCGATCTGCACCGTCGCTGGCGCGTAGGGCGTGAAGCTGATCGCCAGCATTACATCCTCGGCACCGGCGCTGGCGGCCTGCACATCCACCATGCCGCCGACATTATCCAGCAGCATATGCGCCACGCCGAGATTGCCGAGCATGTAGGAGAGATAGGCGGCGACCGGGAAGGTGCGGCGCTGGGCGAGCAGATAGATCATCCGCGCCTGCGCCAGACCCTCCACCGCCTTGTCGAACGAGCCCGGCGCCACCGAGCCGGCGAGGCGGTTGAGCGAGTGTATGGATGTCTCGACGAGTTTTCCGAGCATCGGCGCGGAATCAAAGCCGGGGCCGGTCTCGTCCTGCAATTTCACCAGCCGCTCCTGGTAATCCGGCCAGCGCTCGCGCAGCCGGTCGCGCAGCACCTGCTGTAATTCCGAGAAGCCGGAATAGCCGAGTGTCTGCGCGAAACGGATCAGCGCCGAGGGCTGCACCCCGGCGGCGACAGCGAGTTCGGCCACCGTACCCAGCGCCATCTCATCCGGCCTCTCCAGCGCAAAGGCGGCCACCTGCGCCAGGCGCTTGGGCAGGCCGGGCTGGCGGGTGAGCAAGGTTTCACGCAGGGCGGAGAAGCTGCGCGGGGCGGCGGAGGAGGAAGCGGACATCGGGCTCGATTATGGAATGGAAGCTGATTTGTAGAACGAAAATTCCATTTTTAGAAGGGAGAATTCAAAATCCCTAGATACAAACAGAATTTAAATTCTGTTCTTGCGGATTAAATGGAATTGGTGTTTCATATTCGCCGTCAATCAAGGACGGCCGCGGCGTATGAGCCCCGGCTCAACAAAGGAGCGCCAGATGCAAACGCTTGGTCATTTTATCAACGGCAAGCCCGTTCCGGGCGCCGGGTCCCGCAGCCTGCCGGTTTTCAACCCCGCTACCGGGGCGCAGAGCAAGCAGGTCGCCGTCGCCACCAAGGATGAGGTGGAGGCCGCCATCGCCGCCGCCGCCGCCGCCTTCCCGGCCTGGGCCGCGACGCCGCCGCTGCGCCGGGCGCGGATCATGTTCAAGTTCAAGGATCTGTTGGAGACCCACGCCAAGGAGCTGGCGGAGCTGATCTCCTCCGAGCATGGCAAGGTGTTTTCCGACGCGCTGGGCGAGGTGACGCGCGGCGTTGAGGTGGTTGAGTTCGCCTGCGGCATTCCGGATCTGCTGAAAGGCGAGTATTCCGAGAATGTCGGCACCAATATCGACAGCTACAGCGTGCGCCAGGCGCTCGGCGTGTGCGCGGGCATCACCCCGTTCAACTTCCCGGCGATGGTGCCGCTCTGGATGTTCCCGGTGGCGCTGGCCTGCGGGAACAGCTTTGTGCTGAAGGTCTCGGAGAAGGTGCCCTCCGCCGCGCTGCGTATGGCCGAGCTGTTGCAGCAGGCGGGCCTGCCGGATGGCGTGTTCAATGTGGTGAATGGTGACAAGGATGTTGTGGAGCAGCTGCTGCATGATCCGCGCATCGCGGCGGTGAGCTTCGTCGGCTCCACGCCGATCGCCGAATATGTCTATGCCACCGGCACCAAGGCCGGCAAGCGCGTGCAGGCGCTGGGCGGGGCGAAGAACCATCTGGTGGTGATGCCGGATGCGGATCTGGACCAGGCGGTGGATGCGCTGATGGGCGCGGCCTACGGTTCCGCCGGCGAGCGCTGCATGGCGGTGTCCGTGGCCGTGCCGGTTGGCCCGGTGGCCGAGCCGCTGGTGCAGAAGATCGCCGAGCGGGCACGGTCCTTGAAGATCGGGCCGGGCAGCGACAAGGAGGCCGAGATGGGCCCGCTGGTCACGGCGCAGCACAAGGAGAAGGTCGAGGGCTATATCGCCAAGGGCCTTGAGGAAGGCGCCAAGGCGGTGCTGGATGGGCGCGGCCTGACCTTGCAGGGCAATGAGCAGGGCTATTTCACCGGCGCGACGCTGCTCGACCATGTGACGCCGGAGATGAGCGTCTATAAGGACGAGATTTTCGGCCCGGTGCTCAGCGTGGTGCGCCAGCCCAGCTTCGCGGCGGCGCTGGATCTGGTGAACAAGCATGAGTTCGGCAATGGCGCGGTCATCTATACCTCCGATGGCGATACCGCGCGGGCCTTCACCACCGGCGTTCTGGCCGGCATGGTGGGGGTGAATGTGCCGGTCCCGGTGCCGATGGCGTTCCATTCCTTCGGCGGCTGGAAGCGCTCCCTGTTCGGTGACCATGCGATCCATGGCCGCGAGGGGGTGCGGTTTTATACCAGGCTGAAGACCATCACCTCGCGCTGGCCGACCGGCATCCGCAAAGGCGCGGAATACGCCATGCCGACGATGAAATAAAAGTTTTTGGGGTGAAGCCCTTTTTTCAAAAAGGGCTTCAGACCGCTGGGGGCTTTGGCAACACATGCCAAAGCCCCCAACTTTTTACGCGGCATCCACCAACACCAGCTCCGCATCCTCCAGCGCCTCGATGGTAATGCTGGTCTCACCGGTGATCGCCGCGCCATCGCGCTCATTCAGCGTCAGCCCATTCACGCTCACCTTACCCGTCGCCGGCACCAGATAAGCGTGGCGCTCGGGCGTCAGATCATAGCTGACGCGATCGCCTTTTTTCAGCGTGCCGCCCGATAGCCGCGCCTCGGCGTGGATTTTCAGCGCCTCCGCATCCTCGGCAAAGCCCGAGGCCAGGGTGACGAATTTGCCCTCGCGCCCATCCTTCGGGAAAGGCCGGGTGCCCCAGCTCGGCGCATGGCCGCGGCTGGAAGGGAGGATCCAGATCTGGAACAGTTCCGTGGCCTCGTTTTCCAGATTGAACTCGCTATGGGTAATGCCGGTGCCAGCCGACATCACCTGCACATCCCCGGCCTCGGTGCGGCCGTGATTGCCGAGATTGTCGCGATGGGTGATGGCGCCTTTGCGGACATAGGTAATGATTTCCATGTTCTCATGCGGATGCGGCGGAAAGCCGGCGCCGGCTTCGATATGGTCGTCATTCCAGACCCGCAGCCGGCCCCAGCCCATGCGCGCGCTGTCGTGATAGCCGGCGAAAGAGAAATGATGCTTGGCGTCCAGCCAGCCATGGTTGGCGCCGCCAAGGGATTTGAAGGGACGATGCTCGATCATGTTGTGCTCCTCGGGGCCGCGCCCCGTTTTGGTATGAGCGAGAGATAGAGCTGGACAGATTTCGATAAAATAGAAATGATCGAACATCATCTGTTCCGAAAGTTTCAATATGGCGATGCCGGATTTCGAGGCCTGGGCGATTTTCGCGAAGGTGGCGGCGCGCGGCTCCTTCAGCGGCGCGGCGCGGGAGCTGGGGCTGTCGCACCCGACCATCTCCAAGGCCATCGCCCGGCTGGAGCGGCGGCTGGGGACGGGCTTGTTCCATCGCACCTCACGCCGGCTCTCCCTCACCCAGACCGGGCAGGAGGCGCTGGCGCGGGCACAGCGGATTCTGGCCGAGGGCGAGGCGGCGGAGGCCGAGGCGGCGGCGCAGAGCGAGCAGCCGCGCGGGTTGGTGCGCCTGGCGGCGCCGATGTCCTTCGGGGTGCGGCATCTTGCCCCGTTGCTGCCGGAGATTCTGGCGCGCTATCCGCAGCTGGAGATCGAGCTTTCGCTCAGTGACAGCCAGGTGGATCTGGTGGCGGAGCGCTTCGATGTGGCGCTGCGGATCGCGGCCTTGTCCGACTCGTCGCTGCTGGGGCGCAGGCTTTGCACGGTGCGCCGGCCGCTGGTGGCGAGCCCCGCCTATCTCGACCGCTATGGCCGGCCCAGCCATCCGCGTGAGCTGCAGCAGCACCAGGCGCTGCTTTATACGAATATCGCGCAGCCGGGGCTGTGGCGGTTTCAGCATGAGCGGCTGGGCGACTATGCGGTGCCGGTGCAAGGGCGGTTGCGGGCGAATAATGCGGATGTGCTGAGCGGCGCGCTGCTGGCCGGGCAGGGCATGGCGCTGCAGCCGGATTTCATGGTCTGGCAGGATCTCGCGCAGGGCCGCCTGGAAGAGATGCTGCCGGGGTGGGAGGTGGCGCCGGTGGCGCTGAACCTGCTCACCCCGCCCGGGCCGCTGCGCCCGGCACGGGTAAGGGTGCTGCTGGAGGAGCTGGCGCGGGCCTTCGGCGCCGCCCCCCTGGTCACGGTTGGATTAAGCCGCCGCGCGCCGGGCCAGGGCGGCCAGGATCGTCCGCTCCGACTGGTTGAGATAGGTCTCGAGCGAGGCGGCGGCGGCGGCCGGCCGGCCTTGTTCCAGCAAGGATATGATCGCCTCGTTCATATCGACATAGGGCGCATGCAGCAGCTCGGGATCATCGAGCAGGAAAAACGCCAGACGCAGCTCCGCCGAGACCTGGGCGTAGAAGCCGCTGAGGCGTTCGCTATCCGCCAGCTCAACGATGGCGGTGTGAAAGCGCATATTGGCGCTGCCGACCTCGCGCCAATCCAGACGCTGGCGGGCGGCGCGCGCGCTCTGCACGGCCGCGCGCATACGCGCGGCGGCGGGATGGTTGGGATAGGCGTGCGCCAGAGCCGGGCATTCGAGCATCCGGCGCACGCGATAAATATCGATCACCGCGGCAATGCTGGGGGTGGTGACGAAGACGCCGCGATTGGCCTTGTGCTCCAGCAAGCCCTCCTTGGTGAGCAGCCGGAAAGCCTCGCGCAGCGTGTTGCGGGAGACATCGAGCTCGTCGCACAAAGCCTGTTCGGAGAGGCGCTGACCGGGGGTGAAGGCGCCGCCGATCAACCCCTCGCGCAATTGATTGGCGAGTTTCTGGGGCAGCGGCAGCGCGAGATCCTGGTCCATTTCCGGTCTTTTATCCTTTGGCGGCGGCGATGTGGCCGCCTCTCCATGGGCTGTGCTTAGCCGATGCCACGGCGCCTCGCCAGACGCCGGCGCGGCGAGGATTTTGCGGTGCAGCAAGAAATTGCATCAGCAGCGTGCGGTTTGTTCAAGAAACATTCAATGGTTGACCAATTATTCCTCCATATCGTAGGATGATCAAATAAAATTGTTGAACAATGTTGACGGTTTGATCTTTCCTGCGGCAGGTTTTGTAGGACAGCATTGGGCTGGGCGGCGTAAATAAAGGGAGAGTGTGATGGCGCAGGTGACAATTCCACAATCGGGCTTGAGCCCGGCAGCCCGGCGCAAGGGCTATATTGCGGCGATCATGATCATGGCGATGTCGGCGGTGGGGCCCGGCTTCATCACCCAGACCGCGACCTTCACCGCGAAGATGGGGGCGGCCTTCGCCTTCGCCATCCTGGCCTCCATCATCATCGATTTCGTCATTCAGGCGAATATCTGGCGCATGGTGACGATCACCCGCATGCGCGCGGCGGATATCGCCAATGCCGCCATTCCCGGCTCGGGCTATCTGCTCGCGGTGCTGATCATCGTCGGTGGCCTGTTCTTCAATATCGGCAATATCGCCGGCGCCGGGCTGGGCCTGAACGCGCTGGTGGATATGGACCCGAAGATTGGCGGCGCGGCCGCGGCGATCGTCGCGATTATCATCTTCCTCTCCAAGCGCGCCGGCATTGCCATGGACCGCGTGGTGCTGGTGGCCGGTGCGGTGAAGCTGGCGCTGGTGCTCTATGCCTGCGTGGTTGCAGCGCCGCCGGTGGGTGAGGCGCTGCGCCAGAGCATCATGCCGGATCACATTAATTTCGCTACCATCACCACCATCGTCGGCGGCACGGTGGGCGGCTATATCACCTATGCCGGCGCGCATCGGCTGCTGGATAAAGGCGCTGTCGGACCCGAGCATATTGCCGAGGCGAACAAGGCGGCGATCACCGGCATTCTGGTGACCGGCGTGATGCGCTACATCCTGTTCCTGGCGGTGCTGGGCGTGGTGGCCACGGGCACCGTCATCACCTTCTCCGGCAAGGATGCCAACCCCGCCGGCCAGGCCTTCCTCGCCTCCTGCGGGCCGATCGGCTACCGCATTTTCGGCGCGGTGTTCCTGGCCTCCGCGATGACCAGCATCATCGGGGCGGGCTATACCTCCGTCACCTTCGTGACCGCCTTCAAGAAAGACATGACCGAGCGGCATCGCAATTTCGCCACTGTCGGCTTCATCCTGTTCTCGCTGCTCTGCTTTGAGCTGATGAAGACTACGCCGGCGGCAATGCTGGTGTTCGTCGGCGGGTTGAACGGGCTGGTGCTGCCGGTGGGCCTCTCCATCTTCCTGTTCGCCGCCGTGGCCTGCAAGAAGCTGATGGGCGGCTATCACTATCCGCGCTGGCTGCTGGGGCTGGGCGTGCTGGTCTGCCTGCTGACATGGTATATGGCCTACAAGTCGGTCGGGCCGATCTTCGCCTTCCTCGGTAAGTAAAAACGTTACAGGAGACACGCATGGTCAGCATCGATTTGAACAGTGATCTGGGCGAAGGCTATGGCGCCTGGAAGATGGGTGATGACCAGGCGATGCTCGAAATCGTCTCCAGCGCCAATGTCGCTTGCGGGTTTCACGCCGGCGATCCGGCGGGGCTGCTGAAGACGGTGCAGACAGCCGCCGCGATGAAGGTGGCGATCGGCGCGCATGTCTCCTACCCGGATCGTGTCGGCTTTGGCCGGCGCGATATGGATGTGACCTCTGAGGAGCTGATCGGCGATGTGATCTATCAGATCGGCGCGCTGCAGGGGATTGCGAAAGCGGCGGGAACCAGCGTGCGCTATGTGAAGCCGCATGGCGCGCTCTATAACCATATCGCCAACCATGAGCGTCAGGCGCTGGCGGTGATCAAGGCGATCAAGCTGATCGACCCGGCGCTGGTGCTGATGGGGCTGGCGGGGACGCCGGTTCTGGAGTTGGCGAAATCCGAAGGGTTGCAGGTTGTCGGCGAAGTTTTCGCGGATCGCGGCTATACGCGGGAGGGGCTGCTCGTCTCCCGGCGTGAGCCTGGCGCGGTGTTGCATGATGCGGCGCAGGTGGCGCGGCGTATGCTCAATTTCGTGCGCACCGGCCTCGTCACCGCGCAGGATGGTACTGAAATCCGCATCGAGGCGCAGTCCATCTGTGTCCATGGCGACAGCCCCGGGGCGGTGACGATGGCGCGTGAAATCCGCACCCTTTTCCAGGCCGAATCGATTGGCGTCCGCGCCTTCGCCGGCACCGCCTGAGGAGCCGCGATGATGACCCCAGAAGCGTTTTTGTCACATACGGATGCAAGCGCCGCGCACCAGGCACGGGCCGCCTACCGGGCCGGGCAGGTGGCGCCGACCTCCGGCGTCGCCCCCGGGTTCACCCAGGCGAATATGATCGTGCTGCCGCGCGACTGGGCGTTTGACTTTCTGCTCTTCGCGCAGCGCAACCCCAAGCCCTGCCCGGTGCTGGATGTCTCCGACCCCGGCGTGCCGACAACCGCGCTTGCCCCCGGCGCCGATTTGCGCACGGATTTGCCGCTCTACCGCATCTGGCGCGACGGCAAGCTGGCCGAGGAAACCCCGGATGCCAGCCGCGCCTGGGCGGAGCGGGACGATCTTGTCGCGTTTCTCATCGGCTGCAGCTTCACCTTTGAAACGCCACTGGTGGAGGCCGGCATCGAGATCCGCCACATGACGGACAAGACCAACGTGCCGATGTATCTCACCAACCAGCCCTGCCGCCCGGCCGGGCGGTTGCGGGGGAATATGGTGGTCTCCATGCGGCCGATTCCGGGGGGGCGGGTTGCTGAGGCCGCCACCATTTCCGGACGTTTCCCCGCCGTGCATGGCGCGCCGGTGCATGTGGGCATGCCCGAGGCAATCGGCATCGCGGATCTTGCGCGGCCTGATTTCGGTGACGCGGTGCGCATCGCGCCTGGGGAGGTGCCGGTGTTCTGGGCCTGCGGGGTTACGCCGCAAGCGGTGGTCATGGCCTCTGGCGTGCCCTTTGCCATCACCCACGCGCCCGGCCACATGTTCATCACCGATATTCCCGACTCAGCCTACCACGCCTGAGACCATGATCCGATTTCTCCCCGTTAATCTCACCACCCTGCTGGTTGAGCTGAATGATCTGGACGAGACGCTGGCGCTGCTCGCCTCGCTGCAGGCCGTGCCGTTGCCGGGGATGAAGGAGCTGGTGCCGGCGGCGCGCACGCTGATGATCGGCTTCGCCCCGGAGGAGACCAGCGCCGAGGAGATTGCCGCCGGTGTCGCGGCGCGCGACCTGGTGGCGCCGCTGGCGCGCGAGGCGACGCTGGTGGAGGTGCCGGTGCGTTACGATGGCGAGGATCTCGAAGAGGTTGCCGCCATCACCGGGCTTTCGGTGGAGGAGGTGATCCGCCGCCATAGCGCGGCCACCTACATGGTGGCGTTTTGCGGGTTCGCGCCGGGGTTCGGCTATCTGGTTGGCGGCGATCCTGCCTTGCAGGTGCCCCGGCGCAAGAGCCCGCGCACGCGGATCCCGGCGGGGTCGGTGGCGCTGGCGGGGACCTTCACCGGCGTGTATCCGCAGAACAGCCCTGGCGGCTGGCAGATCATCGGCACCACGCCGGTGAAGATGTGGGATATTGGCCGCAATCCGCCGGCCTATTTTCAGCCAGGCTATCAGGTGCGCTTTACCGATCTGGCGAAGGTGAAGACGCAGGTTCAGGTTGCGGCCGTTGCCGAGGCTGTTGCGGTCGATGCAGGCGGCGCCTTCAAAATTCTCTCAGCACCGCTGCCGCCTTTGTTTCAGGATCTCGGGCGCTTCGGGCAGACCGGGCAGGGTGTGTCCGCTTCCGGCGCGCTGGATCGCGGCGCGTTCAAGGCCGCCAATCGCGTTGTCGGCAATGATGAGAGCGCGGTTTGTCTGGAGTTGATGGGGGGCGGATTTTCCTTCCGCGTGCAAGAGGCGGCGGTGATTGCGCTGACCGGCGCGCCGTGCGGGATTTCCATTCGTACAGCCGCCGGTCAGGGGCTTTCGCCCAGCCCGTATGCGCCGATCGCGCTGGAGCCGGGGGATGTGGTGAGCCTGGCCGCCCCGGCGCGGGGGATGCGCTATTATCTCGCCGTGCGCGGCGGGTTTGAGGTGGAGACCATCCTCGGCAGTGCGGCGACGGATACGCTGGCGATTGTCGGCCCCGCCCCCGTGCAGGCGGGGCAGACGCTGAAGCTGAAACCAGCCTCCGGCCTGCGGGCGGTTTCGCTGGATGAAGCACCAGCCTTTGAATTTCCGAAAGCCGGGGATGAGGTCACGCTCGATCTGGTGATGGGGCCGCGGCCGGATTGGTTCACGGCTGAGGCGCTGGAGAGGCTCGCCACCGAGGCCTGGGTGGTAACGCCGCAATCCAACCGCGTCGGCATCCGGCTGGATGGTGAGGCTGTGCTGGAGCGCTGCCGCACCGAGGAATTGCCCAGTGAAGGCACGGTGACCGGGGCGGTGGAGGTGCCGGCCAACGGCAAGCCGCTTTTGTTCCTGGCCGATCATCCGCTGACCGGCGGCTACCCGGTCATCGGCGCGGTGGCTGACTATCATCTCGACCTCGCCGGGCAGGTTCCGGTAGGGGCAAAAATTCGTTTCAAGCCGTTGAAGGCATTTTCAGAAATCACGCCGAATGGGCGGAGGGCCTAAAGTCATGAAAAAAATCCTGATCGCCAATCGCGGTGAAATCGCGGTGCGCATCATCCGGGCTTGCCGGGATTATGGTGTGGGCTCCGTTGCGGTGTATTCAGACCCGGATGCGGAGGCTTTGTTTGTCGGCATGGCCGATGAAGCCTACGCGCTGGGCGGGGCGAAGCCGGCTGAGACCTATCTTGATATCGAAAAGCTGCTGGCGGTTGCCAAGCGCGCCGGGGCGGATGCGGTGCATCCGGGCTACGGCTTCCTCTCCGAGCGGGCCGAATTCGCGCGCGCGGTGAAGGCGGCGGGGCTGATCTGGATCGGCCCGGAGGCGGAGGTGATCGACGCGCTGGGCGATAAGGTTTCAGCCCGCAGGATCGCGCAATCGGTCGGCGCGCCGCTGGCGCCGGGCAGCGATGGGCCGGTAGAAAGCGGCGATGAAGCCTTGGCCTTTGCCAAGCAGCACGGTTTGCCGATGGCGATCAAGGCGGCCTATGGCGGCGGCGGGCGCGGCATGAAGGTGGCGCGTAGGCTGGATGAGGTGAAGGAGCTTTACGAGTCCGCCGTGCGCGAGGCGGTGGCGGCATTCGGGCGCGGCGAGTGTTTTCTGGAGCGCTTCCTGGATAAGCCTCGCCATATCGAGGCGCAGATCATCGCTGACACGCATGGCAATGTGGTGGTGCTGGGCACGCGCGATTGCTCGCTGCAGCGGCGCAACCAGAAGCTGGTGGAAGAAGCGCCGGCGCCCTTCATTAGCGATGAACAGCGTGCGACCATCGAGGATGCGGCGAAGCGCGTTTGCGCCGCCGCCGGCTATACCAATGCCGGTACGGTCGAGTTTCTGCTTGGCCAGGACGGGATGATTTCCTTTCTGGAGGTGAATACCCGCCTGCAGGTGGAGCATCCGGTGACGGAGGAAACCGCAGGGGTGGATCTGGTGATCGAGCAGTTCCGCGTGGCGGAGGGCAAAAACCTGTCCATTACCGAAACGCCGCGCCCGCGGGGCCATGCGTTCGAGTTTCGCATCAATGCCGAGGATCCGGCGAAAGGGTTTTTGCCGACGCCGGGCAAGATCACCGCCTTCCTGCCGCCCTCCGGGCCGGGCGTGCGGCTGGATAGCGGCGTGGTCTCGGGCTCGATCATCCCCGGCCAGTATGATTCGCTGGTGGCGAAGCTGATCGTCACCGGCAAGACGCGCGCCGAGGCGTTGAAACGGGCAAGGCGGGCGCTGGCGGAATTCAAGATCGAGGGGGTGGCGACGGTGCTGCCCTTCCATCGCGCCGTGGTGGCGCATGAGGATTTTGCCGGCGATGACGGATTCGCCGTGCATACACGCTGGATCGAGACGGATTTCACCGGCGAATTCGAGCCCGCGCCGCGTCCGGCACCGGTGGAGGAAGAGCTGGTGCGGCTGCCGCTGGAGATCGATGGCAAGCGCCATCAGATCGGCCTGCCGCGCAGTTTTCTGGCCGGCATGGCGCAACCGGGTACGGCCGCGCCGCAGGAAGCGGGGCGTGCCGCCAACGAAGTGCCGGCGCCGATTGCCGGCAGCGTCCAGGCCTGGAAGGTTGAGGATGGTGCCGATGTGAAGGAAGGCGAGCTGCTGGCGGTGATGGAAGCGATGAAGATGGAGGTGCAGATCACCGCGCCGCGCGACGGCATCTTTCAGCGCATCGCCAAGGAGGGCGCGTTTCTGAATGCCGGCGACGCGGTAGGCACCTATAAGTCTTAAAAGTTTTTGGGGGTATGGGGAGTTTTTTCAAATACTCCCCACGGAAGACGCGGCCACATCGCCGTCGTCCGCGCCTGAAAGGCTCTGTAGGCCTCCCCCCGCCGCGCCAGCATCGAGGCCTCCAGCGGCGGCACGCCGGTGAGAAAGCGCAGCACCAGGAACATCAGCACCGGGGCGATGAAGGAAAGCCAGGAGAGCGGGCGGGTGCTCAGCGCCATCGCCGGGAAGGCGAGCCAGAGCAGCGCCTCGAACAAATAATTCGGATGCCGGCAGAGGCGCCAGAGACCCTCCTCGCAGATGCCGCCAGGGCTGGTCTGGCGGGCGCGCCAGGCGCGCAGCTGCGCATCGGCCAAAGCTTCGCCGCCAAGGCAGAGCAGCAGGATCAGCACGCCCAGTACATCGCCGGGGCGCACGCTTGGATCGGGCTGGGCAGCGGCGAGATAGAGGCTGATCGAGAGCAGGCCGGAGACCGGTCCCTGGCCGGCCATCAGCCAGGCCATCTGTTTCTGGAAGCCTGCACCAGCATCCTTGCGCATCTGCGCGTAACGCGCATCCTCTGGCCCGCTGGCGACTCGCAGCGCCACATGCAGCCCAAGCCGCAAGGACCAGACCAGCATCAGCCCGGCCAACAGCGCATGGCGCCAGAGCGCGCCGGGGGCGGCCAGCGCCACGCCGGCCAGGGCGAGGCCGGTGGAAAAGGTCCAGACCACATCCACCCAGCCGGCATTGTGCAAAGCCCGTTGCAGAAACCACCCCGCCACCATGGCCAGCGTCACCGCCAGCCCGGCATAGAGGCAGAGGATCATGCGGTGGGCGCCAGCAGATAATGGCTCACCGCCCAGGGCTTGCCGCCGGCATGGCCGAATAGCCCGGCGGTGGCGAGGAAGAAGAGCCGCCAGCGGCGTTCCCAGAGCGGCGCCTCGGCGCCGTAGGTGGCGGCGAGAATTTTCCGGACCTCGCCGATCCGCGCATCATAATTTTGCAGCCAGTGTTTCGCGGTGCGGGCGTAATGCCTGCCATTCCAGCGCCAGTCCCGCTCCAGCGTGAACAAATCCGGGAACTGGGTGATCAGATCATGGCTGGGCATGATGCCGCCGGTGAAGAAATGCTGGGCGATCCAGTCGGCCTCATCCTCATGGTCGAAGCGGTAAGGCTGGCGCTCATGTGCGAAGACATGGATGAACAGCCGTCCCTCTGGCTTCAGCCAGCCGCGCACGCGGGTGAGCAGGGCGCGCCAATTGGCCATATGTTCGAACATTTCCACGGAGACGACGCGGTCGAAGCGCGCATCGGTGGAGAATTCGTTCATGTCGGCGGTGATGACGCGCAGATTGGCGAGCCCACGCGCGGCGGCTTCGGTTTCGATATATTGGCGCTGCGAGCCAGAGTTGGAGACGGCGACGATGCGCGCGCCGGGAAAGCGCTGCGCCATGAACAGGCTGAGCGAGCCCCAGCCGCAGCCCAGCTCCAGAATCTCCTGCCCGTCGGCGAGGCCGGCATGGGCGATGGTTTCCTCCAGCGCGTGCAGTTCGGCCTGGTCCAGCGTTTCGCGGCCGGTCGGGTAGAGGCAGCTCGAATATTTGCGCCGTTCGCCGAGGAAGAGGGCGAAAAATTCGGCCGGGATCTCGTAATGCTGGGCATTGGCGGTGCTGGCATGGGCGGCGATGGGAAAGGCGGCCATGCCGGCGGCGAAGCTGGCGCCGGACGGCGGGGCCTGGTCCAGCGCCCGTCTGGTGCGCGCCACCAGGCGGTTGATGCCAAGACCGATCAGCGCATCCGGCAGCGGCGCGCGCTCGGCAAGGGCGGAGAGGCGGGCGGCGAATGCGGTCATGCGGATCTCCTGATCAGCCGGGTGAGCCAGGGTAGGCGCAAGCCCCCGTCCAGCGAGGCGAGGCAGAGGCAGCCTTGGTCCCCGGCATGGGGCTGGTGGTTGGTGTGTTCGTCTTCCTCGATGAGGTCGCCGGCGGCGTAGCGGTCGGTTTCGTCATGAAAATCGCCATGCAGCACCTGGGTGAATTCGGCGCCGCCATGGCTGTGGGCGAGCACGCGCTTATTCGCCGCCACACGCAGCAGCATGACATTATCTTTCGGCGCCCAGGGCAGGCGCACGCGGCTATAGCGCACGCCCGGCGCCACCCAGAGCCAGCGGCTGATCTCGGCACTGGCCAGAATCCGCGGCAGGGTGCCGGCAGGCAGGCGCAGATCCGCCTGGCGGGGCAAAGCCGGGCTGCGTGGCGCGGGCTGGTCCAGCCGCGCCAGCGTGTCGGTGAAGGCATCCAACGCCAGGGACTCCGGCGGCATGTCCTCCAGCATCTCACCGCCGAGCGCCTCCAGCCGGGCGATTTCGGCGCGGCAATGCGGGCAACCCTCGGCATGCGCCGCCACCACCAGGGACTGGCCGGCGGGCAGGCTGCCGGCGGCGTAGGCCAACAGCGTCTCCGGGCTGGGATGGTGCAGGATCACGGCACCTCTCCCAGGCTGGAGCGCAGCTTGGCCATGGCCAGGCGGATACGGGATTTCACCGTGCCCAGCGGCAGATCGAGCGCGCTGGCGATGGCGGCGTGGGGGGTATCGGAGAAGAAGAAGAGCTGCACGATCTGTTTCTGTTCAGGGCCGAGTTCGGCGATGGCGCCACGCAGGCGGGCGGCCTGCTCGGCGGCGAGGGTGAGGGTTTCGGCCGAGGGCGCCGCTTCGGGCTCCGGCTCGGGTTGCGGGGGCAGGCCCTTGGCGCGCCTGGCATGGTCGATGCGCGCATTGCGGGCGATGGCGAATACCCAGGTGGCGGCGCCGGCGCGGCTGGGGT
This sequence comes from Acidocella sp. MX-AZ02, assembly GCF_000306035.1. Taxonomy (NCBI): domain Bacteria; kingdom Pseudomonadati; phylum Pseudomonadota; class Alphaproteobacteria; order Acetobacterales; family Acidocellaceae; genus Acidocella; species Acidocella sp. MX-AZ02. Next base: position 116,143 of record NZ_JH976210.1, read on the forward strand.
CGAAATGCTCCGCCTTGCGCCAGAGCAGGATCATCACCTCCTGCGCCACCTCCTCGGCCGCGCCAGATTCCATGCCGGCGCGGCGCAGGAAGGATTTCACCCGGGGGGCGAAATGCTTGAACAAAGCCGCGAAGGCCTGTTTGTCGCGCGCGGTGGCGACCCGGCGGATCAAGGCCGCCAAGGTCGCCGCATCCGGGGCGGGGCTGCCGGCCTGGTTCACCGGCAGGGCCTGCGGCGGGGCGCGGCGGGCAGCAGAAGGAGGAGCAAAAGCATTCACAAACCATTATACGATACGTTGTCTAAATTGGATCAAGCCGGTTGATCCGAAACCCCGCGGACGGCGTATTTAAAACATGGACGCGATTGTTTCTCCTGCCGGGCGCCGGCGTATCGCTGTGATCGGGGCTGGGATTTCCGGCCTGTCCTGCGCCTGGGCGCTGTCGCGCGCGCATGATGTCACCTTGTTCGAGGCGCTGCCCCGGCTGGGCGGGCACAGCCATACGGTCGAGGTCGAGGGTACGAAGATCGATACCGGCTTCATCGTCTATAATGAGCCGGCCTACCCCAATCTCACCGCCTTGTTCGCGCATCTGGGGGTTGAGACGCGGGCGACGGATATGTCCTTCTCGGTGTCGCTGCGCGAAGGCGGGCTGGAATATGCGGGGACGGATCTGCGCGGGCTGTTCGCGCAACCGGCCAATGCGCTGCGGCCGCGATTCTGGTCGATGTTGCGGGGGATTTTGCTCTTCTATAAGCGCGCGCCGGGAGACGCCGCCGCCCTGGCCGGGGTAAGCCTGGGCGAGTATCTGCGCCATGGCGGCTATAGCGAGGCGTTTCTGCAGGACCATCTCTACCCGATGATCGCGGCGGTCTGGTCCTGCCCGGCGGGGGCGGCGGGGGATCTGCCGGCCAGTGCCTTCATCCGGTTCTGTGAAAATCATGGGCTGTTGAAGCTCACCGGCCGCCCGGTCTGGCGCAGCGTGGCGGGCGGCTCGCAGGCTTATGTCGCCAAGTTGCGGGCGGCGTTCGCGGGCGAGGTGCGGGCGGGGCAAGCCGTGGCGCAGCTGCGGCGCCTGCCGGGCGGCGTGGTGCTGCGCCTGGCGGATGGATCGGAAGAGGGGTTCGACGAGGCGGTGCTGGCCTGCCATGCGGACGAGGCGTTCGCCCTGCTGGCGGATCCCTGCGCCACGGAGGCGCAGATCCTGGGCAGTTTCCGCACCACGGCGAACGAGGTGGTGCTGCATGGCGATGCGGCGGCAATGCCGCGCCGCCGCGCCGCCTGGGCCGCCTGGAACTATACGGGCGGCGAGGCGCATGTGGCGGTGACCTACTGGATGAACCGCTTGCAGGGCCTGGCGGGGCGGGACTGGTTCGTCACCCTCAACCCGACCCGCGCCCTGCGCGACGTGGCGCTGCGGCAAATCTTCACCCACCCGGTCTTCGACGTCGCGGCGCTGCGTGCGCAGGCGCGGATCTGGGAGATACAGGGGCTGCGCCGGACCTGGTTCTGCGGCGCCTGGTGGGGGGCGGGGTTTCACGAGGACGGGCTGCAGGCGGGGTTGGCGGTGGCGGAAGCGCTGGGGGCGCCGCGCCGGCCCTGGAACGTGCAGGGCGAATCGGCCCGCATCGCGCTGCGGCCCGCCTTCGAGGTGGCCAGGTGAACGCGCTCTATCCGGTCTGGGTCACCCATACCCGCACCCGGCCGCGCCAGCACAGCCTGGCCTACCAGGTGCCGTATCTGCTGCTGGATATCGATGCGATGCCGCGCCTGCGCCTGTTTTCGCGCGGACGCTTCAATCTGGTGAGCTTCCGCGAGACCGACCATGGCGACGGCACCAGGAATTTGCGGGGCTGGGTGGAGCGCCATCTCGCCGCGGCCGGGCTGCAGGCGGGGGCGGCGCGGATTACGCTGCTCGCGATGCCGCGCATCCTCGGGCTGGGCTTCAACCCGCTGAGCCTGTTTCTGTGCCATGATTCTGAGGGAGCGCTGCGCGCGGTGCTGTATGAGGTCAATAATACCTTCGGCCAGCGCCATAGCTATCTCTGCCCGGTGACGGAGCAGGACGGCGCCATCCGGCAAGGGGCGGAGAAGATTTTTTTACGTCTCGCCCTTCATGGAGATGGGGCTGCGCTACAGCTTCACCTTGCAGCCGCCCGGCGCCGCGCTGGGGCTGCATATCGCCGTGGCCGATGCGCAAGGGGTGATGCTGCGCGCCACCATGGCCGGGCGCCGGGTGGCGCTGAGCGATG
>NZ_JH976210.1:118492-125810 GCF_000306035.1 Acidocella sp. MX-AZ02
GCCGCGCTGCTGCGGCTGGTGCTGGCCCAGCCCTGGGCGGGGCTGAAGGTGCTGGCCGCCATCCATTGGGAAGCGTTGAAGATCTGGCGCAAGGGGATCGGGCTGCGGCCGCGTCCGGCCGCGCCCCGTGACGAGATCAGCCAGGGCTATAGCCGTTCCAGGAGACGCGCATGAGTGACATCGTTCAGCCCGCCATGATCCGTGCCGACAGCCGGCGCGGCTGGAGAACCGCCTTGCTGCGCCGTGCCATCGCGGGGTTGCGCTATGGCGGGCTGGTCTGCGTGACGCCCGAAGGGCACAGGCTGGAGGTGCAGGGGGATCTGCCCGGGCCGCAGGCGCGGCTGGTGCTGCATGATTGGCGGCTGCTGCGGGCTTTGGCGCTTGAGGGCGATACCGGCTTCGCCAATGCCTATATCGATGGCGGCTGGAGCAGCCCGGATCTCAGCGCGCTGCTGCAGATCTGCAATCTGAATTTCAGCGGCCAGGCGGAAGGCGCGCTCTCCGCGCCGCTGCGGGCGCTGCAAGGGTGGCGCCATAAGCGCCGGGCCAACAGCAAGGCCGGCGCGCGGCGCAACATCATGGCGCATTACGATCTCGGCAATGGCTTCTTCGCGCGCTGGCTGGATGAAAGCATGCTCTATTCATCCGGCCTGTATGAGGGCGGCGCGGCGACGCTGGAGGCGGCGCAGGCGGCGAAGCTGGCGCTGATCGCCGGGTGGCTGGCGGTTGAGCCGGGACAGAGCGTGCTGGAAATCGGCTGCGGCTGGGGCGCTCTGGCGCGGCATCTGGGCCAGCAGGGGGCGAAGGTGACCGGACTGACGATTTCCCCGGCGCAGCTGGCCTGGGGGCAGCAAGTAATCCGCGATGCCGGGCTGGAGGAGCGTGTGGAGCTGGTGCTGCGCGATTATCGCGACGAGGCCGGGCGCTATGACCGCATCGTCTCGGTGGAGATGTTCGAGGCCGTGGGCGAGGCCTATTGGCCCGGCTATTTCCAGACCTTGCGCCAGCGCCTGAAGCCGGGCGGCAAGGCGGTGTTGCAGGTGATCAGCATCGCCGCCGAACGCTTCGCGGCCTATCGGCGCAGTCCGGATTTCATCCAGAGCCATATTTTCCCCGGCGGCATGCTGCCGGCCAAGGCGCAGATCGCGGCGCAGGCGCGCGCGGCGGGGCTGGCGCCGGGCCGGGTGCGGCATTTCGGCGCCTCCTATGCCCGTACGCTGGCGGCGTGGCGGGAGCGCTTTACCGCCGCCTGGCCGGCGCTGGAGGGGCAGGGCTTCGATGAGCGGTTCCGCCGGCTCTGGGATTATTACCTCTGCTATTGCGAGGCGGGATTTCTCACCGGCAGCGTCGATGTCGGGCTTTATGAATTGCAGGGCTGAGAGGGGGCGCGGGTGAAAGTCTTCGGTCTGGCTTATCTGACGAGCGCGTTGGTGTTTCTGGGGCTGGATGCGGTCTGGCTGAGCCAGATGGGGCCCAGGCTCTACAAGCCCTTGCTGCGCGGGCTGCTGGCGGAGCAGGTCCGGCCGGCGCCGGCGATCATCTTCTACGGGCTCTATGTCGCCGGTATCGTCATCTTCGCGGTGCTGCCCTCGCCGCGCCCGGCGATGGCGCTGTGGCGCGGCGCGGTCTTCGGGCTGATCGCCTATGCCACCTACGATTTGACCAATCAGGCGACGATGCGGGGCTGGCCGAGTGTGATCACCCTGGCCGATCTCGCCTGGGGGGCGTTTGCCACGGCGATCGCCGCCACGGTGGCGTGCATGATCTGCCAATGGCTGCTGCGGAGCTGAGGCAGCCCTCCTGTCGCTGTCAGGCTTTGACGTTGTCGCGGGAATTTGGGAATGAGTTTCCATGTCCGCGCTGCCCGACCGCCATTCTGGCGATTATTTCGAATTGATGCCCGTCGCGCTGTGGGAGGAGGATCTCAGCGCCCTCAAGCTGATCATGGCGGCGTGGCGCAGGGAGGGCATAGAGGATCTCGAAGCCTACCTGGCCGCGCATCCTGATGAGGTCAAGCGCTGCGCCCATTCGATCAAGATTTTGCGGGTCAATCAAAGCGCTTTGGATATGCTGGGGGCGAAAACCCTTGCGGAGCTGACGGCGCATCTCGCCGTGATCATTCGTGACGATGCGTTGGCCCCCTATGCCCAGGAGCTGCTGCAGATCTGGCGCGGCCAGACGCGGTTCACCACCACCACGATGAATTACCGGCTGGATGGGACACGGATCGATATCCGCGTGAATGGCCGGATTCTACCGGATGAGACGCAGAGCTGGTCGCGGGTGATCGTCGCCATCGAGGATGTCTCGGCCCAGGAGGATGCGCGCCGGGAGCTGGAGGCCAGCGAGCTGCAGGCGCGGGCGATGTTCAATGACTCGCCGGTCTCGCTCTGGTTTGAGAATTTCAGCCTGATCAAGGCCCGGCTGGACGAGCTGCGGCATCGCGGCATCGTCGATTTCCGCACCTTCATCGATGTGCATCCGGATTTCGTCGAGATGTGCATGCTGGATATCCATGTGCTGGATGTGAATCTTCACACGCTCAGGCTGTTTCAGGCGCGCGACAAGGCGGATCTGCTCGCGCGGCTGGATGAGGTGTTCCGCGACGAGATGCGCGGGTTTTTCGCCGAGCAGCTGGTGGCGTTGTGGGACGGCCGGCTGCGCCATGAGCGCGAGGTGCTGAATTACCGGCTGGATGGCGAGGCGCTGAACCTGATTCTGCAATTCTCGGTGATGCCGGGGCATGAGAAGGACTGGTCGAAAGTGCTGGTCTCGCTCACCGACATCACCGCCCGCAAGAAGGCCGAGGCTTATCTCGAATATCTCGGCAAGCATGACGTGCTGACCGGTCTGTATAACCGCAGCTTCTATATGGATGAGGTAAACCGGCTGGAGCGCAAGGGGCCGTTCCCGGTCTCGGTGATCCTGATCGACCTCAACGGCATGAAGCAGGTGAATGACGAATCCGGCCATGCCGCCGGGGATGCGATGCTGCGCCGGATCGGTGAGATTCTGACCCAGGTGGTGGAAAAGCCCGGCTGCGCGGCGCGCATTGGCGGGGATGAGTTCGTGATCCTGCTGCCGGGCAAGAGCGCGCCGGAGGCCCAGGCGGTGCTGAGCGATCTGGCACGGGTGACCGAGCTGAATAATCAGTTCCATTCCACCCAGACTCGGCTGGTTCTCTCCGTCGGCATGGCGGTTTGCAAGGCCGGCGAAAAGCTGGAGGCGGCGATTCAGCGCGCGGATAGCGCCATGTATGCCGATAAACGAGCCTTTTACGCGACGGCGCCGGAGCTGGACCGGCGGTCGAGGATCTAAGCCTCGAGCCCTTACGCGGGCAAAAATTCTATTCCGCGCCGCGTTGTCGCCGTCAAGTTAAAAAGGGCAGTCAGACGCAGATAATTCTACCGCAAAATCAACATCTAGTGTTGGCGACGCGATATAGGCCGAGCTATGGTGTGGCCTCACGCGAGTCTCCGCGCCGCCTCTCGGCGCGGATATGCCAGATGGGAGCAAGCGACATGGATATTCCGGCGGATTTTACGGTGTCAGAAACCAGCAAGCGTTCCATATTGGAGAGCATGGCACCGATTTCCGCGCAGATCTGGGATTCCAAATACCGGCTGAAGGATGAGACCGGCACACCGATCGACCTGACGGTCGAGGATATGTGGCGCCGTGTTGCCCGGGCGCTGGCCGAAGTCGAGAAAGAGCCGGCCCGCTGGGAGCAGCCTTTCTTCGAGGCGCTGCAGGATTTCCGCTTCATCCCCGCCGGGCGCATCCTCTCCGGGGCCGGCACCGCGCGCCGCGTGACCCTGTTCAACTGCTTCGTGATGGGCCGCATCGAGGATGATCTGGGCATGATCTTCTCGCATCTGCGCGAGGCGGCGCTGACCATGCAGCAGGGCGGCGGCATCGGCTATGATTTCTCCTCGCTACGCCCGAAAGGCGCGCTGGTGCGCGGGGTTGGCGCCGACGCCTCCGGCCCGCTCTCCTTCATGGATGTATGGGATTCGATGTGCCGCACCATCATGTCCGCCGGTGCCCGCCGTGGCGCGATGATGGCGGTGATGCGCTGCGACCATCCGGATGTGGAGGATTTCATTGCCGCTAAGCGCGAGCCTGGGCGGCTGCGCAATTTCAACTGCTCCGTGCTGGTGACCGACGATTTCATGGCCGCATTGCAGGCGGATGCGCCCTGGGACCTGAAATTCGACGGCAAGACCTACCGCACCGTGCAGGCCCGTGAGCTGTGGGACAAGATCACCCGCGCCACCTATGATTATGCCGAGCCGGGGGTGATTTTCATCGACCGGATCAATAAGCGCAATAACCTCTATTATTGCGAGACGATCAACGCCACCAACCCCTGCGGCGAGCAGCCGCTGCCGCCTTACGGCGCCTGCCTGCTGGGCTCGATCAATCTCGCCAAGCTGGTGCGCAACCCGTTTGAAGCGGGCGCGCATATCGATGAGGCGGAGCTGGCCAAGCTGGTCGGCACCGCCATCCGGATGATGGACAACACCATCGACGCCTCGGGCTTCCCGCTGGAGGCGCAGGCGAAGGAGGCCGAGGCGAAGCGGCGCATCGGGCTGGGCATGACCGGCCTGGCCGACGCGCTGATGATGTGCGGGCTGCGCTACGGCACTGAAAAAGCCGCCGCCCAGGCGAGCGAATGGGCCCGCCAGGTGGAGCGCGCCGCCTATCTGGCCTCCGCCCATCTCGCCGCCGAGAAAGGCGCCTTCCCGCTTTATGACGAGGCCAAATATCTGGCCGGCGAGACGATTTCCGGGCTGGATGAAGAGGTGCGCGACACCATCGCCGCGAACGGCATCCGCAACGCGCTGCTCACCTCGATCGCGCCGACGGGCACGATCTCGCTGGTGGCGGATAACGTCTCTTCCGGCGTGGAGCCGGTGTTCGCCCTGGCCTATACCCGCAAGGTGCTGCAGCGCGATGGCTCGCGCCGCGAGGAAGAGGTGACGGATTACGCGCTGCGCCTTTACCGCCAGAAATTCGGCGCCGAGGCGGTGCTGCCGGATTATTTCGTCACCGCGCAGGATCTGGAGCCGGCCGAGCATGTGCGCATGCAGGCCGCCGTGCAGAAGCATGTGGACAGCGCGATTTCCAAGACCGTGAACGTGCCGGCCGATATCAGCTTCGAGGCCTTCCAGGAGGTGTATCTCGATGCCTATCGCAGCGGCTGCAAAGGCTGCACCACCTACCGGCCGAACGACGTGACCGGCTCGGTACTCTCGGTTTCCGCGCCCACCCCGGCGGCTGCTCCCGCCCCGACGCCGGCCGCGCCGAAGCTACTGGACGACCCGCTGGGCCTGCTCAACCGCGCCGACCGGCTGCTGGGCGCGACCTACAAGCTGCGCTGGCCCGACAGCGAGCATGCGATGTATGTCACCATCAACGATATCGAGCAGGACGGCGTGCGCCGGCCCTTCGAGGTGTTCGTGAACTCCAAGAATCTGGAGCATTATGCCTGGGTGGTGGCGCTCACCCGGATGATCTCGGCGGTATTCCGTCGTGGCGGCGAGGTGGCGTTCGTGGCCGAGGAGCTGAAGCAGGTCTTCGACCCGCGCGGCGGCCAGTGGGCGCAGGGGCGCTATGTGCCGTCTCTGGTGGCGGCGATTGGTGATGTGATCGAGCGGCATATGATTGAGACCGGTTTCCTGACCCTGCCGGATGACGAGCCGGCCTATGGCAAGCTGCGCGCCGAGGCGGTGACGCCAGCCAGCGGCACCGCGCTGGGCAGCCTGTGCCCCAAATGCAGCCAGCCCGGACTGGTACGCGAAGCGGGCTGTTTGAGCTGCGTGCAATGCGGCTGGTCGAAATGCGGCTGAGCTGAAAGCCAGCGCTGAATGAAAAACCCCGCCAATGGCGGGGTTTTTTGTGCAAGCCCGTGTAGCCTAGAGCCTCAAGCTTTTAGCTTGAGGCTCTAATTTTGATGTTGGCGAGCAATTTCATGTGTTTATCTTGACGCTGCCGCGTCAATCTAAACACATATTGCTCTAAACATGCTGGCCGCCATTGATGTGGATTTCAGCCCCATTCACGTAGGAGGAGGCATCGGTGCAAAGGAAATGGATGGTCTGCGCTACTTCCGTGGGGGTGCCCAGCCGTTTCATCGGCACTTCCGCATCGACCAGCTCATCCGTGCCTTCGGAGAGGATGGCGGTGCTGATCTCGCCGGGCGCGATGGCGTTGGCGCGCACCCCACGGCTGCCGAACTCGTGCGCCATCTCGCGGGTGAGCGCGGCCAACGCCGCCTTGGACGCGGCATAGGCGACCCCGGCAAACGGATGCACCCGCGACCCGGCGATGGAGGTGACATTGACGATGGAGCCCCGGGCGCGCTCCAGCTCCGGCAACAATGCCCGGGCGAGCAGGGCGGTGGAGACCAGGTTGACGTTGAGCACCTTGGTCCAGAGCGCGGCATCCGTCTCGATCACCCCCATGCGCCCTCCCTCCGGGCCTTTCGGCGAGATGCCGGCATTATTCACCAGAGCATGCAGCTTGCCGCCATCCAGCCGGGCGCGGACCGCCTCGGCCAAGGCGGCAATGCTGCCCAGATCCTCAAGGTCCGCTTGCAGATGGCTCTCTCTGGCATTTGGCCAACGGCATTCCGGTGAGAAAGGCTGGCGGGAGACGGTGAGGATACGCCAGCCGCGCTCCTGAAACAGCTTCACCGTGGCATGGCCAATGCCGCGGCTGGCGCCGGTGAGCAGCAGAACGGGTTTCGGGTCGGACATTCAGGGCTCCTGTTTCGGCTGGGCGTGGGCCAGGATGGGCCGGGCGATGCGGCGTGGCAATATCATGTGGGCGCTGGCGCAGCGCGGTGCCATTACCGTTTCCACCGCCCGCCAAGGCTCGATTGGAACAGACCGGATGCAAGGGCGCAGGCGCGGCACAAAATTTGCATTGTATTGCCGCGGGCCATCGCTCTTCCTGGGCGTGCTGCCTATTGCCAATCCCGGCCCTTCTCCGGAGGGCCTCACAAAGATAAGGACGCGGACTTGCACGCAGCGATTGATCGGCACCGCCAAGACTGGGAGGCGCCGGAACTCGGCCTGCCCCAGGCCACGATCATAGCCATCCTCCTGGTGGCCTTGATCTCCCTGGCGGCTTTATGGGTAACGCTCGGCATAAAGCCGAAAACCGTTCCACAAACCATCCAGGTGACGCAGGCCAGCCTGACCAGCCTGCCACAACCCAAGCCGCCACCGCCGCCGCCGCCGAAAATCGTGCCCCCGCCCAAGCCGGTGCCGGCGGTGATCCCGAAGCCGCCGCCGGTGCCGAGCAAGATCGT
>NZ_JH976210.1:125910-137748 GCF_000306035.1 Acidocella sp. MX-AZ02
ACGCGATCATCCAGGCCAATCAAAGCGTGCCGCCAGGCATTTCTCAGATGGGGCTGTCGGGAACGGCGGTGATCAAGATCGAGGTCGATCCGAGCGGCCGGGTCATCGCCGTCAGCCTGGTGCGCTCCAGCGGCAATCCGCTGATTGATAAGACCGCGCTGGACCATGCGCGTGAGGCGCATTTCCCGGCTTTCAACAGCAATATGCCGGGCTCCGCCTTGACCTTCGAGGTGCCGGTTGAGATCAGCCCTGGCGATGGTGGCGATGACTAAAATTTCTTATCGCGCGGACGGGCGAGCCTAAAATCTGAACAGCAAGAGCCTATTTTTTAGAGACTCGATCAAATGCCCGCCCTCACCAGGGCGGGCATTTTCTTTTGGCCGATGGCGCCGCCGAAAGTCGCCTCTTTTAGGTGCATGCAATGTACTGCAGTTTTAGACATATTCCCACTCATTACGTGATGCACTAGACATAAACGCAATGCTGCAAGCGTGCATTCGGAAATCTTATAATTAATTGCGTTAATTTTTATCGCGAAGCTGAATCGAAGCGTGGGCTTGGCATCATGCTTGCTCTTTAGGTCCCAATGTCTCGCTGGGCCCCTTGCATAAGGGGTTGAGCAGATGGGGATCAACAACAAGAGGCTTCGTAATGAAGAATAAGGCGAGCAACCTTCGAAAGCATTTATTGCTGTTTACGGCGTGCAGCTTTGTCGGCGCCGCATCCATGGATCATGTCGCGCATGCGCAGAGCGCCGCGACGACGGAAGATCCGGTGATCGTGCCGGGCCTTGGCAGCGCCAGCGGCTCCAGCGCGTACGAGATTCAAAAGGTTCACATCCTCTATAAGAAGAATCTTCTGAAGGAGAAGGATCTCCCCAGCTCCATCACCGTGCTCGACGATAAGAGCGTGGCACGCGTGAACCCCACCATGGGGTCCATCCAGACCTTGCTGAAACAATCGCCTTCCGTCACCGCCTACGCGCAGGGGCCCGGCCAGAGCGCGCCGACTTTGGCCGTTCGTGGTGTGAAGAATGACGAGCTGGCGGAAACGCTGAACGGCGTGCCGATCACCAGCCTGTTGGGTGGCGCTGGGGATTATCTCTCCAACAATGTCAGCGCGCCGATCACGCTGCCGGAAATCGATTCAGCTACGGTCTATCCTGGCGTGGCACCGCCGGAGCGCCAAGGCTTCGGCACCGTCGGCGGCACCATCGCCTACACGGCAAAGGCGCCGACCGACAAGCCCTACGCTGAACTCGAAGGGGGCTATGGCTCTTTCGACACCTCCCATTTCGGTTTCACCATCAACACCGGCAAATGGTATGATGGCGTCGACGCGCCAAAGACCCTGCTGCTTTATGATCAGAGTGAAACCGCCGGCTATGTCGCCAACACTCCGGCGCATTATCATAATTTCCTGTTCAATACGGTAAAGCCGTTTGACGACGGCTTGACCCAGGTCGGGTTGCTGGTGATCTTCAACCAGGGTAACGGCACGATTCAAAGTGAGCCGACGCCGACCGCGCTGATCGACAAATATGGCTGGAACTATAATTTCCCGACCAATCTCGGCTATTACAATCAGGCCGGAAAATTCCTGACCACGATCCTGAGCGATAAGAGCTACATCAACCAATATCTGGATTTCCAGGGTTCGGTATTCTATATCCACCAGGACCAGAAGACTGATTCTTATTGCGCCCCCTCCACGACCGATGGCAGCCTGCCCTACGCGGTCAATGTGCAATGCCCGTATAATTTCTACGGCGATGTCGGGCCGGGATCGAACTTCCAGTCTTCCGCCTTCAACTACAACCCAACGGCGGCATTTGGCAGCCCGCAAGCCGGCGAATCGTCTGAGTTCACCCATAATTGGGGGAACACTTACGGTTTCACGCCGCAGCTGAATATCCATCTGCCCCACAACACGATCGCGATCGGCGGCCTGATCGCGAAGCAGACTTCGAGTGGGACGCAATATATTTACGGCGGCGATTTGGCGCAGCAGAACCAGATCAACGGCTATGATTCCTCCGTTTTCGGTGGCGGCTATCAGCGCTCCGTCTATGTCGGCTATATTTCGGACAAGATCGATCTGCTCAACAACAAGCTGCATATCGAGCCGGCCTTCCGGGTCAGCTCGGCCTACACCAGCAACATCGTGCAGCAGAATTTCAGCGCGGCCACAGGGAAATACCAGAACTTCACCAAAGTCGGCGAACCCTATATCGGCATTTCTTACGATCTACCGTTGCATCTGACGCCTTATGCGACCTACGGCAAGGGCTCGCTGTTCTCACCTGTCTCGGATTACGGCTCGGGCTCAAATCCGCTTGCGGGCTCTGAAACCGCGCCAACCCCGGAAATCGTGCATATGTATGAGGCGGGGCTGCGCTATGATACGCCCAACCTTTATCTGAGCGCCGACTATTTCTATCAAAAGGTGAACGACGCCTTCTCCTTCTATGAAAACTATCTCACCGGCACCTCCTACTACGCCAACCAGGGCGGCTTTCTGGTGCGCGGCGTCGAGGTCGCGGGCAAGGCACGCCTGACGCCGGCGGTCACGCTCTCCGGAAACTTCTCCTATAATAACACCGACTATACCGACAGCGCCTTCGAGTTCGTGACCCTGGCCAACGATCAGTTTGGCTATGCCTTTAAGGGTACGCCATTCTCGAACACCCCAACCTACCTGGCCAATATCGCCCTGGATTATGACAAGGGGCCGTGGACTGCGGAATTGTCCGCGCAATATACAGGCCGGGAAAATCAAACCTATGATATTCTGACGCCGAACGATCCCCAAAGCATGCTCTCCGGCGCCACGACAACGGATCTGCAAAATACCAACGATCCGAATTTCATCTTCAATTTCAACGCGAGCTACAAGATCCCGGTGAATACCCACAGGATCAAGAGCCTGAAAGTTATCTTCACGGCGCTGAATATTTTCGACGTGCATTATTATACCTACAAGTATAACTCGGAGCTTGCATCGGGTGGTGTCTACTCGATCCTGCCGCAATATGAATCCGGCTTGATCGGCCCACCGCGCTCCCTGCAGCTCGATCTTGTCGCCAAGTTCTGAACCAAGGATCCCGGCGGTTCGCCGCCGGGATCTCCTCCGGCCTAATTTGAAGTTAAAGCTTATGCGTCTCCTGGCATGCCGACCAAAACGAAAAATGATAGTGATGAATGTCCGTGCCTTCGTTTTCGCGTGCATGCTTGGGTTTGCCGCCATGCCATTTTCCGCGCGCGCCGTTCAGAATGACTGCCACACCATCGTCATTCCGCCAGGTCTGGGCATTGGCCCTGGGGCGGATGTAACGTCGTTCAATCTGCTCTTCGTAACGTCTCTTTATAATCAAGAGGCGATATGGATGATGTTTGAGCAACTCATCTGGATCAATCGCAATCACGATATCGACTGGGCACGTTCGATCGCAAGCTCAATATCCACGCCCGATAACGGCAAGACCTTCGATATCACGCTGCGGCCCTGGGTATGGTCAGATGGTGTTCCGGTTACCAGCGCCGATATTCTCTATACCTACAAGCTCATTCAGAGCTACGGCCAGAATTATTCAAGCTATGGTGGCGGCGGCGTGCCGATGCTCATCCAGAGCATGACGGCCCCGGATGCCGAGCATGTGCGGATCGTCCTCAAACTTGCCGTTAATCCGCAATGGTTTATTCTCAACGGCATTTCCCAATTCACCCCGCTGCCGCAACATATATGGGGAAAGTACACAAATAATCAGATTTGGGATGAGCAATCGAATCCAGCCTTCTTTTCTGTCGTCGATGGTCCGCTAAAAATAAAGAAGCTGGCGATCGGGCAATATGCGGAGTTCGTGCCGAACCCGCTTTACCCTGGCGCCAAAATGCACTTTGAACGATTTTTTATGAAGTTTCAAAATAGTGAGTCCGAGGAGCTTCAGGCGGTCCAATCTGGCGATACAGATATGGGCAATGTCCCGTTCGATCTTTATAGCAAGGCCGCTGGAATGCCGGGTACAAGGCTGGTGACAATGCCGCCCTCCTATTCCTGGAACGAGCTGATTCCGAACCTGCTCAATAAATCAACGGAATTCTTCAAGGATGTCCGTGTCCGCCAGGCCCTGGCCGACGCGATCAACCAAAAAGAAATCATCCGGATCGCTTTTCATGGGCACGGTATTGAAACCTATAATCCTGTCCCGCCAGTGCTCGCCAATTTTCTATCCCCATCGGCCAAGCAAGGCGATTATCCGGTTGGATATAACCCCGGGAAAGCGCGAATGCTGCTCAAGGCGGCCGGCTTCACCCCGGGCAAGGATGGTATTCTTCAGAAAGACGGGCAGAGGCTGGAGTTTACTTTGCAGATTCCTGCCGGACAGGATGTACGGATTGAAATCGCTGAGCTCATCCAGCAGGATCTGAAAGCAATTGGCATAGATATGAAAGTGCAGCAGGTCGAGTTTAACGAGCTTTTGACAGCCATGGTCAGTCTGCCGCAAAGCTGGCAGGCCATCCTCATCGCGGAGGATCTGTCGCCCTACCCGAGTGGAGAATATCTGTTCAAAACGGGTGGTTATTATAACAATAATGGTTATTCAGATAAAACAATGGATCAACTGATCGACGAAAGTACCAACCTGCCTGGCATGCAGGCTTTGTTTGCCTACCAGGATTATGCTTCGGCGCAACAGCCGGTGATCTTTTTGCCGAATGAGGAGTATTCCGTTCTTGCGAGAGAGAATGTTCATGGTGTTCAGGATTTCATGAACCCGCTAGGTATGTGGGCGCCGGAGAAGCTGTTTTGCACCGCGCATTGAAATATCTGCTCGCCGGCGCCGTGGCGCTGGCCGTGCATGCGCCGGCCATTGCCGGAACATCAAGCTCAATTCCTGGAAATTGTGGAACCATCATTGTCCCCACCGGCATTGGCATTGGTGTTGGCGCGGATATCACAAACTTCAACCCTCTGCTCACGAATTCGCTTTACAATGCGGAGGCCTCGTCTTTGATGTTTCAGCCGCTATTATGGATAAGCGGCGCGACTCTTCAGATTGACTGGTCGCGTAGCATTGCCAGCTCGGTAACGACACCGGACCAGGGCACAAGTTTCGATGTGAAGATGCGCCCTTGGGTTTGGTCTGATGGCGTGCCGGTGACAAGTGCCGATGTTGCCTATACTTGGCATTTGATCCAGGCCTTCGGCGCGACATATGCGGGCTACGGTGGTGGGGGAATGCCCGATATCATCAAGCAGTTGCAGATTATCGGTCCCGAGGAGTTCCGCGTCGTTCTGAAGCGGCAAGTGAATCCGCAATGGTTCATCATGAACGGCTTGTCCCAGCTGTCGCCTTTGCCAGAACATGTCTGGAAACATTTTACCTCTGATGAAATCTATCAGCACCAAAGCGACGTGAAGTTTTTTCAGGTCGTGGACGGTCCTTTGAAACCGCTGGCATTGCATGTCGGGCAAGATCTGATAATGGTCCCAAATCAAAAATGGCCCTTTGCGAAGCTAAACTTCGACAGATTTATTTTTAAATTCGTGGATACCGATGGCCAGACTGTCCAGCAATTTGAGGATGGCGAGCTGGATATGATCAACATTCCCTTCGGTCTCTGGAATGCCGTGCAGCATGTTCCTGGCGCTTATATGGTCAGGCTTCCAATGCCGCTTGACTATAACGATTTGCTTCTGAATTTCCGCAATCCAAAGGTGGCGTTCTTCCGCGATGTACGTGTTCGCCAAGCCATGGAAGATGCGATTGATCAACAGGAAATGATACAGCTTATCGATCATGGCGTAGGTGCAGAGCACTGGGGCCCCGTTCCGACGCAGCCACCGACATTCCTGACACCCGCGATGCAGGCTGGCCATTATCCGGTAAGCTATGACCCCGCACATGCGCGGCAGCTTTTAGAGCAGGCGGGATACAGCCCAGGTGCTGACGGAATCATGCAGAAAGACGGAAAGAAGCTTGAATTCACCTACCTTGATACCACGGGTAGTGTATTGCTGCAGCAGATCACCCTGATGACGCAGGCCTATCTGCGCCGGATCGGGATTGATATGCGGGTACGGGAAATGGAATTCAATCAGGTTATGGCGTTGCTGAACGATCCACATGCCGATTGGGAAGCGACCGGATTGGGCGGTGGCGTTGGCGATTATCCTACTGGCGAGCTCAGCTTCAAGACGGGATCTTTTGAAAATTCAGGTGGATATTCAGATCCAACCATGGACAAGCTGATCGATGAAAGCACAAATCAACCAGGTCTAAGCGGCCTTTACGCTTATGAGACCTACGCCAGCGCGCAGCAGCCGGTACTCTTCATGGAGCGCGAAGGTGTCGCGATGCTCGCCCATAACCGGATCAAGGGCGCCGCAGGTTTTGTCGATCAGCTCTATAATTACTACCCCGAAAAATTATATTGCGAAGCACCGCAAGGGAAGACCGCGCGATGATGAAGATGATCCTCAGGCGCCTTGCGTCCTCTTGCCTGTCTCTGTTCATCCTGGTAGCACTTGTGTTTTTTCTGGCGCACCTCACGCCCGGCGGCCCCGCCTACTCAATCCTTGGGCAGAAAGCGACGCCGGAATCGGTGGCGCAGCTCAACCAGCGCCTTGGGCTGGACCAGCCCCTGCCCAAGCAGTTCGGCCTCTGGATATGGCATTTGCTGCATGGCGAGCTTGGCTATTCCTATTTGCTCAACCGCCCCGTCGGACAGCTGCTTTGGGTATATGAGAGAAATACCCTGGTTTTCTATACAGTTTCCATTATCATCAGTACGGCCTTGTCGATTGCTCTGGGGCTGATTCAGGGCGTGTGGTTCGGCCGCTGGCCGGCTAAGCTGATCGGCGCGTTCCAGCTCGGCTTCTACGCTTTGCCGCCTTTTTTCGTCGCCGCGATGCTGATCCTTTGGTTCGCTGTCGATGTTCATTGGCTTCCCGCCAGCGGTATCATCGATCTTCGCGATCCGCACGCCGGTATCGCCAGCTTCGCGGCGCATCTGGTGCTGCCGGTCACCACGGTATCGCTGCTCACCGTCTCCTCCCTGTCGCGCTATTTTGGCGAGGCGGTGCATGAGGAGCTGGGGAAGGATTATGTCCGTACGGCGCGGGCGAAAGGGGTGAGCTTTACGTCGATTCTGTTCCGGCACGTGATGCGCAATGCCCTGCGGCCCCTCATTACCATCCTGGGACTCTCCTTTCCCTACATTTTCACTGGTGGTGTCATCGTGGAATCCGTTTTCAACTATCCAGGCCTGGGCTGGCTCATGTGGCGCTCGGCCTTGTCGCAGGATTATCCGATCCTGATCGCGATTGTCCTGGTCATCGGCGTGCTCACCGTGCTCGGCAATTTGCTGGCCGATCTCGTCAACGGCCTGCTGGATCCGAGGGCGAGCTATGAGTGAGGCGGCGATGCTCAGTCTCTCAAAGTCGCTGGGCGGCCGGCTTGCCGGCAACGCGACGCTGAAGGCCGGCCTGGTTCTGAGCGGGTTGATCCTGTTCCTCGGCTTCGTGGCGCCCTTCCTCGATCCGGTGAACCCCTACACGATTCATCCTTCGCACGCCTTGCAGGCGCCGAACGGGCAGTTCCTGTTCGGTACGGATGAGCTGGGGCGGGACGCGCTGGCCTTGCTGCTCTCCGGCGGCTTCACCACCTTGATCGTGGCGCTGCCCGCGGCGCTCTTGGCTTTTTTTGTCGGCGTCACCTACGGTTTCCTCTCCGGTCTCGGCCCCGCCTGGCTCGACCGTTTGCTGATGCGCCTGCTCGATGTGGTGCTGGCGCTGCCCAGCCTCATCGTGCTGCTGTTCTTCGCGGCGCTGGTGCCGCAATCCAATTTCAATCTCATCCTGCTCTTGGGCCTGATCTCCTGGCCGAGCCTGGCGCGGCTGGTCCGCAACGAGGTGTTGGCCCAGCGCGGCCGGGACTTCATGCTGGCGGCCCGGCAATCCGGGGCGTCGTCAGCCTACCTCGCCTGGGTGCATCTGCTGCGCGTGATCGCGCCGATCCTGGTGGTCAATGGCACCTTCATGATTGGCGATTCGGTTCTGGCAACCTCCGCGCTTTCCTTTTTGGGGCTTGGCGTGCAGCCGCCGCAGGAGAGCTGGGGCAGCTTGCTGCAAGGCGCGCTGGATATCGCGGCACTCGATCCGTGGTGGCTGATCCTGCCGCCCGGCCTGTTGATTTTCGGCGCGCTGCTGGCGGCGTCGCTGACGGGGCAGGGGCTGTTGCAAATCTGGGGGAATAAGCGTTGAACGCCGTGCTCGAGATCAAGAATTTATCCGTCACGCTGAAGCGCGGCGGTCGCGATGTGACCATTCTCGACCAGCTCAATCTGCGCATCGCGCCAGGTGAAATGCAGGCGCTGGTCGGCGAAAGCGGCTCCGGTAAAACCATCGCGGCCCTGGCCATCATGCGTCTCTTGCCGCCAGGGGCCGCCATTACCGGCGAAATTCTGCTGAACGGCGAAAATCTCGCCGCCGCCGTGGAGCCGCGCATGCGCCAGGTCCGCGGCAAATCCGTTGCCATGGTCTTCCAGAATCCGCTCGCGGCGCTGAACCCGAGCCGCACCATCGCGGCGCAGATCGGCGAAGCCTGGCGGGTCCATCAAGGCGGCAGCGCGGCGCAGGCCCGGGCCCGGGCGCTGGAGCTTTTGGACGAAGTCGGAATCCCCGATCCGAAAAACCGGCTCAATGATTATCCGCACCAGTTTTCCGGCGGCATGCGCCAACGCGTGATGATCGCGATGTCGCTGGCCTGCTCACCGCATTTGCTGATCGCCGATGAACCGACCACGGGGCTTGATCCGCTGATCGCGCAGCAGATCATGACCTTGATCGCGCGGCTGCGCCGCGAGCGCGACATGGCGGTACTCTTCGTCACGCATGATCTCTCGGTGGTGCAGGAGCATGCGGACTCCATCCATGTGCTCTATGCCGGGCGCTCGGTGGAATGGGGGGCGGCGGCAGCGTTTTTCCAGCACCCGCGTCACCCTTATTCCGAGGCGTTGCTGGGGTCGGTGGCGCGGCTGGGGCAGGCGCGGCTGCGCAATATTCCGGGCAATCTGCCCGAGCCGGAGCAGCGCCCGCCCGGCTGCCGGTTCGCGCCGCGCTGCGCCTATGCCAGCGCGGTTTGTTCCACCGCCTACCCGCCGGCGGATGCGCAAGGGGCCACGCTGGCCGCGTGCTTTCACCCGCTGCCGCGCACCGCTAGGCCGGCCTTCGCTGAAACCCTTGCCCCGCGCCCCGCGCGCAACTTCGCGCCGCTGCTCGATGTGACGGATCTCGGCGTGCGCTATCGCGGTGCCGGCGGCTGGTTCGGCGCGGCGCGCCGGCTGCCGCCGTCGCTGGCCGAAGTCAGCTTCAGGCTCGGGCGCGGCGAATGTCTGGGCGTGGTCGGCGAGAGCGGCTCCGGCAAATCCAGCCTCGGCCGCGCGGTGCTGCAAATGATCGAATATGACGGCCAGGTCGCGCTCGATGGTCATGATTTCCACGCCATGGCCGGTCGCGCGAAGCGGGATTTGCGCCGGAAAATCCAGGTTGTTTTCCAGGATCCGCGGGAGAGCATGAATCCGCGCATGACCATTGGCGAGGTGATCGCCGAGCCGCTGCGGCTGCGCGGCGGCCTGAACAACGCCGCCCGCCGCGCGCGCGTGGAGGCGCTGCTCGGCCAGGTCGGCCTGAATCCCGAGATGGCGGCGCGCCATCCTGGCGATGTCTCCGGCGGCCAGGCGCAGCGCATCGCCATCGCCCGCGCCCTGGCGGCGGAACCGGAATTGATCGTGCTCGATGAGCCGACCTCGGCGCTCGATGTCTCCACCCAGGCGATGCTGCTGAACCTGCTGAAGGATCTCAGCCTCAAGCATGCCCTGTCCTACATTCTCATCAGCCATGATTTCGCGGTCGTCAGCTACATGTCTGACCGGATCGCCGTGCTCAATGCCGGCCGGATCGTCGAGATGAACGAAACCGCGGCGCTGCTCTCGGCGCCGCGCGCAGCCTACACGCGGGCGCTGATTGGCGCGGCCCCGCAACTTCAACCCATGCAAGCCTAGGAGTTTTTATCATGTTGGAATTTGTTCGATTGGTCATGTTGACCGGCGGCCTGCTGGCGATCATGCCGGTGCTGCTGATCATCACCCTCGCCGTCGCGGTGGAGCGGTTTTATATCCTCAAGAAAATCCTGCGCCAGGGCCGCTATGCGCACAGCAATCTGCGCAAGGTTCCGGATAACGATGTGGACGGGCTGCAGGCGATCGTCGAGGCGTCGAGCGATGCGCTGCAGAGCCGGCTGATCAGCACCGCCATCGCCATTCGCGGCGAAAGTGCCGAGGACATGGATCTGCGGCTGGATGAGGAAATCCTCGCCGCCAGCCCGAAGATCACGCGCCGGCTCTGGGTGCTCGATACCTCCGTCACCATCGCGCCGCTGCTTGGCCTCTTTGGCACCATCGTCGGCATGATCCAGGCCTTCAACGTGCTTTCCTCCAATGGCGGTCCCTCGAAAGTCACTGGCGGCATCGCGGATGCGCTGGTCTCCACCGGCGCGGGCCTGCTCATCGCCATCATCGCGGTTTATTTCGTGAATTACTACAGCACCTTGTCGCGTGAAATCATGCATCAGCTGGAGCTGATCAAGGTGGTGCTGATCAACCGCATGCAAGGTCGCGAGACCCGGGTCGAGCCGGTGCGTCCGGTACGCCTGTCGGCGGGGGGCTAAGCGCATGGCCCGCAGACGCCGCCACGACCCGCTGGAGCGGGAGAAGCCCCGGCTCGAAATCGTGCCGATGATCGACATCATGATGTTCCTGCTGGTGTTCTTCGTGATGATCGTGCTGCGCATGATCCCGGATTCGGGTGTCACGCTGCATCTGCCCGGCGCCTCCACGGCGCAGCCCTTGCCGCATACCCAGGTGGTGATCATCATCGACCAGCAAGGCGCGATGCATGTGAAGGACCAGGTGATGGACGACTCCCAGCTGGAAACCTATCTCGAAGGCGAGAAGGCCGGGCATGATACCGATGTGATCGTCGCCGGGGACAAGGGCACCAAGCTGCAGCAGCTGATGAGCGTGATGGATCTGGTGCGCAAGGCCGGCATCACCAATATCGGCATCGCCACGGATAATCACGACGGATCTTGAATAAAGCGGTTGCGGTCCGGGCTTGCACGGTCCGCAACCGGTCCGGCACAAACATATAAACCATCGCCGAGTCTGCGGCGCGGCGATGGACAGACAGGGGTGCTTTCCATTCGCGTTGTGATCTTTCTTTCCGGGCTGGTCCTTGCCGCCGCGCTGCCCGGCGCGGCATCGGCGCAAACCATTGTGCCCACCACGCGGCCCATGAAAGTGCAATGGCGCGACCAGGCGACGTTTTCGGCGCATCTGGCGGCGGCGCAACAGGCTGTCCTGGCGCCAGGGCGCGGCGGTGTCGTCACCCAGGTGAATTTCCAGTCCGGCCAGGCGGTTGCCGCCGGCGCGGTGCTGGTGGTGTTGGATGTGGCCCCCGAGCAGGCGCAGCTGGCGCTGGACCAGGCGAAGCTGGTCGAAGCCGCGCGCGCGCTCGCCCGCACCGAAAAGCTGATGGCGATCTCCGGCGCCAGCCAATCCGCCCTGGAGCAGGCGCAGGCGGTGCTGGCGGAGGACCAGGCGCAGCTGCGGCTGGACCAGGCGACGCTGGCGCAGGGCGAGATCATCGCGCCCTTCGCCGGCATCGCCGGCATCCGCGAGATTGACCCGGGCGATTATCTGCAGGCCGGGCAGAGCGTGGTGACGCTGGCGGCGCCGGGGCCGCTCAAGCTCTATTTCAGCGTCCCCAGGCCGAGCA
>NZ_JH976210.1:137848-146795 GCF_000306035.1 Acidocella sp. MX-AZ02
CGGCTGGATGGCGAGACGCCGTCCTTGCTCTCCGGCATGAATGGGGTGGTCGAGATCGCCACCGGCGCGCCCCTTGCCGCGCTCCAGGTGCCCAGCACGGCGCTCACTGATTCCATGCTGGGGCCTTACGTCTTCGTGCTCTCGCCCGGCCAGGGCGGCAGCGTGGTGCACAGCCTCTATGTGAAAATCCTGGGCCGGGTGGGGGATGACAGCATCATTCAGGCGCCGGGTCTCGGCAGCGGGCAGCGCATCGTCGCACTCGGCGGCTTCCGGCTTACCGATGGCCAGCGCGTGAGCCCGCAAACGCCTTGAATATCTGGGTGAAATTGCTGCGCCAGCCGGTGCTGGTCGGGCTGGCGGCGGCGGCGCTGGGGCTGTTCGGTCTGGCCTCCGTGGTCAGCCTGCCGGTGCGCTCCAGCCCGGTGATCCCGCCGCGCTATATCGATATCTCAACCAATTTTCCCGGCGCCGACGCGGCGACGGTGGATAAATTCGTCACCTTGCCGCTGGAAAACGCGGTCTCGGCCATTGCCGGGGTGCAGTATGTCACCGGCTCGACCCAGCCGGGCAATGCCGACATCAACGCCTTCCTCGCCCCCGGCGCGGTGGCGGATACGGTGTTCGCGGAAATCCTCGCCGCCACCAATGCCGCGCGGGATAATCTGCCGGCGGCGGTGCAGCCCTCGTCGTTGAAAATCGTCGGTGACGATAATGCCAATCAGGAACTCAACATCTCGGTGCTGTTTCCGCCGAGCCTGAGCGCGGCGGAGGTCACCGCCTTTACCATCAGCAATATCGTGCCGCGTCTGGAGACGGTGCCGGGCATCGGCCCGGTGACGCTTTATTCCTCCCCCCCGGCGCTGCTGGTCACGGCCGATCCGCTGCGGCTGCTGGCGCAGGGCCTGACCACGGCGCAGGTTGCGCGCAGCCTCGCCGGGGCCAGCACCGTCGCCGCGGCCGGCACGCTGCGCGACGGCGCCGCCGCGATGCCGGTGAATACCGGTGGCGATCTGACCAGCCAGGGCGCTCTCGCGGCGTTGCCGCTGGGAGCCGGGGCGGGCGGCACCACCCGGCTGGGCGATGTCGCCAAGGCCGCGATCGGCTTTACCGATAGTGGCGGCATGGCCTGGTGGGACCGCGTGCCGAGCGTTTACGTCGCCGCCGGGGTGGCGCCGGGCGGCAATATCATCACGGTCGCGGCGCAGCTGCGCCGGCTGGTGGGCACGCTGCAGCCGATGATGCCGCCGGGGGTCAAGCTCGTCGTCAGCTATGATCAATCGATCGGCGTCTCGGAATCGCTGCGCGATCTGGCGATGACGCTGCTGGTCACCATCCTGCTGGTCGGCGCCATCACCGTCGCCGCGCTGGGCAGCCTGCGCGCGGCGGCGGCGCCGTTCCTGGCCATCTTCCTGTCCCTGCTCGGCGCCGGGCTGGTGATGCGCGTCTGCGGGCAGAGCTTCAATCTCTTCACCATCATCGCGCTGGTGCTGGCGGTGGGGTTGGTGGTGGATGACGCCATCGTCGTCGTCGAGGATATTTTCCGCCGCACCGCCGAGGGCGCGCCGGCGCGTGAGGCGGCGGAGCTGGCCATCACCCGGCTCGCGCCGGTGCTGGCGGCGATCTCCTCGACGCTGGTGGTCGCCTTTCTGCCGCTGGGCTTTCTCTCCGGCCTCACCGCCGCCTTGTTCCGGCCGTTCGCGCTGGTACTGATCTCGGCCTTCCTGGTCTCGCTGGCGGTGGCGCTGGGCATCGTCCCCAGCATCGCGATGTGGGCGAGCCGGACTTATGTGCACAAGCCGGGTGCTGGGCTGCTGGATAAACTTCGCGATGCCTATGTCCGCCGGCTCACGCCCTTGCTGGACAGAACCGGGCTGGTCGCGGCGCTGGTGCTGCTGGCGGTGGCAGGCTGCGCGGTGCTGGCGGCATTCGCCCCGCGCAATCTCGACCCCGCGCCCGATGGGCTGGATGTGAATATCTACGCCGCCGGGCCGAATGGCGCCTCGCAGGATTATCTCAACGCCCAGGCGCTGACCATGGAGGCGCTGCTGCACCGGCTCTATCCCGGCATGCCGGACTGGCTGGTGGCGGTGGAGTCCCAGCACGCGATTTTCGGCGGCTACACCTTCGCAACACCCGGCCAGGCGGCGCGGGCCGTCGCCCGGTTGTCCGGCGCGCTCGCCGCCCTGCCGGGCCTGGCCGCCTATGTCTCGCAAGATACCGGCCTGCCCGGCGCGCAGGATCTGCCCGTGTCCGTCAATATCTCCGGCCAGGCCAGCGCCGCGCGGCTGCTCGCCATCGCCGCCAAAATGCAAAGCGCCGCCTATGCCAGCGGCGATTTCGATTTCGTGCAGATCTCGCCCGGCCAGCCGCAATATCAGTACCGGCTGCGGATCAACCGGCTGCTCGCCGCCCGGCTCGGCATCCGTGAGGCGGATATCGACGAGGTGGTCAGCGCCGCGCTCTCGCATGCCCAGCTCGGCCAGGTGGAGGTGCGGGGCGACGCGTTGAACGTCACGCTGGCGCTGCCCGACCGGCTGCGGCCCGCCACCTTGCTGGCCTTGCTGGTGCCCACGGCGGCGGGCACCAGCCTGCCGTTGGGCACCGTGGCATCGCTGGTTGGGGAGGAGCTGCCGAACGCGCTCGGCTCCTGGCAGGGTCTGCCCAGCGTCAATATCCAGGCGCAGCCCTATGCCGGGGTGGCGATGAGCCGGGCGCTGGGGACTCTGCGCCGCGCCTTCGCGGCGCAGCCCACGCGCGATCTCAGCTTCGGCTATAGCGGTCCGTCGGAAACCTATCGCGAGGCGAATGCGCAGAATGCCAAGCTGTTCGCGTTCGGCCTGGCCGGGCTGTTCTTCCTGCTGGCAGCACAATTCCGCTCCCTGCGCGACCCGTTCGTGGTCATCGCCACCGTGCCGCTGGCCAGTTTGGGGCCGCTGATTTTGTGCCTGGCGGGCGGGGCGACATTGAACATCGTCACCGAGATCGCGCTGCTGACGGTCTGGGGGCTGATCGCGCGTCAGGGCATTTTGTTCGTGCAGGTGGCGCATGAGGGCGCGGCGCTTGGCTTGCCCACCCGCGCCGCTTCGCTGCGCGCGGCGCGGCTGCGCTTCCGGCCGATCCTGATGATCACGCTGGCGCTGCTGGGCGGGGCGGTGCCGCTGCTGCTGGCCTCCGGCCCGCAAGCCACCATCCGCTACGATCTCGGCGCAGTGCTGGCGACGGGCATGGGCGGGGGCTTCCTGCTCTCCTTGTTCGCGGTGCCGGCCCTCTATTGCCTGCTCCACCGGCGGCGCCATGCGGGCTAAGCGCATCCTCCTGCTGCTCGCTCTGGCCCTGGCCGGATGCGCCCCGAAATTGCCGGCGCCGGAGGTGACGGTGAAGGTCAGCGCCTATCTGCCGGGGCAGGGCGGGCAGGTGGCCGCCCTGCCCACCGCGTGGTGGCAAATCTTCGACAACCCCGCTTTGGACCGGCTGGAGCAAAGCGGCCTGCGCGCCAACAGCGATATCGCCCAGGCCGGCGCCGCCCTGGCGGCGGCGCGCGACGATGCACGGGCGGCCGATGGCGCCTTTCTGCCGCAGCTCGTGCTGGGGCCATCCGGTTATCCGGACATCTCCCGGCAATCCTACCCGACCGGGCCGAACGGCTATCCGCCTTATACGATCTACACCCTGGCCGGCGAGATCAGTTACGATCCCGGGCTGTTCGGGGCGCGGCATTTCACCTTCGCCAACGGCGCCGCGCTGGCCGCCTACCAGGCGGCGGAGCTGGACGTGGCGCGCCAGAGCGTCACCGGCAACATCGCCGCCGCCGCCATCGCTTTGGCGGGGGACGAGGCGCAGATCGAGACCACCAGCCGCATCATCGCCAGTGAGCAGCGCCTGCTCACCTTGCTGCAAGGCGAATATGCGGATGGCGCGATTCCGCAACTCGATGTCCTGCAGCAGCAGAGCAGCATCCTTGCCACCCAGGCGAGCCTGCCGGCTCTGCGCACCCAGGCGCAGCAGCAGCGCGACCGTCTGGCGGTGCTCACCGGGAGCCTGCCCGCCTCATTCACAGTGCCTGTTCCGCGCCTCGCCGAGCTGGCGTTGCCTGCGAACATTCCGGTGGTGTTGCCGAGCGCCTATCTGCAAAACCGGCCGGATATCCGCGCCGCCCTGGCGCAGGTGGCGGCGCAGCACGCGGCGCTTGGCGTCGCGGTCGCGCATATGTATCCGGATCTGAGCCTCTCGGCCACGGGCGGCTATGCCGCCGAGCTTACCAGCGCGCTGTTCAACACCAGCTCGGCCTTCTGGTTGCTCGCCGGCAATTTGCTGGCGCCGCTTTACGAAGGCGGCACGCTGCGCGCCCATAAGCAAGCGGCGCAAGCGCAGCTCGCCGGGGCGCTCAGCGCCTATCATGGCGCCGTGCTCAACGCCTTTGCCCAGGCGGCGGATGCGTTGAGCGCGGTGCAAAATGGCCAGGACGCGCTGGCCCGCGCCAGCGCCGCCGCGCAAACCGCGGATCGCGCCTACCATCTCGCCGCCGCGCAATACCGGCTGGGCGCGGTGGATTACACCACGGTGTTGACCGCCCAGACCCAGGCGGCGCAGGCGGCGCTGTCGCAAATCCAGGCCCGCACCACGCTGCTCGCCGCCATCGCGACGTTGCAGAGTGCCATGGCCAATTAACGTTGTTTTGAGGATGATTCCGTCGATCATCGGCCGGAAAAAATCATCGGTCGCGGGCAGCGGCGCGCGCGACATTTTAATCCAAATATGTGGTTTCAGATTTATTGCAATTTTTGCCTCGGCTTTTTTGAAACCAACGGCGCCGGAAAAATTTAGTTGCGGTGCAAAAAAATCCTGGACAGTGCCGGTGTCCCGCTGCTACTCAACCGAACCCGTTTGAATTTTTTAAAGGAGGGGCTGATGAAATCATTTATTCTCTATCCCTCCGCCCATGGCGCGCGCGCCGGCGTATAGCCGGCCTTTTTCTCCGCCCTTTTTCTCTTTTTCATTTCATTCAGCCGGAAGGCCGGTCCGTTCAGGGCCGGGAGCAACCGTGTCTCTCATCGATAAGAATTCCGCGCGCCCGATGGGCCGCGTGCTGTTATTTCTGCTGCGTCTGTGGCGCCGCCATGCCTGGCTCGTCGCGATGATCGTCGCGGCGATGATCGGCGCGACGCTGACGGACGTGCTGATGCCGCTTTTCGCCGGCAAGCTGGTCACCGATGTCGCCGCCACCGGGCCGCGCCTGCGCGAAGCGCACGCGGCGCTGGTGACGGTCGGCATCATGGCCGGGCTCGGCGCCTCGCAGACGCTGCTGCGCAATATCGTGTTTCGCGGCGTGGTCGCGCTCAGCCTACGCAACATGGCTGAATCCGCGCAGGAGGCCTTTAACCGCGTGCAGCGTTTCTCATCGGACTGGCACGCCAACAGCTTCGCCGGCTCGGTCCAGCGCAAGATCACCCGCGGCATGTGGGCGATCGACATGCTGAACGATACGCTGCTGGTGGCGCTGCTGCCGGCCTTGTGCGTGCTGGGGGGCACTGCCGCGGTGCTAGGCTGGCGCTGGCCGGTGATGGGCGGGCTGCTGGCCGGCGGCGCCTTGCTTTATATCGTGCTGGCCACCTCGCTCTCGGTTGGCTGGGTGGCGCCTGCGGCGCAACTCTCCAATCGCTGGGATACAAGGGTCGGCGGCGCCCTCGCGGATGCGATTTCCTGCAACGCGGTGGTGAAGGCCTTCGGCGCGGAAGCCCGTGAGGACGAAATTCTGCGCGGTGTGCTGGCGAAATGGGCCGCGCGCACCCGCCGCACCTGGATCCGCGGCACCAATTCCGGCACCATCCAGGGCGTGGCGCTGCTGCTGCTGCGCACCGGCGTCACCTCGCTCGCGGTCTGGCTCTGGTGGAGCGGCCGCGCCTCGCCCGGCGACATCGCGACGGTGCTCACCGCCTACTTCGTCATCCACGGCTATCTGCGCGATATCGGCTTTCACATCTCGAATCTGCAGCGCGGCGTCAACGATATGGAGGAGCTGGTGGCGCTGCACAGCCAAGGGCTGGGGGTGGAGGATGCGCCCGACGCGCGGCCCATCCGCATCGGCAATGGCGAGATCGTTTTCGATCGTGTCGGGTTCCGCTACGGGCCGCACGCCTTGCCGTTTTTCGAGGATTTTTCCTTGCGCATCGCGGCGGGCGAGCGTGTCGGGCTGGTCGGCCATTCCGGCTCGGGCAAGACCAGCTTCGTCAAGCTGTTGCAGCGCCTGCACGATGTCAGCGCCGGCGCGATCAGGATCGACGGGCAGGATATACGCGCCGTGCGTCAGGCCAGCCTGCGCGCCAATCTCGCCATCGTGGCGCAGGAGCCGATCCTGTTTCATCGCTCGCTGGCGGATAACATCGCCTATGCCCGGCCCGGCGCCAGCCTGGCGGAGATCGAGCAGGCCGCCTGGCTCGCCAACGCGCATGAGTTCATCGCCCGGCTGCCCCGCGGCTACCAGACCCTGGTCGGCGAGCGCGGGGTGAAGCTCTCCGGCGGTGAGCGCCAGCGCGTCGCCATCGCCCGCGCCTTCCTGGCGAATGCGCCGATCCTGATTCTGGACGAGGCGACGGCCAGCTTGGATTCCGAATCCGAGGCTTTGATTCAGGAAGCGATGGAACGGCTGATGACCGGCCGCACCGTCATCGTCATCGCGCATCGCCTCTCCACCGTGCGCGCACTGGATCGGATCCTGGTGTTCGATCGCGGCCGGCTGGCGGAGGAAGGGCCGCACGAGGCGCTGCTGACGCGTGAGGGCGGCATCTATCGGCGCTTGTTCGAACGCCAGGCGATGGGCTTGCTGCCTGCCGAATCCTGAGCCGGCGACAATCCTTGACATCATCACCCGGCCGCCCAACGGCGCGGCCGGGTGATAATGCGCGCAGCGCGTGTTTGGCCGGGCGCGGCAGCGTCACGATCAACACATAAAAATTCCGCCAAAACAAAGCTGGGCGGAGGATCAGCGCGTTTGGCGCTGTTTGACAAGAATTTGGCATGCGCCGGTGTTCATTCCCGCGTCATGCCCCTGCCATTCTGCACGCTGCAGTGGGACGCATCCCACCGCCCTCAGCGAAACAAAGCGCGGATAGATCCCGCGCACGAAAAGAATGGGAGCCTCGAAAATGGATTTATACAAGGTTGGCGTGGCCGGGCTTTGCGGCTGGCTGGCAATGGCCGGTGGCGCGATGGCGCTCACCCCCCCGGCGGGTATCGAAATTGACGGCGCCTGGCTGGGAAATCTCACTCTTTCCGGGGGCGCGGATGGGTATGGCTTCGTGCAGAGCGGCACCAGCCACGCGGCCTTTAACGGCAACAACATCACCGGCACCAGGCTGGCGAACGCGTTGATCGAGCTGCAGAAACCGGCCGGGCTGGTGCAGTTCAACCTCGCCATCGGGGCCAATACCGGCGCCATGCCGCTGGGCAGCGCGCCGATTCAGGCCAGCGTCAACAGCTTGGCGACGGGACCGCTTTATTACGGCTATCTGACCATTGCCCCGCCGGGTAGCCCGGTGACACTCTCCGCCGGACAGCTGATCTCGCTGGAGGGATTCGAAGCCGGCACGGACTGGTATAATTCCAATCTGTTCACCAGCGCGCTGTTTTATACCCAAAGCGCGATGTTTCGTGGCGCCGAGCTGAATTATGCCAGCAAGGCGCTGAATGCCACGATCGCCTGGGGGGATGGCTACGAGACGGGGGTGTTCAACACGGTGCAGGCGGTGGCCACCTACCAGCTGCCGCACGGGCAATCCATCGCCGCCTATTATGCGGGGGCGCTCGGGCGGGTGGGGCTGAACGCGAAAACCTATGCTGGCACCGGCTCTTATGGAGATCCCGCGCATTTCGCCACGGTTGGCACCTTCGGCGCGAACTATGCCAATTCGCAGATGTTCGGCGCCTATTATACATTCAGCGACGGCGCGCTGAGCCTTACCCCGGAAATCCAGTATCAATATGCCAAGGCGGATGCGCGGCTGGTCCAGCCAGGCTCCGCCGCGATGGGCAAATTCTCCAGCATGTTCGGCGCCGCCCTGTTCGCGGATTACCCGATTGCCAACACGCCGTACGAGATCGGTGGATTTGCGGAATATTTCACCAGCAACGGGCCGGATACATGGTTCATCGCGCCAGGCGCGCGCGGGGCGGGCTTCGCCATCACCCCAAGCTGGCAGCATAAGGATCTCTTCATCCGCGCCTCCGCCGGCTACATGCATCTGCTCAACGGCTCCTATGCCGGCAACGGGCAGATTGGCGCCTTCGGCAATCAGGCCGGGGGGCGCGACGTGGTGCAGGGCCTGCTTGAGGCGGGGATTTTGTTTTGAGCACCATCCGGTCAAACCTCGTCGTTTGATCGGATCAAGCCGCGCGCTCAAACAAAATCCGACTCACACGGGCCGCACCGGCGGGGCCGCATGCCGGCCCCGCCGCATGTCTTTGTAAACTTCACCACAAGGATACCTGGACTGATGAACGATCCACGCCTGGAATTCGCTTTCGAGATCAACGCCGCGCTCGCCCCCCCGCTGGATGGCGGACCCGGCCGCCACGGGCATAGGCGCATCAACCCGATTACTGGCGGATGGGTACGCGGGCCGCGCCTGCAAGGGCGCGTGCTGCCCGGCGGGGCGGATTATGAATGGGTGCGCGCGAATGGCTGCTCGGTGCTGGACGCCCATTACGTGCTGCAGACCGAGGACGGCACGCCGATCTATATCCGCAATCAAGGCCTGTTCATCGCCGATGCGGCGCTGCTGCGGCGTTTGGATGCGGGCGAGAGCGTCGATGAGGCCGCCTATTATTTCCGCTGCGCGCCTCGCTTCGAAGCGCCGGAAGGGCCGCATGGCTGGCTGAGCGAGCGCCTCTTCATCGGCAGCGGCGCCTTCCGGCACGATCATGTCCTGATCAAGATTTTTGAAATTCTCTG
>NZ_JH976210.1:146895-155404 GCF_000306035.1 Acidocella sp. MX-AZ02
CAAGATTTTTGAAATTCTCTGACGGAGGAAGGCGTTTTCAGCAACGCATGAAGGCGTTGCGGCGGCGCACCGAAACGCGATCAACAGCCGGCCTCAACGCATGAGGTCGGCGCCATGATCGACCGATATTGGTCCAATCTGCTCCGCTTCATCGCGGCGTCGGCGCTGCTGCCCGGATAGGCTGCCCGTTTCCAGAGGCGGACCTTACAGCCCGGGCTGCGCGGCCTGGCGCATGGCGCGGGGCGATTTGCCGGTCCAGCCGCGGCAGGCGCGCGAGAAGCCGGAAAGTTCGCTATAGCCGAGCCGCGCGGCGATCTGCTTCATCGGCAAGCCGGGATTATCCAGCATGGTTTCGGCGATGCCGCGCCGCTCCTCCTCCAGCAACAGGCGGAAATTCAGCCGCTCATCCTGCAGCCGCCTTTGCAGCGTGCGCACGGAAAATCCCAGCTCCAGGGCAACATCCTGCAGCGTCACCGGCCCGCGCCCGAGCAAATGCCGGATCGTCTCGCGCAGGCTCTCGCCCAGGCTGCAAGGCTGGCTTTCGCGCGCCAGCAAATCCTCCAGATGCCGCAACACCACCGGCCGCAAGGAAGGGGTGGCCAGCGGGTTGGCGCGGGTGACGTCGGCGGCGGCGATGATGATACGGCTCTCCGAGAGGCCGAAATGCACCGGCGCGCGGAAAATCTGCCGCAAGGCCGCCTCCCGCCCCTGGCCGGCATGGGCGAATTGCACCTCCAGCGGGCTCCAGTTGCGCGACAGAAAACCACGGATGAAGCTGATCGCGCTGGCGGTGGTCATTTCGGTATCCTGGCAGCGCATCGGCACGGCGGGGTCGTGAATTCTGTAGCTCAGCACGCACAGCCCGTCGCGCTGTTCCACCCGCATCTGCGTATGGCTCTGGATCAGCGGCGCGAATTTCGGAAAATGGGCGAAAACATCCGCGAGGCTGGAACTGGCGCTGAACAGCGCGCCAAATGGCCCGGCCTGCTCCGCCTTATAGGTCATCCCGATCCGCGCCCCCAGGCAAGGATCACCAATCAGCGCCGCCGCCTGCTCGATCAATAAGGAGGGGGTTTCCAGCTTGATCCAACGATAAGGGTCGCTGATCATGGCAGGGTCAATGCCATATCGCGCGAGCAGCGCCCGGCGCAATTCCGGCGGCACCTGAGGGTGTTCCATGAAAGGTTGCAAGGTGATCGCGCGGATCCGCGATTCGGCTGGTTTTGGTGCGGACAATTTATCATTCCTTCCTGCGGTAAACCGCGGATGGTGTTTTCTCCCGGTCCTTCGTCTTATCCCCCCGGCGCGCAAACGCAATATGGAGGCTGGGGAGGCTGGCGTGTTTTGACAAGTTTTTGGCGCGGCCTCCCGCTCCCCCCGGCGCCAGGCGGCGTTAGGCTTGGCCTCTGATCCGTGGAAACATAACAATGAGGCGGGGTTCATGAGTGAAATAATCGAGCAGGTCGAGCCGGGGGCTCCCTCCATCCTGATTGCAACATCCGATGCCGGGCTGAAGCGCGGCGCCATCGGCCTGGCGGAAGCCTTCGCCTCGACCTTGGCGAATATCGCGCCCGCGGAGGCGATTTTCTCGCTGATTGGGCTGATCGCCGCCTTCATGGGCAGCTTCACGCCCTGGACCTTCCTCATCACCGGCTTCGCCATCGCCGCCACCGGCTGGAATCTCTCGGAATTCGCCGTGCGGGTGCCGAGTGCCGGCAGCTTCATCGGCTTCATCTATCATGGCGGCAACGCCATCCGCCCCGGCTATGGCCGCTTCACCAGCGCCATGACCTTCTATCTCGGCATTCTCGGCGGGCCGATCACCCTGGCCTCGGTCTCGGTATTTCTGGGCTCCTGGGTGCAGACGGCGCTGGGTTTGCCGAACATCTGGTGGCTGATCATCGCCCTGGCGGGGATCGTCCTCAGCGTGCCGGTCTTGCTGCGCGGCATCGCCGCCTCAACCCATGTCGCCTTCGTGCTGTTCCTGGTCGAGGCGGTGGGGCTGGTGCTGTTTTCCATCGTCGTGCTGGCGCAGTCCGGTCCGGCCCTGGCCGCGCCATTGCATCCGGCGGGGGGCATGCCGGGCGGGTTCGCCGGGCTCAACGGCATCGTCTTCACCGCCGCCTTGTTCAGCTATGTCGGCTGGGAGAATTCCGGCAGCCTGGGCGAGGAGCTGCGCCATCCGCGCCGCAACGTGCCGATCGCGGTGATCGGCTCCATCGCCATGATCGGCGTGCTGTATATTCTGGTCACCTGGGCGGCGGTGTCCGGCTATGCCGCCTGGCATGGGGCCGGCCCCGGCATGACCCGCCTTGCCGACCCCACCAATGCGGCGCCCTTCATTGAGCTCACCGACCATTACATGCCCTGGTTCCATTGGGTGATGGTGTTCATCGGCCTGACCAGCGCCATCGGCTCCTATATCGCGGCGGTGACGGCGGTTTCCCGCTGGACCTATGCCGCCGCGCGTGGCGGCTTGCTGCCAGCCCCCTTCGCGCGGGTGAGCGCCATCTCCCGCGTCCCCGTGATGTCGGTTTTGATCTGGAACCTGCTGATCGGCTTTTTCGTGATCGCCGCCTATTTCCTGTTCAACGGCGATGCGGTCACCGGCACCGGCTATCTGGCCGGCATCGGCGCCGCGCCGATCACGGTTGGTTATTTCCTGATGGCCTTGCTCTGCCCCGTGTTCATCTGGCGGACGGACCGGACGCGGTTTGGGCTGTTCCGGCATGTCCTGCCGGCCCTGATCGGCGTCGTCACCATCGGCAACGGGCTCTACCAGGCGGTCTCGCCCTATCAACCGCCGCCGGCCAACCGGTTCTGGATTTATATCGGCGGCATTTTCGTGCTCGCGCTCGCCGCCACAATCTACAAATTAGCCACGCGGGGAACTGCGATCGACCGGCTTGGCTATGTCGTCCCGGAGGATGAAGCGTAATGACCAGCTTCGCGGATATCATAATTCGTAATAGCCACATATTGCGCCCCGATGGGCTGGGCTGGCGCGAGGATGCGGATTGCCTGGCGCTGGCCGGCGGCAAGATTTGCGCGCTCGGGCGGGCGGCGGAGATGGCGGCCTGGCGCGGCCCGGGGACCGAGACGATCGATCTGGCCGGCGGCTATCTGACCCCCGGCCTGGTCGATGGCCATGCCCACCCGATCCAGGGGCATGATCTGCAGATCGGGCTGGATCTGGCCGAGGTGCGCGATATGGGGCAGCTGCGCGCCGCCCTGGCGCAAGCCGCTTCCGCCCTGCCGCCGGATGCCTGGCTGCAGGGCCACGGGCTGGACCCCTCGCTGCTGGCGCAAGCCGGCCATCCGGCGGACGAGCTGGAGGCGGCGGCCGGCGGCCGGCCGGTGTTTCTGCTGTTCTTCGATTATCATGGCGCCATGGTCAGCCGCGCGGCGCTGGCCCGGGCCGGCATCACCGGGCCGCGCGGCTTTGCCAGCGGGGCGGATATTCTCTGCGATGCGGCGGGCCGCCCCACCGGCACCTTGCTGGAGACGGAGGCGGTGGAGCTGGTCCGCGCCGTGCTGCCGCGCCTGGAGCAGGCGGCACGCCTGGCCTCGATGCGCGCCTTGTTCGAGCGGATGGCCGCCGCCGGCCTGACCGGCATGCATGTGATGGACGCCAATGGCGACAGCCTGGATTGTTTTGCCGCACTGGAGGCGCAAGCCAAGCTGCCCTTGCGCTTTCATATTCTGCCCTGGGTGAATCCCGGCGCCACGCGCGCGGAGCTGGAGGCGGTTCTGGCCTTGCAGAGCCGCGCCGGCCGGCTCTGGCGGGTCTGCGGGGCGAAATTCTTCATCGACGGCACCATCGATGCCGGCACCGCCTGGCTGCATGAGCCGGACACGCAGGGCGGCTCCACCGGGCCGCATTGGCCCTCCCCGGAGGCTTATAGCGAGGCGGTGCGGTTTTTCGGCGAGCGGGGGGTGCATACCGCCACCCATGCGATCGGCGACAAGGCGGTGCGGCATGTGCTGGATACGCTGGCCAGCCTGCCGCCCCCGATCCGCGCGGCGGCGCGCCACCGGGTGGAGCATATCGAAACCCTGCCGGATGAGGATATCGGCCGGTTCGCTTCGTTGCAGGTGTTGCCCTCGATGCAGCCTTCCCACGCGGTGCGCTATGCCAGCGCTGATCTGAGCGATCCGTGGTCGCAGCGTCTGGGGCCGGTGCGCGCGGCGCGCGGATGGCGCACCGCCGACATCGCCGCGACCGGTGTGCCCCTGGTGCTCGGCTCTGATTGGCCGATCGCCCCCTATGATGCGCGTGAGATCCTGGCCTGCGCGGTGGCGCGCCGCCTGCCGGGGCGGGCGCTGGCGCCGGTGGGCGCGGAGCAAACCCTCTCGCGCGCCGCGGCGCTGGCCGGTTTGACCCGCCATACCGCCTATGTGGTGCAGGAGGAGACCAGGCTGGGCGCGGTGCTGCCGGGCTATGACGCGGATCTGACCGGATTTTCGGTCGATCCGCTCAATGCCGGTGTCGATGAGCTGGGGACGGCGCCGTTTCGGCTGACATTGAGCGACGGCCAGGTGACGCATCGCCTGGCTGAATGACATAATCGAAAAAATTTTCGGTGCCGCCTCTTAAAAAGCGGTGAGGAGACATGGGGGCTTTTTGTAAAAAGCCCCCATACCCCCAAAAACTTTTATAAATTTTTCAACCTGTTGGCTTGAAACGTCTTTAAGCGCCGGGAAGGCTCAGCTTCACCCTCACGCCCCCGGCATCCGATGCCCCGACCATCATCGTGCCGCCATGCAACGCCACCACCGCATTGACCAGAGGCAGGCCGAGGCCATAGCCGCCGGCTTGCCGGGTCGGGTCGAGCTGGACGAAGCGCAGCATCACCCGCTCGCGTTGCGCGGCCGGGATGCCCTGGCCATCATCGCTGAGGGTGATGTCGATCCGCCCGTCGCGGCGCTGTGCCGAGAGCCGCGCCGTCTTCGCGCCGGCGGCATGGATCAGGATATTGTCGAGAAGATTGGCGATGGCCTGGTTGATCAGATCGCGGTCGCCGAGCAGCTGCAGCCCCGGCTCGATCTGTGCCTCCAGCGCCAGCCCGCCATCCGCCATGGCGGGCTCATAGCTTTCGACGAGCGTTTCCAGCAAAGACGTCAGCGCCAGCGT
The DNA here is from genome assembly GCF_000306035.1 of Acidocella sp. MX-AZ02. Taxonomy (NCBI): domain Bacteria; kingdom Pseudomonadati; phylum Pseudomonadota; class Alphaproteobacteria; order Acetobacterales; family Acidocellaceae; genus Acidocella; species Acidocella sp. MX-AZ02. The sequence goes on from NZ_JH976210.1 coordinate 152,030, forward strand.
TTGAAACCGCGCCCGCCGCGCCCCGGCTTCGATTTCCGCCAGGCGCAGCAAGGCCGAGAAAATCGCCAGCGCCTGGTCGAGCTGGGCGATCGCCTCATCGCACACGGCGCGGAAGCGCTCATCCTGCATCTGCGCGCGCGAAAGTTCGAGATGCTCGCGCAGCCGCGCCAGAGGCGAGCGCAGATCATGGCTGATATCGTTGGTGACCTGGCGCAGATTTTCCATCAGCTGCTGGATGCGCGCCAACGCCTGGTTCACCTCCCTGGCCAGCCGGTCGAATTCATCCTCATGCCGGCTCAGCGCGATGCGCTGGGTGAGATCGCCGGCGACGATATCGTGCAGGGTGCGGGTGAAGCCATCGAGCCGGCGGGTGGTGGCCCGGCCGATCAGCAGGCTGATGATCAGCCCCAGCGCCATGATGGTGCCGAACACGCCGAGGAAGGAGCGGGCGATCAGGCTTTTCAGCGTCATCAGCGCGCTGGCGTCGGCGGCGATGAACAGGCGCTCGCCATGCGGCAGGTTCAGCACGGTGCCGCGGATCGCCAGAACATGCGGCGGCAGGCCGAGATCCGGCGCGCCGCGCAGCGTCTTCGGCCCGGTCCAGTGTGCCGCCACTTCGGGGGCGGGGCGGAAATTGCCGGCCAGCCAGGTGCCGTCCGGCGCCAGCGCGGCATAAAGCAGGCCGCTGCCCTCGGCCAGCGTGGCGCGGACATTCCAGGCCACGCCGAGCTGATTGGCGGCGATGTCGGCAGAGATGTCGGCTTGCGCGGCGGCGACGCGCGCATCGATCTGGTCGCGCCAGCTGGATTCGGTGGCGTGGTGGACGATGGCGAACACCAGCAGCGCCCCGGCCAGGCAGACCAGCACCACGCCCCAGGCGAGCCTGATCCCCGGAACCCGCCAGACCCGGTTAAGCCACATCCAGCCTGTACCCGGCGCCGCGATAGGTATGGATCAAAGGCGGCGAGAATCCCTGGTCGATCTTGCCGCGCAGCCGGCTGATCTGCGCCTCGACGATGCTGGTCTGCGGGGTGAAGTGAAAGCCCCAGACATCCTCCAGCAGCATGGTTTTGGTGACCACCTGGCCGCGATGCCGGAACAGATATTCCAGCACCTCATATTCGCGCGGCTTCAGCGTGATCCGCTGCCCGGCCCGCCAGACGCTGCGGGTGGTGCGCTCCAGCTCCAGATCCGCGATTTGCAGCCTTGTGGCGGGGGCAGGGGCGCGGGCGCGGCGGGCCAGCGCGCCGAGGCGGGCGGACAGCTCCGGCAGGGCGTAGGGTTTGACCATATAGTCATCGCCGCCGGCGCGCAGCCCCTCCAGCCGGTCATCCAGCCCGCCAAGGGCGGTGAGAAACAAAGCCGGGGTGTGGATGCCGGCCCCGCGCAGCGTCTGCAGCAGGGCCAGCCCGTCCAGCCCGGGGAGCATGCGGTCGATGATCAGCACATCGAAACTGCCGGCGGCGGCGGCGAGCAGTCCGGCCCGGCCATCGGCGGCCAGTTCGATCTCGTGGCCCTCCGGCGCCAGCCCGGCGCGCAGATTGGCCGCCGCCTGGGCGTCATCCTCGATCAGCAGGAGTTTCATGCCGCCCAGCCTGCCGCGCGCGGGGCTGGCTGGCAATTCGGCCGGGGGCCAAGGCAAAAATTAAATTCCTGCATAGTTGGCGATAGACGGCGGACAAATTGACATGGTTATGAGCGCGGTCATGAAGCCCCGTTTGCTGAACTATCTGTGCCTGCCGCTCGCTTTGGGCCTGTCCCAGTGCGCCAGCTATCATGCCGCCCCGCTGCCCGCCGCGCCGGACCTGCGGGCCGGGGTGAGCGGGCTGCGGACCCGCCTGCCGGATGGCACGGCGCTGGATGTGAGCGGGGCGCTCAGCCCGCAAACCCTGGCCAAGCTGGCGGTGCTGAACGACCCGGATCTGGTCGCCGCCCGGGCCCAGCGCGGGATCAGCGAGGCCAATCTGCTGGCCGCCGGGACGCCGCCTGATCCCAGCATCACTGGCGGGTTCGCGGCCCTGCTCAGCGGGCCAGGCAGCATGCCGGCGCTGACCGGCGCCTTCACCCAGGATCTCGGCGCGCTGATCACCGGCCCGGCCGACCGGGCGGCCGCCCGCGCCGGGCTGAAACAGACGAATGAGGATATTCTCTGGCAGGAATGGCAGGTGGCGGCGAAGGCGGAGCAGCTGGCGGTGACGCTGGCGGGCGACCGTGAGACGCTGGCCAGCCTGCGCCAGGACGATGCGCTGCTGAGCCGGATCAACAGCGAGACGCAAACCCAGATCACCGCCGGCAACCTCACCAGCAATGAGGGGGTGACGGCGCTGAGCGCGCTGGCGAGTGTGCAATCCAGCGAAAACACCACCGCCCAGGCGGCGCAGCAGGATGAGGTGGCGCTGGATGCGCTGCTGGGGCTGCAGCCGCATACGCCGGTTGCCATCGCCGCCCCCGCCATCGTCGCCCCGTCTCCGGCGGCGGTGCAGGCGGCACTGGCCAGCCTGGCGCAGCGCCGGCCGGATCTGCTGGCCTTGCGCTATGGCTATGAACAGGCGGACCAGAAATTGCGCGCCGCCATTCTCAGCCAGTTCCTGCCGCTCAGCCTGGGCGGGGCGGGCGGGCGCGATACCTCCAATGTCTGGAGCTTCGGGCCGCAATTCACCCTGACCTTGCCGCTGTTCAACCGCAACCGTCCGGCGATCAAGGCGGCGGAGGCGTCAAGGGCGGCGCTGCGGGCGCAATATCAGAGCGCGCTGGACAATGCCGCCGGGGCCGCCGCCGCGCTGCCGGCCCAGATCGCGCTGCTGCAGAGCGAGCTGCGGACCGCGCAAACCCAGGCGGCGCAGGCCCGGGCGATGGCGGATTCGGCACAGTCCCTCTACCAGGCCGGGCAGCTGGCCGGGCCGGTGTTCGCCAATCTCGCCGCTGTGGCCGGGGAACGGCAGCGCAGCGCCATCGCGTTGCGCGCCCAGTTGCAAACCGCTGAACTCTCTTTGGCCACGCTGCTCGGCTTTGGCCTGACGCAGCCGCTTACGGAACATCCCGCATCATGAAACCGATCTATCTGATTGCCGCCGTCATCCTCGTTGCCGGGCTCGGGGCCTGGTATGCTCTGAGCCCCGCCGCGCCGGCGGATAATACCCCCACCCCGGTCGCCACGGTGAGCACGGTTGCGGTTCGCAGCCAGAGCCTGCCGCGCCTGATCGACGCGCCGGGCAGCATCATCGCCGGCACGGCGGAGCAGAGCCTGGCGCTGAAGGCGGCCGGGGTGCTGGTGAGCTATCAGGTGGTGCCGAATGAGGCGGTGCAGCAAGGCCAGGGGCTGGCCCAGCTGGGGCCGGACCTGGTCGAGGCCGCCAATCTGGCCAAGGCGCAGGA
>NZ_JH976210.1:155504-165488 GCF_000306035.1 Acidocella sp. MX-AZ02
CCCCGGCGGCAGGCCTGATCACCGCGCTGCCGGCCACCCCGGGCGGCAGCCTGCCGGCGGGCAGCGTGCTGGTGAAATCCGTGCCGCAAAGCGGGCTGGTGGCGCAGATCGGACTCGAGCAGAGCCAGGCCGCCCAGCTGCAGCCCGGCGATGACGCGACGCTGACGAAGCTGAATGGCGGCGCCCCGGTGGCCGCCCGTGTGGTTGGCATTGCCGGCGGGTTGGATGCGCAGACCGGGCTGATCGACGTGACGCTGCGCCCCGCCGCCCCGGTGACGCTGGGCGCACCGGTGCGGGTGCAGATCCAGGCGGGGCAGCTGGAGGGCGTGCAGGTGCCCAACGAGGCCGTGCTGCGCGATGAGAAAGGGCTGTATGTGTATCAGCTCGATGCCAAGGGGATCGCGCATCGGGCGGATGTCGAGCTGCTGCAGCAGGGGGCCCGGACCAGCGTGCTGGCGGCCAAGGGGCTGAATCCCGCCTGGAAGATCGCCACCCAGGGCGCCTACCAGCTCAGTGACGGCATGCAGACCGCCACCCAGGGGGCTGGCTCGTGAAGTTCAGCGCCTGGCTGGACCGGCATCGCCGTTTCGTTCTCACTTTGGCCGCCGCCTTGGCGCTGGCCGGGCTGAGCGCCGCCATCTCCTTGCCGATCGGGCTGTATCCCGACGCCTCTTTCCCGCGCGTGCGCGTCACTGTCGATACCGGCAGCCAGGCGGCCTCGCAGATGGTGCTGGCGGTGACGCAACCGGTGGAGCAGGCGGTGCGCGCGGTGCCCGGCGTGGTCAACGTGAAATCCGTCACCTCGCGCGGCTCGGCGATGCTGACGGTGGATTTCGCCTGGGGCACCAACATGCCCACCGCGATGCTGGGGGTGAACGCGGCCCTGGCGCAGACCGTGCCCAGCCTGCCGCCAGGGGTGAGCTACAATGTTCTGCAGATGCTGCCGAACGTGTTTCCGTTCATGGCCTATGCGCTGACCTCCCCCAGCGTCGGCCTGGTGAAAATGCGCAACCTCGCGAAATACCAGCTGGTGCCGCTGCTCTCCGGGGTGAAGGGCATCGCCCATGTCCAGGTCCAGGGCGGCGATACCGGCGAGGTCGAGGTCTCGGCTGATCCGGCGCGGCTGGCGGCGGCGCATCTCACCCTCACCGATCTGGTCAATGCGATCTCGGGTGCGGCCAGCCTGCAATCGGTCGGGCGGATCGAGGATCATCAGCTGCTCTATCTGCTGCTCACCAATAACAGCGTCAGCGGCGTGCGGGATGTGAAGAATATCGTGCTGCGCGCCGGCCCTGGCGGGGTGCTGCATGTGGGGGACGTGGCGCAGGTGAGCCAGGGCGTGGTGCCGCAATTCCTCGGCGTCGATGCCGACGGCAAACAGGCGGTGACCTTGCTGCTCTACCAACAGACCGGCTCGGACATGGTCGCCACCGCCAAGGCCGTCGATAAGGCGCTGGCCGGGTTCAAGGGGCAGATTCCGCCCGGTGTCAGTGTGAGCAAATGGTACGACCAGAGCACGCTGGTGCTGGCCGCGGCAGGCTCCGTGCGCGATGCGATCCTGATCGGCATCGTGCTGGCCGCCGGGGTGCTGTATCTGTTCCTGCGCAATGGCCGGATCACGCTGCTGGCCATCACCATCGTGCCGGCCTCGCTGGCGGCGGCGGTGATGGTGCTCTCGATGGCCGGGCTCAGCTTCAACATCATGACGCTGGGCGGTCTGGCGGCCTCGGTCGGGCTGGTGATCGACGATGTGATCGTGATGATCGAGTTCATCGCGCATCGCAGCGGCCATCCCGCGCGCGGCGCCGGGCGGTTCTGGGTGTTGCAGGCGGGGAGCGCATTTTTGCGGCCGCTGACCGGCTCCTCCGCGGCGACGCTGATCGTCTTCGTGCCGCTGGCCTTTCTCTCCGGCGTCACCGGCGCCTTCTTCAAGGCGCTGTCGATCACCGTGGCCTCCACGCTGCTCGCCTCCTGGCTGCTCACCGCTTTGGTGGTGCCGCTGCTGGCCGCGACCCTGGTGGATTTCGACCGCTGGACCGACCCCGGCCAGAATGGCCAGGGCTGGCTCGGGCGCACGCATGAGCGGCTGCTGAACCGCTTCCTCACCCGGCCGGTCCTGCTCGCCTTGCCGGTGCTGGGGCTGGTGGTGGTGGGCTATCTCTCCTACAGCCACGTGCAGACCGGCTTCATGCCCTCGCTCGATGAAGGCGGGTTCGTGATGGATTATCTCACCGCCCCCGGCACCTCGCTGGCCGAGACCGAGCGCGAGATGCGCGAGATCGAGGCGATCCTGCACAAGGACCCCGCCGTCGCCAGCTATTCGATGCGCGCCGGCGCCGGGTTTGGCGGCGATCTCGCGGAATCCAACAAGGGCGATTTCGTCATTCGCCTCACCCCGCTCAGCCAGCGCGCCAATATCGATGTGGTGATGAACCGCATCGCCAATGAGGTGACGGCGAAGGTGCCGGGCGTGCAGATCGATCCGCATCAGCTGATGTCCGACGAGCTGGGCGACATGACCGGCACGCCGCAGCCGATCGATGTGCGCCTCGCCGCGGCCGATCCGGCGGCGCTGGAAGGCGCGGCGCAGCGCGTGGCGGCGGCTTTGGGCAAGATCCAGGGGGTGGATTCCATCGATGACGGCGTGGTCCCGGCGGGCGATGCCATCGAGATCCATGTCAACCAGGCCCGCGCTGCGGCTCTGGGGCTCGATCCAAGCAAGGTCGCCGCGATTCTGCAGACCGCGATGGCAGGCACGGTGGCCGCGACCTTCGAGGGCAACAACCAGCTCACCGGCATCCGCGTGCGCGCGCAAGGCGCGGCGGGGTTGAACACCACGCAGCTGGGGCAATTGCCGATCCCGACGCCGGCCGGCGCGCTGGTGCCGCTCTCCAGCATCGCCAGCTTCTCCATCGCCTCCGGCCAGCCGGAGATCACCCGCGAGGATTTGCAGCAGGTGGTGGATGTCACCGCCCGGCTCAACGGCACCGGGCTCGGCGCCGGCATCGCCGAAGTGAAAAAGGCGCTGGCCCAGCCTGGTATTCTCGGCAACGGCGTAACCTACACGCTGGGCGGGCTCTACAAGCAGCAGCAGATCGCCTTTGCCGGTCTGGTGCGGGTGTTCATCGCCGCCTTGCTGGCGGAGTTCGTGCTGCTGCTGCTGCTCTATGAGCGCTTCGCCTGGGTGGCGGCGATCATCTGCACCTCGCTGCTCTCCACCACCGCGGTGTTCACCGGGCTGTTCCTCACCGGCGTGCCGCTGAACATCACCGCGATGATGGGCATGGTGATGATCGTCGGTATCGCCACCGAGATGGCGATCTTCTTCGTCTCCGAGGCGCAGCATCTGCTGGAGACGCTGCCGCCCCGCGAGGCCTTCGCCACGGCGGCGGCAAACCGGCTGCGGCCGATCGCGATGACGACGCTGGCGGCGATTCTGACGCTGCTGCCGCTGGCGCTGGATCTCGGCCAGGGGGCGGGGATGCAGCAGCCGCTGGCGATTGCCATCATCGCCGGGCTGCTGGTGCAGTTTCCCTTGGTGCTGCTGGCGCTGCCAGTGCTGCTGCTGAAACTCACCAAGGCCCGCGCCTAGAGCAATATGTGTTTAGCTTGATGCTGGCGCGTCAGGATAAACATATATTGCTCTCGTATCGTGGTTCTGAAATCTACTTATTTCAGAACCATGAAATTAGAGCGAGATGGGTTTACAGCCGCCCGCTCTGGCTTTTCTTTGGCGAGCCTTCTCATCTGTTGATCGTGACGCCCCAGCCTCAAGATAAACAGATAGCGCGCTCATTTCTCCATCGCTCAAAAGGATTTGATATGCGACATCTTTGGCAAGCCGGATTTGCGGCGCTGTGCCTCTCGACCGCCTGCGCGCCCATCGCCCATGCCGCCGCGCCCGCCTACAGCCTGGCGCAGAGCATTCCGCTCGGTGGCGCCGCACATTGGGATTATCTGCATTATCACGCGGCCACCGGGCAGCTTTTCATCGCCCATGGCAAGGCGGTGAGCGTGGTGGACATGGCCTCCGGCAAGGTGCAGGGGAACGTGACCGGGCTGGACGATACCCATGGCATCGCCTTCGACCCCGCCACCGGCGACGGCTATACCGACAGCTCCGGCACCAGGACGCTGTCAGAATTCGATCCGGCGACGCTGAAGGTTATGAAGACGCTGCCGTCGCTTGAGGATACTGACGGGATGGTGTTCGACGCCGCCAGCCATGATATTTTCGTTGCGGCGGGCGATTCCCAGGCGGTGCTGGCGCTCGACCCGGCCACCGATCAGGAGACCAAGATCGATCTGCCCGGCAAGCCGGAATATCTGGTGGCCGATGGGCAGGGCCGGCTTTACGTGGCGCTGAATGACAAGAACCAGATCGCGGTGGTCGATACCGAGGCGAAAAAACTCGTCACCAGCGACGCGCTGCCCGGTTGCGCGGCGCCGACCGGCATGGCGATGGATACCGCCACGATGCGGGTTTTCGCCAGCTGCCAGAACGGCAAGCTGGCGGTTGTGAACGCCAAGACCGGCGCCATGGTGGCGCTGCTGAATATCGGCAAAGGTTCAGACAGCGCCGCCTTCGATGCCAAGCGGCACCTGGTGTTCAGCGCCAACAGCACCGGCACGCTCTCCGTCATCCGTGAGATCGACGCCGACCATTACCAGGCGCTGGCGCCGGTAAAGACGCAGATCGGCGCGCGGACGATGGCGCTGGATGAGGCGAATGGCGATGTGTTCCTGGTGACCGCCACGCCGCAGGGCAAGGGCAAGGTGAAACATCCCGGCTTCGCGCCGCGCTATAATTTCGAGCCGGGGACGCTGCGGCTGCTGGTCTACAAGCCGGCGTCGTAAAGCTTTTGTTCCAGGTGCCGCTTTTGAAAAAAAGCGGCACCAAAAATTCTACCCCAGCGCGTCGCGCAGCGTGCCAAGCCGGGCGAGCGTCCGGATGGTGCGGTTCTGGTTGGCAATCGCCAGCCCCATCACCAAGGCTTCCAGAATGATCAGCGTGGCGCCGTGCAGCGCCACCCGCTCGGTGCGGCCGCGCCGGGCGGTGATCAGCCCTTGCGCCAACTTCGCCAGTTTGGTGTTGGGGGTGTCGGTCACCAGCACGATCTTGGCACCCGCCTTGTTCGCCTCGCTCGCCGCCAGCAACACTTCCTTATAGGGCTTGCCGTAAGAGAGGATCAGCAGCCCGTCCTGTTCCGAAAGATCCAGCAGCTCATCGGCCAGGCCGAGCCCGCCCTGGCCGATGGTCTTGCAGGCCTGGCCATGGCGGCCCATCAGCAGGCGCAGATACTCCGCCAGCAGGCGTGACGGGCCGGCAGCATAGATGACAATCCGCGCTACCCCGCCCAGCAGCGCGATCGCCTCATGGATTTCCGCGCGCGCCGCCGGTTCCTGCAGCTGCGCCAGTGATTCCATATGGGTGTCGATGACCAGATCCGCGGCCGAGGAGCCCTTGCCCTCCAGATCCTCGAAGGTCTGGCGCATATGCTGCAAAGGGGCGGCGGATTTGCCGATGGCGGCGGCGATGCTCTGGCGCAGCTCCGCCATGCCCTGAAAGCCCAGCGCCTGCACGGTGCGGATGACGCTGGCGTCCGAGGTGCCGATCATCGCCGCCAGCTCCGCCGCCGAATGGGCAAGGACCGCGACCTTGTTGCGGTCAAGGTAGTGGGCCACGCGTTGCATCGCGGGCGGCATGGCAGCCTCGTGCGCGGCGAGCTTCGAGGAAAAATCATTGGCCGGCAGAGCGTTTAGGGCGGATGTCGGGGGGGGGCGGGAGGCTTTCATCAAAACGTCAATTCTGTAGTGGTTGCAAGGCGGGTGGTGGTTATGTAGCAAATGCTACTGAATGTCCTACCTGATCTTCCGGCCTGTTTCCAGCCTTTCGCCTGTGACAGTTCCGTCTCAGCCCTTGTCAGCGGGCGTGGCATGAGCGGCCCCTTGCTTGCCGTCAACGGGCTGCGTGGCCTGGCCGGCGGGCCATTTGCGCTCACCCTGGCGCGGGGCGAATGCGTGGTGATCTCGGGCGCCTCGGGGATCGGCAAGAGCCTGCTTTTGCGCATGATCGCGGATCTGGACCCGAATGAGGGCCAGCTCAGCCTGGATGGTGTCAGCCGCGAGGTGATGCCCGCCCCGCATTGGCGCCGCCAGGTGATGTACAATCCGGCGGAGCCCGGCTGGTGGGCGGAGCGGGTGAGCGCGCACATGGCCCCGCGTGAGGCCGCCCTGGCGCTGCTGCCGCGCCTGGGCCTGGCCGAGGCGCTGCTGGAGGCGCCGGTTACCCAGCTTTCCACCGGCGAGCGCCAGCGCATGGCGCTGATCCGCGCCATCATCCGCCAGCCCCGGGTGCTGCTGCTCGATGAGCCCTCCTCGGCGCTGGATGAGGCCACGGCGCTGAAGATGGAAGCCTTGTTCGCTGAGCTGACAGCCAGCGGCATGGGGCTGCTGGTGGTGACGCATAATGAGGCGCAGGCGGGGCGCATCGCGCATCGGCGCTATGAGATGAGCAATACCGGCCTGTGCGAGCGCCCGTTATGAACCCGATCGACCTGACCCCGGCCAGCCTCGCCATCACCTCCGGCCTGATCCTGATCTGCGCCCTGCTGTCGCTGCTGCTCGCCTTGCGGGTGCATCGCGCCTTGCTGATCGCGGCGCTGCGCATGGTGGTGCAGCTGATGCTGGTCGGCTTCGTGCTGCGGCTGCTGTTCGAGCGCTCCAACCCCTGGCTGACCTTGCTGGCGGCGCTGGTGATGGCCTCGGCCGCCAGTTACGAGGTGGGGGCGCGGCAGGATTACCGGATGCCCGGCCCCTGGCAATATCTCACCACCGGCACCGCCATCGGCATCTCCTCGATGATCATCGCGGTGCTGGCGCTCACCACCGCGCTGCGGCCCACGCCCTGGTATGCGGCGCGCGAGGCCTTGCCGTTGATCGGCATTTTGCTGGGCAATGTGATGAATGCGGTGTCGCTGGCGCTGAACAGTTTCTACGGCACGGTGGGGCGCGAGCGCGCCTCCATCGAGGCCCGGCTGGCGCTGGGGGAGGGGCGGTTCGTGGCGCTGCACGCGGCCTCCAGCCGCGCCATCCGCACCGCGCTGATTCCCACCATCAATGTGATGAGTGCCGCCGGCATCATCACCCTGCCCGGCATCATGACCGGCCAGCTGCTCGCCGGCATGGACCCGATTTCCGCGGCGAAATACCAGATTCTGCTGATGTTCCTGATCGTCGGCGGCAATTGCCTGGGGGCGTTCACCGCCGTCTATGCCGCGATATTCCGGCTCACCGACCAGCGCGAGCGGCTGCGCGCCGACCGGCTGAAGAGTCGCTGAACTGCAATAAAAGAATCACGAAGTAGTAAAACAACCAAACAGATAAATTTAGTAGTAGCCGCTACATCAAAATCAACAGGAAGGTTTCTGTGATGTCTGTCTTCTGGGGATCGCGGGCGCGCGTGGCGCTGCGCGGCTTTTGTTCCATGCGCAGCCTCTATATCGGTCTTGCCGCAAGCGCAATGATCGCGCCGGGTGCGATGGCGCAGAGCGCCAACACGCCGGTCAATCTGGATCTCGGCTCGGTGCTCGCCACCGGCACCGACAATCCCGCCAATCTGGTCAACACCAAGGGCACGGCCCCCTATCAGTCGCCCTCCAAGGCGCCGCTGAACTCCACCCAGCCGACCTCGCTGGTGGATAAGCACACGGTGGATAATCTGCTCACCGGCACCGAGAGCTACGCGGACATCGCCCGGCTGACGCCCTCCGTCAGCAACATCAATCCGAACGGTCCCGGCCTCTCCGAGACCTCCGGCCCGACCATCCGCGGCTTCCAGGATGGTGAGTACAACGTCACGTTCGATGGCATCCCCTTCGGCGATTCCAACGACTTTACCCACCACTCCACCTCCTTCTTCACCAATTCGCTGATCGGCCAGACCATCGTCGATCGTGGCCCGGGCCAGGCGGAGACGGTGGGCGATGCCACCTTCGGCGGCACCATCTCGCTGCGCACGATCAACCCGCTGCCGACGCCGACCGCGACGCTGAACAGCTCCTATGGCAGCTACAACACCTCCGATAACAGCGTGCGCCTGGATACCGGCGCGATCTCCTCGCTCAACGGCGCCTCGGCGGTGTTCGAGGCCGAGCATATGCAGAGCGATGGCGCGCTGAGCTATTCCGGTCAGCAGCGCACGAATTTCTTCGGCAAGGTGGTGATTCCGCTGAGCCCGCGCACCACCCTGACCCTGATGGCCGACCATAACCAGCTCTATCAGAACCCGGTCTATGGCGCGACGCTCTCGCAGATGGCGACCCAGGGCTGGAACTATAATCTCAGCGGCAATCCGAATTCGCAGAACTATTACCGCTTCAATAACGACCATATCACCACCGATATGGAATATGCCGACCTGCAATCCGCGCTGGGTGACGGCTTCCTGTATGACGGCAAGATCTACACCTACGCCTATTACCATCACGACCTGAACGGCGACGACACCAACGACACCAATGCCGACGGCGTTACCCAGGCGGTCTCCGCCGGCGCCGTGCCCAACGAGGTGGTGCTGACCCCCGGCGGTGCCGCGGTGGCCGGGATTCCGGGCCAGACCTTCATGATGGATTACCGCTCCGTCGGCACCATCCAGCGCCTGCAGAAGGATTTTGGCTGGGGCGACATCAAGACCGGCTTCTGGTTCGATCATCAGGTGAATAGCCGCTTCGTGCAGAATGTCTCGCTGACCAACGCCAACGCGGTCAATTACGATCCGCTGGACAGCAATGGCGGCAAGGGCATCAACACCACCACTGGCGCGCAGTTGCCCGGTTATGACAATGCCAATGGGTCGATCGAGCGGCTGCAGCATAACCAGCTCTACACCTTCCAGCCTTACGGCCAGGTGGATTGGCATGTCACCGATAAGCTGACCCTCACCGGCGGCCTGAAATGGGCCTATTTCCGCCGCGCGCTGAACGCGCAGGTGAACCAGAAGACCGAGCTGCCGACCGGCTACACGCATGATTACACGAAGCTGCTGCCCTCCTTCGATGCGAAATACGCCTTCTCGCCGAACCTGACCGGCTATGTGCAGGGCGCGGAAGGCTTCCTGGCGCCGAACCTGAACACCTTCTACACCACGGCGCTGACCACCGAGAGCGTGAAGCCGGAAAGCACCATCAATTTCCAGACCGGCCTGGCCTATCAGGACGCGCATTGGGCGGTTGGCGGGGATATCTATAATATCCACTTCCAGAACTACATCGCCTCGCGGACGATCAACAAGCAGAAGTATTATTATAACCAGGGCGGCGTGATCTATCGCGGCATCGAAGGCGAGCTGGCCTACAGTTTTGACAATGGCATCACGCTGTTCGGCAATGCCGGCTACAACCAGGCCTTCAAGACCTCGAGCGAGGTGAAGATCACCCAGGCGCCGCAAGGCACCGCGAATTTCGGCGTGATCTACGAGCATAACGGCATCTACGCCTCGGTGCTCGACCAGTGGACCGGCGGCGAATATAGCGGCAATAACGGCACCAACATCGCCAACGGCCAGGCCGAGGGCAGTGCCGGCGGCGGCAAGTCCCCGGGCGGCTGGTATGATCCGTACAATGTCGTGAATGTCGCGCTGGGCTACACCTTCAACCACGACAATCCCCACAAGGACCCGATCAAGGTGAAGCTGAACCTGGATAACATCACCAACCAGAAGCAGATCATCTTCGATAACGGCACCAATGGCGCTGGCGACCTGCTCTATCTGCGCCTGACCGGCTTCTCGGCCTTCGCCTCGGTGAGCGTGCCGGTTGGGTTCGGCTCCTCGCTTTAAAATTGTTTCCCCTGGGAAGCCCGCCGCGCGGCGGCGGGCTTTTCGCCGTTTTGACTCCAATTTGTCACACTTCCTGGCATCGCCTTTGTTGTATCGGCCGCTGCAGAAGGAGAATTTTTCATGTCCATCAAATATATCGTCTACCT
>NZ_JH976210.1:165588-167719 GCF_000306035.1 Acidocella sp. MX-AZ02
CCGCCCGCCCCGTCCCAGGGTGAGGTGGACGCCTTCCGCCTGGCGATGCGCAATGCCGTTCAGGGGGTGGCCAACCGCGTCTATCCGCAGGCCGCGCAGATGGCGCGTGAAGGCGGCACGCCCGAGATCACCTTCACCTATCGCAACGGTGTGGTGAGTGACATCGCCCTGGCACATTCCAGCGGCTTTCCGCTGCTCGACCAGGCGGCCCTGCAGGCCGCCCGCATCGCGCATTATCCGCCGCCGCCCGCGGGCTTTTCCGGCCGGGTCTATGACGTCACCGTGGTCGTGATCTTCCGCCCCGGCGCCAGTCAGGATTTCGACGCCGACTGACCGGACGGATTGTTTCTCTCAAGGTAGCCCCCTCCCATGCGCAAGCTTATCGCGGCTGGCTTTGCCGCCATCATCCTGGTGATCGCCGGTGTGCTGCTATGGCCGTCCTCCAGCCCTGGTCTGGTGCTCTATAGCGGGCTGGATTACGGCCCCGCCGTCGCCGCCGCCTTCACCAAGGAGACCGGCATCAAGGTCAGCGCCATCAGGCTTTCCACCGGCAGCCTGCTGGCGCGCATCGTGGCGCAGGGCGGGCATCCGGATTGGGATATCGGCTGGTTCGACGGCGCCACCGCCGCCGCCGCGTTGGATGAGAAAGGCCTGCTGGCGCATGGCATGCCGGCCCCTTCCAAGCTCACCGCCACCGGCCAGAGCCTGCTTTCCGCCGATGGTGCTTTTGCGCCCACCGGCTTCACCCTGGCGGGCGTGTTCATCTCCGCCCCGGCGCGGCTGGCGAGCCCGCCCACCGGCTGGGACGCGCTGCGCAACGCGCCCTATCAGGGGCTGGTCGGGATGAACGATCCTTCGATTTCCGGCCCCACCTACCCGATGCTGGCGGGCATGCTCGCCCATGCCGGCGGCTGGCCGGAGGGGCAGGCTTATGTCGAGGCGCTGAAGGCCAACGGGCTGCATATGTTCGACGATAACGGCGCCACCCTGGCGGCACTGAAGGCGCAGGCGATCAGCCTGGCCATCGTGCAATCCTCCGCCGCGCTCTATTTCGCCGCGCATAATCCCGGCTATCAGATCACCGTTCCAAGCCCAGCCTATGTGCTGCCGAACGTGATGGTGGAAGCCAAGGGCGTCTCGGCCGCCAAGCGCCAGGAAATCGCCCGGTTCCTGGCCTTCGCCATGCGTCCGGACATCCAGAAGCTGCGCCAGGAAAAGGGCGGGCCGGATGGGAATTTCTGGCCGATCACCAATGACGCGCCGGCACCGCTGCCGGGCGCGCCGGCGCTTTCCGGCCTGAATATCGTGACGATTGACCCGGTCGTGTGGGGCAAGCTGGAAACCACCGTCAATGGCTGGTTCGCCCAGACGATGTCGGCGCGATGAGGCTGTTGCGCGGGGCGCTGCTCGCGCTCCTGGGGTTGCTGCTGGTCTATCCCCTGGCCCGCTTGCTGGCGATGGGGGTGGGGCAGGGGGCATCGCTGAGCTGGCGGCCGCTGCTGAACTCGGGTGGGCTGGCGGTGCTGACGGGGTGTGTGGCGGCCCCCGCCGGGGCGGCGCTGGCGCTGGCGCTGGAGCGGTTCTCCGGCCGGCTGGTCGGCCTGCTGGGGCTGGGCTTGTGGTTGCTCTTCATCATGCCCGGCTATGTGCTGACCACCGGCTGGCTGATCCTGTTCAGCCATCCGCAGATGCGCCACTCTGCCTTTGGCCACGCCTTCCTGGGCGCTGGCGGCCTGGCCTTCCTGTATCTGGTCAAGGCGCTGCCGTTTTCGGTGTTCGTCGCCCGCGCCACCTATGCCGGGGCCGGGGCCTCGCTGCGGGAGGCGGCGCTGGTGCTGCGGCTGCCGCGCTGGCGCCGGCTGGGGCTGGGCCTGCGTCTGGCACTGCCGGCGATGGCGGCTGGCTTCACCATTGCCGCGATCGAGACGATGCAGGATTTCTCGATTCCGGCGACCCTCGGCGTCACCGGTCAGGTGCCCGTGGTCACCTACAGCATCTATCAACGCCTCAACACCACGCCGGCTGATTTCGCCGGCGCCGCGCAGCTCTGCTGGTGGCTGATCGGCGCCGCGGCGATGCTGAGCCTGCTGCAGATGGCGGTGCAGCGCCGCTACCGGGCGGTGCTGGTGCA
>NZ_JH976210.1:167819-177177 GCF_000306035.1 Acidocella sp. MX-AZ02
TGGCGGATGTCGCGCTGTTCGGCGAAGCCGCGCCGGCCGATCTGTTCACGGCGATCCCGCGCTCGCTCGGCTATGGCGCGCTCGCCGCCAGCCTGACGCTGGGGCTGGCGATGGGGCTGCTGAAGCTGCAGCGCGGCCGGCATCCGCTCTTCGCCGCGCTGCTCCAGGCCGGGCTGAGCGCCAATATGGCGGTGCCGGGGCTGGTCCTCGGGGCGGGCTATGTCGTTGCCTTCAATAATGACATTTTCCCGCTCTACGGCACGGTGCTGCTGCTGGTCATCGCCTATGCCGCCGGGACGCTGCCGATGGCGATCCGGCTCGTCGGCGGGGCGCTGGCGCAGCTGGATGCGCGGCTGGACGAGGCGGCGCGGATTTTCGCCCTGTCGCCGCAGACCAGGCTGATCGATATCGAAGCCGCTCTTCTGGCCCGCCCCGGCCTGCAGGCCTGGCTGCTGGTGGTGGCGACGGTGATGTTCGAGCTGCCGGTCTCCGAGCTGCTCTACGTGCCGGGGCAGATGCCGCTCAGTGTCGCCATCCTCGCCGCCGATATGGGCGGGCGCTACAATGAGGCCGCGCAGCTGGCGCTGCTCGGCATGGGCACGCTGGCGCTGCTGGCGCTGGGGCTGAATCTGGCGTTGCGGCTGGGCCAGACAAAACCCGCCCCGGAGGCTGCGTGAAGCAGAGTTTGAGCATCGCAGGGCTCAACCGCCGCCTGGGCGGGCGGGAGGTGCTGCGCGGCATCGAGCTGGCTTTGGGGGAAGGCCAGTTCCTGGTGCTGGCCGGCGAGTCCGGCTCCGGCAAAACCACGCTGCTGCGGCTGATCGCCGGGCTGGACCGGCCCGATTCCGGGCGGATCAGCCTGAATGGCGCGCTGGTGGAGGATGGCCGGCACGGCTTTGTGCCGGCGCAGCGCCGGGGGCTGGGCATGGTGTTCCAGGATTTCGCGCTCTGGCCGCATCTGAGCTGCCTGGAGAATGTCGCTCTGGCGCTGCCGGCGGGCACGGCCAAACGCAACGATGCGGCAAAGGCGTTGCTGGCGCGGCTGCGGGTGGAGCATGTGGCGCATCGCCGCCCGGCGGAGCTCTCCGGCGGCCAGCAGCAGCGGGTCGGCATCGCCCGTGCCCTGGCCAGCCGGCCGCGTTTGCTGCTGCTGGACGAGCCGCTCTCCAGCCTGGATCTGGAAAGCCGGGAGATGCTGCGCGAGGAGCTGCGCGAGAGCGTGCGCGCCGCCGGCATTGCCGCGATTCTGGTGAGCCACGACCCTGAGGATTGCTGGAAGCTGGCCGACCAGGTGGCGGTGCTGGAAGCCGGGGTGATCCGCCAGCACGGCACGCCGATCGATCTCTGGCGCAGCCCGGCCTCCCCCTATATCGCGCGCTTCACGGGCGCGCTGGGCGGGGTCTGCGTGTCGGTCCGGCGCGAAGGGGAGCAGGCCAGGCTGGTGTTGGGCGGCCGCGCCTTCACCCCCCGCGGCCCCGCGCCGCGCGGCACCCAGGCCAGGCTGTTCTGGCGCGGCGAGGCGGTGCGCCTGGCCCCGGCCGAGTCCGGCATCCCGGCGGAGGCGCTCAGCGCCAGCTTCGAGGCCGGCCGCTTCCTGGTGCGCTGGCGCCTGCCCGGCGAAGGCCTGGTCCTCAGCGGCTATTGTCAGCTCCCGGTCAGCCCGGGGCTGCATCGCATCGCCATCGATGAGGCGGGGCTGTTCTGGTTCGAGACGCAGGCTGCGGAGGCCTCGTGAGCGGCGCGGGGCGTGCCCCGCGGTGCAGGGTTGAACGACGGCGCAACGATTTTATTCGCGTTTTTTGAAAGCCTTGTCCACGACGCCGCCTTGTCCACGACGCCGAAGATGTGCGCAGTGAAGCGCGGCCGCAGCGCCTTGTTTCGTAATGGGGGTGTGGATTCGGTATGGAACAGCGGAATTGCGTGGAGCCGTCCAGACCGGCAAAACCGAGGCTTCGCCTGTGCAAAACCCGGGCATAAAGTGCGAAACCGAATAAATTTGGGACGATTATCTGCCCTATTTACTAATCGTTTAGTTTGCTCAATACCAATGAGACGGCCTGAGTGATTGGAGTTCTAAATTGGCACGTAGCCCCGATGGCATGTTTCGCTTGAAGCAGCCCTCCTCCCCGTTGCCCTTTTCAGGTGAACGCCTGACCACCGATTTCGGTGGCCAGGTTGAGCTTGAGCACCTCCATCGCTATTGCTTCGCGCGCGATTTCTGCGTGGACCGCGATGTGCTGGATATTGCATCCGGGGAGGGCTATGGCAGTTCCATGCTGGCCACGGTTGCGCGCCAGGTGGTGGGCGTGGAGTTGGCCGTGGAGGCGAATCTTCATGCGCAGAGAGAATATTCGGCATCGAATCTGAACTTCATTTCCGGCGACGCCACCGCCATTCCACTGGATGACGCATCCTTCGACGTCGTGGTTTCGTTCGAAACATTGGAACATCTTCGGGATCACGAGCGCTTCCTGGCCGAAGTCCGGCGCGTTCTACGGCCCGGTGGCATTCTGATCGTCAGCACGCCCGACAGGCTCGTTCATTCCGGCATCGGCATGGGGGTCAACCCGTTTCATATCCGTGAACTTTCGCGCGCCGAGTTCGAAACCGCCCTTGCGGCGCATTTCAAGAACATGCGGGTTCTGCCGCAAAGAACCTTCATCGGCTCAGCCATCCTCGAAGGCCGCGCCGGGGTGCGAACCTACGAGAAACGCGATGCCACGACAATCGAGGCGACGACAGGGCTGGCGCGCGCCGTCTATCTGATCGGTGTCGCATCGGATGCCGAACTGCCTGCTCTGCCCGACAGCGTGTTTGCGCACGAACAATCGGTCGATGCCATATTCCGGCAGCTCTCGGATGCGCGGCAGGTCGGCGACGACGCCAAAGCGGCGCTGGCCGCCAACGACCTCGCCCTTGAAAAAGCCAAGCGTGACCTGGCCGAACAGCGCGCGCATGAGCGGCGCAGCCAAGCCGGCCTGGCCGAGGAGCGGCGGACCAGGGCGCGCCAGGACCATGAATTGCAGGCTCTACGGGCATCGCTTCAGCAAATGACCGAGCGGGCGAATGCGCTGCAGGTCCAGCATGGAGAAGCTGAAGCGCTGCGCGCCATCGCGGCCGACGCCGTCGCACAGAAAGAGGCGATCGTTCATTCCACGAGCTGGCGTGCAACCTATCCGTTGCGCCGGATTGCCACGCAATTGCCGGCTCCGGCCCGGCAGCGTTTAAAAAGGGCGGTCAAAGCCCTCTACCGGCCAAACAGCCTCCTGCAAGCCAAGCCGGGGACAGCGGCGTCTGTCGCCGCGCCGATCGAATTATTGGCGGAGCCCGGTATTGCCCCGGCGCTGTCCCCGGCAGCCGAGCCCGCCTCGTCGCTCCCGAGCGTGTCCAGCCTGTTGGCGGCGCGGTTTCCGTCCCTGCAGCCATTCGATTGTTTTCCGGCGGCAACGGCGCAGAAACGTATCTCGCTGGTCACGGATAGCGTCGGCCCGTCCTCGCTGTTCGGCGGTGTCGGCACGGCCATCATCCTGGGTGCGTTGCTGGCCAACAAATTCCAGGCGACGTTGCGTATCGTCACGCGCACGGAAGAGCCCGACGCATCAGCGGTCAATGAGGTGCTACGCCGCAATAATGTTAGTTTGCACGGCCCGCTAGAAACCGCGATGGCACCGCTGGATGGAAGCAAGGTACTGCCGGTTTCGGCAGATGAGATTTTTCTGACCACCTCCTGGTGGACGACCAAAGCCACACTGGGAGTTGTGCCGGCGTCACGTATCATCGCGCTGATTCAGGAAGATGAACGCCTGTTTTATGCGCGTGGCGACGAGCAGTTGCTCTGCGCAGAGACGATGGGCCATCCGGCGCTGCTGACCGTGATCAACACCGAGCGGCTTTTCCAGCATCTCACCTCCGGCGCCGAGCCTTTCGAAAATCTCAAGGAAAACGGGTTATGGTTCGAGCCGGCTTTTCCAGGCGGGGCGAAGGCGCGCAAATCCACCGTAAAGCGGCGGCTATTCTTTTATGCGCGCCCCAATAATCTGCGAAATCTTTTCTGGCGTGGCATCGAGGCGTTAGACGAGGCTGTTGCCGTCGGCGCCTTCGCGCCGGATCGCTGGGAAATCCATCTGATAGGCCGTGATATTCCGAAATTCAAGCTGGCTCGTGGCGTTGTTCCGCAGGTTGTGTCGCATCTCTCCTGGGGAGATTATCAGGAATTTATCGCGAGCCTGAGTGCCGGATTCGTGCTCATGGATACGCCGCACCCCTCTTATCCGCCTTTGGATATGGCCATTGCGGGTGTCCCGGTTCTGACCAATACTCATCCCGGAAAGTATGATTTGCTGAATTATTCAGGGAATATCTTAACTGTTTCGCCCAGCGTCGAGGGTTTGGTGGCGGGGTTGCAGCGGCTTGAGGCGCTGGCGGAGGACGAAGCGGCCATTCAGGAAAACCGCAAGGCCGATCATATCAACCGCGACTGGACGCTGGCGCTTGAAGCCGTTGTGTCTCTGATCGATCAAAAATTGAATCGCGCAAACTGAGATGTTCTATAATCTTCTCGACGGAACCTTGCCCAAAGAAATGCTCTGGGACAATCAGAGCCTGGACACACGTCTCGATGCGTTGCGCCGTGGCAAGCCCAGGATCGCCTGGCTGTATGAAAAACGCGATACCAGCACCTTTCGCTATCGCTGCTTCAACCCGCCCGCCACGCTGGAAAAAATGCGCCCGGATATCGGCGCGGCCTGGTTCGAGCGGCAGGATATTCCGGCCCTGATCAAGGAGCTGTCCGGGATCGACGTGCTTGTCATATGCCGGTTCCGCTACGATGCCGAGTTGGCGCGCTTGATCGTCGCGGCGAACGGCGCTGGTACGAGATTGCTGTTCGACTGCGACGATATGGTGTTCGACATCAACCAGGTCCATCTGGTGCTGGACACGCTGGACCAGCCGACCGATGCCGAAGTGCATTGGGATTTCTGGTTTGCCTATTTCGGCCGCATGGCGGCGACGGCACGTTTGTGTGAAGCCGCGATCACCACGAACGAGTTTCTGGCGGCGCGCATCTCGCAAGCGTTTCCTTATCTGCCGGTGCATATCGTTCCCAATTATTTTGCTCCAGATCAGGAAGAGGTCTCGCGCGCCTTGCTGGCCGCCAAGCGCAAGCGCGGGTTTCAGGGGACGGGTGATATCACCATCGGATATTTCAGCGGTACGCCGACGCATAATAAGGATTTTGCCATTGCCGTCCCCGCTCTGGCGCGTCTGATGGCTGAAAACAGCTCGGTGCGGCTGCGCATTGTCGGGTTTCCGCCGCCCTCGGAGGCGCTGCAGCCTTCCATGGATCGGGTCGAAATCCTACCGTTGCAGGACCCGTTGAACCTGCAGCGCGTCATCGCCGAAGTGGAAATCAACATTGCCCCGCTGCAGGATAATCTGTTCACCAACTGCAAAAGCGAGCTGAAATTCTTCGAAGCGGCGGCGGTCGGCACATGGACCATCGCCACCCCGACACTGCCCTTCCGCCACGCGATCCAGGATGGCGTGACCGGGCGCCTGGCGCGGGCCCATGAATGGGATTTCGCGCTTGCGGAAGCCATCGAGCTTGTCAGCAAGCCCGAAGCCTACGCGGAGATCGCGGAAAAGGCGGCCAGCGACGTGTATGATCGCTATGGCTCGGAGCGTCAGGTCGACAAAATTCTCGCCGCGGTCGGGTTGGGCTGACGCCCACGCAAGGCCCCGCGCCCGTAGCACGCCGGCCACCTCAACGCAGGCGCTGCCCATGCCGCCCGGACCGGCTCATGGCGCTCACAGCTCCGGGGGTGTCAGCTCATGCCAGGTGGTGGCACGCTGAAAGGCCTGGCCGATGCGCAGCACCAGCGCCTCCGCACAGGCCCGCCCGCAAATCTGGATCGAGAGCGGCAGCCCGTCGCCGTTCATCCCGCTCGGCAGGGCCAGCGCGCAGCCGCCGAAGAGATTGATCGGCCGGGTCAAGATGCTCGGCCCGCCGCTTTCATCGACATCGGCCAGCGGAATTGCCGGGTGCGGGGTGGTCGGCAGGATCAGCGCCTCCACCGGCTCGATCGCCGCCAGATACGCCTCGGTCAGCTCCTGCCGGCGCCAGACCAGCTGCAGATACTCCTTCACCGATATGCGGCCGGAGAGAATGCGCGCGCGCGTGGCCGGCCCCATCGGGCTGTCCGGATCCTCCGCCAGATCGCCATGCGCGCCATAGGCCTCCCCGGCCAGGATCTGCGACAAGGCGGCCAGCTCCGCCAGCGTCTGCGGCAGTTTCACGGTGACGATCTTCGCCCCCAGCCGGGCGAAGCCGAGCAGCGCATCCTCGTAGGCGGCCGCCATGTCGGCATCGACCGCGCAGCCGCAATCGCCCAGATCGATCCGGCCCAGCCGCAGATCGCGCACCCCCAGATGCAGGCTGGCGGCCGGATCATCCACCGGCAGGCCCAGCGTCGCCGGATCCTGCGGATCCGGGCCGCGCATGGCGAGATACATCAGCATCGCATCCTCGACGCTGCGCGCCATCGGGCCGGGCGTATCCAGCGAGGGCGAGAGCATTTCCACCCCCTGCGTGCTGATCCGCCCATAGCTCACCTTCAGCCCGGTGATGCCGTTGAAGGCGGCGGGGATTCTGACTGAGCCGCCAGTATCCGTGCCCACCGCCAGCGGCAGCATCCGCGCCGCCACCGCCACGCCGGAGCCGGAAGAGGAGCCGCCCGGCGTGTAATGACCCTGCGGCTTCCAGGGGTTTTTCGGGGTGCCGAGATGATGGTTGGTGCCCCAGGCGCCGAAGGCGAATTCCACACTGTGCAGCTTGCCGAGCGAGATGGCGCCCGCCGCCATCAGCTTCTGCGCCAGCGTGGCGGTATAGGGCGCGCGCCGGTGCAGATGGATCTTCGATCCCGCCGTCCAGATCTTGCCTTGCACCGCCACGAGGTCTTTCAACCCCACCGGCACGCCATGCAGCGGCCCGAGATCACATCCCGCCCGCAGCGCCTTGTGCGCGGCCTGCGCCGCCAGCAGCGCTTCGGTTTCATGCAGCTCGATGAAGGCCTGCAGATGCCCATCCAGCGCCTTGATCCGCGCCAGGCAGCTTTGCACCGCCTCCACGGGGGACAGGCTGCGCGCGCGATAGGCCGCCGCCAGTTCGGTGGCGGTCAGCAAATAAGGGTCTTTCATGCCATCCTCTTCAGCCTGTCAGCTTACATATGCCGCAGCCAGACCGGCCAGTCGGGATGGTAGATCTGGGTGCGGGCGCGGCGATATTTCCAGGTGCCGTATTTGTGAAAATCGAAATCGAGCGTCGAGACCGCTTCCTGCACCATCGCCCAGCTCGCCCATTTAATGTCGGCCAGCCCCTTCAGCACATTCACCCGCGCCTGCGCGGCGCGGTCCAGCCGGCCGAAATAGGCTTCGATCATCTCCTGCTCGATCTCCACCGGGAAGGCCATTTCCGTGAACCACAGCGCCAGCTCATAGGCGCGTTCATTGTTGGTGGCGTATTCGAAATCGACCAGCAGCAGCTCATCCGCCGCGTTGATCATGAAATTCCCGGCCAGCGTGTCGTTCATGCACGGCACCAGATCCATCCCGGCGGCCTGCAAGGCGTCCTGTGCGTCCGCCACGCAGCGGCGCATCTGCGCGATATCCTCGGGCAGCCGCGCGCCCACCTGGGCGATCTGCGCCAGATGCTCATCGATCGCCTCGAACACCGTCTTGGTGAGGGACAGGCGGGGGGAATCATTGAAGGCGCGCAAGGCCCGCACCGCGTTATGGCGAACCGTTCCGCGCATGAAATCCAGGTTGGAGCTGGCCCGGTAGCCATGCGCGAAGGCGAAGATCTCCACCCCCTCCGCCGGCAGAAACTCGACCACCTCGACCCCGACGCCGCAGCCATGCGCGCGCCTGCTGGCTTCGTTGGAGGCCTCGCGGCTGACGAACATCTCCGTGCCGCGCCCTGGCACTTTCAGAAAAAAAGCCTGACCCGCCGCGTCGGCGACGCGCCAATTATGGTTGCTGATGCCGCCCGCCACCGGCCGGTAGCGCATCGTCTGGCCGCGCCAGGCGTCAACCTGGGCCAGCACCGCCTCGATGCGGTGCTCGTCCTCGGTGCTGGCCTCGCCTGTCTGTTTCCACATCACCAGCACCTCATACCGTCCGCAGCCAGAGCTCAAAATCCCGCATCGTCATCGTGGTGCGGGCCTGGAACAGCCGCCAGGTGCCGTATTTCCAGAACTCGATGCCGTCGCGTGGCGCGGTCACGGCGCGGGTGAACCCCCATAGCCCCCACATCAGATCATCCACCGCCCCGTAAAGCCGGCAGCGGGCGAACAGCGCCTCGTCACAGCGCCCGGCATAGGCTTCGATGGCGGCGCGACGCGGCGCGTCGAAATCGCAAACCTCGTTGAGCAGCGCGCCGACATCGTACCAGGGGTCGTTATCGCCGCCGATATCGAAATCCACCAGCATCATCTGGCTGCCGTTCAGCATGATGTTCGAGGCGGCGGCATGGTTATGGCAGAAGCGAAGATCCATGCCCGACGCGATCAGCGCCTGCTGGATCAGCGCGGCCTGGCGCAGCAGCGGCGCGGTTTCCGCCGGCAGGGGCACCTGCGCCGCCTCGGCCTGGGCCTGCAGCTGCGCGATCCGGGTGAACGGGCAAAAGCGCCGCCCCAGATTGTCGCCCTCATGCAGGCGTTTTTTGGCGGCGAGCACGGCGGCAAGCGTGGCGGGGGGCTGCAGATCGCCGGTGCGGGCATAGCGCCAGGGCAGGGCGAGATAGGCGAAGCCGAGCAGACCCGGCCGCGCCAGCACCAGCGCCGGCGCCACCCCGGCCCGCGCCGCCAGGCGGGCGGCGGCGCCATCCGTATCCAGCAGATCATCCTGCATGTCCGGGTGCGCCAGCTTCAGGAATAGCGGGTCCGCGCCGTCCGGCTGCGCCAGCACGCAGGCGGAGGCCACCGCCCGATGCAGCGGCGAGGCCACCGGGGCCGCCGCCGACCGCAGGCTGATCTCGCGTCCCGGGAACAAGGGCGCCAACCGCGTGCGCAGATCCGCCGTTTCCGCCATGCCCATCTCCGCCGCGCTCATGCGTGCAACGCCAATGCCGCTTCCGGCACCGCCTTCGCCTGGCACAGCCCGGTGGCCGCGCGCAGCGCCACCTCGAACCCGGCCGCGAGATCCGGGGCGGCGGTATCCTCCGCCTCGTTATGGGTGATGCCGCCGATGCTGGGCACGAACATCAACCCCACCGGGCAGATCGAGAGCAGGCTCAGCGCGTCATGCCCGGCCACCGTGCTCATCTCCAGCCATTCCAGCCGCGCCGCCTGGGCGCAGGCCC
>NZ_JH976210.1:177277-188858 GCF_000306035.1 Acidocella sp. MX-AZ02
TCTCATTGCTGCGGGCCCGCACTTCCACCGCCAGGCTGACCCGTGCCGGCACCACATTGGCGGAGTTCGGCTCCACCAGCAGCCGGGCGACGGCGGTGTGAACATCCCCCGGCCAGCGCTCCGCCACCGCGCGAATGCCGGCGATGGCATAGGCCGCGCCGAGCAGCGCATCGCGCCGCCGGGCCATCGGGGTCGGGCCGGTATGGGCCTGTTCGCCCAGAAACAGCGCCTCCAGCTTCAGCGCGCTCCAATTGCCGGTGACGATGCCGATGCGCGCCTTCGCCTCCTCCAGCACGCTGCCCTGCTCGATATGCAGCTCCAGATAGCAGGCCGGGGCAGGGGGCGGCAGGTCGGTGCCGAGAGACCCGATCGCGTCCAGCGCCGCGCCCAGGCTCACCCCCTGATCGTCGCAGCGCGTCAGCGCGTAATCCGGAGTGAAGCTGCCGGCATAGGTGCCGCTGCCCAGCAGGCTCGGCCGGAACCGCGCGCCTTCCTCATTGGTCCAGTTCACCGCGATGAAATCGGCGTTGAAGCCCGCCCCTTGCCGGCGCGCCTGCAGCAGCGCCTCGCCGACGCACAAGGCGGTGGCGACGCCCAGCGTGCCATCGAACCGGCCGGCGCGCATCTGGGTGTCCAGATGCGAGCCCATCATCACCGCCGGTGCCGCGCCCTGCGCCAGGGGGAACAGCGCGAACTGGTTGCCGACCTCATCAATCGTCACCCGCGCCCCCGCCGCCTGCGCGACGCTGCGGAACAGCGCGCGCGCCTGGCCATCCTCGGCTGAGCCGCAAAGCCGCGTCACCCCGCCCGCCGCGGTCGCGCCGATGGCCGCAAACCGGTCCAGCAGCGCCAGCAGGGCCGAGGCGTCAGGGGGTGGCGATGAGCTCGATGTCATGCTGTTTGAAAACTTCCATGAAAGCGGGCGGCGGCGGCCGGTCGGTGACGATGGTCAGCGCCTCGTGCAGCCCGAATGTGTGAAGATTGGCCTGGCGGCCGAATTTGCTGGAATCGACCAGGATCACGCCGCGCCGCGCCTGGCTTTTCAGTGCCCGGCGCAGCACGGATTCATGCTCCTCGTAATCCATCCAGCCATGGTTGATGTCGACGGTGCTGATCCCCATGAAGGCGATGTCGAAATAAAACCGTCTGGCGTAATCCACGGTCTCGTACCCGACCAGCGCATTGTCCTTGGGCCGCAAGGTGCCGGGGGTGAGATTGACCCGCCCCGGCCCGTCGCCCAGCAGCAGCGCCACATTGATCGAGTTGGTGGTGACATTGATGCTGCGCCCGGCCAGCACCCGCGCCAGGGCCAAGGTGCTGGTGCCGCTATCGATGAAGATCGACATGCCATCGCGCACCAGCTTCTGCGCCAGATGCCCCACCCGGGCCTTTTCCCGGGCGTTGAGCTTGCCGCGTTCCAGCAGCGGCCGGTCCTGGTCCAGCCGGGGCAGGACCGCGCCGCCATAGATGCGCCGCAGCAGCCCCTGCTCCTCCAGCAGCTTCATGTCCCGCCGGATGGTCTCCTCGGACACGCTCAGCACCGTGGCGATGCCGGCAACCTCCACCCGCCCCGCCTGATGCAGCGCGGCCATGATTTCCTGGTGGCGATGATGGGTCAGCATCCTGGTCCTCCCGTTTCGCCTTTGTACCGGCGTTCTGGGCTGGCTTTACACGGAAAGCACCGGCGCGCGGCGATGTTTCGTCGCCTGCTCGTAATCATGCGCCAGGGCCAGCAGCTCGGCCTCGCTCCAGGGCTGGCCGACAAACACCAGATTGAACGGCGCCCCGGAGGCGTAATAGCCGGCGGGGAGGGTCACCACCGGCATCCCGGCAATGTTGATCTCGCACACGGTGGTCTCGTTGATCACCCCGTCGCTGTGCAGCTTCGGCAGCTCGTCACGCATCTGCGGGAAGACCAGCGCGTCCAGCTTATGCCGCGCGAACACCTCGGCGACGACTTCGAGATAGGCCTCCTTGGCGCTGAGGAAATCATGCAGCGGCGGCGGCAGGGTCGGGTTTTCCAGCGAGAAGGCGGTCTCCGCGAGATAGCTCATATAGGCCATCACCCCGCCTTCGGCATACGGGTCTTCCGCCTTGGTCAGCGCCGCCAGGCTGTTGTAATCCCGGATCGCGGCGCTGGGGCCGAGCCGGCGCAGATACAGCTCCATGTCATACGGGCAGCATTCCATGCCGCGCGCATCGAACTGGTATGTCTCGGAAATCGGCTTGCTGATCGCGGCGAAGCCGGTGCCGGCGAACGGGTCGTCCAGCAGCTCCGCGCCGCGCGCCGCCAGCTCCTGCTGGGCGCGGGCGTAAAGGCTGGTGCATTCCGGCGAAAGCGGGCTGGCGCGCCAGCCCGGGCCATACAGCCCGATCCGCTTGCCCCGCAGCGCGGTCTCGCTCAGCTTCGCGGCATAGCCGCCCTTCGGCAGCTTGCCGATGGCGGCGACGGTTTTCGGATCTTCAGAGCAATAGCCAGCAATGACATCCAGCGTCAGCGCCGCGTCGCGCACCGTGCGGCCGATCGGGCCGACGACATCGCGGGTGGAGCCGGCCAGCGGCACCACGCCGCTATTGGGCACCAGCGCGAAGGTTGGCTTGATGCCGACCAGCCCCTGCGCCGAGGCGGGGTTCTGGATCGAGCCGCCGGTTTCCTCGGCCAGGCCGAGCACGGCCAGGCTGGCGGCTACCGCCGTCGCGGTGCCGGCGGTGCTGCCGCCGGGCATGTAGTCGGGTGCCGCGGCATTCAGCGTCGGCCCGGCCCAGCTATTGCTGGCATGGGTGCCGGTGGCGGAGAGGATGGGCACGTTGGTCTTGCCGAGAATGACGCAGCCGGCTTCCTTCATCCGCGCCACCACCGGTGAATCGGTCTCCGGGATCAGATCCACCCCGCCCGCCCGGGCGGAGAGGAAATGCCAGCCCGCCGTGGTCGGCAGGCCCTGCATATCCATCGTATCCTTCACCACCACCGGCACCCCGGCCAGCGGGCCCAGCGCCTCGCCGGCGGCGCGCCGCCGGTCGATCGCGCGGGCCTCCTCCAGCGCCTCGGGGTTCATGGTGATGATGGCGTTATAGCGCGGATTATAGGCTTCGATGCGCCGCAGAAACGCATGGGTCAGCGCTTCGGCGGTGACGCCGCGCGCAAAGGCGGCGGCGGCGTCTTCCAGCGTCATCTCGATCAGCGTCTCGTCGCTGAGGGTCGTGTCCATGGTGGCTGACATGCCTCTGTTCCTTTCTGTTTTTTTCAGGCCATGCCGGAGAATTCGGCGATGACATTGGCATCGCCGATGGATTCCGGGGGAATTTCGCCGGTGATCATGCCCTTCTGCAAAATCAGGATGCGCTCCGCGCAGGCCTGGATGAAGCTCAGCTTCTGCTCGACCAGCAGCATCGCGAAGGGGCGGCGCCGGCGCAGCGTATGCAAAGTCTCCGCCATTTCCTCGATGATCGAGGGCTGGATGCCTTCCGTCGGCTCATCCAGCAGGATCAGGCTTGGGCTGGCGCACAGGCAGCGGGCCAGCGCCAGCAATTGCTGCTCGCCGCCGGAGAGCGCGCCACCCGGGCGGTCCAGCAAGCGGCGCAGCCGCGGGAAATCCTCAAGGATCTCCTCGATCACCCGCGCCTCCTCGCCCTTGGCGAGAAGGCAGCCCATGCGCAGATTATCCATCACCGAGAGGGCCGGGAAAATCTCGCGCCCCTGCGGCACATAGCCGAGCCCGGCCTTGGCGCGCGCGGTGGTGGAGAGGTTGGTGATGTCCTTGCCCTGAAAGCTCACCTTGCCGCCGGTGGCGGGCAGATAACCCATCAAGCTGCGCAGCAGCGTGGATTTGCCCATGCCGTTATGGCCGAGAATGCCGACGAAGCTGTTCTCCTCCACCGCCAGCCCGATGCCGCCCAGGATCGGCACCCGGCCATAGCCGGCGCGCAGACCCGAAACCTCAAGAACCGCGCTCATGCCGCCGCCTTTCCGATATAGACATCGCGCACACGCTGGTCCGCCAGCACCGCGTCGACATGATCCTCCATCAGCACCTTGCCCTGATTGAACACGGTCACCGTCTGCGCGATCATGCGGATGAACTGCATGTCGTGCTCGACTACCACCAGCGCCTGGGTGCGGTTGATCTCCTTGATCAGCTCGGCGGTGCGCTCGACCTCCTCATGCGTCATCCCCGCCGCCGGCTCGTCGAGCAGGATCAGGTCCGGCTCCTGCGCCAGCACGGTGGCGATTTCGACCCATTGCCGCTGGCCATGGGCGAGCTGCCCGACCTGGCGGCGGGCGACAGGCTCCAGCCGCAACCGGGCGAGGGTTTTTTCCACCATCGCCTTGGCCATTGCGGCACTGCGCCCGCGCTGGGCCGCGACAAGGACATTCTCATACGCGGTGAGGCCGTTGAAGACGTTGGGGATCTGCGTCTTGATGCCAACACCCAGCCGGGCGATCTGGTTGGGCAGCAGCCCGGTCACATCCTGGCCGCGCAGCTTGATCCTGCCTTCGGTCGGGTTCAGCTGGCCGGTGAGGGTTTTGAAAAAGGTGCTCTTGCCGGCACCGTTCGGGCCGATCAGGCAGCGCAGCTCGACCTCGCCTAGCACCAGGCTGACATCATCGACGGCGGTGACGCCGCCAAAGCGCATCGTCACGTTGCGGGCCTCGAGCAGCGGCACGATCTCGCTCATGGGCTGGTCTCCTGGATCCGCGCCGCCTTGGCGCCGCGCCGGATGAAAAGCTGCATGGCCTTGTCGCGGATCACCGGCACCACCCCTTGCGGCACCAGCAGCACGAAGGCGACGAGGACGACGCCCAGCCCGAGATTGGGATCGACCTTATGCTGCGTGCCGGCCAGGTTCATCACATATTGCAGCCCGACCCCGCCCAGGATCGGCCCGATCAGCGTGCCCAGCCCGCCGACCAGCACGAAGATGATCACCTCCGCCGACATCGCCAGCCCGAAGATGGTCGGGCTGATGAAGCCGCCCCAATTATCATAGATGCAGCCCGCCAGCCCGGCGATCGCGGCGGAGATGGTGAAGCTCAGCAGCTTGTAGAGCCGCGCATCATAGCCCAGCAGCATCGCGCGGGTTTCGTTTTCGCGAATGGCGATCACCACCCGCCCGAAGCGGCTGGCCAGGGCCAGGCGCAAAAGCGCATAGACGATGATCAGCAGCGCCATCGAGACATACCAGATGCCGGTCGGGCTCAGCACGTTGGAGACATCGCCCGGCATGTTCAGCGTCGGCACCGAGGGGATGCCGTTGAACCCGCCCAGCTCCGCCTGGCCGATATGATATTGCGCGCCGGAGGTGGAGTTGATCAGCTGGAACAGGATCACGCTGACGGTGAGGGTGATGACGCCGATATAGGCATCCGAAATCCGCCCGTAGAACATGAAATAGCCAAGCAGCAGCGCGAAGATTGCCGGCACCGCGACCCCCGCCAGCATCCCCCAGCTGGTGTCGCCGAGAT
Source organism: Acidocella sp. MX-AZ02 (assembly GCF_000306035.1). Classification (NCBI taxonomy): domain Bacteria; kingdom Pseudomonadati; phylum Pseudomonadota; class Alphaproteobacteria; order Acetobacterales; family Acidocellaceae; genus Acidocella; species Acidocella sp. MX-AZ02. The sequence continues at coordinate 182,742 of NZ_JH976210.1, forward strand.
TGATCGCGGTGATCGCGTAGGCATAGGCGCCCAGCCCCAGAAAGCTGGCCTGGCCAAAGCACATGATGCCGCCAAAGCCCCAGAGAAAGCCCTGGCTCAGCGCATACATCGCCATGGCGACGAACACGGTCATCTGCACGATGCCGAACAGGCTCACGATCTGCGGCACCGCGAACAGCACGACGAGACCGGCGATGAGAACGGCGATGAAGCCCGCCCAGGCTGAATTGAATTTCATAGGCTGTTCCGGAAGAAGCGGCCGGTGATGCCCTGCGGCAGGATGCGGATCATGATCACCGCGAAGACCAGCAGGGAGACCGTGCCCAGGACGGGGTTGGCGACGAAGGAGACGATCTGGTTGATCGCGCCGAAAATCACCGAGGCGATGCCGGTGCCGGCGATGATCGCCGGGCCGCCGCCCAGCACGGTGATGAAGGCGTTGGCGATGTAGGCCGCGCCCATGTTCGGGGAAATCCCCGAGATCGGCGCCAGCACGCCGCCGGCCAGCCCCGCCAGTGCGGCGCCCAGCGTGAAGGTGGCCATGTAGACGATGGAGGGGCTGATGCCGAGGGCCGCCGCCATGCGCGGATTCTGCATCGCGGCACGCAGGATCAGCCCGAATTTGGTCAGCCGCAGCAGCGCATACAGCCCGACCAGGCAGGCGATGGCGACCAGGATGATGACAAAGCTGTAGAGGCTGGCGCCGTAGCGGCCGATATTGAACCCGCCCAGCGGCGCGGTGACGCCACGCACCACATTGCCATAGATGGTCGAGCTGATGCCGATCAGCCCGAGGCTGACGCCCCAGGTGGCGAGCATCATGTCCATCATGCGGCCATAGAGAAAGCGGATGAGGGCGCGTTCCAGCACCAGCCCGACCAGCCCCACCACGATCGGCGGCAGCACCAGCATGGCGATCCAGATATTCACCCCGGCCCCCACCGCGCTCACCGTGGTATAGGCGCCGAGCATCATGAATTCGCCATGGGCGAGATTGATGATCCGCATCATCCCGTAGATCACGCCAAGCCCCAGCGTGATCAGCACGAATGTCGCGATGCCGCTCAGAACGTTAAAGGCCAGAAGCCCGGTCAGGTCCATCGCCCGCCCTCCTTCGCTTGCGTTGCACCCGGGACCGCGCGGTCCCGGGGTAGGCTGTGAGTGTCGCGCTTACAGGCTCGGCGTGAACTGCTTGGCCATGCGCGGGTTCTTGATCAGATCGCATTGGGTCCCGGTATCGGTCGGCGTCTGGTTCGGGAAGGTCGCCATGATGTCCCATTTGCGGTCGACCGGCTTGGCCAGGTAGGCGGTGCGGATGGTGGCGTGCAGCTGCGGGTCCAGCGTCACATGCCCGGCCGGGCTGTCGATCGAGATGCCGCTTTCCAGCGCCTTGATGACCTTGGCGTGGTCCACCGAGCCGGCCTTCTTCACCCCTTCCGCCCAGAGCATGATGCCGTCATAGGTCGCACTGTCCAGCTCGGAGAGATCCTTGCTGCTGCCGGGGAATTTCGCGTCCATCCCCTTCAGGAAGGCGGCGTTCTGCGGGTTGTCGAGATCGTTGTAATAGCCAAAGCTGGTGACGATGCCGTTGGTGGTGGAGGTATCCATGCTCACCAGCTCGTCGCCGAGGCCAAACACCGAGGAGCCGAGCGGGATCTTGCTCTTCATCCCGGCGGCATCCCACTGCCGGTAGAAGCCGGAATGGTTGGCGCCGACCAAGGCGGAGAAGACGAAATCCGGGTTTGCCTGCTCGATACGGCTGATCGCGGAGGCGAAATTGGTGACATCGAGCGGGAAGAAATCGGTGGCGACGGCGCTGGCGCCGCCATCCTTCAGATATTTCTGCACCCACTGCGCGGTGATGTGGCCGTAATTATAATCGGCGGCGATGATGTAGCATTTCTTGCCCCAGTTCTTCAGGGCGTAATCCACCACATGGCTCACCGTCTGCGAGGGGGTGGTGCCGGTGCAGAAGACATTATGGTCGCAGACGCCGCCTTCATACTGGGTGTTGTAGAAATACAGCGTCTTGAAACGGTCGAGCGTCGGGCGGATGGCCTCGCGCGAGGCGGAGGTGATGCCGCCCTGCACCACGTCCACCTTGTCCTGCAGCACCAGCTGCTGGGCATATTGCGAGTAGAGCTGCATGGAGGATTGGGTATCGTAGCTGATCAGCTGGATCGGCCGGCCCAGCAGGCCGCCGGCCTTGTTCAGCACATCCACGGCATATTGCGTGGTCTGCGTCATGCGGCTGCCTTCGAGGCCGATGGTGCCGGTGGAATCCAGCAGGCTGCCGAGCTTGATCGGCGTTTCCGCCAGCGCGTTGCGGGCATAGAACGGCATCGCCAGCACGCCGGCGGCGCCGGCCCCCAGCTTCAAGGCATTGCGTCGGCTAACGGTCTTCGTCTTCATGAAAGGCTCTCCTTGATCCGCATGAGCCGGAATGCCCGACCCGCCTGATGGGAGAGCTGTTGCAAAGCCAATGCCAAAGAATCCACAAACCGGGCAAATCAGTCATTTCAAGCGCTTTGCCGGCGCGCTGTTTCAGGGCTGCCGCCCCTGTGGGCGGGTATGGTCGAAAACCCACATCATTTGCCTAATTCGAGATCAGGCTGGTTTTTGTCTGCATAGCGTTTCGGCTGCCAAATGCCGGGGGCGCGCAAGCTGCTGGCATTTGGTCAACCACATCATCCGGCTCTAAGCTCGCGCCCGGAAGGTGAGGAGACAAAGAGATGGCATCCTATCGTATCGCATTGATCCCTGGAGACGGGATTGGCGGCCCGGTGATCGCGGCGGCCTGGGCGGTGCTGCAGGCGGCGGCGAAGGCGGAGGGCTTCACCCTGGCGGCGGAGAGCTTCCCCTGGTCCTGCGCCTATTATCTTGAAACCGGCCGGATGATGCCGGAAGATGGAATCGAGAGTCTGCGCGGCTTCGATGCGATCCTGCTGGGCGCCGTTGGCTGGCCGCAAACCGTGCCGGATTCGGTCTCCCTGCACGGGCTGCTGCTGCCGATCCGCAAGGCCTTCGTGCAATATGCCAATATCCGCCCGCATAGGCTGCTGCCGGGGGTGCAAGGGCCGCTGCGCGCCGAGGGGTTTGACATCCTCTGCATCCGTGAGAACACCGAGGGTGAATATGCCGGCGCCGGCGGGCGGGTGCATCAGGGCAGCGCCAATGAGGTGGCGGTGGAAACCTCGATCTTCACCCGCGCCGGGGTGGAACGCATCCTGCGCTTCGGCTTCGAGCAGGCGCGCGCCCGGCGCGGCAAGCTCGCCTCTGTCACCAAATCCAACGCGCAGAAATACAGCATGGTGTTCTGGGACGAGATCACCGATCTGCTGGCGGCGGACTATCCGGATGTCGAGGTGACGCGTTATCATATCGACGCGATGGCGGCGCGGATGGTGATGGCGCCGGAGAGCCTGGATGTGGTCGTCGCCTCCAACCTGTTCGGCGATATCCTCACCGATCTGGGGGCGGCGATTCAGGGCGGGCTGGGCTTCGCCGCCTCCGCCAATATCGACCCGACGCGCACCTCGCCCTCGATGTTCGAGCCGGTCCACGGCTCGGCGCCGGATATCGCGGCACTGGGCATCGCCAACCCGATCGCCTCGATCTGGTCCGGGGCGATGATGTTGGAGCATCTGGGCGAGCCGGCGGCGGCGAAGCGGGTGATGCGGGCGGTGGAGGCGGTGACGGCGCGCGGCATCGGCACCCGGCCGGGGCAGGATAAGACCGATGCGATCACCGCCGCCATTCTCAGCGCGGTGGGGTGAGGCTTCGCGCCATTTCCGCCGGCGGGTCGCCGGCGTGATCCGCGATGAACAGCTCGGCGCAGATCAGCACCGGATTCAGCCCCTTCGCCGGCCGGCCCCGGTGCAGCCGCCCCGCCACATCGACCAGCACGATCTCGATCTCCGCGACACCCGCCCCCTCCGGCCCCGGACGGATCTCGCCTTCCAGCACCAAAAGCTCGGTCGGCTGCGCGGGGATCTCCCGGCCATCCGCGAACTTAACCCCGATCAGGCTGCCAATCCCGCTCAAAATCCGCCCCTGCCGGAGCCCGTGGCGCTGGCAGATCGTCTCGATGGCGCTGATGAAATCCTCATTCGGGCCGATTTGCGCGACGATCAGCCCGCCCGCCGCGCCATGGCCTGGCGCCGCTTCCGGCCGGAACAAGGTGAAATTGGTCTCAGGGTCGAAGCGCGCCTGCAGGCTCACCTCGTCGGTGCCGGTAAGGCGGGCCTGCAGCGGTGCGGCCAGGCGGGCCTCGTTTGGCAGAATATGCCCGGCCATCTCCCGCCCCGCCGCATCGCGCCAGAGCGCGTGGCAATGCAGAAAGGCCGCGCCATCCTTGCAGCCGAAACTCGCCGTCGCCGCCTCCAGCCGCACTGGGCCTTCAGGAGCGTGCGTGGCGCTGTAATAGGCGACGTGCCGGTCAGTCTCGGCATAGGCCGGCAGCACAAAGCGCATCGGCTCCAGCACCGCGCCCTGCAGCGTGACCGCACCGGCGGTGATGCCATGGCGCGCCGCCTGCGCGCCGACAGCCTCGGCCAGGGTCAGGCCCGGTTGCAGGCTGATATCGAAAACCCGTTGCGCGCATCGAAAACTTTCAATCCGCGTCGGGCGCGCTGTCCCAGGCTGGCGCAGGCATTTGCTCAGCCCCTCGGGCAGCAGGCCCTGCATGGATGCGCTCACTGATGATCCTTCCCGAACTCGTGCTTAACGTGTAACGACCGCGCGGCTTGGCGTGAGGCTACGCGCCGGGGCAGGTGCCATCAAGCACGCACCGCGCCGCCGCGCCAAGCTATTGAACAAGGCGCTCTTTCCGGCCTAGCTTGGGGCGGCTGGGCCGGGGCGCAGACGGGGTGTGGGAGGAAAGATGAAGGGCCGCGGACGGTGTTTGGCGATCGCCTTGATGGGGATGACCCTCGCGCAGCCCGCCTGGGCCGATGCGCCGCAGGATCTCCGCTTGCTTGCCGAACGCGGCAACACGGTGGCGCAAACCCTGCTCGGGCTGGATGAGCTGACCGGCCAGGACATGCCGAAAAACGAGGCCCAGGGGCTGCTCTGGCTGCGCCGCGCCGCCCGCCAGAACAACAAGCAGGCGCAATATTATCTCGGCCTGGCCTATGATCGCGGCCAGGGCGTGAAGACCGACCCGCGCGAAGCCGTCTCCTGGTACGAAAAGGCCGCGGCGCAGAATTTCGCCCCGGCGCAGAATAATCTGGGGTTTCACTACAAGGACGGGCGCGGCGTGAAGCGCGACCCGGCCCGCGCCGCGCGCTGGTTCGAGAAAGCCGCCGCCCTGGGCGACCAGGCCGGGCAGACCAATCTGGCGCAGCTCTATGATACCGGGGTGGGGGTGCGCCGCGACCCCGCGAAGGCGGTGGAATGGTACGCCAAGGCCGCCGCCCAGGGCGATGCGGTGGCGCAGAGCCGGCTCGGCACCCATTACCGCACCGGCGACGGCGTGCCGCGCGATGCCGCGCTGGCGGCGCAATGGTACCGCAAGGCCGCTGATCAGGGCGATGCCTATACCCAGGACCAGCTGGGCACGCTCTATGCCACCGGCGAGGGCGTGCCCAAGGATGATGCCGAGGCCGCGAGCTGGTTCGCCAAGGCGGCGGCGCAGGGCGAGGTGGATGCCGAGAAGCAGTTGGGCGGGCTCTATAGCAGCGGCCAGGGCGTCAGCCAGGATCCCGCCCAGGCCGCCTATTGGTACGAGAAAGCCGCCGCCCAGGGCGATGAAGTGGCGCAGACCGATCTGGCGGTGATGTACGATGCCGGGCGCGGCGTGAAGCAGGATTACGGCAAGGCCGCCTATTGGTCGCGGAAGGCGGCGCAGGCGGGTGATCCGGTGGCGCAGACCAATCTCGCCATCCTGTATTATTACGGCCGTGGCGTCCCCCGGGATGCCGGGCAGGCCGCCAGCTGGTTCGCCAAGGCGGCCCGCCAGGGCGCGGCCGAGGCGCAGTTGAGCCTGGGGCTGCTCTACCAGAATGGCGAAGGGGTGAATGTCGATTTCACCAAGGCCTATGTGTGGCTGGCGCTGGCCGCCGCGCATGGCGAGGCGGAGGCGGCCACTGCCCGCGATGCCCTGGCCGCGCGCATGGC
>NZ_JH976210.1:188958-198316 GCF_000306035.1 Acidocella sp. MX-AZ02
CCCGCCGCCGGCCGCCGCGTCGCCCCAGCTGCCCTCGCCAGCCCTGCAGCTTCCCGCCGCGACCAAGACCGAATTCCAGCCCAGCTCGGGGCCGTAACCCCTCCGGCGGCCCCGAATCCCGGACTTAGCGCGAGATGGGTTTACACCCACGCGCTCTACTCATGTTTTAGCGAGCAATTTCATGCGTTGAGGGTGACGCTGCCGCGTCAACCTCAACGCATATTGCGCTAACAGGCGAACGGCGCGGCCAGCGCCGCGCGCCGCTTTGGCAGGAAAGTTGCTCAGCCAGAGCGCATGGACCGCGCCTCGCCATGAAAATCCTGCTCGCCGATTCCAACGCGGCCCGTCGTGAGGCACTCTCTGCCCAGTTCACCCGGCTCGATGCCGCATTTTCCATCATCGCCCTGGCGAATGACGCCTCGTTGCTGGCCGAGGTGGAGCGGCTGCGCCCGGATGTGGTGCTGGTGGACATGGCAAGGCCGGATCGCGACATGCTGGATTCCCTGCCTGCCCAGGGCGGCACCCCGCCAGTGGTGATGTTTCTGGACGGTTCCGACCCCGCCTTCATGCAGGAGGCGATCAGCGCCGGCGTCAGCTCCTATCACGGCCAGGATGTGGCGCCGGACGCCGCCAAGCTGGTGATGCGCCTCGCCGTTGCCTTCTTTCAGCGCAACCAGCAGGCGACGGCGAAATTGCAGGAGGTGGAGGAACAGGCGGAGCAGCGCCGCGCCATCGACGCCGCCAAGCGCCTGCTGATGAAGGAGGAGCGCATGAGCGAGCCGGCGGCGCATCGCTTCCTGCAACGCCGCGCCATGGACCAGCAGAAACGCCTGGCGGATGTCGCGGCGGATTATTTGGCCGCACAGACGCGGCAAGGGCAGAAACCATGAATGATGTGATCCGTCTCGGCCTGCTGCGGCTCTGCGACGCTGCCCCGGTGATCCTCGCCGCGCAGGAGGGGCTGTTCGCCGCTGCCGGGCTCAACGTGGCACTGTCGGTCGAGCCCTCCTGGGCGAATATCGCGGATAAGCTCGCCTTTAACCTGCTGGACGGGGCGGTGATGCTGGCGCCGCTGGCGCTGGCCTGCGCCGGCGGGCTGCGCGGGGCGAAGATTGATCTCGCGGTGCCGATGAGTCTGTCCAGCAACGGCAACGCCATCACCTTGGCGGCGTCCATGCAGAGCGCCTTCGCGGCGGGCGGCATCGCGGCGGTGGCGGCGGCGAAGCGGCCGCGCCTGGCGGTGGTGCACGGGTTTTCCTCGCATGATCTGCTGCTGCGCCATTGGCTCGCGGGGCAGGGCGTGATGCCGGAACGCGATGTCGACATCACCGTGCTGCCGCCAGCGGAAATGGTCGGCGCGCTTGCCGCCGGCGCCATTGACGGATTCTGCGCCGGCGCGCCCTGGGGGCTGGTGGCGGCAAAGGCGGGGCTGGGCTTCACCGCCGCCCTCAGCCGCGACATCTGGCCCGACCATCCGGAAAAATGCCTGGCCCTGCGCGCCGATTTCGCCACGGCCGAGCCAGCGCGGCTGGAGGCGCTGCTGGGCGTGCTGCTGCACGCCCAGCGCCTCTGCGCCGCGCCGGACGGCCGCCAGGCCCTCAGCCAGCTGCTGGCCCGCCCGGAATATCTGGACCTCCCGGCGCCGTTGCTGTTGGCGGCGCTGGACCCGGCGCAAGGCGGCCCCGCTTTCACCGCCCCTTACCCGGCCCCGGCTTACGGCCAATGGTATGCGCGGCAAATGCAGCTCTGGGGCCGCGCCCCCGCTGGGCTGGAGGGGGTGGCCACGCGGATCTACCGCCCGGATCTGTTTCTGCGCGCCGGTGGCGAGGCGCGCGACATCGCGGAACCGCCTGCGAATGCCAATTTTGATTAAAAAATCGGCTGATAGAATTTTTTATCACCATGATTTGCTGAAATAAAATCAAATCTCGTTTCATGCGTGCATTTTTAATCAAAATCCCGATTGAATCCCGGCGCGCCATTCTGGTCTAATAGCTCATGCGGCGCGTTGCCCGCAGGCCGCCGGGTCAAAGAGGATCAGGCAGGCGGATGGGGTTGCCCCCGTTCATTCTACTCGCGGGCCAAGGGCGGCCAGCGTGCGGCGATTTCAAAGCGCTGCCTCGAGGTTTCCAATGTCTCAAGCCCAGAGCAAGAGCTTTCTGCAATCCGGCCACACCCCCACGCTGCTGGCCGCCTTTCTGTATTTCGATCTCAGCTTCATGTGCTGGGTGCTGCTGGGGCCGCTTGGCATCCAGATTGCCAAGGCCCTGCATCTCGACCCCGCGCATAAGGGCCTGATGGTCGCCACCCCGGTTCTGGCCGGCGCCATCCTGCGGCTGTTCAACGGCGCCATGGCGGACCGCATCGGCGGCAAGAAGGCCGGCATCGTCGCGCAGAGCATCGTCATTCTCGGCCTCGCCGCCGCCTGGTTCTTCGGCATTCCCGGCTTTTCCGCCTTGCTCGGGCTGGGTGTGGTGCTGGGCATGGCCGGCGCCTCCTTCGCCATCGCGCTGCCGCTGGCCTCGCGCTGGTATCCGGTCGAGCATAAGGGCAAGGCGATGGGCATCGCCGGGGCCGGCAATTCCGGCACCGTGCTGGCCGCGCTTTTCGCCCCCGCCCTTGGCCTGGCCTTTGGCTGGACCAACGTCTTCGGCCTCACCGCGATTCTGATGAGCGTGGTGCTGGTGCTGTTCATCCTCCTCGCCAAGGATGCGCCAGGCCAGGGGCCGAAAATCTCGGCGCGCGATTATCTCAGCGTGCTCGGCATGAAGGATACTTACTGGTTCATGCTGTTCTATGGCGTCACCTTCGGCGGGTTCGTCGGGCTGGCCTCCTCGCTGCCGATCTATTTTCACACCCAGTACGCTCTGGCCCCGGTGGATGCCGGCTATGCCAGTGCCGCCTGCGTCTTCGCCGGCTCCATGGTGCGCCCGCTCGGCGGCGCCCTGGCGGACCGCTTCGGTGGCATCAACGCGCTCTCCTTCATGTACCCGATCGCCGCGCTGGCGCTGGTCGCGGTGAGCTTCGGCCTGCCGACCATGCCCATGGCGCTGGCCGGCTTCGTCATCGCCATGCTGGCGCTGGGCATGGGCAATGGCGCGGTGTTCCAGCTGGTGCCGGTGCGCTACATCAAGGAGATCGGCGTGATGACCGGCATCGTCGGCTGTGCCGGCGGCATTGGCGGCTTCTACCTCGCCTCCTCGCTCGGCTTCGCCAAGCAATGGACCGGCTCCTACCAGGCGGGATTCCTGATCTTCGCTGGCCTCGCCTTGGTCGCCTTCATTGGCATCAACATCGTCCGCAATGAATGGCGCATCAGCTTCTCCCGCGGCTACGCGGAAGGCTCCGTGCGTATCTGAAGCGCAATTCAAGGAAAAGGAGTGACGCGATGGGCAAGGAAAAACTGGTTGTCATCGGCAATGGCATGGCGGGGATGCGCACCGTGGAGGAAATCCTGGCGCGTGATTCCGGCAAATATGAAATCACCGTGTTCGGCGCCGAGCCGGAGCCGAATTACGATCGCATCATGCTCTCCCCGCTGCTGGCGGGCGAGAAGAGCTTCGCGCAGATCGTCATCAATCCGCTCGACTGGTACGCGCAGAACAAGATCGAGCTGATCGCCGGCGAGCATGTGGACTGGATCGACCGCGCGCGCAAAATCGTGCGCGGCGCCAACGGCACCACGCGCGCCTACGATAAATTGCTGCTGGCCACAGGCTCCAATCCCTTCACCTTGCCGTTGCCCGGCGTGGGCCGCCCCGGCGTGATGACCTTCCGCTCCAAGGCGGATGTGGAGGAGATGCTGGCCATCGCCGCCCCCGGCAAGAAGGCCGTGGTCATCGGCGGCGGGCTGCTCGGGCTGGAAGCGGCGCACGGGCTCAATCTGCGCGGCATGGAGGTTGCCATCGTGCATCTGATGCCGACGCTGATGGAACGCCAGCTCGATGCCTCGGCCGCGCATCTGCTCGAACAGAAACTCAGCCAGCGTGGCATGCGCATCTTCACCAGCGCCAATACCGAAGCCTTTGACGGCGAGGGCGAGGACGGCCCGGTGAGCGCCGTGCTGTTGAAGGACGGCACCCGCATCGAGGCGGATCTGGTGGTGATGGCGGTGGGCATTCGCCCCAATGCCGGGCTTGGCCGCGCCGTTGGCCTCGCCTGCGATCGCGGCATCAAGGTCGATGCGTCCTTGCGCACATCGGATGAAAACATCTTCGCCATCGGCGAATGCGTGGAGTTCGACAAACAATGTTTCGGCCTGGTCGCGCCGATCTGGGAGATGGCGAAAATCGCCGCCGATCATCTCACCGGCGTGGCGCAGAGCGCATTCATGCCCATCGCCACCGGCACGCGGCTGAAAGTCTCCGGCATCGAGATGTTCTCCGCCGGCGAATTCCTGGGCGATGCCAGCACCGAGGATGTGGTGCTGCGCGACGCCGCGCGCGGCATTTATAAACGCCTGGTGCTGCGCGGGGACAAGCTCGTCGGGGTGGTCTGCTTCGGCGATGCCTCGGATGCCAGCTGGTATTTCCAACTGCTGAAGGATGGCGCGGATCTCGGTGATTTGCGCGATACCGTCATTTACGGCCCGGTCGCCGCCGCCGGCGACCCGCTGGAGAGTCTCGCTTTGCTGGGCGATGACGCGGAGATCTGCGGCTGCAACGGGGTGAAGAAAGGCAGCATCGTCAACGCCATCGAGAGCGGCTGTGCCTCTCTGGACGAGCTGCGCGCCTGCACCAAGGCCTCGGCCTCCTGCGGCTCCTGCACCGGCCTGGTGGAAGGGTTGCTGAAGCTCACCCTCGGCGCCGACTTCAAACCCGCCAGTGTCAAGCCGATGTGCAAATGCACCACGCATGGACATGACGAGGTCCGCCACCGCATTCGCGGCCAGGAGCTGAAAACCATCCCGGCCGTGATGCAGGCGCTGGAATGGACCACGCCCGATGGCTGCGCCGCCTGCCGCCCGGCGCTGAATTTCTACCTGCTCTGCGAATGGCCTGGCGAATATCAGGATGATCAGCAATCGCGCTTCGTCAATGAGCGCATGCACGCCAACATCCAGAAGGACGGCACCTACTCCGTCATCCCGCGCATGTGGGGCGGTGTCACCTCCGCCGCCGAGCTGCGCGCCATCGCCGATGTCTGCGATAAATTCGCCATCCCGACGGTGAAGATCACCGGCGGCCAGCGCGTCGATATGCTGGGGGTGAAGAAGGAAGACCTGCCCGCCGTGTGGGCGGATCTCAACGCCGCCGGCATGGTCTCCGGCCATGCCTACGGCAAGGCGCTGCGCACGGTGAAAACCTGTGTCGGTTCGGAATGGTGCCGCTTCGGCACGCAGGATTCCACCGCCATGGGCATCGCGCTGGAGAAAATGACCTGGGGCTCCTGGCATCCGCATAAGGTGAAGCTCGCGGTCTCCGGCTGCCCGCGCAATTGCGCGGAAGCGACGATCAAGGATTACGGCGTCGTCGCCACCGAAGCGGGGTGGGACCTGCATGTCGGCGGTAATGGCGGCATCAAGGTGCGCGCCACCGAGCTGCTCTGCAAGGTCACCACCGAGGCGGAGGTTCTGGAATATTGCGGCGCCTTCCTGCAACTCTACCGCCAGGAAGCCCGCTATCTGGAACGCACCGCCCCCTGGATCGAGCGGGTCGGGCTGAAATATGTGCAGGAACGCATCGTGGACGATGCGCAAAACCGTGCCGCGCTCTACGAGAAATTCCTCTACGCGCAGAGATTCGCGCAGATCGACCCCTGGGCGCAGGAAGCCGCGACCAACCAAACCTCTTATCAGCCGCTGGCGGAGCTGGTCTAATGGATATGAACATTCCCCTCTTCACCGATGTCGGCGCGCTGACCGAGATTCCGCGCCTGGGCGCGCGCTGCGTGAAAACCGCCTTCGGCGACATCGCGGTCTTCCGCACCAATGACGACCGCGTCTTCGCCCTGCGCGACCAATGCCCGCACAAGCAGGGGCCGCTCAGCCAGGGCATCGTGCACGGCAGCTCCGTCACCTGCCCGCTGCATGGCTGGGTAATTTCGCTGGAAACCGGCGAAGCGCAGGGGCCGGATAGCGGCTGCACCAGCCGCTTCCAGGTGAAGCTGCAGGATGGGCGGATCCTGCTGGCGGTGACGCCATGAGCCGGGTGGTGCTGGCCGGGGCCGGGCCGGGCGATCCGGATCTGCTCACCGTGAAAACCCTGCGCCTGCTGCAAACCGCCAGCGTGGTGCTGCATGATTCATTGGTCAGTGACGAGATCCTGGCGCTGGCCCACCCGCGGGCGCGGCTGATCGATGTCGGCAAACGCTGCTTTCGCCATTCCGCCACCCAGGCGGAAATCTGCGCCCTGCTGGTGCGCGAGGCGCGCGCCACGCCCGGCATCGTGCTGCGCCTGAAAGGGGGTGATCCGATGATCTTCGGCCGCGCCACCGAGGAGATGGCGGCGCTGGAGGAGGCCGGCATCGAATATGAGATCATCCCCGGCATCACCGCCGCCCTGGCCGCCGCCGCGACGCTGCAACGCTCGCTCACCCAGCGCATGGTCTCGCGCGCGGTGCATTTCGTCGCCGGCCACACCGCCGAGGGCGATATCCCGGCGCATGATTTCGCGGGGCTGGCGCAGCGCGGCGGCACGCTCGCCCTCTATATGGGCGCGCAAACTCTGGGTGGCTTCGCGGCGCATCTGCTGGAGGCGGGGCTGGACCCGGCCACCCCGGCCTTGGCGTTCGAAAACGTCTCCCGCCCGGATGAGCGCGTCCTCGCCGCCAGCATCGGCACGCTGCCGGCGCGGCTGCGCGCGCAAGCGGGGGAGGGGCCGGTGCTGATCCTGATCGGCGAGGCGATGGCCGGGCGCGTGCCGGTGCGCCTGCCTCTGGCCGCCTGCGTCTGAGGGCTGGCGTGGCAGAGCAGGTCAAATCCGTCTGCCCCTATTGCGGGGTCGGGTGCGGCATCGTCATGCAGGTGGAGCAGGGGCGCGTCACCAAGGTCAGCGGGGACAAATCCCACCCCGCCAATCGCGGCCGGCTCTGCACCAAGGGGCAGAGCTGCCATCTGCCGCTTAGCCAAGGGCGGCTGGACAGCGCCTATATCCGCCCCGCCCGCGCCGATGGGCAGCAGCCTTTGCCCGCCTTGGCCGCCGTGACGCAAACCGCCGCCCGGCTGCGCGCCATTCTGGACGCGCACGGCCCGGATGCGATCAGCTTTTATATCTCCGGCCAGATGTCGCTGGAGGCGCAATATCTTGCCAACAAGCTGGCGAAAGGCTTTATCCGTACCCGCCATATCGAGGCCAATTCCCGCCTCTGCATGGCCAGCGCCGCCACCGGCTACAAACAGTCCCTTGGCGCCGACGCCCCGCCCGGCTCTTATGACGATCTCGACCAGGCCGACACATTCCTGGTCATCGGCGCCAACATGGCGGATTGCCACCCGATCCTGTTCCTGCGCCTGCTCGACCGGGTGAAGCAGGGCGCGAAGCTGATCGTGGTGGATCCGCGCCGCAGCGCCACGGCGGAGAAGGCGGATCTGTTCCTGCAACTCAAGCCCGGCACGGATATCGCCCTCATCAACGGCCTGCTGCGCCTGCTGCACGAGGCCGGCCAGACCGACACAGCCTTTATCGCCGCGCATACCGAAGGCTGGGAGGCGATGCGGAAGCTGCTGGCCGATTACGGGCTGGCGCAAGTGGCGGCCATCACCGGCCTCGATGCCGCCGATATCGCAAAAGCCGCCGCCTGGATCGGGCGCAGCAAGAAACTCGTCAGCCTGTGGACGATGGGGCTGAACCAGAGCGTGCGCGGCACCTGGAACAGCAATGCGCTGTGCAATCTGCATCTGGCGCTGGGCGCCATCTGCCGGCCAGGCGCCGGGCCGTTCTCCCTCACCGGCCAGCCCAACGCCATGGGCGGGCGCGAGATGGGTTATATGGGCCCGGGCCTGCCCGGCCAGCGCAGCACCCAGAACCCGGCCGACCGCGCCTTCACCGAAACCCTCTGGACCCTCCCCCCCGGCAGCCTGCGCGATGCCCCGGCCAGCGGCGCGGTGGCGATGTTCGATGCGATGGCGCAAGGCGAGATCAAGGCCTGCTGGATCATCTGCACCAACCCGGTCGCCAGCATGCCGGCGCGCGGGCGCACCATCGACGGGCTGAAGGCGGCCGAGCTGGTGATTGTCCAGGATGCCTTCCTGGACACCGAAACCGCCCCTTATGCGGATATCCTGCTCCCCGGCGCGCTCTGGGCGGAAGCGGACGGGGTGATGGTGAATTCCGAACGCAACATGACCCTCGCCCCGCAAGCCGTACCCCCGCCCGGCGCGGCGATGGCGGATTGGCGCTGGATCGCGCAGGTGGCGACCGCGATGGGCTATCCCGGCTTCGCCTATGCCAATGCGGCGGAAATCTTCGAGGAGATCAAGCGTTTCTCTAACCCGCAGACCGGCTACGACATCTCCGGCGCCAGCCATGCGCGGCTGGCGGATACCCCGCTGCAATGGCCGGTCGGCCCGCATTCCGGCCCGCGCAACCCGGTGCGCTATATGGCCAGCGGCACGCCGGTTTTCCCCACCGTCTCCGGCCGGGCGATGTTCCACCCGCGCCCCTGCCTGCCCCCGGCGGAGCTGCCGGATGCGGCATTTCCCTTCATCCTCAATACCGGCCGGGTGCAGCATCAATGGCATACCCTGACCAAGACCGGCAAAGTCCCGGCCTTGAACAGGCTCAATCCCGGCCCGTTCGTCGAGATCCATGCGCAGGATGCCGCCGCGCTGGGGCTGCAGGAAGGTGACAGCCTGGCGCTGCGCTCCAGGCGTGGCCGCGCCGTGCTGCCGGCCCTGCTCAGCCCGCGCGTGCAGCCGGGCCAGCTCTTCGCGCCCTTTCATTGGAATGACGTGTTCGGGGATGATCTGGCGATCAACCAGCTCACCAGCCCGGCGGTGGATGCGGCCTCGCTGCAGCCGGAATTCAAGATCTGCGCGATGGCGCTGGAACGCGTCGCGGCGGTGAGGCAGGAGGTGCCAGAGACGCTGGCCGGGCTTGCACCGGAGGATGCCGCGGTGAGCATCCTCTACGCCTCGCAAACCGGCACCGCGGCGGCCCAGGCGCAGGCGGCGGCGCAGCGTCTGGGCCTCATCGCCCGGCCGATGAACGAGGCCAGCCCCGCAACCCTTGCCGGTACCGTGCTGTTCTTCGCCGCCAGCTTCGGCGATGGCGAGGCGCCGGACAATGCCGCCCGCTTCTGGCAGGCCCTGGCGGCGCCGGGCGCGCCCCGGCTGGAAGGGCTGCGCTTTGGCATTCTCGGCTTCGGCGATACCGCCTATGCGCGCTTTTGCGGCTTCGCGGCGGCGCTGGAGGCGCGG
>NZ_JH976210.1:198416-219126 GCF_000306035.1 Acidocella sp. MX-AZ02
GGATCGATGCCGCCCTGCCGGCGCTGGGGGCCCGCGCTGCCCCCGCCGCGCCCGCGCCGTCCGGTGTCACTCGCACCAGCCCGTATCGCGCCCGGCTGATCGGCAATCACCGGCTCAACCAGGCCGGGTCAGAGAAAGACACAAGGCAGATCATCTTCGACCTCGCCGGCGCCGGCATCGCCTATCAGCCTGGCGATGCGCTGGGCGTCTGGCCGGAAAACGACCCGCGTCTGCTGGAGGAGCTGGCGCGGCTCACCGGACTGGCGCCCGAACAGCTGGCCGGGCGGGATATCTCCCGCCTCACCCCGGCGATGCTGGCATTCTGCGCCGCCCGCGCTCCGGCCCTGGCCACCGGCCCAGCGCGGGATGCGCAAGCGCCCTGGCACAAAGGCTGGCAGCTGCGCGACCTGCTCGCGGATTATCCGGTCAAGGCCAGCCCAGAGGAATGGCTGGCGCTGCTCAAGCCGCTCACCCCCCGACTCTACTCGATCGCTTCCAGCCTCGCCGCGCATCCGGATCAGGTCCATCTGACCGTGAATATCCTGCGCTACGAGGTCGCCGGGCGACAAAGCGGCGGGCTGTGTTCGCGCTTCCTGGCGGACCGGGCGCGGGCGGCGGCTTTGTTCATCCAGCCCAGCCCGCATTTCCGCCTGCCGGCGGATGATGTGCCGATCATCATGATCGGCCCCGGCACCGGCATCGCCCCGTTTCGCGGCTTCCTGCAGGAGCGCCAGGCAAGAGGCGCGCCCGGCCGCAACTGGCTGGTCTTCGGCGAGCAGCGCGCCGCCTGCGATTTCTATTACCGCGAAGAGCTGGAGGCGCTGGCGCGAGCCGGGTCTCTGCACCGCCTCTCCACCGCCTTCTCGCGCGACCAGACGCGGAAAATCTACGTCCAGGACCGGCTGCACGAGGAGGGAGCGCGGCTCTGGGCCTGGCTGCAGGAGGGAGCGTGCCTCTATATCTGTGGTGACGCCGCCCGCATGGCCAAGGATGTGCATGTGGTCCTCGGCCAGATCATCGCCGCGCACGGCGATATGGAAGCCGATGCGGCGTCTGCCTATCTGGACCAGCTGGCGGCCGAAAAGCGCTATCTGCGCGATGTCTATTGATCCCTCTGGTCGGTCGTTTTACCCCGCTCTGGCACTGTACGGGAGATGTCGTCTCGTCTTGCAGTCACTGATCATAGCTGTACGAGACCATGTCCCACCAAGCCGCGCTCGATCTTCTGGAAACCCCGCCGCCCGATATCGCCCTGCCGCCAATCCTGGCGTTTCTGGCGCGTGAATACGGGCTGCACGGCACGCTGACGCGGCTGCCCAGCGAAAAGGACCTCACCTTCGGGCTGGATACCGGCGCCGGGCGGGACTGGGTGGTGAAAATCGCCAATATCGCCGAGCCGCCGGAGGCTCTGGCGCTGCAGGCGGCGGCACTCGACCATCTCGCCGTCACCGCGCCGGATCTGGGCACCGCGCGCGTGCGCCGGACGCTGACCGGGGAGGTATTTCCCCGTATCCACGACGAGGCGGGGGCGGCGCATATCATGCTCGTGGTCTCCTATGTCCCCGGCGCACAGATTGGCGGTGAGGCGTTGAACGCGGCGGATGCGGCGGCCATCGGCAACATGCTGGCCGGGCTCGATCGCGGCCTGGCCGGCTTCACCCACAAGGCCGCCCAGCGCACCCTGCTTTGGGACCATCGGCGGCTGCCCGATTATACCGGGATGATGGAGATGATCGCCGATCCGGCGCATCAGGCGCTGGCACGGCGCGCTCTGGCCCGCTACCGCGCGGCGGCGCTGCCGCATCAGGGGGCGCTGCGCCAGCAGATCGTGCATAATGATTTCAACCCCTACAACATCATGCGCGATGAAGCCGGCCGGCTCGGGGTGATCGATTTCGGCGATATGCTGCAGGCCCCTTTGGTGCAGGATCTGGCGGTGGCGCTGGCCTATCTGGTGCCGCGCGGCGAAGGCGCTCTGGGCCATGCCCCGTCCTGCGTGCGGGCCTATGGCGCCATGTTGCCGCTGACGAAGCTGGAGCAACAGCTCCTCCCGGCTCTGACCGGCGCGCGCGCGGCGTTGACCCTGACCATTGCCAATTGGCGCGCCGCCCGTAATCCGCACCGTGCGGACTATATCTTGCGCAACGCCCCCAGCGCCGCGCGCGCCCTTGCCCGCCTGGACGCGGCGGGGGACGAGGCCGCCGCGCTGCTTTTCGCGCCGTAATCCGAGGACCCAAGATGACCGACGCTCCGCCCTCCGCCTCAGGCCCCAATGCCGGCATGGTCAACGCGTTCTCGGCGCGGGATGCCGCTTTGCTGCCCGCTGCCGATGCCGCCTTGGTCGCTCGCCGCCAGGCGGCGCTGGGGGCGGCCTACCGGCTATTCTACCGCACCCCGGTGCATCCGGTGCGCGGGCTGGGCTGTATCCTATGGGATGCGGAGGGGAATGAATATCTGGATGTCTATAACAATGTCGCCTCGGTCGGGCATTGCCATCCGCATGTGGTGGCGGCCCTCACCGCCCAGGCCGCCACGCTGAACACCCATACGCGCTATCTGCACGAGACCATTCTCACCTATGCCGAGCGGCTGCTGGCGACATTGCCGGCCGAGATCGGCCGGGCGATGTTCACCTGCACCGGCAGCGAGGCGAATGATCTGGCAATGCGCATCGCCCGCCACGCCACCGGCGGCAGCGGCATCGTCGTCACCGAGCTGGCCTATCATGGCGTCACCGAGGCGGTGGCGGCGTTTTCGCCCTCACTCGGCAAAGCCTCGCCGCTGGGGGCGCATGTGCGCACCGTGCCGGCACCTTCCGGCGAAAATCCCGGCCCGCGCTTTGCCGCCAATGTCGCCGCCGCCTTCGCCGACCTCGCCCGCCATGGCATCCGCCCGGCGGCCTTGATCGTGGATACGATTTTCTCCTCCGATGGCGTCTATGCCGACCCGCCGGGCTTCCTGGCCGCGGCGGTGGAGGCGGCGCGCGCGGCGGGGGCCTTGTTCATCGCCGATGAGGTGCAGGCGGGCTTCGGGCGCACCGGCGATGGCATGTGGGGCTTTGCCCGGCATGGGGTGGTGCCGGACATCGTCACCTGTGGCAAGCCGATGGGCAATGGCCATCCGATGGCCGGGCTGTTCGCGAAGCCCGCTTTGGCCGACGCGTTCGGCCAGGCGATGCGCTATTTCAACACCTTCGGCGGCAATCCGGTCTCCTGCGCGGTGGGCATGGCGGTGCTGGATGTGATCGAGCGGGACGGGCTGATTGCGAAGGCCCGCAGCACCGGCGCCTTGCTGATGAAGGGCTTGCGCGGCCTCGGCGCCCGCCATGGCGAGATCGGCGAGGTGCGCGGGGCGGGTCTGTTTATCGGGCTGGCGCTGCGCGATGCGCGGACCGGCGCGCCTAGCGCCGAAGTGGCAGCGAAGATCGTCAACGGGCTGCGCGACCGGCGCATCCTGATCAGCGCCACCGGGCCGGATGCGAATGTGCTGAAAATCCGCCCGCCTCTGGTCTTTGGCCCGGCCGAGGCCGGGCGGCTGCTGAGCGCCATGGACGAGATTTTGCGCGGCTGAACCGCCCGGCGCGGGCGAGTCCCGCCGCCCGGTTGACCGCGCCGTCCTCACAGCTGGCGGCGAAGAGGCGGCAATTCGTGTGACTCCGCGATTCATCAACGCGTCTATTCATTAAGTTACGATATCAACATAATATCGAATTCAACAAAAGCAGCGCTGGGTGAGACGTGTGAAATGTCCGCCAAGCGCGGTCTGAACCCAGCGTTGTCAGTGGTTATAACTAAAAACAAGACAAAAAAAGAAACGTAACATACAGTTTTTAATCGCCACTCACGGAAATTTGTAGATAAATTTGGCTGATGTGCCTTTTTTTATCCGATTTTTGATGGTTTAGCATACGCAAATTTAACTTTCGCGCGTGCCGGGAGCCGTCCTGGCTGGCTTCATTGGAGTGCTGGGAATGTCTGACACGTGGAACGGCTCGTACTCGAGCAACTGGTACAACGACTATAACTGGAGCGGTTATGCGCCGGCCTCCTCCGCGACGGGTAACCAGTCCATCGTCATTTCCGGCACCAACAGCACCCAGCCCTATCTGGCCCCGACGGACAATAACGCCAGCGTGATCATGGTGGCCCAGACCGTGACCACCAACAACACAACCTATTATGTCCTGCAAGAAAACCAGGTCGCGGGTGAGAGCATCACCCTGACCAGCGGCGCCAACCTGACCATCGGCGGCGAAGCGCTGGGTATTTTCTACGGCAATAGCGGCACCACCGCCGCCGGCACCACGATGACCGGTCTGCATGGCGCGCTCTCCTCCACGCCGCGCTACGATTCTTACATGTCGGTCTATGCCAGCGGCACCGACACGCTGACCGTCGAGACGATCAACGAAAATTTCGGCCTGATCGACGCCGCTTCCGGCGACACGCTGAGCATCGCCAACACCATCGGCGGCAATGCCCAGGCGCTGCACGGCCTGATCAATTACGGCCTGATCTCGGTCAGCGGCACGGGTCTCATCGACATCACCGCCGGGACCATGGCAGGGCAGACCGCCACTGTCTCGAATTTCTACAATGCCGGCTGGGTCGTCGATAATGGCGGCCAGCTGAACATCGAGGCCACCGTGCTGGACGGCGCCAACACCGCCTCCTCCTCCACCACCATCGATGGCTATATCGTCATCGAGAACGGCGGCAACGCCACCCTCTCCGCGGGCTTTGCCACGCAGGAGGAAGTGACCTTCTCCGGCAGCGGCAACACCCTCTCGGTTGCCCAGGGCACGCTGAATAACGGCACCATCGCCGGCTTCACCTCAGGTGACACGCTGGAGATCGACGGTTTCACCAGCGCCTCCAACATCACCTTCGCCAGCGCCGGCGGCAACACGCTGCTGACCACCCATAACGGCGGCACCGCCACCACCCTGACCCTGGCCGGCAGCCTGGCCAGCCCGGTGGTGATCGGCACCAACAGCGCCGGGGCCGAGTATATCTCCGCCGCGCCCAGCACCATTTCCAGCGGCACCAACACCCTGGTTGGCGCCAACGGCACCGTCACCGCGGCCAGCACCATGGTCGTCAGCGGCCCCGGCACCCAGCTGAGCAGCAACGAGTCGATCACCGGTGCGGGCACCATCACCATCCAGAATGGTGCCACCTTCGGGCTCTACAACACCGCCGGCAATGACGGCTCGCTCAGCGTCGTCTTCGGCACGCTGGGTTCCGCCAGCTCCCCGAACGAGCTGATCGTCAATGACAACAGCGCCGGCTTCGGCGGCACCATCACCGGCTTCACCGGCAATGATGTGATCGATCTCGGCGCCTCCGTGCTGCCGGCCCTGACCAGCGGCGAGGGCATCTCCTACAGCTACGCCAACGGCGCGCTCACCATCGCCGAGACCAGCAGCAACGGCGCCACCGTGGCCAGCACCAAGCTGAGCATCTCCGGCACCGGCCTCTCCACCTCTTCCTTCGTGGTGCTCTCCAGCGCCAATGGCGAGCTGGTCGAAACCGCGCCGACCGCCGCCACCTCCTACGTCTTCACCGGCGCCACCAATTCGAATTTCGAACTCTACTCGAACTTCTCCGGCGGCGTTGCCCCGGGCGATGTGCTCTCCGCCAATGAGCGCGTGACCATCGCGACCAACACCGCGTCCGTCACCTCCAGCGGCGTCACCGATAACGGCGTGATCTCCGTCGCTTCCGGTGCGAAGTTCATCGATGCCGGTTCGCTGAGCGGCACCGGCACGCTGGCCGTCGCGGGCTCCGCCACACTGACCGGCGCCACCACGCTGGGCGCGATCACCGATAGCGGCACGCTGGTGCTGGCCGGCAACGATGCCGCCGCCATCTCGCTCGCCTCCGGCGCGCAGGTGACCCTCTCCGGCGCGTTCAGCGACAGCCAGGCCATCACCGGCCTCGGCACGCTGACCGTGAATAAGGGCGTCACCGCGTCCCTGGCCTCCGGTTCCAGCTTCGCCGCGATCAATGATTTCGGCACCATCATTGCCGCCGGTTCACTCTCCGGCCCGGTCAATATGGAAGGCAATGGCGCTGGCAGCGTGCTGCAGATGGCGCTGGGAAATACCGTGCCCGCGCTGACGAATTTCGGCACCACCGATGAGCTGGTCGCCACCGGCGTCTCCATCCCGGCCGGCGAAGGGCTGACCATCAGCTACGCCAATGGCGTGCTGACCGAGACCCTGACCGACAGTTCCGGCAACGCGCTGGGGACGAACACCGTGTCTCTGGCCGGCGTCTCCGGCACCACCCTGACCAGCGGCTCCTTCGTCAATCTGATCGGCACCAACAGCGTCACCATAGAGCTGGCCCCGACCATTGCCACCGCCTTCACCTTCACGGGTGCAAATGGCTCGAATTTCGAGCAGGCGAATAATTTCTCCGGCAATGTCGCCCCAGGCGACGTGATCTCCGCCAAGGAGACAGTGGTCGTCGGCGCCAATGCCGCCTCGGTGAGCAGCAGCGGCGTCACGGATAACGGCTTCATCACCGTCGCCTCCGGTGCGGCCTTCCTCGACGCCGGTTCGCTGACCGGCACCGGCACGCTGGCCGTGTCAGGTTCCGCGACCCTGACCGGCGCCACCACGCTGGGCGCGATCACCGATAGCGGCACGCTGGTGCTCGGCGGCACCGACGCCACGGCGGTCTCGCTGACCTCCGGCGCGCAGGTGACCATCGCCTCCAATTTCAGCGACAGCAAGGCCATCACCGGCCCGGGCACGCTGACGGTGGATAGCGGTGTCACCGCCTCGCTGGCCTCCGGCTCCAGCTTCTCGGCGATCTATGATCACGGCACCATCATCGCGGCGGGCTCGCTCTCCGGGCCGATCAACATGGAAGGCAATGGTGCGGGCAGCGCGGTGGATTTCACCGGCAGCAACGTCACCAACCATGTGCTGAACGAGACGCTGACGAATTTCGGCAGCACCGACGCGATTACGCTGGGTGCTGCCAATTTCTCGCTCAGCTCCAGCGCCGACAAGCTGACCGAGACCTATAATAACGGCACGCTGGTGGTGAGCGACACCACTGACGGCGCCGCCGTGACCATCGCGCTGAGCCTGAGCTCCGGCGACAGCGCCAGCTGGGCCAAGGTGAGCGATGCCTCCGGCCAGCTGGTCGTCACTCTCTGCTTCTGCGCCGGCACCAACATTGCCACGCCGAGCGGCGAGGTTGCCGTTGAGGCTCTGCGCGAGGGCGACCTGGTGCTGACCCAGGATGGCCGCGCTCTGCCGATCCGCTGGCTGGGACAGAGCCATGTCGCCAAGGCCTTCGCCGACCCGATCCGCTCCTACCCGGTGCGGATCAAGGCCGGCGCCCTGGGCGAAAACCTGCCCAAGCGCGATCTCTGCGTCTCGCCCGACCATGCGATCTTCCTGGACGGCGTGCTGGTCCAGGCAGGGGCGCTGGTGAATGGCGAGAGCATCGTGCGCGAGCGCGACATCCCGGCCCAGTTCACCTACTACCATGTCGAGCTGGCCAGCCATGAGCTGCTGCTGGCCGAAGGCGTGGCGGCGGAAAGCTTCGTCGATAACATCGAGCGCATGCATTTCCACAACTGGGATGAGCGCAGCGCGCCGGAGACCGCGATCGCCGAGCTGCCCTACCCGCGGGCGAAATCCGCCCGCCAGGTGCCGGCCGCGACCCGCGCCCGCCTGCTGGCTGCGGGGCGCCGCGTCGCCTGAGCCTGACGGCGGTCATCATCTGAAAAGGGCGGCTTCGGCCGCCCTTTTTTGTGCCCGCTTCGCGGCCGGGCGGGGCGATGTCTGTGAATATTTTATGGCGCTGGTGCGGGTTTTTGCGACTCAGCCGGTGCCAAAACCGCGCGAAGCGCCAGAAGTGCCGTTAGCGGCGGGACGGGGCAGCCGCGTTCCCTGGCGCGGCGATCGCCCGGCGGTGGCCGCGTGGCGTAAAATCGTCGCCATATGCATTTTTAATGCTTTGATAAGTTAGAAAATTTTTCCACGGCTTTACGCCTCCAACTCCAGCCCGCGCCCGAAATGGGTTGTTTTTGCAATAATCTCAGGGGGGCTGTTTGTTCCGCTAAAGCTATGATGCCCGCCGAAACTTCGTTTCACGCCATAAAAACTACTTAAAGATCGGAAAATTTTTTAAACTCTACTCAAAATTTCAGTCCATAGTGCGGCCACAGCCGGGAGATGGAGTCTCGTAGTTCGGGCTTCGCACGGTTGGTTTTTTTATGGAACCTACGGAGAGTTGAGATGAACTTTGTCAATTTCGCCACCACCGCCCGCCTGCAGAACGACAGCGCCACCTCCTCTCAGAACGAGGATTTCCAGGGCCTGGCGCTGCAGACCCTTCTCAACCGCCGGTTTGAGAACATCCAGCTGGATCTGGATGCGCCGAGCAGCACGCTGTGGTGCCACATGACCCCGCCCGGCCGCCCCTCCTACACCCATGAGCTGATGCAGGATATCAGCGAGATGCAGGAGCTGATCACCTCCTCCTTCTCCCGCGCCCCGCGCCGCGAAAACACCCCCTTCTCCTGGTTCGTGATGGCCTCCGCCGTTCAGGGGATTTACAATCTTGGTGGTGATCTCGGCCATTTCGCTCAGCGCATCCGCCAGGGCGACCTCGATTCCATGCGCCATTACGGCCATGTCGCTGTCAAGGCGATCCACCGCAACACCATCGCCTTCGATAGCCCGGTGATCACCATGGCGCTGGTCCAGGGCGACGCGCTGGGCGGCGGTTTCGAGCATGCGCTCTCCTTCGACATGATCGTCGCCGAGCGCAGCGCCAAGATGGGTCTGCCGGAAATCCTGTTCAACATGTTCCCCGGCATGGGCGCCTACAGCTTCCTGTCGCGCCGGGTCGATCGCAAGAAGGCCGAGGAAATGATCCTTTCGGGCCGCATCTACACCGCCGAGGAGCTGCATGAAATCGGCGTGGTCGATGTGCTGGCCGAGGATGGTCAGGGTGCCGCCGTGGCGCAGGATTACATCGCCCGCCATAACCGGAAGTTCAATGCGCATATGGCCACCCTGCGCGCCCGCCGCCGGGTGAACCCGATCACGCTGGAAGAGCTGATCGATGTCGTCGATATCTGGGCCGAGGCGGCCGTCAATCTGACCGAGGCGGATCTGCGCAAGATGGACAAGCTCTGCGCCGCGCAGGACCGCCGTCTGGCGGCGCTGCAGCCTCAGGCTTCGATGATCATGGCCGCCGAGTGAGGGCAGCTTTGGCGATGCCGGCCGGGCCGACGATCATTGATTGTTCGCCCGGCGGATCGTGCCAAGCGCCATCACCGCTTGTCTTGTCCGTTTCAACTCAGTGTGGGCGCGGCTGGTGAACGCGCCCGCCTGGGCCTTCAGCTCACTGCCGCGTAAGCCGCCCCAGGGAGTGCAGAGATTGCCCAGCGCCTTCGCCCCGACATTCGCCGCCGAGCTGCGCAGCGCGTGGGCATGGTTGCGAAACTCCTGCCCATCGCCCTTTTCCGCATCGGCGGAGAGCAGATCGATCAGATCCTTCGCATCGGAGAGGAAATCCGAGAGCAGCTCGTTGAGGAACTGGCTGTCGCCGAGCAGCCGCAGATTGGCGATGATCGCATCATCCAAAGGCGATTCTTCGGGCGCGGGCCGGGCCAGCACCGGCGCCGGCGGCTCGATCCATTCCTCCAGCCGGGCGATCACCGATGAGGGCTCGCGCATGCGGGCCATCTTTTCCACCGCCGCCACCAGATCCTGCGGCGCCACCGGCTTGACCAGACAGCCATCCATGTCGGCGCTGCGCCATTCGCCGCTCATTTGCGCGAAGGCATCCGCCGTCAGCCCGACGATGGGCAGCCGGTCCCGGCCCAGCGCCATCACCCGGTAGAGCTTGGTGGCTTCCAGCCCGTCCAGCCCGGGCATGTTGAAATCCATCAGCACGATATCGAAGCGCTCATCCTCGCGCTCCAGAATATCCACTGCCAGATTGCCGTTATCGGCCACCGTCACATTATGCCCGGCCGCTTCCAGAATGCGGGTGAAGACGCGCTGATTGACCCGGTTATCATCCACCAGCAGCACATTGCGGCGGATCAGCGAGACCGGCAGCGGCGCCGGTTCAGGCTCGGCGTCCAGGGCGCGCGGCGCGGCGGCAGGCAGTTCGTCGCTGGTTGCGATCGGCGGCGCGACGCCGCAGAAGCGGCCGGCGATCAGCAAGGCCTGCTGCAATTCCTGGTCGGAAAAATCGTCCGAGAGCAGGGTGGTGCAGCGTTGCCGGGTGGCAAGATCGGGCAGGCCCGGCCCCTCGACGGGCTGGATCTGGATCAGCATCGGCGCGGCGCCGCGGCTGCTCACCGGGGCGGAGGGCGGCTCGCCGTCATTATTGTAATCCACCAGAATGCGTACATCCGCCGGCACCATGGTGCCGGGATTGACCAGCTCCACCTCCGCGCCCATGGCGGCGAGGTTGGTGCGCATCAGCGCGCGCTTCAGCGGATTGCGCACCCGCAGGCCGATCTTGCCGGGCGGCGCCTGCCAGATTTCCTCCGTGGGCTCGGCACGCAACGCCTTGATGAAGAAGCGGAACTGGCTGCCTTCGCCAAGCTTGCTCTGCACGGCGATCTCACCCCCCAGCAGCCCGACCAGCCGCTTGGTGATGGCCAGGCCCAGACCGGTGCCGCCGAACCGGTTGAGAATTGAGGCATCGCCCTGGGTGAAGCTCTCAAAAATCTTCGCCTGCGCCTCAGCCGCGATGCCGATGCCGGTATCCGAAACCTCGACCTGCAGGATCAACTCGCCCTCGCCGCCGGGGCGGGTATCCACCGCCAGCACCACGCCACCAATGGAGGTGAATTTCACCGCGTTGCCGACGAGATTGATCAGGATTTCCTGCAGATGCAGCCGGCTGGTCTTGATCCGTACCGGGGTGCGCGGGGTGACATGGAGGTTGAAGGCGATGGATTTCTCCCGCACCTGGCTCTCGACGATGCGCCGCACATCGACGAGCAGCGCCAGCAGGTCGAACTCCTCCACCGTGCTGGTCATCCGCCCCGCCTCGATGCGGGAGAAATCCAGCAGCTGGTTGATCAGCGTCTGTAAGGAATGGCTGGCGACGCCGACGGTCTCGACCATCTCCGCCTGCGCGGAATCGAGCCTGCTGGCGCGCAGCAGCTCGTTCATGCCGATGATCGCGGTCAGCGGGGTGCGCAGCTCGTGGCTGACACTGGCCAGGAACATGCTCTTGGCCTTGCTCGCCTCCTCGGCGGCCTTGGTCGCCTGGGAGAGTTTCTTGATCAGCGTGCCGGCATAAGCGGGCAGAATGACCAGCCCGATCGCCAGCCCGGCCGAGAGATGCGGCATGGCGCGCCAGAACGGGGTGGAGAGCACCACCGCCAGGAAGCCGAGTGTTGCCACCGGCACGGAAACCGCCAGAAAACGCAGCCCGAAGCGAAAGCCATTGCCGAAAATCACCCAGAGATAGACCGGGTAGAACAACGCCACCCGTTCACCGCCCAGATGCAGCTGCCAGGAGAGAAAGCCGCAATCGAGCAGCAGCGCATAGAAGCGCCTGACCTGGCAGACGCCCGGCCGCCAGATGATATGCGCCAGCCCCGCCAGCGCCAGCACCAGATAAATCGCCATTGCCACGAAGGCGGAGAGGGCGGTTTCGGAATAGCCGCCGAGGATCAGAATCGCGATGATGAGCGCGGCGAAGACCAGCCGGTTATAGCTCATCTCATGTTCGCTGTCCGGGCGCCCGCGCAGGCGCTGGGCCAGCGGGGCGAGCAGCCGGCGCAGCGCATCGCCCGCCCGGTTCAGCGTCCTCATCGCGCGCTCCGCGCCGCGCAGAGGAAGGAGGCCTGGGATTTCTGCCAGACCAACTCGTTCAGGAACACATCCGGCGCCAGCGCCTGGCCGAGCAGGAAGCCCTGGCCCTCATCGCAGCCCTCGGCTTTCAGCAGAGCGAGCTGGGCGTTGGTCTCGATCCCCTCGGCGACGACGCGCAGATTGAGGATATGGCCCAGCTCGATGATCGTGCGCGCGATCGCGAGGTCGTTCTTGTTCTCGGCCAGCCCCTGGATGAAGGAGCGGTCGATCTTCAGCCGGTCGAGCGGGAATTTCTGCATATAGGCGAGCGAGGAATAGCCGGTGCCGAAATCATCCAGCGACAGGCTGACCCCCAGGCTGCGCAGCGCGTTGAGCTGCGGGATGATGTCATCGACATCGCGCAGCAAAATTCCCTCGGTCAGTTCCAGGTCCAGCGCGCGCGGGTCGATCCGGGTCTCGGCCAGGGCGGCGGCAACCACCTTGGCGATGGCGCGGCGGCGGAACTGAATCGGCGAGAGATTGACGCCGACCCGCAAGCCGGTGACGCCCTGGCGCGCCCAGTCCCCGATCTGCCGGCAGGCCTCATGGATCACCCATTCATTGATCGGCATGATCAGCCCGGTTTCCTCGGCGAGGCTGAGGAAATGCCCCGGCGGCACCAGCCCCGCCTCGGGCCGGCGCCAGCGCAGCAGCGCCTCCGCGCCGGTCAGCGCGCCGGTGCGCAGATCGAATTGCGGCTGGTAGTTCAGCACGAATTCCCGCTGCGCGATGGCGTTCAGCAGGTCGCGCTCCAGATTGACCACCTGGCTGGAATTGGTGCCCATCTCGGCGGCGAAGGCGCGCCACATATTGCCGCCGGCCAGCTTCGCCGCATACATCGCCTGGTCGGCATTCTTCATCAGCGATTCCGCGTCCTGCGCGTCCTGCGGCGCCATCGAGATACCGATGCTCGCCCCCACATTCAGCGCCTCTGGCGCATGCTCGCTCTCATTCAGCCGGGCGATGATCAAATCCGCCAGCCGCGCGGTATCCTCCGGTCCGGTGATGTTGGATTGCAGCACCGCGAACTCATCCCCGCCGATGCGCGCCACCGTATCCTCCTCGCCGATCAGCTCGACCAGCATCTCGGCGATGCGCCGCAGCAGCCGGTCACCCATGGCGTGGCCCTGGCTGTCATTGATCGATTTGAACCGGTCGAGATCGATGAAATGCAGGGCGAAATGCTGGTCCCC
This sequence comes from Acidocella sp. MX-AZ02, assembly GCF_000306035.1. Classification (NCBI taxonomy): domain Bacteria; kingdom Pseudomonadati; phylum Pseudomonadota; class Alphaproteobacteria; order Acetobacterales; family Acidocellaceae; genus Acidocella; species Acidocella sp. MX-AZ02. The sequence continues at coordinate 211,467 of NZ_JH976210.1, forward strand.
CCGGCGGCCGCGGGCGAATTCGCGCTGGATCCGGTCGCGCAGCAGCGCACGGTTGGGCAGCCCGGTCAGTGGGTCGTGATTGGCCAGATATTCCAGCCGCTTCTCGGCATTGCGCCGCTCGGTGATGTCGACCGAGGTGGTCAGCACCGCGCGCGCCACGCCATTGGCATCGCGCAGCGGCACCTTGCTGGTCAGGTACACCAGCGTGTCGCCGGAGGCGGTCATCACCTCCTCCTCGCGGGCGGGCAAAGGCTGGCCGGTTTCCAGCACCAGCTTGTCCAGCCGGCGGCTGGAAATGCCGCGCTCCCAGCCGAATAGCAGATCCACCGGCTGGCCGACCAGCTCGCCCGGCAACTCGCCGGCGGCGGCGGCCTGGGCGGCGTTGACGAACAGGCAATTGCCATGCCGGTCGGCGGCGCTGATCATCGCCGGGACATTGTCGATCACCTGCGCCAGCGCCTCGCGGCTATCGATGGCGAAATCCTCGCGCATCGGCACGCCGGCGGCCAGCCGCCGCTCCAGCATCTCCGCCCGGCGCAGCGTGTTCTGCTGCTGGGCGCGCAATTTCAACAGGTTGCGGGCCCGGGTGACGAATTCCACATGGTCGACCGGGCTCAGCAGAAAATCCGTCGCCCCGGCTTCCAGGCAGGCGACGCGGTAATTGCGGTCGTGATAGGCGGTGACGACGATCACCGGCAGGTTGGGGTCGTAGGAGCGTATATGCGCGACCAGCTTGTCGCCGGTCATGAAGGGCATTTTATAGTCGGTGATCAGCAGATCCGCCTGGTTGCCGGGCAGCCAGTCGATCACCTGCTGGGCGTTCTCGAAGGTGCGGACATGCGCCTCCACCCCGAGATTGCGCGCCAGGCGGGCGTAAATGCGGCGATTGGTCGGGCTGTCATCGACGATCAGGATGGTCGGCTGGGAAATCTGCATCGCCTCAGCCTGTCCAGTGCCGGACCTGTTGCGCCCCACAAGACGGTTTCAGGCGAACCGAGACACACGAATGGCGGCCGGGGCACGGCATTATTCTTAGATGCTGACAACTCATTTCCCGAATGCCCTCTTGCCCTTCTCGGTAGGGTTGGAAGCTATCTCAAGATCTGCCCCAATTCTACCTGTAATCGAATTTATTCAATAATTCGATACGCGCCAAGATCGCTTTCGGACCGGCCCCGGGGGGAGGGGCGGGCAAGGCTGGCTTGATCTGGGTCATGGCGCCCCGGCGCGAGCAGGGATTCAGTGGCGTTCGCTGCAAGCGCAAAGGAGAGAGGGTGTGGCCAAGACGATGAAAGCCGCCGTGGTGCGGGACTTCACAAAACCGTTGACGATCGAGGACTGGCCGGTGCCGGACCCGGCGGAGGGGCAGATTCTGGTGCGGCTGACCGCAACCGGGGTGTGCCATACGGATCTGCACGCCGCCCGGGGCGATTGGCCGGTGCGCCCAACCCCGCCTTTCATCCCCGGCCATGAGGGGGTGGGGATGGTCGCGGCGGTCGGGCGCGGGGTGAAGCGGGTGAAGGAGGGCGACCGGGTCGGCATTCCCTGGCTGCACAGCGCCTGCGGCTATTGCCCGCATTGCCGTACCGGCTGGGAGACATTATGCGCCGACCAGCAGAATTCCGGCTATTCGGTGAATGGCAGTTTCGCCGAATACGCGCTGGCGGACCCGAATTATGTCGGCCGGATTCCGGCCGGGCTGGAGGATGGCCCGGCGGCCCCGGTGCTCTGCGCCGGCGTGACGACCTATAAAGGGCTGAAGGAAACCGAGGTGAAGCCCGGCGAATGGGTGCTGATCTCGGGCGTCGGCGGGCTCGGCCACATGGCCGTGCAATATGCCAAGGCGATGGGCATGCATGTGGCGGCGGTGGATATCCATCCGGACAAGCTGGCCCTTGCCCGGCAGCTCGGCGCGGATGTGACGCTGGATGCGCGCGATGCCGAGGCGCTGGCCAGCTTCACGCAGCGCAGCGGCGGCGTTCATGGGGCGCTGGTCACCGCGGTGTCGCCGGTGGCGTTCGAGCAGGCTTACGGGCTGTTGCGCGCCCACGGCACCATGGCGCTGGTGGGGCTGCCGCCGGGGCGCTTCAGCCTGCCGATCTTCGAGACGGTGCTCAAACGCATCACCGTGCGCGGCTCCATCGTCGGCACCAGGCAGGATCTGGAAGAGGCGTTGGAGTTCGCCGGCGAGGGCAAGGTGGCGTCGCATTTCTCCTGGGACAGTCTGGAGAATATCAACCAGATCTTCGAGCGCATGGAACAGGGCGGCATCGATGGCCGGGTGGTGCTGAAGCTGTGAAACACCCGAGCTGAAACCGCGCAAAAGTTTTTGGGGGTGTGGGGCGTTTTTTCAAAAACGCCCCACACCCCTCCGCTCGTTGCGTTTTAATGCCCCACCCGGTACGCGCCCAATGCCGCCAGGTCCGGGACAATCCCCAGCCCCGGCGCCTCGCTCAGCGTGGCGTGGCCCTGGGTGATCCGCGCCAGCGGGCCGCAGCTCATCTCGCGCAGCGCGTTCGGGTTGGAATCGATCTCCAGCATTCCCTCACCCCCTACCGCCGCCAGCAGATGCGCCGAGGCCAGCAGCCCCAGCCCGCCGCCCAGCCAATGCGGGCAATAAATCAGCCCCGCCGCCAGCGCCGCGCGCGCCACCGGCAGGCACCCGGAAAACCCGCCCCATTTGGCGATGTCCGGCTGCATGACCGCCACAGCGCGGGAGGCCAGAGCGGCCGCGAAGCCCTCCTGCCCGAGCAGATTCTCCCCCGCCGCCAGGGGGATGCCGGTCTGCCCGGCCAGGTGCCGCCACTCCGCCCAGGGCCGGTCGGCGCGCAGCGGCTCCTCCACCCAGCCCAGCCCGAAGCCGGCCAGATGCGGCAGCATCCGCGCCGCCTCCTCCAGGCTCCAGCCCTGGTTGGCATCCACCATCAGCTTCGCGCTCTCGCCCAGCGCCGCGCGCAGATCGCGCAGATTGCGCAGATCCCGCGCCTGCCCGAACCCGACCTTCAGCTTGAAGGCGGTAAAGCCCGCCTGGCGCTGCGCCAGCGCCGTCTCCACCGCCTTGTCCGGATTGATGCCGCTGGCATAGACCGAAAGGCGCGGATCGCTGCCGCCCAGCAGCCGCCAGAGCGGCTGCCCGGCCCGGCGCGCCCGCAGATCCCATAGCGCGATATCCAACCCGGCGATGGCCTGGGCAACCGGCCCCGGCTCGCCGCACTGGATCGCCAGCACGGCGGTGCGGGCACTCAGCCGCGCGAACACGGCCTCCGGCACGCCCTCCTGGCCGACCGCCAGCGGCGCCAGCACGCGCTCCACCATCCGCGCCCGGTGCTCGGCACCGATGGCGGGGAAATTGCACCAGATCTCGCCCCAGCCGATGGCGCCTTCCTCATCCTCCGCCTCCACCACCACCATCGGCCGGTCATGCATCACCCCGAAGGAGGTGGTCACCGGATGTTCGATCGGGCAGCGATAGACGAAGGCCCGCAGCGCGGCGATGCGGGGGGCAGCACTCACGAGACCAGATCCATCTCCAGCTGCACGAGATCCCCGCGATAGATCACCTCGCCCAGATAGATCACCGTGCCATCCGGCGCCGTGAAGACCCGGCGGACATTGGCAACGGGCGCATTCACCCGCAATTTCAACAAGGCGGCGGCCTCCGGGTCGGCGCTGCCGATGGTCAGGGTCTGGTGGGCGCGGGCGATCTCGATCTCCGGCATGGCGGCGAGCAGCGGGATCATCAGCTCGCTGCGGAACCGCTCCGGGGCGCGGCGGAAAATCGCCTCGTCGAGATGGATGGAGATCACGCAGTAAGGCGTGCCCTCGCGCAGATGCACCCGCATCATATGCACATAATGGGCGGCCGGCTTGCCGTCCGTCTCGGTCAGGTTCGGCGCCGCCTGGCCCTCGGAGATGTTCAGCAGCTGGATCTCGTCGCCCTTCAGCATGGTGACGAGATCGCGCAGCGTGGTCTGCACTTTCAGCCTGGTCTCGGCGGCCGGGTTGCGTTGCACGAAGGTGCCGCGCCCTTGCCGCGCCACCACCAGCCCGTCGCGCTGCAGCAGCTCGATCGCCTGGCGCACCGTCACCCGTGCCAGGGAAAACTCCTTCGCCAGCTCCTCGGCGGAGGGCAGCCTGTCACCGGGCTTGAAAATGCCGCGCAGGATGCGTTGGCGCAGTAATTCGGAGAGTTGGGCGTAGAGCGGCAGCGGATTGTCGGTAGAGAGAATACTCATCGGCGCGGACATACCCCCATCATCCCGATAATGGTATGAGCGCCGTCCGAGATTATTCAGGGCGGCAACCCGTTTGATATACGGTCATCCTATAGACCATACGACTTGAGGTGGCAAGATGCGCGCGGACCGACGCGACGCGCTGAGGTTCAGGCCGTCTGTTCGCTGCCGCCGGCCATGGCGAAGCCGGCCAGGGCGGCCTGCATGTCATGGGCTAGGTCCATATCCGCGCAGGGCAGGCGCCAGAGCCCGTCCCCCACCACCTGCAGCTCCAGTACGATCTGCTGAAACCCGTTCTCGACCAATGTGCGCACCGCGCCGACCCGCACATGCGCGGCCGGCACCACCAGGCTGCGCAGCGCCTTGCCTTCCGGTATGGCCAGAAACACCAGCCCCCGCCCGCCATCCAGCGCCAGCCCGCCGCCACGGGCGAAAAAGCTGGTCTGCGCGGTGAAAGGTTGCGGCGCGGCGGCGAGGGCGGCGTCCAGCCGGGACTGGGTACGCTGGGTCAGCCGGCCTTTCACCCAGGCGCCGAGGCGCATCCAGCCGCGTGTCGGCATCGAGGCGACGACGCAGAGGATCAGCGTCACCGTGATGAAAACCCAATGGAAGGCAATCCAGGCCCAGTAGAAACTCAAATGCCCGCTCCTCGCGCCGCCGCCGGGTCGTCAGCGCCCGGAGGATGGCGCGTGGTTAGCGCCATCGGCCAGCCTGGGCAAATCGCTTCGTGACAGGCGCGGCGCTCGCCGCCGCCCGCTTCATTCGGAACTTGACGAAGAGCGCTACAAGAACATAACGTGAACGATGCCATGACAGCCTTTCTCGACCCAGCCCTGACCGCGAAACTCCGGATATTGGCCGATGCGGCGAAATATGACGCCTCCTGCGCCTCCTCCGGCGCGCCGAAACGCGCGGCGGGGAAAGGCGGGCTCGGCTCCACCACCGGGGCCGGCATCTGCCATTCCTACACGCCGGATGGGCGCTGCGTCTCGCTGTTGAAAATCCTGCTGACCAATTACTGCTTGTTCGATTGCGCCTATTGCATCAATCGCCGCTCCTCCAACGTGCCGCGCGCCCGCTTCTCGGTGCAAGAGGTGGTGGATCTTACCTTGGCCTTCTACAAGCGCAACTATATCGAGGGGCTGTTTCTCTCCTCGGGCATCATCCGCTCGCCGGATTACACGATGGAGCAGATGATGCTGGTGGCGAAATCGCTGCGCCAGGATCACGGCTTTGCCGGCTATATCCATCTGAAAGCGATCCCGGAGGCCAATCCCTGGCTGATCGAGCAGGCCGGGCTGTGGGCGGATCGGCTTTCGATCAATCTGGAACTCCCCAACGAGACCAGCCTGGCGCGGCTCGCCCCGGAGAAACAGGCCCCGGCGATCAGCGCCGCGATGGGGCAGATGCAGCAGCGCATCGTCGAGGCCAAGGCGGAGCGGCGGCGCTTCTCGCCTTCGGGGCAATCGACCCAGATCATCGTCGGCGCGGATGCCACGGACGATGCCGCGGTGCTGGCGAAAAGTGCGGCGCTGTACGGCGATTTCAAGCTGCGGCGGATCTATTATTCCGCCTACAGCCCGCATCAGGCGGTCAGCGCCGCGCTGCCGGCGAAGCCACCGCCCTTGCAGCGCGAGAACCGGCTCTATCAGGCGGATTGGCTGCTGCGCTATTACGGCTTCACCGCCACCGAGATCGCCCAGGGCGGCGAGGGCGGGATGCTGGATCTGGAGATCGACCCCAAGCTCGCCTGGGCGCTGAAGAATCGCGGCCAGTTTCCGGTGGATGTGAACCAGGCGCCGCGCGAGATGCTGCTGCGGGTGCCGGGGCTGGGGGCGCGGGCGGTGGAGAAGATCATCGCGGCGCGGCGCTTCTCGCGGTTGCGGCTGGCGGATGTGGCGCGGCTCAGCTCCGGGCTGAAACGCATGCTGCCCTTCCTGATCACCGAGGATCACCGCCCGGCGCAGACCGACCGGCTGGATCTGCGCCAGCGCCTCGCGGTGCAGCCGAGCCTGTTCTGATGCAGACCCGCATCGCGCTGGCGCCGGGAGCGGATCTGCCCGGCTTTCGCGCCGCGGTGCGCGGGCTGGTGGCGCGGGGCGTGAAGCCGCGCGAGGTGCTATGGGAGACGGGCGCCAGCCTGTTCGGCGCTGCCCCGCCGCAGGACGGCCCGGCCTTCAGCCTGCCCCGCGCGGCGGCGGAGCTGATCGGGCTGGTGATCTGCCATCGCGACCCGGCCCGCCATGCGCTGCTTTATGAAATGATCTGGCGGCTGCGCCATGGCGAGCCGCATCTGCTGGAGATGCGCCACGACAAGCTGACCCACCGGCTGGAGATGCTGGCGAAAGCCGTGCGGCGGGATCTGCACAAGATGCACGCCTTCGTGCGCTTCCGCCGCGTCGAGGACGCGCAGGGCGAGCGCTTCCTCGCCTGGTTCGAGCCGGATCATCATATTCTGGAGGCGACTTCAGGGTTTTTCGTCAATCGCTTCCGCAGCCTGGTCTGGTCCATCCTCACGCCCGAGGGTACGCTGCATTGGGACGGCACGCGGCTGGAAATCGGCCCGCCAGGCCAGCGTGGCGATGTGCCGGAGAGTGATGAGGTCGAATCCGGCTGGCTGGATTATTACCAAAGCATTTTCAACCCGGCGCGCCTGAACACCGCGATGATGCAGAAGGAAATGCCGCGCAAATATTGGCGCAATCTGCCGGAGGCGCGGCTGATCCCAGAGCTGGTGGCGCAGGCCCCGGCGCGGGTGGAGGAGATGATCGCCCGCGCGGCGGCGATGAGCGCCAAACGCGACCCGCAAAAGGCGGTGGCGGCGATGGCGGCGCAAACTCCCACGACATTAGCGGCGCTGAACCAGATCATCATGGCCTCGCCGCCCTTCGTGACCGGCGGCACGCGCGCGGTGCTGGGCGAGGGGGCGATGGAGCCCGCCATCGCCTTCATCGGCGAGCAGCCTGGGGATGAGGAGGATGCGCAGGGGCGCTGCTTCGTCGGCCCGGCCGGGCAGCTTCTGGATGCGATGCTGGCGCGGGCCGGGATCGACCGGGCGGAATGCTACATCACCAACGCGGTCAAGCATTTCAAGTTCGAGCAGCGCGGCAAACATCGCCTGCACCAATCGCCGAGCACCGGGGAGATCAAGCATTATCGCTGGTGGCTGCTGAAGGAGTTGGAGCTGGTGCGGCCGCGTCTGGTGGTGGCACTGGGGGCGAGTGCGGCGCTGGCGGTCGGCGGCCAGCCGGTCTGCGTTACCCAGGCGCGCGGCCCGGCGCAACTGGGGGATTGGCCGGCTTTTGTCACCACGCATCCATCTTATCTGCTGCGTTTGCCGGATGAGCAGGCGCGCCGCGCGGCGGAGGCGGCGTTTTTGCAGGATTTGCGGGCGGTGAGGCGTTTGGCTCAAACCCACGCTTAAC
>NZ_JH976210.1:219226-271688 GCF_000306035.1 Acidocella sp. MX-AZ02
GTTAAATGTGCAAAAGTTTTTTGGTGCCGCTTTTTTTCAAAAAAGCGGCAAAAACGCCGGGGCGTAGGCAACGGCGTCGTCAACACCCCAAACCTTCGTGGGGACTTTTTGAAAAAAGTCCCCACACCCCCAAAAACTTTTGCAAATTTAGATTTTCAGCCTTTTTCCACCTCAGCCAGCGCCGAATTCAGCCAATTCAAAAAAACCCTGATCATCGGCGCACTCTTCCGCCGCGTCGGATACACGAAATGATGCCCGACATAGGAAATACTCCGCGAGCACCCGGCCAATGGCGCCACCAGCTTGCCCGTGGCCAGCTCCTTCGCCGCCAGCAAGGTTGATTCCAACGCCACCCCATGCCCCTCCACCGCCGCCGCGATCGCCAGGAAGCTGCGGTCGAAGCGCAAGCCCCGTAGCGGCGGGGCCGGCAGGCCGTTGCCGGCGAACCAGTCCGGCCAGCGCACCTGCTTATTGTCGCTCTGGATCAGCGTCTGCTCGCCAAGATCCGCGATGCTGGTGATCCGCGCCGCCAGAGGCGGGGCGCAAAGCGGTGTCACTGTCTCCGGCCCGAGCGGGATCATCTCCACCCCCGGCAGCGTCACCGGGCCGTAAGTGATATCGGCGTCGAACTCATCGGCGGTGAAGCGGGTATAATCGGTGCCAGCCGCCAGCCGCACCTCGATGCCCGGATGCGCGTTGAGAAAATGCGGCAAACGCGGCGCCAGGAACTGGGCGGCGAAGCTCGGCGCGCAATGCAGCCGCAGCGAAGCCGGGGTGCGGCGCGAGACCGTCTCCAGCCCCCGGCGCAGCTCCTCAAAGCCGCGCTCCACCGCGCGCATCAGCGCCGCCCCCTCCATGCTCAGCTCCACCGCCCGGGTGCGGCGGATGAACAGCTTCACCCCCAGCGCCGCTTCCAGATTGCGGATGGCGTGGCTCACCGCGCTCGGCGTGAAGCCCAGCTCATCCGCCGCGGCGGTGAACGAGCCCAGCCGCCCGGCGGATTCAAAGGCTCTGAGCGCCGGAAGGGGGATTTTGTTGAGCATTTTATATGTGAACCAAATTCATCCATGGATGTAAAGATCGCGTTTGTCGGCGGCCCGGTATCGGCGCAGCTTCAGCCTTACAAAACCAAATTGGAGGAACCATGCTGCTCAGCGGCAAGACGGCGATCATCTCGGGCGCGGCCAGCAAGGCCGGCATCGGCCTGGCCACGGCGCGGCTTTTCGCCAGCCAGGGCGCGCGGATCGCGATTCTCGACCTCACCGAAGAAGCCGCCGCCGAAGCGGCCGCCACCCTGCCGGCCGTACCTGAAGGCGCGCATCTGGGTGTCGCCTGCGACGTGACGGATGCGCAGGCCTGCCAGGCGGCGGCCAAGCGTGTGCTGGAGGTGTTCGGCCAGGCGGACATTCTCATCAATAATGCCGGCATCACCCAGCCCTTGAAGCTGATGGAGATCGGCGGCGAGAACTGGCAGAAGGTGATGGATGTGAATCTCACCGGCGTGCTCTATCTCAGCCAGGCCTTCATCCCGCATATGCGTGCGCGCAAGCAGGGCTCTATTGCCTGCATGTCCTCGGTCTCCGCCCAGCGCGGCGGCGGCATTTTCGGCGGCCCGCATTATTCCGCCGCCAAAGCCGGGGTGCTCGGCCTCGCCAAGGCGATGGCGCGTGAGCTGGGGCCGGATGGCATTCGCGTCAACAGCGTCACCCCCGGCCTGATCCAGACCGAGATCACCGGCGGCAAGCTAACGGATCAGATGCGCACCGACATCCTGAAAGGCATCCCGCTCAACCGTCTGGGCGAGGCCAAGGATGTCGCCGGCGCCTTCCTGTTCCTGGCCTCCGATATCTCCTCCTACATCACCGGGGCGGTGATCGACGTTAACGGCGGGATGCTCATCCATTGAACCAGATCTCCAATGTTTCCCTGCCCACCCGCGCCTGGCGCATAAGGCGCAATGCGCTGCGGATGGGCGAGGTGCAGGGCCAGGGCTATATCGCCCAGGCGCTCGGCATCGCCGATGTGCTGGCGGTGGCCTATTTCCACGCGCTCACCTACCGCCCGGAAGACCCCGAGTGGGAAGGGCGCGACCGTTTCCTGCTCTCCATCGGCCATTACGCCATCGCCCTCTACGCGGCGCTGATCGAGGCCGGGGTGATCCCCGAGGATGAGCTGGAAACCTACGGCACCGATGATAGCCGCCTGCCAATGTCCGGCATGGCCGCCTACACGCCGGGGATGGAGATCACCGGTGGCTCGCTCGGCCATGGTCTGGGCATCGCCGTCGGCTTCTGCCTCGGTCTGAAGCGGAAGAGTTCGAAAAACTTCGTCTATAACCTGTTCTCGGATGGCGAGCTGAATGAGGGCTCGACCTGGGAGGCGGCGATGGCCGCCAGCCATTGGAAGCTGGATAATCTCGTCGCCATCGTCGATGTGAACGACCAGCAGGCCGATGGCCCGTCCTCCGCCATGTCCAGCCGCGAGCCGCTGCATGATCGCTTCACCGCCTTCGGCTGGCATGTCGAGCGTGTTGATGGCAACGATATCGACGCGGTGGTGAAAGCCTTCGATGCGGCACGCAATCTTGGCGAACCGAAGCCGCGCATCATCATCTGTGACACCAAGATGGCGAAAGGGGTGAAATTCCTCGAAGAGCGCGAGATGAACCATTTTCTGCGCGTTGACGCGGATGAATGGCAGAAGGCGCTCGAAATTCTGGACCAGGGGAAGCCCGCATGAGCAGCACCACCGCGGCGCCGAAGCCGCGCCTGACCACCTCGGCGATGATCGCCTCGCTGGCCGCCCCCGGCCAGCGCACCAAGCCGGCCCCGTTCGGCAATGCGCTGACCGCCCTGGCCGCGCAGAATCCGGATATTGTCGGGCTCTCGGCGGATCTCGCGAAATATACCGATCTGCATATTTTCGCGAAGGCTTTTCCGGAGCGTTTCTACCAGATGGGCATGGCCGAGCAGCTTCTGATGAGCACCGCCGCCGGGCTGGCGCGCGAAGGCGCGATCCCGTTCGCCACCACCTACGCGGTGTTCGCCGCGCGCCGCGCCTATGATTTCATCTGCCTTGCCATCGCCGAGGAAAAGCTCAACGTCAAAATCATCTGCGCGCTGCCCGGCCTGACCACCGGCTACGGCCCGAGCCATCAGGCGACGGAGGATATCGCCATCTTCCGCGGCTGCCCCAACCTCACCATCATCGACCCGTGCGACGCGCATGAGATCGAGCAGGCGGTGCCGGCGATCGCGGCGCATCAAGGCCCTGTCTATATGCGTCTGCTGCGCGGCAATGTGCCGCTGGTGCTGGATGAGTACGGCTATAAATTCCAGATCGGCAAGGCGGCGCTGCTGCGCGACGGCGCCGAGGCGCTGGTGATTTCCTCCGGCTTCATGACCATGCGCGCGCTGGAAGCCGCCGATCTGCTGGCCAAGGACAAGGTGGGAGCGGCGGTGCTGCATGTGCCGACGATCAAGCCACTGGATGAGGCGAAGATTATCGAGGAGGCCGCCAAGCCCGGCCGCATCGTCGTGGTTGCCGAGAATCACAGCATCGTCGGCGGGCTGGGCGAGGCGGTGGCGGGGCTGCTGCTGCGCAACGGCATCAATCCGGTTTTCCGCCAGATCGCGCTGCCGGATGAGTTCCTCGATGCTGGCGCGCTGCCGACGCTGCATGAACGCTACGGCATTTCCGCCGAGGCGGTGGCGCGGCAGATCAAGGGCTGGCTGTAACCCTCTCGCGCGGCCTGGTCTGTCCAACCGGCCGCGCCTGGCCGGGGCCTCCCATTCGGCGGGAGGCCCCGGATTTCAAAGCTTCGACGGGCCGCGCCGGCCGCGTTTCGATCCAAGAGTATTCAAAAATACAAGCTTCAAAAGCACAAAAACCGAGCGACCATTGGAGGATGCAGACCATGACGAAGAACAATAACGCGCTCACGCTCACCCGCCGCACCGCCTTGGCCGGTGGCGCCGCACTGCCGCTGTTCGGCATTCTCACCCGCCGCGCCCAGGCCGCCGAATTCACCTACAAGATGGCCACCGGCCAGGCCCCCTCGCATCCGGTGAACAAGCGCGCCCAGGAGGCGATCGACCGCATCGCCAAGAACAGCGATGGCCGCATCAAGATCGACCTGTTCCCCGCCGCCCAGCTCGGCACCGATGCGCAGCTGATCTCGCAGGTGCGCATCGGCGGCGTGCAGTTCATCAACATGGCTTCTTCCGTCCTGGCCACCTATGTCCCCGCCGCCGGCGTGGTGAATACCGGCTTCGCCTTCAACGGCTATGACCAGGTCTGGCAGGCGATGGATGGGGCTCTGGGCAAATATATCGGCCAGTCCATCGACAAGGCCGGGCTGACCATGATCGGCCGCAGCTGGGATAATGGTTTCCGCCAGATCACCACCTCGACCAAGCCGATCAAGACTCCGGAGGATCTGAAAAATTTCAAGATCCGCGTGCCCCCCGCGCCGATCCTCACCTCGCTCTTCGCGGCCCTCGGCGCCAGCCCGACGCCGATCGATTTCTCCGAGGTCTATACCGCCTTGCAGACGCATCTGGTCGATGGCCAGGAAAACCCGCTGCCGATCATCGCCACCGCCAAGCTCTACGAGGTGCAGAAATATTGCAGCCTCACCGGCCATGTCTGGGATGGCTATCTCATCCTCGGCAACCCGGCGGCGCTGAACAGGCTGCCAGCGGAGATGAAGGCGATGGTGATCCATGAGTTCGACCAGGCCGGCAAGGATGAACGCACGGACATTGCCGCGCTGAGCAAATCCCTGCAGGCGGACATGTCCGCCAAGGGGCTGCAATTCCTCGATGTCGACAAGGCGAATTTCCGCACCGCTTTGGCCAAGACCGATTTCTACCCGCACTGGAAGGCCAAGTTCGGCGACCAGGCCTGGTCCCTGCTGGAGAGCGTGTCCGGGACACTGGGCTGATGTCGGCCAGCGCCATGAAGATGGGACAGCCCGCGCCGGCCAGCCATATCGAAGCCGAAGCCGAGATCGGCCATCATCTGCTGCGCAAGGCAGACCGGCTGCTCGGCTGGGTCATCGATATTCCCTGCGCGGTGCTGGTCCTGGCGGAAGTGGCGCTGATTCTGGTCAGCGTCATCGCACGCTCGGTCTTCAACACCCCGCTGGTCTGGAGCGATGAGATCATCGGGCTGATGTTCCTGTGGCTGACCATGTTCGGCGCGGCGAATGCGCTGCGCCGGCAGGACCATATGCGCATGACCACTTTGGTCTCGCGTCTGCCGCCGGTCTGGCGGGCGCGGATGAACGCCATCGGGGTGGCGGCCCCGGCGCTGATGCTGGCGCTGCTGATCGGCCCCGCCTGCCAGTACGCGGCCAATCAATGGTATGTGCAAACCCCGGCTCTGGGCCTGCCGGATAGTTTCCGCGCCGGGGCGATGCCGGTGGGGGCGGGGCTGATGCTGCTGGTCTGCCTGCTGCGCCTGGCGCGTTATGGCTGGCGGGAGCTGGTGGTGGCCGCCGCCGTGCTGGTCTGCGGCGCGCTGCTGTTCGCCGCCGCCGCGCCGCTGCTGGGCAGTATCGGCAACTGGAATCTGCTGGTGTTCTTCGTCGGGCTGCTGGCCTTCTGCGTGCTGGCGGGCGTGCCCATCGCCTTCTGTTTCGGGCTGTGCACGGTGGCCTATCTGCTCACCACCGGCGGCGCGCCGCTGGCGGTGGTGCCAGGCTCGATGGATCAGGGCATGAGCGCGATGATCCTGCTGGCAGTGCCGCTCTTCATCCTGCTCGGCCATCTACTGGTTACCACCCGCATGGCGCATGTCATTGTCGAATTCCTGGCGGCGGCGCTGGGGCATGTGCGCGGCGGGCTGAATTACGTGCTGCTCGGCGCGGTGCTGCTGGTCTCCGGCATTTCCGGCGCGAAGACGGCGGATCTCGCCGCTGTCGCCCCGGTGCTGGTGCCGGAGATGAAGCGCCGCGGCATCGATGAGGGCGAGATCGTCTCGCTGCTCGCCACCTCCGGCGCCATGGCCGAGACCATCCCGCCTTCCATCGTGCTGATCATCATCGGTTCCGTCACCGGCGTCTCGATCTCGGCTTTGTTCGCCGGCGGGCTGCTGCCGGGCGTGGTGCTGGCGCTGGCGCTGGCCTTGGTGGCGCGCCTCCGCACCAAACCGCAGGCGAATGCGCCGGCGCGGCCGCCCGCGCGGGCGGTCTGGCGCAAATTCGCCATCGCCATTCCGGCTCTGGCGCTGCCCTTCGTCATCCGCTTCGCGGTGGTGGACGGCATCGCCACCGCCACCGAGGTCTCCACCATAGGCATCGCCTATGCGGTGCTGGCGGGGCTGCTGATCTACCGGCATTTCGAATGGCACCGGCTGTTCCCGATGCTGGTGCAAACCGCCTCTCTGGCCGGCGCCATCATGTTCATCATCGGCGCCGCCACGGCGATGGGCTGGGCCCTGACCCAGTCCAATTTCTCCATGGCGGTGGCGCATTTCATGCAGTCCGTGCCGGGCGGGCGCTATGGCTTCCTGCTGGTCTCGATCATCGTGATGGTGGTGCTGGGCAGCGTGCTGGAGGGGATTCCCGCCATGGTGCTGTTCGGGCCGCTGCTCTTCCCGGTGGCGAAATCGCTCGGCATCAGCGAGGTGCATTACGCCATGGTGGTGGTGCTCTCGATGGGTCTGGGCCTGTTCGCCCCGCCTTTCGGCCTCGGCTATTACGCCGCCTGCTCGATCGCGCGGATCAGCCCCGATGCCGGGCTGAAGCGTATCTGGCCTTATGTCGGGGCGCTGTTCGCCGGGCTGCTCTTGATCGCGGCGGTACCCTGGATCACTCTGGCGCTGGTGCGTTGAGGGTGCGCCGGCGCGAAACAAGAAGGGGAGTGGCCTTGTCCAACGATAAATTGCGGGTGGTGTTTCTGGATCGCGGCACGCTGGGGCCCAGCGTGAAGCTGCCCGGCCTGACCCAGCCGCATGAGCTGGTGAGCTATGATGCCACCCCGGCCAGCGCGGTCGCGGCGCGCATTGCTGACGCCGATATCGTGATCACCAACAAGGTGCCGGTGCGCGCCGAAAGCCTGGCCACCGCGACGAAGCTGCGGCTGATCGCGGTGGCGGCGACGGGCACGGATATTGTCGATCTCCCCGTCTGCGCCGCCCGCGACATCGCCGTCACCAATATTCGCGGCTATGCGGTGAACACCGTGCCCGAGCATACTTTCGCGCTGCTGCTGGCGTTGCGCCGAAGCCTGTTGGCCTACCATAACTCGGTCGCCGCCGGGCGCTGGCAGGAGAGCGGCCAGTTCTGCTATTTCGACTACCCGATCCGCGACCTCGCCGGCTCCACTTTGGGCATCATCGGCGGCGGCGCGCTGGGCGGGGCGGTGGCCAAGCTGGGCGACGCCTTCGGCATGAACATCATCTATGCCGGCCGCAAGGGCGAGCCGGAGGCCAAGCCGGGCTACACCCCGTTCGCGGACTTCCTGGCCCAGGCGGACGTGATCACGCTGCACTGCCCGCTCACCCCGCTCACCCGCAACCTGCTCGGTGCCGCCGAATTCGCGCAGATGGCCCGCAAGCCGCTGCTGATCAATACCGGCCGGGGCGGGCTGGTGGATGAGGCGGCGCTGGCGGTGGCGCTGCGCAGCGGCCAGATCGCCGGGGCGGGGTTCGATGTCACCAGCCCCGAGCCGCCGCACCCGGATAATGCGCTGCTCGGGCTGATGGAGCTGCCGAATTTCATCCTCACCCCGCATGTCGCCTGGGCCTCGGAAGAGGCGATGCAGGCTCTGGCGGAGCAGCTGATCGGCAATATCGAGGCCTTCCTGGCTGGCATCCCGCGGAATCTGGTGGCGTGATGGCCCCGGAAGCGCTGCTGCGCGCGGCCTTCCAGGCCGCTCTGGACGCCGCCGACCCGAAGCTGAGCCTGGCCGCGCATCTGCCGCCGCGCCCGCGCGGCCGGCTGGTGGTGCTGGGGGCGGGCAAGGCCGCCGCGTCCATGGCCCAGGCGGTGGAGGCGCATTACGGCGCCCCGCTGGAAGGGCTGGTGGTGACACGCTATGGCCATGCGCTGCCGACGCAATGGATCGAGGTGGTGGAAGCCGCGCACCCGGTGCCGGACGCGGCCGGGCTGGAAGCCGCCCAGCGCTGCCTGGACATCGCCGAAGGGCTGGGGCCGGATGATCTGCTGCTGGCCTTGGTCTCCGGCGGCGGCTCGGCGCTGCTGACTTTGCCGCTGCCCGGCATCTCGCTGGCGGAGATCCAGGCTCTGTATCAGGATCTGCTCGCCTGCGGCGCCAATATCTCCGAATTCAACTGCGTGCGCCGGCATCTCTCGCGCAGCCAGGGCGGCCGGCTGGCGGCGGCGGCGAATCCGGCCCCGGTGCTGGGGCTGCTGATGTCGGACGTGCCGGGAGACGACGCCGCGGCCATCGCCTCCGGCCCGGTGGTGGCGGACGCCTCCACCATCGCCGACGCCAAGGCGATCCTGGCGCATTACAAGATCGAGCTGCCCGCCTCCATCCAGGCGGCGCTGGAGCGCCCCGAGGCGGAGAGCGTGAAGCCCGGCGATGCCCGGCTGGCGCAGGTGGAAACCCGCATGATCGTCACCCCGCAAGCAGCGCTTGAGGCGGCGGCACAGCGGATCGAGGCGTTGGGGGTGAAGGCGCATATTCTGAGCGACCGGATCGAGGGCGAGGCCAAGGATACCGGCGCGGTGCTGGCGGCCATTGCGCTGCAGGTGGCCACGCGCGGCCAGCCTTTCGCGCCGCCCTGCGTGTTGCTCTCCGGCGGCGAGACTACGGTGACCTTGCGCAAGGGCGAGGAGACCGGGCGCGGCGGGCGCAATGTGGAATTCCTGCTGGCCTTCGGCCTGGCGGTGCAGGACCATCCGGCGATCACCGCTTTGGCGGCGGATACGGACGGCATCGACGGCATCGAGGAAATCGCCGGCGCGCTCTGGCGGCCGGGCACGCTGGCGCGTGGGGTGGATGCGGCGAAGGCGCTGAAGCGCCATGACGGGCACGGGTTTTTCCAGGCGGTGGATGCGGCCATCGTCACCGGGCCGACCCATACCAACGTGAATGATTTCCGGGCGATTTACATAGATAAATAAAAGTTTTGTGGCGCCTGCACCCAAAAGCTTTGGTAACTATATACTTGGCTAAGCTAAACCTATTGATACTTGCGCTTTTTGAACGCTGATATTTCTGCTGAGGACAGTTTAAACCATTCTCCGTTAGCTCTGCGACTAGCGAAGCGACGATGCCAATACGCTTCAATACCAGCGGGATCATCCGTTTTGATGTTGTGGATGATCTTAGCCGTATCTGGAAGCGCGATCCTTATTTCCTTTATTCGTCTTTCGATATCGTCGCTGCGCCCTATTTTGTAAAATCCGCCTGATTGGATGAGGTAAACATACCCCTCTGAAGTAGGTGTGTCAGGTCGTGGCGGTATAGTGATGCTGGCGATAAGAGTTAGGACTTCGGGAAACTCCCCCGTCTCTCTCAGCCATGAATTAAATCGCTCAATGAGAGCCGACTTTGAACCATATTTTTTCTCAAATGTCGTTCGCGACGGAAATTCAGGGTCGATTTTTCCGAACATACCAATTTCTGCGAAGGAAGGCATTTTCCCATAATGTAGACACGCCTTTGCAAGCTTCGTGAAGAAAAAATTCGGATCAAGGCGAGGTTGCACAACATTTGGCTCAAAGCCTGCTTCAATAATAGCGTCGCTCCACTTTGCCCAAAGTCTACCCCTCCATATCCCCTCCGTTATGCCCGTTTCGGTTTCAAACAAGTTCTTCCCTGGCGGCTTTCCGCCATTTTCCTGAGAAATTCGCCTTATTTCCGATAGAATTCTATCCCGCATGAGAGATAACTGTCATAACTCAATTTGTCGGTCGAGCGAATTTATAAGGCTAACTTAGCCAAGTATATAATTACCAAGCTTTTATGACCTCAGCCCTGGCGGTCTCTGCCGATCAGCGCCAGCCCCTCAGCCACAGAGACAAACTCGCCGCCGGCGGACATCTTTTCCGCCCCGAAGCGTGTTTCAAACAAGCCGTGCACCGCCGGCACGAACGAGGTGCCCCCAGTCAGAAACACCCGGTCGATCTCGCCCGCCTGCATCCCCGCCTGGTCCAGCACCGCCTGAATGCACGTATCCAATTTGCCCAGCTCCGGCGCGATCCAGCCCTCGAACTCCTCACGCGCGATCTCCTGGTCCAGGGTGAAATCCTCATGCTCAAAGCGCAGCCTGGTCCCCGCCTCGCGCGAAAGCGCCGCCTTCGCCCGGCTCACCGCCTGATACAGATGATACCCGCTCTCATCCTTGATCAGGCTCAGCAGGTTGCGCAGCTTCTGCGGCTTATGCGCCAGCTTCGCCACCTCCTCGATATCCCGCAGCACCCTCGGGCTGCGCATCAAGGAGAGCTTGTGCCAATTGGCGAAGCTGGTGAAATACTCGATCGGGATCGGCATATCCTTGCCCATCGGCACCCGGTACTCATCGCCCTTGCCCAGAAGCGGCGAGATCGCGTTGTCGATGATCCGGTAATCCAGACTGTCCCCGGCAATCCCCACCCCGGTATTGGCCAGCGTCACAATCGGCATCTCCGCCCCCGGGGTGAAGCGCAAAATCGAGAAATCGGACGTGCCGCCGCCGAAATCCCCCACCAGCACATGCGCCGGGCGCGCCAGAGCGCGAATGAAGCGATACCCCGCCGCCTCCGGCTCATAAGCGGTCTCGATCTCGGGCAGCCCGGCGGCGGCGAAGGCGGCGCGCAGCCGCGCCTCGCCGAACGCATCATCCGCGAACTCTCCGGCAAAGCGCACCGGCCGCCCGGCGACGATCCGCGCCTCTTTATCCGCCCCCAGCAGCGCCTTCAAAAACAGCGCGATCATCTCCTCCAGCGTGAAGGAGCGGCCGAAAATCTGCGTCTGGGTAAAGCTCTTCTGCGCCAGATAGGTCTTCATGGACATGATCAGCCGGGCCTCCAGCGGATCCTCCAGATAGGTCTCCACCGCCGCCGGGCCGGCGGCATGGCGCAAAGCCGGGCGGCCTTTGGTCTCCTCCTGCCAGAAGCAGAGCACGCTGCGGAAGGTCTCGAAGCTCATCCCGTCCTGGGTGAACACCCGGCTGCTCACGTGCCCATCCGCCGCCAGCTCCGCCACCACGGAATTGGTGGTGCCGAAATCGATGCCGAAGATGCGGGACATGCGGGAGCCTTGGGGTGAACGCTGAGGGAGCCGGGTTCAAGCGCATAAGAGCCGCCGGCGCAAGGGCGGTTTGCGGCAGAGCAGCATTGGGGTAAGAGCCAGCCGCCCATCCGACCACCGACCACCACCGAGGTTTCATGATCCGCCTGGACAATATCAGCAAGCAGAACGGCGCCCGCCTGATCTTCATCGAGGCCTCGGCCGCCCTGCAGCGTGGCGAGAAGATCGGCCTGGTGGGCCCCAACGGGGCGGGCAAATCCACCCTGTTCCGCCTCATCACCGGTCAGGAGCAGCCCGATGAAGGCCATATCCTGGTCGATAAGGGCATCTCCATCGGGCTGTTCAGCCAGGATGTGGGCGAGATGGCCGGGCGCAGCGCCGTCGCCGAGGTGATGGACGGCGCCGGGCCGGTGAGCAGCGTCGCCGCCGAGCTCGCCCAGCTGGAGGCCGACCTCGCCGACCCGGACAAGTTCGAGCAGATGGAAGAGATCCTGGAGCGCTTCGGCGAGGTCCAGTCCCGCTTCGAGGAGCTGGGCGGCTACGCGTTGGACGCCAAGGCCCGCGAGGTGCTGCACGGGCTCGGCTTCTCCCAGGAGATGATGGACGGCGATGTCGCCCGCCTCTCCGGCGGCTGGAAAATGCGCGTCGCCCTGGCCCGCATCCTGCTGATGCGCCCGGACGTGATGCTGCTCGATGAGCCCTCCAACCATCTGGATCTGGAAAGCCTGATCTGGCTGGAGCAATTCCTCGCCGGCTATGACGGCGCCTTGCTGATGACCTCGCACGACCGCGAATTCATGAACCGGGTGATCAACAAGGTCATCGAGATCGATGCCGGGGCGCTGACCAGCTTCTCCGGCGATTACGAATTCTATGCCCGCCAGGCGGCGCTGAACGAGAAGCACCAGCAGGCGCAGTTTGAGCGCCAGCAGGCGATGCTGGCCAAGGAGATCGCCTTCATCGAGCGCTTCAAGGCCCGCGCCAGCCACGCCGCCCAGGTGCAGAGCCGGGTGAAGAAGCTGGACAAGATCGACCGGGTGGAGC
Source organism: Acidocella sp. MX-AZ02 (assembly GCF_000306035.1). Lineage (NCBI taxonomy): Bacteria > Pseudomonadati > Pseudomonadota > Alphaproteobacteria > Acetobacterales > Acidocellaceae > Acidocella > Acidocella sp. MX-AZ02. The sequence continues at coordinate 231,478 of NZ_JH976210.1, forward strand.
CGCCCAAGCGCCGCCAGACCATCGAGTTCGAATTCAAGCCGGCCCCGCGCTCGGGCGAGGATGTCGCCAATCTGCGAGGTGTTTCAAAGGCTTACGGCTCCAAGGTGATCTACGACAATCTGGATTTGCTGATCCGCCGCAAGGAGCGGGCTTGCGTGCTCGGCATCAACGGCGCCGGCAAATCCACGCTGTTGAAGCTCGTCACCGGCAGCACCGCGCCGGATGCCGGCACCGTCACCCTCGGCGGCAGCGTGAAGATGGGCTATTTCGCCCAGCACGCGATGGATTTGCTGGACGGCACCGCCACCATATTCGAGGCGCTGGATGCCGCCTTCCCGCAGGCCGGGCAGGGCGTGCTGCGCAACCTCGCGGGCGCCTTCGGCTTCTCCGGCGATGAGGTGGAAAAGCGCGTGCGCGTGCTCTCCGGCGGCGAAAAAGCCCGGCTGGTGATGGCGATGATGCTGTTCGACCCGCCGAATTTCCTGGTGCTGGACGAGCCGACCAACCATCTCGACCTCGCCACCAAGGAAATGCTGATCACCGCCTTGGCCAATTACGAGGGCACGATGCTGTTCGTCTCGCATGACCGGCATTTCCTCTCCGCCCTCTCCAACCGGGTGCTGGAGCTGACGGAAGAGGGCGTGCATTTCTACGATGGCGGCTATAGCGAATATGTCGCCCGCACCGGCCAGGAAGCCCCCGGCCTGCATAGCTGAGAGGCTGTTTCAAAAGCCACTCTGGCGGCCGCCAAGCGGCGATTTGCTGCACTCCGGTGCTCACGTACCTTAAGTACGCTCCGCTCCGGTGCTCGCAAATCACCACTTGGCGACTCACCAGAGCGACTTTTGAAACACTCTCTGAGACGATTGTGACAGACCGGGCCATAACGCGGCCCGGCTGTCACAAATCATAAATACGTCACACGCAGACTGGCCTGCCGGGATTACCACGCCGCTTCGGATTAACAGTCCGTAAGTTCGTCATATTGCAAAGCAGGTGAACCATGAATATCCGCCGGGCTCTTTTGTGCGCCTCCATGATGGTCTCGTCGATCACCCCCGCGGCGGCGCAGACCGCCAGCCTCGGCGCCACCGCGCCGGCCTCCGCCAGCGCCGCGACCCATTACACCGACACGCTACCGACCGCGACGCCGATCAAGCATCTGGTCATCATCTATGGCGAAAACGTCTCCTTCGACCATTATTTCGCCACCTACCCGAAGGCCGCCAACCCGGCCGGCGAGCCCGCCTTCCATGGCAGCCTGCACGGCCAGAAGGTTGATAATTTGGTCACTGCCAATCTGCTGAACAACAACCCGAACTTCACCAACAAGGAAAACGGCGCCGGTGCCGCCAACCCGTTCCGGCTGGACCGCACCCAGGCCGCCACCGCCGACCAGAACCACGCCTACAAGCCCGAGCAGGAAGCCTACGATAACGGCAAGATGGACCTGTTCCCCAAATATACCGGCAAGGCCAGCGCCGGCGGCGCCGGCGCCTTCGGCACCAAGGGCCAGGTGATGGGCTATTTCGACGGCAACACCGTCACCGCCCTCTGGAATTACGCCCAGCACTACGCGATGAGCGACAATGCCTGGACCGACACTTACGGCCCCTCCACCCCCGGCGCGCTGGCGGTGGTCTCCGGCCAGACCAACGGCGCGGTGCCGGTGGTCGGCACCTCCCCGAACCTGAACCCGGACGGGCAGGGCGGCTTCACCGATGATGGCGATATCGACCCCGCCTACGATGTCTGCTCCAGCAAGACCGTCACCTTCAAGATGGATGGCCAGAATATCGGCGATCTGCTGAACCAGAAGAAGATCACCTGGGGCGGCTTCATGGGCGGCTTCGATCTCGGCCTCACCAACCCCAACGGCACCACCGGCTGCAAGCGTTCCAGCTTCGCCACCGCGGTCGATGCCCCCACCGCGGACTATATCCCGCACCATAACTGGTTCCAGTATTACGCCTCCACCGCCAACTACACCCACGCCCGCCCGGCGGCGCTGGACGATATCGGCTACAGCTTCGCGCCCTCCGGCAGCCCCGATCCGGCCAACCATGAATATGATCTGAAGGATTTCGAGGCAGCGGTCAGCAAGGGTGTCTACCCGGCCGTCTCCTACCTGAAGCTGATCGCGGCCCAGGACGCCCATGCTGGCTATTCCGATCCGCTGGACGAGCAGGAGGGCGTGGTCAAGGTCATCAACTTCCTGATGCAGCAGCCGGATTGGAAGAACACCGCCATCATCATCACCTATGATGATTCCGATGGCTGGTACGACCATGCCTTCGTGACCCCGACCACCTCCTCCTTCAGCCCGATGGACGCGCTGAACGGCAAGAAGGTCTGCGGGTCCGGCACCGAGCCGATGGGCCTGGCCGGCAAGCCGGTGCACGGGCTCTGCGGCCCCGGCACGCGCATCCCCTTCATGGTGATCTCGCCCTACGCGAAGAAAGGCTTCATCGCCCATCAGCTGATCAACCAGGCTTCGGTGGTGAAATTCATCGAGGATAACTGGCTGGGCGGCGCGCGCCTGGGCGGCGGCTCCTTCGATGCCAATGCCGGCTCGATCATGGATATGTTCGATTTCAAGACCGCGCCGAAGGGAAGCGACGTGATGCTGCTGGATGCCGATACCGGCACCGCCGCGCACGCCGAATAACCATCACTGGGTGCCTGCGAGATGCGTCTCTGGTCTAGCCTGCTGCTTCTCGCAGCCCTTTGTCTCTGCATCTTCGCGGGATGGGTCCTCTCCGGCCCCTTCCCGCTGAGCGACTGGGCCTCCGCCCCGCTGGCCAGTTTCGCGCTGGCGCAGGGCCGGAACCCGGCCCCGATCCAGCTCGTCCGCCCGGTTGCGCCAGCGCAATATTCGGCCATGGCCCAGCTCGGCCAGAACCTGTTCTTCGATAAAAGTCTCTCCGCCTCCGGCCAGCTCTCCTGCGCCTCCTGCCACGACCCGCAAAACCATTACGGCCCGCCGAGCGCCAGCCCCGTGGTCTATGGCGGCCCGGAGATGAAAAGCCCCGGCCTGCGCGCCGTGCCCTCGCTGGATTATCTGAGCACCCAGGCGAATTTCTCCATCGGCCCGGAGCAGGGCGAGACCGACACCCCGGCCACCTTGCCGCAGCTCGCCGCGGCCGCCGCCACCGCCACCCGTGCCACCAAGACCGCGCAAAGCACCGCCAGCGCCGCCGCCAATCTCGTGCCGATGGGCGGGCTGTTCTGGGATGGCCGCGCCGATACGCTGATGGCGCAGGCGAAGGGCCCGCTCACCAGCCCCTTCGAGATGGATGGCGGCAGCGACGCCACCATCGCCGCCAAGCTGCAGGCCAGCCCCTACGCCGCGCAATTCACCGCCTTGTTCGGCGATGATATTTTCCAGAACCCCCGTTTCGTGGTTGCCGAGGCGCTGTTCGCGATCGCGCGCTATGAGATGGAGGACCAGGATTTCCATTCTTTCACCAGCAAATATGATTATTGGCTGGAAGGCAAAGCCCGCATGAGCCAGGCGGAAATGCGCGGCTACCAGCTGTTCAACGACCCGGCCAAGGGCGATTGCGCCGCCTGTCATCTTGATCAGCCCACACCCGACCATCGCCCGCCTCTGTTCACTGACACCCAGTACGAAGCACTCGGCGTGCCGCGCAACCCGCACATCCCGGCCAACGCCAACCAGGATTATTTCGATATGGGGCTGTGCGGGCCGATCCGCGAGGATTTGAAAAGCCTGACGCAATATTGCGGCATGTTCCTCACCCCGACGCTACGCAACAGCGCCACGCGGAAGGTGTTTTTCCATAACGGCGTCTACCATAATCTGCATGATGTGGTGGAGTTCTATAACCTACGCGATGTCGCGCCCGGCAGGATCTATCCCACCGGCCCCGACGGCAAGGTGGAAAAATTCAACGATCTGCCTGCGAAATATCAGGCGAATATCGACAGGACCGATCCGCCGCTGAACCGCGAGCTGGGCGACGCCCCGGCGCTGAGCGATGCGGAAGTGAATGATATCGTTGCGTTCCTGAAGACGCTGACGGATGGGTACAAGCCGAAGGGCGGGTAGCAAAAGTTTTTGGGGGTCTGGGGACTTTTTTCAAAAAGTCCCCAGAAACGTTTGGGGCGTTGGCACGTTCGTTGCCAACACCCCAAACGTTTTCGCCGCTTTTTTGAAAAAAAGCGGCACCAAAAAACTTTTAGTCCTCAGGCAGCCATTCTTCCAGCGTCACCTCAAACGTCATGCAGATCGGGTTGCCCCCGGCAATGAACGGCCCGCCATAGACTTGTCCCTGCGGGTCCGCCACCACGCCGGTCAGCGCCGCCTGCAGCCCGCCATCCTCCGTGCTGCGCACCTCACCCGCGAGACTGACAATCTCCACCGCCGGGCCCTTGATCAGCTGCGTGCCGCCATCGCGCAATCCCAGACACGCATCCACCAAACTCCCCAGCGCCCCGCGCACGAAGGCATTGCGAAACCCCTCGGCGAGGCAGAGCTTCTCCACCCCCTGCACCAGATCCTCATTCGGGGCGATGCGCGCATACGCCACCCGCCCCATCGCACCGCTTTCAGCAACGGCTTGGCTCATATCATTTGCTCCCTCAACGGCTTGAGAACGGAAATATTGATCTCCGGATCGAATGTCTGGCGCAGCTCGAAGCCTTCCAGCGAGGTCACCAGCACTGGAATCTGCCAGGGGCCGATGATCGTCTCCTCGGTGATGATATGCCCGCCTTGCACCGCGCCCGTGTCGGTGCGCATCGCCGCATGGCAATGCACCAGCGGCTTCCCCGCGGCATCGAACCCCAGCGTCGCGTTGCCGAAAACGATGTAGGTCTCTCCCAGCGGAATCGGCGTCGAGTAGGCAATCAACGCGCGCTTGCTCTTATCAGGCGGGGCGACGCAATATTCCAGCCGCGCCGCATAGCCGCCCAGAATCGTCATCGAGGCGCTGGTGATGCCAAGCTCAGCCAACGGCTTCACCAGCCCCTCATACAGGCTCAACCCCGGCGCCAGCGCCAGGCGTATATGGCGCCCATGCGTCGCGTGCTGGCTCTGAATCCGCACCGGGTTGAACGGCCCGGGATGGATCATCGTGCGTGCACGCGGCGCTGGGGTGTGTAGGCGCGCGGGGGCCATGCTCATCTCCTCATGCGGATACGGAAGACGGGGCATCCTGCGTCAGGCAGCCCCTGGCATAAAGCTCGTCGCGGACGATCTTCTTGGTGATCTTGCCATAGCCGGATTTCGGCAGCTCATCCCAGAAGAAAACCTGCTTGGGCATCTTGTAGCGGGCGATCTTGCCGTCCAGAAACGCCATCACCTCCGCTTCGCTGATGCTGGCGCCAGGGCGCGTCACCAGCACCGCCACGCCGACCTCGCCCCACATCCGGTCCGGCACGCCGACAATCGCCACCTCCGCCACCGCCGGATGGGTGAGCAGCAGCTCCTCCACCTCGCGCGGATACACATTGGAGCCGCCGGAAATATACATGTCCGAAGCGCGGCCGGTGATGAACAGAAACCCTTGCCGGTCGAGATGGCCGAGATCCCCGGTGCGAAACCAGCCATTGCGGAAAGCTTTCGCATTGGCCTCGGGATTATTGTAATAGCCGGCAAACACTGCGAGCCCGCAGACGCAGATTTCTCCGGTCTCGCCCGGCTGCATCTCCTTGCCCTGCTCGTCCTGAATGGAAACCTGCATGCCCGTGCGCTCGATGCCGCACGTGCCGATGCGCGCCCCCGCATGATCCTCCGGCTCGTGCAAGGAAGGCGGCAGCACGGTGATGTTACCGGTCACCTCGCCCAGCCCGAAATACTGCACCAGCACGCGGCCAAGTTTACGTAGGGCGAATTTCTGATCCTCCCGGTACATCGGCGCCCCGGCATAGATCACATAGCGCAGCGAGGAATGATCATGTTCATCCACCGCCTTATGCTCGGTCAGCAGCTTCACGATGGTCGGCACCGTGAACATGTTGGTGATCTTCCAGCGTGCCACCAGCTCCCAGACCTCGTCCGGGTCCAGTTTGTCGCTGGCGGGCAGCACGGTTTTCACCGCGCGGGCCACCTGCACCAGCTGATGAATCCCCGCCCCGTGCGAAAGCGGGGCCACCACCAGCGAGGCATCCTCATGCGTGGTGCCGGGCATCAGATCGCAAAGATGGTTGGTGATCACAAACCCCATCTGCCCATGCGTCAGTACCCCCGCCTTCGGCCGCCCGGTGGTGCCGGAAGTGAAGAAGAACCAGCACGGATCATCATAGGTGACATCCGCCAACGCGCAGGTCTGGCCGAGATGTTCAGCCACCAACGCTTCGTAGCTCTCGCCTCCCTCGCCAATGGTGATCAGATGCTTGAGCCCGCCTACCGCCTCCTGCACCGCCTGCGCGTGGGCGGGGAAGGCGTCCTGGCAGATCATCACGCTTGCGCCGCTGGCTTCCGCCAGGTAGGCCACCTCCGCCGGGCTTTGCCGGTAATTGGTCGGCACCCAGACCGCGCCGATGCGAAAACAGGCGAACATGGATTCGAAAAGCTGGTTGCAGTTCCTGGACTGCACCAGAATTCGGTCGCCTTTCACCACACCGCGCGCGGCCAGCGCCAGCGCCATCGCATCCACCCGCACCTCCAGCTGCGCCCAGGTCAGATGCTGCGCGCCATGCACGAAGCCGATTTCATCGCCATGCCGGCGCCCGGCCTGGCGCAGAAAATGCGAGAGATTCATCACCCGCTTGCTGCACGGCGCCACTCCACCGCGCGGCGCCGCCTCGATGGAGGACATCACATTCATTTCTGCCGCTCCAGAATCGAGACGTAATTGGCGACAGCGGCGCCGCCCATATTGAAAACCCCCGCCAACTCCGCCTTCGGCAGTTGCATCGCACCGGCTTGGCCGGTGAGCTGCATGGCGCTGATCACATGCATGGAAACGCCTGTGGCACCTACCGGATGGCCCTTGGCCTTCAACCCGCCGGAGCGGTTCACCGGCAGCCTACCGCCAGGCTGGGTCACGCCGTCCTTGATCACGCGCGCCCCCTGGCCGTGCGGGGCAAGACCCATCGCCTCATACTCGATCAGCTCGGCAATGGTGAAGCAATCATGCGTCTCCACGAAAGAGAGATCGCTGAGTGCCAGCTTCGCCTCCGCCAGCGCCCGGCTCCAGGCCGCGGCCCCGCCTTCAAAGCGTGTAGGGTCCCGGCGCGAGAGCGGCAGATAATCATTCACCTGCACGCCCGCACGGAATTTCACCGATTTCGCCATGGCGGCCGCGGTCTCTGCATCTGCCAGAATCAACGCCGCCGCGCCATCGCTGACCAACGAGCAATCCGTACGCTTCAACGGCCCCGCCACATACGGATTCTTCTCTGATTCCTGGCGGCAGAATTCAAAGCCGAGATCCTTGCGCATCTGTGCGTAGGGATTATCCACGCCATTCTTGTGGTTCTTCGCCGCGATCATCGCCAACGCGTCGGATTGGTCGCCGAAGCGCTGAAAATAATTCTCCGCGATGCGCCCGAACACACCGGCGAACCCACCGGGAATCTCACCCTCTTCCTTGCGGTAGGAGGCGCCCAACAGCACATCGCCAATCTGCGGGCCGGGTAGGGTGGTCATCTTCTCCACGCCGATCACCAACGCCAACCGCCCGCGCCTGGCGGCGATGAAATCGCGTGCCGCATAAAGTGCCGCGGAGCCCGAGGCGCAGGCATTCTCATAACGCGACGCCGGCTTGAAGCGCAGCCCCGGCACGCTCTGCATGCTCAGCGAGCTAGGAAAATCCTGTTTGGAAAAGCCGTTATTGAACAGACCGACAAACACGCCGTCAATCTCCTGCGCCTCCAGCCCGGCATCCGCGATCGCGGCCGCGGCCACACGCTCGATCAGGCTTTCAACATCGGGATCGGCCAGCTTTCCGAATTCCGTATGGGCCCAGCCCACAATGCACGAGTCTGACATGGTCTTGTTCACTTCTCGGTTTTTCTAATTCGCCGTCAATCTGCGGGCCTGCGCGACGATATTGGTCGCTCCCGCCGGGCGTTCCTGCAATTCGGTCAATTTCGCCACCTCCTGCTGCAGCAGTCGCACCAGGTAGGTGCGCCGATCCGGCTGCAGCCGGTTCTCGATCGCGGCGATGGACAGCGCGCCTTCGCATTGCCCATTGCGCTCCATCACCGCCACGCCGACCGCCCAGCTGCCGGCATAAAGCTGGCCAGGATTGAACGCATGCCCCTCAATGCGCGCCTCCTCCACGCGTTGGCGCAGCAGCGAGGGCGGAAAGCCCGGATAGCGCGCCTGCAACTCCTCGCTATTGCGCTCGATCAGCTCCTCGGCTTCATCGCAGGGCAGGGCGGCGAGAATGGCCAGGCTCCCGGCGCCTACGCCAAGCGGATGCCGGTCCCCCGCCTGCAACACGTAAGAGCGGATCGGAAAGCTCCCCTCTTCGCGATGCAGGCACACGCCATGCAGATCCCGCCGTATTGTCAGGAAGGCGGTATCTTCCGATGCAGCCGCCAGCCGTGCCAGGCTGGGCAGCGCCGCGCGGCGAAACCCATAGCGATCACCGGCAAGTGTTCCAATCACGTAGGCTTCCGGACCGAGATGATAAAGCCGGCTCGCCACATCCTGGGCGAGAAACCCCTCCTGCTCCAGCGCCTGCAGCAAACGATGCGCCGTCGGCTTGGTCAGGCCCGATCGCTCGACCACGTCCGCCAACCGAATCCCCCGCCCGGAATGGCTCGCCACCAGCCGCAGTACAGCCAGCGCGCGCTGCAGACTCTGCGTGCCGCCCCCCTCCTGCCGCGCGGGTCCAGCCTCCTTGGCGCGCCTCATCGGCAATGCCGCGTCTGATCGAGTTGTAAAATCAAATCCATATTGTGGACCTTTCCCTGAATCTGATTTTAGATATTTGCTTTTATAATGTCTATGTCTTATGTTTCCGCCAAATAATACACACGGGAGATTTTAAGTTTCACAATATGAACCTTTGAGCGAAAATGTCTCGGCGCCAGGGTTGGTTGGCGCATTAAATTTCGTCATGGTGATCTGACGACACGATCTTTCAAAAAATAAATGGAGGAAATGAGAATGATAAAATTGTCGCGCCGCGCCGCTGTTGCCGGTGCCGCCGCTCTGCCGCTGGTCTCGGTGATGTCGCGCCCGGCGCGCGCCGCGGATTTTTCCTATAAGCTGGCCACCAACCTGCCGCCGACCCATCCGCTGAATGTGCGAATCAGCGAAGCCCTGGCGAATATCAAGCAACAGACCGCCGGCAAGCTGGACATCACTCTGTTTCCCAACAGCACGCTGGGCACTGATCCGGTGATGCTCTCCGAAGTGCGCTCCGGCGCCATCCAGTTTTTTACCCTGTCGCCACTGATCCTATCCACGCTGGTGCCCGCCTCCGCCATCAACGGCGTAGGTTTTGCCTTCAAGGACGAGAAAACCGCCTTCGCCGCGATGGATGGCAAGCTGGGCGAGTATGTGCGCGGTGAAATTTCCAAGCGCGGCCTGATTGCCTTCGAAAACATCTTCGATAACGGCTTCCGCCAGATCACCACCAGCAACCGCCCCATCAACACCCCGGCGGATCTGAAAGCGCTGCGCATCCGGGTTCCGCCCGCCGCCCTCTGGACCTCGATGTTCAAGGATTTCGACGCCGCGCCGACGACGATCAGCTTCAACGAGGTCTATACCTCGCTGCAGACCAAGATTGTCGATGCGCAGGAAAACCCGCTCGCTATCATCAATTCCGCGAAGCTTTATGAGGTGCAAAAATATTGCTCCCTCACCAATCATATGTGGGACGGTTTCTGGCTGCTCGCCAACCCGGCGGCCTTCAACAAGCTGCCGGCGGATTTCCAGGCGATCGTGCGCAAGGAGCTCAACGCGGCGGCCTTGCGCCAGCGTGTGGATGTGGCGGCGCTGAATTCCAGCCTGCAGAGCAGCCTCGCCAAGCAAGGGCTGGTCTTCAACAATACCGATCCCGCCGCCTTCCGTGACGCGCTCGCGCAGGCCGGTTTCTATAAATACTGGAAAGGCCAGTTCGGCGCTCAGCCCTGGTCGCTGCTGGAAAGCTACACCGGACCGTTGGGATGAGCGGCCTGTCGCATATGCAGGCGCGCGCGCTGGAAGATAGCGGGCATTCCGTCTGGAAGATGGCGGAACGCTGGCTGCGGGTGGCGGTGGAAATTCCCGCCGCCATCCTCGCCCTGGTCGAGATTCTCATTCTCTCGGCCAGCGTCTTTTATCGCTTCGTGCTCGACAGCCCGCTGGTCTGGGCCGATGAGCTGGCGGGCATTTTGTTTCTCTGGCTGGCGATGCTGGGCGCGGTCATCGCGTTGCAGCGCGGCCAGCATATGCGCATGACCGCGATCGTCAATCGCGCCCCGCCCCGCGTCGCCGCCTTCCTCGAAGGCTTCGCGCTGGCGGCCACGTCCTTGTTCCTGTTGCTGATGATCCCGCCCTCCTGGAGCTACGCCAACAACCAGGCGCCGATCCTCTCGCCGGCACTCGGCCTGTCGGACATGATCCGCACCAGCGCCATCCCTGTCGCCGCGATGTTGATGCTGCTGCAGGCGGTCATCCGCCTGGGGCGCGGTAGCCTACGCGCGTTGGGGCTGGCGGTGGTGCTGTTAGGCGCCATCGCCGTCTTGCTATGGGCCGGGCAGTCATTGATCATCGGCATCGGCAACTGGAATCTTGTCTTGTTTTTCGTTGGCTTGCTCGGGCTTGGCGTGCTGGCGGGTGTGCCGGTCGGCTTCTCCTTCGGCATGGCGACGATCAGCTTCCTGCTCACCACCAACGCCGCCCCGCCCAGTGTCATGCTCAGCACCATGGATCAGGGCATGAGTTCGCTCATCCTGCTCGCGGTGCCTTTGTTCGTCTTCCTGGGCGGACTTTTGGAAATGTCCGGAATGGCGCGGGCGATGATCGCCTTCCTCACCGCCATTCTCGGCTCCGTGCGCGGCGGGCTGAGCTATGTTCTGCTCGGCGCCATCTATCTCGTCTCCGGCATTTCCGGCGCCAAGGCGGCGGACATGGCGGCGGTGGCGCCGGTCTTGTTTCCGGAGATGAAAAAGCGCGGCATGAATGAGGGCGAGATGGTCTCAGTTCTGGCCAGCGCGGCGGCGATGAGCGAGACCGTGCCGCCCTCAATCGTTCTCATCGCCATAGGCTCCGCCACGGGCGTTTCCATCGCGGCCTTGTTCGCCGGCGGCCTCATCCCCGCACTCGTGCTGGCCCTGGCGCTCGGCGTCATCGCCTGGTGGCGCTCAGGCGGCGACAAGCCGGAGATGGCCGAAAAAATCCCCAACAAGGAAAAGCTCCGCCGCTTCTGGGTGGCGCTGCCGGCACTCGCTCTGCCCTTCGTCATCCGTTTCGCGGTGGTGGATGGTGTTGCCACGGCAACGGAGGTTTCCACCATCGGCATCGCCTACGCGGTGCTGGTCGGGATCTTCGTCTATCGCAGTTTCGACTGGCGGCGCATCTATCCGCTGCTGATCGAAACCGCCTCGCTCAGCGGCGCCATCCTGTTCATCATCGGCGCCGCCAGCGCGATGGGCTGGGCGCTGACGCAATCGGGTTTCTCGCAGAGTTTGACAGTGGCGATGCAGGCGGTGCCGGGTGGGCGCGTTGGCTTCATGGTCGTCTCCATCCTCGCCTTCCTGGTGCTGGGCAGCGTGCTGGAGGGGATTCCCGCCGTGGTGCTGTTCGGGCCGCTGCTGTTTCCCGTCGCGCAATCCATCGGCGTGAATGAGGTGCATTACGCCATCACCATCGTGCTGGCGATGGGGCTGGGGCTGTTCTCCCCGCCCTTCGGCGTTGGCTATTATGCCGCCTGCGCCATCGGAAAAATCAATCCTGACGCCGGGCTGCGGCGCATCTGGCCTTATATGGGCGCGCTGCTCGTCGGCATCGTCATCGTCGCCATGGTGCCATGGTTGACCACCTGTCTCATCGGAGCAAATTGAATATGGCTGGAATGTTGCAAGGAAAAATCGCGCTGGTCACGGGCGGGCTCTCGGGCATCGGCCTTGCCATCGCCGAGCGTTTCGTGCGCGAAGGCGCGCAGGTCATCGCCGCTGATCTCAGCACGGAGGCCACCGAACTCGATGACTCGAACATGGCGCCGCTGCAGATGAATGTCGCGGATGAGGCCAGCACGCAAAGCGGCATCGACAAGATCATCGCCAAATATGGCCGGCTGGATTGCGTGGTGAACTCCGCCGGCATTGGCAATGACATTCCCTTCCTCGACACCCCGCTGGAGCTGTTTGACAAGATCATCGCGGTCAATCTGCGCGGCACCTTCATCGTCGGCCAGGCGGCGGCGCGGGCGATGGTGAAAACTGGCGGTGGTGCCATCTGCAACATTGCCAGCGTCTCGGGCATGACCGGCAATGTCGGCCGCTCCGCCTACGGCGCCTCGAAAGGCGGCGTGGTGGTGTTGAGCAAGGTGATGGCGGTGGATCTGGCGGCGCAGAATGTGCGCGTCAACGTGCTCTCCCCCGGCCCGGTGGAAACCCCGCTGGTGGCCAAGATGCATAATGATTTCATCCGCAAGCGCTGGATCGAGCGCACCCCGATGGCGCGCTATGCCAGCCCGGAGGAAATGACCGGCGGCGCGGTCTTCCTGTGCTCGGACGATGCCGGCTACGTCACCGGCCATGTGCTCGCCATCGATGGCGGCATGATGGGCTCCGGCCTCACCGCCGCCTGAATCGCATAAGTTTTTGGGTTTGTGGGGACTTTTTTCAAAAAGTCCCCACAAAACCCGTCAAACTTCCTCGCAGGAGAAGCGCACCACCGACCGGATCGACTTCCCCTCATGCATGAGATCGAACGCCTGATTGATCTCCGCCAGCCCCATCCTATGCGTCACAAACGGCGCCAGCTGGATCTTGCCTTCCATCGCCTCCTCCACCATTCCCGGCAGCTGCGAGCGCCCCTTCACCCCGCCAAAGGCCGTGCCCAGCCAGCGCCGCCCGGTGACGAGCTGGAAGGGCCGGGTGGAAATCTCCTGTCCGGCCCCGGCCACGCCGATGATCACCGACTGCCCCCAGCCGCGATGCGCGCATTCCAGCGCCGCCCGCATCACATTCACATTGCCGATGCACTCGAAGCTGTGATCCACCCCCCAGCCGGTCATCTCGATGATCACCTGCTGGATCGGCTTGTCATGATCCTTCGGGTTCACGCAGTCAGTGGCGCCGAACTGTTTCGCCAGCTCGAACTTGCCGGGATTCATGTCGATGGCGATGATGCGCCCGGCCTTGGCCAGCTTCGCGCCCTGGATCACCGCCAGCCCGATGCCGCCCAGCCCGAACACCGCGACAGAATCGCCCTCCTGCACCTTGGCGGTATTCTTCACCGCCCCCAGCCCGGTGGTGACACCGCAGCCCAGCAGGCAGACCTGCTCGGGATTGGCGCCGGGGTTGATCTTGGCCAGTGAAACCTCGGCGACGACGGTATATTCGCTGAAGGTCGAGCAGCCCATATAATGATAGATCGGCTGGCCATTATAGCTGAAGCGCGTGGTGCCATCCGGCATCACCCCCTTGCCCTGGGTGGCGCGCACCGCGGTGCAGAGATTGGTCTTGCCGCTCTTGCAAAACAGGCACTCCCCACATTCAGCGGTGTAAAGCGGGATCACATGGTCGCCCGGCGCCACGCTGGTCACACCTTCGCCGACCTCGACCACAATCCCCGCCCCCTCATGCCCCAGCACGGCCGGAAACAGCCCTTCCGGATCTTCGCCGGAGAGGGTGAAGGCATCGGTATGGCAGACGCCGGTATGGGTGATCTTCACCAGCACCTCGCCGGCCTTGGGCGGGGCGACGTCGATTTCCACGATCTGCAGAGGCTGTCCGGCGGCAAAGGCGACGGCGGCGCGGGATTTCATCGGCGGGGATCCTTCCGGGTTTCTAGCGGAGATAAGAGCGCAGCAGGGCCATCACGGGCTCCGGCGGTTCAGGCGGCGGGTCGCCAAGGGCCGCGAATTCCTCGCGCAGATGGCTCTCCAGCACGCTCACCATGATGCCATTCACCGCCCCGCGCACGGCGGCGAGCTGTTGCAGGATGGGCGCGCACTCCGCCCCCTCCTCCAGCGCGCCCGCCAGCGCCGTCATCTGCCCCTGAACGCGGCGGATGCGGGCGAGAATTTTGCGCTTTTCCTCAGGGTGGTGCGGCATGGCGCGCTACCCTAATATACTCCGGGTGAGTATGTCGAGGGGTCAGCCGCCGAAGCGCCCCACCGGCACGCCCGCCACCTCCGCCTGGGCCTGGAACAGCCCGCCCGCGCCCGGAGCCGCCGCCAGCTGCGCCTCGGACAATCCATGGCGCAGCGAGGTGAGGAACAAGGTTTTCATATCCGGCCCGCCGAAGCAGGGCATGGTGGGGGCGGGGACGGGGGCGGCTAGGCTCTGCACCAGCCCCCCCTCACGCGTCAGCACATTCAGCCGCCCGGCCGAAACCCCGGCGCTCCAATAATGCCCCTGCACATCCATCGCCGCGCCATCGGGTCGGCCGGTCTCGTCTTCGAACTCCCGCAGCCGGACGCCATTGCGCAGCGCCCCGTCCGCCGGATCGAAATCATAAACATCCAGCTTGCGGGCGCGCGAATCGGAATGGAACAGCACCCGCCCATCCGCGGACCAGGCCAGCCCGTTGGAGGTGACGAGCCCTTCCACCCGGCATTCCACCCGCCCCTCCGGCGTGACGCGATACAGGGCGCCAATCGGCTCCTTCGCCGGCGTGTCATCCATGGTGCCGACCCAGAAAGCGCCATCCGGGCCGATCTTGCCGTCATTGGCGCGGGTGCGCGGGTCTGGCGGCAGCCGCGCCAGCACGCTTTGCGCGCCGCTATCGCGCTCCAGCAGAATGATGTCGTGCCGGCAGGCCACCACCAGCGCCTCGCCTTGCGCCAGGCCGAAACTCCCCACCGGCCCCGGCAATTGCCAAACCCGCCGCGCCCCGCTGCCCAGCGTCAGCTCATGGATCAACCCTTCCGGAATGTCGCACCAGAGCAGCGCCTGGCGCCGCGCATCCCAGACCGGGCTTTCCGTGAGCGTGCCTTGTGTGCCGGGCAGGGGGGCGAAGCGTGAAATCAATGCGAGAACACCTTTTGCGGTAGCCCGGCGAGCCGGACCAGATTGACGGATAGCTGCACACCGAAAATCAACGCATTGGGTGTGGCGCTGGCCTGTTTCGGATGAGCGAGGTTATCCGGGTTTAGCACATATTGCACATTCGGCAGCACCCGCAGCCAGTCATTCGCCTGGATGCCGTAATTGACCTCGAAAATATATTCATTCGCCGCCGGGGTGCCGCTGCCGCCGGCCAGGGCGCGCTCCTGCTTCAGGTAGGTCAGCTCGCGCCCGCCGAAATGCATTACCGTGCCAAGCAGGCCGATCGTATCATAAGGCCGGCTGGCGAAGGGCCCGGTATAGAGCGCGCCGACATCCCCGCCCCACTGGATTTCCTCAGGCGTATCCAGGCTATGGGTGAAGCCGCCGAAAATCCGCAGATTGCGGGTGCTGGAGAGATCCGGCCGATAGACCACCTGGTTGAAGAAGGCATAGACCCCGGTGCGGCCCCAATGCGTCGCCGCCTTGCCGCCGGCGCTGGCCAAAGGCTGGCCGGCTGTATTGTAGGCGGGGTCGTTATATTTCGAGCTGTCCCAGTAGCCGCCCAACTGAATCGCGGTGGGGTAGGCGCTCTGCTGGAAATTCGTCGTGTAATCCAGCTCCACCGGCACCACCACGCCGGTATCGTTCTGCAAGGTGAAATTCAGATCATTCCGGCCATAGGCGGATTGTTTCGGATTCACCTCGGAGGTGCCGATCATCAGGTTGAGCGTGCGGTTGAGCTTGATCGTGGTGCGCTGCCCCCAGGTCGCGTACGGGTAGGCGACCAGCCCGACGGCGCGGAACATCGAATCGACATGGCCGCAAAAAGCGTTGGTCATGAAATTGCAGTTGATCGGCGAGGTGCCGAAAATCGCATCATTCATCCGCCCGGCGATGATATCCAGCCGCCCCTGCAGCAGGCTCTGGTCCCAGGTCAGTTCGGAAAGCCTGATCCCCTGGCCGCCATAAATCTGGTTGGCGAGCACGTTGTTGCCCACCGTGTCGATGGAAATATCCCGCCCGGTGCGCCCGGTGACGGTGACATGCAGCGCCCCGCCGGGAATCCCCGCCAGCGTCTGCATATTGATATCCGCGCCGAGATTGAGCTCATCGGCATAATCCGCCCCTTGCTTATGGCCGCCGCTGACATTCCCCGCCGCGTCGCCCGTGTAGTTCGAGCGCAGATAAATGCCGTTATTCAGCAATCTCTGCCCGAGCTTCGCCAGCGTGCTGTTGGGGTTGGCGGGGGTGAAATTACCCGGCCCCGGCACCTGGGCCGCGGCACTGGCGGCGGTGAGCGCCCAGGCGGCCAGCGTACCCGCCTTCAAGGCTTTGCGTGAAACGCGTTTCATCTTGTCTGCTCCCTCGGATCGTTTTTCGTCGCGCCATCGCGCGGGGCGCTTAATTCGTAGCGCTACGAAATTGGCTATCACTTTCAAAACGGCCTGTCCAGCGAAGAAGATTGACAAAAATATATGAAAAAAACAGACAAGACTCTGACGTATTCCGGCGTTTCCCCGACGTCGATTTGGTTTGACGAGCAAAAATAATAGCGCTACGAAGTTGCCCAGAACAAACGGCTTGCTGGCCAGGACAGGCTGTGCCGGCAGGCTGAGGGGGAAACATAATGACTCAGACAGAGATGGCCGGGATGGCGGCCTCGCACCGGAAAATGATCCGCTACGCCATCGCGCTCGGCGCGTTGGGATTCCTGCTGTTCGGCTACGATACCGGCGTCATCGCCGGGGCGTTGCTGTTCATCAAAAAGGAAATGGCGCTGACCCCGGCGATGACCGCCTGGGTGGTCAGCATCCTGCTCGCCGGTGCCACGCTGGGGGCGATCGGCTCCGGCATGCTGGTGGAACGCTTCGGCCATCGCCGGTTGCTGATCGCGGCGGGGGTGTTGTTCACCTTCGGCGCGCTGGGCGCGGCACTCAGCACCGGCTTTGAAATGCTGGTGGCGGCACGGTTTTTCATCGGCCTCGCGGTCGGCGCGGCCTCGGCGCAGGTGATGCTCTATGTCAGCGAAATCGCCCCGGCGGAGGCGCGCGGCCAGCTCGCCACGCTGGCGCCGATGACCGGCACCACCGGCATCCTGATCTCCTATTTCGTCGATTATGGCTTTTCCGCCGATGGCGCCTGGCGCTGGATGTTCGGCGTCGCGGTGATCCCGTCGCTGCTGCTGATCATCGGCATGTGTTTCGCGCCGGATTCGCCGCGCTGGCTTGCCCATCGTGGCCGCTTTGATGAAGCGCTGGCGGTGCTGCGCCAATCCCGCCCGCCCGAGCGCGCCGCGCAGGAGCTGGCCGAGATCCGCAAAGTGGCCCACACCAGCAGCCATGTCGGGCTGGCGGCTTTGTTCTCTGACCGCGCCTTGCTCGGCCCGCTGGCGGTGGCCTGCGCGCTGGCGGTGCTGCAGCAGATCGTCGGCATCAACACCGTGATCTATTACGCCCCGACGATTTTGAAGAATATCGGCTTCGGCGCCTCAAGCGCCATTCTCACCACCGCCTGCCTGCAATTTTTGGCGATCCTGGCAACCCTCACCGCCTCGCGCCTGGTGGACAAGGCTGGCCGGCGGCCGCTGCTCATCGCCGGCGCCATCGTGATGGGGATGAGCCTGGCCGCCATTGGCATCATCATGCAAACCGCGCTCGCCTTCACGCTCGCCGGCCATGTCATCGCCGTCACCGCGCTGGCGGTGTACAAGATGGCCTTCTCCTTCAGCTGGGGCCCGCTGGTCTGGGTGATCATGCCGGAAGTGCTGCCGCTGCGTGCCCGCGGGGCTGGCATGGGGGTTTCCACGCTCTGCAACTGGGCCTCGAATTTCGCTGTCTCCTTCTCCTTTCCGCTGCTGCTGGCGACGAGTTCGCTGCTGGTGTTCGGCGTGTTCATCGGCGGCTGCGTGCTGGCCCTGCTGTTCACCATCTTCATTCTGAAGGAGACCGCGCGCAAGAGCCTCGAGCGCATCGAGATGGAGGATGAGTTGCTGGGCGAGGCGATCCCCAGCATCGCGCATCATTGAACGGCTGAAGGATATTTGTTTTGCTGAAACTTGACCATGACGCCTCTGGATTTTCGCTTTCTGGCGCGGCGGGCCTGCTGTTCGCCCACCGGCCGGGGGCGCCTTGCCTGTTCGTCGGGCGCGGCCAGCCGGAGATCGCCTGCTATCGCGGCAATTTCAAGATCGAGGATTATGTCAGCGAACGTCAGGCGCTGAGCCATTGTGTCGTGCGCGAAGTTTCGGGCCGCATCGTCGCGGATTTCGCCCCAGGCGCCCACGCCGCCGCACTGCTCTCGCTCAGCTTCGAAATCACCAAGGACCAGGCCCGCATCGCCTTCACCGCGCATGACGAAACGCTGAACCGCATCTGGCTCCGCCTGCCGGCGCGGCTCGGCGAAAAGCTCTGGGGTGGGGGCGAGCAGATGTCCTATTTCGACATGAAGGGCCGGCATTTCCCGCTCTTCACCTCCGAACCCGGCGTCGGCCGCGACAAGACCAGCCCGATCACCTTCCAGGCCGATGTCACCGGCCAGGCCGGCGGGGATTACTACAACACCAACTACCCGCAGCCAACTTTTCTCTCCTCGCGCCGCTACGCCGCGCATCTGCAGACCACCGCCTATTGCGCCTTCGATTTCCGGCACGCGGAGTTCCACGAGCTGGAAGCCTGGGCGATTCCCGAGAGCGTGGAGTTTTTCGAAAGCCCGACCTATATCGGTCTGGTCCGCCAGATGGCGCAGCGCTTCGGCCAGCCGCCCGCCCTGCCGGACTGGGTGCATGACGGCGCCATTCTCGGCCTGAAAGAGGGCGAGAAAAGCTTCACCCGGATGAATGCGTTTGCCGAGGCCGGCGCCAAGATCGTCGGGCTCTGGTGCGAGGATTGGTGCGGCGTGCGCGAAACCAGCTTCGGCACCCGGCTGTTCTGGGACTGGCGGGCGAATGACAAGCGCTATCCCGGCCTGCGCGAAAAAATCGCGGCGCTGCGCGAGCAGGGCGTGCGCTTCCTCGGCTATATCAACCCCTACCTCGCCGTGGATGGCATGCTCTATCCCGAGGCGAAGGCGCATAACTATCTCGTGCGCAACGCCGAAGGCGCCGTGTATGTCATGGATTTCGGCGAATTCGATTGCGGCATCCTGGATTTCACCAATCCGCAGGCGGCGGACTGGTTCGCCGACAAGGTGATCGGCAATGAGATGCTGGATCTCGGTCTTGGCGGCTGGATGGCGGATTTCGGCGAATATCTGCCGACGGATGCGGTGCTGGCCAGTGGCCTGCCGGGGTTGGAGGCGCATAATCTCTGGCCGGTGCTATGGGCGCAGGTGAATGAAAAAGCCCTTGCCCTGCGCGGCAAAACCGATGAGGTGCTGTTCTTCATGCGTGCCGGCTTCACCGGCATCCAGGCGCATAACCGGCTGCTCTGGGCGGGCGATCAATGCGTGGATTTCTCCCGGCATGACGGGCTGCAGACGGTGATCTGCGGCGCGCTCTCCTCTGGCCTGCTCGGCAACCCGTATCATCACAGCGATATTGGTGGCTATACCAGCCTGTTCGGCAATGTGCGCGATGCGGATCTGCTGATGCGCTGGAGCGAAATGGCGGCCTTCACCGCGGTGATGCGCAGCCATGAGGGCAACCGTCCGCGAGAAAATCTACAGATTGACGAAGACGCGCAGGTGCTGGCGCATTTCGTCCGGATGACGCGGATCTTCGCCGCATTGGCGCCTTATCGCCGCGCCGTCGCGGCCGAGGCAGGGCTGCCGATGCAGCGTCCGCTCTTCCTGCATTTCGAGGATGACCCGGCCTATTATGAAAGCCAGACCAGCTATCTGCTGGGTGAGGATCTGTTGGTGGCCCCGGTGATCAGCGCGCAGAGTTTCACGATGGATGTCTATCTGCCGAAGGGCGCGGACTGGGTGCATCTCTGGTCCGGCAGCCGCCATGTGGGGGGGCAAACCGTCAGCGTCGCCACACCCTACGGCGAGCCGCCGGTCTATTACCGCGCGGGCAGCGCGCACGAACCGCTCTTCGGCACCTGCGCGAAGTTATAAAAGTTTTTTGGCGCCGCTTTTTTTCAAAAAAGCGGCGAAAGACGTGGGAGCTTTTTGAAAAAAGCCCCCACACCCCCAAAAACTTTTATCAATAAGGGCCTGTGGTCTCGCGCTTGGCGTGCCCTCTCAGCGCGCCGAGAAACTCATTCGCCCGCCCGGTCATCATCCCCATATCCGAAGCGATCGCGGCGTAATCATAGCCATAGCTCAGAAATTTTTGCACCATCTCCGGGTTCGGCCCGACAATGCCAATCGGCTTGCCGGCCTGCTTCGCCGCCCGCGCCGCCGCGGCGATTTTCGCCTGCACCGCCTCATGGCCGATCTGCCCCATATGCCCCATCGCCGCCGAGAGATCCCCCGGCCCCAGGAACAGCGCATCCACCCCCTTCACCGCCGCAATCTCAGGCGCCGCCGCCACCGCCTCCGGCGTTTCCAACTGCACGATCACGTAGGTTTGCGCATTGGCGTTGCGCAGATACGTCGCATCCGCCCCATACTGGCTGGCGCGATGCACGGCGGCCACACCGCGTATCCCCTCCGGCGCATAGCGCGCCGCCGCCACCGCCCGCTTCGCTTCCTCGGCATTCTGCACGAACGGCACCATGATGGTCTGCCCGCCCGCATCCAGAATCCGCTTGATCCAGACCAGATCATTCCAGGGCAGCCGCACCACCGGGGCCGCCTTGGTGTTACCGATGGCGCGCAAATGCTCGATCGCCTGCGGCGCATCCACCGGCACATGCTCCAGATCCAGCACCAGAAAATCGAACCCGGCATGGCCCAGCGCCTCGGCGGTGGCGGGGGTACCGCTCATCAGCCAGGTTCCCAACGGCACGCCGCGCGAAAGCGCCGCGCGAAACTGGTTTTCCATAGATCTCTCCTTCAGAAAATCGGCGGTTCCGGAATCTTCTCGGTTCCACTCAGAAAATCGAAATCACACCCCTCCGGCGCCTGGCTGACGCTGCGTTCATAAAGCCGGGCATAAGAACGCGCGAAGCGTTCCGGCGGCTTCACCCAGGCCGCGCGCCTTGCCGCAATCTCCGCCTCGTCCACCAGCATGTTCAGCGTCCCGGCTGGCACATCCAGCGCCACCATGTCGCCGGTTTTCAGCAGCGCCAGCGGCCCGCCAACAGCGGATTCCGGCGCCACATGCAGCACGCAGGTGCCGTAATGGGTGCCGCTCATCCGCCCGTCGCAGATGCGCACCATGTCCTTCACCCCTTGCTCCAGCAGCCGCTTGGGCATCGGCAGATTGCCCCATTCCGGCATCCCCGGCGCGCCGATCGGCCCGGCATTGCGCAGCACCAGCACGCTGTCCTTGGTGATCTCCACCGCCGGATCATCCAGCTTCGCCGCCATCTCGGCCGGGTTGTCGAACACCACGGCCGGGCCGGTATGCTGCA
Organism: Acidocella sp. MX-AZ02; assembly: GCF_000306035.1. Classification (NCBI taxonomy): domain Bacteria; kingdom Pseudomonadati; phylum Pseudomonadota; class Alphaproteobacteria; order Acetobacterales; family Acidocellaceae; genus Acidocella; species Acidocella sp. MX-AZ02. The sequence goes on from NZ_JH976210.1 coordinate 253,065, forward strand.
GAAGATGCGGGCTGGCCGCGGAACTTTTCATCACCGCCCCATCCGGGCAGAGATTGCCGCGCAGCACCGCCAGGCTGGAGCCTTTCGCAAGCGGCACCACGGCCTTGTCCAGATCGCGGATCACATCATCATCCCAGCAGCGGGCACCTGCGATATTTTCATCCAGCGTGCGCCCGTTCACAGTCATGCAGCCGGGGATGATCGCATCGCCCAGCTTGGCCAGCAGTGCCGGCAGCCCGCCGGCGAAGAAGAAATCCTCCATCAGATAACCACCCGATGGAAAGATGTTGGCGCAGACAGGGATTTTCGCCGCCACCGCGCCGAGGTCATCGAGCGTCAGCGCCACCCCGGCCCGCCTGGCCATGGCGATGGTATGGATCGCCGCATTGGTCGAGCCGCCCAGCGCCATGCAGGCGCTCACCCCGTTCATCACCGCATCCGCGGTGATGATCTGCGAGGGCCGCAAATCCTCGCGCACCATCTCCACCGCCCGCGCTCCGCATTCGGCCGCCATGCGGGTATGGCCGGAATCCGCGGCGGGGAGGGAGGAGGCGCCGGGCAGCGTCATGCCCATCGCCTCGGCGATGGCGGTCATCGTGCTCGCCGTGCCCATCGTGTTGCAGGTGCCGATCGAGCGGGTCATCTTCGATTCCAGCTCGATCCAGTCATCCTCGGTGATCTTGCCGACGCGCTTCTCGTCCCAGAAGGTCTTGGTATGGGTGCCGGCCCCGACACTCTGCCCCCGCCAGCGCCCGTTGGACATGAATCCGGCCGGGCAATAGATCGCCGGCAGATCCATCGAGATCGCCCCCATCAGCAGCCCCGGCGTGGTCTTGTCGCAGCCGCCCATCAGCACCGCGCCATCCACCGGCAGCGAGCGCAGCAGCTCCTCCACCTCCATCGCCAGCATGTTGCGGTAGAGCATGGTGGTCGGCTTCACCAGCACCTCGCCGAGCGAGAGGGCCGGCAGCTCCACCGGATAGCCTCCGGCCTGCCAGACGCCGCGCTTCACCGCCTCGGCGCGCTCACGCAGATGGATATGGCAGGGGCTCAGCTCGCTCCAGGTGTTGATGATGGCAATCACCGGCTTGCCTAAAAACTCCTCGCGGCGCAGCCCCATCTGCTGGCTGCGCTGGCGGTGCGCGAAGCCGCGTATGTCGGTGCCCTCATACCAGCGGGCGGATCGCAATTTTGTCTCGGTCATCCGCGCCCCCTCAATTCGCCGTCAGCCCGGCATCGACCAGGAAATTCGCCCCCGTGCAGCCGCCGGATTCGGCCGAGGCCAGAAACAGCGCCATGCGCGCCACATGCGTCGCATCCAGCCGGAATTTCAGCGCCTGCAGATCCTTGAATTGCTGGTCCAGCTCCGGGGTGAGCCAGAGCGCCTGCTGGCGCTCGGTCAAAATCGCGCCGGGGACGATGCAGTTCACCCGGATCCCCGCCGGCCCCAGCTCGCGCGCCAGGGTGCGGGTGAGGCCGTTGATCGCGGCTTTCGAGGAGGTATAGCCGGCCATGCCCGGCCGCCCGCGCATCCAGGAGACCGAGCCGGTCATGATCACCGCCCCCTGGCCACGCGCGCGCATATGCCGGGCGACGGCCTGGGTGGCGAAGAATTGATGGTCCAGATTGACCGCGAGCGCGTCCTTCCAATCCTGCGGCTCGTAGGACCAGAAATCCTGCCTTTTATCGCGCGCGGCGTTGTTGATCAGCACATCGATCGGCCCGCGCGTCGCCTCGATGCTGTCGATGCAATTCCGTAGCGCTGCGATATCAGTCAGATCGACGGCGTGGAAGGCGCTGCCGGCCTGGCTCTGGGCCAGCTTCGTACCGGCCGCCTCGTCAATATCGAGAAACGCCACCCGCGCCCCTTGGGCGGTGAAAGCCTCGACCATCGCGGCGCCGATGCCCGAAGCGCCGCCGGTGATCAGCACCCCCGCCCCGCGCAGGGAGCGGTATGTGACGTCTTCATAGGGGGAAGTCATATTGGCGTTATCCTCTATTCCACAAAATCGTAGCGCTACGATTCCGGGATTGTCAACCATTCGGCATGGTTGCCTGCCATCCGGTTTCCGATGATATGTGTTGCGTATGGCCTCACCGACAGACAAATCCGCCCCCCGCCTTCGCCGCAAGACCGACAGCGTCACCATGCAGGATGTGGCGCGGCTGGCGGGTTGCGCCACCTCCACCGTCTCGCTGTTCCTGCGCAAGCCGGATCTGGTGAAGGGCAAGACCGGCGCCAAGATCACCGCCGCCATCGAGCGGCTGGGCTATGTGCCGAACATGATGGCTGGGGGGCTGGCGGCGGCGGCGGCGACGCGGGTGGTCAGTTTGATCGTGCCCTCGCTGCGCAACGCCTTCTTCGCCGCCACCGCGGATGCGCTGCAGGCGGCGCTGGCGCAGGCCGGGGTGCAGCTGCTGCTCGGCCATAATGAATATGATCCGGCGCGGGAGGAGGCGCTGGTGCGCGCCTCGCTCGCCTGGTCGCCGGCGGCGTTGGTGCTCACCGGGCTGGAGCATAGCCGGGGCACCCGGCAGATGGCGCTCTCGCGCGGCACCCCGGTGATCGAGATGTGGGAGCTGGGCGCCAACCCGCTGGACATGCTGGTGGGGTTCGACCATCGCGCCGTGGGGGCGGCGGCGGCGCGGCATCTGCGCGCGGCCGGGTGCAAGAATGTCGCCTTCATCGGCGCCCGGCTGCAGGAGGACCGGCGCGCCGCCCAGCGCGGCAGCGGAGTCATCGCCGCCTTGCAGCAGGAGGGGGCGAGTGCCCGCCAGGCGATCGCCCCGCAGCCGGCCTCGGTGGCGGTGGGCGAGGCGTTGCTGGCGGAGCTGCTGGAGCGCGACCCGAAAATCGACGGGGTGGTCTGCTCGAATGACTGGATCGCGCTCGGCGTGCTGTTCGAGTGCCAGAAGCGCGGCATCGCGGTGCCGGAGCGGCTGAAGATCATCGGCTTCGGGGATTTGCCTTTTGCCGCGGCAACCTATCCGGCGCTCTCCACCATCCGTCCGCCGGGCGAGCGGATCGGCCAGGAGGTGGCGCGGCTCGCGCTGGCGGCGCTGAATGGCGAGACGGTGGCGCAGAAAACCGTGGATGTCGGGTTCGAGCTGGTGCGACGCGGCACCAGCTGAGAGGCGTTTGGGCCTACGGTTGGAACGCGGGGTTAGTGAGCGAGCAGCAGCGCGCCTTTGACGATGGTGGCGCCGGAACCGGCCAAAGCGAGAAACAACACGCCCTGGCGCGCCTGCCTGGCCGGGATGCGACGGTTCAGGATCTGCCCGAGCCCCAGCCCGGTGAGCAGCGCCACGCCCAGCAGCGGCACCGCCGCCAGCGGCAGATGCGGCAGGCCTTTCTCCGCCACCGAGGCCAGGTTGAGGGCCCCGAAATAGACCTGCATCGAGGCGACGAACTTCGCCTGGTCCCAGGCGGTGCCGACGGCGTAGAGCGTGATCGCCGGCCCGCCGACCCCGGCGGTGACATTCATGAAGCCGCTCAGCGCGCCTGCCGCCAGCGCCCCGGCCTTGCCCTTGAACAGCGCCACGTTCTTGAGCAGCAGCACGCTCAGCAGCGCCAGAAACACCAGCGTGCCGATGATGGTGAGCAGCCAGGCGGCGGGGATGAGCCGCGCCACCGGCGCGCCCAGCTGCACCGCGACCAAAGCCGCCGGCACCAGCAGCGCCAGCCGGCGCGGCTCCGCCGCCCGCCAGGTGCCGGCCAGTACTACGGCATTGAGCACCAGCGTCAGCAGGTTGGCCAGCAGCACCCCCTGGAACGGCCCCAGCACCAGAATCAGCAGCGGCGAGGCGACCAGCGCAAAACCCAGCCCGGTGACGCGCTGGGTGGTGGCGCCGAGGAAGGCGGAGAACGCGACAAGGGCAAGCTGGAGATGCGGCATGGAACCAGGCGGGTTAGAGGCTGCCGTCTCGTAGCGTTACGATTTTAGCCGGTCAATGTCGCGGTGCAGCATGGCTCCATGCGCTTTTTAGGTAGCTTTATGTAAGTGTTTCAAAAAATAATAGCGCTACGATTAATGCAGCATCGGCGCGGCCAGCCCGGCGATGATGATATTCACGCAAGCCGGCTTGTTGCTGGCAAAAGCCCGCGCCAGCGCCGGGGCGATCTCCTCTTCCCGTGTCACCAGCTCCCCATGCCCGCCCAAAGCCGCCACCGCCGCATCATAGCGCGTGCCCGGCAGCAAGTCGCAGCCATGGGCGCGCCCCGCCCCGTAATCGCGCGCCTGGATCTGATATTCCGCATTCCAGCGCGCATCATTGCCGATCACCGCGATGAAGGGCAGTTTGTGCCGCAGCGCGGTTTCGAACTCCGCCATGTGAAAGCCGAAGGTGCCATCGCCCATCACCGCCAGCACGGGCCGTTCCGGTGCGGCGGCCTTGGCGCCGAGGGCGAAGGGCAGGGCGCTGCCGATGGCCCCGGCGACGCCGTTGATGATCCGCGCCGGCACGTCGATCGCCGCCTGCGCCCATTGGCCGATCTCACCGCCATCGCAGATGAAAACCGGGTTGTCCAAGGTCCGCATGAAGGCGGCCAGCGCCTGGCACATCGAGAAACTATTCAGGCCGGTTGCGGGCGGCGGCGCGGCGCGGCGGGTGAGGGCGCTGTGCGCGCGCTCCACCCAGCCTGGCGCGCTTTGCGGCTTGATCCGCGCGAGCTGGCCCAGCACGGCCGGTATATCCGCGACCACGCCCAGACGCAGCCGCTCGCCCAGCGCCGCGCGGGCGCGGGCCAGCATCGCTTCGTCAGGGTCGATCACGATCCACTCCGCCGCGCCGAGATTGCCGAATTTCAAGGTGAAATCGACCAATTTTCCGAGCGAGACGATGCAGTCCGCGGCCGCCAGCAAAGCCTGCACCGCGCCCAAGGCGGGGTCGTTGACGCCGCGCGGGCTTTCCATCGGTAGGCAGATGAAGCCCTGCGCGCGCAGCTGCGCCGTCATCGCCTGCCCGGCCGGGGTGCAGAGGGCTGGGGGCAGCAGGAAAAGCGGCCGGCGGGCGCTGGCCAGCGCCGCGCGCAGCGCCGCCAGCGCGGTCTCGCTCAATCCGGTTGGCGTCGGCAGAGCGGGGACCTGCGGGGCGGTGGCGGCGGTGGCTTCCAGCACATCGCTGGGCAGGCTGAGATGCACCGGCCCCGGCCGGCCGGATTGGGCGATGGCGATGGCGCGGCCCACATCCTGCGCCAGCGCCTCAGCGGAGCCGACCATCCAGGAGGCCTTGCATAAAGGCGCGGCCAGCCCGGCCTGGTCCATTTCCTGGAACGCCCCGCGCCCCAGTTCACGCAGCGGCGCATGGCCGGAGAGCAGCAGCAGCGGCGTCTCGCTCTGCCGCGCGGTGTAGAGCGCGCCGATGGCGTTGGCATGGCCCGGCCCGCCGGTCACCATCGCCACCCCGATTTTGCCGGAAAGCCGCGCATAGCCCTCGGCCATATGCACCGCCGCGCCTTCATGGCGAACATGGTAGAGCGCGATATCGGTATCGCGCAGCGCGTCATAGATCGGCATGATATGATTGCCTGACAGCGAGACAATTTTTTCCACGCCCGCCAGCTGTAATGTTTTCACCAGCAGATCCGCGCCAGATTGGCCAGACTTCATCCCATCCCCCATTTTTCCTGCGATTTTGCCGCCCGCGGGTCGCGCGCTTGACAAAAGCGGCGCGGGCTCCGTATAGTCTTATATAAGATATAAAAATCGAACACAAATTTCGGGGGAAACAATGCGAATGTCGATGCTGGCATGGGTTGTTGCGGTCCTGGTGATTATCGGCCTGTATACGCTGGGCCCGGCCTTCGGCTTCAACGCGGCCTCACCCGCCATCCTGGGGATGCCGCCGCTTTATTTCTGGTTCGTCCTGGTGCCGCTGTTGAATCCGGTGATCCTGGGTGCGCTTTATCTGATCGACCGGGCGGAAAACCCTGGCGATGACGACGAACTTTCCAATTTGACGGAGTGAGCGCGATGTCCGATATGGTTTTCATCCTCGGTATCGTCGGGCTCGGCGTGCTGCTGGTCACCTGGGTTGGCATTCGCGGCGGGCGCCAGGCCTCCACCACCATGGAAGGCTGGCTGGTCAATGACCGGCAGATGGGCCCCTGGCTCACCTGGTTTCTGCTCGGCACGGAAATCTACACCGCCTTCACCTTCCTCGGCCTCGCCGGCTTTGCCTACAGCAAAGGTGGTGGCGTGTTCTATAATGTCGCCACCAACGATGTCGGCTACGCGCTGGGCTTCATGCTGCTGCCGGCGATCGGTCTGCTGGGGCGCAAATTCGGCTATGTCACGCAGTCCGACTTCATCGCCGGGCGCTACCAGAATGAGTGGCTGGGCATCATCGTCTCCTTCTGCGCCGCGATCATCATGATCGCCTATATCGATCTGAATATCGAGGGGCTGGGGGCGGTGCTCAGCGTGCTGACAAATCACCGGCTCAACATTCTCTCCGCCGACATTATCGGCTTCTCGGTGCTGTCGCTGGCGGTGTTCTTTGGCGGCATCAGGGGCAATGCCTGGCAGTCGGTGATCAAGGATCTGCTGATGTTCGGCGCCATCGCGGTGCTGTTCTTCACCATTCCCTACCGCTATTTTGGCGGCTTCGGCGATATGTTCAGCCAGATGATGCAGAAGATTCCATCGCATCTCACCATGCCGGGGCCGACGCATAAGCTGACCCTGTCCTGGTTCTGGACCACGGTGATCCTGACCGGCTTTGGTCAGTGGATGTGGCCGCAATGGTTCAATGTCGCCTTTTCCGCCAAGGGGCCGCGCACGCTGAAGCTGCAGGCGGTGTTCATGCCCTTCTACCAGCTGGTGAAAGTTGCCGTGATCACCATCGGCTTTGCCGCGGTGCTGATTTTCGCCACACAGAAGGTGGGCGGCAATGAGGTGGTGCTGCGCCTGGCCCAGCAGATCTTCCCGCCCTGGGCGCTGGCGATCTTTGCGCTGGCGGCGGTGCTTTCCGCCATCGTCCCGGCCGGACCGATCATCATGATGAGCTGCACCATGCTGGCGCGCAACGTCTATGCCAAGCTGGTGCCGCAGACGACCGACCGGCAGATGTTCAACATGACCCGCTGGCTGGTGTTCGTCGTCACCTTCGCGGCGTTGATTCTGGCGGTGGTGGCGCACTCGTTGATCGTCACGGTGCTGCTGGTGGCCTATGATTTCATCGCCCAGCTGGTGCCGGCGGTGATCATTGGTGGGCTGCTCTGGCGGCGCGCCACCGGGGCGGGGGTGGCGGCGGGATTGGTGGTCGGCTGGGGGTTGAGCTTGTATTTCCTGCTCTCCCACCATGATCCGGTGCTGGGCTATAATGCCGGCTTCGTCGCCTTGCTGGCCAATTGCGTCACCTTCTTCATCGTCAGCCTGACGACGCAGCCAGTGCCCTCCAGCTTTCTGGATGAGTTCTTCGGCGCGGCCTACCACCGGCGCCGGCGCCAGGTCATTGCCGCCCCGCGCGGCGCGCTGGCCCGGGATTTGCCGGATAGCCTGAAAAACCCTGTGTCTTAAATGAGGAGATTGATCATGGACTGGAGCGCGTAGGCGGCATGGCGCAGATTGTCATAACCGAATTCATGGATGACGAGGCGGTGCGCGCCTTGGCGGCGCGGGGGCAGGTGCTGTATCGCCCTGACCTGGTCGATCAGCCCGAGGCGCTGGCGGCGGCGTTGGAAGATTGCCAGGCGCTGATTGTGAGAAACCGCACCCAGGTGCGCGGCGCGCTGTTGGCGCAGGCGCCGAAGCTGGAGCTGGTCGGGCGGCTGGGCGTCGGGCTCGATAATATCGATCTTGAGGCCTGCAAGGCGCGCAAGATCGCGGTCTATCCGGCGACGGGGGCGAATGACGATGCCGTCGCCGAATATGTCGCCTGCGCCACGCTGAGCCTGTTGCGGCGCGGCTTTCTGCGCAGTGTCGAGGTGGCGGCCGGGCTGTGGCCGCGTGAGGCGATGATCGGCCGGGAGATTTCCGGCCGGCGCGCGGGCATGGTGGGGTTCGGCGGCACGGCGCGGCAGGCGGCGGCGCGGCTGGCGGCTTTGGGGATGCGCATCGCCGCTTACGATCCGTTATTGCCGGAGGGGCATGCGGCCTGGGGGACGGCGCAGCGCATGAGCCTGGAGGACTTGTTCGCAAGCTGTGACGTGGTGAGCTTGCATGTGCCGCTGACACCGCAGACGCGCCATATGATCGATGCCGGAAAACTCGCTTTGATGCAGAGCCATGCCGTGCTGATCAACGCGGCCCGGGGCGGGGTGGTGGATGAGGCGGCCCTGGTGGCGGCGTTGAAAGCCGGCGCGCTGGGCGGGGCGGCTCTGGATGTGTTCGAGCATGAGCCGCTGGATGGCCCCCATGGCGCCTTGTTCGCTGGCGTGCCGAATCTGATTCTAACACCGCATATTGCCGGGGTGACGATGGAATCAAATGTCCGCGTCTCCGGGAAGATTGCCGAGATTGTTCTCAACGCTTTGAAGATTGGTTGACGCATGTTGAAACTCTCCATCACCGAGGCCAAGCAGAAGGCCGAGGCCATGCTGGTGGCGAATGATACCGCACCGGAAAATGCGGGTTCTGTCGCCAATGCCTTGGTGCTGGCGGAGGCGGACGGGCTGGCCGGGCATGGGCTGATGCGTTTGCCGTTTTACGCGGCGCAGGCGAAATGCGGCAAGATCGACGGCCAGGCCCGCCCGGCGGTGAAGCAGCGCACCGGCAGCGGGGTGAGCCTCGATGCCGCGAACGGCTTTGCCTACCCGGCGATCGACATGGCGATCGACGAGTTACTGGCGCTCACCTTCCGTCAAGGCGTCGCGGCGGCCTCGATCACCCGTTCCAGCCATTGCGGGGCGATGGGGCTGGTGGTTGAGCGTTTGGCCAATCACGGGCTTGTGGCCTTGATGTTTGCCAATACCCCGGCGGCGATGGCGGTGTGGGGCGGGCGGCGGCCGTTGCTTGGCACCAACCCGATCGCCTGTGCCTTCCCGCGCCCGCGCGGCGCGCCGGTGGTGATCGATCTCTCCCTCTCCAAGGTCGCGCGCGGGCAGATCGTCGCGGCGAAGCAGAAGGGCACGAAAATTCCCAAAGATTGGGCGTTGGATGCGCAGGGGCAGGAAACCGAGGACCCGGCGGTGGCGCTGGCGGGCTCGATGCTGCCTTTGGGCGGGGCCAAGGGCGCGGCCTTGGCGCTGATGGTGGAGGCGCTGGCCGCCGGGCTGACCGGCAGCCATTATGCCTATGAGGCCAGCTCTTTTCTGGACGCGCAAGGCCCGCCGCCGGGCACCGGGCAGCTGCTGATCGCGCTGAACCCGATCAGCTTTGGCGGCAACATCTCACATATGGAGCGGCTTTTTGCCGAGGCGCTGACGGATGGGGTGCGCCTGCCGGGGGCACGCCGCAGCGAAAACCGCCGCCGTGCCGAGGCCGAGGGGCTGGTGGTGCAGGAGGGCTGGTTTGCGGCTTGATTCATAAATTCGTTTTATGAGTTTGGCAAAAATAATCTGTTATTCAATACAAGGAAGCTGACCTATCATCGCGTATTGAATCGGCTGCGCCCCTGGCGTGGCGGGCCTTCTTGTTGGGTAGGCCGTTGGGAGTGAGTGGTGTCGAAGCAAGAAACCATCGAGTATTCCGCGCCGGTTGGCGACAGCGTGGCGCAGACGACCTGCTATATGTGCGCCTGCCGCTGCGGCATCAAAGTGCATCTGAAGGACGGCAAGCTTCGTTATATTGAGGGCAATCGCGCGCATCCGGTCAATCGCGGCGTGCTCTGCGCCAAGGGCTCGGCGGGGATCATGAATGTGCTCTCCCCGGCGCGGCTGCGCAAACCGCTGAAGCGTGTAGGCGAGCGCGGGGCGGGCGAGTTCGAGGAGATCGAGTGGGAGGAAGCGCTGTCCATCATCACCGCGCGCCTCGCCAAAATCCGCGCCAATGATCCCAAGCAGTTCGCGTTCTTCACCGGGCGGGATCAGTCGCAATCCCTCACCGGCTATTTCGCGCAGATGTTTGGCACGCTGAATTTCGCGGCGCATGGCGGGTTCTGCACCGTCAACATGGCGGCGGCGGGGCTTTATTCCGTTGGCGGCGCGTTCTGGGAGTTTGGCGAGCCGGATTGGGAGCATGCGAAAATCTTCCTGCTGATCGGCGTCGCCGAGGACCATGATTCCAACCCGATCAAGCTGGGGCTTGGCAGGTTGAAGGAGCGGGGGGCGAAGATCGTCGCCATCAATCCGGTGCGCACCGGCTATGGGGCGATTGCGGATGAGTTCGTCGCCATCACGCCGGGCACGGATGGGCTGTTCGTGTTGGCCTTGGTGCATTGCCTGTTGGAAGAAGGGGCGATTGATACCGAGTTTCTCATCCGCCATACCAATGCGCATTATCTGGTGATCGATGCGCCGGGCACGGCGGAGGATGGGCTGTTCGCGCGTGATGAAAGCGGCGCGCCGCTCTGCCTGGACCGGGCCGATCATCAGATCAAACCAGCCTCGACGCTGGGGGCGGACCCGGCCTTGCTGGGCAGCGTGACATTGCCGGATGGGGCGCGCGGCGCGCCCCGCCTTCGCGCTGCTGGCGGCGCGCTATAGCGATGCCGCCTACGCGCCGGAGGCGGTGGCGGCGCGCTGCGGGGTGCCGGCTGCCACCATACGTAGGCTGGCGGCGGAGCTGGCGGAGATTGCCTTCAACCAGCCAGTGACGCTGAACGTGCCCTGGACGGATACATCCGGCCGCCGGCATGAAACGATGCTGGGGCGTCCGGTCGCGATCCATGCGATGCGCGGCATCTCCGCTCATTCCAACGGGTTTCAGACCTGCCGCGCCGTTCATATGCTGCAGATGCTGCTGGGCGCGGTCGATACGCCGGGCTCCTGGCGCTATAAATCGCCCTACCCGAAGCCGATTCCGGCGGGGCCGGCGCCGGGGGGCAAGGCGTTTTTGGAAAACGGCGCGCTGGCCGGGCTGCCTTTGGGATTCCCCGCCGGGCCGCAGGATTTTCTGGTGGATGACAATGGCGAGGCGCTGCGGCTGGACCGGGCGTTTTCCTGGGAGGCGCCGCTGGGCGTGCACGGGATGATGCATATGTCCATCGCCGAGGCGCATAAGCAGGATCGTTATCCGATCGACACGCTGATGGTCTATATGGCCAATGTCGCCTGGAATTCGGCGATGAATCCGGGTGAGGCGATGCGCATGCTCACCGACAAGAACGCCGATGGCAGCTACAGGATTCCATTTTTCATCCTGGCCGATGCGTTCTTCTCCGAAACCGTGCCCTATGCGGACATCGTATTGCCGGACACGACCTATCTTGAGCGCTATGACTGCATCTCGCTGCTGGACCGGCCGATTGGCTCGGCGCATGGGCCGGCGGATGCGATCCGGATTCCAGTGCTCAAGCCCGACCGCGATGTGCGCCCCTTCCAGGATGTGCTGATCGACATTGCAGGACGGCTGAAATTGCCGAATTTCGCTGATGAAGGCGGCGCGCCGCTTTATGCATCGTACGCTGACTACATGGTGAGGCATCAGCGCAAGCCCGGTATCGGCCCGCTGGCCGGATTCCGCGGCGCGGATGGGCAGGCCATCGGCAAGGGCGAGGTGAATGGCGACCAGCTCAAGCGCTATATCGAGAATGGCAGCTTCTGGCGGCATCATTTGCCCGATGAGCAGCTTTACTTCAAACATTCCAACCAGGCCTATCTCAGCACCGCCAAGGCGATGGGGCTGATCGACAAGGACGAACAGATCACGCTGCATCTCTACTGCGAAATCCTGCAGACATTCCGTCTGGCCGCACAGGGGCACGGGGCGCATCAGCCCCCTGAGCGGCTGCGCGCCCGGCTGGAGGCGGTGATGGACCCGTTGCCGATCTGGTATGAGCCGATTGAGGCGACGATGGTGAACCGGCAAGAGTACCCGCTGCACGCGCTCACCCAGCGGCCGATGGCGATGTACCATTCCTGGGGTTCGCAAAATGCCTGGCTGCGGCAGATCATGTCTGAAAACCGGCTCTATATGAACCGGGAGACCGCCGGGGCGCTGGGGATCGCGGATGAGGACTGGGTGGTGGTGGAAAGCCGCAACGGCGCGCTCACCTGCCAGGCGCGGCTGATGGAGGGGCTGAACCCGAACTCTGTGTGGACCTGGAATGCGATCGGCAAGCGCTCCGGCGCCTGGACGCTGGATCAGAAAGCCCCTGAATCCGAGAGGGGATTTCTGCTCAACCATCTGATTTCGGAATATCTGCCGGCGGACGAAAGCGGGCATCGCGCCTCCAACTCGGACCCGGTCACCGGCCAGGCAGCTTGGTTCGATCTCACCGTGCGGGTGCGCAAGGCCAGCGCCGCCGAGGCAGGGCAGACCGCGCCGCATCCCGGCACAGTGCACGCCCCTTTTGCCGTACATAACCCCGAAAATCTGCGCTACGGCGCCAAGATGGAGGCCGCCGAATGACCAGCCTACCCACCCCGGATCCGGCGGCAAAGAAGCTCGGCCTGGTGATCGATCTGGATACTTGTGTCGGCTGCCATGCCTGCGCGGTGAATTGCAAGGAATGGAATACCGGCGGCCATGCCGCGCCGCTGCCCGATTACGACCCCTACGGCAAGGAGCCTGATGGCGTCTGGTTCAATCGCATCCATTCCTACGAGGCGGGGTGTGGCGAGGCCAGCCGCACGGTGAATTTTCCGCGCTCCTGCCTGCATTGTGAAAATCCGCAATGCGTCACCGTCTGCCCCACCGGCGCCTCCTATAAGCGGGTGGAAGACGGCATCGTGCTGGTGGATATGGATAAATGCATCGGCTGCAAGCTGTGCTCCTGGGCCTGCCCCTACGGGGCGCGGGAATTCGATGAGCTGGCCGGGGTGATGAAAAAATGCACGCTCTGCATCGACCGCATCTATAACGAGACCTTGCCCGCGGAAGAGCGCGAGCCGGCCTGTGTCGCCACCTGCCCCTCGCGGGCCCGGCATTTTGGCGATTTCAATGACCCGGAGAGCAAGGTTTCCAAGCTGGTGGCGCAGCGCGGCGGCGTCGAGCTGATGCCGGAGCTGGGCTATAAGCCGGTGAACAGATATCTGCCGCCGCGCCAGGCGCAGATCCAAACCGCGCCGCGCGAGCGCGCCGCCGAGGGCGGCAACAAGCTGTTGCGACTGCTGGACAAGGTGCTCTCCCGATGAAGCCTGCCGCTTCGGTTCTGCTGCTCACCACCTTGACCGGCTTTGGCTATGGGCTGCTGGCCTGGCTCGCGGTATTCGCGCTGCTCGGGCTGCTGCCGGGCTCGCGCTGGTTCATGCCGGTGGGAGTGGTGGTGGCGCTCGGCTTCGCGGCGTCGGGGCTCATCGCCTCCATGCTGCATCTCGGGCGGCCGGAGCGGGCCTGGCGGGCTTTCAGCCAATGGCGCTCCTCCTGGCTGTCGCGCGAGGGGGTGGCGTCGCTGGTCACCTTTCCGCCGGCTCTTGGCTTTGCGGTTTTGTGGTGGGTGATGGGGCCGGGGCCGGTGACGGTGATCATCGGCCTAATCGCCGGGGCGCTGGGGCTGGTCACGGTCTATTGCACGGCGATGATCTATGCCAGCCTGAAGCCGATCCGGCAGTGGAACAACAAGCATACCGCGCCGAACTATATGCTGCTGGCCTTGTTCTCCGGCGCCATGCTGATGGCGCTGCTGCTGGCCTGCTGGACTGGGCAGGCCGGGTTGGCCGGGCTGCTGGTGCTGCTGGCCGGGCTGCTCGCGGCGGCGGCCAAGCTGGCCTATTGGCGCTTCATCGACACCCAGAAACCGCTGGCCACGCTGGCCAGCGCCACCGGGCTGACCCGATATGGCGAGGTGCGGCCGCTGGATGCGCCGCATTTCACCGAAAACTACGTGCTGCGTGAGATGGGCTATCAGATCGCCCGCAAACATGCCGCCAAGCTGCGCCGCATCACCCTTGCCACCGCCTTCCTGCTGCCTTCCTTGCTGGCGCTGCTGGCCGGGCTGGGGCTGGTGCCGGCGCCGCTCATCATCCTCGCCACGCTGCTGACGGCCATGGGGCTGTTCATAGAGCGCTGGCTGTTCTTTGCCGAAGCCACCCATGTCGCAACCCTCTATTACGGACGTTAAGACCGCGCATTTTCCCAGGCTGGACGCTGCCTGGCAGCGTGTGCGGCTGCTGGTGCGGGTGGATGAATTATGGCTGGCGGGGTTCGCGGCGCTGGTCGGCGGGCTAGCCGGGGCCGGGGTGGCGGCGATGAACGGCGTCACCCATGCGCTGCATCGCCTGCTGTTCAACCTGCCGGCGGGGCAGGGGCTGTCCGATGCGCCCTATGTGGAGACGGCGCGGCTGCTGGCGGTACCGGTGCTCGGCGGGCTGGTGCTGGGGCTTGGCGCCTGGCTGGTGGCGAAATTCCGCCCGAAAGGCATCATCGATCCGGTCGAGGCGAACGCGCTTTATGGCGGGCGGATGTCGCTGCGCGATAGCGTCATCGTCGCGGTGCAGACGGTCTGGTCCAACGGTATTGGCGGCTCGGTGGGGCTGGAGGCGGGCTATGCGCAGCTGGGCGCTGGCCTTGCCTCATGGGGCGGGGCGAAGCTGCGGCTGCGGCGCTCGGATTTGCGGCTGCTGGTGGGGTGCGGGGCGGCGGCGGCGATCGGCGGGGCCTTCAGCGCGCCGCTTTGCGGGGTGTTTTACGGGGTGGAGCTGATCCTGGCGAATTATTCGCTGGCAACACTGCCGTTCATCATCATCGCGGCGCTGGCCGGCACGCTGGTAACTGGGCAGCTGCATGCCGGCTCAGCCCCGCTGAATGTGGCGCTGCCGCAAATGCTGCCGCTTTCCGCCTACCCGATGGCGATCCTGGTCGGGATTTCCGCCGGGATGGTGGCGATTGCGATCATGCGCGGGGTGACGGCGATCGAGGCCGGGTTCCGGCGCTCGAAAATGCCGGTCTGGCTGCGCCCGGTGGTGGGCGGGCTGCTGCTCGGGCCGCTGGGCATGGTCTCGCCGGCGACGCTGAGTTCCGGCCATGCGGCGCTGCATGCGCAGATCGGGCTGTCGTTGCCATTGCTGACGGCGCTGGTGCTGTTTCTGGGCAAGGCGGTGGCGTCCTCGATTTCCATCGGCGCCGGGTTTCGCGGCGGCTTGTTCTTCGCCTCGCTGTTTCTGGGTTCGCTGTTCGGGAAGTTGTTTGCCGATGTGGCGCTGGTGGTGCCCGGGCTGGCGGCGATGCCGGTGGGGTTCTACGCGGTGGTGGGGATGAGCGCGATGGCGGTGGCCATCGTCGGCGGGCCGATGACGATGACCTTCCTGGCGCTGGAGAGCACCGGGCAGTTTTCCATCACCATCTGCGTGCTGGCGGCGGCGATCGCGGCCTCGATCACGGTCAAGCGTGTGTTCGGCTATTCCTTCTCCACCTGGCGGTTCCATCTGCGCGGCACGCCGATCCGCAGCGGCGCGGATATTGGCTGGATCGCCAGCCTCACGGTGGGCCGGCTGATGCGCAGCGGCGATGTGCGGATGGTGCATGAGGCGGAGCCGGAGGTGCTGCGCCGGGAGGCCGCCCCCGGCGAGGTGAAGCGGCTGGTGGTGCTGGATGCGCAGGGCAAATATAGCGGCATCGTGCTGCCGGCGGAGCTGCATGCGGCCAATCTGGACGGGGCGGGGCTGGAGGGGTTTCTGCATCACCGCGATGCGTATCTGCTGCCGGGGATGAGCGTGAAGGAGGCGCTGGCGCTGTTTGAGCGCGCGGAGGCCGATGCGCTGGTGGTGCTGGAGAATGCGGCGAGCCGCAAGGTCATCGGCGTGCTTTCGGAGCAATATGCGCTGCGCCGCTATAGCGAGGAGCTGGAACGGCGCCGGAAAGAGCTGGCCGGGGTTTAGCAAAAATTATCGGCGTCGGCCTCAGGTGATCTCCGCCGCGTAACGGTAGGCGCTGGTTTTGCAGCGGCTGACGCGCAGCTCCACCTTCTTGCCGTTGAGGTCCGAGGCGATGCGGGTGATTTCCAGCAGCGGCGTGCCCTCCGGCACCTGCAGATGCGCCGCATCCTGCGCGTCGGCCGCCACCGCCGCCAATGTTTCGTCCGCGCGGGTGATGGTGATGCCGAAATGCTGCTGGTAGATCACATACATTTCCTCCGGCATTTCCTGGTTCAGGATCACCGAGAGCCCCGGCATCAATGCCGCCGGCACCATGATGGTTTCGAAAATCGCCGCATCCTCCTCGAAGGAGCGCACACGGGTGATGCTGTGCAGGGCGGCGCCGGGTTTCAGCCCCAGCGCCTGCGCCTGGGCGCGCGTCGCCTTGGCGCTCTTCTGCGCGAAGGCGCGGCTGGCCGGGGTGAGGCGGGTGCCGTCGAGATCGACGATGCGGAAGAACTGGAATAAGGCCTGCTGGGCGGTGTGCCGGGCCACATAGGTGCCGTGGCCCTGGCGGCGGACGATCAGTTTGTTCGCTTCTAGCGCCATCAGCGCCTTGCGCACCGTGCCCTGGCTGACCTTGAATTCGGCGGCGAGCTGGAACTCGTTGGGCAGCAGCGCGCCGGGCTGCCATTGGCCGGAGCCGATGCGCTCGGTCATCAGCGCGTAGACCTGCGCGTAGAGCGGCTGGAAGGAGGTGCTTTGTTCGGCCTTCGCCGGGAGTGTCGCCATGGGGTCCGTCAAGATGAGGTCAGAGGCGCAGAATAAAGCTATATGTATAAAGATACAATTATTCCGGCGGCGCAGGGCCGGTGCGCGCTGGCGGCGTCACGCCAAAGGCTTGACAGGCTGAGTCTTGTATAAGATAGAAGAATTACCAAAAAAGAGGAAACAGGCTGATGAGCATACCGCAGTTACTGGTTCACAATCCGGAGGATAATGTCGGCGTTGTGGTAGTGGAGGATCTGAAGGCCGGCACGGATATGCTGTGCGTGGTGACGCTGGATAATTCCTCCTTTCGTCTGACCGCGATCGACGATGTGCCGATCGGGCACAAGGTGGCGCTGAAGGATCTCAGCGCCGGCGATACCGCGATCAAATATGGCGAGGATATCGGCAAGATGATCGGCCCGGCCAAAAAGGGCGGGCATGTGCATACGCAGAATCTGAAGACCAAGCGCTGGTAAGGAATATTGTGATGAGCGAAATGAAACTGACCGGCTGGCGCCGTGAGAATGGCCGCGTGGGCGTGCGCAACCATGTCGTGATCCTGCCGCTGGATGATCTCTCCAACGCCGTCTGCGAAGCGGTGGCGAACAATATCAAAGGCACGCTGGCGATCCCGCATGCCTATGGGCGTTTGCAGTTTGGCGAGGATCTGGCGGTGCATTTTCGCACGCTGATCGGCACCGGGAGCAACCCGAATGTCGCCGCGGTGATCGTCGTCGGCATCGAGCCGTCCTGGACCAAGGTGGTGGTCGACGGCATCGCCAAGACCGGCAAGCCGGTGGAAGGCTACTGGATCGAGCAGCATGGCGATATCAACACCATCGCCGCCGTCTCCCGCAAGGCCAAGGAGTTCGTGCAATGGGCCTCGGAATTGCAGCGCGAGCCGGTGGAGGTGAAGGATCTCTGGGTCTCCACCAAATGCGGTGAGAGCGACACCACCACCGGCCTGGCTTCCTGCCCGACCGTCGGCAATATGTATGACAAGCTGATCCCGCAAGGGATTTACGGCGTGTTCGGCGAAACCTCCGAGATCACCGGGGCGGAGCATCTGGCGCGCAAGCGGGCCATCTCCCCGGAGATCGAGGAAAAATGGTACAAGATGTGGAAAGCCTACCAGGAGGAGGTGATCGAGGCGCACAAGACCGACGACCTCTCTGACAGCCAGCCGACCAAGGGCAATATTCTCGGTGGCCTCACCACCATCGAGGAAAAGGCGCTCGGCAATCTGGAAAAGATCGGCCATGAGTGCAAGTTCATCGACGCGCTGCAGCCGGCGGAAGCACCGGCGAAAGGCCCGGGGCTGTATTATATGGATACCTCCTCGGCGGCGGCGGAATGCATCACGCTGATGGCGGCGGGTGGTTACGTGATCCATACCTTCCCGACCGGGCAGGGCAATGTCATCGGCAATCCCATCGTGCCTGTCATCAAGATTACCGGCAACCCGCGCACGGTGCGCACCATGTCCGAGCATGTGGATCTCGACGTGTCGGGGATTCTGCGCCGGGAGATGACCATCGACCAGGCGGGCGATGCGCTGATCGGGATGATCGGGCGGGTGGCGAATGGGCGGCTGACGGCGGCCGAGGCGCTGGGCCATCGTGAGTTCGTGATGACCAAGCTCTACCGCTCCGCGTAAGGTCGCGCATGCGGTGCAGGCGGCGGGGGGCCTCCAGCTCCCGCCGCCTTTTTCATGTCCGGTGAAAAAATTGACGCGGCGGGCGAATATGGTAATTGATGCATATGCATCATACCGACGAGCTGATCCTCGACCCGATCTGCGCCTGCACCGCTTTGCGCAAGGCCTCGCGCGCCGTCACCCGGCTTTATGACGAGGCGCTGGCGGGGAGCTTCATGTCCATCGTGCAGTTTTCCGTGCTGCGCCACATCGCCCGCGAGGGGCAGCCGGAGCTGATGCGGCTGGCGGAAAAGCTGGTGATGGACCGCACCACGCTGTACCGCGCGCTGAAACCGCTGGAGCAGCGCGGCTGGGTGGCGCT
>NZ_JH976210.1:271788-292614 GCF_000306035.1 Acidocella sp. MX-AZ02
TATGGCGCGGCGGAGTGGGCGCGGATGCAGGCCGGGCTGGCCCGGCTGGTGGCGCTGAGCGGGGGGCTGAGCGCATGAGCCGGCTGTTGCATCGCTCCGGGCTGCTTTCGCCGAAGGCGCATATTTTCGCGGTGGTGGCCGTGACCTTCCTCTCGCTGCTGGTCTCGGCCGGGGTGCGGGCGACGCCGGGCGTGTTGCTGCTGCCCTTGCAGCTGCAATTTGGCTGGGACCGGGCGACGATCTCACTCGGCGCCGCCATCGGGATTTTCCTGTACGGGCTGGTCGGGCCGTTCGCGGCGGCGCTGATGCAGAGTGTCGGCATCAGGCGCACCATGCTGGGCGGGCTGGGGCTGATGGCGGCGGCGACGTTCGCCAGCCTGTGGATGCGCACCCCGCTGGAATATATCCTCAGCTGGGGCGTGTTTTCAGGGATCGGCACCGGGGCGGTGGCCTCGGTGCTGGGGGCGGCGGTGGTGAACCGGTGGTTCGCGACGCGCCAGGGGCTGGTGATGGGGCTGCTGAGTGCCAGCACCGCCACCGGGGCGCTGGTGTTCCTGCCCTTCCTGGCCTGGCTTTCGGCGCAATATACTTGGCGGCCGGTGGTGCTGACGGTGAGCCTGGCCTGCCTGGTGCTGGTGCCGATCGTGGCTTTGGTGCTGCCGGAGCATCCGGGCGATATCGGAACCCAGCGTTTTGGCGAAATTGACGGCAGCGCGCCGGCGAAACCCGCACGCCGGCGCACGGTGGGGTTGGCCTTCAGCGTGCTGGCGATGGCGGCGAAGCGGCCGATTTTCTGGCTGCTGTTCGGCACCTTCTTCGTCTGCGGGCTGACCACCAACGGGCTGATCGGCACCCATATGATCGCGTTTTGCGGCGACCATGGGGTGGCGCCGGTGGCGGCGGCGGGCTTGCTGTCGATGATGGGGGTGTTCGATCTGATCGGCACCACCGCCTCGGGCTGGCTGACCGACCGGCATGACAGCCGGGCGCTGTTGATCGTCTATTACGGGCTGCGCGGGCTCTCGCTGATGGCGCTGCCGTTTCTGTCCTTCGATACGGTCAATCTCACCATTTTCGCGGTGTTTTACGGGCTGGACTGGATCGCCACGGTGCCGCCGACGGCGAAGCTCTGCAACCAGGCCTTTGGCGAGCAGGATGCGCCGATCGTGTTCGGCTGGGTGCTGGCCGGGCATCAGCTGGGGGCAGCGACGGCGGCGTTCGGCGCCGGGCTGATCCGCCAGCAGACCGGCAGCTACACGCCGGCCTTCGTCGCCGCCGGGGCGATGGGGGTGGTGGCGGCTCTGGTGTTGCTGGCCTCGCTGCGGGCGGGCCGGCGGATGGCGCTGGCCTGATGCGCTTTGCCGTGCTGGTGCTGGCGGCCGGGGCGTCGCGGCGGATGGGGGCGCAGAACAAGCTGCTGCTGGCGCTGGCTTCAGGACAGAGCATTTTGCGCACGGTGCTGGAGCGCGCGGTGGCGGCGCAGATTGGGCCGGTGCTGCTGGTGACCGGGCATGAGGCGGCGCGGGTGGCGGGTGAGGCCGAGGGGCTGGCGGTGCAGTGCGTGCATGCGGCTGAGCATGAGGAGGGCATGGCGGCGAGTCTGCGGGCCGGGATTGCGGCGGTGCCGGAGGATTGTGCCGGGGCGGTTGTTTGTCTGGGCGACATGCCGTTTGTGTCGAGCGCGGTGCTGCGGGAGCTGGCGGGGGCGTTCGCGCCGCCGTTCGATATTGTGCAGCCGGTGTTTGAAGGGCGGCCAGGCAATCCGGTGCTGTGGGGCAGGGCGCATTTTGGCGCGATGATGGGGCTGCAAGGGGATCAAGGGGCGAAACGCCTGCTGGCGCAGCCTAAAAGATTGCAGCGGATTACGGTAACTGCGCCCGGTGTGCTGCAGGATGTCGATACGCCTGAGGCCTACGCGGCAATCCTCGGACAATAAGTCGCAAAAGTTTTTGGGATGCAGCCCTTTTTTCAAAAAGGGCTTCAAAAAGTTCTGGGCCTTGGCACTGCCTGTGCCAAAGCCCCGAGCGTTGGTGCAGCTTTTTTGAAAAATAGCTGCACCAAAAAACTTTTTTAGCTCGCCAGCAGCGCGGCGCGTTCTTCCTCGGTCAGCTTCACCAGAGGCGGGCGCATATTCAGCCAGCCCTGGTCGCCATGGCGCTCGGCGACGAGCGCTTTCAGCGAGGCCATCTGCGCGTAGGTGGAGGCGCGGTTGCGCCCGGCGACGACGCGGGCCTGCGCCGCCTCGACCTCGTCCTTGCGGCTCGCATCGTTGAAATGTTTGTAGATGAAGGCCAGATCCGCGCCGAGCAGGTTGGTGGTGGCGGTGATCGCCCCCGCACCGCCCTGCTGCAACAGGGGGAGCATCAGCGGGTCGGCGCCGGCGAGCACGGAGAAATCCGGGAAGCGCTCGACCATGGCCAGCATGTTCTTGATGTCGCCGGCGGAATCCTTGATGCCGACGAAGGTGCCGGGATAGCGCGTCATCAGCCGCTCGATCACGTCATGCGGGATGGGCACGGCGGAGAATTGCGGGATGTGATAGAGCACGATGCCAAGGCGGGAATCGCCAACGCGCTCTGCGACCTCGGCATAAGAGGCGAACAGCCCCTCATCGGTGACGTTCTTGTAGTAGAAAGGCGGCAGCATCACGACATTGGTGACGCCGACGGAGAGGGCGTGGCGGGTGAGCGCCACCGTCTCGGTGAGGGCGGTGACACCGGTGCCCGGCAGCAGCTTTTCCGGCGCGATGCCGGCCTTCAGTGCGGCTTCCAGCAGGCCCTGGCGCTCGGCGGTGGAGAAGGAGTTGGCTTCGCCGGTGGTGCCGAGCAGCGCGATGCCGGTCAGCCCGTCATTCAGCAGCGCCTGGCAATGCTTGGTGAAGGCCGCATGGTTGGGGCTCAGATCGTCATGGACGGGGGTCAGCGCCGCGCAGAATACGCCGCGCGGTTTGGTTGGGGTGGCCATTGTGGGTATCATCTCCCTTGAGGTCAGAAGGCGGTGCGATAGAGGCTGAGGATATCGGCGACACTCATATCGCGGGGGTTGTTGTCCAGCAGGCGGCGGATGGCGTGGGCTTCCTGCGCCATCGCCGCCAGATCATCCTCCGGCACGCGGTTGGCGGAGAGGCGCATATCCATGCCGAGCTTCGCGCACCATTCCCTGGTGCTCTGGCGGATCGTCTCCGGGTCGGTGCTGGCGGGCAGGCCGAGGGCCTCCAGCACGGCGTTGGTCTTGTCCGGGCAGGCGGGGGCGTTGAAGGCCAGCGTATGCGGGAAGATCAGCGCGCAGGCCAGGCCATGCGGCAGATTATGGCGGCTGCCCAGCGGGTAGGCGACGGCATGGCCCGCGGTGGTGTTCACCGGGCCAAGGCAGAAACCGCCATAGAGCGAGGCCAGAGCCAGGCCGGCGCGGGCTTCTTTATCCGACCCATCCGCCACGGCGCGGGGCAGATAGCGGCCGACCAGCTGCGCGCCGGTCAGCGCGTAGGTGTCGATCAGCGGGTGCGCCTTGCGGCTGGTATAGGCTTCCACGCAATGGGCCAGCGCATCGACGCCGGTGGCGGCGGTGATGGCGGCGGGCACGCTCATCGTCAACTCGGGGTCGATGATGGCGAGGTCGGCCAGCATGTTGGCACTCTGCACCGCCAGCTTGTTGCGGGTGGCCGGGTCCGTCACCAGCGCGCGGATGCCGGCCTCGCTGCCGGTGCCCGACGTGGTGCTGATCTGCGCGAGCTTCACCTTGCGGGCGGGGGCTTTGTCCGGGCCGACGACATCATGGATGCTCTCGCCGCTGCCGGGCAGCACCGCGACCAGCTTGGCCAGATCCATGGCGCTGCCGCCGCCGAAGCCGATGACGAAATCCGGCTTGAACTCTTCCGCCAGCTTCAGCGCGGCGTTGAGGTTGTGCACGTCCGGCTCGGGCTTCACCTCGCCAAACACCGCGACCTCGCCTTCCAGGCCGAGCAGATTGATGCGGGTAGCATTGAAGGCATCCGCCACCACCAAAGTGCGGGTGAGGCCGTGCCGGGCCGCGAAGCGCGCCAGCCGCGCCAGGGCGCCGGCGCCGAAGGCGATTTCGGCGGGCTGCAGCAGCTCGATCGGTGCGTGCAGCGCGACAGGTTGAAGCTTCATCTCAAACAATCCCTTTGCGGTGGCGAGCGCGCCCCAGGCTCTGCCTGGTGGGCCGGGCCGTCAATCCCGTAAGGGCAAAGCTGGACGTCACTTGTTGTAAATTTGTTCATTCCCTAGCGGCGGGTTCAGGCAGCGTCAAGTCTGGGTGGTGGGGCGGAGAGGGTCGGCTTGCTTTGGATTTAGCTTGTCCGCATCGCGATTCAGGCTTGACGATTCTTTCGGCGGCCATTATGGGGCAAGTTACAAATTTACAACAAGTCTTGCGCTGCGCGGCAATGCGGCGCTTCAACAAGGGAACCTGTCCTATGGATCTAGACCCCGCCCGCTCTGAGGCCGGCGCCGCCTCTTTGAATGTCGGCCAGCGCGCGCCCGCGCGCAATCCGGATCAGCGCGCCTCGCGCATCCGCTGGGGTGTGGCCACCTTCATGTGGTTCGCCATCGCGATCAATTATATCGACCGCACCGTGCTGGCCGCCGCCGCCCCCACGCTGATCAAGACGCTGTCGATCCCGGTCGACATGATGGGCATCGTGCTGTCCGCCTTCTTC
Organism: Acidocella sp. MX-AZ02; assembly: GCF_000306035.1. NCBI lineage: Bacteria > Pseudomonadati > Pseudomonadota > Alphaproteobacteria > Acetobacterales > Acidocellaceae > Acidocella > Acidocella sp. MX-AZ02. Next base: position 276,467 of record NZ_JH976210.1, read on the forward strand.
TGGTCCTACGCGCTGATGCAGATGCCGGCCGGCTGGTTCAGCGACAAGTTCGGGCAGAAAAAGGGGCTGGGCTTCGCCGTGCTGCTCTGGTCGGTCGCCACCTCCGCCACCAGCATGGTGAGCGGCTTTGCCTCGCTGTTCGCGATGCGTCTGGGCCTGGGCATCGGCGAGGCCGGGGCCTATCCGAGCAATGCCGGCATCACCGCGAAATGGTTCCCGCTGCGCGAGCGCGCCACCATCGCCGGGCTGTTCGACAGCGCCTCCAAATTCGGCGGCGCGGTGGCGATGCCGCTGATTGTCTGGCTGATCGCCGCCTATGGCTGGCGCATGACCTTCCTGATCATCGGCGCCATGGGCGTGGTCTGGAGCATCGCCTGGTTCGGCTTCTTCCGCGAGACGCCGGAGCAGCATCCCGGCGTGAACGCGGCTGAGCTGGCTTATATCCGCGAGGGCCAGGCCCAGCATGCCACTGAAGGCAAGGCGCCGCTGCCCTGGTACGCGCTGCTGCGCCACCGCAATGTCTGGGCGATGTGCCTGGGCTTTTTCACCATCAACTATATCTCCTACTTCTTCATCACCTGGCTGCCGACCTATCTGGTGAAACAGGAGCATATGACGATGCTGAAGATGGGCTTCGTCGCCATGCTGCCGCTGCTGGTGGGCATGCTCATCGAGGTCGCGGCCGGCTGGGCCTCGGACCGGGCGCTGGAATCCGGCCGTTACAGCCTCACCGCCGTGCGCAAATTCTTCCTGATCTTCGGGCTGGTTCTGGCCATGTCCATCGGCCTGGCGCCGCTGACGCATAATGTCGTCGCCATCGTCGCCTTGCTCTGCCTGGCCAAGGCCGGCACCACCATCTCCGCCTCGCAGGTCTGGGCGCTGCCGGCTGACGTGGCGCCGCGCAGCATGACCAGCACGCTGGCGGGGTTGCAGAACATGGTGTCGAATTTCGGCGGTGTCGTCGGGCCGATCGTCACCGGCTTCATCGTCGCCAGCACCGGCTCCTTCAACGCGGCTCTGTTCGCCTCCGCGCTGATCGGTCTGGTGGGGATCCTGATCTATGCCTTCCTGCTGGGCAAGGTGAAGCCGATCGCGGTCTGAGACCGGCGGGCTGAAACGGGGGGCGTCGCGTGCGGCCCCCTATTTTGTTTGAGGAGAGATGCCTTGGGTTTGACTGTCGTGACATTGGGCGGTGCGCTGGCGCCGGAGGGTGAGGCGCTGCTGGCGCAGGCCGGGATCAAGAGCGTCTCCACCCAGCCTTATCCCGGCAAGGACGAGGTGATCGCCCTGCTCGCGCAAACCCAGGCCGATGCGGTGGTGGTGCGGCTGGTGGACAGGCTGGATGCCGAGATCATGCGGGCTTCGCCCAAGCTCAAGATCATCGCCAAACATGGTGCCGGCACCAATGATATCGATGTCGCCGCCGCCGGCGCGCTGAACATCCCGGTGATCGCCGCGGTCGGCGCCAATGCCCATTCCGTCGCCGAGCATACGATCGCGCTGATGCTGGGGCTGGCCAAGGATATGCGCAACCAGGATGCTTTCGTGCGCCAGGGCGGCTGGGACAAAACATTCTACAAGGGCCGCGAGCTGCGCGGCAGCGTGCTGGGGCTGATCGGGGCGGGGATGATCGGCCGGCTGGTGGCCGGCATGGCGCGCGCGCTGGGGCTTTCGGTGCTGTGCTACGACCCCTACGCCCCGACCGGATCGCTGGGCGAGGGCATCGAGCGGACCGACAGCCTGGAGAGCCTGCTGCGCCAGAGCGATATTGTCAGCCTGCATTGCCCGCTGACCGAGGCCACGCGCGGGCTGATCAATGCGCAGACGCTGGCGCTGATGAAGCCCAGCGCCTTCCTGATCAACACCGCCCGCGGCGAGGTGGTGGACGAGCCGGCCTTGCTGGCGGCGCTGACCGGAGGGCGCATCGCCGGGGCCGGGCTGGACAGCTTCGCCCAGGAGCCGCCCGCCGCCGACAACCCGCTCTGGGGGCTGGAGAATGTCATCGTCTCCTCGCATTGCGGCGGGGTGACGCCGGAGGCGCGGCGTGAGGTCTCGCTGATGAGCGTGCGCAATGTGATGGCCTTCCTGAATGGCGAGGTGCTGGCGCAGCGCCTGTTCGTGAAGGGCTGAAGGGGTTTGAACATGCGGGCGCGGGCAAGCGGCGCCGGCATCGCATCGGTGCCGGGTTGATCGCGCGCTTCAAGGCGAGCTGGGGCTTGCCGGTGGCGATGACCGTGTTCATCATTGCCGGCGCGGTGCTCTCGGCGATCATTTCTGGCTTCCCGACGCAGAAATGGCTGGTGGAGGGCGAGGTAGAAGCCGGGCGCGCCGCCGCCTATAGAGCAATATGCATTTAGGTTGACGCGGCAGCGTCACCCTAAATGCATGAAATTGCTCGCCAAAACATGAGTAGAGCGAGTGGGTGTAAACCCATCTCGCTCTTGCCTGGAGAGCTGAGTTTGACGCAGACCGATCCCCGCTGGCCCGGCCAGACCCGTTATCCCGATCCCGCTTTCGAGATCCTGGATCAATCCTTCGTCCGCTACCGGCTGGATGCGGCGGCGGTGGAGCGGCTTTATACCGGGACGCGCTGGGGGGAAGGGCCGGTCTGGGTGCCGGCCGGGCGTTATCTGCTCTGGTCGGATATTCCGAATAACCGGGTGCTGCGCTGGCACGAGACGAACGGGAGCGTGGACGAATTCCGCCGCCCGTCCGACTTCACCAACGGCGCCACCCGCGACCGCGAGGGAAGGGTGCTGTGGTGCGAGCATCTGCACCGGCGGGTGATGCGGTTGGAGCATGATGGCAGCACCACCGTGCTGGCGGACAGCTTCAACGGCAAGCGCCTGAACGCGCCCAACGATATCGTGGTGAAATCCGACGGCTCGATCTGGTTTTCCGATCCGACCTTTGGCATTCGCGGCTTCTATGAGGGCGAGAAAGCCGCGCCGGAGCTGCCGACCTATCTCTACCGGATCGACGGCCAGACCGGTGAACTGAGCGTTGCCGCCGACGATATCGAGGGCCCGAACGGCCTGGCCTTCTCGCCGGATGAGAAACTGCTTTACGTCGCGGAAACCGGTATCGCGCCCAGGCGGATGCGGGTTTATGAGCTGGCCGCCGATGGCAGGACGCTGACCAAAGGCCGTATCTTCATCGCCTGCCAGCAGGGCGAGCGGCCGGACGGATTCCGGGTGGATGTGGACGGCAATCTCTGGTGCGGCTGGGGCATGGGCGAGGGGCTGGACGGGGTGCGGATTTATAACCCGGCGGGCGAGGCGATCGGCCATATCCATCTGCCGGAGCGCGCGGCCAATCTCTGCTTTGGCGGCCGGCATCGCAACCGGCTGTTCATCGCGGCCAGCACCAGCCTCTATGCCGTCTACGTCAACACCCAGGGCGCGCTGGGGGGCTGAGGCGTGGCGGATGGTTTGCCGATAGCGCTAACATTTGTTAGGACCGCAGCGTGTTGGAAAAACCCGAAGCCGCGATGAAGCCGCAAGAGAGCCAGACCTCGGGTCTGGCTGACCAAGTCTATCACAGCATTCTCTCGGGCATTCAGAACGGCGCCTACGCGCCTCATAGCCGCCTGCCGAGTGAGCATCAGCTCGCCAGCCAATTCGATGTCTCGCGGCCGGTGGTGCGCACCGCTTTGGCGCGGCTCAAGCAGGAAAAATTCATCGTCTCCCGCCAGGGCGCCGGCAGCTTTGTCCGCCCGCCCGCCGTGCAGCCGCCGCTGGGCTTCGCGCCGGTGGAGAATATCGCCGATATTCAGCGCTGCTATGAATACCGGCTGACGCTGGAGCCGGAAGCCGCCAGCTTCGCCGCGCTGCGCTATAACCAGAGCGCCATGGCGAAGATCGAGGCGGCGCTGGAGACGATGGCGCAGGCCACCCGCCAGGGGCAGCATCGCGACGATGTGGATTTCGCCTTCCATCTCGCCATCGCCGAGGCCTCCAACAATCATTACTACCACCAGTCGCTGCAGGCGCTGCAGCCGCATATCGCGGTGGGGATGCATATTCACGGCATCTCGCTGATGGGGCCGAAACAAGGGCTGGATTACGTGCTGGAGGAGCATCGGCGCATCGCCGAGGCGATCAGATCTCGCCAGCCGGAGGCGGCGCGCACACTGATGGCCGCGCATCTGCGCGCCTCGCGCGACCGGCTGTTCGATGGGCGGATGCTCGACCTCTCATTGCGTTGATAAGGCCTGATTTTCGATGACGACGCCCGCCGGCGAGCGGGGCGATTTCGGCTGGCTATATGCTTAATTGCGTATTTTGAGCAAATTTTTGGTTGATGCGCGCATGTCGTGCTGTTATCCCGCCCTTCATTCGCTCAAATCAGTCAGTAAAATTAAAATTGGAGAACGCCCATGCAATTGCCCCTGAAAAAAATGATCGAGGCCGTGCCTGGCGGCATGATGATCGTGCCGTTGGCCATTGGCTGCTTGTTCAACAGCTTCGCGCCAGGCACGCCGCATTTCTTCGGCTCCTTCACCGGGGCGCTGTTCTCCGGCGCGCTGCCGATTCTGGCGGTGTTCTATGTCTGCATGGGCAGCTCGATCAGCGTCCGCACGCTGCCGATGGTCGCCGGCAAGGGGGGGGTGCTGCTGGTGGCGAAAATCCTGCTCGGCATCGTCTGCGGCGTGGTGCTTGGGCATTTCCTGGGTGAAGGGCCGATCACGTCCGGCTGGTTCGCCGGTCTGTCCACCCTGGCCGTGGTCGCCGCCATCAATGACACCAATGGCGGGCTCTATATGGCGCTGATGGGCCAGTACGGCACCGCCGACGAGGCCGCCGCCTATTCCGTGATGTCGCTGGAATCCGGCCCGTTCCTGACGATGGTGACGCTGGGTGCCGCCGGGCTCTCCGCCTTCCCCTGGCAGACGCTGGTGGGTGCCATCCTGCCGCTGGCGGCGGGCATCATCATCGGCAATCTCGACCGTGAGATGCGCGATTTCCTTGGCCGCGCCACTCCGGTGATGATCCCCTTCTTCGCCTTTGCGCTCGGTGCCTCGCTCGACCTGCACAAGGTCTGGGCGGCGGGGCTGCTGGGGCTCTGCCTCGGGCTGTTCGTGCTGGTGGTCTCCGGCATCGTCATGCTGCTGGCGGATAAGGCGACCGGAGGCAAAGGCACGGCCGGGTTGGCCGCGGCCTCCACCGCCGGCAATGCCGCCGCGGTGCCGACCCTGGTGGCCAGCGCCAACCATGCCTATGCGGCGGCGGCGGCGCCGGCCACGGTGCTGGTGGCGGCGGCGGTGATCGTCACCTCCATCCTCACCCCGCCGATGACCGCCTGGTGGGCGCGGCGCGTGGCGGCGAAGGCGGGGGCATGAGCCTGCCCCGCCGCAAATTGCTGATCGTCGCGGACGATCTTTCCGGCGCGGCGGATTGCGCCATTCCCTGCGTCGCCGCCGGGTTGAAGACGCTGGTGACGCTGGGCGAGACCGCCGCCGCCGCGCCAGCGGCGGAGGTGCTGTCGCTCGATGCGGATACGCGCCGCCTGGCCCCGCATGAGGCCGCGGCGCGGACCAGCGCGCTGCTGGCCGATCTCGGCGCGGCCGGCCAGCTCTGGTTCAAGAAATTCGACTCGACCCTGCGCGGCAATATCGGCGCCGAGCTGGCCGCCGCCTTGGCGGCGCAGCGCGGCTTCGCGCCGGAGGCCTTCGCCCTCATCGCCCCCGCCTTCCCGGCCACCGGCCGGCAGACGCGCGGCGGGCAGCAATATCTGCACGGTGTGAAGGTGGAAGAGACCGAGGTCTGGAAGCGCGAAGGCATTACCGGGCGCGCCCATATGCCGAGCCTGCTGGAAGAGGCCGGGCTGAGGACCGATGTGGTCGGGCTGGAGAGCGTGCGCGCCGGCCCCCAGGCGCTCCGCGCCGCCCTGGCCCGCGCCGCCGAGAGCCATGATGCCGTGGTTTGCGATGCGGAGAGCGATGAGGATCTGCGCGCCATCGCGCAGGCCGCCGCTGGCTTGGGCCGGCCGGCCTTGTGGGCCGGTGCCGCCGGGCTGGCCCGGCAGCTGCCGCTGGCCCTGGGCTTGAGCGGCGCGGTGGAGGAGGCCGCAATGGCGCCGGTCGAAGGGCCGATTTTGTTCGTCGTCGGCAGCATGTCCGGCGTCTCCCACCAGCAGGTGGCGCGGCTGATCGAGGATGAGAGCGTGCTCAACCTGCCGATCGCCCCGCAAATTCTGCGCGAGGGCGAGGGCAGCGAAGGCTGGCGGGCGGCGCAGGCGGCGCTGGCGGCGGCCTTGGATGCCGGCCAGGATGTCGCGGTGCAGCTCGGGCTCGAAGAGCAGGTGAATGTCGGCGAGGGGCTGCTGCTTTGCCACGCTCTGGCGCGGCTGGTCGCCCCCTTCGCGGCACGCATTGGCGGGCTGTTTTCCACCGGCGGCGAGACCGCGCGGGCCGTGCTGGTGGCGTTTGGCGCCGCCGGGCTGCGGCTGGTCGGCGAGATCGAACCCGGGGTGCCGCTCTCGGTCACCGAGGGGGGCGCCAGCGGGCCGCACGGCCTGGCGGTGATCACCAAGGCCGGCGCCTTCGGGCAGCCGGAGACCATGGTCCGTTGCCGCGCCGTGCTGCGCCGGCCCGCGCTGCTGCACGCTTCTTATCGTAACGCCTGAAAAGGATGCCTCTTTATGTCTAAGCCCGTGATCGCCATCACCATGGGGGACGCCGCCGGCGTCGGCCCGGAAATCATCATGAAGAGCTTCACCCATCCGGACCTGTTGGCGAAGTGCCGGCCGCTGGTCATCGGCGATGCGGCGCGGCTGGAGGTGGCCGGCAGGATCGTCGGCGCCGCGCTGAAGGTGAACAGGCTGGCCCCGGGTGAGGAGGACAAGGCCCTCTTTGCCCCGGGCAGCGTGGATTGCATCGATCTCGGGCTGATCCCGGCCGACATGCCCTGGGGCAAGCTCTCCCCGGTGGCGGGCGATGCCGCCTATCAGTTCATCAAGACCGCGACCGGGCTGGCGATGGCGGGCAAGGTGCAGGCGATCTGTACCGCGCCGCTGAACAAGGAAGCCTTGCATGCGGGTGGGCATAAATATCCCGGCCATACCGAGATGCTGGCGGCGCTGACCAACACGCCGGAAGTTTCGATGATGCTGACCGCGCCGAAGCTGCGCGTGATTCATGTCACCACCCATATCGGCATCATCGATGCGATCAAGAAGATCGAGCCGGGGCTGGTGGAGCGGGTGATTACCCGTGGCTACGAGGTGCTGGAGAAAGCCAAGCTGCCGCGCAAGAAGATCGGTGTCTGCGGCATCAACCCGCATGCGGGTGAGAACGGGCTGTTCGGTTATGGCGAGGAGGAGCAGAAAATCGTCCCCGCGGTGAAGGCCTGCCGCGCCAAGGGCTGGGACGTGGAGGGCCCGCTGCCGGCGGACACTTTGTTCTTCCGCGCCGGGCGCGGGGATTTCGACATGGTGGTGGCAATGTATCACGACCAGGGCCATGGCCCGGTGAAGGTGCTGGGGCTGGAAGCCGGGGTGAATATCACGGTCGGCCTGCCGGTGATCCGCACCTCGGTCGATCACGGCACAGCCTTCGACATTGCCGGCAAGGGCATCGTCGATGAGCGCTCGATGCTGGAAGCGATCCGCGCCGCCATCGACCTGGCGGCACGCTAAAGAGCAAAAGTTTTTTGGTGCCGCTTTTTTTCAAAAAAGCGGCGAAAACGTCTGGGGCGGTGGCAACGACGTTGCCAACCCCCCGGCCTTCGTGGGGGCTTTTTGAAAAAAGCCCCCCACACCCCAAAACTTTTGCCACTTTAGGTGCGGGGGTTTGGCGCTTGCCGGGGCTTCGACCCCAGGCTACGCCAGGGGGATGAGGGAGGGACGCTTTTGAGACTCGCCGGCCAGCGCCGCCAGACCATTCTCGCCCGGCTGCGCGCCGGTGCCCTTGATGTCGAGGCGCTGAGCGCTGAGCTGGGGGTTTCCGCCTCCACCATCCGGCGCGATCTCGCCCGCCTCGCGGCCGGCGGCCAGGTGCTGCGCACCTATGGCGGCGCCGCCGTGCCCGAACAATCTTTGCAGGTCCGCGCCGGGGTGAATATGGAGCAGAAACGCGCCATCGCCCGGCTTGCCGCCAGCTTCGTGCAACAAGGCGAAACCCTGCTGCTGGATGCCGGCACCACCACCGGCGCCCTGGCCGCCGAACTGGCCGGGATGCAAGGGCTGCATGTCATCACCAATGGCCTCACCGCCCTCAACGCTTTGGCTGGCAAGCCGGGCGTGGAGCTGAGCGTGCTCGGCGGGCAGCTGCGCCAGATCAGCCTCGGCACCGTCGGCCCCGCCGCCGAGCACGCGCTGCGCCGCCTCACCGCCCGGCGCACCTTTCTGGGGGCGGATGGCGTCGTCGCCGGGCGCGGAATCTGCGAGGCAACGGACGCCCAATCCGCGCTGAAGGAGCTGATGGTGGCGCAGGGCCAGGAGGTTTACGTGCTGGCCGATGCCGATAAGCTCGGCCGCGCCATCTCGCCGAGCTGGACGCCGCTGCCGGCAAGCTGGACGCTGATCACCGATGCCCGCGCCAGCGCCGCGCAGCTGGCGCCGTTTCGCGCCTTGCCGGGTGTCACCGTTCTCATCGCCTGATCCCATCCCGCCGCGCCTGCGTATGAAGCGGATGACCCTCTCCGCCCGCCTGCGCGCCTATCTCGACCATCCGGATCCATTGGCCGCGACGGTCAATCTGGTCGCCTTCGTGGTCGGGGCGAATGGGCCGTTTTATCCGCTTTACGCGATGGCGCTGATCGGCCGGCCTGGCGCCTGGCTGTTCATCACCATGGCCGCCAGCCCGGTCTTTCTCGCCATCCCGGCTTTGGCCCGGCGTAACGGCCTGGCCGGGCGCATCGCGCTGCCGCTTTTTGGCACGCTCAACACGCTCTGGTGCGCAAAGCTGATCGGCCCGGCCTCGGGCGTGGAATTGCTGCTGCTGCCCTGCATCGTCATCGCTGGTCTTTCCTTGCGGCCCAGTGAGACACTCTGGCGCTGGGGGCTGATCGGGCTGCCGATGGCGGCACATCTGGCGCTCTCACCTGTCTACGGCACGGGGCTGCTCGGCTTCAGCCCGGCGCAGGAGGCCGCCTTGTTCCGGCTCGATCTCGGCAGCACGGCGACGCTGCTGGCCTTTCTCGGGCTGGTCTATGGCAGGCTGCTCCCCGTCGCGCCGGAAACATAAATCGCGCACGACTCAATTCGCTTGACGGGGTGGATCATGGGCTGTAGATGAATCGTACACGATTAAATCGTGAATAACTTAAATTGAAAGGATCAGACCATGAGCGTTGACGCGAAATACAAAACCACAGCCACCGCAACCGGCGGCGGGCGCGATGGCAAGACCAGCCTGGCCGATGGCACCATGGCGCTGCAGCTGAGCGTGCCCAAGGAGCTGGGTGGCCCGGGCGGCGACGGCGCCAACCCGGAAAAACTCTTCGCGCTGGGCTATTCCGCCTGCTTCCTGGGCGCGATGCGCGTCGCCGCCGGCCAGACCAACATCAAAATCCCCGAGGGCACCGAAGTCACCGCCACCATCGGCATCGGCCCGCGTTCGGACGGCGGCTTTGGCATCACCGCCGCGCTGGATGTGAAGCTGCCCGGCCTCGCCGCGGATGAGGCGCGCAAACTGGTGGACGTGACGCACGGGATCTGCCCTTATTCCAACGCCATCAAGGCCAGCGTGGACGTGCAAACCACCACCCACGGCTGAGGATACCGGACGGGGCGCCCCGCCACACGGCAAAGCGCGCCCCGCCGCACAAAACAGGAGGCGTGGATGAACCCGACCCGTGTGCCCGAGACCCGTTTCCACACCCGCGTGCGCAACGCGGCCCTGGGCGGCCCCAACCCGTATGAGTGGAAAGAGATCGGCAGCCAGGATGTGTTCGCCGGCAAGCGCGTGGTGCTGTTCGCGCTGCCGGGCGCCTTCACCCCCTCTTGTTCGGACAGCCATTTGCCGGGCTATGAGCAGGGCTATGACGAATTCCGCGCCTTGGGTGTGGATGAGGTGGTTTGCCTCTCGGTCAACGACGCCTTCGTGATGTTCAACTGGGCGAAGAGCCGCAACATCGAAAAACTGCGCATGCTGCCCGACGGCAACGCGGATTTCACCCGGCTGATGGGCATGCTGGTGGACCGCCGGCGCCACGGCATGGGGCTGCGCAGCTGGCGCTATTCCATGCTGGTGGAGGATGGCGCGATCACCGCTTTGTTCGCCGAGCCGGGATTTCGCGACGATCCGGACGGGGTGGGGGTCAGCGTCTCCGATGCCGGAACGATGTTGGCGCATCTGCGGCGCCTTTGAGTTTTCCACCGCCGCCTTATGGTGTGGAATCAAGGGCTTGGTTGGGGGTTTTGAGACCAGAGCGATTTGCTTGGCCGATGTTTTTGTGTTTTAAATCAAAGGGTTGCTGGATTGCTGTCGCGAGCGGGCCGATTATTGCGCCGCCGTGGCGGGCGCGGGGCTTATCCCGGTTGTTGCACTGCAATCCACATAGATATCCACAAGCTTATCAAGCCTCTTGTGGATAAATCAGGCCTCGGCGATCAGCCGGCCGCTTTCATGCATGCCCAGGCTCTGCAGCGCCCGCAGCGACAGGTTGAGGCCGCGATGCAGCTGGCTCGCGCGGCGCGAGGCGCTGCCGGATTTGCGGGAGAATTGCGCCAGGGCGGCGCGCAGCTCCTCGGCCAGGCGGGCGGCGGGCAGGGCCTCGTTCTCGCGCAGCCGGGCGGCGGCGTCGTCGAAGGAGCGGGCCTGCATCTGCGTCATCGCCGCGGTGATGGCGGAGAAGACCGGCTGCGCCTCCTGCATGCGCTGCTCGATCTCGCCGGCTTCGCTCTGGATCTCGTGCGGCTGGCCGCTCAGCATCAGCCGGTCCAGCCGGTTCAGCCGCTCGTTCAAATCCCGCACCACCCCCAGCGCATCCGCGAGCGTGCCGGCGATGGCCTCCAGCCGTCCGGCATCCGGGAAGGGCGGGGTTTCCATCAGCGTGTGCCCTTCAGCACGGTGGCGATGGCCTTCGCCAGATCCTCCGGCTCGACACTGTAGGTGCCGGCGGCCAGCGCGTTTTTGATCTGCGCCACCGCCGCCTCGTCCACCCCGTCGCTGGCCTGGGCCGCGCTCACCAGATGCCCGGCACCGGCGGCGGCGGCGCTGAGGGTGACGGCGTCCGTCTCAGCGCCCTGGGGGCTGGCGCTCGCGCCGCCGGCAGCGCCGGTGCTGTTCGCCTGTTGCGCGTAGGCGGGACCGGACGGGCCGGGCAGGGAGCCGATCGAGTTGGTCATGCCGCATCCTGTGTCGGCAGATTGCTGCGCATGTCACGGTCCAGCTGCGCCAGCGCGCGGTCATAATCCTCCAAGGCGGCGGCATTGTTTTGCGCATTGGCACGCAGCAGGCAGAACATCAGCGCGGTATAGATGGTCTGCAGCGCCGCGCCCAGCTGCGCCTCCTCGCCGGACTGGGCGATGCCGGACATGGTGCCAAGCAGGGTTTGCGCGCGCATGATCATGTCGATCTTGGTCGGGCCATCGCCGGCCTCGATCGCCTGGCGGGCGCGCTTGCCATAGAGGCGCAGCGCGCGCCAGCCGGGGGCGAGCCAATCCATCGCGGCGGGACCATCGAACATGCTGGTGCGGTAGGTGGTGGAGCTGCTCATGGACATGTCCTATCGATTAACCGGAGCTCGAGCTGTTGCTGCTCAGGAACACGGAAAGGTAGGCCTGCGAAATCGAGGCGCTGGTCTGCGAGCTTTCCGCAGTGGCATATTGGTTCAGCAAATTATTGATCAGTGCGGTATCGATCTTGGTCATCTGGGTAATCTGGGTGGTGATCGAATTATCGGTGGTGGTCAAGCCGGCGGTGGCCGCGCCGATGGTGCCGGTGGAGGCTGAGCCGGAGCCGATCGCCGCCTTGGTCACGGTGGAAAGGCTGGTGTAAATCTGCGAAACCAGCGTCTGCACCGCTTTCGGATTCTTCGCGTAGGCGCTGGCGAAGCTGGTGGAATCGAAGCTGATGGCACCCGAGGTGCCGACCTTCAGGCCGATCGAGGCGGCGCTGATGCCGCTGGCCTGGGCCTCGCTGACCGAACTCATCAACTGGCTGGAAAGATCGGTCGCGGTGAAATTGCCAAGCAGCGGGCCGCTCTTTGTCGAGGCCGAGGCGCTGGCGGCGCTGGCCTTCGCCGCCGAGGCGGAGGAGACATATTTGATCTGGCCGGCGATGGTCGAGATCGCCTTGTTGAGATCGGTGGAGACCTGCGAGAGTGCGGTGGACAGGCTGGAGGGCGAGGAGGCGACGCTGATGCTGGTGCTGCCGGAGGCGGCGAGCTTCACCGTCAACCCGTTGACCGCGTTGCTGAGTGTATTGCTGGCGCTGGTGATCGGCACGCCATTCAGCGACAGGCTGGCATCCTTCGCACTCTGCGTCAGCGTTTCGCTGCCGGGGGACGCGGCGCTGTAGGAGAAGCGCGAGAGCGCGCCGGTGCCGGTAACGGAGAAGGCCCCGGCGCTGCCGGTGGCGCTGCTCTGCAGCACCAGCCGGGTGCCGGAGGCGGCGGTGACGATGTTGGCTTTCACCCCGCCCGCCTGTTTGTTGATGGCGGCGGCGATGCCGGTCAGCGTCATGCTGGCGGAGCTGACCGCGACGGTCTCGGTGGCACCGCCTTTCATCGTGAAGGTCATCGAGCCCGCGCCGCCGGAGAGCGTGGCGCCGGCCGAGCCCTGCAGCGCGGAATAGATGGATTGCCCAGTGGCGAGCTTGATGTTGGAGAGCGTGTAGGTGCCGGTGGCGGCACTGTTGGTGGCGCTGGCGGTGGCGATGGTGGTCTGCGCGCTGGTGGCGGTGCGGTTATTGATGCTGGCGACATCCTTGATGCCGGAGAGGGCGCTCGACAGAGTGGAAACCGAACTCTGGATCGACCCCCAGGCGGAAATTTCCGCCTTGTCGGTGGTGATTTCGTTTTTCAGCGCGGTGACCGGCAGCTCCAGCGTCTTTTCATAGCTCGCCACCTGCGTCTGGATGGTTGCTGAACTGAGCGAGGAGATTGACGAGGTCATGGGGCCGGGACCGCTTCTCGGATGTGAGGGAGGGAAGGCGGCTGGCCGGGGTTACCGGCCAGCCCGTTTGGATTACGGCAGCAGGCTCACATAAGCCTGTTGCAGCTGGGTGGAGGATTTCAGCGCGGCCACGCCGGACTGCGCCTGGATCTGCGCTTCCGTCAGCTTGGTGCTGACGCTCGGGATGTTGGCATCCTGCACCACGCCCAGCGCCGAGTTCAGATTGGTGCTGGTGGTGTTCATGTTGTTGATGTTGGCGGTGAGGCTCTGCTGCACCGCGCCGAGCTGGCCACCCTGGTTGTTCAGACCGGCCAGCGCGTATTTGATGACGTTCATCGCGTCATTAGCGCCGGAGGTGGTGCTGACATTGATATTGGCCAGCGAGTCCAGCTTGGAGGTCGTGGTCTGGCCGATATTGGCGGTGCCGGAGGTGGAGAAGGCACCGGAAGATTGCAGCTGCACCTGGCCTTGGGCGAGGGCAGAGGCGGTACCGGTCGAACCGCCGATGACGGCCGCCGTGGCCCCCGTGGTGGTCAGCCCCTTGGAGGTGGCGCTGGTGGCGGCAGCGGTGATGGCGATGTTGTCGCCATTCGCCTGGGTCAGCGTCACCGCGCTGCCGGCGGAGTTCAGCGTCGCGGAGATGCCGTTGGTGGTGGTGCCGCCATTGATCTGCGAGACCAGCTCGGAGAGGCTGGAGGCATTCACCGTCACCGCCTTGCCGACGGCGGAGGCGGAGGAGGTGCCTGCACCCGTGGCAGCGCCGATTTTGAAGGAGTAGTTGCCAGAACCGCCACCGGCAGCAGCCTTCAGGGTGATGGTGTTGGTGGCCTGGGCCTGTACGCCGGTGGTGGACGAGGTGTCGTTCACGGCGGTGGCGAGGCTGGCAGCGGATTCCGTTGCGGTGATACCGGACAGCGTCGAGGTCGCGCCATTGGAACCGGTGATCGACAGGCTGCCGGCGGTGAAGGCGCCGGTGCCGCCGGTGGTGACTTCACCGCTGGAGGCGTTGGCGCCGGACTTGTAGGTGCCGGACGCCGCCTTGGTTGCCCACATGCCAATCGCGCTCGCCATCGTGCTGCCGATGGACAGGCTCATCGTCTGGCCTTCATTGGCGCCGACCTGCAGCTGCACGCCCTGGAAGGTGCCGTTGAGCAGATTGACATCGTTGAACTGGGTCTGCCCGGCGATGGTGGAAACCTGGCTGACCAGCTGGCTGGTTTCGGACTGCAGGGACTGCGATTCCGCCGAGGTCTGGGTGCCGTTGGCGGCCTGCACGGCGATCGTGTTCAGCTGCTGCACGATGCCGACCTGCTGGGTCAGCGCGCCGTCGGCGGTCTGCAGCAGGGACACACCCTGGTTGGCGTTGGAGACAGCCTGGGTGAGGCCGTTGATCTGCGAGGTGAAGCCCTGCGCGGTGATGTAGCCCGCGGGATTGTCGGCCGGAGAATTGATCGACAGACCGGTGGAGAGCTGGTTTTCGAGATTATTGGTGGTGCTGGTGGTGTTGGTCAGCGAATTCAGCGCGGTGAGCGCGCCGGTATTCGTCACAATGGAACCTACGGCCGACATAAATACCTCCATGGTTGCGGTTGCCGTACGCTATTATCGCCACGAGGTTGCGAAGATTTCCTGGAACCTACCAAAAAAATGTAGGCTGGCGTGATTTTTTTTGAATCAATGCCTGCAAACCCGGCAAACGCGCCGCGCCGGTGTGAACAGCCTACATGATGTAGGCTGTTCACGAGCCGAGATCCACAACCGGTCCGCTCGCGGTCAGCAGCGCGGAGAAGCGCCGGCCGGAGCCAGGGTTGGTCATCAGGATGGTATCGCCGATGCGCCCGGTCTGGTCCGCCACGGCATTGACGCTGACCACGACGCCGCCATCCTTCACCTGCACCGCCACCGTCTGCCCGGTGCTCACCACCACCGGCTGTGCCACCGCATCGCTGGTGATCACCGCCCCCGGCTGCAGCGAGAGCCTGGCCTGCGCGCCGATCAGCTGCTGCGCCCCGGCGAAGGTCTGCCGGCCGGCGAACAGGCTGACGGGTTTTTCGGCGAGGCTGACATCATCTTCGCTCAGCGTCTGCCCGGCTTGGATGGGCCGGGCCGCGACCTCCACCAGCTGCTGCGCGGCGACATTGGCGGTGAGATACAGCACCCAGACCGGGGCGGGGCAGTGCACCGCCGCCTCCTGGTAGGGGGCGTTGCCGGTGATGGCGACGCTGAGCGGCGCGGTGCAGGCCGGCATGTAGGCGGCGGCCTTGGCTTGCGAGATGGTGACCTGCGCGCCTGGCGGGGCGAGGGCGAGGGCGGCCTGCTTCGCCGCCGCCACCACATCATCCGGGTTTTCATGCGCGCTGTCGGCAAGGGCGGGTCGCGCCATCACGCCAAGCGCGGGGCCAGCCAGGGCCAGGAGCAAAATCCGCTTCATTGCGCCGCCTCCAACAGGGCCTGCGGCTGCGCCCAGGGCGTGGGCAGCTCCTCCACCGAAGGCAGCGCCAGCGCGGCCTCCCTCGTGGCTTTGCCGGAGGCCAGCGTGCCGCGCAGATCCTTCACCGCGCAGAGCAGCCGGCTCTTCCAGAGCGACGCCGCCTGGCCCAGCCGCTCGGCGGGCAGGCTGGCGGGGGTGTCCAGCCGCTGGTCGAGGATCAGATGCGCCCCGGCGGCGGCGGCGAGCAGGGTGAAATAGCAATCCCCCAACGCCGCCTTGCCCGCCGGGCGCAGCAGCACATGCGGGGCCAGCCCGGCCAGATCCCGCGCCCAGAGCGCCTCGTCCAGATGCCGGGGCAGGCGCGTCACCTCGCCCTCATAGCTCGCACCTGGCTGCTCGACGATGATCCAGCTCACCTCCTCGGCGGTCTCGTTGACCAGGGCCGTGAACCAGGACGGGGTATCGCCCTCGTCGAACCAGAGTACGCGCGGGCGGGTGTTCATGCCGGTGCCCAGGGTCAGGCTCTCCCAGTTGGCGCGGCGCAGGGCCGGGCGCCAGAGCTGCGGGGCGGGCGCGCCCAAAGCCCGCAGCGCGCCGACCAGGGCCGGGGAGGTGGCATAGACCGCCTGGGCCCGCTGCGCCGCCAGCTCCGCCC
>NZ_JH976210.1:292714-294296 GCF_000306035.1 Acidocella sp. MX-AZ02
GGGCGGTGGCGCGCAAGGCGCGGGCGGCGGCGAGGATCGGCTCCGCCCCCGGCCCCGGGCCGGTGAACAGCACCGAGGTCGCATCCTCCGGTGTTGGGGCGATGAAGCCGGTGCGGGTTTCCGGCACCAGCAGATCCTCGCGTAGCGAGAGGGCGGGGTGGTGGTAGTCATCGCGCCAGGGCAGCGCGGCGGCAGCCGGGCTGCCGGTGCGAAAGCGCCCCTCCTGGTCGATCTCGAAGATCGGCGTTGCCGCCTCGAAGCTGGCATCCGGGGTCCAGACCAGACGCTGGCCGCCAGCGCGCAGCTGGGCGCAGAGATCGATCCAGAACGCATCGCCGGAGAGCTCGGCCAGGGCGCAGCCGCGCAGCAGCTCGGTGCGGGCCAGCAGGCCGGGCGGGGTGATGGCGCTGGCTTCCTGGTCCACCAGCAGCCAGGCCCCCATGCGCCCGGAGTCCGGCGCGTAACCATGGCCAAGCCGCACCGGCGCGCCGATGACGATGGGCCCTTGCAGCATTGGCTGGCTGGTGCCGCCGGCACCGGGCACCAGCGTGCGCCCACCGGCCATCGCCACGCCTGGATCCGCCAGCTTGGTGCGCAGCACGGACAGCCAGTCCGGCGTGGCGGGGGTGGCGCGGGCATCCAGAATGGCGAGATGCGGCGCCTCCACCAGCGCCAGCGCGGCGGCGAAGGCGGCCGCGCCGGTGGCGGTGATCGCCCGCACGCTCTGCCCCAGCCCGGCGCGCTGCGCGTCGATCTGCGTGAAATAATCCGCCACGTCCGGGCGCGGCGCGAAGGCGGCCAGGATGATCGGCAGCCTTGCCACCGGCGGCTCCAGCAGCGCGGTGAGGCGCTGATTGACGCTGGCGACATCCGCGCCATCGCACAGCAGCAGGAGGGCGGTGCCGGGATCGGCGACCTTCCGCTCATGCCGGAACAGCCCGACAAATTGCCGCTTGCCGATGGCGGCCGGCATGCCCAGCCGGGCGAGATGGCTGGCCAGCGCCGCTTCAGCGGCGGCGACGAAATCCTCCACCGCGATATCGTCGCGCCGGGCCGCATTGTCGCGCACGAACAGCGCCTCGGGCAGGCGCACGACGCGCGGCGCGGTCTCGCTCAGGCGCAGCTGGTAATCATATTCCTCAGCCCCGGCGCGGCTGCTATCGAACCCGCCAAGCCGCGTCAGTGTGGCGCCCTTGTACCAGACCCAGTCCCCCAGATAGGCGGATTGGCGCAGCCGGGTGACATCCCAGCCCGGCTTGTAGCGCACCCAGGGGGCGTCCGCGCTGGGCACGATCTCGTCGCAATAAAGCAGATCCGGCATCCCGGCGCGCGCCGCTTCCAGGGCGAAGCGCTGCAGCGCGTCGGGGTCGAGCCTGTCGCCGGCATTCAGCGCCGCGACATAATCATAGTCGCGGGCCAGCGCGTTCAGCGTGGCGCAGAGCGTGGCACTCACCCCGCCCGGGACGGCCGGGGCCTCGATGGTCTCGATGCCTTCCACCGTTGCCGGATCGACCGAGACCAGCCGGATCAGCTCCGCCTGGCGCCATTGGCCTTGCAGCGTCGCCAGCGTCTCGCCGATGGC
>NZ_JH976210.1:294396-305420 GCF_000306035.1 Acidocella sp. MX-AZ02
CACAAGGCCGGGCTGTGATCGCCAGCCTCGATCGCCTCCCACAGCCGCGCCACCAGCCGCTCCAGCGGCGGGTACAGCCCTTCCGCCGGCAGCGCCTTGCTGCGGTTCAGCTCGCCGGTGAGATAGGCTTTCGCCTGCGCCATGCCATCCGGGCGCAGCCTGGTCAGCGGCAGGCCGAGATCCGCCTCCAGCTGCCGGAAGCAGGCCTCGGGATGCGCCAGCAAATGGCCATAAGTCAGCCAGCTGCGCTTCAGATGCCTGGCATTGCGCTCCGCCGCGGTGGCGTAGCCCAGCCAGAGCAGCAGCGCATGCGCGCGCGAGAGCCCGTTTTTCAGCAGCTGGCTGGCGGCGGAGGTCGCGGGGTCGCGGAAAATATGCACCACATGCGGGGTGTGCCCGGCCTGGCGCACGGCGTTTTCGTAAAGCGGCAGCAAATGGCAGAGATGCGGATGCTTGATGCCCCAGAGCTTGGTCGCGGGCGGAAAGCGGCGGCGCAAAATCTGGTCCAGCCGGGCGGTGAAGCGCGCCAGCTCCGGGCGCGTATGCCAGCCCTCCGGCAGCGCCGCGACATCGCCCCATTGCATGCCGAGGCTGTTCATCAGCTCCACATCGAACTGGATCAGCTCCGGAACTTCGTAGAAGCCGAGCGGATTATGCTCGTTGGCGGCGGCTTCGCTCTGGATCTCGACGCCGAGCTTGGTGAGCGCGCCCGAAAGGCCGGAGGTGCCGCTGCGATAATAGCCGACGATGAAGATCACATCAGACACGCTGGGAAATCCTTAGAGATACTGAAACAGGCTGAGGCCCTGCACGGCGGCGAAGCTTTTCATCGCCGCCTCCATCGCCGTCATGCTCTGGTCCAGATTGGTCAAGGCCGTCGGCATATCCACCGCCGTTGCCGCGTTGTCCGCGGTCTGGATGGTGGCGGAGGCGGTGGCGTTGCTGGTGCTGGCGGTCTGCACCGCCTGCAGCGTCACGCCGGTCTGCGCCTGGGCGGTGAGCACGTCGGACTGGTATTGCGCCAGCCCGGCCAGGCTCTGGTTCAGCGCCTGGCGCGTCTGCGCCGCGCCGGCGGCGCCGCCGCCCGCGGTGCTCAGTGTGCTGACGAGATTCTGCAGCAGCGTGAACACGCTTTGCGGGCGCGAGGGGGAGAGGGTGAAGCTGTCGCCAGCCGCCGGGCTGCCCTGGATCTGGTAGCTGGAGCCGGCGACCTGGATGCTGGTGGTGCTGTCAGCCGCGCTGGAGACGGTGCCGCTGGCCACCACATTGCCGCTGGCATCCGTGGCGCTGTAGGTCATGCCCGCTGGTGCCTTGCGCGAAGGCGATGGTGATGTTGCCGCTGCCCTGCTGGAAGGCGCTGGCCTGGGCGCTGTTGGCCACACCTTCGGAGATCAGCGTGGCGGTGCCGGTATTGCTGCTGGCGGCGGCGATGCTGGCGGTGCCATCACCCGACAGGCCGGAGACGAAGACCTCGCCATTGGTCACCGCCGAGGCCTGGGCGCTGGGCGAAATCGAAGCCTGGCTGCTGCCGCCATCGCCGAGATAGACGATCTGGCCGGTGGTCGGGTCGCGCTGGAAGGGCTCGATGGAGCCGCGCGTGCCGGCGAACACGTAGGAGCCGCTGGTGCCTTGCGTGTTGGCGAGCGAGAGCATCTGCTGCTGGTCCACCTGCACCTGGGTGGCGAGGGAGGCCATGTCCTGCGGGTTGGTGGTGGCGTTCAGCGCTTGCTCGACCACCGATTGCACCGAATTCAGCAAGGCGCTGACGGAGCCGTAGGTATCCGAAACGGTGCCAAGCTGGGACTGGATCGCGGCCTGATTGGTGTTGTCGCTGGCGAGCGAGGCCACCTGATCCTGGCCGATGGCGGCGGCGGCGTAGGCGGCCGGGTTCTGGTCGGGCGTTTGCACCGCGAGGCCGGTGGAGATTTCCTGCTGCAGCAGACTGATCTGCGATTCCTGCTTGGCCAGCGAATTGCTGAAATTGGTGTAGAGAGAGAGATCCATTTTCAACGCTCCTTGCGGCGGGCGAGGGGGAGGGCGCGTTCGGCCCGGGTTTCGGCTTCCAGCGCGTCGCGGCGCCGGGCGGTGTCGGTGGCGCTGGCCAATTTGCGGCGCTGCGCCTGGGCTTCCAGCAATTGCGCGCGGGCGGTGGCGATGCTGGCCTCGGCGCGGACGGCGCTCTGGCCGACCTGCTCCAGCGCGCTCAACCCGGCCTCGGCGAACAGCCCGGCGCTGCGGATCTGCGCGGCACTCACGGTCTGGCCGGTTTGCACGCTGGCGGCGAGCCGGGCGCGGTAGGCATGCAGCACCTGCTGCTGGCCTTGCGCCTGCGCCAAAGCGGCCTGGGCGCGGCGCAGCGTCTCGGCGCGCTTCGCCTCCTCGGCCGCGGCCAGCACTTCCAGCTTGCTCAGCAATGAGGATTTCACGAGCTGGCCTCTATCAGCGCGGTGCGCAGCGCGGCCAGGCTCTGCGGGTAGGTGGCGGCTTCGGTGACGCCCTGGCGGATCACATCCTCCATCGCCGGGGCGCGCTTCAGCGCCTCGTCCAGCAGCTTGTCGCGCCCCGGCGCGTAGGCACCGAGATCGATGATGTCCTGCTTCTCCGCCCGGCGCGCCCAGAGCGCGCGGTAGCGCGATGCCAGCGCCTTGTGCTCCTCGCCGATCAGCCCCGGCATCACCCGCGAGAGCGAGGCGGAGATGTCGATTGGCGGATACATCGCGGCTTCAACGAGTTTTCGCGAGAGTACGATATGCCCATCCAGCACCGCGCGGGCGGTATCGGCGATCGGATCGCCGACATGATCGTCGCCTTCGACGAGAACGGTGTAGATCGCGGTGATCGAGCCCTGGCCGGGGCCGCCATTGCCGGCTCGTTCCACGTAGGCGGAAAGCGCGCCGAAGGCCGAAGGCGGATACCCCTTCACCGCCGGCGGCTCGCCCGCCGCGAGGCCGATCTCACGCAGCGCCATCGCCAGGCGCGTCAGGCTGTCCACCACCAGCAGCACATTCTGCCCTTGCGCGCGGAAATATTCCGCCATTGCCGCCGCCCGGTAGGCGCCATGCACCCGCCCCAGCGCGGTATCATCCGCCGGCGAGGCGACGACGACGCAACGCGACCGCGCCGCGCCGAGATGATCCTCGATGAATTCGCGAATCTCGCGCCCGCGCTCGCCGATCATCGCCACCACCACCACATCGGCCTTGGCGTTGCGCGCCATCATGCCGAGCAAAGTGGTCTTGCCAACGCCCGAGCCGGCGAACAGGCCGATGCGCATGCCCTGGCCCATCGTGTTCAGCGCATCGATGGCGCGCACGCCGGATTCGAAAACCTCTTCGATGCGGGCACGATGCATCGGATTCACCGGGCGCCCGCGCAAGGGCCAGCTGGCGGTCAGCGCGGGCGGCGCCAGCCCGTCCAAAGGCGCGCCGTGCCCATCCAGCACCCGGCCCAGCAGCGCCTCGCCAACCAGAGGCGCGGTGCCGGTGGCATCCACATGCACCCGCGCGCCGCGGGCGATGCCGCGCGTACCCTGTTCGGCCATCACCAACAGCCCGTCAGCCTCGAAGCCGACCACCTCGGCCGGTAGGCTGGCACTGTCCCCTTCGATCAGACAGCGCGCGCCCACCGGCGCGCGGACGCCGCTGACATGCAAAATCTCGCCATTGGCGCGCACAATACGGCCATAGCGTCGAGCCTGGGCGACGCCACCCAGACCGTCGAGCCGCGCGCGCGCCTGCGCCTGCACATTCGCCATGTTGAGGCTCATGATGCCTCCTCTTCGGCAAACTCATCGGCTGGGGCGGGTGTTTCCGGCAGGCCGAGCGAGGCCGCCACCGCCGCGAGCCGGCTGGGCAGCGTCGCATCCCACTCGGTGCGGTTGACCGGATCGCCATCGGGCCAGAGCAGCTCGACGCGCGCGCCGCCGCGCTCAATTGCCGCGTCATGGCGTAGCGTGACCGTCTGTAGATCGAGAAGTTCCTGTACGGGCTTGGCATCTTCCGGATGCAAAGTCAGCACCAGGCTTTGCCGCGGGGCGCGCTCGGCGGCGGCTTCCTCCAGCAATTGCGCCACCAGCCGGGCCAGACCCTCCGGCCGGGCGATGGCTTCCACGCCGATCACATGCCGGGCGATGATCATCGCGAGATTGGTGGCCAGCTCCGCGAGTTCGGTTTCCTTCTGTGCCAGCGGGGCGGCGAGCTGCGCGGCGGCGGCGCGCAACGCCTTCGCCGCGTCGTCCAGCGCCTGGGTTTTCGCCGTGTAGGAAGCGCGGCCTTCGGCTTCGCCTTTGGCCAGGCCTTGCGCTTGCGCCTCATCCCGCAGCATTGCCAGCGCCGCGCGCACGCGCGCGTCAATCTCCGCCTCCTGTGCCGCCGGGTTGGGCGGTGGCGGCGATGCAGGCACGCTGCTGTTGATGCGGCGGAATACCATCAGCCTTCGCCCGCCGGCCGGCTAAGGCGTGTGAGGCCGCGCCGTATGTAGGCGAGCAGGATGGCCCCCACCGGCAGCGCCAGCGCCAGCACCGCGTAGGCGACGAGGCCTGTGGCCAGCGCCCCGGCCAGCCACACCGCGATGGACGGAAGGCTGAACCAGGAGGGCTGCGTGGCGGCGGCGCGCAGACACATGATGGCGATGACGACGAGCCCCGGCTTCAACGGCAGGCCGCCGGATTTTCCTGAAGATTTCTTCGCTTTTGCCATGATCCTGCCCTACTTCGCCGCCGCCGGCGCGGCCTTGCTGCCGGGGTCCGGCGCGTGAATGACGATAACGACACGCCGGTTCTGCTCGCGTCCATCGGCATTGTCGTTGCTGGCGATGGGATCGAACTCGCCATAGCCCTGCGCCGCCAGTTGCTCGCCGCCGATGCCGGCATTCTGGAACAGCTCCACCACGCTCACCGCGCGCGCCGCCGAGAGCGCCCAGTTAGAGGAGAATTGCGCATCATGAATCGGCTGATTATCCGTGTAGCCGCCAACGAAAATCTTGAATTTCGGCGGCAGGCTGGTCAGGCTCGCGGCAATCTGTTTCAGCAGCGTCTGCGCGGAGGGAGTCAGTGTCGACTGGCCGGAGGAGAACAGTACGGAATCATTCAGCCGGATGGTTAGCGTCAGCGGGTCACTCTGCATGCCGACCTGATGCGCGCCGATCATCGGCTGCAGCATTTTCGAGAGCTGGTTCTGGGCATTCTGCAATTGCAGCATATCCTGCGTCAGCTGATGGATCATCTGCTTCTGCACCGGCGTGTTGGCGGAGGCCGGCGATTCCACCGGTTTGGGCACAGGCGAGGGCTGGTGATTCATCACGCCGCGATCCGCCGAGCTTTCGGCTTTGATCATGCCTGGCGGGGCGTGGAAGGCCTTCAGGAAGCTTTGCGCCTCCTCGTCCATCTTGTGCTTGTCACGCACCGAGGACGCATAGAGCACCACGAAAAACGCCAGCAGCAGCGTGATGAAATCCGCGTAGGAGATCACCCAGCGCTCATGATTGCCATGGCTCTCCTTGCGTTTTTTCCGGCGCGGGGCGGGCGCGTCGGACATCAGGCGGCTTCCATCTCGGCCGCGGGCGTCTCAGCCTCGGCGGCGGCGGCGGGGGCGATGTCCTTCGGCTTGCCGGGGATGACTGTGAGCAGTTCGTCGCGGATCACCGAGGCTGGCTTCTGCTGGGCCAGCATGACGAAACCATCGACGAGGATGAAGCGGGCATGTTCGGTCTCCTCGGCGATGGCGGCCAGGCGCGCGCCCATCGGGAGGTAGAACAGATTGGCGGTGCCCACGCCATATACGGTGGCGATGAAGGCGGTGGCGATGCCAGCACCCAGCAGTTCCGGATGGTTCAGCTCCATCATCACATGGATCAGCCCCAACACCGCGCCCATCACCCCGATGGTCGGCGAAAATCCGCCGGCGGATTCCCAGAATTTTGCCGGCAGATGCTCCGCCGCGCCGAGTGTTTCCACCATCACCGTCAGCTTCTCGCGCAAGGCCGGCGCCGGGGTGTTATCGACGATCAGCTGCAAAGCCTTGGCCTGCAACGGGTCTTTCTGCTGCTCGATGAAGGGTTCCAGCGCCAGCGTGCCCTGTTGGCGTGACAAGGCGGCCCATTCGGTGATGCGCACGACGAATTCATGCAGATCCACCTTCGGCGGTTTCACCAGCCAGCCCGCGCCCTTGATGCCTTTCAGCAGACCGCCTACCCCGAACTGCACCATCAACGCCGCCAGCGTGCCGCCCAGCACGATGATGCAGGCGGTGAGGCTGAACAGCGAGGAGAGCGGGTCGTTATCCGAGATCGCACCGAGCACGACAACGAGAATTCCGCAGATGAGGCCGAGAACGCTGGTCATGTGGCGGGAACTCCTTCAAGCTTGGCGCGCACCAGGGTAGAGAGCCGCGCCAGCGCCCGGGCGCGCAGCTTGGAGGCGTAGCTGTCGCTGACATCCAGCACCAGGGCGATTTCACGGTTATTCAACTCTTCAAAAAAATGCAGCGCCAGCATCTGATATTCCTCAGGCTCCAGCTCGCGCAGCGCTTCCACCAGCACGCCCTGGCGCTCGCTCTGCAGCATCAGGCTCAGCGGATCTTCCGGCAGCATGCCGTTTTCCTCGGCATGCAGATCGATCATCGTCTCATCCGTGCCTTGCGTGAAACGGAAGCTTTTCGAGCGGCGCAGCCCGTCCAGCATCGCGCCCTTGATGCGCCGCATCGCGTAGGTCTGGAAGGTGACGCCGTAGGCGTCCTCGAACCGGCCATGCGCCTCCAGCAGGCCGACCGCACCCCATTGCAGCAGATCATCCAGCTCCGCCCAGGGCATGCGGGATTTCAGCAGCAAGGCGGTGCGCTTGATCCAGTTGCCGTAGGTTGGCATGTCGGCGGCGCAGATCTCAGCCATGGGCGGCGCCCGGCTCGGCCACCTGCACCACCTGCATCGGCATGCTGGGCGGAATTTCATCCAGCGAGAGCACCGGCAGCGTTCCGGCGATCACCCGCGCCACGGCGCGGCGCAGCGGGGCTTGCGTCACCAGCACCGGACGCAGCCCTTTCGCCTTCATCGCGGCATTCGCGGCCTCGGCGGCCTGGCGCAGATGCGCGGCACTTTCCGGCTCAATCTCGCCGGCGGCGGCCGTGTCCTTGCCGGCGCGCAGGGATTTCGAAACCAGCTCCTCCAGCCGCTGCGGCAGCACCGCGACTTTCAGCACGCTCTCCTGCCCGGCGGCCTGGGCGACGATGAAGCGGCCGAGGCGCATGCGCACGGCAGCCAGCAGCCGCTCCGGATCTTTGATGCCGGTATCGGCGGATTCCACCATCGCCTCGGCGATGCGCTCGAAATCGCGCACCGGCACCTCTTCCGCCAGCAGCCCTTGCAGCACCTGGCGCACCAGCCCGGCGGCCATCGCGGCGCGTAGGTCTTCGGCGAGGCGCGGCGTGGTTTCAGCAAGTTTGGTGAGCAAGCCTTCCACCTGCGGGCGGCCCAGCAGCTCGGCGCCATAGCGCTTCAGCACCTCGGCGAAATGCGTGGCGATGGCGGAGGAGGCATCCACCACCGTGTAGCCAAGCTCCTCGGCCTGGGCGATGGCGGTTTGCGGAATCCACACCGCCGGCTGGCCGAAGGCGGGGTCTTTCACATGCCGGCCGATTTTCAGCCTGTCGATGACCAGATTGCCTTCAATCGCCAGCCATTGATTGGGCCAGGCCTCGCCGCCGCCAATCGCTGCCCCGCGCAATGTGAAGCGGTAGGCATTCGGCGGCAGGTCCGAGGAATCCCTGATATGCACGGCGGGGATCAAAAATCCCATGGCGCGGCCATAGCGCTGGCGCACGGCGGTGAGGCGGCCGAGCAGCTTGCCTTCGCCAGCCGCCACCAAAGGCGCCAGGGCAAAGCCGATGCTCATGCCCAGCGGATCGACGCCGGTGACATCCGCCAGCGCGTCCGGCTTGGCTTCGGCTTTGGCCCCCTTGGCGGCCCCGGCGGCTTCCGGCTGGGCCAACGCCTCGCGCGCCTGGCGCGCGGCCCGCCAGGCGGCGAATCCCAGCGCCCCACCCAGCGCGAAGAAGGGCAGATGCGCCATGTCCGGCATCAGCCCGATGGCGATGGTGATCGCCGCCGCCAGCGCCAGCGCCTGCGGATATTTCCAGAGCTGGGATTTGATCTGCGCGCCGATATCCTCGCCGGTGGCAACGCGCGTCACCACCAGACCCGCCGCCACCGAGATGGTCAGAGACGGGATCTGTGCCGCCAAGCCGTCGCCCACCGTCAGCAGCGTGTAGGTGCGCGCGGCATCGCCCAAAGGCAGCCCGGCCTGCAGCGTGCCGATGATCAGCCCGCCCAGCATGTTGATTGCCAGGATGATCATCGCCGCGATCACGTCGCCGCGCACGAATTTCGAGGCGCCATCCATGGCCCCGAAAAAATCCGCCTCCCGGCGCAGCATGTCGCGCCGGCGCTCCGCCGCCTGCGGGGTGAGCACACCGGCATTGATCTCGGCGTCGATCGCCATCTGCCGCCCAGGCAGGCTGTCCAGCATGAAGCGGGCCGAGACTTCCGCGACGCGCGAGGCGCCCTTGGTCACCACCACGAAATTGATGATGATCAAAATCACAAAGATGATGCCGCCGACGACATAGTTGCCGCCCACGGCGAATTGCCCGAAGGCCTCGATCACATGCCCCGCCGCGCCCGGCCCGCTGGCGCCGTTGAGCAGAATGGCGCGCGCGGTGGCGACATTCAGCGCCAGGCGCATCAGTGTCGTCGCCAGCAAGATCGAGGGGAAGGCCGAGAATTCAGCCGGCGAGGCGATGTAGAGCGAGGCGCCCAGGATCACCAGGCCAGCGGAGATATTGATGGCAAAGAGCAGCGAGATCGCCGCCGGCGGCAGCGGCACCACCAGCATGACGAGGATCAGCAGGACCAGGATCGGCCCCGCGAACTGCGCCGCGTTCAGCTTGGGAAAACCGGAGAGGGCGGCGGCCTCAGCCATGCACCAGCCCCGGAATCGCGCCGAACAGATGCAACGCGTAATGCTCCACCCCGCCCAGCATCATCGGCCCGGCGAGCGAGGTGAGCACCGCCACCCCGGCCAGCTTCAACACGAAGGGCACCGAGGCTTCCTTCACCTGCGTCGCGGTCTGCAGCGCGCCGGTGACAACGCCGATCACCAGCAGCAGCAGCAGGATCGGCCCCGCCAGCTCCGCAAAGGCGATCCAGGCGCCGGCATCGACATCGCTATTGGTCATTCGGCCGCCTCTTGCTGCGGCTCGGTTTCGGCTTCGGCCTCGCCGGCCAGGCCGGTGATGCGAATGCCGTAGCGCTCGCCATCGCCGATGGCGACAACCTCGCCATGCGCCAGCTTCAGCCCGTTGGCGTAAATCACCAGCGGCTCGCCGACGCGCTGGTCCAGCGCGATCACCTGGCCCTGGCGCAAGGCCCGCATCTCCTTCACGCTGAGCGCCGCGCGGCCCAGCTCCACGGCGATGGCCACCTGCACGCGGTCGAGCAGCTTGCTGCCATCCAGCGCGTGGCCCTGGCCGGGCAACGGGCTCAGCGGTTCAAGCGCGATCTCGGGGGGGGTGTCGGTCATGGTCTGTCCCTTCTGGAGGTCCTGGCCGGGGCTCACCCGGCAGGCGATGGCGCCTTCGAACTGGCCATATTCGGCCCGGAAAAGATCCACCCCGCCGGAGACGGCGATGGCTTCCGGCAGCAGGCTGAGCGGCAGCAGCGCGCCCGGCCGCAGCGCGCTGACCAGCGACATCGGCAGATGCCCGCGGGCGATTTCGAAACAGAGCGGCAGCTTCACCGCCTCGCTGCTGGCGGCCAGGCGCGCGGCCCAGCCCTCATCGGCGGCGTTGCGGGCATTCGCGCCGCTCTGCGCCAGCAGCTTCTGCTCCAGCGCATCCAGCGGGGCGAAGGGCAGGGCGATGGTGATGCGCCCCTGGCCGAGCGCGGTTTCGAACTGGCCGGTGATCTCGATCATCCAGTCCTGCGCCTCGGCGACGCCCAGCATCGCATGCGCGGTCTCGTAGCTGGAGGCGAGCAGCGGCGCGATGCCGAGCGGGGCGAGGGAGTCGGAGGCGGATTTATACACCGCCTCGATCAACTGCCGGCCGATGCGCAGCTCCATCGCTGAAAGATCATGCGCCGGGGCGCTGGAGGGGATGGAGGCGCCGCACATGCCATCGACGATGGCGCCCAGCAAAGCCCCGTCCAGCGCCAGCAGCGCGCGCCCGCGCAAGGGGGCGAGATCCGCATGGCCGGCCAGCAGCACATCCGGCAGCCGCTCCAGCACCGCCTCATGCGGGGCGATGCCGGTTTTGCTGGAGAGCAGCGAGACCGGGCTGCGGGTGGTCTTGAACAAAGCCAGCGCGATCTGGCGCATGAAGCGCGCCGAGAGCGTCTCCATCAGCCCCGGCCGCAGCCCCGGGGCGCGGACATGGTTGAGCAGGTCCAGCGGTTTGATGTCGGTTGGGTCGCGCAGCAAGGCGCTGGGGGCGTCAAGCATAGGCGCGCACCCCGGTATCGGTGGTCACAGGCGCGGAGGCCGGCGCGGCGCTGGCGCTCTGCGCCGGGCGCTGGACTTGCGGCTGGGCGGGGGCCTGCTGGCCCTGGCCGCCGGAACTCACATCCGCCTGGCCGAGGCTGAGCCCGGCATTGCCCACCGCCTGGCGGAACCCGTCCATGCCGTTATGCAGCGCCTGCGCGGCATGGGCGGTGCTGGGGATGAAGGTGACGTTGAGCTGCCCGGTGGCGCTAAGGCCGAGATTGATGGTGAGCTGGCCGAGATCCGGCGGGTCGAGCCGCAGCGTCGCCTGGGACTGGCCGTGCTGGTGCAAAGCCGAGACCGTCGCGGCGAGGGCGGCGGGGGCGAGCGAGGTCGCCTCCATCCCGGTGCTGGCGGTGACGGGCGTGGTGGTGGCAGCCTGGGTGGTGGTGGCATTGGCCTGGGCGCCGCCAGGGGCGGCCATGGCCAGGGCGGCAGGCAGCGGGGCGGTGGTGCTGGTGGTGGGCAGGCTGGCGGTGCCGGGCAGGGCGCTGTC
>NZ_JH976210.1:305520-335580 GCF_000306035.1 Acidocella sp. MX-AZ02
GATTTGGCGGTCCCGCTGCTGGCGGCGTTGCCGGTTGCGGGCGCGCTGACTTCGCTCTTGCCGGCGGCGCTGCTGGCGGTTTTGCTGTCCGCCTTGCTCTCGGTCTTGCTGGGTGGGGCGGCGGGCTGGCTCTGGCCGCTCGCCACCCCCAGCACCAAAGCGGCGAGCGCGCCGAGGCCGTTATTGTCGCTGCCATCCTCATGCTTATGCGGGCCAGCGCTCTGGCTGGCGTCGCTGGCGGTGGGGGCGGCGGCGTGAGTCGTCGAGTCGGTGGGGCTGGCGGGCGTCTGGCCGGTGGCGGGCTGGTCGGTCGGCGGCGCGCTGTCGCGGCTCTGTGTGACGTCACGGCTCTCGGCGGCAGGCTGCGGGGCAGGCGGCGTGCTGCTTTGCTGGGCCGTCTGCAAGGCGCTGCTCCAGTCATCGGACGCGCCACCGGCATTTTGCGCGGCGTCGGCCGGCGCGCTCTGCATGTAGAAAGTGGCGTTCTGCGGGGAGACGCTCTGGATGCCAGCGCTCTGCATATTATAGCCGCTCTCGGCCGGCATCGCGTTGCTGGGCGGGAGCGCCTGCATCAGAGCAGCTCCTCGCTGGCGCGCACCGCGATCTTGCCTTCTTCCGCCAGCCGCAGCGCCACCGCGACGATTTCCGCTTGCGCCGCCAGCACATCGGCGCGGCGCAGGCCGGGGCCGCCGGTCAGCTCCTCGTTCAGCACCTCGCGCTGGCGCGCCGAGATATTGGCGAAGAAGCGCTCCTTCAGCTCCGTATCCGCCAGCCGCAGCGCCGGGGCCAGCAGCTCCGGCGAGATCTCGCGCAGCAGCATCCGCAACGCCGCATCCGGCAGGCGCACCAGATCCGGGAAGGTGAACAAATTCTCGCGGATCTTTTCCGCCGTCGGGCTGTCATGCGCCTCGATGCCGCCCAGCACCTGCTGCATCTTATCCGCCTGCAGCTGGTTGAGGATTTCCGCCGCCAGCTTCGGCCCGCCGAGATTGGCGACGCGCTTGCCACCGGAGGCCGCCGCCTGCATCATCTCATCGACCATCTGCTGCAATTCCAGCACCGCGTTGGGCGAGACCACATCCAGGATGGAGAAGCGATACAGCGCTTCCGCCGCCA
This sequence comes from Acidocella sp. MX-AZ02, assembly GCF_000306035.1. Classification (NCBI taxonomy): domain Bacteria; kingdom Pseudomonadati; phylum Pseudomonadota; class Alphaproteobacteria; order Acetobacterales; family Acidocellaceae; genus Acidocella; species Acidocella sp. MX-AZ02. Next base: position 306,637 of record NZ_JH976210.1, read on the forward strand.
GCTCCTCGGGCAGGAAGGTGAGCATCTCGGCGGCGATTTCCTGCGGAATATGCGCCAGCAGCAGCGCGATGGTCTGCGGCCGCTCATTCGCCATCTGCACCGCCAGGGTCTGCGGGTCGCATTGCGCCGGCAGCTGGAAGGCGCGGGTGGCGTTCTGGCGGGCCAGCCTACGCAAAATCTCACGCGCCTGCGCTTCGCCGAAGGCGTTGATCAGCGTGCGGTGCAGGAATTTCAGCGCCGGGCCGCTCAGGCCCTGCTCGCCCATATCCGCGACGAAACGCTGCATCACCTGGTTGCGCAGGCCAAAGGGCACGTTGCGCATCGCCGTCATCGCGGTCGAGATCTTGGTCACCAGCGCGTCGTCCATCTCGCGCAGCACCAGTGCCGCGGCCTCTTCGCCCAGCTCCTGCAGCACCACCGCCACACGCTCGACGCCGCTCAGCGGATCCGCCGGCGGCATCGGAGCCAGTTTAACGGTAGGTTTGGAGGCGGTAACGCTCATCGCTCCTTCCCCTCCGTATCATCGGCCCAGCTTTGCAGCAGGCTGGCGACCCCGCGCGGATTCTGCGCCACCTGTTCACGCAGCGGGGTGAAATTCACCGCCGGGGTGATCATCTCCGGCCGCAGCACCGGCGGCGGTGCTGGCGGCGGTGGCGGTAGCGGCGGGGTGAGGATGGCTTTCAGATCCACACTCTTCAGCCGGCGCGAGAGCGGCAGCGCCAGGCCCAACAGCACGAACAAGGCCGCCAACAGCTCCAGCGCCGCATGGGTGAGGGCGCCGCTGGACTCTCCCAGCACCGCGCCGCTGCCGATCGGCTGCGCATGGAAGGGCGCGGCCAGCACATTCACGCTGACGGCGGGATAGGAGAAGGCGCTGGCGATGGCGCTCTTCACCTGCGCGGTGGAAAGCTGGCCCAGCGCCGCCTGGTTGAGCACCACCGAGACCGCGATGCCCTTCACCGCCCAATCCGGATGGGTGATGTCGCTGTCGCTGACATCGTTCTGGTAGGTCTGGTCCTGCTGGCTGCTGACCTGCTGCGGGCTTTGCGCGCCTTGGGCGCTGGCGGTAGTGGCGGGGCTGGTTGCCGGGGCGCCGCCGGCTTGGGTTGGCACCGGCGCCGGATTGGCGGTGGTGGCGGCCGGCGGCTGGTTGGAGAGCGCGCCGGGAATGCCGATGGCGGCTTCCTGGGTGGCGCCGCTCTGCTGGGAGCTGTCCTGCACCGCGTGCTGCACCAGATGGCCGGGACCATAGAGCGTCTGATGCGTGCGGACCTGGGTGAAATCCACATCCGCGCTGATGCCGGTGCGAAAATTCCCAGCGCCGACCAGCGGGGTTAGAATATCCGCGACGCGCGCCGCGGCCTGCGCCTCGATATCGCCAGTGGTGGCGAGCTGGGCGGCGTTGCCGGCCGCCCCGGTCTGCGGAAACACCGTGGCGCCGGCGGTGGTCTCGACCGTGATCTGCTCCGGCGTCATCCCCGGCACCGCGCCGGCGACCAGCCCGGCGATCGCCACACCCTGCGCCTGCGCGGCGGCGGGCGCGGCGTCGATCACCACCGAGGCGGAGGGTTTCGGCTGGTCGGCCAGGAACGGCGTCTGCGCCGGGATCGCCAGAAAGACCTGCGCCGCGCGCACGCCCTGCAGCCCTTCGATGGAATGCTGCAGCGAGAGTTCCAGCGCCTGGTTGCCCATCGCCTGCTGCGCCTGGTCGGAGGCGGTCATCGGCGCGTTTTCCACCTGCGTCCAGGCATTATTCACATCATCGCCCGGCACCTGCGCGGCGCCGAGCTGCAGCCGGGCCTGCGCCAGCTGCGGGGCCGGCACCAGGATCACATCCCCGGCCTCGCGCAATTGATAGGGTATGCCGAGCTTCTGCAGCGTCGCGATCACCTTGCCGCCCTCGGCCGGGCTCAATCCCTCCTGCAGCACCGCGTAGGGCGGCGAGGAGAATTCCAGCCAGCCGACCAGCGCCGCCGAGGCGGCGATGACAGCCCCGCCCGCCAGCAGCAGGCGCGGCGCCTGCGCGGCCTGGGTACGCACCCGAACGAGCTGCGTGCGCCAATCGGCCATCGGCTCAGAACTGCATATTCATGATCGATTGGTAGGCCGAGACGGCTTCGTTGCGCACCGCGACGGTGGCACTCCAGGCGGTCTCCGCCTTGTCGCTGGCCACCAGCGCCTGCGCCAGGCTGGCGCCGGGCACCCCCGCGGCATAGCTGGCCTCAGCGGTGCCGGCCTGCGCCTGCGCGCCCGAAACCTCCTGCAACGCCGCATTGGCGAGGTCGAGAAAGCTGCCATCCGCCCCCGTCGCGGGCTGTGAGGCGCCGGCCGTGGCGAGGCCGGCGGTAACAGGCAGAATGGCACCGATGCTCATGGATAACGATCCTTACCCAAAACTAACTGAATCGTTAGATAACGGTCTGTTGGATAATTTAGCCGCGTGCCCAGGGCAAGGATTATCTGCCGACTTCACGGATTAATGTAGGTTCTATCCACACAAATCATTCAGCCTACATTTGGTTTGTAGATTTATTAGTTTTTTGAGGCTGTTTTGTCGAATAAATGATATTATGTTTTGTGTCTCGTGTAGGTAGGCCAAAATGCTTTGTGAACACACCAAATAGATTTCTGTGGAATACGGCATTTGTCACCGCTTTTTGTCTTGCTAAATTCTAACATTTCGTGAAGGTTTCGGGCGAGATGCAGCCCGGATTTCTCTCCTTCTACGGCGCCGTCCTGAATGTCGCGCAGGATCGCCAGAATTTGATCGCGAATAATATCGCGAACGCGGACACGCCCGGATTCAAGGCGGCGGACGTGGATTTCACCGCCTCCCTGGCGCAGCAGCTGGAGAGCCCCGGGGCCACGCCGCAGGCGCAGTACCGCGCCGATGCCACGGTCGGCCTCAACGGCAATGATGTCGATCTCGATGCCGAGCGCGTCGAGGATGCGCAGAATGGCGAGATGATGCAGGGTGCTTCGACCTTCCTGCGCCAATCCACGGCCGATCTGATCACCGCGTTGCGGCCCAACCCCAACGGCACCTGAGCTTTAAAGGAGAGCGCGCATGACCGGAATTTTCAGCATCGTCGGCTCCGCGCTGGATGCCCAGAATCTGCGCATGTCGGCGGTGGCCTCCAACCTCGCCAATGCCGATACCGCCACCGCGCCCGGCGCGCAGCCTTACCGCGCCGAGGAGCCGGTGTTCGAGGCCGCACCTGTGGTGGATGCGGGCAGCGGCGCCGCGCTGGGGGTGAGCGTTCTGGGTGTTGACCATAGTGCCGCCGCCCCGCACCAGACCTACGATCCCTCCAGCCCCTACGCGAATGCGCAAGGCTATGTCACCGGGTCGAATGTCGATCGTGCCCAGGAGATGGTCAACATGATCGACAGCTCCAACAGCTATTCCGCCTCGGTCGCGGTGCTGGAGCAGGCCAGCCGGATCGACCAGCAGATGATCCAATCCTTCCAGGTGTCCTGACCATGACCTCGCTCGCCACCAGCGCCACCGGCAGCGTCAACGCCGCCTCCGTCGCGGCCTCGACCACCGCCAGCACCAGCGCCTCCTCCGGCTCCGGCTCGGCCGCCGGCGCGCTGACGCAGAATGATTTTCTCAAGCTGCTGACAGCGCAATTGCAATATCAAAGCCCGATGAACCCGGCCGACCCGACGCAGATGGCCTCGGAATTCGCGCAGATCGCCACCGTCGATGGGGTGAACAAGCTCAATACCCAGGTGAGCACGCTGCAAAGCGTCACCGCCGCCAGCCAGATGGGCCAGGCGGCGGATCTGGTCGGCAAGCAGGTGGCGGTGCCGGGCGATACCATCACCGCCAATTCATCCGGCAGCGCCACCGGCGCCTTCACTTTGCCGAGTGCCGCGAGCGACGTTACCGCCACCATCCTGAACGCCAATGGTTCGGTCGCCGGCACCATGGATCTGGGCGCGCTGGGGGCCGGTCAGCAGAGCTTCCACTGGACCGGCGGGAGTGCCGGCAAGCAATATACCTACAGCATTTCCGCGCATGACAGCACGAACAATGCGGTGCAGGCGACAACCTACGCGGTCTACACGGTCGAGGGTGTGAATCTCTCTTCCTCCTCGCCGACCTTGAATGTCGCTGGCAGCACCACGCCGCTGGCTGTGTCCTCCGTTTCCACCGTTCTGGGAGCTTCCTGATGTCCTTGCAGACCGCCCTTTCCGGCCTCGATGCCGCCCAGACCGGGCTCAACACCGTCTCCAACGATCTCGCCAATGCCAGCACCACGGCGTTCAAGAGCCAGACCTCCTTGTTCGAGGATGTCTACCCGACCGGCGAAACCGGCGTTCCCGGCTATGGCGCGGCGACGGAGGGCATGGATACCAACATCTCCCAGGGCGGCCTGACCAGCACCGGCAACGGGCTGGATGCGGCGATTCAGGGCAATGGCTATTTCGTCGTCTCCAATAACGGCACCCAGCAATATACCCGCGATGGCGCCTTCAAGCTCAGCAGCGACGGCACGCTGCAAACCCTCACCGGGTCTTCGGTGATGGGCTATACCGGGGCCGCCACCTCCGGCACGCTCAGCGCGCTGAGCGTTTCCACCGGCGCCATGAAGGCCACCGCCAGCGCCAATCTCGGTGTTGATCTCGACCTGAATTCCGGCGACACCCAGATCCCCGCCACCACCGCCTTCAACGCGGCGGATCGCAGCACCTACAGCGAAAGCACCTCCACCGTCGCCTACGATTCGCTGGGCAACGCCAATACGGTGAAGCTCTATATGGTGCAGAACCAGGCCACGGGCGGCGCCACGCCGAGCTGGACGGTCTATGCCCAGCCGGCGACCTCGGCCGGCACCAATGTCGGCAGCGCGCAGCAGCTCACCACGCTGAACTTCAACACCGATGGCACCCTGGCCAGCGGCAGCCCGGCGACGCTGAATGTGAACTGGGGCAATGGCGCCGCCAATTCCGCGCTGAGCTTCAACTTCGCCGGCACCAGCCTGGCGGCGCAGAATTTCGCCGTGGCCGGGCTGACCAATGACGGCTACGCCGCGGGCACCTATAGCGGCAGCTCGGTCAATTCCTCCGGCCAGCTCGTCTCCACCTACTCCAACGGGCAGACCATCACCAACGGCACCCTCGCGCTGGCCAATTTCATCAATCCGGAAGGGCTGCAGGATGTCTCCGGCAATCTCTACGCCAGCACCAACAGCTCCGGTGTGGCGGTGGTGAACGCGCCCGGCAACGGCCAGTCCGGCACGGTCGAGGGCGGCTATCTGGAAGCCTCCAACGCTTCCACCTCCTCGCTCCTGGTCTCGCTGATCCAGTATCAGCAGGCCTACCAGGCCGATACCTCCGTGCTGCAGACCGAGCAGCAGGACGCCCAGCGCCTCGTGCAGATCTGACGGTAGGTTAGAGAGGCCGCGATGCAGACCAGTTCGCTCTTCACCGCGATGTCCGGGCTTGAGGATATCGACGCGCAGCTGCAGGCGGTCTCGGCCAACATCGCCAACGCCAACACGCCAGGCTACGCGGCGGTGCAGGCGCAGGCGGAAACCGCGACCTACACGGGGGCGAACGCGCCGCCGGGCGGGGCGGTGGTCGCCACCCTCCCGGGGCCGGACCTCAAACAGGGCAGCATGACCCATACCGGGGATGATCTCGATGTCGGCCTCTCCGGCGATAGCTGGCTGACGGTGCAGACCGCCAACGGCACCGCGCTGACCCGCGACGGCGCGCTCTCCATCTCCAATGCCGGCCTGCTCACCGACAGCTCCGGCAACCCGGTGCTGGGCCTGGGCGGCACGCCGATCAGCCTGCCGCAGCTCTCCAGCATCAAGATCGGAGCGGATGGCACCATCTCCGGTGTCGTCGCCGGCTCCGGCGGATCGCTGGCGCAGGCCTTCGGGCAGATCGCCATGGTCGCGAGCCCGAGCGGCAGCCTCACCCCGCTGGGCAACTCCCTCTACCAGGCGCAGCCCGGCGCCCCGCTGGTACCCTCCGCCGATGGTGCTTTGCATCAGGGCTATCTCAACGGCAGCAATGTCGATCCGACGATGGCGATGATGCAGATGATCGATGACAGCAAATCCTATGAGTTGCAGGCACAGCTGACGAAAAGCCAGAGCAGTGCGAGCAGCGATCTGAACACCCTCCTCGCGCAAGGATAAGAGCATGAACCCGACCCTCGACACTGTCGCCAGCGGGCTCGAAGCCAGCCAGACGATGATGGACACGATCGCCGATAATCTGGCGAACGCGAACACCACCGCCTACAAATCCGAGACGCCGGAATTCCAGACGCTGCTCTATCAGAACCAGACGCAGCCGGGTGCCGATGCCACCGGGCAGACGCAATACCCCTCCGGGCTGGAGCTGGGCACCGGCGTGAAGGTGGCCTCGATCAAGCAGATCGAAACCCAAGGCACGCTGACCAGCACCAGCAACCCGTATGATCTGGCGATCAACGGCGCCGGTTATTTCCAGGTGCAGCTGCCCTCCGGCCAGACCGCCTACACGCGCGATGGCTCCTTCCAGGTCAATCAGAGCGGCCAGCTGGTCACCGCCAATGGCGACCAGCTGATCCCGGCGATCACCATCCCCTCCAACGCTACCTCGGTCACCGTCGGCACGGATGGCACGGTCTCGGTGACGGAGGCGAATTCCAGCACCTCCACCCAGGTCGGGCAGATCCAGCTCGCCAACTTCATCAATGCCCAGGGGCTGCAGCCGCTGGGCAATAATCTCTACGCCCAGACCACCTCTTCGGGAGCCCCCACCGTCGGCGCGCCGCAGACCAACGGGCTCGGTTCGATCAACCAGGATTATCTGGAAAGCTCGAATGTCGATGTCGTGCAGCAGATGGTGAGCATGATCTCGGCCGAGCGCACCTACCAGCTCGGCACCCAGGTCGCCACCTCCGTCGGCTCCGAGCTTGGCTATCTGGCCAACGCCGCGCAGGGCGCATGAATCCTAGGCTGCCTCTGGCGCTGCTGGCGCTGCTGGCCGGCTGCGCCACCCACCCGCCGACGCAGACGCAGCTGGTCAAGCCCGCCCCGTTTCCGGTGGATGTGCAGCCCCAGCCGGAAGCGGTGAACGGCTCGGTGTTTTCCGGCGGCACCGCCGGCTCGCTCTACGCGCCGCGCCGGGACTGGAAGATCGGCGATCTGATCACCATCGACATCGTCACCAGCTCCACCGCCAGCAACAGCGACAATGCCGGGCTGACCCGCAAGGGCAGCATCAATGATTCGATGACCAATTTCATGGGCATCCCGATGAGCTTCGGCCATATCAATGGCGGCAGCCTCTCGCCTTCCATCGGCGCCAGCTCGGATCAGCAATATACCGGCACCGGCTCGGATGTTGCCGCCAACGACATTACCGGCGCGGTCGAGGCGGTGGTGACCGGGGTGGACCCGAACGGCACGCTGGCCATCCAGGGCCGCACCAATGTCAACATCAACGGCAACGTCACCAGCATCGTCGTCACCGGCTATGCCAGTCCGGACGACATCGCCGCCAACGCCACCATCTCCTCGGACAATATCGCCAACATGAATGTGCAATATGTCGGCAACGGGCCGATCAATGATGCGCATACCGTGCCCTGGCTGCAGCGCGTTCTCTCCAAGGTTTCGCCGTTTTGAAGAACGTCCTGCTCCTGCTTGGGCTTTTGGCGTTGGCTCCGGCCGCGTGGGCGCAGACGACGATCGGCGAGCTGGTCAGCGTGCAGGGCGCGCCGCCGAACCAGCTTTTCGGCTACGGCCTCGTCGTCGGCTTGCCCGGCACCGGCGACCAGACCACCCAGGTGCCCTACACCCAGCAGGCCATTCTCAACATGCTGCGCAACATGGGTGTGGCGATGAACAATGTCAGCACGATGATGCCGCAGGATGTCGCTTCGGTGATGGTCACCGCGGAAGTGCCGGCCTTCGCGCATCAGGGCCAGAAGATCGACGTGACCGTCTCCGCCGTTGGCAATGCCGCCTCGCTCGCCGGCGGCGTGCTGCTGCCCACCCCGCTGCGCGGCGGCAACGGCAATATCTACGCCCAGGCGCAGGGCCCGCTGCTGGTCTCCGGTTTTGCCGCGGGTGCAGGCGGCACCAGTACGAAAGTGAACGTGCCCACCACCGGCACGCTGCCGGGCGGGGCCATCCTGGCCAGCAGCATTCCCGCGAACTTCGCCGTCAACGGCATGTCCGCGCTGCTGGTGGATGATCCCAGCTTCCAGACCGCGCAGCGCATCGCCGATACCATCAACCGCGCCTTCGGCCCCAACACCGCCAATGCGGTCTCGCCGGGCGAGGTGGATGTCACCGCCGCCGCCGGCGCCAGCCCGGTCGGCTTCATGGCGGATCTGCTCGCCCTGCCGATCACCGCGCCGCAGCCCGAGCCGCTGATCATCGTCGATGCGCAGAGCGGCACCATCGTGATGAATGAAGGTGTGACACTCGGCCCCGCCGTGGTCAGCCATGGCGACCTCACGGTAAGCATCCAGACGCAGAATGCCGTGAGCCAGCCTGGGCCGTTCTCCAACGGCACCACGGTTGGCGTGCGCAACACCGCGGTCAGCGCCAAGCAATCCAAGGCGCAGGTGATCATGCTGCCGCATGCGGCAACCTTGCAGCAGGTGGCGGCGGCGCTGAATGCGGTGGGGGCCAGCCCGCAGGATCTCATCGCCATCATCGAGGCGCTGAAAGAGGCCGGGGCGATCAAGGGCCGGATCAAGGTGATCTGAGATGAGCCTGATCCCGCCCACCGGCCATGCCCCGCCCTCGCGCCAGGCGATCACCCAGCAGGTCGAGAAAATGACCGGCATGCTGTGGTACCAGGTGCTGTCCTCGATGAACGAGACCGGCATGGATGCATCCAGCCTCGGCCCCGGTGGTTCTGAATTTCAGAGCATGTTCCTGTGGAATATCGCGCAGAATGATTTCGGCGGGCTGGACGGGCAGATGGTGCAGGCGGCGTTGCGCCAATATGGCGAGGCCAGCGCGCTGCCGCAGAGCGCCACCCCGGCCCTCTCGCAGCTGCCCCCCGGCGCGCTGGAGTCGCTGCTGAGCGCGGCGCCGGGGGCAAGCATGGCGCCGGTCAGCGAAAGCCCGCTGGCGGCCCCGCAGGCGGAGGCCGAGTCTGGCGCGGCCTCCGATCTCATCGGCCAGGCCAAGAGCTTCGCCAAGCAGATCTGGCCGGCGGTGGAGCAGGCGGCGCAGACTCTGGGGGTGCCGCCGGTCGGCATTCTCGCGCAGGCGGCGCTGGAAACCGGCTGGGGCGCGGCTGCCCCCGGCCATAATCTCTTCGGCATGAAAGCCGCCCCGGGCGATGAAGCCACCACCCGGGCCACCAGCGAGATGGTGGATGGCGTGCTGACCCAAACCAGCGCCGCCTTCAAGGATTACGCCACGCCCAGCGCCAGCGTGCAGGATTATGTCCGCCGCGTGCAGGATGTGTTTCCCGGCGCGGCCGGGCAGGACAGCGTGGATGGCTTCGCCACCGCCCTGCAGCAGGGCGGCTACGCGACCGACAGCCATTACGCGGCGAAAATCGTCAGCATTTCCCAATCCCCGATGATGGCGCAGGTGCTTGATGCGCTGGGCGTCACCGCAACGCAGAAGGTAGCCTCCCCATGAGCGGCATCAGCAGCGCTTTGTCCACCGCCGCCTCCGGGCTGGCTTTGTTCGAGGCCGGGATCGAGACGGTCTCCAACAACCTCACCAATGCCAGCACCGCCGGCTATGCGGTGGAGAGTGTCAGCGCCGCCGAGGCCACGGCCGGTGCCGGCCAGGCCGGGGCGGGCGTGCTCGCCCCCAACGTGACGCGCGCCAGCAGCGCCTTCGCCGCCCAGCAGCTGCGCACCGCCAATACCGGCGCCGGCGCCTCCAGCCTGCTCTCCACCCAGCTCACCGCGCTCTCCAACGCGCTCACCGGCAATGGCAATGTGCAGAGCGCGATGAGCACCTTGTTCGGCGATCTCTCCACCTTGGCCTCGGAGCCGACCAGCGATGCCCAGGCCGCCACCGTGCTCTCGGCCGCGGGCGGTGTCACCAGCGCCTTCCAGAGTGCCGGCGGCTCGATCCAGAGCGTGATGGCGCAGTCGAGCGCGACGCTGAGCACCGATGTCACCAGCGCCAACGGGCTGCTCACCCAGCTCGCCGCGATCAATAAATCCCTGCAGGGCGCGCCGAATGATTCCAGCCTGCTCGACCAGCAGCAGGCGGCGTTGAATTCGCTTTCCAGCCTGGTCGGCGTCACCGTCACCGCGCAGGCGGATGGCGGGGTGGTGGTGAGTGCCGGCGGCACCATGCTGCTCACCCAGGCCGGGGCGAAAACCTTGAGCGTTGGCACCACGGCGAAAGGCGGGCCGACCGTGCTGGTCGGCAATGACGGCACCACCCTCACCGCCGGCGAGGAGGATGGCGCGATCGGCGGCGCGCTTTACAGCTACCAGGCCGGTGCCCAGGCGCAACAGGGGCTGAACGCGCTGGCCACGGTGTTCGCCAGCGCCATGAACACCGCCCAGGCGCAAGGGCTGACCAGCAGCGGCGCCCAGGGCGGGGCTTTGTTCAGCGTGCCGGCCGCCACCGCCACCGTATCGCAAAGCAATAGCGGCGCCGCCACGGTGAGTGTCAGCGCGCTGAACGCCGCCGCCTTGCCCACCAATGGCGGCCCCTTCACCCTCACCTATAGCAGCAGCGGCTGGAGCGCGGTGAACCAGGCCACCGGCCAGAGCCTCAGCGTCACCGGCACCCCGCCCAGCGTGGCGGGCATGACGCTGGCGGTCACCGGCACCCCCGCCACCGGCGATAGCTGGACGCTGAACCCCGCCCCGGATGCCGCCAGCGCCATCGCGGTAACCGCCACCACCCCGCAGGACATCGCCGCCGCCGACCCATACGTGGCCAGTGCGGGCACGCTGCAAGCCAGCGGCGCCATCGTCGACAACAATGCCGGCAGCATCACCCCGGGCACCGATACGGTGGTGACCACGCCCAACAGCAACGCCGCCCTCGTGCCGGCGGCGGATTACGGGCAGAGCCTCATCGTCACCTTCACCTCGCCCACCGCCTACAGCATCGCCACCGCCAGCGCGCCGAATACCGTGATCGCCTCCGGCAGCTTCTCCAGCACGGCGGGGGGCAGCATCGCCGTGGCCTATCCGTCGAACAGCGCCGCCGCGGGCAGCTACTGGCAATTGCCGATCACCGGCACCCCCGCCGCCGGCGACACGCTGAGCCTGACCCCGGGCGGCGCCCAGAGCGGCTCCAACGCCACCCGCATGGCCGCCCTCTTCACCGCCGCCGGCACCACATCCTCCGGCACGCTGGAGCAGAGCGTGGTCGATCTGAGCGCCAATCTCGGCGTCGGCGCCCAGGCGGCGCAGACCAGCGCCACTGACAATGCCGATCTCGTCACCAGCGCCACCGCCAATCTGCAGACGCAGAGCGGGGTGAATTCCGACCAGCAGGCGGTGCTGCTGAGCAATTACGAGCAGGCCTACCAGGCCTCGGCGCAGGTGATCAGCGTCGCCCGCAGCATGTTCTCCTCGCTGATGACGGCGGTGGGGGCATGAAAAAGGCGGTCTTCATCGCGCTCGGCGCGGTCGTGCTGCTGGCGCTGGGCGGTGGCGGCGCCTATGCCTACCTGACCCTGACCGCCAAGCCCGGCAAGCAAGCCGCCAGGCCCGCCAAACCCTCCCCGATTTTCTTCGCGCAGCTGGCGGATCTCGTCGTCAGCATTCCCGACCAGGCGGGCGACCCGCCGGCGGATTTCGTCGATGTGACGCTGCAATTCCAGACCGGCAAGGAAGACCAGCTGGCGAATTTCTCCACCATCGAGCCGATCATCCGTTCCCAGCTCATCGGCATCCTGATGCGCCAATCGGCGAAAACGCTGAGCGACCCGGCGGTGCGCCAGCAGATCGAGCAGCAGAGCCTGGAGGTGGTGAATGCCGCGCTGCAGAGCCGCCATTACGCGCAAACCGCCCCCTTCACCGCCGCCTTCATCACCAATCTCGTGGTGCAGGATTAGTCTTTGATGCCGCCTGCCTCGCTCTGGGCCTCCTCGCTCACCTCGCTGCTGGTGATCTTCGCGCTGCTGGGCCTGGCCTGGTGGGTGGCGCGGGCCTTGCAGCGCGGGCGCTTCGGCCAGCGTGCAAGTGCCGCGCAGAAGATCAATCTCAGCCATGTGCGGTCGCTGGGCGGGCGCAATATGCTGGCGGTGGCGGAGATCGAGGGGCAGCGTTTTCTCATCGGCATCGGCCGGGACGGGGTGACGCGCATCGGCCGGCTGGATCGGCCAGATGATCGAGACGATGATGAGGCTTAAGCCGCTCCTCGCCGGGCTCATGCTGCTGGCCATTGGCGGCGTCGCCCTCGCCCATGCTGCCACGTCGGCCGCCAGCCCGGCCGCCAGCCCGGCCGCCAGCCCGGCCTCCGGCCTGGCCTTGGTGCAGTCGGTCAATGGCAAGCAGGGTGCCACCTACTCGCTCGACATTCAGGCGCTGCTGGTCATCACCGCGCTCGCCTTCCTGCCCGGCATCATTCTGCTGATGACCGCCTTCACCCGCATCATCATCGTGCTCTCCATCCTGCGCCAGGCGCTGGGGCTGCAGACCACGCCGCCGAACATGGTGCTGATCGCGCTCTCTCTGGCGCTCACCGTGTTCGTGATGCGCGGGGTGATCCAGCAGGAACAAACGGACGCCCTGCAGCCCTATCTGGACGGCAAACTCACCTTCGAGCAGGCGGTGCAGGCGGCGCAGCCGCCCTTGCAGGCCTTCATGCTCGGCCAGACCCGCGCCGAGCCGCTGCATCTCTTCGTCGATCTCTCCGGCAACCATTATGCCAGCCCGCAATCCGTGCCCTTCACCGTGCTGGTCCCGGCCTTCGCCACCTCGGAGCTGGAGACGGCGTTTCAGATCGGCTTTCTGATCTATATCCCCTTCGTGCTGATCGACCTCGCCGTCGCCTCGGTGCTGATGTCGCTCGGCATGATCATGGTCTCGCCGACGCTGATCTCGCTGCCGCTGAAGCTGCTGATGTTCGTCTCCATCCATGGCTGGGTGCTGATCCTCGGCACGCTGGCCAACAGTTTCGCGGTGCCGGGCCATTGATGGCGCCGCTTTATCTGCGCCTGCTGCACCAGGCGCTGGCCACCGAGCTGATGGTGCTGCTGCCGGTGATCGGCATCATCCTGGCGATGGGCTTTGTCATCGGGTATCTGCAGGCCGCGACCCAGCTTGAGGATGCCACACTTTCGCTGATGCCCAAGCTGCTGGCGATGATTGGGCTCAGCCTCACCGGCGCCTTCGGCATATTGCCGCTGCTGGAGCGCTTCGCCACCAGCTGGATCGCGCATGCGCCGCAGCTGGTGCGGCTGAGCTGGGGCTGAGATGGCGCTGAGCCAGGCGCTGGTGATGCAGTGGCTGGGCCAGTTCCTCTGGCCCTTCCTGCGCCTGACCGGGCTGATGCTCACCGCCCCGCTGCTCAGCTCGGCGATGATGCCGGCGATGGTGAAGGCGATCATCGCTGCCGCCTTCGCCCTGGCCATGGCCGGCTGGCTGCCGCATCTGCCGCCCTACCCGGCGGACCCGTTCACCGCGATCGGCCTCGGCCTCACCCAGATCGCTTTCGGGGCGGCCATCGGCATGGTGATGCAGCTGATCGTCCAGGCCATCGCCAGTGTCGGCGAGATCGCCGGGCTGTCGATGAGCCTCAGCTTCGCGGAATTGCAGATGCTGGGCGCCAGCGGCGACACCCCGGTGCTCTATGACATCATGAGCTGGGCCGGGCTGGTCGGCTTCATGGCGGCGGGCGGGGTGGAATGGCTGTTCAGCGCGCTGTTCAATTCCTTCGATCACGGGGTTGGCCTGCCCAATCTCGGCGTCTGGGGCGGTTATGCGCAGCTCGGCAATATGCTGATCGGCAGCGCGGTGGCGCTGTCGCTGCCGGTGATCGCCGTGGCACTCTGCATCAATCTCACCATTGGCCTCACCACCGTGTTCGCGCCGCAGCTCAATCTGCTTTCCATCGGTTTTCCGCTGCTGATCCTGGGCGGGCTCTGGGTGATGACGGAATCGGTGTTCTATATCGGCCACGCGCTGCGCTTCATGCTGCAGGCCGGGATGCAGACTCTCGGCGGGCTGATCCATGGCTGAGGGCGGCGCGGAAGACAAGAAACATGCCCCCACCGCGCGCCGCCTCGCCCAGGCGCAGGAGAAGGGCAATATCCGCCGCTCGCAGGATTTCCCGCGCGCCGCCATCATCATCGCCATCATCATCGCCGGGCTCACCGCCGCGGGGGGCTTGGGCGGGCGGCTGGCGGCGGACATGGCGGGCTGCCTGGCCCAGGCCGGCACCGCATCGCTGGGTGCGGCCAGCGGCTGGGAAGCGGCGATGCTGCACGATATCGCGCCGCTGCTGCTGTTGCTGGCTTTGCTGGCGGTGGCGGCCAGCTTCGCCTCCGGCGGCTTCGTCTTCACCCTCAACCCGCTGATGCCGGATTTCGCGGCGCTGATGCCCGATCGCGGCCTCTCGCAGATCTTCTCCACCACCGGCTTGATCGAGAACGCCAAGAATCTGCTGAAAGTCGCGGTGATCGGCGGGGCAGGGGGGCTGATGATCCTGCTGCATCACGACGAATTCGCGGGCCTCGCCGGGCCGCTGCGGCCGGACCCTGAGACCGTGCTGCTGCTGGTGCTGCAGGTGCTGGGCGCCTCCGGCCTGGCGGTGCTGGTGCTGGGGGCGGGGGATCTGGCCTTACAGATCTGGCTGCACCGGCGCAGCCTGCGCATGTCCGACAGCGAGATGCGTGAGGAGATGAAGGATGTCGCCGGCAATCCGCATGTGAAATCCCAGCAGCGCCGGCTCGCCCGCAAGATGGCCCGGGCCCGGCAGATGCAGCGCATCCCCGAGGCCAGCGTCATCGTCACCAACCCGACCCATTATGCCTGCGCCATACGCTACCGGAAGGGCGCGGACCGCGCGCCCTTGCTGCTGGCGAAAGGCGCGGGGCTGCAGGCGGAGGAGATCATCTCCCGGGCCCGCGCCTTCGGCATCCCGCTGGTGGAGGCCCCGCCGCTGGCGCGCGCGGTCTATCGCTATGTGGAGCCGGACGAGCATGTGCCGGTGGCCCTCTACCGCGCCTGCGCCGAGGTGCTGGCCTATGTCTGGCGCCTGCAGGCCTGGCGGGCGCGCGGCGGTGAGCGCCCGCAACCGCCCAAACCGGGCAGCGGCGAGATCACCGTGCCGGGCCGGCGGCGCGTGACCGAGGATTAAGCCGCTTTGGCAAGGCAGCAGGGTGCGGTCGAATCCCCCAAAAGCAGCTTTTGGCGGGTCTCTTAACCCCTCAGCGCAACGCCACGAAACGCGACAAGGCGGTGCGGGTGACGCGGTAATGTTTCGCCAGCTCGCTCACCCGGCCTGGCGGAATGCGGTTTTCACGCACCCATTGGCAGACCGACGGATGCGCGATGCCCACCGTATCCGCCACATCCTTCACCCCGCCGAACGCTTCGATCACGTCCCGAACGGTGGGGGCCTGTTCGACAATATCCCGGCGCTCCTTTTGAGTCGGCCGCCGCTCATAGCTGGGTCTGCGTGCCATCTTTCCTTGTCCTTCTCGGTCCGGCTCATAGTCTGGCAGCTTTTGCCAGCAGCCATTATGTTTTGGTAACGATATAGGTTCTTTATCGAAACTGCAAATCCGTGCTTTACGGGTATGCAAAAAAATATAGACATGCAAGTCTAAGTTTTTAGTTAATTTTTTAAAGTGAGACCGCCTACATCAACCCTACCGAGAAAGTCTTAAGGAATGGCAATGATTTATCCACAGCGTCCGGGATAACATTGTGGATAAGGCTGTGGAGGGGCGGTGAAGACCCGGGACAAACAAGGCCCGGAACGGGACCGGGAGCGCCCCGGCCCGCATGCTTTATCTGTTTGAAAACGATATGTTTTTTGGCCGCGCCAGGGGCGGTGAGGGATTTTTTTCAGGAGGCCTGAAAAAAATTCGGACATTTTCGCGGCGGGTGGAAAACCGCAGGCGGCTTCTTGGCGTTTTCGGGCGATATGGGAGGAGGCCGGATGGCCTACTTGTATGGCCTACTTGTCATGTAGGGCTGCCGGCGCGGCGTCCTGCGCCCTCGCCGGCAGTGCTGGGCTGGCTTTACGTCCCCTGCGCCGCCTTGAACGCCTCATAGCGCGCCTTGTTTTCCTCGTTCGGCGGGTACAGCCCGGGCAGCGCCGCCCCGGCCTCGATCTGGGCATAGATCCAGCTTTCCTGGCGCTCCTGCTCGACGGCGATGGCGACCACCTCCGCCAGCAGCGCCTGCGGGATCACCACCGCGCCGTCATCGTCCACGACGATGACGTCGTTCGGGAACACCGCGACGCCGCCGCAGCCCACCGGCTCCTGCCAGCCGACGAAGGTAAGCCCGGCGACGGAAGGCGGGGCGGCGATGCCGGCGCACCAGACCGGCAGCTCGCTCGCCAGCACCCCGGCGGCATCGCGCACCACCCCGTCCGTCACCAGCGCGGCGACACCGCGCAGGCGCATGCGCCGGCAGAGTATGTCACCGAAAATCCCGGCATCGGTGACGCCCATCGCATCGACGACGGCGATGCAGCCCTCCGGCATCGCCTCGATGGCGGCACGGGTGGAGATCGGCGAGGCCCAGGAGGCCGGGGTGGCCAGATCCTCACGCGCCGGCACGAAGCGCAGGGTGAAGGCTGGGCCGACCAGGCGCGTCTGCCCCGCCTTCAGCGGCTTTGTGCCGCGCAGCCAGACATTGCGCAGCCCTTTCTTCAGCAGCACCGTGGTCAGGGTGGCAGTGGAAATGCCCTCCAGCGTGGCGATGGTGGTGGCGTCGAGCTTCATCGATAGCTCCCCTCAGGCCCCGTACCCAACCACGCCTTTGATCTCCAGGAACTCATCCAGCCCCCAATGCGACCATTCGCGGCCATTGCCGGATTGCTTGAAGCCGCCGAAGGGGGCGGAAATCTTCGTCGGCGGGGCGTTGATATAGACCGTCCCGGCGCGCATCCGGCTCGCCACCGCCCGTGCCTTGGCCAGATCCTCGGACTGGATATAGGCGGCCAGCCCGTACACCGTGTTGTTCGCCTCGGCGATCGCGGCTTCCTCGCTGTCATAGGGCATGATCGCGAGCACCGGCCCGAAAATCTCTTCCCGGGCGATGCGCATCTCCGGCGTCACCCCGGCGAACACGGTCGGGCGCACATAATAGCCCCGGCTCAGCCCCTCCGGCCGGCCTGGCCCGCCGGCCACCAGCGTCGCCCCCTCGGCGATCCCCGCCTCGATCAGCCCCTGGATCTTATCGAACTGGATCTTGCTCACCACCGGGCCGAGATTGGAGTTCTCCGAGCGCGGATCGCCCACCACGAAATTCGCCGCGGCGGCCCGGGCCAGCTCCACCACCTCCTCATGGCGGGCGCGCGGCACCAGCATGCGCGAGGGCGCGTTGCAGCTCTGGCCGCTATTGGAGAATAGATTGGCCACACCCTGCGGCACCGCCTTGGCGAAATCCGCCTCCGGCAGCAGGATATTGGGGGATTTGCCGCCCAACTCCTGGTGCACGCGCTTCACCGTGTCCGCCGCCGCCTTGGCGACGAGAATGCCCGCCCGGGTGGAGCCGGTGAAGCTCATCATATCCACATCCGGATGCGCGGAGAGCGCCGCGCCGACGCTGGCGCCATCGCCATTCACCAGGTTGAACACGCCCTTGGGCACGCCGGCTTTTTCCATCACCTCGGCGAAGATGATGCCGGTGAGCGGCGCCACCTCGGAAGGCTTCAGCACCATGGTGCAGCCCGCCGCCAGCGCCGGGCCGACCTTGCAGGTGATCTGGTTCAGCGGCCAGTTCCACGGGGTGATCATCCCCACCACGCCGATCGGCTCTTTGACGATCTGCATGTCGCCTTCCATCCAGGCGAATTTATACTCTTTCATCACCCGCACGATCTCGCGCAGATGCGCCTGGCCGATCCAGGCCTGCGCGTCGCGGGCGAAGGCCAGCGGGGCGCCCATCTCCTGGCTGCAGGCCTGGGCGATATCCTCATAGCGCTTGTCATATTCCGCCAGCACCGACTCCAGCAGCTGCAGCCGCTCCCTCGGGCTGGTGCGCGAGAAGCTCTCGAAGGCCGCCTTCGCCGCCGCCACCGCCTTGTCCACATCGCCAGCGGAGCCGCCGGAAATGGTGGTGAAGGCCTCTTCGGTCGAGGGGTCGATCACCTCGATCGCCTGCGGGGTGATCGGGTCCACCCACGCCCCATCGATGAAGAACTGCATATTATGGCTCATAAAAACGCTCCGCGTCATGAATTTGCGGCGATCCTACCGGCAGAAGGGGGCGGCTTGTCAAACCCGGGCCCCTCTGCGGGAGGACCGCCGCATGTCCATAAGCTGACAGGGTTTACATGTTTCCGTTGGGTTACAGCCGGGGCTTTTGCGTTGATCCCGCCTGTAACCGCCCCACCTCTTTTTCAGCATTGTCCAAAAAGGAGCACATCATGCCCGACGATCAACGCCAGATTGTGGATCAGCTGGCCAAACGTCCCTACGCGCAGACGATGGTCGGCCACAAGGCCCTGGTGACGGGCGCCAGCTCCGGCCTTGGCCGTGCCTCGGCCCTCGGCATGGCCCGCGCCGGGGCGGATCTGGTGATCGATTATAATGGCAGCCCGGAGGCGGCTGACGAGCTGGCGCATGAGATCGAAGCGCTGGGAAGGCGCGCCATCACCGTGCAGGCGGATGTCTCCAAGGAAGAGGATGTGGAGGCGCTGTTCGCCGCCGGGGTGAAGGAATATGGCACGCTGCACGCGGTGCTGAGCAATGCCGGCATCCAGCGCGACGCGGCTTTGCTGGACATGACGCTGGAACAGTGGAACGCGGTGATCGGCGTCAACCTCACCGGCCAGTTCCTCACCGTGCGCGCGGCGGTGCGCGAATATAAACGCCGCGGCCCGCAGCCGGAGGTCTCGGCGGCGCTGGGCAAGATCGTCTGCATGAGCTCGGTGCATCAGCAAATTCCCTGGGCCGGCCACGTGAATTACGCGGCCTCGAAAGGCGGCATCAACATGATGATGCGCAGCATCGCCCAGGAAGTGGCGCCGATGCGGGTGCGGGTGAATGCGGTGGCGCCGGGGGCGATCCGCACGCCGATCAACCATGATGCCTGGGCGACGCAGGAGGCCTACGATAATCTGATGAAGCTGGTGCCCTATAACCGCATCGGCGAGCCGGACGATATTTCCCGCGCTGTCACCTGGCTGCTTTCGGATGAGTCCGACTACGTCACCGGCGCCACTTTGTTCGTCGATGGCGGCATGACGCTGTATCCCGGCTTCGCGCACGGGGGATAACATCATGGCGGCGAAAATCGAGGATTATGCCGTTATCGGCAATGGCGAGACGGCGGCTTTGGTCTGCCGCGACGGCTCGGTGGACTGGCTGTGCATGCCGCGCTTCGACAGCGCGGCCTGTTTCGCGGCTCTGCTCGGCGATGAAAGCAATGGCCGTTGGCGCATCGCCCCCAGCGGCGCGCACCGCTCGCACCGCGCCTACCGGGGCAAGACGCTGATCCTGGAGACGTTCTATGAAACCGATGGCGGCAGCGCCAAGCTCATCGATTTCATGGCGCGTGAGGAAGGGCGTTCTTATCTCTGCCGGCGGGTGGAGGGGATTTCCGGCACAATCGAAATGAATGCCGCTTTGTGCGTGCGTTTCGATTACGGCGCCTCCATCCCCTGGGTGACGCAGCTGGGGGATGGGCGGCTGAAATTCGTCGTCGGGCCGGACCAGCTGGTGCTGCAATCGAGCATCCGCCCGGCCGACGGCGCCATTCGTGACCAGCTGCATTTCACCGTCAAACAAGGCGAGATCATGGATTTCGCTCTGGGCTGGACGCTCTCCTACCGCGACGAACCGCCGCCGGTTGATTTGCAGGCGGCGCTGGCGGAGACAGAGGATTTCTGGACCGGATGGGCGGCGCGCTTCCCCGGTGCGGGCAAATATAGCGATGAAGTGCAGCGCTCGCTGATCACGCTGAAATCGCTGGCGCATTTCGAAACCGGTGGGATCGTCGCGGCCGTCACCACCTCGCTGCCCGAGCAGCTCGGCGGCGAGCGCAACTGGGATTACCGCTTCTGCTGGCTGCGCGATGCGACGCTGACCCTCTACGCCTTGCTCGAATCCAATTATGTGGAGGAGGCGAAGCGCTGGCGCCATTGGCTCTCGCGCGCCATCGCCGGCAGTGCCGAGCAATTGCAGATCATGTACCGGCTGGATGGCGCGCGCCGGCTCGATGAATATGAGCTGGACTGGCTCCCCGGCTATGAAAACTCCAAGCCGGTGCGCATCGGCAATGCCGCCTCCGGCCAGGTGCAGCTCGATATCTATGGCGAGGTGCTGGACGCGCTCTATTTCGCCCGCAAGCAGAATCTGCCGCAGGAAGAGGGCGTATGGAATCTCGTTCTGGAATTGCTGGAGCGGCTGGCGAAGATCTGGGACCAGCCGGATGATGGCATCTGGGAAATGCGCGGCGGGCGAAGGCATTTCACCCATTCCAAGGTGATGGCCTGGGTGGCGTTCGACCGCGCGGTGCGCCTGGTCGAGGACTATGGCCATGAAGGGCCGGTCGGCGAATGGCGGCGCATCCGAAAGGCGATTCACGAGGAGGTCTGTGCCAAAGGCTTCGATAAATCCCGTAATTGCTTCGTGCAATATTACGGCGCGAAGGAGGTTGATGCCTCCTTGCTGCTGATCGCGCTCACCGGCTTCCTGCCGGCGGATGATCCGCGTGTCGCCGGCACGGTGAAGGCGATCGAGGAAGATTTGCTCAGCGAAGGTTTCGTGCTGCGCTACCGCACCGAGGCCGGGACGGACGGGCTCTCCGGCAATGAAGGCGCGTTCCTCGCCTGCAGCTTCTGGCTCGTTGATAATTACGTGCTGCTCGGCCGCTTCCAGGAGGCGGAGGAATTGTTTGAAAAACTCCTGTCCCTGCGCAACGATCTCGGCTTGCTGGCGGAGGAGTATGACGCCAGGGCGAAGCGGCAGGTCGGCAATTTCCCGCAGGCTTTCTCGCATATCGGCCTGATCAACTCCGCCTACAACCTCACCCGCGCCAACGGCCCGGCGGCCAAACGCGCCGACGGCGATGGCGCGGCGGCGCCGGTGACATCCTCGGAGGCGGTCTGATATGGCTGAGCATTACGATGTCATCGTCATTGGCAGCGGCCCAGGTGGCGCCAGTTTCGCGCAGCGTCTGGCGCGCACCGGCAAGAAAATCCTGATGCTGGAGCGCGGCGATTATCTGCCGCGCGCGCGCGCCAACTGGGATGCGAAAACCGTGTTCATGCAAGGCGCCTACCAGGCGCGGGAGGATTGGCGGGATAAGGACGGGAAAATCTTCCATCCCGGCCTGCATTATTTCGTCGGCGGCAATTCCAAGGTCTATGGCGCGGCTCTGTTCCGCCTGCGCGAGCGCGATTTCGGCCTGCTCGCGCATGAGGACGGCCCATCCCCCGCCTGGCCGCTGAGCTACCAGGATTTCGCCCCTTGGTATGACGAGGCGGAGGCGCTGTTCAGCATCCATGGCCAGGCCGGCGAAGACCCGACCGAGCCGCCGCGTGGCGCCTTTCCGCACCCGCCGGTCTCGCACGAGCCGGTGATCGGCGACCTCGCCGCGCGTCTCTCCAGGCAGAATCTGCATCCGTTCCATATGCCGCTGGGCATCAAGCTGACCGAGGCGCATGGCAAGCCCACGCCTGAGAGCGTGTGCATACGCTGCGATGCCTTCGATGGCTTTCCCTGCCTGCTCAACGGCAAGGCGGATGCGCAGGTGATATGCGTCGACCCGGCGCTGGCGAAATTCCCGAATCTGGAGCTGCGCACCAATACCTACGTAAAGCGCCTGCACGCCAGCGCGAATGGCCGCGCCATCAGCACAATCGAGGTCGAGCAGGATGGCGAGACCTCTCGGCTCAGCGCGGATATCGTCGTCGTCGCCTGCGGCGCGCTCTCCTCCGCGCTGTTGTTCCTGCGCTCCTTCAGCGATGCGCATCCCAATGGCCTCGCCAACCGCTCGGATCAGGTCGGCCGCAATTATATGCGCCATAATCAGTCGATCCTGATGGCGCTGATGCGCACCCCGAATGACGATGTGTTCCAGAAAACATTGGGCCTGTCGGATTTCTATTTCGGCACGCCGGAGACGCCATCACCGCTCGGGCTGGTGCAGATGTGCGCGAAGGTGCATACCGGGCAGATTCTCGGCGAGGCCGTGCCCTCCTGGCTGCATTGGCTGCCGAAACTGCCCTTCGACATGATGGCCCGCCACGCCATCGATTTCTGGCTCTCCAGCGAAGATATTCCGAAGCCGGAAAACCGCATCGCCTACAAAGACGGCAAGGTGCAGCTGGATTTCACCGAAACCAACGCCAACGAACATCGCCGCCTGCGCCAGGAATTAAAGCGGGTCTTGAGCAAGAGCTATAAATGGGGGTCGGAGCGTCTGGCCTATTTCTCGCTGCCGATGGGGCTGGAGGCGACTTCGCATCAGGCCGGCACCATGCGCTTCGGCACCGATCCCGCCAGCGCCGTGCTGGACATCAATTGCAAGGCGCATGAGCTGGATAATCTCTACGTCACCGATGCCAGCTTCTTTCCTTCCATCGGCGCGGTGAACCCGACTTTGACCATCATCGCCAACGCGCTGCGCGTCGCCGCCCATGTCGAGGCGCGTCTGGCATGAATTTCCTGCTCCACACCGCCCCCGACATCCTCGCCAGGGTGCTGCTGGTCTGCATGTTTCCGCTCTCCGCCTACGATAAGATCGTGCATTGGCGGGAGGCGATGGCGCAGGAGGAAACCGAGCCCTTGCCCTTTCCCGAGGCGCTGATGGTGGTTGCCATCGCCATCGAGGCCCTCACCCCGCTCTGCATCGTCTTTGGCTGGCATGACCGTCTCGCCGCCTTCATCCTGGCCGGCTTCTGCGTCGTCACCGCCATCCTCTTCCATCCCTTCTGGAAATATCCGCATTTCTGGCGCGATGCCGGCGATGGCCGCCAGCATTTCTGGGATTTCTTCAAGAATCTTTGCCTCGCCGGCGGGCTGGGCCTGCTGGTGATCAGCGCCGGTCCGGTAGGGCTGGGCGCTGTCGTGACCCACCCGCTTTCCAATGCGCCCTATAGCGCGCCGCCATCCCCCTGAAAGGAGCGACCATGCCGCATGTTCCCTATTGGCATCTCTGGACGGATGTAGATGGCATCAGCCATTTCTCCCAGGCCGTGCTGGAGAATTTCAGCTTCGAAGGCGTCGGCGGTGCCGACCCGCAATGGAACAACAAGCTCTTCACCGGCCAGAGCGCCATCGTCTTCACCGAACAGCCGGTCGGCTGGGTCGGCGAATGGCATGAAAATCCCAAGCCGCAATGGATCGTGCCGATCTCCGGGCGCTGGTGGGTGGAGGCGATGGACGGCACGCGCCGCGAATTCGGCCCCGGCGATGTGCAGTTCGGCGAAGACCAGAATTGCCGGGACTCGAACGGCAAGCGCGGCCACCGCTCCGGCACCATCGGCGATGTGCCCTGCGTGCTGATGTGCGTGCAGATCGACGCCAAGCCGCAAAAACAACCGGGGCACTTCAAGTGAGCCTGTACGACATCCAGGATCCGCGCTTCAACCATCTCACCCTCGGCAACGCCCAGCTCGAAACCTTGGCGGATGGCTGCCGCTGGCTCGAAGGCCCGGTCTGGTTCGCGGATCAGGAGTTGCTGCTGTTTTCCGATATTCCCAATAACCGCGTGCTGCGCTGGTGCGAGAATGTCGTCACCACCTACCAATCCCCATCGGATTTCGCCAACGGCCATGCGCGCGACAATGAAGGGCGGCTGATCTCCTGCCTGCATCATCGCCGCGCCATCACAAGGCGCGAGCTTGATGGCCGCGCCAGCATCCTTGCCGATGAATATGACGGCAAAAGGCTGAATGCCCCGAACGATGTCACCATCCAGCGCGGCACCGGCGCGATCTGGTTCAGCGATCCCGTCTATGGCATCATGACCGATTACGAAGGCGGCAAGCAGGCCCCCGAACGTCCACCAGCTCTCTACCGGCTGGATGCGAACGGCACGCTCAGCATCGCCTCGGACGATTTCACCGGCCCCAACGGCCTCGCCTTTTCGCCGGACGAAACCCGCCTCTACGTCACCGAAACCGGCGACCAGTTCGACCCGCATACAGACCGCCATATCCGCGTCTTCGATGTGCAGGACGGCAAGCTTTCCAATGGCCGCATCTTCGCACGGATCAGCCCCGGCTATGCGGATGGCATCAAATGCGATGTCGATGGCAATCTCTGGTGCAGTGCGGGCGATGGCGTGCATTGCCTCTCGCCCGAAGGCGAGATGCTGGGCAAGATCGTCATCGGCGACACCGTCTCCAATCTCTGCTTTGGCGGCCGGCATCTCTCGCGCCTGTTCATCTGCGCCGGTACCAGGCTGCTCGCCCTCCACACCAACAGCAGAGGCGCCGCATGAGCCTGCTGCGCGTCGCCCGCAATGTCTCGGATCTCGACCGGCTCACCGCTTTCTACATCGCGCTGGGCTTTGAACCGCAAGGCGGCGCCGAGGCGGATGTGCCGCTGGCCAACCTGCTCGGTGTTTCGGCGCTGCGCCGCCAGCGCCTGCGCCTGGGCGCGCAGACGCTGGATCTCACCGCATGCCTGCCGGTCGGCGCGGCCTACCCGGCCAACGCTCCCGGCAATGCCAGCCTGTTTCAGCATATCGCGCTGCTCACGCCCGATATCCATGCCGCCGCCCCCCGCGCTTTGGCCGCCGGCGCGCAACCCATCTCGCACGGCGGCCCGGTGCGGCTGCCGCCCGAGTCCGGCGGCGTGACCGCCTGGAAATTCCGCGACCCGGACGGGCATCCTCTGGAATATCTGCAACGCGACGCCCCGCCCGGCTATGACCATTCCGGCATCGTCGCCACCCGCCCGGATGCGTCCCTGCCTGTCTATGCCGCGCTCGGCCTGCATCTCCAGGCCGAACAGCTCAACCAGGGCCCCGAGCAGGCGCGGCTGGATGGCGTGCCCGGCGCCAGCGCGCGCATCCTCACCTTGCGCGGCGCCGAGGGGCCGGGAGTGGAGCTGCTCGCCTACAGCCACACCGCCCCCTACGCGCCGCCGCACCCGCCGGACCTCGCCGCCGACCGGCTGGTCTTCAAAGGCCCGCACCCCGCCTTGCAGCGCGACCCGGACGGCCATCTCATCGAAATCGCCCCCGGCTGAGCCTCCACCTTCCCACCCCGCCGCAACCGCGTTACCCTGGCGCCGATGGTTCCTCCCCGGAGGATGAAAAGGGAACGCGGGTGCAAATCCCCGGCTGTCCCCGCAACTGTAAGCGCAGAGCCGCGCGCCACATGCCACTGGGAAACCGGGAAGGCGGCGCATCCGGCAGAGACGCGTGAGCCAGGAGACCTGCCATCGAGAGCGTCAGCGTGAACGCATCGGGCGGGGTGTCCTGGTGGGTGGGTCTTTTGCCGGGCCCGCCTTGTTCGCGGTGGCAACGCTGTTGAACGAGGCAAACCATGCTGTCTTTACGCGCCCCCGGCGCCGGCCTGCGCGCCAAGGTGATCGGGATCTATCTCTTCCTCTTCGCCTTCAATATCGGCGCCTGGCTCTGGGCGCTGCTCTCTTTCCGCCACCACCCGGTGCTGCTCGGCACCGCTCTGCTGGCCTACATCTTCGGGCTGCGCCACGCGGTCGATGCCGACCACATCGCCGCCATCGACAATGTCACCCGCAAGCTGATGCAGCAGGGCCAACGCCCGGTCGGCGTCGGCTTCTTCTTCTCCATCGGCCATTCCGCGGTGCTGCTCATCGGCGTCGTCGTCATCGCGGCAATGACCGTCACTCTTGCCGACAGCTTCAATAATTACAACGAAATCGCCGGCACCATCGGCACGCTGGTCTCCACCCTCTTCCTGCTGCTGATCGCGTTGATGAACCTGCTCATCGCCTTCGCCGTCTATCGCAGCTTCCGCCATGTCCAGCGCGGCGGCGCCTATGTGGAGGAGGATTTCGACCTGCTGCTGAACAAGCGCGGCCTGCTGGCCCGGCTGTTCCAGCCGCTCTTCCGGCTGGTGAGTCGCAGCTGGCACATGCTGGCGTTGGGTGTCCTGTTCGGGCTGGGGTTTGACACCGCCACCGAGGTCACCCTCCTCGGCATCGCCTCCACCCAGGCGCTGCACGGCATGTCGCTCTGGCCGCTGCTCACCTTCCCGCTGCTCTTCGCCGCCGGCATGTCGCTCATCGACACCACCGACGGCATCCTGATGCTCGGCGCCTATGGTTGGGCCTTCGTCAAGCCGGTGCGCAAGCTCTATTACAACCTCACCATCACCTTGGTCTCCGCCCTGGTGGCGCTGGTCATTGGCGGCATCGAGGGGCTGGGGCTCATCGCCTCGGAATTCGCCCTCGGCGGCTGGTTCTGGGACCATGTCAGCGCCCTTAACGACCAGTTCGGCGCCATCGGCTATATCATCATCGGGATTTTCATCCTGAGCTGGGTCGTCTCCACCCTGGTCTATAAATTCAAGCGCTATGACGAGCTGGAGATCACCGCCGCCCAGCCCTGAGCCGTCTCACGCCTGCAGCGTCCGCGCCCGGATCCGCTCCGGCGCGGCGCCAAACCAGCGCTTGCAGGCGCGCGAGAACGGGCTCAGCTCGGCATAGCCCAGCAGCTGCGCCACGCCCGAGATCGGCAGATGCGCCTGGCCCAGATAGCTCGCCGCCAGCGCCCGGCGCACATCCTGCACCGCCTGCGCGTAGGTCAGCCCGTTCTCCGCCAGCCGGCGCTGCAAGGTCCAGCGCGCCAGCCCCAAAGCCTGCGCCACCTCCGCCACCGGCGGCGCCCCCTCGGGCAGGCGCGAGCGGATTTCCGCCCGCACCCTGGCCTCCAGCGGTACGATCTTGCCCGGCAGCCGGCGCTGATAAACCTGTGCCGCCAAGGCCGCGAACCGCCCGGCATCCGCGCCGGGCATCCGGCGCGTCAAATCGCCAGGGCGGAAAATAATCGCATTCGTGCGCTGCCCGAAAAACACCGGCGCCCCGAACACCGCCTCATGCGCCCGCGCATCGCCCGGGGCCGGGTGCTCAAACTGCACCTCCTCCGCCCGGAACCCCGGCCCATAGG
Source organism: Acidocella sp. MX-AZ02 (assembly GCF_000306035.1). Classification (NCBI taxonomy): domain Bacteria; kingdom Pseudomonadati; phylum Pseudomonadota; class Alphaproteobacteria; order Acetobacterales; family Acidocellaceae; genus Acidocella; species Acidocella sp. MX-AZ02. The sequence goes on from NZ_JH976210.1 coordinate 333,836, forward strand.
CGGTGCGCAGGATGTTCTGGAACATCGCGATGGTCAGCTCCGCATCCTGCCGGCGCTCGAAAATCCGCCAATCGACAATCCGGTATTCCAGCCGCAGCAACCCGCCTTCCGCCACCAGCCGCGCCTCGCTGGCCTGCTGGTGCAGGGGAAACAGATCCGTCAACTGCCGCAACGCCGTGCCGATGCTGGGGGCGGCCAACGCCAGATCCCCCACCAGCCCATGGCTGGAGGCCGGAAAATCCCGCCCATAAAGCAGCCCGAAATCCGCCCGGCCGGACAGCAGCGCGGCGCGCTCCATCACCTCGACATAAGAGGACAAAGCGAGCCCCCCCTCGCTATCCGCCCGCAAGCCAGACGCATCCACCCCGGCCGGCCCGAACACCCGGTCCGCATCCGTTCCCAAATCCTGCAATAACGGCAATAGCCCCGCCGTGGCACACAACGCCACCCGCGGCACCCCACCCGCACCCAACCCCATTTTTCTGCGCCTCCTCCCGCCACCCCAATAGGGCCGTGGTGGGCGTTTCTCCTGAGGGGGGAGGTTAGGCCGGGTTGGGGGTGGGGGGCAATATTCCCAAAAAAAAAATGAGACAATCTTGACTTCTGTTATATTTAAACAAAAGTTAACTAAACTCTAGGTGGCTTTTGACATGAAGATCGAACGTATAAAAATTAGCAACTTCAAAAAAATCGATAGTGTCGAATTAGCGTTGGGTGCGGTTAATTACTTGGTTGGCGGCAATAACGCGGGAAAAAGTAGCGTGTTGCAGGCCGTTCATATGGCGGTCTCATGCGCAAAATTATCAGTCCAGCGAGGGGAGGCTGTAATTCCCGAGTCAGAGGTCAGATACTCCCCCACCTCAGAATTTACGTCGCTCGGACACTTTGCTCCCTATGAAAACAGTAAACTGGGCTCAAGGGGACGGGTTGAGTTCTTTGGCACTACGTCAGATGAAACGACTGCAAGTTATAAAATAGAGATATACAAAGGAAGAAACTATGGAAGTGTTGGCGTCGATCGAACAGGAGTCTATCCAAATTTCGGTCAGATAGTTGTTGATCCGAAAAAACTTTTTTCGGTGTATGTTCCGGGTATTTCAGGTATACCTCATAGAGAAGAGTACAAGAGCTATGCTAGTGTTTTTCAAAAAGTTGCCGGTGGAGATGCAAATCTAGTTTTTCGAAACGTGATTCGCCTGCTTCAGGAGCGTGATCTTTTAACTAAAGTTGAAGATCTAATGGCTGATTTGGTTGGTAACTTTAATATCAGGCTGAATCACGACCAACTCGTCGACACTTATTTGAAAGTTGAAGTATCACTAGATTCATCAAAGTTTGTGCCCCTGGATCTAGCGGGTACCGGTGTCCTACAAATTTTACAGATCGTATCGTATGTTGCTCTTTTTGAGCCTACGCTACTGCTGATCGATGAACCCGACAGCCACTTGCATCCATCGCGCCAGTCACTTTTGTCAAAAGCGTTTAACAAAATTTCAAATGATTATGGTGCGACCATTGTTGTGTCGACGCACAGTCGGCATTTGCTGGCTTCTGCCGATACGAATGCAAAGATAATTTGGATGAAAGATGGGCTTGTTGAATCTGAGGACTGCCGAGATCTTGCAACGATCCTAACAGTTTGCTGAAAAACCCCGAAACTTGGTTTTATTTTTTCTGATTTAGCTTTGGGGCCTGGATTTTGGTTCAAGTGATTGAAGTTTCTTGCCGGTTTCTGGACTTTTTTC
>NZ_JH976210.1:335680-344989 GCF_000306035.1 Acidocella sp. MX-AZ02
GTTAATGGATTTGGGTGCCCTCGACCAGCTCGATTCAAAGGGAGCTGAGTGTATTATTTGTACAGAAGATAGAGGAAAGGGTGTTATTGAAAGCGCAATCAATCAATTATTGCTTTCCGACAGGGTGAAGGTCATTTCCTATAACGGCATTAACAACGCAGGTTCTGCAGTCGCAATAAAAGCGATGTGTGATTTACTTCCTCAGTCACCAAAAATTGTTATTCATCGTGACCGCGATTTTTTAACTGAAGCGGAAGTTCTGAAGTGGGGAGCCGATTACATTAGCAGAGATATGACGATATTTTCTCCGCCTTTATGCGATGTCGAAACGTATCATTGTTCGATTGAGCAAGTTGCTAAAGTTTATGAAATTTCAAAGCAAAAAGCAGAAGAGCTTGTTGAGAAAGCATTTTCCGAGACGCTGGAAGAGTTGAAAACCAAGTTTCGTGAGAAACGACGAGAGGCAATTCAAAAATTTTGGCGCGACGGAGGTGGGCCTACTACGCAAGAATTGTGGGGCGACGATCAAACGCTGAATTGGAATAATATTTATGGCAAGGGGTTTATCAAAACTTTGAACAAATTGCTTCCTGAGTCTTTGGGGGTACAGAGGAAAAATTTGCAGGTTAGCGCGAGTGCAGATTTTAGAGATCTCATCAGAGATAAGTTGTCTAGCCTCGGAATAACTTTTGAATTGCAGGGAATATGATGGAATTGTTCGTTGATAACTCGCATTTCATCAGATGCCTCTAAAATAAATAACGCTGGCTCAGTTTTCTGAGCCAGCGCAGTTTGCGTCCTACCCCCCGTACCCCAACACGCTCTTGATCTCCAAGAAATCATGCATCGCCCAATCGGCATATTCGCGCCCATTGCCGCTCTGCTTATACCCGCCGAACGACGAGCAAAAATCCGAATCCGGGTAGTTCAGATAAACCGACCCCGCCCGCATTTCCGCCGCCACATGGCGCACCTTGTCCATATCCTTGCCCTGCACATAGGCCGCCAGACCATACACCGTGTCATTGGCGATCTCGATGGCCTGCTCTAGCCCCTCATAGGGAATGATCGAGAGCACCGGCCCGAAAATCTCCTCCTTCTCGATGGTCATGCCCGGCTTCACATTGGCGAACACCGTCGGCTTCACGAAATAGCCCCGCTCCAGCCCGTCCGGCTTGCCCAGCCCGCCGCAGGCGAGCGTCGCCCCGTCATCGATTCCGGCCTGGATCAGCCTTTGCACCTTGTCCCACTGCATCTGGCTCACCAGCGGCCCCAGCACCGTGCCCTCGGCAAAGGCCGGGCCGGGGGTCTGCTTGTTCGCCTCATCCACCGCGATCCGCACCGCCTCGTCATGCAGGTGGGCTGGCACCAGCATGCGGGTCGCCGCGTCGCAGCTCTGCCCGGTATTGATGAAGCAGGCGCCGATGCCCTGGCGCACCGCGCTGTCCAGATCCACATCCTCCAGCAGGATATTGGCGGACTTGCCCCCCAGCTCCTGGCAGACGCGCTTCACCGTCGCCGCGGCTTCCCGCGCCACGATGGTCCCCGCCCGGGTCGAGCCGGTAAAGCTCATCATGTCCACATCCGGATGCGCCGCCAGCACCTGGCCCACCTCCGGCCCGGTGCCGTTCACCAGATTGAACACGCCGGCCGGCACCCCGGCCTCATGCATCACCTCGGCGAAGATCAGCGCATTCACCGGGGCAATCTCGGAGGGCTTCAGCACCATGGTGCAGCCCGTCGCCAAGGCCGGCGCCACCTTGCAGACAATCTGGTTCAGCGGCCAGTTCCAGGGCGTGATCAACCCGCACACCCCGATCGGCTCCTTCACCACCAGCGTGCTGCCGCGCTTTTCGGTGAAGGCGAAGCTCTTGAAGCGCTCGATGGTGGCCATGAAATGCTGCTGCCCCACCCAGGCCTGCGCCTCCCTGGCAAAGCCGATCGGCGCCCCCATCTCCCGCGCACAAGCCTGCGCGATATCCTCGAAGCGCTTATTATAGACCGCGAGGCAGCTCTCCAGCAGCTCCAGCCGCTCCTTCACGGTGCTATGCGAGAAGCCCTTGAAGGCCCTCTTCGCCGCCGCCACCGCCTTGTTCACATCCGCCTCGGCGCCGCCGGAAATCTCGGTGAACACCTCTTCCGTGGAGGGGTCGATCACCGCAATCCGCTTGGCCGCCACCGGGTCAACCCAGGCGCCGTCGATATAGAATTTCAGAAATTCGGGCATGGCTTCCTCTTTGAACACTGCAAAGAGCATAGCGCCGCCGCGCCCGCCTGGCTTGACCCTGAAATACAACCCTGAAATATAGCCGGCGCGATTATATCTAACGCGATGTTAAAATTCATGTTCCACGTGGAACATTTCGGGAACAGATTACGCCTCGGGGCTTTCCTTGCGCAGCGCATCCAGCGGCAGAAGCTGCCCGTCGCGCTCGAAATGCCAGAAGGTCCAGCCATTGCAGGAGGGCGCGTTCTGCACCGCCGCGCCGACCTGATGGATCGAGCCGCGATGCCCCCCGCTCACCAGCCCGCCCTCGGCCGTCACCTCCGCCTCCACCCGGCGCTGCTTGTCCATCACCTTGGTCCCGGTGCGGATGATGCCGCGCTCCACGAAGCTGCCAAAGGCGATTCGCGGCGCCGCGCGGCCGGAGGGCGGGGCCACCACCGCCATGCGCGAGGCCGGGGCCTCCGCCGCCAGCCGCCCCCAGGCCGCCTCCACATAGGCCGGATGCCGCTCAATGCCGATGAAATGCCGGTGCAGCCGCTTGGCCACCGCCGCCGTGGTGCCGGTGCCCAGGAACGGGTCGACAATCACATCCCCCGGGCTGGTCGAGGCCATGATGACGCGGTGCAGCAGCGCCTCGGGCTTCTGGGTCGGGTGCAGCTTCAGCCCGTGATTATTCTTCAGCCGCTCATTCCCGGTGCAGAGCGGCAGCGTCCAGTCCGAGCGCATCTGCAGATCGTCGTTCAGCGCCTTCATCGACTGGTAATTGAACTTATACCGGCTCTGCTGGCTGCGCGCCGCCCAGATCATGGTTTCATGGGCGTTGGTGAAGCGCCGGCCGCGGAAATTCGGCATCGGGTTGGTCTTGCGCCAGATCACGTCGTTGAGGATCCAGAACCCCAGATCCTGCATCATCGCCCCGATGCGGAAGATATTATGATAGGAGCCGATCACCCAGATCGTCCCGTCCTTGTTCAGCACACGGTGGCATTCGGAGAGCCAGTCCCGGGTGAAGGCGTCATAGGCGGCGAAATCGGTAAATTTATCCCAATCGTCATCCACCCCGTCCACCAGACTGTCATCCGGACGGCGCAATTCGCCGCGCAGCTGCAAGTTATAAGGCGGATCGGCGAAGACGCAGTTGATCGACGCATCCGGCAGCATGCGCAACATCGTCCCGGCATCACCGAGCAAGATCTGATCCAGCGGCAATTCGCGCAGCATTTCCACAGGCAAGGCGGACCCCAAAACTAATCGACTCGTGAATAAGTGGCGGGCCGGTCGTAACCGCGTCAACCGTCTGGTCTGTGCGATTTTGGCACAAAAGCCGCACATGCACTATAACGCCTCTTCGTTCTTGACAGTCCGGGGGGGTAAGGATAGCAACCGCCCAACCTTCCGGCGGATATCCGCGAGGAGCAGGTGCATGAGCGACGGCCCGGAGAAACCAGGGTTCGAGGACAGGCTGGCGGCGGCGGAAGACGCGGCCCAGGGTCCCAAGCGCAAGGCGCCAGGGCAGAGCGATGCCGGCTCGGCGCAACGCGCCATCGAGCTGGCGATGCGGCTGGGGGTTGAGATGGTGGCCGCGATGGTCATCGCCGTGGTGATCGGGTGGGGGCTGGACAGGCTCTTGCACACCAAGCCATGGCTGATGATCCTCATGGTCCCGGTGGGTCTGGCGGCCGGCATGCGCAATCTTTTGCGGGCCGATCGCGGGCGGTAAGTCGCGCCGGTATCAATCGGGGCGAAAACAGTTTAAACGCCGCGCGAGCGGCGGGTCGGTTAAGTGCCGCGCCAGCGGCACGTTGGGATAAACCTCCGCGCAAGCGGCAAAAGTACGGCTTCAGGCAGGGTAGAACACATGGCGGGACCATCGATCGACGCGCTGGGACAATTCGACCTGACCACCGGTCTGGGGGCCATCGGGCGCGCGGTCAATTTCACCAACTCCAACGAGGCGATGTTGGCGGCCGCCATCATCATCGTCGGCATGTTCGCCATCGGGCTGAAGGCCAAGGCGCTGGTGCCCGGCCGCATCCAGGCGCTGGTCGAGGTGCTGTATGAGTTCGTGCATCATATGTGCGTGGACACGATCGGCGAGGAAGGCCGCAAATTCTTCCCGCTGGTCTTCACCATTTTCAGCTTCATCCTGCTCGGCAATTTGATCGGGCTGTTCCCCTATTTCTTCGCCTTCACCTCGCATATCGCGGTGACGCTGGCGCTGGCCTTGTTCGTGTTCGTGTTCTCGACCGCGGTGGGCTTCTATATTCACGGCTTCGGCTTCCTGAAATTCTTCGTCCCCGCCGGGGTGCCGGGCTGGCTGCTGCCGCTGCTGGTGCCGATCGAGATCATCTCCTATCTCTCCCGCCCGGTGTCGCTGTCTGTGCGTCTGTTCGCGAACATGACCGCCGGGCATGTGATGTGGGAAGTCTTCGCCGGCTTCATGCTGCTGCTCACCGCCGGGTTCGGCGTGTTCGGCGCCATCGCCTCTGTCGTGCCGCTGGGCCTCAATGTCGCCCTGGCCGCTTTGGAGCTGCTGGTGGCCGGGCTGCAGGCCTATGTTTTCGCCATCCTGACCTGCCTGTATCTGCACGACGCCGTGCATATGCATTAAGGCCGGTCCGGTTCCTCCCGTTTCGCCTATAAGTTTCTGCTAAAAAGGAAAAAATTACATGGATCCTCAGTCTGCCGCTCTGCTCGCCAAGGACGTTGGCGCGGGTCTCGCCACCATCGGTGTCGCCGGTGCCGGCGTTGGTATCGGTAACCTGTTCGGCTCGTTCGTCTCCTCCGTCGGCCGCAACCCGGCCGCCCGCGATGCGATGTTCCGCGACGTTCTGCTCGGCTTCGCGCTGACGGAAGCGGTGGCGCTGTACGCGCTGGTCATCGCGCTGGTCATTCTGTTCACCTAAGATGCGCCGGATCAGCACCGCTCTGCTGCTGGCCCTTGCCCCCTCCGCCGCGCTGGCCGAGGGCAAGATGCCGCAGATGGATTTCTCCAACCCGCTCACCCTTGATCAGGTGGGCTGGATGGCGGTCATCTTGGTGGTGCTTTACCTCCTGCTTTCGCGCTGGGGCCTGCCGCAGATGGGCAAGGTTCTGGAAAACCGCGCCGCCATCATCGCCCGCGACCTGGCGGCGGCCCGTGCCGCCAAGCAGGATGCAGACCGGGCGGTGGCGCTGTTGACCGCCACGCTGGCGTCCGCCCGGGCCAATGCCCAGGCCGAGGTGGCGAAGGCGGTCGCGGATGCGAAGGCGCAGGCTGCCAGCAAGGCAGCGGCGCTGAACGCGGAGCTGGAGGCCAAGCTCGCCGAGTCCGAAGCCCGGATCGAGGCGGCGCGTGCCTCTGCCATGGCGGCGATCAAGCCGGTGGCGGCGCAAGCGGCATCCGAGATCCTGCTCAAACTCACCGGCGCCGTGCCGGAACAGAGCGAGCTGTCGCAGCGTGTCGAAGACGCGCTGGCGGCCCGCAAGGCGGCCTAAGCCATGCAGTATGACGCTCTCAACGCCCATTTCTGGGCGCACGGAACCTTCTGGGTCTTCATTGCCATCGTCATCTTCGCGGTCATTGCCGGCCGCAAGGTGCTGCAGGGCATTGGCGGCCTGCTGGACGCCCGCACCAAGGCGGTGCAGGCGGCGCTGGACGAAGCCGCGCAGCTGAAGGCCGAGGCCGAGGCGATGCTGGCGGAGGCCAAGCAGAAGCAGGCCCAGGCCCAGGAAGATGCCCGCCACATCCTGGCCACGGCGCATGCCGAGGCGCAGCGTCTGGCGGCCGAGCTGGCGGCCGAGGCGCAGGCCACGGCGCAGCGGCGCGAGAAGATGGCGCTGGAACGCATCCAGGCCGCCGAATCCGCCGCGGTGAAGGAGGTTCGCGCCGCCGCGATCGACATCGCCACCGCCGCCTCCACCGCCTTGCTGCGCGATAGCGTCAGCAACGACAGTGATGCGGCGCTGATCGACCATGCGATCACCGCGCTGCCGAAGGCGCTGCGCGGCTAGAGCCTGCCGCTCTTCGGTGGCCACGCCGAGGAGACCGAGACCAACCAAACGGGGCGTTTCCGCAAGGAACGCCCCGTTTTGTTTACCCGGCGGTCTTCCTCAGCAGATACACATCCATGATCCAGCCATGCGCCGCCCTGGCCGCCGCCCGGGTGGCGATGATCTCCGGCCCGATCCGTGCCAGCGCGCCCTGGCGGATGATCTGCTCTGGCATGCCCAGATAGGCGCCCCACCAGATCCAAATTCCCGCCGGGTCCAGGCTCTGAAAGGCGCAGCCGCCATCGAGCATCACCACCAGCGTATCCACCCCGGGCGGCCAGCCATGGTCACGCAATTGCCGCCCGGTGGTGACGAGAAAGGGCGCGCCGATCTCGTTGAGCACCATGGCGTGCGCGGCGGTGAGCGCCTGGATCGAGGTGATGCCGGGGATCACCTCCACCGGCAGCGCCAGCCGCCCGGCGATGCGCAGGGTGGAATCATAGAGCGAGGGATCACCCCAGACCAGCAGCGCCGCCCGCCCACCTTGCGGCAAGGCGCGCTCCAGCACCTGCCGCCAGCGCCGGGCGATCTCGTCATGCCAGTCCTCGACGCGGGCGCGGTAATCCGGCGTCGCCTCGTCGCGCACCGGCAGGTCGAACTCCACCAGCCGGGTGGCTTGGTTGGTGATCACCTCGTCACAGATCCGCCGGCGCAGCGCCGCCAGATCCGCCTTCTGCGCCCCCTTGCGCGGGATCATCACGATGTCGGCCGCGTTCAGCGCCTTGATCGCCTGCAAGGTGAGATGATCCGGGTTGCCGGTGCCGATGCCGATCAAAACAAGGCTGTGCATCAGCTCTCCAGCCGGGAGATCAGGTGGAAGAAGCTGCCGCTGACATGGCCCCGGCGGGAGCCGGTTTCGGGCACCGGCGCGCCCTCAGCATCGCGCACCTGCGCCAGCGGCGCGTCGGGCTGGGCGAGGATGGAGGCGTAGTGGAATTCATGCCCGGCGAGATCCGCGCCCGCTTCCTGCCCCGGCATCGGGGCCAGCAGCCGGGCGCGGCGATAGCCGAGATGCATCTTGCGTTTGGCGAAGCTGGTGGCAAGGCCGAGCAGCCCGGCCATGGCGTGGCGCTGGCCTTGCGCATCCTCCAGCGTTTCGCCCAGCACCATATAGCCGCCGCATTCGCCATGCACCGGCCGGGTCTGCGCGAAATCCCGCAAGCCGGCCAGGAACCGCCCGGCCGCCGCCAGGGGCCCGGCATGCAGCTCGGGATAGCCGCCGGGCAGCCAGCAGATGTCGGCGCTTTCATCCGGGGCTTCGTCGGCCAGCGGCGAGAAGGGCAGAATCTCCGCCCCCGCCGCCCGCCAGCCCTCCAGCAGATGCGGGTAGAGAAAGGAAAACGCCGCATCCCGCGCCAGGGCGATGCGCTGGCCAGGCGGGCGGGGCAGGGGGGCGCTGGCCGGCAAAGCCTGCCCGGCGGCGGCCTCCAGCAACCCGTCCAGATCACAATACTGGCCGACCAGATCGGCGGCTTTGTCCAGCAGCGCCGCCAGCTTCGGCAGCTCCTGCGCCTGCACCAGCCCGAGATGGCGCTCCGGCACCTTTACATCCTCCTGGCGCGGCAGTGCCCCGAACACGCGCAACCCGGCTTGCGCCATGCCGGCGCGCAGCAGTTTTTCATGGCGCGGGCTGGCGACACGGTTGAGCACCACGCCCGCCACCGGCAAACCCGGCCGGAAGCGCGCCAGCCCGGAGGCGATGGCGGCCGCCGTCTGCGCCTGGCCGCGCACATCCAGCACCAGCAGCACCGGCCAGCCGGTCAGCGCGGCGATCTCGGCGGAGGCGCCATGGCCGCTGGCGCCGCGACTCGCCACCCCGTCGAACAGCCCCATCGAGCCCTCAGCCAGCGCCAGCTCGGCCCCCTCCGCGCGCCCCACCAGCGCGCCGATCTCCCCCGCCCCCATCGCCCAGCTATCCAGGTTGAAGCAGGGCCGGCCGGTGGCGGCGGCGAGAAAGGCGGGGTCGATATAATCCGGGCCGGATTTGTAGGGCTGCACGGTGACACCCCGGCGGGTGAAGGCGCGGGCGAGGCCCAGGCTCAGCGTGGTCTTGCCCGCGCCGGAGGCAGCGGCGGCGATCAGCAGCCCCTTCATTCGGGGAATCTCGGCGCGGGGCCGGTGGGGCGGTAGCGGCGGTCATAATCCGGGGCGTAGAGGCGCGAGCGCTCAAACCCCTCCGCCCCCAGCACCCGCCCGACCAGGATCAGCGCCGTGCGGTCAATCTCTGGCTCCATCCTGGCCTCGATATCCGCCAGCGTGCCGCGCAGCACGCGCTGATCCGGCCAGGAGGCGCGCCAGATCACCGCCACCGGGCAATCCGCCCCGTAAAACGGGGTGAGTTCGGCGACCACATCCGCCAGGCGATGGATGGAGAGATGCAGCGCCAAGGTCGCCCCGGTGGCGGCGAAGGCGGCCAGACGCTCGCCATCCGGCATCGGCGAGGCGCGGCCGCCCAGGCGGGTGAGCACCAGGGATTGCGCGATGCCCGGCAGCGTCAGCTCCGCCCCCAGGCTGGCGGCGGCGGCGGCGAAAGCGGGCACGCCGGGGGTGACATCATAGGCGATGCCAAGCGCCCGCAGCCTTTGCAGCTGCTCACCCATGGCCGACCAGACCGAGAGATCCCCCGAATGCAGCCGCGCCACATCCAGCCCCCTGGCGGCGGCGTCCTGGATCTCGGCGATGATCTCGTCCAGCGAGAGCCTTGCGGTGTTCACGATCCGCGCCCCGGGCGGGCAATGCGCCAGCACCCCTTCGGGCACCAGCGAGCCGGCATAGAGGCAGACCGGCGAGGCGGCGATCAGATCCCGCCCGCGCAATGTCAGCAGATCCGCGGCCCCCGGCCCGGCGCCGATGAAATGCACGATCATGGGTCGTTCCTTTCCGCAATCGCCACCATTGCCAGCCTGTCGGGCGAGGCGACACGCGGGCCGAGCAGCCTCGCCCCCGGCCCGGCGGCGTGCAGCGCGCAGGCTTCCGCCAGGCTGCCCACACCGTAGCGCGCCAGCGCCCGGGCGGAGCGGCTCAGTGTTTCGATGCCGGCCAGCGCCGCC
>NZ_JH976210.1:345089-351413 GCF_000306035.1 Acidocella sp. MX-AZ02
TCCCGGCCAGGGCCTGCACCTCGCCCCCCGCCGCCGCCAGCGCGGCGCGCAGCGACTCCGTGCGCACCGCGGCACGCAGGCCAAACCCCGCCACCCTCATAACGTGACACTCCATTGCACGATCGGCCTGGCCGGCACCCAGCCGCGCTTGCCCCCCCAAAGCTGCGGCCTCGGCCAGCTCCAGACGCAGCAGCGCACCGCCTTTCTCTGCGGACCAGGCGGTGAGCAGCGCCTCGCTCTCCAATGTCACCGCATTCGCCACCAGCCTGGTGCCGGCGGGGGCCAGCGCCCAGAGCCGTTCCAGCAGCGCCTGGCTGGCGCCGCCGCCGATGAAGATGGCATCCGGCCGCGCCAGAGTCTCCAGCCCGTCCGGGGCGCGGCGCTCCAGAACATGCAGGCGCTGGGCGACGCCGAAGCCAGCGGCGTTCTCCAGCGCCCGTGCGGCGCGGGCGGCATCCGCCTCCACCCCGCTGGCGCTGGTGCGGGGGGCGGCCAGGAGCCATTCAATCGAAATCGACCCCGCGCCCAGCCCGATATCCCAGAGATGCTCGCCGGGCCGGGGGGCCAGGGCGGATAATGTGAGGGCGCGCACCGGGCGCTTGGTGATCTGCCCGTCATGGGCGAAGAGCGAATCCGCCAGCCCCGGTGTGCGCGGCAGGCCCAACGCCCCCGCCACCTCCACCGCCACGGCGACCGGCGAGAGGCCCGGTCCCAGCACCGCCATCTCCGCCGCGCTGGCCTGGGTGATACGCTCCCGCACCCCGCCCAGAGCTTCCAGCCGCCAGAGGCGCGAGGCGCCGAAGCCCAGCTCGGTTAAATAGGCCGCGAACGGTGCCACCGCTTCGCCGCCGCGCAACAGGCAGAGCAGCCGCGCCCCGTCATGCAGATGCGCCCGCGCTTGCGCGAAAGGGGCGGCGTGCAGGCCGAGGCAGATTGTGTCTTCCAGCCGCCAGCCCAGCTTTGCCGCCGCCAAAGCGAAGTTCGAGGGGGCGGGCAGCGCCACCCACTCCTCCGGCGCCAACGCCTCGGCCAGCAGGCTCCCCGCCCCGAACCAGAACGGATCGCCCGAGCACAAGGCCACCACTTGCATCCCCCGGCAGGCCAGCAGCGGCGCGATGGAAAACGGCACCGGCCAGGGTCGTCCACGCGCCCCCGCCTGCGTCAGTTCCAGATGCCGCGCCCCGCCGAAAATCACCTCCGCCCGCGCCAGCGCCTCGCGCGCGGCGGGGCTGGGGCCGTCCTCATTCAGCCCGATGATCGTCAGCCAGGCGCTCATCCCCTTGCCTCCTGGCCGTGGGACGCGGCACAAACCCGGCCATGCACGGCCCGATTATATTGCTGCTCGGCGGCACCAGTGAATCCAGCCAGATGGCAAGGGCGCTGGCCGAGTCCGGGCTGCGCGCGGTTTTCTCCTATGCCGGCCGCACCGAGGCGCCGAGGCCGCAGCCGCTCCCCACCCGCATCGGCGGCTTTGGCGGGGTGGCGGGGCTGGCGGATTATCTGCGCGCCCATGGCATCACGCACTTGATCGACGCCACCCACCCGTTCGCCGCGCAAATGAGCCGCAACGCCATCGAAGCTTGTGCGGCAACCGGGGTGAAGCTGATCGCCCTGGAACGCCCGGCCTGGCAGGCTGAGCACAGCGATGACTGGCAGAGCCTCGCCACGCTGGAGGAGGCCGCCGCCGCGCTGCCGGAACGCCCCGCGCGCGTGTTCCTGGCCATCGGCAAACAAAATCTCGATCTTTTCGCCGCCCGCCAGGACCATTTCTATCTGCTCCGGCTGGTGGATGCGCCTGTTGCGCCCTTGCCTTTCCGGGATGCGGCCTGGGTGGTCGATCGTGGCCCGTTCAGCCTGGAAAATGATCTGGCGCTGCTGCGCGCCCATCGCATCACCCATCTCGTCGCCAAGAATGCCGGCGGGATCGGCGCGGCGGCCAAGCTGGCGGCGGCGCGGGCGCTGGGGGTGAAGATATTGATGGTCGAGCGCCCGGCGCTGCCGGCGCGCCGCATTGTGCAAAGCCCGGAGGCGGTGCTGGCCTGGCTCGCTCATGGCGCCGAACGCGGGGTATAGACGAAGCGGCCCACGCGCCTCGTCTGGCTGTTGCCGAGCAGCACGATGGTGCGCATATCGGCCATCTCCGGCGTCGCCTCGGAGAGCGTCACCACGCTGATCCGCTCTTCCGGCGTGCTCACCGCGCGGGCGAAGATCACCAGCCGCCCCGGCGCGCATTCCTCCCGCAGCACCGAAAGCACCCGGCCAAATCCCTCGGGCCGGGATTTCGAGCGCGGATTATAGAAGCCCATGGCGAAATCCGCCTGGGCGGCCATCCGCAGGCGCTTTTCGATCACCGGCCAGGGCTTCAGATTATCGGAGAGATTGATGGCGCAGAAATCATGCCCCAGCGGCGCGCCGGCCCTGGCGGCGGCGGCGAGCATGGCGGTGATGCCGGGCAGCACCCGGATGTCCAGCTCCGCCCAGCCCGGCTCCTCTTCCAGCACCTCGAACACAGCCGCCGCCATCGCGAACACACCGGGATCACCGGAGGAGACAATCACCACCTTGCCCCCCGCCTGCGTCCGGCGCAGCGCGTGGCGGGCCCGGTCCAGCTCCTCGCGGTTATCGGAAGGGTGCAGGGCCAGCCCTGGGCGCGGGGCGATGCGCGCGACGTAAGGGATATAGCCCAGTACATCGCTGGCCTGCGCCAGCGCGGCGCTCACCTCGGGGGTGATCAGCGCGTCATCCCCCGGCCCCAGCCCGGCAATGGCCAGCCAGCCGCTCATGCCCGGTTGCGCCCGCCATGGGCGAGGACGATCGCGAAATAGGGGCAGTCCCCCTCCGGCATCTCCGCCACCCGGACGATGCGCTGCTGCGCGCTGGTGCCGTGCGCGACCAGCACCGCCTGCTCCAGCCGCCCGGCCTGCGCCAGAGCCGCGCGGATTTTCGGCAAATTGCGGCCGGTCTTCATCACCACGAAGGCATCGCTCTCGCCCATGCGCCGCGCCAGCTCGGCTTGGGGGAGCGTGCCGGGGAGGATGGTGAGAATGTCATTGCCCCAGGTGATCGGCGTGCCGGTGGCGGTCCAGCAGCCGGACATGCCGGTGATGCCGGGGATCACCTCGATCTCCACCTTGCCTTGCAGCCGCACATGCAGATGCATGAAGGAGCCATAGAAAAACGGATCGCCCTCGCACAGCACGACGATGTCGCGATCCCGCGCCAGCACCTCCAGCCGCGCCGCCCAATCCTCGTAAAATTCGTGCAAGGCGGCGATGTATTCGGGGCTGTCGGCGGGCAGCTCGGTGGTGACGGGATATTCCATCGCATATTCCACGCAGCCCGGGGCCAGCAGGCCCTGCACGATGCGCCGGGCCTGGCCGGGCCGGCCGGCCTTGCGGAAATAGGCGATATGGGCTGCCCCCTGCACCGCGCGGGCAGCGCGCAGGCTCATCAAATCCGGATCGCCCGGCCCCAGCCCGGCGCAGATGATCTTGCCCATGGATTATTCCGCCGTGCTGGCGATGGCGTTGATCGCCGCCACGCTGACCGCCGAGCCGCCGAGCCGCCCGGCGACCGACAGCGCCGGGCAGGGCGGGGCGGCCATCAACGCCGCCTTGGATTCGGCGGCGCCGACGAAGCCGACCGGGCAGCCGATGATCGCCGCCGGGCGCGGGCAGGATGGGTCTTCCAGCATGTTGAGCAGGTGAAACAGAGCCGTCGGCGCATTGCCGATCGCCACCACCGCGCCGGCCAGATCCGGCCGCCAGAGTTCGAGCGCCGCGGCGCTGCGGGTGGTGCCCATCTGTTGGGCCAGCGCCGGCACGCTTGGGTCGTGCAGGGTGCAGATGATGCGGTTCTTGGCGGGCAAACGCGGGCGGGTGATGCCCTCGCTGACCATGCGCGCATCGCAGAGAATCGGCGCGCCCTGGGCCAATGCCGCCCGCGCCGCCTCGACCATGCCGGGGGTAAACGCCACATGCGCCTCCAGCCCGACCAGCCCCAGCGCATGGATCATCCGCACCACCACGCCTTCCTCGGCGGGGGAGAAACGGGCGAGATCCGCCTCCGCCCGGATGGTGGCGAAGGATTGGCGGTAGATGGCGGCGCCATCGGTTTCATAGAGATGCGGCATTACGGCGTTCCAAAGACCCGCCGGGGGTGGCTGAGCAGCGCCGCCGGGTCAAGCCCTGGGCCGTCATTCAGGTGAAACCCGTCAGGGGCAGCGATGAGGGTGACATCACACCGGCCCGGATGCGCGCAGAGCTTGCCGCAGCCCGAGACATGCAGGGTTTTGCCCGCCGGCAGGTGCGCGGCGAGCGCGGTTGCCAGCGCGCGGGTGGGGGCGAAGCCCTCGGCACAGCCTGGCGCGCCGGTGCAGGCGAAGGTGCGCTGTAAGGGATCCTCCGCGCCGATCAGCCCCGGCAAAGCGGGCAAGCCGGTGAGCCCCGGCAGATAGAGAGCACGCCAGGGGGTGAGTCGCAGCTCTGTGCCCAGCCCGGCCAGAGCGGCGAGGCTCTCCACCGGCAACTCGCCAAAGGCAAAGCTGGCGAGAGGGGGCGTTTGGCCCGTTTTTGCGGCGGGGGAGGCGTTCAGTCCTCGCGGCAGGGCGCCGGCGCGGGTCAGCCCGCGCATCCGCCCGCGCCCGCCCGGCGCGCCGCCCTGGGCCAGAAACCAGTCCGCCAATTTCCTTATGGCCGGAATTGCGGTTTGCGCCGTCACCGATTCGCCGAGCATTGCGCCATCGGCCCGCACCAGCAGCCCGCCGGCAGCGTCACGCTCCAGCCGGATATCGGCGGAGATCTCAGCCAGCACGGGGGCCGGGCCGGTATCGAGGGCGAAGCCGAACTTGCCCGGCAGGGCGGGGAAGTTGGGCAAGGCGGCGGTCAGCGCTTCGGCCAGTTCCAGCGTGCCGTCGCCCTCTGCCCAGAACGGGGTGAGCAGCATGTTGCGCGCCTGCTCCTGGGCGGCGTCCGCATCCAGCAGACCCAGCGCGTCCAGACCCGCCATGATGGTTTCGTAGCGCTGCGATTTCACCCCGCGCCATTGCAGATTGGCCCGCGAGGTCAGTGCCAGATGGCTCTGCCCCTCGGCCTGCGCCAGCGCCGCCAGACCTTGCGCCAGCGCCGCCGTCAGCCGCCCCAGCTTCGGGCGGATGCGCAGGATCAACCCGTCCGCCGCCTGCATCGGCCGATGCGCGCCGGGGCACCAGCCTTTCACCGGCCCGCTCATAAGGACGCCAGGATTTCGTTATTGCGCGTCGCCCATAGCCCGGCCTCGCGCAGACGGGAAAAGACATCGCGCAGCCGCGCCAGGGCGGCGGGGTTTTGCGCTTGCAGAAACGCCACCACCTCCGGCTCGCCCAGCGTGGCGGCGAAATAGAGGTCGAACAGATGCCCCGGCACGTCGCGGGTGAGGTTGGCGAAGGCGGCCAGATGGTCGAGGGTCGCCGCCAGCTCCGCCCCGCCGCGAAAGCCGTGGCGCCGCATCCCCGCCACCCAGGCCGGGTTGGCGGCACGGGCGCGCACCACCCGGGCGATTTCCTCGCCCAGCAGCCGGGCGCGCGGGGCCTCGGGACGGGTGCTGTCCAGATGATAGAGCGGCGGCGCGTTCAGCCCCATTTGCGCCAAGGCGGCGACGATGCCGCCTTCCTGAGTGGCGTAATCGGCCGCGAGCAGCAGGTCCGTCTCCGGCAGGTCCTGGGCGTGTACGAAGCCATCCGTGCCCGCCAGGCGCGCGCGCAGCGCCTCGGGCGTTTCCTGGGCAACGCCATCCGTGCCGATCGACCAGCTCGCCCCCGCCAGCCAGGCTTCCCCGGCGGCGGCGCGGGCTTCGTCGGTGAAGATGGTCGGGGCCTCGCCCATCTGCAGCCCGTACTGGCCGGGGCGCGGGGCGAAGATGCGCGGGGCCTGGGTGATATAGGGGTTTTCGCCTGGGGCTTCCTCGCGCGCGGCCAGTGCCTGCGCCCCGGCGGCGAAGAGCTGGGCGAGGTGGGCGAACACATCCCGGAACAGGCCGGAGAGGCGCAGCGTCACATCGATGCGCGGGCGGCCCAGCAGCGCCGGGGGCAAAATCTCAAAGCCGGAGACCCGGCCGCTTTCCTCCCAAAGCGGGGCGAGGCCGGCCAGATGCAGCGCCATGGCGAATTCCTCGCCGGCGGTGCGCATGGTGGCCGAGCCCCAGAGATCCACCAACAGGCTCTTCGGCCAGTCGCCTTGCTCCTGCAGATGCCGGCGCAGGATTTCCTCCGCCAGCTTCACCCCTTGCGCGTGGGCGGCGCGGGTGGGCACGGCGCGCGGGTCCAGCGCGAACATGTTGCGGCCGGTG
>NZ_JH976210.1:351513-363681 GCF_000306035.1 Acidocella sp. MX-AZ02
CTCTCCTTCAGGTCGCAGACAAACCGGTCGATCCGGGTGATCGCCTCGGCCAAAGAGGCATCCTCGGCCAGGCCGAGATCGCGCTCCACCCCGCGCGCCTGGGCTTCGCTGCGGATGGCGGTGATCAGCCGGGCGCGCCTGGCCGGGTCCAGCCCTTCGGCGGTGGCGTATTCATCCAGCAGCGTCTCCAGCCGGGCGAGATGTTCCGGCACCAGAGCCTGCGCCAGAGGCGGGGGCAGATGCCCGAGTGTGACCGCGCCGATACGCCGCTTCGCCTGTGCCGCCTCGCCAGGGTCGTTGACGATGAACGGGTAGATGATCGGAAGTGCGCCGGTCAGCGCCTCCGGCCAGCATTCATCCGAGAGCGCGACACTTTTGCCCGGCAGCCATTCCAGCGTGCCATGCGCGCCGAGATGGAGCAGCGCGTCGATGTTCTGGGCGCGCAGCCAGAGATAGAAGGCGACGTAGGAATGGCAGGGGAGGGCGGAAAGGTCGTGATAGTCGTCCTCGCGCCCTTGTGTGCTGCCGCGCTCGGGCTGCAGGGTGATGAGGATGTTGCCGGATTGCAGCAAGGAGAATTGAAAGGCGCCGTTTTGCGCCAGGGCATCATCTTCCGGCGCGCCCCAGGCTGCGTTGAGGGCGGTTCGCAACGTTTCAGGCAGCGCCTGCAAGGCTGCCTTATAGGCGCTGAGTGGCCAGCTTATGGCGCTGGCCTTCAGCCGCCAGGGCAGATGCGCCAAAGGCGCGGTGTCATATCCGGCCTCTTGCAAAATACCTAGGATTTCAGAAGAACTTTGCAGCGCATCCAGCCCGACCGCATGCGCCATCTGCTCCGGCCGGCCAGGATAGGTGGAGAGGATCAGCGCCAATCTCTTGTCATCGGCTGGTTTGCGCGCCAGCCGCACCCAGGCCGCCACCCGCGCGGCGGCGGCCTGCAGGCGCGCTGCGTCCGGCTGGTGCAGCATCCGGGCGAATTGCAATTCCTCGTCATAGACGCTGGCGGCTTTGAAACTGATCACGCCGAGGAACATCCGCCCGTCAATCTCCGGCAGCGCGACATGCATGGCGAGATCCGCCGGGGAGAGGCCGCGCGCGGAGCCTGCCCAATCCTCCCGCCTGGCGGTGGAGAGCGCCACCTGGAATACCGGCACGCCTGGCCCATCCAGCGCCGTGGCGCCATCCTCTCCGGCAGCCGAAAAGGCGGTGGCGTTGACGATGGCGGCGGGGGCCGTGTCGCGCAGATGCGCGGCGACGAAGCGTGCCGCCGCCGGCGCTTTGAGCGAGGGCACGAAGATGCCGTAGGCGTCCAAGCCTTCGGCGTCCAGCGCCGCGATCATCCCATCCACAGCCGCCATGTCCCCCGCCGCGAGATAGGAACGATAGAACAGCACCGGCACGCGCGGCAGGCCGCCCGGCGCGATTTCCGGTATGATGCCGGTTGCGGGGTGATAGAGCCCATGCGCCGGCAAAGGCGGGGGCGGTGGAGCATCCTGCGCGTCCAGCCCGGCTTCGCGCCCCAGCAGCATGAGCGCACCCAGCGCCGCCTCCGGCCCGCCGGCCTCGCAAAGCCGGCCCAGCGCGGCCAGGGTTTCGGCCGAGACTGTGGAACAGTCTGTGAGTGTCGCATCCGGCCGGCCATCGCCGGGCAGCACCGCCAGCTTCAGGCCGGTGCGCGTTGCCAGATCCCGCAGCCCTTCGAGCCCGTAAGCCCAATAGCCCGCGCCGCCGATCAGCCGCACCAGCACGGCTTTCGCGCTGGCCAGGGTATTTTCCAGATATACATCCACCGAAACCGGGTGGCGCAGCCGGGCCAGATTGGCCAGGCGCAGCTGGGGCAGGCGCAGGCCCCGCGCCCGCGCCCCGCGCCAGCCCGCCGCGAAGGCGCCCAGATCACTGTCCGAGAAGGAGAGCACCGCGATCTCAGCCGGCGACTGCCCGAGATCCTGCGG
Organism: Acidocella sp. MX-AZ02; assembly: GCF_000306035.1. Taxonomy (NCBI): domain Bacteria; kingdom Pseudomonadati; phylum Pseudomonadota; class Alphaproteobacteria; order Acetobacterales; family Acidocellaceae; genus Acidocella; species Acidocella sp. MX-AZ02. The sequence goes on from NZ_JH976210.1 coordinate 353,463, forward strand.
GGTCTCCGCCTCTTCCAGCCCGTGGCTTTCGCGGAAGACGATATGCATGGCGGCGCGTTATGCCCCCAGAGCGGCGCGCAATTTCGCCGCGCGCAGATCGCCGCGCTCGGCGATCACCACCAGCCGCGAGGCGCGGGGCGCGTCGCCCCAGGCCTGATCAAACTGGCAACGCACCCGCGCGCCCACCGCCTGCACCAGCAGGCGTAGCGGCTTGCCCTTGATCGCGACATGGCCCTTCATCCGCAAAATCTTCTGCGCCCGCGCCAGCGCTTCGATCTTCGCCAGCAAGGGCGCAGCCTCGTCCTGCTCGGGCAGATCGATGATGATGGTGGCGAAATCATCATGCTCATGCGCCGCCTGGCCGTCATGATGGGAGGGGCGTTGGGCGACATCATCCTCCGCCCTGGCGTCAAGGCCCAGCAGGATTTTGGCGTCGATGATGCCATCGGTGATGGGCAGCATCGGCACCGGGCGCGGCAGGGTTTTCGTCACCATCGCGCGGGCGGCTTCGATTTTTTCCGCACCCGCCAGATCGGCCTTGGAGAGCAGGATCAGATCGGCGCAGGCCATCTGGTCGCCGAACACTTCCGAGAGCGGGGTGTCGTGGGTGCGGCCATTGCGGCCTTCATCCGGAGCGAACTGCCCGGCGGCGACGCTCTCCGCATCCGCCATCGCCACCACCCCGTCGACGGTGACGCGCGAGCGGATGGCCGGCCAGTCGAAGGCTTTCAAGAGCGGCTTGGGCAAAGCCAGGCCCGAGGTTTCGATGAGGATATGGTCGGGCTTTTTCTCCAGCGCCAGCAGCTTTTCCATGGTCGGGATGAATTCATCCGCCACGGTGCAGCAGATGCAGCCATTGGCCAGCTCCAGGATCGCCTCTTCCGGGCAGTTCTCATCCGCGCAGCCGCGCAAGATCTCGCCATCGACGCCCATGGCGCCGAACTCATTCACCAGCACCGCCAGGCGCTTGCCGCCCGGGTTGGCGAGGAGATGGCGGATCAGCGTGGTCTTGCCGGCGCCGAGAAAGCCGGTGACGATGGTGACGGGGATTTTGGCCAAATCACGGTTCAAAATTTCGCTCATGTCGTGGTCTCCGGGGCGGGCAGGCGGGCGATGACGTTTTTGCGGAACAGAGAGGGCCGCTCGCGCCAGGGCACGATGCCATCCGGCGTGGCGGCGAAGGCGGCGGCGTAATCCAGGATCAGCGCTGCATCGTCCTCGGTGACCGGGCCATAGAGATAGGACCAGCGATCCGGCCCGGAGAGGGCGATGGTGGGGCCGAATTTACAGGCGGAGAGACATTCCACCGGCTTTATGGTGACGCCCTCAGGCACCGCCAGCGCGCCGATGGCCGCCCCCATCCGCGCCCCGGCGCAAGGTTCGCCCTCGACCAATGGCTGGCCGGCCCGGCAGGTGGTGCAGACATGCAGAATAACGCCCATGCAACCCTCAAAGCTGCGGCGGGGCGATGGCATAGGGACGCGCGCAAGCGCAAATCACCTGCCGCGGCACACCCCGTCCGCTCGTGAAACATCCGTGCTGGCAGGTCTCCCGGCTTGCGGATAGGGGTTTGGGCAAACCCTCCGGGGTGCAGCCTTCCCAGCTTGCGCCAGTGGCATCGCATCCCTCTCCGGTCACGGTCGCGGGGGCGGCTGCGCTTCGGGGGTGAGCCCTATCGCATTCCCTTTTGGCCTGACATAAGAAGCTGTTTTGATGAGCCTCCCGGCCAGGCACCAGTACGATCCCCCGCAAAAGGCCGCAGTTGGGGGGCAGAGTCAAGGAGAGAAGCCATGTCCCTCACCCCCGAAGACGCCACCCGCCATGCCGAGAAGATGGCGCGGATCAAGGCGGCAAGGGCGAAAATGATGGCGGGCAAGACTGGGGAAAAGGGGCTGATCATCGTCCATACCGGGCCGGGCAAGGGCAAATCCTCCTCCGGATTCGGCATGGTGCTGCGCTGCATCGCGCACGGGATGCCCTGCGCGGTGGTGCAATTCATCAAAGGGGCGTGGGATACCGGGGAGCGGCGGCTGCTGACCACGCATTTTGCCGGGCTCTGCCAGTTTTACGCGATGGGCGAGGGGTTCACCTGGGAGACGCAGGATAAGGCACGGGACATCGCGGCGGCCAAGGCGGGGTGGGAGAAGGCCAAGGCGCTGATATTGGATGAGCGCATCAGGCTGGTGCTGCTGGATGAGATCAATATCGCTTTGCGCTATGGCTATCTGGATGCGGATGAGGTGGTGGAATTTCTGCTGACGCAGAAGCCGGCGATGACCCATGTGGTGCTGACCGGGCGCAATGCGCCGCCAGGGCTGATCGAGGCGGCGGATCTGGTCAGCGAGATCGCTTCGGTGAAGCATCCCTTTAAAGAGGGAATCAAGGCGCAGAAGGGCGTGGAATTTTAGAGTTCCTTCCCAAATCCGCGATGCCGGCCGGCTGGCGGCGCTTTGCTACGCGCCGGTGCTCACGTACTTAACGTACGCTCCGCTCCGGTGCTCGCAAAACACCACCATCCGGCTCGGCCTGGCGAATTTTGAAAGGAACTCATGATGGTGGCGGTGATGCTGCAGGGCACCGGTTCGAATGTCGGCAAATCGCTGCTGGTGGCGGGGCTGTGCCGGGCGGTGCGGCGGCGGGGGCTCAGCGTGGCGCCGTTCAAGCCGCAGAACATGTCCAACAATGCCGCGGTGACGGCGGATGGCGGCGAGATCGGCCGGGCGCAGGCATTGCAGGCGCTGGCCTGCGGGCTTGCGCCGCATACGGACATGAACCCGGTGCTGCTGAAGCCGGAATCCGAGAGCGGGTCGCAGATCATCGTGCAGGGCCAGCGCGTGGCGACGCTGAAGGCGCGGGATTACGGGGCTTATAAGCCGACGCTGATGCCGGCGGTGCTGGAGAGTTTCGAGCGGCTGCGGGCGGCTTATGATGTGGTGATCGTTGAGGGGGCAGGGAGCCCGGCGGAGGTTAATCTGCGGGCGGGCGACATCGCCAATATGGGTTTTGCCCAGGCGGCGCGGGTGCCGGTGGTGCTGGTGGGGGATATCGACCGGGGTGGGGTGATCGCGCAGATCGTCGGCACCCAGGCGGTGCTGGCGCCGGAGGATGCGGCTTTGGTGAAGGGGTTCATCGTCAACAAGTTTCGTGGCGATCCGCGATTGTTCGATTCCGGTTATGAATTCATCCAAAACCATACCGGCTGGCGCGGGTTTGGGGTGCTGCCCTGGTTTTCGAACGCTGCGATTCTGCCGGGCGAGGATGCGCAGGATCTGCGCCGCGCCCGGCCGGTGGCGGAGGGGGCGGGGGCAGTGAAGATCGCCTGCCTGGTGCTCTCACGGATTGCGAATTTCGACGATCTCGATCCGCTGCGGGCCGAGCCCGGGGTGGAGCTGGTGCTGGTGGAGCCGGGCCAGGCGATTCCCGGCGATGCGGTGCTGGTGATTGTTCCGGGGAGCAAATCCACGCGCGGGGATCTGGCGTTTTTGCGGGCGCAGGGCTGGGAGATCGATCTGGCGGCGCATCGCCGGCGGGGCGGGCGGATTCTGGGGCTGTGCGGCGGCTATCAGATGCTGGGCGAGGAGATTGCCGATCCGGACGGGTTGGAGGGGCCGGCGGGGACGATGCAGGGGCTTGGGTTTCTTCAGGTTGCCACGCGCATGGACCGGCAGAAGCAGCTCGGGCTGGTGCGGGCGGAGCATGTGGCCAGCGGGCTGGCGGTGGAGGGGTATGAAATCCATCTCGGCCGCAGCGCGGGGGCGGATTGTGCGCGGCCGTTCGCAAGGATAGCGGGGCGGCCGGAGGGGGCGGTTTCAGCGGATGGGCTGGTGATGGGCAGCTATCTGCATGGGCTGTTTCAGGCGGATGGGTTCAGGACAGCGTTTCTGCGCGGGCTGGGGGCGCCGGTTGCCGAGCGGGACCATGGCGCCGCGGTGGAGGCGGCGTTAGATGGGCTGGCGGCGCATCTGGAAGTGCATCTGGATGTAGCCGGGCTGCTGGGTCTGCCCGGGGCCTGAAGTCGCAAAAGTTTTTGGGGTGCAGCCCTTTTTTCAAAAAAGGCTGCAAAATCTTTGGGGCGTTGGCAATGTCGTTGCCAACGCCCCCAACGTTTCCGCCCCTTTTTTGTAAAAAAGGGGCGGCCCCAAAAAACTTTTTACTGCCCGACGCTGATCTGCGCGCGGGCTTCGCCCATCGGGTATTTGGCGGTGTGCAGATTCACATAGGTCTGGCCGGCGAGCAGCGCCTTGGTGGTGGCATCGTTCGCGGTCAGGGTGCCGTGCATGCCGGTATGGTAGGGGCCGGGGATCGGCAGCAGCACGCCGGCAGTCTGGCCGGGGGCGGCGGGGCCGTGGAAATGCGCGGCTTTCACCGGGCCGCTGAGGCCGTGATAGGTGATCTTATAGGTCAGCTTGCGGGTGACGGTGTCGAAGCTGCCGGTGACATGGCCGGTCGGCTGGCTGGTGGCGCTGCCTTCGGCGGCGAACTGGCCGGAGATGGACACGGTTTTGGCGTGCGCGAGCGGGGCGGCGGCGAGCAGAAGCGCTGCGGCGCCGGCAAGGCTGGCGCGAGAGGGCATGAACATGGGACTGGTCTCCTGGATTATCGGCGGCGGAACGCCGCGGGATACATATAAGCAGGAGATTGCGGCGTTTTAACGGGTCTCCCAGAGGGTCGGCGCATTTTGTTGCCAGTCCGCACGGTGCAGCAGCGGGGTATCGTCCATGAAGGCGGGGTGACCGAGGCAGAGATAGCCGGCGAACTCCCAATGGGCGGGGACGGCGAAGAGCCGCTCGATCACCGAAGGCTCCAGGATGGAGACCGCGCCGAGGCCGAGATTTTCCGCCCGGGCGGCCAGCCAGAGCGCGAAGATCGCCATCGCGGTGGATTGCTGCAGGGTGAGTTCCATGGTGGCGCGGCCGAGGCGGTGGCCGGCCTCGGGGTCGGTCTCGGTGAACACGGCCAACTGCACCGGGGCGGCGTCCAGCCCGGCGAGTTTCAGTTTGCCATAGGCCTGCGCCTGCTCACCTTCGTAGCTGGCGGCGGCGTTGTCGTTGCAGCGGGTGAATTCGGCGCGCACGGCGGCGCGCAGGGCCGGGTCTTCCACCCGGATCACCCGCCAGGGGCGGGCATTGCCGACGGAGGGGGCGTGGTCCATCGCCGCGCGCAGCCGGGCCAGCACATCCTCCGGCACCGGGTCGGGGCGGAAATGCCGGACATCGCGGCGCCAGAGCATGATGCGCTCCAGAATGGCCGCGTCTTGGTGGGTGAACTCCATCAGCCGCGCAAGGCGGCTGCGAGCCGCGCCCATTCGGCGTCATTGCCGGGCATGCCGAGGCGGATCCAGCGATCGGAATAAGGGAAGATGCGCGACCAGATATGGGCGCGCGCCAGCTTCGCCTGGGTGTCCTGGGCATTCGGCGTGTCATAGAGCCGGAACAGGCAGGTGCCGCCGACCACGTTCCAGCCGGCGGCGGCGGCCAGCTCGTCCATGCGGGGGATTTCGGACATCAGCCGGTTGGTGGTGGCGGTTGCCCAGGCTTTGTCGGCCAGGGCCAAGGCGCCCAGCTCCAAAGCCGGGCCGCAGACCGGCCAGGGGCCGGCGAGCTGGGAGAGGGTGGCGATGTCCGCCTCGCTGCCCAAGGCGAAGCCGAGCCGCATGCCGGCCAGGCCGTAGAATTTGCCGAAGGAGCGCAGCACCACCAGACCGTCGCGCCCGGCCTGCGGGACGAGGGAGTTTGCCGGGTAGGGATCGCCAAAGCTTTCATCCACCACCAGCCGCCCGACCTTGGGCAGCAGCGCCAGCAGGGCGGCGGGCTCGTAATGCCGGCCATCCGGGTTGTTGGGGTTCACCACCACGGCGAGGTCGGCCCCTGCGGTGTCCTCCGCCGTGGCGGCTTCCACCACCTGCCAGCCCAGAGCGCGCAGCGCCGCCGCGTGCTCATTATAGGTGGGGGACATGATTTTCGCGGTGCCGGGTGCGGAGAGCAGCGGCATCAGCTGGATCGCCGCCTGCGCCCCGGCCAAAGGCAGCACCGCGCCGCTGGTGTTGAAGGCCACGCGCGCGGCGTCGATGAGGGTCGCGGTGGCGCTGGCGGTGGGCAGGGCGCTCCAGGCGGCCGGGCTGATCGCCGGGACCGGGTAGGGGACGCGGTTGATGCCGGTGGAGAGGTCGATCCAGTCTGCTTTCGTGCCGCCATACTGGCCGACCGCCCAATCCAGATTGCCGCCATGGTCGCGTTTCATTTCATCCCCCACATTGCAGCGCTGAGCCCCAGCAGGGCCGCCGCCAAGATCAGCGCCCGCCGGTAGAGGGCGAGGGCCGCGTAGATATCTTCCGGGCCCGGGTCGCGGCCATTGGCGTTGATCCAGGGTTCGTTCGCCGCCTCGTTGCCGTAAATGCGGGGGCCGGACAAGCGCAGCCCCAGCGCCCCTGCCATCGCCGCTTCCGGCCAGCCGCCATTGGGGGAGCGGTGATGGCGTGCGTCGTTGCTTGTGACGATCCAGGCAGCGGCGCGGTTGGGGGCGGTGATGATGAAGAGCAGGGCGGTGAGGCGGGCGGGGAGGAGATTGGCGAGATCATCGATGCGCGCCGAGGCCCAGCCGAAGGCCTCATAGCGCGGGGTGCGGTGGCCGAGCATGGAATCGAGCGTGTTGATCGCTTTGTAAGCCGCGATGCCGGGCAGGCCGAACAAAGCGCCCCAGAATAGCGGCGCGATGATGCCGTCCGAGCTGTTTTCCGCCAGGCTCTCCAGGGCAGCGCGGGCGATGCCGCGGGCGTTCAGCCGCTCCGGGTCGCGCCCGACGATCATCGAGACCGCCTGGCGCGCGGCGGGAAGGTCCTGCGCGGCGAGCGGTTTGGCGACGCGGGCGACATGCTCATGCAGCGAGCGGGCGGCGAGCAGCGGCCAGGCGAGGAGCGCGGTGAGCAGCGTGCCGGAGAGCGCCTGCAGCGCCACGCCGAAGAAGATGGCGATGGCGATGACCAGCAGCGCGGTGGCGACACCTTTCAGCCGCTGGGCCGGGCCGTGATTCAGCCGCGCCTCCAGCGCTGAGATCAGTGCCCCGCACCAGGTGACCGGGTGGCCGATGGCGCGGAACACCGCATCCGGCCAGCCGATGGCGGCATCCAGCCCCAAAGCCAACGCCATGGCGAGGGGATGCAGGGTCATGAGGCCAGGTCCAGATTGGTGCAGGTGATGGCGAAATCGCCACCCGGCAGGGCCTCCAGCACGGTGAGGGAGAAGGGGGCGATGGCAAAGGCGAGGCCTTGCGGGATGTCGCCCAATGCCAGGCCGAGGCTAGCGCGGATGATGCCGGCATGGGTGAAAATGAGCGTGTCCTGGGTGAGGGCCAGCAGCGCCGGGCGGGCGCGGGCAGCGAGCTCCAGGAAGGATTCGCCGCCGGGCGGGCAGTGCGCGGCAAGCGCCGCACGGGGCAGGGGGCCGAGATCCGGCAGCGCGGCCAGAGGCTGGCCGTCCCAGGCGCCGAAATCTTGTTCCTGCAGGCGGGGCTCCAGCTGCGGGGCGCGGCCAGGGAACAGCGCGCCGGCGGTCTGGGTGCAGCGTTGCAGCGGGCTGGAGATCAGCGCCGCGTCAGGCGCGAGGGCGGCCAGACGCGCCTGGGCGCGGGCGATCGAGTCGGGGCCGGGCAGGGTGGCGGGCAGGTCCGTGCGCCCGGCGAGCAGGGCGGGTGTGGTGATGGCGGTGTGGCGGATCAGCAGCAGGCGCGGCATGGTCTGGCGTGTCGCAGGGGTGGGCGGGCTTTTCAAGTCTGGCATTTGGTGTTTGGGATTTCAGCCATGATCCTACTCGTCACTGGCGGGGCGCGCTCCGGCAAGAGCCTGTACGCCGAAACCCGCATCCGGGACTGCGCCGGCACGCCGGTTTACATCGCCACGGCGCAAGCCTTCGATGCGGAGATGGCGGCGCGGATCGCGGCGCATAAGGCACGGCGCGGGCCAGGTTGGCTGGATGTGGAGGCGCCGCTGGAACTGCCCCAGGCGCTGCAAGCGGCGCCGGCCGGGCCGGTGCTGGTGGATTGCCTGACGCTGTGGCTCTCCAATCTGATGTTCGCCGAGCGGGATATCGAGGCGCAGACCGAGGCGCTGTGCGCGGCGCTGGCGGCGCGCGGCGGTGAGGTCGCGCTGGTGACCAATGAGGTGGGGCAGGGCATCGTGCCCGAGAACGCGCTGGCGCGGCGGTTTCGCGATGCGCAGGGGCGGCTGAACCAGCGCGTGGCGCAGGCGGCCGACGAGGTGCGGCTGGCGGTGTGTGGCTATACGCTGCGGGTGAAGTAAGGTTTTCCGGACCGGTTTTTGAAGTTGATTGGATGATGATGTCGCACGCTCTGTTTCCCGCTGGCTCCTTTGCTGAAATGCGCGCCCGTCTGGCGGCGTTGCCGCGTTATGACGAGGCCGCCGCCGCCGCCGCCCTGGCCCATCAGAACAGCCTGCTCAAGCCGCCCGGCGCGCTGGGGCGGCTGGAGGAGGTGGCGATTTTCCTGGCCGGGTGGCGCGGCAGCGCGCGGCCGCGGATTGGCAAGGCACAGGCTGTGGTGTTCGCGGGGAATCATGGCGTGTGCGCGCAGGGGGTGAATCCGTATCCGCAGGAGGTCACCGTGCAGATGGTGGCGACGTTCCAGGCGGGCGGGGCGGCGATCAACCAGCTTTGCCGGGCCGCCGGGGCGGATTTGTCGGTGGTGGCGTTGGAGTTGGAGCGCCCGACCGGGGATTTCACCCAAGGGGAGGCGATGAGCGAGGCCGAAGTGCTGGCGGCGATGGCGCAAGGCGCGGACGCGGTGAATGCGCAAGCGGATATTCTGCTGCTGGGCGAGATGGGAATCGGCAATTCCACCGTCGCGGCGGCGCTGGCGGCATCTTGCTTCGGCGGGGTGGCGCAGGATTGGGCGGGGCCGGGTACGGGGTCGGACCATGCCGGGATGGGCCGCAAGATCAGCGCGATCGAGGCCGGGCTGGCGCGGCACCAGGGGGCGCGCGGGCTGGCCGCGCTGGTGGCGTTTGGCGGGCGCGAGCAGGCGGCGATCTGCGGGGCGATTTTGCAGGCGCGGGCGTTGCGGATACCCGTGCTGCTGGATGGCTTCATCTGCACCGCGGCGGCCGGGGTGCTGGAGGCGGAGGCCAAGGGCGCGCTGGATCATTGTCTGGCCGGGCATGTCGGCGCGGAGCCGGGGCATCGGCGCTTGCTGGCGGCGTTGGGCAAAGAGCCGCTGCTGGCGCTGGGGATGCGGCTGGGCGAGGGCAGCGGGGCGGCGGTGGCGCTCAGCGTCGTGCGCGCGGCGCTGGAGGCGCATAATGGCATGTCCACCTTCGCCGAGGCCGGTGTCTCCGACGCATGAGGCCGCGCGCCCGCCTGGATGAGCTGCGGCTGGCCTTCATGCTGCTGAGCCGGTTGCCGATGGGAACATTGGCGCGGGCACCTGCGCTTTCGGACTGTGTTTGGGCTTATCCGCTGGTGGGCGCGGTGGTTGGCGGGGGGACGGGGCTGGTGTTTGCGTTGGCGGCGCGGCTGGGGCTGCCGCCGCTGGCCGGGGCGTTGCTGGCGCTGGGGACCAGCGCGCTGCTCACCGGGGCGATGCATGAGGATGGGCTGGCGGATCTGGCCGATGGCTTTGGCGGCGGTGCGACGCGCGCTGCCAAGCTGGAGATCATGCGCGACAGCCGGATCGGCAGTTATGGCGTGCTGGCGCTGATTTTGGCGCTGGGGATGAAGGCGGCCTGTCTGGCCGCTTTGCCGCCGGCCGGGGCATGGTTGAGCCTGGCCGGTTTGGGGGCGTTGAGCCGTGCTGCGCTGCCGATGGTGATGCTGGCTTTGCCAAGCGCGCGCGAAAGCGGGCTGGGCCAGGCGGCAGGCGGGGCGTTGCGGCGCGGCCCGGCGCTGGCCGGGCTGGTGCTGGGCTTGCTGCTGGCGGGGCTCTGCGCGCTGCCGCATCTGGGCGCGGTGGTGCTCGCGATGGCGCTGGTGAGTGCCGGGATGGGGGCGTTGGCGCGTCAGCAAATTGGCGGCTTCACCGGGGACGTGCTGGGAGCGGTGCAAAATCTGGCGGAATTGGCCGGGTTTTGCGTGCTGGTGGGGCGGTTTTAAGGCTTTTTGAGCCATGCATAAAACGCATAACTATTCTGCTGCGGTGCAAAAAACGTGGCTTTCGAAAGGTTAACCCGTAGCAATCCCAGGGAAGGCCTGGATTTTACCCTTGATGACGAGAC
>NZ_JH976211.1:0-10608 GCF_000306035.1 Acidocella sp. MX-AZ02
GGCGGAAGTAATCAACCGGCTGTTTGTGGGCATGATGGGGCCGGGAACGGAATGGCGGTTTTGGGATAAAATGAGGGAAGCGGACGTCAAACAAAAAAACCCTGTCACATTTTTCGGGGCTGCCTCGTCTTATCTGCGCAACCGCAAATAGGAGTGATACTATGGAATCCCGCATCGATTACTATGCAGCCGCGCCCGAGGTCATGAAAGCAATGCTGGCACTGGAGAAGGCCGTGACGACCTCTGGCCTGGAGAAGAGCTTGATCGAGCTGGTCAAGACCCGCGCGTCCCAGATCAATGGTTGCGCCTTTTGCATCGACATGCACACAAGGGATGCCATGAAGGGCGGCGAAACGGCGACCCGCCTGCTTCTGCTCGACGCCTGGCGCGAGGCGCCGTTTTACAGCTCGCGTGAACGGGCGGCACTGGCCTGGACTGAGGCGCTGACGCTCATTTCCGAAACTCATGCGCCGGATGAGGATTGGGCCGCCTTGAAAGCTGAATTCTCCGAGGGGGAGATCGTGAAACTGTCTTTGCTGATCGCGACCATCAATGCCTGGAACCGGCTGGCCATCGGCTTTCGTTCGGTGCCCGTGGGCAAATAGCAGATGGATGCGGCGGCGAGCTTTCTTCCGCATCGGGCGGCTCTGGTCGGTCTCGCCTATCGGATGACGGGCTCGCACGCCACGGCTGAGGATATAGCGCAGGAGGTTTTCCTGCGCTGGGAAGGGGCGGTACGAGCCGAAATCTCGCACCCCCGTGCATGGCTGATGAAGGCGGCGGCGCGGCTGGCCCTTGATCACTTGAAATCGGCTCAGGTCCGGCGGGAAGCCTATGTTGGCCCCTGGCTGCCCGAGCCCGTGCTGGAAGACCAGGCCGCGCCGCAGGAGGAAGCTTGGGCGCGGGCCGAGAGCGTGTCACTTGCCTTTCTTCTCACCCTTGAGCGGCTCTCGCCGCCGGAGCGCGCCATTTTTATCCTGCACGATCTGTTCGACATGTCGTTCAACGAGCTAGCCCCTCTTCTCCACAAATCCGAGGCGGCATGCCGGCAAGTGGCGGTACGTGCCCGTCAACGCCTTGGCGAGTCAAAGTCGCGCCATGAGGTTTCGGAGGCGGACGGCACGCGGTTGGCGAAAGCCTTTCTGGCTGCCACCCAGACCGGCGATGAGGTGGCCCTGCGCGATCTGCTGGCCGAGGATGTGGTCCTGCATACCGACGGGGGCGGCAGTCGCCCGGCGGCTCTCAATCTCATCCATGGCGCCGAGAAAACAGCGCGCATGCTCGCAAGGCTTGCGTTGAAGAAGGTGCGCGCGCCGGTCTCGTTATATTACGGCCTCATCAACGGCATGCCCGGGTTCGTCACGAAGGAACCGGACGGCTTGCCCCAAGTGACTGTCCTGGAGATGGAGGACCAGCGTATCGCAGCGGTCTACATCATTCGAAATCCCGAAAAGCTAGGCGCGATCGCCGCGGTGCTTGGTCTCTGATAGGCGAGAGCCAGGCAAAATGAGATAGCAGCTAGCCAAACAGTGGTTGTTTGCCCTGGCAGATGACGATCCAATCTTGATATTGCCGCCGATGTGCAGCCGACATTGCGTTGACCAGCTCGATCGGCAACACTGGAGGGGCTCTATCAACCCTGAATTATGAGATGCGGCTTCATGAGCGTACCAGGTTATGAGATTTCTTCCGAGCCAGCCAAAATCGACATTGAGGTCGTATATCGATTTTTGACTGAAAAATCCTATTGGTCCCCGGGAATCCCCCGAGATGTCGTGGAGAAAGCGATAAAAAACTCGCTTTGCTTTGGTGTTTATTCGGAAGGTTCCCAGGTAGGCTTTGCACGGATTGTAACCGATAAGGCTACATTTGCTCTCGTCGCAGACGTGTTCGTTTTAGAGGGCCATCGCGGAAAAGGTTTGTCCAAATGGTTGATGCGTGAGGTAATGGAACATGCGGACTTGAAAGGTCTTCGCAGGTTGTTGCTTCTGACGTCAGATGCCCATGCCCTCTACGCCCAATTCGGGTTTACTGAAATCGGCAATCCGTGGCGATTTATGGAAGTGCTTCGTTCAGATATTTACACCAAACCCGCGTAACAGCGCATTGCCTTCGTCTCATAAAGATAAACCACGATCCACGTGTTCCAAAGTCCCCGCAGCTGATGTCAGCTTTTGCAGATCTGGATTCGGAAGCTGCTATGCCGCCTTCCCCCCCCCTCCAGGCCATTCGGCGGCATATCATCCGTCTAATATTTTGGGCAAAAGGGCCATAAGCGGCTGGTCCGCATTGGCAATGAGCTACCAAGAGAGCGGATATGTCTCCCTTATTTGCCGGCAAGGTCTGCACCATTGGGTTCATCCTTCAGAAGGTCGATAAATGCCCGAAGCGTCGCCGGAATATAGCGGTTTCCCGGATAATACAGCGCCAACCCGAGCGATGGCGGGCACCAGTCCGGCAGGAGCCGGACCAGCCGGCCGGAAGCCAACCCTGCATGGGCAAATGATTCTGGCACATAGGCAATACCAAGTCCGGCCATTGCCGCCTGAACCAGGAGATCATTATCGTCCAGCGTCAGAGCGCCCGGCGGGTCGAGTACGAATTCCTCGCCGAGCCGGCTGAATTCCCAGCGATAACGCTTTCCACTGGGGAGTCTCTGGCGGATGCAGGTGTGATGGGTGAGATCATCCGGCGTCGTCACCGGCAGGCGCCCTTGCAGATAGTCCGTGGAGGCGGTTGCGATGAAACGAACATCACCGCCAAAGCGGACTGCAATCATGTCCGCGGGCACCGCGTCGTAAAGCCGCACCCCCGCATCAAAATTCTCCGCGACAATATCCACAAGGCGTCCCTCCGAAACGAGGTCCAATTCCACCCGGGGATGGCGGGCCAAGAAACGGGGGACGACAGCGCCGAGGAGAAGCTGTGCGGCCCGTTTATTGGCGTTGATCCTCAACAAGCCGCTCGGCTCGCCGCGCGCTTCGGCCAGCCCGTCGAGGGCGGCATCCAAGCCTCTCAATATCGGCGTCAGACGCTCGAGCAACCGCAAGCCGGCATCGGTTGGCGCGACGCTGCGTGTCGTCCGGTTGAGCAGGCGGACCCCGAGGCGCCTCTCGAGGCCGATTACCGTGTGACTGAGCGCGGAACGTGAGAGGCCCAACGCATCGGCCGCTTTTTGAAAGCTCAGATGGCGGGCCACGGCTGCGAAAGCTTCCAGCTCATTGAGAGTTGGTCTCGTCATTGGTGCAAAATCCACACTATGTTAGTCAAATTATAAGATCTTATACCACCAATCGGCCGCGTCTAGATGGAACCGGACGAATTGCGAAAGGTAGAGTCCATGACAAAGACCTGGTTTATTTCCGGGGCCTCCTCCGGCCTCGGACGGGAGATGGCCCAGCAGCTTCTCGCGCGCGGCGATATTGTCGCGGGAACCTCGCGTCGTGACGGCGCGCTCGCGGATTTGAAGCGGAAATATGGGGACAATCTCCATGTGCTGAAGCTTGAACTGACCGACGTCAAAAGCATTCGCGTGGCGCTGGATGCGGCGTTCGCGGCGCTTGGGCGCATCGATGTCGTGGTCAGCAATGCCGGCTATGGTCTCGTCGGCGCGGCCGAGGAACTCTCAGATGCTCAAATCGATCAGCAGATCGCCACCAATCTGATCGGCAGCATACAGCTCATCCGCGCCGCCTTGCCGTATCTGCGGGCGCAAGGCGGCGGACGCATTGTTCAGATCTCATCGGAAGGCGGGCAAATCGCTTACCCGAATTTTAGTCTTTATCACGCCAGCAAATGGGGAATCGAGGGCTTCATCGAAGCGGTCGCTCAGGAGGTGGCGCCCTTCGGCATTGATTTCGTGATGGCCGAACCGGGCCCAACGGCAACCGGATTTCGGGAGGGCTTGGTCCACGCTGAAAGGATGGCGATATATGACGATACCCCGGCCGGCGAGGTTCGGCGCGCAATCCAGACTGGCAGCTTCGTCCTGAAGGGCGATGCGGCCCGAACCGTCGCGGCCATCATTTCAGCAGCTGACCGCGAGAAAGCAGAGCTGCGGCTTGCTTTGGGAAGCACAGCTTATCAATCCATTTCGAAAGCACTGGCCGCTCGACTGTTGTCTATCGAAGGTCAGCATGATGTCGCTTTCGCTGCCGATCGACCTGATATCTAAACGCAGCGGGCCCGTCCGTGACGATGTCCGCTTCCGACGCGCCGGCAAGGGTCGATGAACGGCGAACAGGGGCGCAGCCCTGCCGACCTTATAGTAGCCGTGCCGCCGCCTCGATCCCGAATGGCGTCAGTTCGAGGCGCCAGTGGCAATGAAGCGCGCCATGCGAAAGTATGACCGGCTCATGGATGTATCCTACCGCTAATGCGGAAGCAACCACTGCCCGCCAGTCGTTAAGTGTTATGCAACTCCCAGCTTTGGCCACGAGAATATCTATCCCAGCATCCGCATCTGGCGCAATGATTGGCTGCCGGAGCAACAGCTTCAACATCACGTCGACGAAGGCAGAAATCTCACAATCCTGTGTCACGCATTTGTACCTCTTCGAGACGGCAGCTGACCGCCGCGAAGCGCACGGCCATACTCACGGTTTTTGCTCACGGCCGCATTGAAAGACAGATTGGTCGGAACATCAATGGAACGATGAGCTTCTGCTGCGATCCCGGGGCGACACCGGCGCACCTTACTCCCAGCCAGTCCATTTTGCCCCCTCCGGCCGCTGAACCGCTTTCTGACAGACGCCTCTCCAAGCGGCGTCATCCTCCATCGCCTGACCTCGGTCCCCCAAAAGCGCCAAACAGCTTAGCGAATGCCTGCTGCATCTGATCGGGTGCCATCGGCATCCATGCCCGCAGGAGCGCCTCGGGTGTAGTGGCGTCGATGGCAGCCTCCATGCGCTGCTGGAGTTTCTCGATAATAGCCTGCTGCATCGGGACGACATCCGGCAGGCCGGCAAATCGCCTAGCCTCATCAGGCGTGCAGTCAATCTCGACGGTGATTTTCATGATGACGTTCCTGTTGTTGATGTACTTCTGGCCAGGTAGGCCAAAGGTACCGAAACCGGAAAGCCTCCGCCAGGCAAGCGTATCGGCACCGCATGTTCGAAAAGCTCTTATAAATCAGAAGTTTTTGGTGCCGCTTTTTCCCAAAAAGCGGCGAAGGAGGCTGCGCGTAGCCTCACCATGCCCCGGACCACGGAACTCACGCCCCCTCCCCTTTTACGCACGAACGCTCCCCGCCCGGCATCGCCGGGCGGGGTTTGCTGCGGGATTTAATCGCCGCTGGGCTTGCGGCTGCGAGACCAGATCAGGCTGTAGCCGTCACCGCCCTCATCATCGAACAGATTGGCGTAGATCGGCGCGCTGAAGCTGGGGTCATCCAGCTTGACCGAGATATAATACCGCCCCTCGTTGGAGCGCTTCGTCCACCCGGCTCCGATCTCAGCCTTATGCAGTGCGCCACATAAGGCGGATTATGCGGAGTGAGGTGTTATGCGGAGTGGCGTGTCGGAAGCCGAGCATTTCCGCGGGTTTGGCTGTGTCCGTGCTCCGCATAATTCCAGGGGTGAGAAGGTGCGGCGCCTCGCGGGTGGTGAGGCGCCGCGGGTCGGTCAGCGGGACCAGATGAGGCGGTGCTCGCCGTTCTCGCCGGCGACCAGGGTCGCGTAGACGGGGGCCGTGAAGGAGGGATCGTCGAGCTTGACCGAGACGTATTCGGCGCCGGTGTCCTTGGCCTGCTTGCCCCAGCCTGCGCCCAGCTCGACGCCGTTGGCGGCGACCCGGTAGTCGGGGGAGCGCTCGCCCTCCTTGGCGACGGGGCGGATGGTCGCCTTGGTGTTGATGTTGAGGGTGCGGATCTGGCCGGTGAAGCTGCCGTCGTCGCTGCGGGTGAAGGTGCCGATCTGAGCCATTGTCGTATCTCCTGACTGTTCCTCGAAGCCGCACCACGCGGCCTCGATGGTGGTCGCTGAGGCGGCGGTTCGGCCGGCTTGCACCCGCAGGGCCGCAGCGGAGCGGAGGACGGCGGCAGCCGAGCTTCTTGCCTCGCGAGGAATGCGGCTCAGCCGCAGGGGAAGAAGGTCGGCGAAGCCGTTGCTGGCCATAGGCCGGACGACGCCAGACCCCCATCAGGAGAGGCCGCTTGGCGCGGCTGCGGGCAGTCACCCCGCAAGAGAACGACGCGGATCGGCCCCACGCCCAGCGGGGTGCGCATCCCGCCAGCCCCGCTCCCCATGAGCAGCACCGCGATCTCGCCTACGACACAGGGGCGCAGCGCCGCCGATCACACCGCTGAGAGTGTCTCGATCAGCGGGCAGGCGGCATCGGCTCCAGCATCGCAACGTCTCACCGCATCGATCAGCGCGCGTTCCATCGCGCGCAGGTCTGCGATCCGCTTACGAACGTCCTTCAAGTGCGAGGCAGCGAGCTCACGCACTTCACCGCAGGCGTCTGCGCCGAGGCCCGACAGGCGCAACAGCGCCCGCACTTCATCCAGCGTAAATCCGAGCTCGCGAGCGCGGCGAACGAACACCAGTCGCGCGACGTCATCAGCCTCGTAGAGCCGATAGCGGCCTCGCCGGCGGGGCTTCGGCAGGATGCCGATCTTCTCGTAGAACCGGATTGTCTCGATCGCGCAGCCGGTTCGGGCCGAGAACGCGCCGATCGGCATGTCGTGTTGCATCGCGGTCGCTCCACGATAGGGGCTTGAGTCTGTAGTCACTACAGACGCTAGGGTGCAGCCGACGCCCACGCAAGGAGATCGACGTATGCCGCCAGAGCCCACGCAACCAAGAACGGTTACACGTTCCGTTCGCGACACGGGCGCGACCGTGCTGACCTTGAGCGGGGTCGCGGCCGCCTTTGGTGTCGCCTCGTGCTGCGGTCTGCCGTTCCTGCTGGCGACGCTGGGGCTCAGCTCGGCTTGGCTGGTCGGTATCGCCACGATCGCCGCACCGCACCGGCCCTTGCTGCTCGTCCTGGGCGCGGTCTGCCTGCTGGCGGGTGGGGTGTTGCTGTGGCGACGCCGTCCGACTGTTCCCGACGCGACCGGCGCAGTCTGCTCCAAGCCCGCGGTGCGCGGAATGACCCTCGTCGCTCTCATCGCCGGCCTTGGCCTGCTGACCATCGGCTACCTCTATGCTTGAACTGCCTATGATCCTGGAGTCGATGATCACCTGCCCGCAGTGCGGATTTCAGGCCCTCGAGACGATGCCGACGAACGCCTGCCAGTACTTCTACGACTGCAAGGGCTGTGGCGCGCTCCTGAAGCCGAACGCCGGCGATTGCTGCGTCTTCTGCTCCTTCGGCACCGTCCCTTGCCCGCCCATCCAGGCGGATGGCGGGCAAGGGGGATGCTGTTCATCGGCCTGAGGCGCCTTCGGACAGCGACGCGATCAGCGCATCGGGCGCCCTGAACCGGCCTCGGCGCAGGCCGGGTGGAACGACCGCTTCGACCGCCTCCAGCTTCTCGCTAGGATCCATTCGGAGGTAGACCTCGGTCGTGCGGACGTCGGCATGGCCGAGCCAGAGCGCGACCTTGCGGATGTCGCGCGTGGCCTGGAGCATGATCACCGCGCAGCTGTGCCGAAGCTGGTGCGGCGAGATCGACCGCGCGCGAAGCGTTGCACAGCTCTCGCCCGCTCGCCGGACGTGTTGGTCGAGCACGTATTCGAAGCCGGCGCGCGTCATGGCCGTGCCCTCGGCGTTGACGAACAGCTCCGGCGCACGAACGTCGCCTCGGACCGCGAGCCAGGCTCGCAAGTCCTGCGCGGTCTCCTTCCAAAGCGGGAGGCAGCGCTCGCGTCGCCCCTTGCCCCGGACCATCACGCTCGGCGTGCGGCCGAGTGAGACGTTCTCCAGGAGAACGCCGACCAGTTCGGAGACGCGCAAGGCTCCGGTGAAGCACAGGTGCAGCATCGCCCGGTCGCGCAAGCCCGAGCGTGCCGTGGGGTCTGGCGCGTTCAGGATCGCGCGCATCTCGTCCATGCTGAGGTGTCGAACGAGCTTCTGCTCGTGCCGCTTCACCGGGATGGCGTCGATCTGGGCCACCTGGGCCATCGCCGAGGGCACTTGGTGCTCGACGTAGCGCATCAACGCGCGGACCGCAGCCAGGCGCACGTTGCGCGTGGCGGCACTGTTCCGGCGCTCGCGCTCGATATGGGCCAGGAAGTCGACGATGAGCGATGCGTCGAGTTGCTCGATGAACAACCTGGATGGCCGCGTGCCGAGCCTGTCCGCCGCATACACCAGCAACAGCTTCAAGCTCACCGCGTAGGTGTCGCAGGTCTCGGGGCTACAGCCGCGTTGATTCGGCATGTACTCGCGCAGGAAGCGCGTCACGATAGGGGCGAGCGGGGTCATGCGACCGCGCTCCCGACCAGCATCTCCGCTGCGGCGGCGATGTCGGTCATCATTTCGGGCGTGGCTTGCAGATACCAGTAGGTGTGCCGGATATCGGCGTGCCCGAGATAGGTCGAGAGCGCGACGAAGTGACGGGCCACCTCGCCACGGCTCCCGCCGCATCGCTCGAGGGCCCGCGTCGCGAAGGTATGGCGCAGATCGTGGATGCGGGGTCGGCGGGCACGCCCTGGCGCGATGTTCGCCTGCTTTAGCAGGATCCGGAACGTATAGTTCACCGTCGAGGGACAGAGCTGTCGGAGCTCGACGGACGGGAAGAGGTATTCGCAGCTTCCGGCTACGCGCTTGCGCGTGGCGAGGTATCGTTCCAGTGCGGCGACGACGGTAGCGTGCAGCGGAACGAGCCGGCTCTTGCCGAACTTGGTCGCACGGATGTGCAGCACACCGTCCGGCCGCAGGTCTTCCATCCGCAGCGCGAGCACCTCCGAGATACGCAGGCCGGTCGCGGCGATCAGCCCGAACAGCGTCCCGTAAAGCTCGCGCCTTAGCGGATTCGGCTGCTGTCGGCGGAGCCGACCGGCCTCTTCAAGGATGCGGGCGATCTCGTCGGGCGTGTAGATGTAGGGCATCGGCCGGCGCTTCGGGGCGGCGAAGATGTCCACCGGCGGCAACTCGTGCCGCGCATCCTCGGCGTGCAGGAAGCGGGCGAAGCCCGCGAGCGCGCGGTAGCGTTCGCGCCGGGCCTCGCGTGTGCGGCCTGCAGCCGTGACCCACGCCAGCACCGGCGCGGCGCGGAGATACCCGTCGCAGCGCTCGTCATGGTGGCGAGCATAGGAGCGCAGATGGCGCTCGGTTTTCACGAGCTTGTATCCGAGCGTCCGGCGTAGAGCGATGTAGCGATCGACCTCGGCGCTCAGCATGGCGCCCTCCCGCCCCAAGGCTGCGCGATCTCCGCGAGCAAGCCGAAGTCGACCTTGGCGTAATGCGCCGTCATCGATGGCGACCGATGCCGCAACACCGCGCCGACGCCGGCAAGGCTGGCGCCGCCCGCGAGCATCGCGGTCGCGGCCGAGTGACGGAGCACATGCGCGCCCCGGTGCGGACCCTCCACGCCGGCGCGGTCGAGCGCCCGCCGCACGAGGCACTTGATCGCCACGCGGCTCAGAGGAACGACGGGCGCGATGTCGGTCAGGAACAGGCGGTCCGAGGCCGCCCGCGGCCGCGCGCGCTCGATGTAGGCGAGGAGCGCGTCACCGACGTCCTGCGGTAATGGCAGGCGCTCCTCGCGCTTCGCTTTTCCGCTCACGGTGAGCGTCGCGCCGGTCCAGTCGATCTGTGCGAAGCGGAGGTGGGCCGCCTCGCTCGCCCGCAAGCCGAGCTTGGCGAGGAGCAAGACGATCGCGCGATCACGAAGGCGTTCTTCACCGTCGCAGGCGTCGAGCACGCGCGCGAGGTCCGGCCCTGGGAGGAAGCGCGGCGTCGCCGCAAGCTGCCAGTTCGCGAAGCCGGGGACGGCATGGACCAGGCCGAGCGAGCACTGCCCCGTCGCGACGAGGTAGCGCAGGAACGAGCGCGTGGTGCTCGCGACGGCCTGCGCACGCCCGCGCCCATGCGGCGCAGTTCGCTCCAGTACGAAGTCGCGCACGGCTCCAGCCGTATAGGCGGCCGGATCATCGCCCAGCGCCTCCAGAAGGTTGGTGATGACGGGTTGGCGCAGAGCGAGCGTGGACTCGGCGAGGCCACGCTGCTCGCGCATCCACCGGCCATACGACGCCAGGAGCGGCCAGGTCTCCTCGGGCGAAGGCGGGCGGGTCTCGGAAGGCAGGACGCCTCCCGCCCGAAGCCAGGCAATGAACAGCTTCGCCGCACCATGCGGCGCTCTTGCAGTCCTGCAGCCCCGGAACACGGTCGCCGAGGCGCCCAAGCCCGCCTCTAGACTGGTAAGATCGAACCCGGCTGCATTGGCCCATTCGGCCCAGATCGAGAGTAGCCGGACGATCTCAACGATGGTGACGGCGCGATATCCTCGCCTCGCCAGCCAGGGGCGGAAGCCGTCGACGTGCGGCGCCAGCCAGCGAAGTCGGTCGGCAACGATGGGCGGTCTCTCGTAAATTCCTGTCGGCATGGGTCTTCCTTCGGTCGTGGTTGCGCCGGAGTTGGCGTGACCTGACCAAGCCGAAGTTCTCGGCTCCTGCCCGTGTTTTGTTGCTTCCACTTTCTGCTGCGCGCCGGTTCGAGGCC
>NZ_JH976211.1:10708-18929 GCF_000306035.1 Acidocella sp. MX-AZ02
ATGTCGCGCAAACCCTAAAATCTGCGACGTCGCTTAAGGCGCTTTTGGCGAGCGCATACCGTCAGACAGTGACCTCTTGGCCCGAGTGTTACCGCGCCGGCTTGCCACCTCCATAAGGCGTTTAAAGGTCGGACACTCCATATGGGATGGAGCTGAACAATCCGCGACATGGCGCAACGTGTCGCGGAGAGCGATTAGTTCGCGAATTTGACGGTCGAGACTGTCGGCCTTCTCATGCAACACGGCGCGTGGCAGGTCGGGTGCGCCATGCTTGCCGAACATCCCGGAAATCTCTTCAAGCGAAAAGCCGGCTAATTTCCCCATGGTGATTAGTTTAATCTGTAGCAGCACTTCGGGCGGAAACTGGCGACGCAGGCCATGGCGGAAGATTGAGGAAATCAACCCAACCTCTTCGTAATATCGCAGCGCTGATGGACGTATCCCGGTCTTTGCGGATACCTCGCCAATATCCAGAAATCTCATGCTTGACCTCAAGTCAACTTGAATTCGTAGACTGCCCTCTAGCAGCGTTTTAGGCAAGAGGGGCAAGGGCATGGAACAAGTAGGATCACGCACACCGAACAGGACAAATCGCAGGATCATGGCGACGCTGGCGCTTTCGATGCTGCTTTCGTCTCTCGGAACCAGCATTGCCAACATTGCCTTGCCGGCGCTGACCGATGCGTTCTCCGCGCCATTCCACCATGTCCAATGGGTCGTCATTGCCTATCTTGCGGCCCTGACGGCCTCGGTCGTTTTCGTTGGTCGGTTTGGCGATATCTATGGGCTGAGGCGCATGTACCTTGCCGGCCTTGGACTGTTTTCCATAGCCTCGATGTGCTGCGGTCTCGCGCCAAGTCTTTGGACTTTGATCGGAGCAAGAGCGCTTCAGGGTGTTGGTGCCGCCTTCCTGATGACCTTGACCATAGCGCTTGTGCGCGAAACCGCGAGCGAAGAGCGCATGGGGCGGGCTATGGGACTCCTTGGCACAGTGTCAGCGCTCGGAACGGCCCTTGGTCCCTCACTCGGAGGCTTGTTGGTTTCTGTAACCGGCTGGCGAGGAATTTTTCTAGTGCAGGTTCCCCTTGCGGTGCTGACACTGATCCTTGCCTTTGCGTCGCTGCCGCATGAGGCTGGCAGGACGGAGGAGCGGCATCCTGCCAGCCTTCGCACGGTCCGGGTTACGACGCTGTTGCCCAATCTTCTCGTCAATCTTCTTGTCGCTGCCATCATGATGACGACGCTCGTGGTTGGCCCGTTTTATCTCGGTTTTGGTCTAGGTTTGAGAGAGACACTGGTCGGCTTAGTCATGTCGGTCGGCCCGATGATCTCGATTTTCAGCGGCGTCCCCTCAGGACGGGCAGTTGACGCTTGGGGGGCGCAGCGTGTTCTCGGTGTCGGTCTGACCATGCTCGCCGCCGGAGCGTTCTTGCTATCGATCCTGCCGGAAAGTTTCGGTGCCGTTGGATATGTCCTGGCCATTATAGTTCTGACGCCGGGCTATCAGCTCTTTCAGGCCGCCAATAACACCGCTGTCATGGCGGACATTCCAAAAGATCGGCGTGGTCTGATCTCCGCGCTGCTGAGCCTTTCGAGAAACACCGGCCTAATCCTGGGCGCGTCCGCAATGGGGGCTGTCTTTGCCTTTGGTGTCGGGACAGGCGATTTCAAACAGGCATCTCCGATGGCGGTCGCGGGCGGAATGCGGCTGACATTCCATCTTGCTGGCGGTCTGATGCTTATCGCGCTCGGGGTGGCTTTCTGGCCTTCCAAAAGGGATGCATAACCTAATTGCTTCAGTATGTGGATATGAGCTGCTTGTCGCGTAACTTGTAAATTACGCGACAGCCAAGGCTAAGTTTTTTCGTGGAACCCAACCTGCGGAACCAGCTGCAGATCGGCAGTATACCCAGCCGTGAGTTTCTTTTTCGCCGACGAGAACTTGACCCACCTGGCACGTGAGTTCGATAGCCGTGTACTCTTCCTTAGCAAAAGGGCCCACCTCCCCCTGGCAGACCAGGCTGTCTAGTATCCAACCCTCCAAACCATTAGCAGACCGGGCCCATAACCAAATATGGCCATCCCAATTGTCCTGGCGGCCTGTGAGATAAATCGACTCACCAGCAGCCAGACGAATTGGATCTGTGTAAGTAGCCTTCCAATTCTCGATGACAATGAAGTTCATACACTCGTGGTAGCACGATCAGCTTTGTCGCGTAATTTGTCGCAGAAATCCTTGAACTCGCGACAAAGACACGCGACAAAGAAAACCCATACAAACCGGCAGGAGGGAGGGCTGTCGCGTAATTTACAAGTTATGCGACAACCTCTATCTCACAAGGGCCGATTGCGGAAGGGCGGCTATCGTGGACAAGAGGCGAACTACAGCGGATGCTGGATGCGCACCCGCCATTTCAGTGTCCGCGACCATTTCGCAGAACAGGGATTTGGCGACCGAATAGGGGCAGGCCCTTCGCAACTTAGCGGAATGGCGAGTCATGGGGCGCAATCGGCGTCAGATGCAGCCCCTATTCTTCCGTTGGCGCTCGTCTCTTACCGTCATCCATTTCTCAAATTCGTGGACGGTTTTGGCACAAACCAACAGTACCCCGACACCAAGGCCAGCGAGTTTTAGAAACTTTTCCAAATCCATCTCTCAGTCCTCTTTCTTCACCGACGATCCGCGTAGCGCATCAAGCTCTGCCATCATTTTCAACATTATCGTTTGGTGGTCCTGAGTCGCGTTCCTTGTTGCTTTGTCGCGCCACTCGCGGAAGCTGGACACGAAGCGTTCGACATTGGATTCCAATTCCTCTAGGAAGCCTTTCTCCCTCGTGCCGAAACTCAAGGTTTCCCGCCCCAGCAACTCAGCCTCCATCCATGCCAGCGGCGACGATGCCGGCGACATTACTTCGGACGTGTCGAGGTTTGAGTTCAGTTTGTGCCAGCCGGTTTGCAACACTTGGCAGTCGATGAAAGTCTCAGCGAGCAGTGCGGGCGTGATAGGTTCAAAGCGAGCGTGTGAACGTAGCCGATACGGCCAAGTATTGCCGTCAGTGCCAGGCGGCATTTCAACTGTCGCCCCCTCCACCAGACGGAAGCGGCCTTTCTCGAATCTGCCCTCATGTGGGACCTTATCGATGGTCCCGAAATCGACCCACGGCGCTTCAGGGTGCCAAGCCAGGGGGCGCACGGCTAGGCACGGCCAGAATTCCATGTAGCCGACAATCTTGTCCGCCAGGTCCCAGCCGAGGGTAAGACAGGCCTCCTCGGCGCCAATCACTTCTCCGTTCACTTCTCTGTCTGCGCCCTCAAACAGCAAGCGTGCGGACGCGGAGGACCGGATAATCGTGGTCAGGCACACAGTAGGCCAATGAGAGGTCGATCGGTCCCCGAATTCCTCCTGCTGCCACCCCGTAATATTCCTGGTCAAGTCGTATCCATGCACAGCGGACAGTTCCTGCGCGGAACGGAAGAATTCTCGTAGCCGATACTTTGGGCTTTCGACCAAAACGGCCAGTTTGGCTCTCAGCAGTTGCCATACCGCTTCAGCTGGCGTGAATTTCACCATGTCGATCTCCGAGCGTCCGCTGAACGCGTTGGAGCCCTCAGTCAGCATCATGATGGCCTTGTGTCTCGGCCATCCCGCAAGCTCGGCTGCCGAGAGTGCCAGCTTCAGGTAGTTGAGCGGGTGGGCATGGAGGCGAGCCTTGGCTTTCCGCTTACTCTTATACTCAGGCAACAGGCAGTAGCTGTTAAGTGCATTGACGGCGCCAGCGTCTGACGTGCCGGGACGCACACCAGCTTTGATGACAATATCTCCTTTCTTGAAATTTTTCTTTTCGGCCTTGGCGCGACCTATGATTTCCGCCAAGTTTCTCGCAAGCGTGTTGCGCTCGTACTGTGGCAACACCCCTTTGTAGGCCAGAATTTGCTCATTGACGAGGCGGGCAAGATAGATGTTCGCCGAGCGCGTCTCGCTCACCGGGTCGCCGCCGGTCTGTTTTTCGTCAGCCATGTTGTTTTTCACTCAGAAACGGCGGCGATAGCGGCGGCCGTCGCGCCCGGAATTCCAGATGACGGCACAAGTCCTCACAACGCCATCGTCGGTAACCACAGCAACCAGGCGTCCGATCTTGCGGCACCAATCTTTCGACACACCCTGATGGGCCATCTCGCGCAGCGCGCTCTGGCTGGCCGTGATCGCCACATCGCTACTGCCGACCGGAACCTCCGTATCCCCCCATGCAAGCAGGGCCCCCAACATGGCGTCTGGCACACCACGCTGGCGCATGCGAGCCTCGCAATGTTTTGAATGTCTTATCATCGCTGCACCTCTTTGTTGGTGGAGGCAGTATCGCGGGGAAAAATAGGGACTTCTCTATGATCTGTCGAGAATTGGCATTCAAATCTGCATAGATTTGATTTCTTGTACTGCATAGATTTTTTTAGCAGAACGACGACGCCTTGTTGGACCTACCCCAACACTCCTTCATTCCACGCCAGGGCCGAGTCCGGGCACGTCTAGGAGAGGCGCACTATCACTCCGTCTGCGACGCCGTTGGCAGGTGATGTTCCACTGTGCTCCTACTTGGATGGTGCGCAGGCGGAAGCGGTTGGTTATGGCCCGTCAAAGACGGCTCGCTGAATCAGGCCAGGTCCGCTATCCGGAATCGGCCTTGACCTATGGAAGGAACGACCGGCACGGGCGCAAACCTTTTGTCGCACAACTTAGGATTTACGCGACAAGCCAGCGAAGGCAATGCATTGATAAACATACACATCTGACTATTCGCACGTGGAGCGGTGTGGGTACAATCCCGACAAGGGCAGTCAGGCAGGGGCAGGTTTTTGCCAGTGCCTGCTCCAAACCCGCCAGTCCGTTATCGGCCCGTCTTACCCGTAAGCGACTCCGCATGTCTATATTATTAGACGCGCGACCTGCTTAAGGATTGGGTATCACCCGCTTGTGGCCGAGGCTAGTGCCGGACGTTCCGGTCATGGCAAAGTCGGGCCGTAAGCGGAAAGTCCGCTCACAGATTAAACCTCTCGAAAGCGGATATCCGTCAAACTCAGAATACAATGTAACGGCCCCTTGTTGACACTTGCCGTCAACTGTTTTATCTACACATCACATGACGGCAAGTGATGGCGGGCAGTGGACCGCAAGTGTAAACGTATTATCGATGGAAAAACTTACAACACCGAGACAGCGACTAAGCTGGGCGGTTGGATGGATGACGAGTACGGGTTCGAGCAAGGAGAATATCTGTATCAAAGCCGGTTGGGAGCTTTCTTTCTTTACTGCTTCTCAGACGATGGTCCAGAAGGACCAGAGCAGGAAATAAAGCCTTGTGCACCAGATCAGGCGCAAAGATTCCTTGAACGACATGAGAGCTACAGCGTCGACCTCATTGAGTCACTTTTTGGCGAGGCACCAGAGGTTGGATCTGGAGAAATTAAATTCACTCTGAGACTCCCCGAAAGCCTGCGGGACCGTTTGGCAACGCTGGCAAAGGAAAACAATCAATCTCTCAACGCTTGGATGGTTCGTTGTCTAGAAAGAGGGAGCGAGGTCGTGGCTGACATTGAAGTACCCGTAACGATGGCTCTGTTGCAGATGGGGGGAAAATGCCCAAATTGCGGAGAGCTGCAATGTATTATGTATGCAAGAAAATTGTCCAGCTTGCAGGCATCTAATTGTGTCGTCGAGTGTTGTAATTGCAGAAAGAGAATGCGCCTTTCCGATTGGATGGGAGGGGGAAAACCCGAGACAAAAATTTCGAACTAAGCCTATCGGCACTTCACTACCAACGCAGTGCCACCCTCTCACATAATCCCTGCCGTTTAAGGATCAAAAACAATGAAATTTGTTGTTCGAGCCTATTTCAACGATTTTGGAAATCACGAACCGGCAATAATTGTCGGTCAAGTGAGGCGCCTTGCCGATGAGCTGGGTTATCACGGCATAGTGGCTAAGCGGCGCCAGACAAATGAACGAATTCTTCAAAGAGGGTATTTGCGTATCGTTCTACCCACGCGGCGTCTTGCGAGACGTTACCAGGAACTTGTGGCGGAGTTTTGGGGGCATCTTGTGACGACAAAGCGCTTCCGGAAACGGATGGACGATTGATCGGCTTGACGCCGTCAGGCTGAGCTCTTGGCAGTGGTAGTCATTTGATTGGAAGGCTTTTCCGAAAGTCTTGAGTTTTGGCAATCTCTCTCTCGGAACGGCGGCTATCGGGTCATGGGCACGAGGCTGGGAACGACCGCCGTGGGCTCTGAGCTGCCGGCTCAATCCGGCTTCCCCTCCTGGTATATCCAATGCCCCCAATTCGTTTCCCACATCGGCCTTATTCGCTCTGCGTAGAAACGATTGTGAGCGTTTAAATCCGGTTGCCCCGTGTTGAGGATAGGAAACTTTTTCTGAGGGCCGCCTACGAGGGGTTATCTTCTCCGAATTCCGGCGCGTGATGCTCATTTCGGCATAAAATTAACGCCGCCATCCGCCTGAAACACGACACCTGCTGCTTCGAGGGCCAATTTAATGGCGTTCAGGTTCGCTTTATTAATCGGCGGAACATCGTCGGCCTTCTCTGCTTTAATTACGGTGACCCGCCCCAGGCACGCCAAATCCGCCAGTTCAGCTGACGTAATTTTGGCAAAGGCCCGCCCCGCCCTGATCTGCGCACCGGTAATCATCTGCTTCATCCAAGTTTGTTTTCACCAAAGATCTTATAGCATAAAATAGACCAAAAACATAACATACATTTTTGGATTCTTTTTTGAATCTTTTCTATTGTTTTGTATTTAAACTATGTTATACAATCCTGGTGAGTTCGTAACTCTGCCGGCATTTCGGGGGGATGATTACGGGCTCATGCGGCCTGGCCGCGTGTTGACGCACGCGACCAAGCCTGACTCAACCCAAGTGGAGATACACATGGATCAAGCTAATAACGACTATACCGCCGATTCCGCTCATGCGCCTACCCCAAAGGCCGAGCTTCAGGAGAGCACCATCCCGACGGTGACGGCACCGATGCATCTGCCCCCCTCAGCGCCAGACGACGCAACCTACACTGAGAGTTTTGTGCGCCTCTGCGCCCAGCATGCTGCCAACAGGCAAGCCGTGATGGACAGTCCTCTCGACCCGGAAGATAGCCCGAACTGGCCCGCCTATACAGCCACGCATGATGCAATCTCAGGTGCACGCCCCCGAAACCTTCCGGAATTGGCCGCCAAAGCCCGTGCCGCCAAAGCCGAGACATTTATAGAGCTTGGCAAGGAAGATCCGACCAACGGCGCTGCTCTCGATTGGGCCTGGCAGCTTGTAAATGACCTGATCCGGCTTGGTGGAGAGGCTGTTTGAGCGCCGGAGGCCATCTGGCAGCGACAGAAGCTGCACTCTTGCGCGCACTTGATCTCTCCCGCGCCCTGGGGTTCATCGTGACGGCAGAAACGGAATACACTGGCAGCGTGTTCTGTACGTCGATTGAGTCAGTAAATGCATGTCTGCGGGAGTCGATTCAGACCGCGATCAACCATACAGCTCAATTGATACAAGCCCCCCGGCTGTAGAGACCTGATTCAGACGCGCCGACCTAAGCGGCACCCTCGATCGGTTACGGATCGGCGGCCTCCTATACGTGGGATTTTCATCCTGGTAGTATGGAGGCCGCCCATTATCAACGCACCTAAAGTATAGCCGTCACCGCCGCTCGTCTGGCTTCAAGAGCTCGATCGGGGTGACGCCTAGCGCCTCCGCCAGCTCATACAAAGTGATGACGGTTGGGTTGCGCCTTCCGTTCTCCAACCCACTCAAATATTGCTGGCTAAAGCCAGATCTGGCTTCGACCTGCTCTTGGGTTAGCCCCTTTTCCTGCCTAAGACGGGCAAAATTCTGTCCTACCAAATTACGCATATCCATCCGATACGGATATGCCTTTACATACTATAAGTTTATAAACTATAGTATGTATATGATATCCGAATCACCGTCGCGGGGACTGTGTAGACGCTCCCGGTAGCTAGAAGCCCAATTCAGGCACCAACGCGCTGTCTCGTGTCCAAGCCTCCCGCCAATTGATGGTTGTCGCAGCCCGCCTGCTTCTGTCGTGACGACTGCCCGTTGATTGACGTCCCCTCACCTGCCCTCAGGGTAAATCACATGCGCCCGGACCTCCGTAGTATTCTGTTTGAACGTTATCGAAAATTGTTC
>NZ_JH976211.1:19029-21288 GCF_000306035.1 Acidocella sp. MX-AZ02
CAATTGTTCTGCGTAGAGGACAACAACAGGCCAGCCGTGACGCAACGCCCGCCGATCGAGATTGGAGATGGCTGGTTCGCACTTGTGGATGCGCTTTGCTCAACTTTGCAATTCATCGATCCCGCTACAAAAAACATCCATGTCAGGACGCGCTCCACATGCCTCCGTTTTCGTTGTTGGCCGACCAACCAAACAACCTATGGCGCAATTCATACAGCACAGGCCTTATCTATGCGCATCTGCGAAGCTACCGGTTCTGTCTTGCCCAATCTGCCCGACATCTCCCAGGGTAAGAAAGGCTCGCCGGGATCTTTCATAGGAGACGACGTCAATACGCCATCGCCTGCATTGCCGCCAGGCCTCTTCATTCTGCTCGATGTTGGATTCCGATTTATCAGTAAACGAAGCGCCCTGAGATCGGACTTTCCCACGATTGAAATTGAAACGTGTCACTGGGATAATGCAAGAGGATTGGTTCTCACCCCGTCCACCGCATCTATCCACGCCGCGACCATAGCCCAAATCGAACGGGCGACCATGTACAGATCACGTCGCGGGCACAAAGGACGGATAGATAAGCACATCGAAAAAATGGTCGCCCGAACAAATGCGGCGGGGGTTTTGATTAATGAGATCTCGAAGCGAATGGATAAGACCGACGGACACTTGAGAACTATCGACGATTTTTGCTGTCTCATGCGTACCCGAGATTGGTAAAATCATCCAATTTCGTGCCACATTTTACTCATCATTTTTATGGTTTTTTGGGCTTTAAACATGTCCCCTTTTTATCAAGTCGAGAAACAAATCGGTCTAGGATTTTCACTATTTATTGGTCTTGGATAGGGCACTGAACCTGGCGATCAAAAACCATTTTTGATGGTTAGAATCCGGTTTCAAACTTCCAAAGTCACGGCGGCGACAGCAGACATAGTTATAGTATGATTTTCAGAATCAGATTTAAGGCTGTCCCAAATTATGCTTTTTTGATAGCCCGTTTATTACCTCCACTTTTAGTTAAGCAAACACTCTCCAAAAGGTAACGGAATTGTATCACTTTGATTCAGTTTTCAGATCGAACTCGACATGATACAATTTCGTTACTTTTACAGAGATTTTTGTTATCTCGATCTTTGAAAATACGAGGATTCATGTGGTTTTACATGTCTAAACACATGCGTTTAAACATGCCAAAAAGCATGTTTTTACACATGCGATTTTGCATGTTTTTCGACCTGTTTTTTGACAAGTATTTTGCCATGGCAAAGATCCTGCGTTTTCGCATACAGATGCTCGACAGGAGGTCTCCTAATTATTCCTGAAAATTCAATTGAAGACCTCTCCCCGTATGGAGGCGGTAAACACTCAGCAAAAAAACGAGTTCAACGCAAAGGAGTTTTGCGATTGCTTAATAGTTCGTCCGATATGTTTACCGGATGGCAATCAGATCGATCTGCTCTAGCGAGCTTCAAAACGATCCTGCCCCATTAATTGGTTCGGCAATTTTTGGGCAGGATATTCCTCATGCCCGAACTGTTGGGCCCGAGCAACTAAGGGATTTTTCCCGGCGCCTTGCCCGTCAGGTCGCCCGTGAACTCTTTAATATAGCGCATCAAGAGGCGACCACCATGTAATAGCCCATCTCATAAATCCAAACTGAACAAACGGGATCCCCCCGCCAACTCTAATCCATGCGATGAAAGATCAAGACAATGCGCATCGCCGTCTACGCTCGTTATTCAAGTGAAAATCAAAGAGACGCGTCGATAGAAGACCAGATCCGGTTATGCCGCGCGCGGATCGACGCAACCCCTGGCTGGGAGCTCGAGCAAGTCTATCGTGACGCAGCGATATCTGGTGCCAGCGCCAACCGACTAGGCTATCAAGCAATGGTCGCTGCCGCACGTGATGGCGGTTTCGACATCATCCTGGCTGAGGCCCTCGACCGCCTTAGCAGGGACCAGGAGGATATCGCCGGCCTATATAAGAGACTCAAATTCGCAGGCATTACCCTGTTCACGTTGGCCGAAGGCGAGATTACAGAGCTGCACATTGGCCTCAAAGGCACGATGAACGCGCTGTTCCTTAAAGACCTCGCGGAGAAGACCCGCCGCGGCCAAATGGGCCGGATTGCCGCCGGCAAATCCGCTGGCGGCTTATGTTATGGCTACAAGCCAGCTCCAAAGCTTATCGGCAAGGGCCAGATTGAGCGGGGCGACCGACGGATTGACGATTTCGAAGCACCGATCGTTAAACAGA
>NZ_JH976211.1:21388-29245 GCF_000306035.1 Acidocella sp. MX-AZ02
GAACAGCCTGCTTTATATCTAGCTGATAAACACATGGAAAATGGTGCATATCTCCTATTACCCTAATAAATACCCTAGAAAACCGCCCTCATCTGCTGTTTTTTACCAGAAATGCCCTAATCGGGTAACTTGGCTTTACGTAGCCTTGAATCGACGCGGCCAATTCTGCGCGCCATGGAGCAGGCACAGAATCACAACGGCATCTTGTTCCCCTCGATAGGCGAGAATGTACGGCGTGTCCGATACCACCAACTTGTGGATCGGCGCCGAAGTGGGGTGACAGCAAAAACCTAAACCAACTCATTGATTCAAAAAGAAGAATTGGTGTTTAGCGGGGTCCCAAGCGGCGCCGATTGGGACCCCGCTTAGGCTGAGCTTCTGGCTTAATATCAATGGCTTTAAGCGATTTTTGGAGGGGTCCCACTTCAATCCTGATTCACAGCGGAACAGCATCCAGGCATCAGCCTGGCGGCCGTTACCCTAGTGAGCCCGGGCGGCGCGGCGCTGTTGGCGCGCGCCAGACGTTAGAGTGAACCTCCGGCGCGGCTGAGCAAACCGCGCGCGATGGTATCGGCGAGATGGGCCAGCAGGCCGCTCATTTCTCGAGCCTGCGCGGCAGGGCTCTTCCCGCAGGGTAATGCGCGACTGAAGCGGCCTTGCGCCAGCAGCCCGCCTGCCTGCGGCGCGGTCACGAACCAATCTGCTTGTAGTGCTACACTGCCCGCGCCATCCGGCATGAACTCTTGCATCGAGACATGCACGGAAGCAGCGCCGTTTGGCGGTACCGGATCGCCAGGCATCAGCACTTTGGCCTCTGGCAGGCGTGCCGCCAAGTCTTGCGCCAGCACAATCCGCGCCATCGGCCCCAGCGGGCCGGCCCACTCGATCTTGCCGCTCACATGCAATGTGCCCGCTGCCGTGGCAGCGGTAAACTGCCGGCGGCCGATCGCCGGCGGAATGTCAACGGAGCCGACGGCTAGCGCCGGGAGCCCCCCGGCAGAGTGTGGCTGCACCGGGCTAATAGGCGCGAGGGCCAGATAGGTCGTCGGCTTGCCGGCGCATCCCGCCAGGCTGAGCAAGGCCAGCAAAAACAGTGCGCGCCACATGGTCAGTCCCCCCGCCCGGCGATGAGAGCGCCGGGATGGCTGTTGAGGTAATCCGCCAGCGCCCGCAAAGAAGCAGCGGCTTGGCTCAGCTCGTAGAGCGTATGCGGCAGGCCAGCCTCGTCCGTACTGGCATTGGCCGGGCCTTGCGGACTCAGCATGCCCCGTGCCGAGGCCAGCGCCGCCTGCGCCTGTGCCGCCGTCTGGCGCAGGGAGGCCAGGATCGCGGGAAGCTGCGCCTTGGCCTGGCGGGTGATATCATCCACGTGCGCCATTGCGCGGTCGAGATGAAGCAACGTCTGTTTCGTCTGCCGTGATTTGGCCAAAGCAGCGAGGCGTGACGTCGCGCTGTGGATATTCACCGCGATTTTATCCAACGGCATGGCGTTGATGCTGGCGAGAATGTCATTCACCTGGGCGATCACCTGTCCCACATCGCCACCGCCGCTACCGAATACCGGCAACTCAGGCGGGTTGCCGGGCTGCAAGGCGGCGGGGGGCGCGTCCTTCACCAGATCCAGCTGGATTGTCTTGCCGCCCACCACCGGCACGCTGCTGCCCAGCTCCGCCCGCAGGCCTTGGGCGATCAGCGTAGCCAGCATCGCGTTCATCTGCGGCGCGGGGTCGGCGAGATTCCACGTGCCGTTGGCGAGGTTGATGCGCTGCGGCTGCAACGCCAACGTCACCAATGTCTCCAGGCGCTTGGCGGTGGCATCGTAGCGCATGGTCACAGCCGTTACGCTGCCCACCGGCGAGCCTTCCAGCTGCACCGGGGCCCCAACGGCGAGCCCGTGCGGGCCGCCCGCGAACAGCGCCTGGTAGAGCACGGCGCCGCTGCCTGGCGCGTTCTCGGCCTGGGCCTTGCTGTCGTAGAGCGTGTAGTTTGCTTCGTTTTCAGCGGATGCCGCATTGCCCTTCGGCGTTTCAAAGGCCACCGCCCCAAGCAGCAAAGCCGGCACGGATTCCAACTGCACGCCCGGCCCGCCAGCGGTGGACACACGCACCGCACCGGCATACCAGAACCGAGAATCCGCCTTCACCAAATTCTGCCACTGGGCTTTAACGAAGATGCGGATGGTGAATTGCTTTCCGTCCGGCGCCATCGCCACGTCCAGCACCTGCCCCACCTTGTAACCCTTGTAGAAAACCGGCGAGCCGGAAGAAATATGCGAGAGCTCGGGTGTCACCAGCGCCAGTTGCAGTCCCGGCTCGGCGGATTTAAGCACCGGCGCCTCGCCCAGACCTTGCGCCTTGCCCACGGTTTTGCCTGGGCGCGGGTCAACGCCGATCACTGGACCGGAGATCACCTCCTTGATATCGGACAGATTGCTGAGGCTGAAATTCGCGCCCTCGATCCAATAGCGCGTGCCGGGTCCAAGATGTCCCGCCATCGAGGAGTCGAAGTCGATCTGCACCTTCATCTGATTCAATGATTTCGAGATCGTGACGTCTCCGACATGACCGACATTAAAGCCTTGATACTGCACCTTGGTGGTGCCGGGTTTCAGCCCGCCGGTGACTGGAAACCATACCTCCACCGAAGGGCCACTATGTGTGAGAGCACTGATGCCAAGCCAGGCGATGATCGCCACCGCCGCCAGCGGTACTGCCCAGATCAAACCAGGCCAACGCGAGGGTTTGAACACGGCTTCTTCCGGCGGATTCTCCTCGGGGATGTTTCGGTCGTCCCCGCTCATGCCCGCCGCTCCGCCGCCAGCCACAATGCCCGGGGGTCGAAGAAGGAGGTGGCCGCCATGGTGATGACCACAACCGCCAGAAACGCCGGCAGCGCCTTACCAACCACGATGGACAGCAGCCCGTTGAGCTGCATCAATGGCAGGAAGACGGAGACGGTGAACACGTCGATATGCGACCAGCGGCCGATGGTGTCGATGAGCCGATAGAGCTTGGTCTTCAGACGCAATCTGGCTGCCGAGCGGCGATGGATGGACATGCCGAACCACGCGAAGGCAAACAGCTTAAGCAGCGGAATCGCGACACTGGCGATAAACACGACGGCGGCGAAAAACCATAGATCCGCCTGCACCAGCTTCAGCACGCCGGTCATGATCGAGTAGCCGTGCAGATCATCCAGTACATCGCTCGATTCCATCGGATAGATATAGGCGATGGGGTAGAAGGCGAAGGCGGCCAGCGTAAGCGCCAAGGCGCGCATGGCCGCGTAAGGACGACAATGCCAGACGCGCGCGTGACAGCGCGGGCAACGTTTACCCTCCTGCGTAGCGGGCAAGGGATAATCGCAGCTTGTGCAGCAGATCATCTTTTCCTCGCGTTGCGTCGCGGCCGGGCCGATGAGACGCCAGATCTCTCGCCGCTCCAAGGCAGCGCGGGTGACAAGGGAGAAGAACGCCGCGCAGATGGCACAATACCCGCCTGCCAGTATCTGGACGGGCATGGCATGTACCACCCGCGCATAGCCGATAAGCCCGCCGAACAGAAACACGTCGATCATCGCCCATTGGTCCAGATACTCCGCCCAGCGGAAAGCGGGGCCAAGCCAACGGGCGCGCTGGCCTGCCCACAACATGCCGAGCACGGCGCTGAGCAGCCCGAAGCGTAGAAACGGCAGCACAACAATTTCCAGCCCGACCACAATGGCAGCCACCGGCCAGCCTTGCGTCCAGATGCCAAACACGCCGGAACCGATAAAGCTGATATTCGTTGCCGCCAGAATGTTCACCTGTAAAATAGGCAGCAGGTTGGCGGGGAAAAGCAGCAGGAGTGTCGCGAGTGCACAGCCCAGCCCGCCCAGCAGGCTGCGCCCGTTCATCCGCTCCAGCGTACGGCCGCAGCGCCCGCAACGCCGCGCACCCCGGGCAGCGCCTGTGGAGATCGCCTGGATCGCGCCGCAATCCGGGCAGCCGACGATTTCCTGTCCGGCATTATTGGCAAAGCTTGACAAAGCGGGCCCCGGGTTGATGAGGTTCGATATGGTTCCCCCATCCCGGGCCTAAAGGGCAAGAATGCTATGCGACCATGGATTTTCCCATACTTTTTCTTAAGCCACCGGCGTTCCATCGCGCCGATGCAGCGATTGTTTATGCGGCTCGGAGTCTAAGGACCATGCCCTGCTTCCATCTGGAGATAGTTGAGTATGCTTATACTTGTCGCCTATGACGTGAGCACAACCACATCGGCTGGACGGCGCGTTTACCCGGGGTAGCGCGCGCCTGCCTAGCTTACGGCCAGCGCGTGCAGAATTTTGTGTTCAAATAAGAGGTAGACCGGCCCAATGGGTTACATCGCGCGGTAGGATCGCGCGGTGGCTCGCGCAAATGCGCAGAATGACGTAGCAAATATGCTGCGATATGGTGGCACGTCCTCCGTGCGGGGCCGTGGACCCAGACAATACCGCGACGGCTTTGACTCAATCCCAGCCTGTCGCCCCCATCGTGGATGAACTGGATCGAAACCGCCCTCAGTCATGGCAGGTACCCCGACGGAATTACAAAATTTTATGCTGAAACTCAGTTGGTCAAAGCAGCCGGCGACGTCGGCGAGATTCCGCCCCAGCCGGTCGATCGCCTCGGTCACCACCACATCAAGGCCCCGGACATCGCCGCGCATCAACCGCTGGAAACCGACGCGGGTGAGAGCACTAGCGCCGCTGACGGCATCTTCGTAATGGGTCGTCAGAACCCAGCCTTGCCGCCCGATAGCGGCGGCACAGCTCGATCTGATCAATGATCGAGGCGGCGCTGCTGATCAGACGAATTACGGGCGTAATAACAGCGCGCATGGGCGGGGGGAGCTCTCTAGTGATCTGGGCGAATATAGGGTCGCCAGCGTGCAGGCAACCAAAAGCTCGGCCAAGTCCAAAAATGGTGCCCGCCCCCGCGATCCCGCCCAAAACGCCAAACGCACGCCAGCAAAAGCTGTCGGGGCGAGAGGCTAGGAGGGGCGCGGCCGAGGCACTTGCCGTGGCATCGTCTGTTCGATGGCGTTAAACAACGCTTTGGCCTGCAGGTTGATCTGCTCCATCGTCGTCTGAAGAAACCAACCGACTCAGGAAGATCAAAGTCGAGACAGGATCAGTATTGACCGCTCCAGCCTAGGGTTCATGGGTCACGATCTTATCCTCGTGTTCACCAGACCAGCAGATCGGTATGACGCCTGCATTATCGGAGAGACCTCAGTGGCCATATAATCCGACCGAATCTATACGGTAAACTATAAAGACGATCAGCTTGGCCATGTAGGGATTGGCAGACTACGAAAGCCCGGCTTTGCGAAAAGATAGCCTTGCATTAAAGTGATCCCCAGGTCGTTTAAGACTGAGTATTCATTGATCGTTTCGATGCCTTCGGCAACGACGGAGATCCCCATTTCCCGACACATCGCTGCGCAATGGGCGACGATACTTCTGCGCCTTTTATCCGCCTCAATACCTCGAATAAGTTCCATGTCGAGCTTCACCAGATGCGGGACAAATTTTGCGAGGAGATTAAGGTTTGAATATCCCGATCCAAAATCATCAACCGCTGTACGGAAGCCCATAGCTGCGTATTCCATAACGATTTTAGCTAAATGATCGGGCGAGCTCAATAACTCTCTCTCACTGATTTCAAAGATGAGTTTTTGGGTAGGAAAGCTGGTCCGAGCGGCGGCCTCTAGCGTGGTACGAATACAAGCCCGTGGTTCATAGACTGCATTGGGCAGGAAATTAATAGAGAGGTCGCAGGAACTG
Source organism: Acidocella sp. MX-AZ02 (assembly GCF_000306035.1). Lineage (NCBI taxonomy): Bacteria > Pseudomonadati > Pseudomonadota > Alphaproteobacteria > Acetobacterales > Acidocellaceae > Acidocella > Acidocella sp. MX-AZ02. Next base: position 27,200 of record NZ_JH976211.1, read on the forward strand.
TCGCCTAGACTAAGAGCGGCCGCGGTTTCAATCGCCGTTACCCGACATGCTTGGTCAAAGGCATAGAGTTCCGACTGACCAATGGTTTGCAATATGCTCCCCGCTGACTCTCCAGCGGGGCCACGCACTAAGGCCTCATAGGCGAACACTGATCGTGCTTCGACATCGACGATCGGCTGGAACGCCATAGTCAGCGGCTTGTCGAATTTTCCCCCTCGACAGCCGTTACATGGTTTAGTTTCTTCGGGATTCCCTTTTATTAACCCCATTATCGAGTCGCCACCTCTGATACGCCCTTAGCCACAATCTACCAAATACTGAACAGACACAAGTAAAGTGGCAAAAGCATGCACCCAACTATTTAACGATCAACTAAAACTTATTGCGCGCCCTTGTCGTTGTTGATTTTTCCTTTGATATCGAGGGTCTAGACCGGGCCTTCACTCCCGGAACCGGCAACCCGGAGATTGGCGACCTGATTCGCATGCAGAAGATTGAGCAAAGCAGGCAGCTTCATCGGGCGGGCTAAGAAATAGCCCTGTACATAAGGGCAGCCGAGGCGGGTGACGTAATCGAGCTGGGTTTGGGTCTCGACCGCCTCTACAGTGACTGGAATTTTAAGAGCGCCGGCCATCGCGATTATTGCCTCGAAGATCGGCTGGGAGTCATCGGCGCGGTGGATATTGGTAAGGAATGATTTGTCGATCTTAATAAAATCGAATCGAAAATTGTCCAGATAGGCGAGTGATGAGTAGTGAACCGAAATCGTCCAGCACGAGGGTCACCCCATGTTCTCGTAAGGCGGTCACCTTACTAATATTTTTAGATATTTTCTGCATTAGAACCGTTTCAGTAACCTCGAGTTTGAGGCGTTGTGGAGCGAGTCCGGACTCAGCTAAGGTAGACGAAGGCGGCGGCGGCGGCGGCAACAAACCCGCCGGCAACGCTAGGCAGATAGAGCACCGGGGTGGTGGTGGCGGGATCCCGTCCCCCCTGCCACAGCAGCCCGGTACGCCAGATTCCGAAGCCGGCGGTGAAGGCTGCGCCCGTCAGGAACAAGAGGAAGGCGATGGAACGCGCGTAGGGCAGAACGGCTAGCGCGATCAGCATTGTCGACACCCCGCCCAGTCCGATGAAGCAGCATTGCACAGGGTGTAGCGCCTCGGCGAGCGCCTCCTGACGCCGGAATACCCATTTTAGCGCGTAAAGCACGGCAAGAATGGCCCAGACGATGGTCGCCAGGCCCATTAGAACTTCGCCGATGATGGCCGGCAGATGCCAGGCGGCGGTCGCGGCGCGCCAGGCATTGCCAAGCCCCGCAAGACCCAGCACCATGTCAAAGAACGCGGCCGGGACGGCGGGCAGCCGTAGCGCGGTCCTCGCCGGCGGTGACGCTGTGGGGGGAGTGACAGCAACAGAGGGAAGGGAAGATACGTTCATGACGGTGCTCCTTGCTTCGGACCCACGGACTCTACGCGGAACCCCTGATTTTCCTCTTATCCGGGCCGCGCGATCACCACGCCGCGCGGATCAATTCGCGTAGCGGTGAGAATATGAAGGAAGCTGAAATCTTCGCTGCTCTTACGCCGCTGCTGCGTGTACGGCCCGAATTGCAGAATATCTGCCGCTTCGGTGCGCAATGGGCGGCAGCTCACGCACCGGAGCCGGAAGGCTGGGCGCCGTTTCATATCGTCACCGTAGGCACATGCCTGCTGGAAACGCCTGATTCAGCCCCGTTGACATTGCGCGCGGGCGATATCGCCGTACTACCGCATGGCGGCCCGCACACCGTACGGGCACTGCGGGAGGCAACCGGGCAGGCCATGCATATGCGCCTGCTGCAGCGCAGCTACGATGCAATCGCCGTCAAAACGAATGTGACGGATGCCGGCGATACCGGGCTGCTGTGCGGGCGGTTTCATTTCGAACAGGCTAGTCATAACACGGTGCTGGCTGCCCTGCCGCACGTCATAGTGGTGCCCTTTTCCGGTGGCGGCGATGCGGAGCGTATCTCCGGTATGATTGCTCTAACAGTTTGCTGAAAAA
>NZ_JH976211.1:29345-37347 GCF_000306035.1 Acidocella sp. MX-AZ02
AGAAACCGGCAAGAAACTTCAATCACTTGAACCAAAATCCAGGCCCCAAAGCTAAATCAGAAAAAATAAAACCAAGTTTCGGGGTTTTTCAGCAAACTGCTAATGCAAAATGAGCTTGAGGAGGATCGGCCAGGTGCTGCCGCTGTGGCGAGTTCGCTCGCACTGGCCGTCATGGTCATCGTGTTGCGCACACATCTGGCCGCCGCTGCGCCTCGGCATGGCGTGCTGGCGCTGCTAACGCGACAGCAACCCGCAAAGGCGCTTATCAGTATGCTGAACAACCCTGCCCGGCCCTGGTCGTTGGACGAGCTGGCCTCTTGTGCCAATACGTCCCGCGCCACGCTGGTCCGGCAATTTCAGGCGGCCGTTAACATGGCGCCAGCCGCTTACCTTGCGGAGTTGCGACTTACCATCGCCAGGGGCCGTATCCGCGCGAGCCGTGCGCCGCTCGCGGTCATTGCTGAAGATGTCGGTTACCAATCTGAAACAGCATTCACCCGCGCCTATCAGCGGCAGTTCGGCGTCACGCCAAGCGGAGACCGTTCAACCGCTTGACGTTTAGGCCTCGTCACGGTTTAGCCAATAGCCGTTTTGCTTTAAAAACCACAAAAAGCAGCCAGTCTGCTCACAGCACCAATTGTCCCAAATATTGGACGGAAAGAAGCGCCCTGTTTAGTCATTCCCGGGCTCGAATTGGATGCTCGGAAGCAGGCATTCCAGACGTGAAAATGTTTTCTGTTGATAACGTGGCATGGCGGCTTTGTTGGGTCTTTTCGTTCGCGAGGCCAGCTTCCATGAGTGGCCACCAGGAGACGGTGCTCCGCGTGGCAAACCCGTCCTCGCCATCCAGCAATCTCGCGTAAATCCTAAATTATGCGCCATCCGGCTGAATAAGCCTGAATCTTTAGATCTAGCACTGCAAGGAATGGTGGCGGCTCATCGCGAGAAGGCCTCTTCTCCTGGAGAAGACACAATCCGTAAATACGTTATGTCTTACGGCGGAGAAATTAATATTATGTTTGTGAAGATGCATTAGATCGCATAAAATGCAACAAATACTGGCAGGCGTGCGCGTTATGGCGCTCAAGAATCCGCTAGAGAACGGTCCATGTCGATAATCGCCTGGGCATGGATTTTGTTAGCGATCGCGATCGGTTTCGGTTCTTGTCTCTGCGCCGCATTTCTCGTTGCGCGGGCAAGAACCAAAGGAGCGGGGAAATGCTCGTTCTGGCTCGGCTTAGCCGTGTTGATCTTTGGAAGTGGAGTCTGGACGACCCACTTTGTCGCCATGATGGCCCAAGAGCCGGATATGGAAATGGGCTATGCCCTTCTACCGACAGTGTTGTCAGCAGCCTGCGCAATTTTTGGAGCAGCGCCCGCGTTTGCGCTCGTATTGGCGCCTAACCCGGTCATATTTCGTCGGGTTGCTTCGGGGGCAATTCTGGGGGGCAGCGTGGCGGCAATGCATTTTACCGGCATGGCAGCGATGCGGTTCGACGGACGCTTGGACTATCAACCTGGTTGCGTGATCCTGGCCATAACGCTTGGTATGATACTGAGCACACTAGCTTGGCGGCGAGTGGACGCATTATCGTGTGCTGGCGCGGTGGTGGAAACGGGGATTTTTCTGGTCCTCGGAATTGCGGCTATACATTTCATCGCCATGGCCGGCACTCGCTATTTGCCTGGCACGGAACCAGCGGTTGGTGGAATTCTGATTGGCAGAAACGCCACTCTTACTTCAGCCGCCGCGTGTGCAATGGTGATCGGATTGGCGTCGGTTATTGCTGTTTTCGATCAACGCTGGCGCTGGGTCCGACAAGAAGCGGCGCGACTGCGCGAGGTGGCGGACTGCACGATCGAGGGTCTGCTCATTCACGCTGATGGTGTAATCTTGTGGGCAAACAACGTGCTGTGCCACATGCTCGAATCCAGCGCGGAGGGACTTGCGGGACGCGACGTGGCCGAGATCGTGGCGCCCAAGTGCCGCAATACCCTACGTCCACATCTTTTCGCTGAGGTGCACTCGATCGACGAGATTGAAATCGCTGTTGAAAGTAGCAGGATATTATGTGTCGAAATCGCAAGTCGAGCGATCCGCTATGAAGGAAAACCAGCGGGCGTGATTGCACTCCGTGACATCACTGAGCGACGAAAGGCGGAAGCACGGATCGAACACCTCGCATTTAACGATGCGCTCACTGGCCTTTCTAATCGTGTTAGATTTGACGAAGTACTGGCCAAAACGATCCAATCCACCGTTACAGCACGGCCGGCATATTTGTTGATGATTGATCTGGACCGATTTAAGGCTGTGAATGACCTGCATGGCCATCCAATAGGTGACCGGGTGCTGCAGCACGTGGCATCACGATTACAACGATTGGTTCGACAAGAAGATCTGGTAGCGCGATTAGGTGGTGACGAATTCGCAATTTTACTGCCCAACACAACTGCGGAGGCTGCTATAGGGCTGGCAGAGCGAATTATTGAAACACTGAGCCGGCCCGTCGAAGTAAATGGCTTAATTCTCATGATTGGTGCCTCGGTTGGTCTTGCATCGGCGCCAATTAACGCTAGCAGATCGGCTTCTCTGATGCAGGCATCAGATTTCGCGCTTGGTCGAGCAAAACGCGAAGGACGAAATCGGTATTGCTTCTTTGAGGTGGGAATGGATGTTCGTTTCCGCGAACGCCAGGCGATCGAACAGGATCTACGGCATGCAATTGAGGCGCGCACGCTCGACGTTCATTATCAGCCTCTTGTGGATTGCGTTACGCGGAGGATCGTCGGTTATGAGGCTTTGGTGCGTTGGCACCATTTGGAGCGAGGTTGGATTTCACCCGCGGAGTTCATCCCGATTGCAGAAGACTCAGGGTTGATCATGCCACTTGGCCAAATGGTGCTTGAGTGTTCAGTAGCAACGGCACGTGACTGGCCGAAAGACGTCGTCCTTGCAGTCAATCTCTCACCCCGCCAGTTCTGTAACCCGAACCTGCCTGAAGATATTATCGCGACAATCACCCGCCTTGGGCTGCCGGCTGAACAACTCGAGCTCGAAATAACCGAGAGTGTGTTGATAGATGATTCTTCACGCGCACTCGCGATGTTGAGACAACTAAAGGCGCATGGTATCCGCATCGCTCTCGATGACTTTGGTACTGGCTATTCTTCTCTTGGCACACTTCGCCAATTTCCGTTTGATAAAATGAAGATTGATCGTTCCTTCGTGCAAAATCTTGGTATTGACGCGGACGCTACAAGTATGGTGCACGCGATCCTGGCGATGGGCAACAGCCTGCACCTCGCGGTCACCGCTGAAGGCGTAGAGACTCAAATTCAGTTAGATGCCCTTTACGCAGCAGGATGCAGCGTCGTTCAAGGTTTCCTTCTAGGACGACCGGCACCGTCGCCTCTACCCTTCGTCAGCGCGAATGAACTTCTACCAAGCCGGCATTCCTAAGTTACTTACTAGTCAGTAGTACGGCCACGGTTTTGTAGTTCTTGTTCGCTGACCGGAGCAAGCAATCGATCCACGTTGCCAATACCCGGCCGAAATTCTCATGATTCGTTCGCTCTCATCAGAGGGTGGGCTTGGCGTGGGAGTGTTGCCTACTGTGGCATAACTTGTACAGACCGTGTGAAAACCCATCTTGGTTTGCAGCTTGGGTGGTTACGTGCGTCACGTCGGGCGAGTCAGCTTTCTCGTTCGTGGTGGCGATGATCTCTGCAGTCGGCGGTGCAAAGCCCGCGCTTTACCTCATCATGCCGCTACTGCGGTGATTAATCTCGGCACGCCGACCAGGGTGATGCCTCTTCTTATGTTGTAGGCCAGTGCGGTGAGGCTGAACTCCCCACGGACATTCTCCAACTTACGCATACGGAACGCGCCCTGGTTCATCCACTGCTTGATGCTGCCGAACGGATGCTCGACCGTTTCGCGTCTCCGGTCCATCATCTACGGTCGGGCGGCGAGCCGGGTCGCCATGCGGTCCATGACCGCCTCGTTGTCGAGCCGGAACACGCGGCGATAGCTGTTGGTCGTGCAGCGCGGCTTGAGCGCACAGTCCCGGCAAGCTTGGCGGTTGCAATAATCAACCTTACGGTTGTCCCGCAGCTTGCCTTCATAGAGCGGCACCAGTGTTGCCCCGCCTGGGCAGACATAGACATGCTGGTCCGGGTCATAGCGGAATACCTCCTTGGGGAAGAGTCCGTCGCGGGCAGCTGTGCCCTTGATCGGCTTGGGCACATAGGCGGTGATGGCCGCCGCTTCACAGGCGGCGATGTCCTCGATCTTGTAATAGCCCCGGTCGGCCACGGCTTCGATTGTCGCCACACCCAGCGTCTCCATGGCGGCGGTCACAGTGGGCGCCAGCAGGCCCATGTCGAGTACTTGGTTGTTGACCGCCTGTTCGGCGATGAGCCCGTGCTTGGCATCCACGGCCAGCTGGACGTTGTCACCCACCCCCACCTTGGTCATGCGGGCCATGGCGCGGGCGTCTGGATCGGTAAGCGAAATCTGGTCAGCGCCGCTGCGCTCCAGCTCATCCAGCAGCGCTTGGTGGCGTTCGCGCCGGCCGCGGATCGCCACGATCTTCTCCGCCAGTCTGGTCTTGCCGCCGCCGCCGGCCCGGTCCTCTTCCGCATCGCCCTCGTCCAGCCGGGTCAGATATTTGGCCAGCTTCTCGTCAGCCTCGCGGATGAAGGTCGCCAACGCGGCGCCAGTGAAGTTGCGATTCTTGTTGTTCACCGCCTTGATGCGCGTGCCGTCCACGGCCAGCAGCTCCCGCCCAAACAGGTCAAGCTCCGGGCACAGGATGACGAACCGGCGGAACACCGGCATGAAGGCGGCTCGGTTCTCACGCCGGAATCCGCAATGGTCTAGAAGTCCGGCTTGAGGTGCCGCAACAGCCAAATGACCTCGATGTTGCGCCGTGCCTCCGCCTCAAGTCGCCTGCTTGAACGCACGCGGTTGAGACAGCCGTAGATGTAGAGCTTCAGTAGATCCGCAGGTTGGTATCCCGGGCGGCCCGTCGCCTTGGCCGTGGCCCGGGCAAAGCCCAGACTCTGCAGGTCAAGCTCGTCAACAAACGCTTCAATGAAGCGGGCCGGATTCTCCGGCCCCACATAGTCGTCCACCGCCTCGGGTAAAAGCAGAAGCTGCGAACGCGCCGTCCCCGTCATGTGCGCCATGGCCAAACCTATCACCAGCTGGGGATCAGGCGAATCGATGACCTACAGTTTTCATACGGTCTTCGTAAATTAAGCGACAATCTGATTCAGGTAAAAGCGGCTCTGACTCACATTTGCTGCTGGCGATGCTCATGCGCCGACTACGCGCGCCTGAAGCAGGTCAAGTTTCGCGCGCCCATACATCTGTCGCTTGATAAGTTTGAGGCGCGTGATCTGCCCCTCAGTCTGTCCGTTCGACCATGGCGAGACGATCGCGTTTCTGGCAGCCGTGTGGTCCTTTTCGACGCCATTGGCGAATGACCCGATAAGGCTGCCTTTGGCAATCTCCAGCCATTCATCGAGCTTTGCCGCTGACTTTGGGCGGATCATGGATTGGAAGTCCCCAATCGCTTTGCGCGCCGCGACCAATTCAGGGACGCTTGCCTCGATAACTGCCACCAGAATCGCTTCGGATTTAGCAAGCTCATCCCGTGCCGAGGTCATCAGGCGGGCAATAACCCTGGCGGAGGGCGTGCGTGCAAATCTACTTTGATTGGCCTTCTCAGCGAGGCGCCGGCGCTGTGCCCATTGCGAGATGACACCGCTCTGACCAATAAAGCCTTCGGTGCGCATCTCACGCCAAAGTGCCTGAGCATTGCGGGCGCCGCTTTCCCATCTACTGTTCAACCACGGCAACCAGCTATCCAGAGAGCTTGGCCAGGTACGGAAAACGTCCAGTCGCTGTCCGCGCAAAACGTCGCGAACGAGCTTTCGGCTATGACCTGTTTGCCGGACAATCTGCCTGATGGAGGTCCGTTGTTCGCCAGTTCCCGGATCGCTTCGTTTGCTTCCTTCCGACGTCGGTAGCCTTCATATTGCAGCTTCTCGGCATAGGTGAGAAACTTGGGATCAATGTCATTGTTGCCGACCGACCGTCTGATCTGCCGCATGGACTTGCTGACGGCGTCCAGAAACGCTCGACTTGAATTCTCCGTGAGATGCCAACGATCGGCAACCTGCTGAGCTTCAGGCAGCCCTTTTGCGATTACCTCGCCATATCCGCCGCCCCGGTCACGGGCAACAATCGATATCAACAGGCGGTTGGCAAGCCAGGCTCGAGACGTCTCCAGCGCTCGGTCCGGCAATAGGGTAACAGGCTTCCGGCGCTCCAGATCGCAAATGATCGCCCCCATAGCTCTGGCGCCGCCGGAAAGCGAAATCGTCAATGCCTATGACATGAAGCTCGTCAGTCTGATCAACCGCATGCCGGCGCACCGACCGGGGCGCCATGATCGCAAGAAAGGCGCGGTGGCCATCCAGAGGAAGGTCCAATGGTCGACGGACATATCGGCTCTGAACCCGGCGACTTAGCCGCCCGCAATCGGGACACGCCCCAGAGCCATACCGTGAACGCAGCAGGATTTGGACATCCTCGCCGATGCTCTCTGTACTGAGACAACAACGAAGCCTTCCGGTGCAAGGTTTGCGCGCTGAAATCGAGCGTGCATGGCAGATAATCCCATCGACGCGGCCAAACGATGTCATCTAAACAGCAGCCAAAGTGAGCCAGAGCAAATCTCGGTGGAATTCCCGGTTCGCGTGTGGAACGGCCCTGGATTCAAGAGCGAGATTACAAGAAATTTGGCAGCGGCACGAATGCGGTCATGTGTACGGCTTTTGTGGCGCAGGGCCATGGCTGCCTGCCCAGATGGGTTCCGCGAATGGCATCCAGACACTTCTACGGCATTGATGTGCCGTTGACCCGGACTGGATTGCTACCATTCGTCGGTTCGACCGATCGCCATCTTTTTCTATCGCCTTTGCCTCCTCGACACCGGCTCGTGGCTAGGCTACTGTCGGCTCCCGCCGGTACACCTCACCACGTGCCATCACTGCCCAGATCACTCCGGCGATCTTGTTGGCCGGCGCAGCCGCCGCGATCTTGCGCGGCCGGCGTTCCAGTAATTGCACTAGCCACGCACTTGCCCATTTCTCCTATGTTGGATTGCCGAAGGCTGGTTCCAGGTGGCGTGGTTCGTGATCTCTTCTCCCGGCGTATCGTCGACTGGTCGATAAATGCGGAGCGCGATGCGGCGCTGTTATGGATGCCCTGATGATGGCAATGTGGCGCCGGGGCAAAGCCGACGCGCTAGTTTATCATTCAGATCAGGGCTCACAATATACCAGCGAGCAATTCCAACGCTTGCTGGTCAGCATCAGTATCACTCGTAAGCGGAGCCGGTATTGTCAGGGACAATTCAGAAATGGAGGGCATCTTCTCCTTGTTCAAAACTGAACGCACAGCAGCCAAAACATATCGTACCTGTGATCAAGCAAGGGCAGACGTATTCGGATACATCGAGTGTTTCTATAATCAACGGCGCAGGCATTCAAAGCTGAACTATCTCAACCCTATGGAGTTCAGGACAAGGCGTTGCTAGCTTATCTTGCCGTCCACCAAACCGGCAGTAGCTCAGTTGGATGAATTTTTCGGTTGAAATTAAGGGCCGACGCAATTCCAGATTATAGCAGATCCGTTCTACTCGCCACATAACATATGACGCAACCATCGTGACGGTAAAATCAAGCTAGACTACACAGGCTGTAATGAGACAGTCCGACTTCCGCGGTTGCCGCAACCTCCCGCTGCTCGTTCTGGTGGCAATTATCGCCGGCTGCGCCGCAAGACCCTGCCCCCCTTATCTTCCCCGCCAGAGATAACGTCCGCCGACCTCGGGATGGCGACGCGGATTGCCTTTCAGCAGGGTGCTATCGCCGGCCGCCTCTACCAGCGGAGGGCCGATGCGAGGCGGCACGCGCGCTATGATCG
>NZ_JH976211.1:37447-51321 GCF_000306035.1 Acidocella sp. MX-AZ02
CTATGATCTACCCCTAGCGAATCTCGCCGTCCATCTCGGCTCTCAACCTCCCCCCCTACCAACCGCTAATAACACGCCGATGTCCCTGCAACCAAAGGCAGCGACGCTGGAGCCTTCCACCAACGACACTGTCTCAGGTCCGGCGCAACCCTTACGGTAAATCCGGGTAACTTTGGCTATTCAAGGAGGCGATCAGAAAAGAACAAGCGTCCCACCCACATCTGCAGTGGAACAGGCTTCAACGTGGTTCGGTAACGCACTCTGCTACGAGGGTTGAAGTGCGGTCACCCGATCTAATGACTCGTCTCCCTTGTCTGAGGGACGAAAATAAGCTTCGAGGAGAAGCTGGTTCGCCCGAAGTAAACCTGCGGCTTCAAAATTCTCTGCCGCCTGAAGCTCCGCAATCGCCTTTGGCATGAACGATATTATTTTCGAGACTATATTTTCTTTAGCCATAAGCCCCAGCCCATTTTTCAATAAGTGTTGATATTCAATATGCCCTATATTTCCGAAAAGTAAACTTCTAGTTGAATTTTTTTAATATAATCGCTTCGATGGGCACTATACTGCCTATCGCAGTCGCAAGGGGCTCGTTTTACCAAATTAGCAGCCTGTCGGTTAACAACCGACCAGAGCCAAGAGAACTGGATCGATTTGACGCGATCGGGCCGCACTCTCGAAGATGTGCTCAACACAGCCTAACCACCTACAGCCACTGGAAGACAGGGTTGTCAGGTAAAACTTTATCGTTCGCAACTTCGCTGAAGCTCTCGAGTATTCTCGGAATTTCAACCGCAGGTCGCGCCTTCGAAAACATAAAGCCTTGAAGGTTATCGCAACCGATCCGGGTTAGGCCATCGCGCTGCTGCTGCGTTTCCACGCCCTCAGCGGTGACCCTTAGCCCCTTAGTATGAGCAAGATCAACGATCGCCCGAACGATCGCCTCATCACCGTGTTGATCTCCGAAGCCACTGATGAAGCTCCGGTCTATCTTAACGCGGTCTACGGTGATATGATTGAGCCGTGCGAGGGACGAAAAGCCGACTCCAAAGTCATCGATGGCAATTCGAACGCCAAGTGCCCGTAACGATAAAAGATTGTCTGCTGCGGCCCCCACATGACTGTCTGCGGCAGTTTCGGTGAGCTCGATTTCGAGACGTGATGCCGGTAAGCCGGTCATGCGTAGGATAGTTGCAACTTTCGTTGCGTAGAGAGGATTCGAAAGTTCGACGCCAGAAGCGTTGACCGCAACTGTTCGGTGTGGCCAATTGAGCGCCGCCTGACATGCCTCTCGGAGGACCCATTCGCCGAGCGTCTCGATTAAGCCGCTTGCCTCGGCAATTGGGATAAACACTTCTGGCGAAATCCAACCATGCTTGGCGTGACGCCAGCGCAGGAGAGCCTCAAATCCTGTGATTGCATAGCCGTTTGCCGAGTAGATCGGTTGATAATGCAGAACGATCTCACCTTCGACTTGAAGAGCAGCGCGTAAATCCATCTCGATTTCTTGCCGGAAAGTAATGGCATCGTCCATACTCGCGTCAAAAAATGTATAGCGCCCCCGCCCAGCGGATTTGGCACTGTAGAGCGCTATGTCAGCCTTTCGAAGCAATTCAATGCGACTATTTCCGTCTTGGGGAGCAATCGCCACGCCGATGCTCAGACCAACAAACATTCGATTACCGTCAAGGTCGAATGGTCTGCGAACCGACTCTACAATGCGCGTACACAGCGGCTCGACCTCTTCCCTGCTACAGACATTGACTAGCATGATAGTGAATTCGTCGCCGCCAATGCGGGCGACAACGTCTCCATCTCGAACCAAGGCGCGGAGGCGTGTGGCAAATTCTTTAATTAGCGCATCGCCGGCTGGATGGCCCAATGAGTCATTGACCTCTTTGAAACGGTCAAGATCAAGGTAGAGCAGCGCGATAGAAGCACCCCCGCGTTCATCGAGGGCCTCATCTACACACTCGTTGAAAAACATGCGGTTTGGCAGACTCGTCAGCGGATCGTGAAACGCCAGATGGCGCATCCGAACCTCACTTGCCCGTAGCATAAGTGAGCGACTACGGACAGCCGCCACGAAGCCCATGACAGTAATTAGCGCCAGGAAAAGAAGCGCCTCGAGTATAGGCATGGCTTTTGCCAGCATAGTGGTACCAGGTCGCTCTGGGCGCCAGATGAAATAACCAACCAGCCTGCCTGCATTATTATCAATTGGATAAGCTGCCTCGGTCGGGCTATGCATAGGAAGCCAGGCGAAATGTAGTCCGTCGAACAAGTATTCGCTTGTCAACTGTTGGACGAATGAGCCATCGAGGAAGCGAACTGCGACATGTAAATACTCGGTGCCGGCGACCTGCTTGATACTTCCTGAATCCGACACGATTGGTTTAACGCTGACAATCGCTGGGTGGCCGCAGATCACCATGATATCGGCGACGCCTGGCGAAAGTGTGTCCCCGGACATCATGGTACCGACGCCATCACGCATGTTATGTCGTAGGATTCGAACGAGCGGTGCAACCTGCGCGCCGATCGCGTCATAGGCCAAGGGAGCAGTTATTGTACCATTAGCGAAGGCATAAATCGGGATGTTTTGAGAATTCAGTACATAGGCACCATCAAAACCAAAATAGGAGTGCATCCAAGTGCCCAAATTGTTATCCATCCATTCTGTATCATCTGCTCGGGTCTTTTGGATCGCGGTGTCCCAAACGGTCGAGCTTTCCTGGTCGTGTGCGATCTGGGCACGCATTTGAGAGACGATATGAACGACTACTTCTTCTTGCCGTAGGACAGAAATCTGATCAGTCTGCTTCGCAGACCAAGTGAGGAGCAGAATTGCCAAAGCGCCAACTGCTCCCGTTAAAAGCAAAGCAGGAAATGCGCGTGTCAGCGTGAAGGCGACGTTTGCTTGATAAGTATTACGCCGTGCCACAATGCACTCCATCCCGCATGATGAGGTAATCAAATGCCAGGGGTTTGTTAAGATTCCATTTAGCAAAGATGACGTAGACTTAGTCAATTCAGAAACTTAAGCGTCAGCGTATTTAAGGTGGCCATCTAGCAATCGATCCACCGGCCATATCCTAACCTACATATACCGCGATGCCCGTTGTCCCTTTAAGCTTCATCGATCGTGGAAAGCCGCTGAGTTATTTCTCCATGAACTGATTCTGGTTGACATTTGACTTGTGCTTCGCCTCTCCCTGGCTGGTTTGACGGAGGTTTTCAGATGTGATCGCCATGGACTTAATCAGCGTGATCGGTCGTTGGCATATTCGTCAAAGATCCCTCTTAGCGGAATTAATCGGTGGACGGGGGCTTATCGAGAATACCATCAGCAAATATTTGGGCCATAAGGTTTTGGCGCCAGAATTTACGCTCCCAGATCTGCGGAGTAAGTTGACTCGTTTGTTTATAGTCTTAGGCAATTTGACCTGAACCAATTCTACAAGAGCGATTCACTCTGCCATCGGATCGAAGATTTTAACAAAATTCATAAGAGTAAATTAGTAATTAGACCTTCATTTACGTTTTGTATGCAAGGGTAAAAAACATCCAAACGGTAGGATCGCAGTCAAGGGAAAAGAACATGTTCGGGAAGCTCAAAGAGGATAGGAACTTAGACGCGTGGCGCGACGAGGCATTCCTGACTCTGGAAGCGCTGAACCGATCACAGGTCGGGATCTCGTTTACATCAGACGGTCATGTCATAGAAGCAAATGCCAATTTCCTATCCGTATTCGGCTACACCCGGGCCGAAGTGGTGGGTAAACATCATCGCACTTTTGTGGAGCCAGTTTATGCAGGGTCGCAAGAATACCATGATTTCTGGCAAAAGCTAAAGTCGGGTGGGGCGGTTTCCGGACGTTTCAAATGTCGCGGCAAAGATGACAAAGTTGTCTGGGTGCGGGCCGCCTATGATCCGGTGCTCGATCGCTCGAAGCGCGTTATGAAAGTGATTGCATTCGCTCAGAACATTACTGCTAACATCGAGGCCGAAGAAACCCAGGCCCGTGAGAAGGCAAAGGCGGATCAAGAGTTGATGCAGGTCACCACTGCGCTCGCCGCGCATTTGCAGCGCCTTGCGGCCGGCGATCTGACCTCGACTATGACCGAGGAGGTGGCCGACGGTTACAAGCAACTCAGAGACAATTATAACCGCGCTCGTGAGACCCTGCGCCTGTCTTTGCTGACCGTGGTCAATGCTAGCGAAGCCATCCACCTCGGATCCAGCGAAATTTCATCGGCTTCCGATTTGATGGCTCGTCGTGCAGAACAGCAAGCCGCGTCGTTGGAGGAAACGGCTGCAGCTCTCAATCAAATCAGTACCACGTTAAAACGAGGTTCTGAAGGGGCCCAGGCTGTTGCCGTCTCCATGAACGCAGCCAAGGAGGAGGCCGTCAAGTCAGGGCAGACGGTCCTGAATGCCGTCGATGCCATGGCGAAGATCGCCACGTCTTCCAAGAAAATTGTACAGATTGTCGGCGTCATCGATGAGATAGCCTTTCAAACGAATCTTCTCGCGCTGAACGCTGGTGTAGAAGCGGCGCGAGCCGGTGATGCAGGTCGCGGATTTGCCGTAGTCGCCTCCGAGGTCCGGGTACTAGCGCAGCGCTGTTCAGCCGCCGCGAAGGAAATCAAGGGACTGATAACCGCGAGTTCTGGGGATGTCGATGCAGGCGTGAAGTTGGTCGGCGACGCCGGCACAGCGCTCACTGGCATTGTTACGAACATTACGAACCTCGACCAACTGATGGCAGATATCGCTTCCTCAGCTAGAGAGCAAGCTACCGGGCTCGCCGAGGTGAACGCAGCGGTAAACCAGATGGACCAAGTCACGCAGCAAAATGCGTCCATGATTGAAGAGACGAATGCCGCCGCTTCCAATCTTCAGAAAGAAGTGATGGCGATGGACGAGCTCGTTCGTCGCTTTGAATTGGGGCGGGATAGGCGAAGTCAAGCTGCGGTGAGCAGCGTTCAAGGCTTTCCCGCTGTCCGTAAAGCCGCGAAACAAAAATCATGCCTGGGCGCCAACGTAACTACTGGCACCAGGTTGGTCGCCACGAGCGACGAGAATTGGGACGAGTTTTGAGACGTCCTCTCGATGGCATGGTCCATGGATTATTTTGCGCTCCGTCCATTTCGGCCCAAGAATTTAGCGCTTTAGAAGCACGGTTACCCCTGACTTTTGTAATAATAGGCGATTGAGGCGACAATATACGTGGCCCCTTGGAAGATATGGGCGCGCTGCGGTTGGCATTGGACGCCTCGAGCGTTCATTCTTAAGACCAACTCCGGGGTCGGCCTATGTCCAACCGGACCCCATGCCGCCTGTCGCCAATGGCCGCTTACTTTATTTTCCGCTCCACACCAGACAGGCCGCTATCGTCCGTTCTTTACCAAACTCGGAAGTTTTTCTCTGAACGTTTCGTTTCGACATTAAGAGAGGTGGCTTAATCGCAGTCAGAGACATACACCCTACATTGGCGACTTATTAAGCGGGGCCGAGCCTCTGATTGCGCACCCGCCGGGTGAGCGCTCTCTGGCAATCCGCCAGGCGGATCGCTTTTGTTAGGCCATAGGCTTCCTCAGACCAGTGTAGCATTACTCGTTATTCTCCGCAGTCATCACCCCGGACGCCTCAAGACGTGACTCGATTGCCGTGCCTCGGGCTCACGTGGGATAGCGGCGTTACCTGGCGTTTTTTCTTTCCTCATCCGCCTGTACCAGATCAGCCACGGTAACTTCGAGCACCTGCGCCAATTCATACAACGTGATCACGGTCGGATTCCTCTGCCCCCGCTCTAGGCCGGTCAAATATTGCTGCCTCACCCCTGACGGCACCTCGACTTCTTCTTACGTAAGGCCCATGACCTTGCGCAGCCGGGCAAAATTCCGTCCCACTAATTGCCGCATGTCGATGCGGCATGCGTCGCCCGCTTACACATTTTAAGTTTGTAAACTATAATGTGTATTGTACCTCGAGAGTGATATGGCGGATGCTGGGCAGAGCTTGCCAGGACCACAAAAGACATCACACTTTCTTGAGTTCGTCGGTTTTTGGGCCGCACACACTCGCCATGGCCTAGTTGGGACGATACGGATGTCAAACGGAGGCCATGCGGACATAAACATATGCACGATATAGAGCAGTCACCCTGGGATGACAGACAGCGTTGGGAGATGGCTGTCCAGGCCACGACGGGCTTGCTCAAAATTTTCTCCTTTCCGGAATTCTTTGCCGCTGCCGCCGAGAGCCTAGCCGGCCTCTTGGGCGCTGATGGCGTTGCCCTAATCGTCTACGATGGCCCTGAGCAATTGCGCTATAAACTGTTCCATGGGCTGGAGCAGCTCAACCAAACCCCCATAGTCAAATTTAGCTTTTCCGCCAGTGAAGGCACAGTCGGGCGCGCGCTCGTATCGGGTCAGGCACTGTTTACACCGGATTACCCCCATAGCGCGGATTCCATGCCTGATTTTGTCGCGGCGGGGCTGCGTGCCAATTTAGTTGTGCCGCTGCCTGGCCCCGCCGGTTTCAACGGCGCCATCGCTGTCGCCTGGCTGCACCATGAGCCTGCCCCCCCCCCAAGCGCCACAAGTCTCGCCATTGCCGAAATGTTCGCCGCCCTCACCGGCTCCGCTATCTACCGTGAGGCCCTGGAGACTCGGCTTGAGAACCTGTCCCTCACCGATCCCCTGACGAGCTTGCCCAACCGGCGAACCTTTATGCTCCGCCTTGTCGACGCCCAAAAACGCGCCTGCCGGACTCAGTCATTGATGGCCCTCGCCGTGATCGATCTTGACGGCTTTAAGCAGATCAACGATGAGCTAGGCCACGCCGCCGGCGACCAGCGCTTGCTTCTCGTGGCCCATGCCATTCAAAGCGCCATACGCGATATCGACATGGTCGCGCGGTTTGGTGGCGACGAATTCGTTGTCATCCTCGAAGCTCTGCGTTCAACCCAGGAAGCTCTGTCGATCCTCAACCGCATCGTCATTGCCATCAGCATTAACTGCAATCGGTGGGATGATCAGCATAAAATCACCGCTAGCCTTGGCGCCACCCTCTATCCGTTGGATTTTTCCGAACCGGAAATTTTGCTCAGACACGCAGATGAGGCGATGTATCTGTCAAAGCGCCAGGGAGGTAATCAGGTTACGCTATTCCCCTAGCATCTTATTCCCCACCGCCATGATTTTTATTGAAGCTGTAGGGACCAAACAGTTAATCGGGCCGAGCCCCTGATTGCGCACCCGCAAGGGGTGCGTTTTTTGCTCGATCCGCCAAGCGGCTCGCTGTCTGGCCGGGCCCACGCCCGTCCCCAACCGGCAGAGCCTGCGCTACCCATTAGTTTCCTCTGTCAGCGCCCCTGGCGCCAGATCCGTATCCGTGACCCGCAACTCGGCCTCTCGGGCCTCAGGTACAGTCGTTTCCCCTCGCCTCGCCTTACCAATTGCCTTACCGCCCCTGCCCTTCCCATTTGTCACGGCTTTCGCCTGCTTCTCCGCCTGCCTGGCCGCCTTCGGCCGCATCACATTGATGGCGGCGGCATCGAGGGTGTTCTTGATGTGTGCTGCATAATGCTTCTCGATCATCTCGACCGAGGTCCGGCAGTTCTTCGCGATCTGATAAATATCCGCCCCTTCCATTAGCCGCAGGCAGATGTAAGTATGACGCAGACTGTAAGCCGTACGCGGCTTGCCATCCCGATCGGCCTTCAGCTTAGCCTTGTCCAAAATCCGGTTGAACAGCTTCAACTGCCCGCCCTGCGGGAACACCTTGTCCGTCGGCTCCGGCAATTCCACCGGCAGCTTCTCATTCGGGTTCGTCTTTGAGCAATTCCGCTTCTGCAGTCCCCGCGTTGGCTTCGGCCGGTTCAGCAGCCGCTCATAAGGCCGCACCGCCCCCGGCGTGCTCTTACAGAACCCCACCCCACGCTTACCCCGCACCTCGATCTCCAGGATCCTCTGCCCCGTGGCATGATCCGTCACGATCGCCACATCCCGGTGCTCCAGGTTCCCCGCCTCATCCGGGCGCAACCCGGTATTGTCCATGAACAGGATGTAGTCGTGCATCTGCTCAGCATTTTCCACCGGTATTGCGGCTGCGGCGGATTGCGCGCCCACTCCCGCGAGGCGGTATAAAGCTGCTTGTATTGGCAAACATAAGCGCCATGCTTGGTGCGTCCATACCAACGGTCGCCCTCAGAATGATAGATACCCGACTTAGTATTCAACCAAACCACCGTATCCTTGAAGGAATGCTGTTGGGCGGCGCTCTGCGCTTGATAGACAGTCTGCGCCTCTGTTAGGAGCGGAAGGGCTAGTAACGTCAAAAAGCTCAGCCTCCAAAAAAAGGCAGCCGACAATGTAACCCCGGGTTGTTTGGCAATTGAACCATTGCGGCAGATTTGCGACAAGCAACTTTTACAATCCAGCGAACCGGCTCCGACCATCTGGGGCGCAAACTCGAGTTAGGTCAGGTTCGCCTGACGCCCAGCCAGAAAATACGGACGGCGATCTATGACGGTTAACTTCTGTACAGATATCATCTATCGCCCGAGGATTAGAAATCGCCAACGCAAGAACCAAACCAGAAGGCTTAGCAACATTAAGAAGGAGGCACCCTCCTGCCGCGCTATCTGTTAGCAAAATGAATTAGTTAATTGGAATATATATGCAATATCAAGTCCTCTCCCGGATTTATAGCTCGCGAATCTACCATAGGTTGCACTATTGATATGCGGCATAGGTACGCTCACTAAGCATTCTCGGCTTGCAAAATTAGAGGTTTAATTAAATTCGGTTAACAATCACCTGTTAATAATTAGGACGCCAGTTTGTCTTCGCAAGCAGAACCTTATGAAGTTTGGGTGGGACTGCCGATACGGCTTGAAAAGGAAGCGCGCTATGTTTGTGATGGATAAGACGATCTCTTTTCACCCGACCCACGGTAACGCAGTAGATAAAAGAATTGATTCCACGCAAGGCGAACTGGAATGCTTTTTAACCGCTTTGGCGGTGGAAATGGCAAACAAGCTGGATGTTGATTACGTTTCGGCCTCGTTTTTTCCGAACGCTTTGCACCTCACGGATGGTATTCACGTCGGGGACAGCGAATTGCTTACTGGCGACATTTGCAGTTCTATCTTGAAACACTCGGGAGCCGCTCATATAAAGCCTCTTAATCGCATCGTAAAATATGCAAACGATCCGGTTTTCTCCTCATTTCCGTTCATCAAATCAGTCATTGGAACCACCATTATCGGCAGAAAAAAAGAAACCGTTGGGATGCTTTGCGCGTTTAGCTCCTCAGTCTCTCATTTTTCAGACAAAAGCACTGCCGTTATAAGCCATTATGCCCTCCGCGCCGCAGCGACACTCGAGATTATAAATCTAGCCGAAACAATGAAGTCCATAACCACTATCAGAGATGCGTCGAAAGCGTTGGATCAACTGATTATCCACGGATACGAAGAGGCCGCGAACCATGTTGCTACGGCGATCTATAACAGCAGAAATCTGCCCAGTTCCGTGACCCATATGACGTGAACCGTGTCGCGGCTTACCATTTACTGAATACTAACAAGTTCTTCGTATTATTGCAGCAGTTGGCGGCCTAAAGTTTTCGGAGGCAACCCACATCAAGGACCTTTTCTCGCTTCTGCGTTGGGCAGAAAACCCTCGCGATCGGGAGGCGGGATTCAGAATCATGCAACTTCTTGCGGGAATTGACGATTATGCGGTGGGGCGTGCCATCGTTGGCATTTGCTCTGAAGGACGCAAGGTCGATCCCCAGGGTGACAAACATCCGCAACACATTCTCTCCGCATTGGCACCGCTGGCTTGAGCCCGCCCATCGGTGCGGTGTTCCGTTCACCAGCTTGACCGAAAATGAGCGCCTAGTGGACGGGACGAGCGCGCCGATTTGATTTGCCCTGGATGAGAGCCGGCCGCTCGCCTGCATTGCCCGCATCTGCACATGCTGGACCTCCGTGAGGAAACTCAAGGTAGGCGAGGTCGCAGCCGACCTCTTTCGGTTCCTGACGAAGGGGTGAATAAGGGTATCCCCCCGGTGAGTGCCGTCTTCTGAGGTTTTGGATTGGTGTCCATAAGTACGTCCTTAAGGTCGTCATTATGGACGGGACGGATGGAGATTATTACGGGTGTTGAACGCCGGCGGCGTTGGCGTGATGAAGAGAAGCTACGGATTGTGGCTGAGTTGGATGCGCCTGGGGTTGTGATTGCGGATGTGGCGCGGCGGCATGGCGTGGCACGCAGCCAGATTTTTGATTGGCGCCGCAAGGCTCGGTCGGGCGAGTTGGGCGTGATCTCGGTTTTACCGGAATTTTTACCGCTGCGGGCGCGTGAATCTGTTGAGCCGGCTTTATCTTCCTTGAACGCCGATTTGGCACCAGCACCGGCGCGATTTGGCACTGGGCAGTTGGAACTGAGTTTTCCCGGCGGCGTTGTCCTGCGCCTCTATGGCAAAGCTGACGCCGCAACACTGCGGGCGGTGATTGCGGTAGCGAAGGGATGATCCCTGTTCCGTCTGGCGTCCGGGTCTGGCTGGCCAGCGGTGTGACCGACATGCGCCGGGGCATGAACGGCTTGGCGCTGCAAGTGCAGCAGGCATTGGGCCGTGACCCCTATGCTGGCGACCTGTATGTATTCCGCGGCAAGCGCGGTGATTTGGTAAAAATCCTTTGGCATGACGGGCTGGGCATGTCGCTCTACGCCAAGCGGCTGGAGAAGGGCCGCTTTGTATGGCCGACGCCTGTTGATGGCAGCGTGGTCATTTCTCCTGCACAGCTCGGCTATATGCTTTAAGGCATAGATTGGCGGAACCCGCAGCAGACCTGGCGGCCCAGCGTGGTGGGATAAAACTTTTCGGCGTTGCCTGCATTTTTGGGGGTCCCAAACGCGCCAATCCATGATTCACTCGTGCTATGGAAGTGCTGCCTGACATCTTGCCGGAGGATCCCGCCGCCCTGCGTGCGGCGTTGCTCGCCGAGCGGACGGCACGGTTAGAAGCAGAGCAAAAGCTTTCAGGTGCGGCGGCGACAATTGCGCATCTGGAGTTGATGATCGCCAAGCTGCGCCAGGATAAATTCGGCGCCTCATCCGAGCGCAGCAAAAAACTGCTCGACCAGATGGAACTGCAGCTCGAGGAACTTCAGGCCACACAATCGGAGGAGGTCAGCGCCTCCGAGATCGCGCGGCCGGCCCCAGTGTCACGGCGCAAACCCGTGCGAGGCCCGCTCCCCGAACATCTGCCGCGTGAGCGCGTGGTCATTGCGGCACCCGGAGCCTGTCCCTGCTGTGGCGGCACCCGCCTGGCCAAGCTCGGTGAGAGTGTCACCGAGACGCTGGAGGTCATTCCCCGGCAGTGGAAGGTGGTGCAGACGGTGCGGGAAAAATTCTCCTGCCGCGATTGCGAGACCATCATTCAGCCGCCGGCGCCATTCCATCCCATTGCGCGTGGCCGCGCCGGACCGAACCTGCTGGCCACCATTCTGGAGCAGAAATTTGGCCAACATTTGCCGCTCAACCGATTGAGTGAAAGATTTGCCCTCGAGGGCATCGAGCTCGATACCTCCACTCTTGCTGATTGGGTTGGCGCCTGCACCGCGACATTGGCCCCACTGAGCGACATGATCCGCGCCCATGTCCTGGCAGCTGAACGTCTGCACGGCGATGACACCACCGTGCCCGTACTGGCCAAGAGCAAAACCACCACCGGCCGGTTATGGACCTATGTCCGTGACGACCGTCCCTTTGGCGGGCCGGCGCCGCCGGCTGCGGCAGATCGATACCATCTTTGACCTGGAGCGCGATATTAACGGCCAAAGCGTCGAGGCGCGTCAAGCCGTGCGCCAAGCGCAAATCAAGCCACCGGTCGAGGCTTTTGAGACCTGGATGCGCGCCCAGCGGCCCAATCTGTCGCGCCATGCCGAGATCGCCAAGGCCATGGACTACATGCTCAAACGCTGGCCAAGCTTCACGCGGTTCCTGGATGATGGAAGAATTTGTCTGACCAATAACGCCGCCGAGCGAGCGCTGCGCGGCATCGCTATGGGCCGCAAAGCCTGGCTGTTCGCCGGATCAGACCGCGGAGGCGAACGCGCCGCCGCAATCTATTCCCTGATCGTCACCGCAAAGCTCAACAATGTCGATCCGCAAGCCTGGCTCGCCGATACCCTCCGCCAGATCAACGATCATCCGGTACGCCAACTCAACCAACTCCTCCCTTAGAACTGGAAGCCGTAATCCAAATCAGCGACGCGTCACTCACCGGATGGGTACGAATAAGGAGGCGGCCATCGTCAAGCTCTTGTTTCTGTTCTTAGAGGACGTTCCGGCCGATAATCAATAAAATGCCTCTTTAAGTCAAACTTCAGGGGTTGCCAATTTGGACTAATGCGACGTAATTGACTTGGGATTCACCTTTCCTAAAAAGTTGGACGGCAGAAGTTATGATCAGTGATACCGAGTGGCTACAGATGCTACGGGACAGTGCGCAACAGCAAACCGTTATATTCGAAGGTCAGCCTCTGCCAAGTTTCCCCGGAGATGAGCTACAGCTGAACACCGTAGGCAAGTCTGGAGTTCATGCTGTGAACGAGGCGTTTGCCTTCTATAGTCGGTGCAAAGAATACTTCGAAGCGATGGGAAAATCACTCCAGAAAGGCTCATCATTGCTGGACTTTGGAACAGGATGGGGACGTATCGCTCGTTGCTTTATTCGAGATCTCGGGCTACGCGAGGTATTCGGTACGGATGTCACCGAAGAGTTCGTTCAGATATGCCAAAGATCGTTCAGAACAAATAACTTCATTGTGAACAACCCGTATCCGCCTACACCGATACCCGACGAACGATTTGATTTCGTTGTAGCTTACTCAGTGTTTTCTCACTTATCCGAGGATGCAGCTGCTGCCTGGATCAACGAGTTTTGGCGAGTGCTTGTCCCGGGTGGAGTCATTGCGGTGACCACGCGAAGCCGTGATTTTTTTACCGTTTGCGAAGAATTAAAGGGCCTACAATTATCCGGGTATAGCATGGCTCTCTCGGAGCTATTTCAAGATTTCAACCAAGCTCGGCAAGATTACGATTCTGGAAAATTCGTACATTCTAATATTCCAGGCGTCGGTGGCGGCGGTCGCATGAACTCAAGTTTTTATGGAGAGAGTTTCATACCCGAAGCGTACGCCCGTCATAAATATCTTCCCCGCTTCGAGTTGGAATATTTCGTCCCAGGCGACGCTTACCTCGAGCAAACATCTTTGTTTTTTAGAAAGGTCACATAAGTCGACTAACTGCTAGCTTGTAAATGCTGTCGAGGGATACACGAGCCACTGCATTAAACAGAAATAGCAGTTTTTAAACCCCGCCCGGCTAATTGATGGCTGGCTCAGCGCGCTACTGACGTGATGGGTTTAAGCATTAAGCGTCGTGTGTAGCCGCAATATCTCCAAATGTGTTCAGACATAAATTGGCCCATTATAAACCAGCACTTAGATTTGGACCGGATACGGATAAGGCGTGGCAGGGAGCTTCGAGCGGCTTACGTGAAGCACTCAATTGTGCTTTTTGAATGCGTGAAAGAGTGATTTTCGTCTGACTAGCGCATCGGAAATTAGACAAGCTTTCGACAGAACGGCGTGTCGCAACGTAGCGAGCGCAGAAACAGACGTTCCGACCTCGGTGGTGCTCAGTCGCCTCCGAAGAGGGTATTATCATACCCCTCCCAGTCCGCTGATTTTGAGGTTGTCTTTGTAAGGAATGTCAGCTTAGACTGCTAACTTACTAATAAAAACAACTCCGCATTTTTGGGTCTAAATTCGTGCGCTCGGTCTAGC
>NZ_JH976211.1:51421-71053 GCF_000306035.1 Acidocella sp. MX-AZ02
GCTAGAGCAAGTGAAGCTCATAAGGCACAGCTGCACCGCGTACCAGGGGCCAACGGCCGAACATCTTAATTATTCCGCAATAAATCTGCTGATCCGCATTTCATTATGCGTGCTGTGAACTACTTCATTCCGGCGGTAAAAAGTAAAAAGCTTAGTAATCTAATCCGCGATTCGTGTACCGAACCTTAACCAATAAGCATTTACACTATCAACTTAGCGTGAGTTCAACAGGTCGCAAAATGCCACCTCCGAAACTTGGAGACCGCAGGTGGCGCCAACATTTAGCAGTGTTACGACTATTTCTGGAACCGTAACTTCCGCAACCGTTGCTTGGGGAGGCACACTGAACGTAGTCGCCGGCGGGGAGCTAGTGTCCACATCACTACAAGAAGACGGGGAGGGAGCCAGTGATCCGATTGTCAATGTATCCTCGGGCGGGAGCGCGATTGACACTGTAGTCCGGTCAGGAGGGGGTTTGATTGTGCTGCCCGGCGGGACGATCTCTGACTCTCTTGTCGACTATAATGGCGTAATCTCTGTTGGTAGTGGTGGAATAGCTACACAATCTACAATTACGGCTGGGGGCGCGGAGCTCGTAGAATCCGGTGGAATATCGACCGGTGCAACGATAACTGGCGGGCTGGGACAAGGGACCACGGTCAATTTACTGGGTTTTTCAGAGGGCAGCCAGATGGTAATCTCCGGTGGCGCAGTGGACGACTCATTTGTCGGGCCTGCTGGAATATTGGACGTCTATGCTGGTGGCAGCTCGTCAAATACAACGATCTCAACGTCCGGAACCTCTATCATATACGCAGGAGGTGTCTCCAATAATCTCCAAATTCAAAGCGGTGGAGAAGCAGTTGTAGAAGCCGATGGAACGTTGCATGGGGCAACAGTCGCATCCCATGGCACGCTTCTAGCTCTTCCAGGGTCTGTGATCGATGGAATTTCTGGTTCTGGGACAATCATTGCTCAAGGAGTCGCGAAGGGTATTTTCCCCGCAGGTGGCGCCCCCATAATTACAAATTATGGCGCCGTTTTGAACGGAGGGACGCTTTCAGGAACCGCCACCGACTACGCGCTTGTCGGCGGGACAATCAACGCTCTGACGGTGCTTAATCACGGAACAGCCATTGCCTATTCCGGAGCTTCGCTTAACGCTGATATTATTCAGAACCTTGGAACAGTAATCACAGATGGAGGAACTGCAAACAATCTAACTATCGCAAGCAATGGTATGGGGATAATTGATGCCAACAGTACCAACTATGATACTCACATTCAGTCTGGCGGAATGCAAATCGTACTTTCTGCCGGAACGGCAACTAACACAATAATTCAGCAGGGTGGAAGCCAGTATTTGGCATCTGGTGGGACTGCGCAACACAGCACCATCGGGCTCGGCGGTATAGAGATTGTTCACCAGGGGGCAACGTCCTTTGATCCTCATATCAATGCCGGTGGAATTGAAATTGTGAACACTGGCGGCACAGTTTTCGACCCAGTAGTAGAAAATGGCGGGTTCTTGATTAACTTGACCGGAGGCAACGTCGTCGGCGGAAGCGCTACAAATCTGCAGAACGCCTTAATTGACATAAATAAATTGACCGGTAATTTCACGGAGACTAGTAATTCTGCGGATATCTCGATTGCAAGCGGGCATGTTGCGGTAATCGAAGGTTCTTTAGCGGCTCTTCAAAATATTACCGTCACCAGTGGTGGAACACTCGATGTTGCGGCAGGTTCTACGCTAAACTCTATTGAACTAGATGGTGGTGCGCTGAGTGTTGCGCCCGACGCTCATATTGGCAGTGTCACCATCGATATAGGCGTGCCAGGTCAATTTACCAACGCGGCGAACACAGATATTTCGACACTTTTGAATAGTGAACTTAGAGCCATTCCTACCGGAACCTCCATCACGGTAATCTTCAATCCGGGCGACTATGGGGCAAGCAGTCCAATCCTCCTCGGAAACAATACAAGTGTTCTTGGAAACGGGGCCACTCTAGGCGCTTTAGCTAATTTCAACGGCAATGAGTTAATTGGCAATTTCGATCAGCAAGTTAACGGGTACACATGGACCATCAACAATATTGACGGAAGTACTACGGTGGTTGATGGAGGTGTCGACGGGGGAGCTTTGTCAAATGTGGCTACCACGACAAACGACATCGGTACAAACCCCTCAACGTCTCTGCAAGCCGAACTTCCAGTATTGAATACTGAATACGCTCAAGCAGATAACTCAACGCCAATCGTTGATACAAATATTACTGTCCGAGGCATGACGCTGGTCGAAGGAGGATCGATATCGGGGCAAAGCACAATGGGTTTAGGCTATGGTTCAGTCGGTCGCGGTATCTGGTTAAACGACTCGTCGAATGTTTCGATCTCCGACAATGTTCTGATTTCCGGGTATTCAGGCATGTCGCTAGTAGACGATAGTAATATCGTTGTCGCGAATAACATTATAATCGGCTCCGTTGTACCAATAGACGCGTGGAGCGGAGCCTCCAATTTCGTTGCCGAAAATAACCTTTTGTGGGAGTATTCTAGTACTTGGTCATCTGGTTCGACCGGAGCCATACAGTTAAACGCGAGTGCTAATGCGTATCCATCGAGCCCGGGCTTGAACAATAATGGAACGACCACAAACGATGGACTAATTGGGAACAGCATATCCGGGATAGGCTCGCCTACTTGGGGTATTGCAGCCGATCCATTGTACCCTTATGGCTCGACAAGCGAATCAAATATTACAGAGCAGGGGAATATAGATAACGCTTTGGGAAATAACATGGGCGGCTATTACTCTGTAAACGTCAAAAACATGACGCTAACAGATAATGTTTATGCCGGTGGATCGCAGAACGTGGTAAACTCTGATGCAGCGGCCGGAGCAGTTCAAACATCGATTACCACCGCAAATGGTGTCGTTTCAGGAAACGTGGTCCTGGATAACTCTGGAACGACCACCTCATCGGCCATTACCAATAATAATATCAATCCTACCACAGTCGACAATTCCGTTTTCGCCGCTTCTTCGGTGACTGCCGGATCGATTTCGACTTGGGGGTTCACAGGTACGAGCACGACCGCCGGCAATTTTGTTACTGGTTCGAACTCTATTGCTGGAGCAAGCGTCGAGCCCCCAATCTTTATATCAACCGTTCCTTACATTCAAATAACTACTCAAACGATTGAACTAACAGGTTCTCTAGCACCTGAGATTCTTGATTTGAGTAGCAACAGTGATGTCTCAGTTACGCTCTCTTCAATATTTGGGACCATTTCTTCCGGTGCAAATTTTGGAACTGAGTTTCACACAATTGTGAATCAACACGACGCGCTGATCATTCAGGGATCTCTAGGAGAGGTCAATCAGGACCTAGCGTCATTACAATATGTCGCAAGCTTTGTGGGTACTGACGACGCACTAGAGATCAGCGTGAGCGATACAGGCGGACATTCCATGACGCATTATGTTCCGATATTGTGGAACAGTGATGCCGGAACAAACGCCTCGCTACCAGAGACACTTGCTGCGGGACTCTTTGCATCTTTGACCACAGGAACAAATCTGACCGGCGAGGTTATAATTGCCACCACCGATAGCGTTATCAATATGGGCACTACGGTAAGTGCTGTGTTTGCCAGTGCGGGAAATAATACCGTAAATTCCGGAATCGGGCCGGAATATGTCTCAACTGGTCAAGGTACGGCGGTGGTAAATCTCGGCTCCTCCGGAGATATCACAATTGCCGGTGGTGCCGGTGCACTAATAGTTAACGGTACTGCAGCCGGTTCTTCGAGCCACTCTCTCATCGAATCGGGACAGTCCGCTGCGTCGATTACAGGCGGGGACGGAGCAATCTCAGTAGTGGGTGGACAAGGGAATTTGGTGTTCCAAGGTGGGGCTGGGTCTACTTTTTTGACGACTGCTCCAGAAGGCGGCGGCAATTTATCAGCAAATCTCGGAGCAGGGAACTCCACAGTTTTCGCTTTATCTGGTGATTCGATCATTAGAACTCAGAACGGCACAAGCAATACGATTGTTGAAGGGTACGGGAACAGCCATGTATTTTCCAATGGCCTGGATACGATCACCGGCGGCTCGGGCTCGATGTGGGTACAGACCGGCCAGGCTGACACAACCATCACCGGCGGCGCCGGAGCGGCCACGGTAACCGGGGGGCAGGGCAATCTCTCCTACCAGGGTGGGTCGGGCACAACCTTGCTGACGTCGGCCGCGACAAATGGCGGTAGCATGACGCTGCGCCTTGGAACCGGCAACTCCACCATCAACGCGCTATCGGGCAATGACTACATCCAGACCCAGGCTAATACCGAAAACAGCCTGTCGGCCGGCAGCGGCAACGATACGGTGATTTCCAACGGCCTGGATACGATCACCGGCGGCTCGGGCTCAATGTGGGTACAGACCGGCCAGGCTGACACAACCATCACCGGCGGCGCCGGAGCGGCCACGGTAACCGGGGGGCAGGGCAATCTCTCCTACCAGGGTGGGTCGGGCACAACCTTGCTGACGTCGGCCGCGACAAATGGCGGTAGCATGACGCTGCGCCTTGGAACCGGCAACTCCACCATCAACGCGCTATCGGGCAATGACTACATCCAGACCCAGGCTAATACCGAAAATGAGATATCCCTAGGATCTGGATTTGCCACCGTGGTATCGGGAGGCAGCGACCTAATCCACGCAGGTCCTGGTTCCCTACTTGTCGAATCCACTATGAACGCACAAGATACCGTCATCTCCGGTAGCGGAAAAATTATAGCCGAGAACATCGGTCAAAACTCTAATTTAAGCATCAATGTCGCCTCGAACGGCGCCACAATTAACCTTGGAAAGGGTGACGCTGTAACCATCGGTAGTAGCGACAATACAGTTGCTGCAGCCAATAATATTTTAGTAAACAACATACTCTTTTCAGAGACAAATGGAGGAAACGTCATAAATTTAGGCTCCAATGACTTCTTTAGCTCAAACGAAAGATCTAGCGGTGCTGGCAACGTGTTGAATGTCATTGGAAGCAACAACTCGGGTTTTATTTCTCCTCAGGACATTAGCAATATCAGCCTTGCAGGGGCTGGAAACCTCTTTGTACTTGGTGGAGCAAGTCATCAGGCAGGAGCTGCTGCCATCGTAAATGGCTCCGACACGCTTTCCGTATTGACCAGTGCCAACAGCATCAATGCTGATAACGGTGCTACGCTATTTGTGACGTCGGATGATAACACTATTGCCGGCAGTAACGCCAAGCTTACTCTTCAAGGCCAGGGCAACATCATAACACTGATAGGTAATGCGACCGTTTCTGACGCCAACCCCTGGACCCATGCAACTCAACAGACTCCCATATCGCCACAGAATGAGTTTACCGTCCAGGGCGGGCAGTTTAATCTTGGCGGTCTCGACACACTGTTGCAAACAAACTCAGCCGCAGCCATAACATTAGCCGGCGGAAATAGTGTTATGCTCGACGGCAACAATGACAGCGTTGTTGCGAACGATCAAGTTTATGGCGGGAACCAAATCGTTATAAATGGCTCCAACGACAGCGTAAATGTCCAAAATATCTCCGATGGTACAGCAACGATTGATGCAAATATTAATGCTTTTGTGAACGTTACGGACTCACATGGCCCGAAGATTGGTGGAGTGAATAATAACAACAATGAACATTTGTTATTCATTGGCGGATCAGGTAGCTCCAGCACTGTGTTGGCAGCAAACAGTAATACCGAGGTCACAGTATTCGGCGGCGCCAGCGGGAATAATATCGTTTCTGGTGGTAAGATTGGAAATAACTACCTCAACGGCGGTAGCGGTAGCGGTGATCTTTTCAGAGCGGGAGGAACTAATGACTTATTGATCGGCGGATCACATGGATCCAATACCTTGGTGTCAGCAATGGGAAATGAGACGTTGACCGGCGCAGGGCTTGGCAACGATTTGTTTTCTATAACTGGCGGAGGTGGCACCGACGTGATTGGTGACTTCACAGGACATTTGATCGTGGCCTCAAACCTCTCGGTCACAAACGAGGCGGTCATCGGCGGCTCGTTAAACGTCGTACTTAGTGATGGTACGCATGTAGTATTTCAAAGCCTTACCAATGTCAATCAACAAGCAAATATTTTCAGTTCCATGCGCCAAGTGTGGCTTGGACACAGCTAACAGCGGCCGTTATGCCAGCATACTACAACCCAAAAACTAGCATGCCGCTGCAGGTGCCCCCTGTCACCAGCAATGCCTCCGCCTGAATGTTGAAGCTAACGTGATCGAGGCAGCGATGTCAAAATGACGATGTCTGTGCAGCGAGACTAGAACCATACCCGATTTCCTAATCTCTTTTTTAATGGTGCATTTTTTATTAGACAGGTATCGGGTAACGACGCCTTCAGTAATTGGGCAATTGAGCTTGTATATTACCCATAAAAATTGCCATTTTCAATTTTTTCAGCGACCCGTTTAATCGCCAGGGATAAGCGCC
This sequence comes from Acidocella sp. MX-AZ02, assembly GCF_000306035.1. NCBI lineage: Bacteria > Pseudomonadati > Pseudomonadota > Alphaproteobacteria > Acetobacterales > Acidocellaceae > Acidocella > Acidocella sp. MX-AZ02. Next base: position 57,946 of record NZ_JH976211.1, read on the forward strand.
ATTAACCCGGTCTGAATTCAACTTTCATCAGTCTCGACGAAAAAAAAAGAAACCTCTACCTTGAGTAGCTGAGCTACTTCAAAGAGTCGGGAGGCGCTTATTCGATTTTTACCGTTTTCATATTTTTGTAACTGTTGATACGTAATGTTAAGGTTTTTTGCCAAACTTTCTAGGCTTATCCGATGAAATGCTCGCCTCAATCGAATCTTGCTACCTATTAGCTTATCGAGATCGCCAGGCGATCTTGGCGTAATAAACGTTTCCGTTTGCATAGTGCGATGTTCCCTGTGTACCACAACTAGATACGCAATTTCTAACGAGTGATACATCACAACTTTTGCGTACGATCACTCCGCTAGCAACTCTAGCAGAGTAAGTAATGTATCTCAAGAAACGCGGTCTTATTAAGTTATGATATGATAACATTCACAATGGAACGTGGATCGAGGCGTCATGAATATGGAGTCCGAAGCTTTAATGTTATGGACAAGATTCGTCAAATGACGCCCCTAAAGGTGCTCTGATCTGATCATCAACTTCCGGGTACCCACCTTGTTATAATGGAGTGGCGCTACGGCGCGCTTAGACAACATTTCGGCGGTACTTTACGAAGCAGCATTAAGTATTTCATTGAGGAGGTAGCTAGCAACTTTAGTGCAAGCCCATCTAAAAGGAGTAAACTAGCACCGCGTTCAGCATGTTCTCAGTCGATATTGACATCACTGTCCGAAATTCAAACGTGACAAGAGGGCTGATCAATAGCGAACCCCCGGCAAATATTGCATCGACGTCAGGTTAAGCCCTGGGATATCTTCAAAATGTTAACATACCATTATGAGCATGACGTAAGGGTTTTAAATAACTCTCTTACGTGAGGTGGTAACCATTTCCAATCTCAAGGTCGTCTGCAAGTTTCGTCAGTCCGCAATCTCAGCTCGTATATTATCTGGCGGGCTACTGCAGGGAGAGATTGACAAGGTGCTTTTGGATTTGATGCATTTATATTTCCAACGAAGTCAAATTCGTCGTAGAGCTGATAAATCTCCGCTTCAACTTAAAACAGATCCTTTTAGTGCATATAAAGTTCTGCTGTAGACAATGGAGCATGCTAGGCAGAGGCGAAGACCTTACCAAAATACGTTTGAATCCATAGACCCCTTCCGGGGCCTACAAAAGAGTAATGTTACGAGATGTAAACCATACGAATCCGATCCACTAACAAATCGGCGACTGGCCACGACCAATCAGGATTCAACCGTATGGCCTCAACGACCATCAATGTAGCCCAAGGCGGAAACTTTCTCTGGGACGCTGGATCAAAAACGGTACCAGCAAAAATCAAAGAAAGATCCTAAAAGGGCAAGGAATATTATCGGTCGCGCCCACCTAATGCATATCGTATTGACGTACCCGTGGCCAACGAACTTAGATTCAGGCACGAAGACCAGCATGGCTTAAATTCTCTAATTTTACCGAGTAACACATGGCTGCACTGGATTTCGGCACAGAGAATAAGATGAAACACCAGCTACGAGAAAAAGCCTCATTTGAAGCCGAGAAACGGACAGCAGCGCTGCGTTTGCGTGGAAAAGTTGTGATCTAAACGCGCCGGCGTCACGAGTCTATGAGCTAGTCATCGTTAATTGTTCCAAAGTCCCATTGCAGCAACTGATGCGCGAGAACATAACGTTCACATTCGCTCTGATCAATTTGGCCCGAAATAAATAGGCCGACGACCTTGGCCAGAGTCGGAAATTTCGGGTCATACGATTCATACTTAAGCCATCCCCATTCAGCTGCGATCAGGCGCCTGCGTTCGTGTTCTTGATGACTGACGAGATCCACTGGGTGGGCGTCGCGGAATTGTTCTTCAAAATACGAATCGTTGCCTGGGAGACAGTCAAGAGTGAACGAGGTATCGGTAGCCTCCAGATACCCCTCCTCCGTCAAGGTCACAAACCCATTAATAACGTCAACTGTGATCCAACCAAACCACATACATGCGTGTTGACCAATTGCTGCGTCCTGGCTCGTCCAAGGACCGTGAGCGAATCTCTGGTATATATGTAACCGATATGTCCCTCCCCCCGCGCTTATACCAAGTAGATTGATCATCACTCGGACAAACCGCTTTGCTGAGGATTCGTGGCGATAAATATTAACCATAGCGTCTTGAACATCCTGGAAGGCTGAACGCAATTTCTAACAGTTCGACTAAACACTAGCTAGTCTAGAAAGGACACAACGTACCCATGCCTCGGCAAGTAACTACTTTTGCAGGACGTCTGCGGAGCCTCTCCACAAACTGGGCCAAATCAGCAAAAACTATGTGTTCAGTCTTGAGAGTGAAAATTAAATCGCAGTCCATAACGCACCTAACAGTCTAACCAAATTACTTTTTAGAAACTTTTTTAATCTTGCTAATAGCCGGCGGCTGCGTTTGTAATGAACAAAATGTGATAGCTACATCTTGGTTAGGCGTTGCTTTAAAAAACTGTTTAAGTTCAAATGATTAAAGAAAACAATCGGAGGGTTGGACTGCCAGCGGCGATCGCACGGCCCATGGCGCTGCACAATCTTAAGTAATTTAAGCGAAGGCATTATAGACAACCTGAGGTTTATAATTAAAATACAGATAGGTTAAGGCTTTTTTGGAGGTTCGAAAATGGTGCCCTGGGACATCCCGTCATATGTTTGAGTTAACTGATTTGAACCAGATGCTCGATCAGTTGGATCAGTTTCAAGCTAACCTTTCGCAGGCCAACCTTTTAACACACGCTGCTGTCGTCCAAGCTGTAAGCAGTCTCATTTCAAGGTACTTTCAGCTTAATCGTGTGCAAGCCGACGAAATTACGTCCCAGTTAATTCACCCAGGCCCGGACAAGAAGCAACTCAAAAGGAATTTATCGAAAAATATGTCTCGCCCCCCTCAGAATGTTCCCCAATCGTAAATAAAATCAAATCGCACGGCCTGAAGTAAAATGCACTTTGGTTGTGAAATCGCGTTGCCTGATCTATGTCATACTACTGCACCCGCATGCGCTAGCATTCCTTGGTCTGTTGTAGCCGCATAACCCGATACCACACCAAACGGACGAGATTAGAGATAGCTTTTGCGCCAGCCATTAAGCAGGCTAATCAGATAGCCATTGCGATAGCGATTGAGCCAGCCAAAGAGCTGTTGATTGCGCCAGCGATTGTGCAATCCAGCTTCTCTACTTCCGATTCGGAAGATTGCGCGCGGGGTCAAAAATCGTGAAACTCCCCACCGCTATTTTTGAAAGGCGCTGGTCATGTCACTCAAGCGCAGACCCACTGATGCCGACATCGACGCCCTGGCTGAAATCTTCCGCCCGCTCTGGCGGCAAGGCGACATTATGCGCCCGTGGCTACGCCAGCACCATGAGCTGCTGCGCTCGCTCGTGCATGGCGAATGGTCATGGGCCGCGGTCGGCGCGGCCCTGACCAAGGTTGGCATCACCTATCGTACCGGCAAACCCTGGACCGACAAGCGACTGCGCAGTGAGCTGTCGCGCGCATTGATGCCACTCAAAGGCTACCGGCGACGCACGCCGCCGGATCTGGCTCAGGCCCCGACGGCAACAGCCCCGCCGCCCGGCGCGGCCGCCCTAGTGGCACCAACGCCGGCAACGCCAATGGTGCCGGCACCACCTATATCCGCCACGTCATTCCCGCTCACCACTGCCGATACTCCCCGCTTCAAACCTGCCTCCTTCCGCGTCCCGCAAGGGCTGCCCACCACGAGCGGGGCCGCCCCTTCATCAATTCCGCCCACGCCGCGCCCGCCAATTGGTCCAACTGAACAGCAGGAGCCCAGCTGATGCCCGAAGACAACCCACAAACACCCCTTCTGCCGCCCAAGTCCCCCGGCGCCACGCCCTACCGCCCCGGTCCGGCGAAATTCACTGGCCTGCGCGCGGACATCGTCAACTTGGCGCCACCCCAGCAACCCGAACCGGAAATCGAGCACGGCCTCGACCTCACGGGCCAAACCAAAATCATCTTCGCCGCCGGGCGGGGCAAAACTGGCAAAACCACCCTGCTCCGCTGGCTGACCGAAACCTCCATCCGCAAGGGCGGCACGCCAATTCTCGCTGATGTGGACCCGAGTAACGCCACCTTCTCCGCCTATTTCGCCGATGTCGCGCGGCCAGAGACCGATAATCCCGCCGGGGTCACCGCTTGGCTGCAAGAGTTGATCGAGTATTGCATCAATGAGCGCCAATCCGCCCTCGTCGATCTCGGCGGCGGTGACACCACCCTGCGCTCGCTTGCCGCCGAGATGCCAGGCTTGGCCGCGCATATCGAGGCCGCCGGCATGGCGCCGGTGATGTTCCATCTAACCGGCCCGCAGCCCGAGGATTTGCTCCCTGCCCTCACCCTGGCTGCACGCGGGTTCACACCAGTGGCGCAAGCCTTGGTGTTCAACGAATACAGCATCGAGCCAGGTGCCACCCGTGAGCGGGCCTTTGCCCGACTGACCGCATCCGACACCTATGTCCGTCTAATGGCAGACTGTGTGAGGCTCTGGATGCCCCGCTTGCACGCCGCCGAGGCCGTGGAAAGCCGCCAATGCAGTTTCGCCGCCGCGCGCGACGGCACTATCAATCCGCCGCTCGGCCTGTTCGACGCCGCCCGGGTGCGCGTCTGGCTGACTGCCATGGATCGCCGCTTCGCGGGGGTAAAATCATGGATCCCATAAACCCCAAAGCCCGCCGTGAGGCGCTGCATGAGCAGATTTCCGAAGCCCAGATGATCCTGCGCCGTGCTGCCGCTGCCGCCGCTTTGAAAGGCGACCCTCTGGCAGAGCAACTCCAAGCCCTGGCGCTATGCGTCGGCGCATTGAGCGACCTCTACCAGGCCAGCGAGGCCACACAGATCGACATCGCCAACACGCTGAAAACCCAGACCGGCGCCATCGCCAATGAAGCCATCGCCCAGGTGCACGCGTCCGGCATGGACATCGTCAACAAGCTCGGCCCGCAGCTGGCCAATGCGGCGGAACGCACCATGCGCATGAAGATCACCACCCTGCGTATCCGCAGTATCGTGGCCCTGGGTCTGGCGCTGTCCCTGTCCATCCTGGTGCCCAGCCTGTTCACCTACGCCGCCGGGCTGAATGACGGCCGCTTCCAGGCGGAGGTGGCAGCTCACCTGATCCCCGCCGCCATGAAAGCCAGCCCGGCCGAGGCCCTCGCCTGGGGCCAGCTTATGCAGGATAATGACGGCGCCACCGCCATGGCCGCCTGCCGAAAATCCATCCAGCAAGATGCAGATGGGCGGCATTATTGCTTTATGCCGGTCTGGACCGATCCGATATCGCCAGCCGTGCCTTCAGCCACAGCGCAATAACGGTCGTCGCACCGCCGCGATCACAAACATAGTTCGCCCGACACTTGGTATTCCAGCGGTAATCGCTCAATCTTCGCCATGATCCGCTTTCAGCCTATTGCCGATAATGAACCTGCATTGAGTAACGCGCCCATTTTGAAGGCTGCCATGCTCACCTTCGACTACATCGAAGCCAATGGTCCTATTGGCTTGACGCCATCCAAAGCTCTCAAACGATATTTCGTACATTGGGCTGCAGAAGCATTGCTTGGCCGGGCTACACAGCCGAGGATTAATTTATCGTGAACAAGGTGTTGAACGAGTCAGATTTTCTACCGGCTGGCCTCTACTTTCTTCATTCATGTCCTGCGGACTCTATGCTGGTTGGGCGTGTTGCACGAGTAACGCGTTAGTAAAGGATTTTCCAAGGAAGTGTTGGTTTCAAAGACCACTCTGTGGCCGTTAGCGCTTTCATTGGAAACGAACCAAAATTTGCAAGCGCCGACGAAGCACTGAAGGGAAATTATAGATTTGATTGGATGTAAACACATCGGACTTCCGACGCGGGTGGCCTGGTGCGAATAATTCCCCTGGGACTTATAATTCAAAACAGACCGCTAGTTACAACGTCCGACGCGTTCCTGCCGGCCCGGCGACAATGAGCTGGTCGAGATTCGCAAGAAATGTCTTTAGTACGGGTGAAGAATTGTCTGACCGATAGCCTATGGCCAAATCTATAGTAAGCAGCTCGCCCTTAAGAGGCCGGCTCACTACAGACCACGGGAGCAGTGCCTCAACATAAGTGGGCATGAGTGCAACGCCGCGCAGCGATGCGACGAGCGACAGGACCGTCGAAAAAGTCTCGGCACGGTGGCTTGGTGTGAGCGCGATCCCCTTTGCCAAAAAATAGCCTTCAACCACCTGCCGTAACACGCTCGCGATATCCGAGAATCCGACGAGGATTTCGCCCTCAAGTGATTTTGGATCAATTTCTTTTTCTGCAGACAGAATATGGTCGCTTGGAAGAATGACAACGATCGGCTCTTTCGCGATTACGTCGTAGGTCACATTCGGCTTTGGCTCGACGCGCAGAAAGCCGAGATCGATCTCGCCGTTCTGCAGCGCTTCAGCCAGATCGGGCGAGTACATGCTCGTTACCTTGAACTCGATCTTCGGCAGTTCGATTCTGAGAATGCGCGTGACGTGGGGAAGCCAATCGACCTCCTGTCCAGTTAGGAAGCCGACGGAAAAGACCGCTTTCGCCGGACGAGCTGCGCGACGAGCGGCTCGGACTGCTTCGGCAGCCTCACTGACAGCGATACGCGCGTGGGGCAGAAAGGCGCGCCCGGCATCGGTCAGCTCCACCCCGCGGGCGCCGCGTGTGAATAGCTGCGCGCCGATCTCGATTTCCAAATCACGAAGCTGGCGGCTGAGAGAGGGCTGCGCTGTATGCAGCCGCTTCTCAGCCGCGACAGTAACGCTCCTCTCCTCAGCCACAGCAATAAAGTAGCGAAGATGCCTGAGCTCCATATCTGACCCATACCTCCTGGATATGGGACGTGACCTTACAAAGTCTTTCTCACAGGCGCAACCACAACCTAATTAGACACCCATCGAGACGGGTTATCAACGGATTTGGGCACGAACGAAAACCCCGCTCCGCGAATAAAAAATTTTGAATCTATCGGGTTTTGGAGAGTTTAGACATGAGAGACCAGGTCATTTTGATCACGGGCGCACTCGCGGGTATCGGCCGCGCCACCGCGTTGGCTGCGGTAAACGCAGGGCACAAAGTCGTTGTTTCCGGCCGCAATTTTCAGACTGGCGAGGCATTGGAAGCCGAGCTTCACGCGCTCGGCGCAGAGGCAATCTTCATCAAAGCGGATGTTCGCGATGAGAGCGAAGTCCGAGGGTTAATCGATGGGGCGGTCACCCGCTTCGGCCGGATCGATGTCGCGGTCAACAACGCCGGGACAGAAGGAAATCCTGGCCCCATTCTAGACCAGACCCTGGCGGCCTATGCCGCAACCTTCGAGACCAATGTGTTGGGTGTGCTTTTGTGCATGAAGCACGAGTTTCGCGTCATGCAGTCACAAGGATTTGGCAGCGTTGTCAACATTTCCTCGACCATGGGTAGCCGTGGCGCTGCGAACGCGTCGCTTTACGTCGCCAGCAAGCATGCGGTTGAAGGGCTGACCAAATCCGGCGCGCTGGAAGCTGCCACTTTCGGTGTCCGCGTCAACGCAGTGGCGCCTGGGCCGGTAGAGACCGGGATGCTCGACCGCTTTACCGGCTCGCAGGATCGCAAGGCGGGACTGCTCGCGTCGATTCCACTTCGCCGGGCTGGCAAGCCCGAAGAACTCGCCGACGCGATCCTGTTCCTGGCGTCGGACAAGGCGTCCTTCGTTACCGGCCAGATCATCAACGTTAACGGCGGCCGCACGGCTAACTGATCGTCAATCCAAACAAAGGAGTTTCGCCATGACCACCTATACACACGACACGGTCCCGACCCAATTTATCGAGGCCGACGGCATCCGCTTCGCCTATCGCCGCTTCGGCAAAACAGGCGGCGTGCCGATCGTCATGAATGTGCATTTTCGCGGCACAATGGACCACTGGGATCCGACCATTACCGACGGGTTGGCGCAGCAGCGCGAGGTCATCTTGTTTGACAATGCCGGCATCGGCGCCAGCTCGGGCGAGACGCCGGCAACCGTCTCCGGCATGGCCGCGAACGCCGTCACCTTCATCAAGGCACTCGGAATCAGTAAAACCGACATGCTGGGTTATTCGATCGGCGGCAAAGTCGCCCAGGAAATCGCGGTGCAAGCGCCAAGCCTGGTGCGCAAACTCCTCCTGGTGGGTACCGGCCCGCGTGGCGCTGATACGGCCGCCAGCAAATCTGCGGATATTTTTTCAGCTACCTACGATCCACCGGAGCATCTTTGGATCGCCGCACATTTCTTGCACAACGCGGCGGGTCGCGCCGCCGGAATGAAGTATCTTGAGCGTAAATTCCGCCGTCAGGATCGCGGCCCGGAAGTCAGCGAAGCGTCTGCCGCCGCGCAGTACGCCGCGATCGTTAAATCCAACGAGAAAACCGATGGCGTATGGGATTATCTAGCGGACATCCATCATCCGGTGCTCGTGGTCGAAGGCAGCAACGACCTGATCATCCCGACGGTCAACGGCTTCACGTTGCAGCAGCACCTGCCGAACGCGCATCTCATCATCTATCCGGATTCCAGCCACGCGTCTTTCTACCAATATCCGGAGCTGTTCCTGGCTCACACCGCTTTGTTCCTGGACGCGTGATGCAACCCGAAATCATCCAACCGATCGGCCGCCCCCGGTGTTTTCGATCAATACCCCTCCCGTCTTTTAAAGGAAAATCAAAATGACACCCTGCAACGGAAAGACCGCGCTTGTCACCGGCGCCTCGCGCGGCATCGGGCGCGCCACCGCCCTGGCAGTTGCCAAAGCTGGCGCACAAGTTCTTGTCCACTACGGTCGCAACGCTGCCGAAGCACGGTCGGTCGTCGACCAGATTAAAGCTGCGGGCGGCCGCGCCGAAGCCGTTGGCGTCGACCTGTCCTCTCCAGATGGGCCGCATAGGCTCGCAGCGAAAGTACGAGAGATCGTCGGCGACCGGCTGGATATTCTCGTCGCCAACGCAGGCATCTCGAAGGCTGCCACAATCGAAGAGACAACGATTGAGGATTTTGACACGCAATTCGCCGTTAACGTCCGCGCCCCGTACTTCCTGGTGCAACAATTGCTGCCGATCCTCAAGGAAGGCTCAAGCGTGGTGTTCACGTCGTCGCTTGCAGCACATGCCGCGGTCGGAAACCTGTCGGCCTATGCCGCGACCAAGGGCGCAGTCGACACCCTGGTCAAGCATTTTGCCCTGATCCTTGGAGCCAAGGGCGTGCGGGTGAATGCCGTCGCACCTGGGGTGGTCGAGACTGACATGTCGAGTTTCGCCAAAACTGCCGCCGGCCACGACTTCACTCTGAGCATGCAAGCGTTGAAGCGTGTGGCACAGCCAGACGACATCGCCGGCGCGATCGCCTTCCTTGTCTCTGACGCCGCGCGCTGGGTGTCGGGCGACACGCTGCGCGTAGACGGCGGCTCGAAGCTTTAACAGCCCGCCATTCAACAGGAGACCATCATGACTGAACGCACCATCAAGATCCCCAACGTTGACCACCCGATCACCATTGCGGCAAACAAAAGCCGCGTGATTGTTACTGTGGGCGGGCGCGTGATTGCCGATACCAGCGACGCGCTCACCCTGCGTGAGGCGAACTATCCGCCTGTCCACTACATCCCTCGAAAGGATGTCGATTTGGCGGCTTTGGTCCGCTCCGACACGACGACCTACTGCCCGTACAAAGGCGAAGCCGCCTATTTCAGCATCCCTGCTGGAGGCGAGCGGTCAGTCGATGCGATCTGGACCTACGAGGCACCCTACGGCGCCGTGGCCGAGATCAAAGACCACCTCGCTTTCTACCCCGACCGCATTGACGCGGTCGAGCAACGCGACGCCTGACGGGCGTCTTCAAAGGAGCTATTTCACCATGTCCAAACTCACCGGCAAAGTCGCCATCGTTACCGGCGCCTCCAAAGGCATCGGCGCAGCCATCGCCAAAACGCTCGCCGCGCAAGGCGCTGCTATCGTGGTCAATTATTCATCCAGCAAGGCTGGCGCCGAACAGGTGGTCGAGGCTATCACCGGCACCGGTGGAAAGGCCGTCGCGGTTCAAGGCGATGTGTCAAAGGCGGCCGACACGAAGGCCATCGTCGACGCTGCCATTTCCAATTTTGGCCGACTGGATATTCTGGTCAATAATTCTGGCGTCTATGAATTCGGCGCTCTGGAAACGGTCACCGAAACACAATTCCACAAGATGTTCGACATCAACGTGTTGGGCTTGCTTTTGGTCACACAAGCAGCGGCACCGCACCTGGGCGAAGGGGCCAGCATCATCAATATCGGTTCTGGCGTTACCGTCATCACGCCGCCGCAGACGGCGGTCTACACCGCTTCGAAAGGTGCGGTTGACGCCATCACCGGCGTGCTGGCCAGAGAACTCGGGCCCAGGAAGATCCGCGTCAACACGGTGAGCCCGAGCCTTACCGAAACAGAAGGCACCCACTCGGCAGGGATGATCGCGTCGGAATTTGAGGCTGGCATTATTGCGCAGACGCCGCTTGGGCGTCTTGGTCAGCCGCAGGACATCGCCGACGTTGTAGCGTTTATCGCATCGGACGACGCACGCTGGCTTACGGGGGAACGGATTCTTGCCGGGGGTGGTCTGCGCTAATATTGCGTATACGAACAGAGCATGCGGCCAACCAAGTATGACTGGGGGCGCAACGCTGATTTTGATTGTTCGGGTGCAGGTCGAAAGACGATTCGTTAACGAAATGGCAAATCAAAGGTATTTAATGGCAGATATTGGTAGCATATCTGGCTTTACGGGGTCATCACGAATGGCTGGAATGTTTTCAGTATATACTGGACCTCAGTATTCGCAAATTAAATCGATAGAAAAGCCCCACAACGGTCGGCTTGTTTTGACCAATTAAGAAGTTTTTGGTGCAGCTTTTTTCAAAAATCTGCGTGCTCTCTATCGTAATTTTTTAGCTGATACTGACGTTTCACAGAAGCTCTCGTCAACTTTCAAAATACTTCCCCGCCCGGAATCGCCGGGCGGGGTTTGTTGCAATTCTTACTCCCCGTTTTGCTTGCGGCTACGAGACCAAATGAGGGTGTAGCCGTCGCCGCCTTCATCGTCGAAGAGATTGGCGTAAATCGGCGCGCTGAAGCTGGGGTCATCCAGCTTGACCGAGATATAATCGCGCCCCTCGGCGGAACGTTTGGACCAGCCAGCACCCAACTCAGCCCGTCCACAGAATATGCGATGGCTGGGCGCGTTGTCGTTGCTGCGGTTGGCTTCAGGCACGATGCGCACATTCTTCGTCTGCACGCTCAAGGTAACTATCTCGCCGTGGATTTCATTGCCGGCTTTTTTGAAGGTTCCGATGGTAGCCATGTCAAATCTCCTTTGCTGTTTCGAGCCCGCGACCATCGCAGCCTCGATGGCGATCAATTGACCGGGGGCACGATCGGCCTGCACCGTGTTCGGCCGTAGCGTTAGCGTAGGATGGCGGGGTCTGGCTTTTTTGGAGCGCAGCGTCCGCGAGGAGGCAGCTTCGCTGCCGGGGAAAAAAGTTAGAGGCCGCCATTGCAGGAAGGCGATCGTCCTTCGGTCAGATCAGCCACGGAGAGGCCGCGTGGCGCGGCTTGGGGCAGGCATTTAGGAGATTTGGCGACACTTGGGGCTTCAAAAAATCAGCATCATCCATGGTGGACGAACGAGACCGACCCTGCAGACGTAGCTGCGCTATCATGCCGTTTATAAACAGTTGCTTCGACGCCACCCCTGCCCTCGCATCAATGGACAAGCGGATTGGTCGGCACATGGTCATGCGTTTTGCCGTGGAGCGATCATTCCGACCAAGCGATGAGTCGAGATGCGCGCCTGACCCTGCCAACCCACGACAATGTCACGCGAGGCAAACAATTTTCATATCTGATCCAGTAAGCAAGCGGGACACAAGCCGCGATGAATCCCGCCCGGTGATGCCGGGAGGGGCGTTGGCGGGGACTGGTCTGGTGAACAAAGCCGACGTTGCTGAACGGTTTTGTTCTATGGGTGGGATACGGCATGCGTGGAACTGGGATTTTGGAGCTATGCGCCCCCACTTCCGAAGCACCACACCGGAATGCCAAGCTTCTTGGCCTTGTCGGCGAGGTTCTCCTGGATGCCGGTGCCGGGAAACACCATCACGCCGATTGGTGAGGCATCCAGCATGGCGTCATTACGCCGGAACGGTGCAGCCTTGGCGTGCCTTGTCCAGTCGGGGCGATAGGCAATCTGCGTGACCTTGCGCGCATCGGCCCAGGCGGCGGCGATCCGCTCGGCCCCCTTTGGGCTGCCGCCATGCAGCAGCACCATGTCCGGGTGCTTGGCATGCACTTTGTCGAGTTTGTCCCAGATCAGGATGTGGTCATTGCATTCCATCCCGCCGGTGAAGGCGATTTTCGGGCCGCAGGGCAGCAGCGGTGCCATCTGCGCCTGGCGCTTGGCGGCGATAAAATCCCGGCTATCGATGAGGGACGCGGTCAGCGCCCGGTGGTTGACCATCGAGCCTGAGCGTGGGCGCCAGGCAGTGCGTGTATGGCGTTCAAACTGCTCGGCGGCCTGGTCACGGAAGAATTCCAGGCAGTCCCGGCGCTCCAGCAATGTCTGCCCTTCCGCCGTCAGCCGTTCCAGTTCGACCGAGCGGATTTCTGAGCCATCCTGCTCCTTCTGGCTGCGTTTCTGCGCCTGCTCGTTATCGTCGAGCTGCCGCTCGATCCGCCCGGCGGCGCGGTGGAACAAATTGACCGTGGCCCAGAGCAATTCCTCCAGGTCAGGCTCCAGGCGGGTGTCACTCAAGGTGGCGACGAAGGCATCGAAAATATCCGCAACCGCGCCGGCAATAAGATGTGCTTCGGGCAAGGGCCGCGGGTCGGGCTCGTCCTGGCCGGGATGGTAGCCATAGAGCTGGAGTTCGTTGAGAATATGCGCGGTGGGTGATGATGCGTGCGGTGGCTCATAGCCGGTATCGTCATAATCGCGGGTCATAGGATGCTCCTGTTTGCCGGAAGCCCGCGCCGATCGCGGCCTTCCATGGCGATCCT
>NZ_JH976212.1:0-7332 GCF_000306035.1 Acidocella sp. MX-AZ02
GGGGCAGATCTCAGCGGAAATCAACACGATGAGCAATTGAAGGCCGGCGACGGCTTTTCCCTCACCGGGTCGACGACCGAGTGCGGCGGCTCGATCCATTCCCTCGTGAAATACGATCTTCTCGGAAAGGTCGCCGAAAACACAGAGCTGACGCGCAAGACGGTAGCCGACATCCTCACGGCAATTCAGGCCAGCGTTTTCGGTCAGTTCAGGGAGAACCCCGAGCACTTCATCGCGGAGGCGTCGCGGATCATCGCCGAGCAGAAAGCAACGATGATCATCGAACGACTCGCCTATGACGGCTTGTCCGAGCGGTACGACGTGGACATCTTCACGGCCAACCAGACAGGGCAGGACTTCTCCAAGGCCAGCGCCAAGCTGAAGCACCATATCTATGACTATGTCGTCGCGGACTCGGATATTGAACGCAAATTCGCCGGTCAGCTGGATGCCAGCAGCGAGGTGGTGGTCTATGCTAAGCTTCCCCGTGGTTTCCTGATCCCGACTCCTGTCGGCGACTACAACCCTGACTGGGCAATTTCCTTTAAGGAAGGTAGCGTCAAGCACATCTACTTCGTCGCCGAGACCAAGGGCAGTATGTCCTCGATGAAGCTCCGCGAGATCGAGAACACCAAGATCGCTTGTGCCCGGAAGTTCTTCGACGAGATCGAACAGAGCGTCAGCGAGGATCGCGTCAAATACGATGTCGTTACCAGTTACGAGAAGCTCATGGACATCGTCGGGCACGCTGCTGGCTGACACCAGTCCAAAACTATCGGGGCGGCACGTGTCGGTATTGGCGCAGCTGACACGTCCCCCGGGAAATCACACCTCGCTGGCCGCCCTCAACGAAGCTGCGATATCGCCGATCGACCGGAACAGCATGAGCGCATTGTCTTTCGACGGCAAAAACCCCCGGCGCCGCCAGAACGCGGCGGCCTCATCATCAATGGCATTGACCATCAACGCCCGCCCGCCGATCAGCGCGGCCCCATTCACGCTGCGGGCCAGCGCATGGTTGAGCAACCCAATACCAATCCCCTGCCCCGCCCAGGCCGTGTCTGTGGCAAGCTGGCCGAGTAGAATACACGGCATCGGGCTCGGCGGCTGGCCGGTGCGGATGGCGCGTGGCAGGGTGGCTGGAACAACAGCGGTAGGGGCCAGGCCGTAGTAGCCCACCACTCGGCCCGCCACATGGACCACCATGACCACGGAGAATCCTTTCTGCTGGTTGGCCAGCGCCCGGTTCTTCAGCCAATGATCGAGCGAAGGCTTGCCGCAGGAGAAGTGGGATACATCATGCCCGGCATGCAGAAGCTCCGGTGCGGAGAGCAATACCTCCCCCATCAACGCGTCGTGGTATCTTTTTCCCACGGCGCCTTGCGGCGCAGAGAGGCCACCATTTCCGGCACGGGCGCCGCGGGGGCGGACACGGCTTGAACAAACGCCTCAAACCCTTCCGGGCTCATACGCACCAGCGTGCTTTCCATCAGCACCTCCTCGGCCGCCCGCACCGCGGCTTCCCGCACAAAATCCGTGCGCGAGCGCCCGCGCAAATCCGCCGCACGGTCGATAATCGCGATATCGCCTTCCGGCAAACGCATCGAGAGCGGATGGTCTTTACGCTTGGGCGAGGCGGTCATGGCGGTGGTTCTTGTCATGAGCGGAATATAGTTGATTGTAGCGCTTTATGCAATACAAATTAGCCTTTCTCTCACCACCCGCGCCGCCGCAATTGCCGGGGTTGATCCACCCACCCGGGCCCTCGCTCGGCCCGCTGGCCAAGCTCACGCCAGAATTCTACATGACTCTGGCGGCGGCTGAAGCTGGCAAGCATTTCCGCCACATCTGCGCCGATACGAGCCACTCGCCCCAGCACTGAACCGCTCCGGTTTTCCCGGAGGCTATTTGGTTTGAGTCACGCTGCCATGGACTGCTCTCGCAGCGCGGCGTAGTAGCGTTTCTCGGCTTCAGCCGGCGACATGTAGCCTATGGGCTCCATGATCCGGCGATGGTTGAACCAGTCGACCCATTTCAGCGTGGCGTACTCGATCTCCTCAAAGGATCGCCAAGAGCCCCGCCTGTGGATGACCTCAGCCTTGTACAGGCCGTTGATCGTCTCGGCCAGGGCATTGTCATAGCTGTCGCCGACGCTGCCGACGGAGGGTTCGATACCGGCATCGCGCAGGCGCTCGGTGTACTTGATGGACACGTATTGAGAGCCGCGGTCGCTGTGGTGAACGAGGCCCCCTACTGGCCGGCGCTGGTGCAGGGCCTGCTCAAGGGCATCGAGTACAAACCCGGTATGGGCGGTGCGGCTGGCCCGCCATCCGACAATGCGCCGGGCGAAGGTATCGATGACGAATGCCACGTACACAAAGCCGCTCCAGGTCGAGACATAGGTGAAGTCGCTGACCCATAGCCGGTTGGGGCATGGCGCGCGGAACTGGCGGTTCACCCGGTCCAGAGGGCATGGGGCCGCCTTGTTGCTCAGGGTGGTCTTGAGCTTTTTGCCGCGAATAACCCCTTGTAATCCAATCGCCCGCATCAGCCGCGCCACCGTGCAGCGGGCAACATCCCGGCCCTCGCGCCGTAGCTGGTGCCACACTTTGCGCACGCCGTAGACAGAGAAATTATCCCCGTACACGCGACAAATCTCCGCCTTCAAAACCTCATCTTGTCGTGATCGCGCCGAGCGCCGGGACGGATCGGCACGCCGCGCCACTTGCGCATGGTAGGTGGAAGGGGCGATCGGCAGTACCTTGCAGATCGGCTCGACCCCATACTCACCTCGGTGATCATCGATGAACGCGATCATGGCTTGAACCGGCGGTCGAGCTCCGCCTGCGCAAAATACGCACTCGCCTTGCGCAATATCTCGTTGGCCTGGCGCAGTTCCCTGACCTCCCGCTCCAGAGCCTTGATCCGCTCCCGATCCTCACTCGTCGGGCCGGCTCGTAGACCTTGATCACGCTCCGCCTGCCGAACCCAGTGCCGCAGCGTCTCCCCCGTGCAGCCAATCTTCGCCGCTATCGAGGTCATCGCCGCCCATTCCGACGGGTACTCGCCTTTGTGCTCCAGCAGCAGTCGGACCGCACGCTCGCGAACCTCAGGCGAAAACTTGTTGCTCGTTCTGTTCGTCATGACACCATCCTCTCAAGAGTTGATGCCTCCGGCAAACATGGAGCGGTTCACACCTCACCATGACGCCGGAGTTTTGCCACCAAACCAGGCAGCCGCTTTTCAAATGCCTGCGCTATCCGGCGGCTCAACATCCGTTCCCGCAGCACTGATGGCCGCTCCAGACCGCTCCCGCGCGCTTCCGCCGCCTGGCGTACTCTCTGCGCCCCCCTGAACCGCCCCGCGCCGTAGCCCGGCTGACGCTCCAATAGCGCCAGCGCCGCTTGCTTCTCCGGCGCCTGTGGAAAATTGCGCACGATGTTGTTCCGCACATCACCGCGCCCGATCTCGCGCCGGTAGCCCAGCGGCCGCCGGACGATGATCTCGGCACGCTCCGTCCCTTCGGACGTCACGATAAAACTCTGGTCCCGGTGCCGGCTGCCTGAGGTATAGGCTCCGAATGCCGAGACCAGCTTCGTGCCAGCCGGCATCGCATGAATGTGCTCAGTAACTGCGCTCCCCTGCGCGGTGTTGGTGGTCAACGCATCGCCATAGGCCAGTTGAACTCTACCATTTGGCTCGCCCCGCAAGCTCTCCCACGCTACCAGCCCTTGCCTACCCGTGGTGGTCTTCAGGGTCAGTCCAGCCTCGTTAATGGCGGCGATCTCCAGCACCGTGCCATTGCGCCTGATATTCCCAACCGTACCAGCCTCCATGAACTTGGCATTCGTGCGCCGGAACAGGCGAACCCGGCCACCCACCGCAAGCGCCTTCTACCCTCTATATCCGCATGCGCTAGCATTCCTTGGCCTGTTGTAGCTGCATAAAATATTACCACATGAAGCCTACGAGATTAGAGACAGCGTTTGCACCAGCCATTGCGCTGACAAACGCACCAGCTTTTGCGCCAGCCTTTGAGTTGGCGAATGAGCTATGGATTGCGCTGACGATTGAGACATCCGGCCTGTCAAGATTCCGATTCGGAAGATTGCACGCCCTGTCAAAAATGGTGAAATTCTGCACTGCTATTTTTGAGAGCCGGTGCTCATGTCACTCAAGCGCAAGCCGACTGACACAGAAATCGAAACGCTGGCAGCGACAATCCGCCCGCTCTGGCGGTCAGGTGATGTTGTGCGCCCCTGGCTGCGCCAGCACCGCGATATGCTGCTGGCGCTGGTGCATGGCGAATGGTCCTGGGCCGCGATTGGCGCCGCGCTGAGCAAGGCCGGGATTACCTACCGCACTGGCGCGCCCTGGACGGCCAAAGCCCTGCGCAGCGAATTCTCGCGCGCACAGATGCCGCTGAAGGGCTACAGGCGTAGGTTGGGCCGCTCGGAAGACGCGGCGTCTGCGCCACCGCCCGTAGAGGCGCCGGTGACAATCGGAGCAGGGGTGGTTCCCCCAGCGGCAGTGCCCGCAGCACCTATCATGGCTCCATTACCGCCGGTGCCGGGGCCATCCGCTGCCCCCGTTTCAAACCCGCCTCGCTTCGGGTCCTTGAACCACCTCCGGTGCCGAGTGAGGCTGAACGCGCAGAGATCGAGCGTAACCGCTGCCTGACATTCGGGCCGCCTGAACCCAAGGAGTAGAGCCAATGTCCGATGACAAACCCCAGCCGGTTACCGCATCGAACGGCGGCAAGCCGTCCGGCGCCACACCCTATCGCCCGAACATGGCGAAATTCACCGGCGCGCGTTCCGATATCGTCAGCTTGGCGCCGCCTCAGGAAGCCGAGCCTGAGATCGGACAGGGAATCGACCTCACGGGCCAAGCCAAAATCATTTTTGCCGCCGGGCGGGGCAAGACGGGCAAAACCACCCTGCTCCGCTGGCTTACCGAGACCTCGATCCGCAATGGCGGCACGCCGATCCTGGCTGATGTCGACCCGAGCAATGCCACTTTCTCCGCCTATTTTGCCGATGTGGCCCGCCCGGAGACCGATAATCCCGCCGGGGTCACCGCCTGGCTGCAGGAGCTGATCGAATATTGCATCCATGAGCGCCAATCCGCCCTCGTTGATCTGGGCGGCGGTGATACCACCTTGCGGTCTCTTGCCGCCGAGATGCCGGGCCTCGCGGCGCATATCGAAGCCGCCGGCATGGCGCCAGTCATGTTCCACCTCACCGGTGCTCAGCCCGAGGATTTGCTTCCTGCACTCACCCTGGCCGCACGCGGTTTCACGCCAGCAGCGCAAGCGCTGGTGTTCAACGAATATAGCATTGAGCCGGGCGCAACCCGTGAGCGCGCCTTTGCCCGTCTCACCGCGTCGGATGCGTATGTCCGTCTGGCGGCAGATTGTGTGAAGCTCTGGATGCCCCGGCTGCACGCCGCCGAGGCCGTGGAAAGCCGGCAATGCAGCTTCGCCGCCGCGCGCGATGGCACCGTCACGCCATCTCTGGGGCTGTTCGATGCCGCCCGGGTCCGCGTTTGGCTGGACGCCATGGACCGCCGTTTCGCGGGGGTCAGATCATGGATCCCATAAGCCCCGCCGCGCGCCGGGAAGCCCTGCACGAACAGATCAGCGAGGCGCAGATGATCCTGCGCCGCGCCGCCGCGGCCGCCGCCCTGAAAAGCGATCCTCTGGCGGAGCAGCTCCAGGCCCTGGCCGTGTGCGTCGGCGCGCTGAGCGATCTGTACCAGGCCAGCGAAGCCACCCAGATCGATATCGCCAACACGCTGAAAACCCAGACCGGCGTAATCGCGGATGAAGCCATTTCCCGGGTCCACGCCTCGGGCATGGACATCGTCAACCAGCTCGCCCCGCAACTGGCCAACGCAGCTGACCGCACCATGCGCATGAAAATCACCACCCTGCGTATCCGCAGCATCGTGGGCCTGGGTCTGGCATTGGCGCTGGCCATCCTGGTGCCCAGCCTATTTACCTATGCCGCCGGGCTGAATGACGGCCGATTCCAGGCCGAAATCGCCGCTCACCTGATCTCCGCCGCCATGAAGGCCAGCCCAGCCGAGGCAATCGCCTGGGGGCAGCTGATGCAGGATAATGACGGCGTCACCGCCATGGCCGCCTGCCGCAAATCCATGCAGCAAGACGCCAGCGGGCGGCATTTTTGCTTTATGCCGGTGTGGACGGACCCGATATCCCCCGCCGTGCCTTCAGCCCCCGTTCAATAGCCTCCAGCGCCGCCGCCTGGGAACATTACCCTTGCCCATCCCCGCACACAGCCCTAAATATGACTACTGTAGTTCTAATTTGTTCGGAGGCCGCCATGCGGGAAATCCAACTTCGCGACGCCAAGGCCAGCCTATCGGCTGTGGTCGATGAGGCCCTACGCGGCGAACCCGCGATCATCACCCGCCACGGCAAGCCCGAGGCGGTCATTCTCAGCTTCGAGGAATGGCAGCGGCTCTCGCATGTGCCCTCTTTCGGCCAATTGCTGATGGCGGCACCTCTCGATGCGGACGATCTGCCGCCGCGCAATCCATCTCCGCTCCGTGATAGCGGCCTCTGATCCTTGTATCTCGTCGACACCAATGTCATCTCGGCGCGGGCGCCCTCGCGCGTCCCTCTGCCCGATTTGGCCGCCTGGATGGATGCCCACTCGGCCGATTTATTCCTCTCCACGGTCACAATCGCTGAGATCGAGGACGGCATCGCCAAGGCCAAGCGTGAGGGAGCAACCCGCAAAGCCCGTGACCTTACCGCCTGGCTGGAGACCGTGCTGCACCTTTATGCGGCCCGCATCCTGCCCTTCGACGTGGCCAGCGCCCGCCTCGCCGGCAGTCTATCAGACTGCGCCCGTGGTCAGGGTCATGCCCCGGGCTTCGCCGACATCATCATCGCCGCAACCGCCCAGCACCACGGGCTGACCATCCTGACCCGGAACCTGCGGCATTTTGAGCCGTTGGGCGTGGCGGTACATGATCCATTTATCCGCCTGCCCTGAGCACGGTCGTGGGCGGCGGGAATGTTCAGAAAGCCGCCATTCCGCCTCCGACGGCCACTTCCGGCGCGATTGCGCACTTTGCGGTCGTTCCTGGCCCTAGGATAGCTGCGCAACGCCGGACATTGCCGACTCGTCGGTTTCCACAGGAGCAATTTGCCAAAAGCGATCGTTTGAACAAGGGCCCCCTTGCATTTTCGATCGCTAACTTCGGCCGATCTGGCCAGATTTGTCTCGCCTCCGGAAATTCGTATATTAAGCTCAACAACCAGGGATGGCGAATAATGCGGCTATGGGTGGCTTTACTAGC
>NZ_JH976212.1:7432-9089 GCF_000306035.1 Acidocella sp. MX-AZ02
GCTAGGCGTTTTGGCTATCTTCGGGTCTGCGGTTGGGGTTGGGGTTTGGTATCGCAAGCACCAGATCGAAATCGGCCATCGGGCATTCTTAGCCAAAGATTATACAACGGCGTATGCTGCTCTAAGCCCGTTTGACGGATGGCGCAGTCCTCAGGCCGAGACTGACTTGGGAGATCTCTATGTCAACGGCAACGGAGTGAATAAAGATTACAGCAAGGCATTTCAACTTTTCCAGGAAGCGGCTTACGTCGGTTATGCCCGTGGTGAAGCCAATTTGGGACTTTTGTATACCCGAGGCGATGGCGTGCCGGCCAACCAAGCCGATGCCATCCACTGGTTTCAGCTCGCTGCCGATCAGGGCCTACCTAGTGCCGAGTGGGAGATTGGGTTATTTTACGACACCGGAAATGGTGTGCAGCAAGACTACGTCCAGGCGAATATTTGGTACAAGAAGGCAGCCGACCAAGGCTATGCAGATGCCGAAACAAATCTCGGCGGAAATTATATGGGGGGCCATGGCGTTCACCAGGATTATACGAAAGCCTTTGCACTGCTCCAGAAGGCGGCCGATCAAGGCGTTTCCAATGCTCAATATGGGTTGGGAACGATGTACGAAAATGGCTGGGGTGTTCCACAGGATAGCGCGCAGGCGGTGAGTTTGTTTAAGGAAGCCGCAGCCCAGGGCAATGACAATGCCGAAGAAGAGATTGGCTACATGTATTACGCCGGCCAAGGCGTTCCGCAGGACTACGTAAAGGCCAGCAGATATTTCAAGCAAGCCGCTGACCAGGGAAATGCCGAAGCCGAATATAATTTGGGTGTAGATTACCTAAACGCTCAGGGTGTAACCGAGGACGATCCTAAGGCTGCAGCATTATTCATGAAGTCGGCCGAACAGAATTATGCGTCCGCCGAGGATGCGCTTGGTCAGTTGTACGACAACGGCAAGGGTGTGGAGCGCAGCACGGTCTTGTCCTACATGTACTTTAATCTTGCCGTAGCACAGGGAAACGACGGCTCCAAAGCTGAACGTGATCAGGTGGCGCAGAATATGACACTCGGACAGATTGCCGATGCTCAAGCAATGTCGAGCGAGTGGACGCCTGGTAGACCGCTACCAACCACAGCCAGCTATGAGGACTTGGCGCCAGACTATATCTTGGCATCGTCGTCAGATCATTCCGTATACCAAAATAGCCGTATATGGTTTTCTCGTGAATTTACCATTAGCGGAAAAAAATATTATGCGGTGTTCATGGTAACAAAGGGGGGAGATTATCACGCCGCAGCGGCAAGCATTAGCGTCGTCACTTTCGACATGTCGCAGGACTTACGGCAATCATTGTCGGGCATATATCGACAAAGTACTCAGGCAAACTTCGCCCAGCTCGGCTCTTATGGTGATGTCGAGCCTCTGAAAAAGCCCCACGCCTCATACACAGCGCTGGATCGCCTTGACGCGCCGGAGTTTGATCTCGGCAATAGGAAATATGCCACCCTCGTACATGACAGCTACGAAGGCATGGGCGAAGCCGAGCAGGGCTACGAGGTATTCGTTTTCGAACCCAGCCAGTATGGTGTTGGGTCATGGCTTAATGCAGGTTCGATTGCTACCGGCGACGACACCACGGCCAACTGCGATGGCGACCAACCTAGC
>NZ_JH976212.1:9189-11444 GCF_000306035.1 Acidocella sp. MX-AZ02
GTTAGTCCTGGTAGGATTCCCTGCTACTCTTGGACCAGCACGGTGGGAATATCCCCCGTGAAAAGCAATGGCTGGCCGGAATTCATCGTGCATCGTCATGGCAAGGTGTTGGATACGAACAATAAACTCATTCCAGCGCAAGAGCAGGTTTATAAATTTGAGGGCGAAAAATATACACTCGTGCCATCAAGTCCATGAGTTGTTGAACGGTGCTTAGGCAGATGATTTGAGGCAGTTGACCATCGCCTGCGGAATAGCTGTTCGTCATACTGACGAGTGATCGCGTCTGGTCCGGCATGTGCTACAATCGCTGCGATCCTACAAATTCTTTCCTCCGAGGGTGGGGGTGACTGGGGAATGGCTTTGCCGCTAAACTTAACCATGAGCCCATTTCAGAAATTGGTGTGGACGGGCGAAGTGCTGCGCACCGTGGATTGGCTCATCCCCGCATTTCAAACGGTAGCATTTACCGAAACTCTCGCGCGAGCGATTGAAATTTCGCCTGAGCACGAAAAGCTGGAAGTGCTCAGAGAAAGCGTGGCGGCTATATATAGTCCGCCATATTTGGCCGCCATGTATCTGCATAGGTATATCCAGGTTCCGCATATCAGTGAATTTGCGAACCGCATTGATGAGTCCTTCCGGGTTTTCTTTTCCGGATACAGATCAGCCGCAGTAACTCTGATGATACCCGTGCTGGAGGGCGTTCTCAGAAAGGTGGCTACCTCGGCGAATCGAAACGTCGGCCATGGAACGAAAGGGTTAATTGTCGAGCTGGAGAAACTTGTTGAGGAAGAAAAATCCTCTCCTGAGCGCTTCGATGAACGCCTTTTTATGTTCGAACTACTACTAGATTTTATGCGGGATAAATTTCTCAAAAATACCGACCTTTACACCGGCCACCAAAATTTCAACAGACATGGCATATTACATGGTGTGTTCGGAGATTTTGATGAGGATTTGAATTTTTTCCGAACCGTTATGCTGCTCGATTTTCTACTGCTCATACTGATTTATAGAAGATTAGCGTTCGTCTCGGTTTTCACTCCTGCGGCTACGGATGAATCACGAGCGCTTGCCGCAGAGTATAGCAATCTTCGGCCAGTTTCCGCGCCGAAGCTTGATTCAAGAGAAATTGTGGTCGTGAAGCTTTTGAAGCGCATAGGCTCACACATGATGGAAAATCCAGCGGACTACCCAGAATTTACTGAAGCGGTCCAGAAAAACGGGGCGGAATTTGCCGAAGCTCTTAGGAAAATGATGTTCCAATAATCAAGAATTATGTAACAGCTTGGGGTTACAGAGCCGGTCTAGCTATTTCTGGTGTACATATCAGGTGCGTGTCCGTTTTCTGCCTTCTTCGCCTCAAAGCCGATTGTCCGCTCCCGGCCCATCCTGCTTATAATCGGAAGCATTGATGGGAGCCTCGGAATGGAAGATGTCGGCAAGACAGCAGCCATTTTTTGAATCACTGCGAACAGATAAATCATTTACGACTGATACTGGGCGTGAATATTCGTAAAGTCTGTCAGAAGGGCGCTCCAGCATGGCCAATCCTCTCTAATAATTCAAAAGTTTTTGGTGCAGCTTTTTTCAAAAAGCTGCGTTTTTGTTTCGAAATTTTCTCCGTATGATATGAACATTTCCAAAAAGCTCCCGCCAATTTACACAACAAACCCCGCCCGGCATCGCCGGGCGGGGTTCATCGGGGTTCTTACTCCCCGTTTTGCTTGCGGCTGCGAGACCAGATAAGGGTGTAGCCTTCGCCGCTTTCATCGTCGAAGAGGTTGGCGTAGATCGGCGCGCTGAAGCTCGGATCATCCAGCTTGACCGAGATATAATCGCGCCCTTCGGCGGAACGCTTGGACCAGCCAGCACCTAGCTCAGCCCTTCCGCAGAAGATACGATGGCTGGGGGCGTTGTCGTTGCCACGGTTGGCTTCAGGCACGATACGCACGTTCTTCGTCTGCACGCTCAGGGTCACGATCTCGCCGTGGATTTCATTGCCCGCTTTCTTGAAGGTTCCGATGGTGGCCATGTCAAATCTCCTATGCTGTTTCGAGCCCGCGACCATCGCAGCCTCGATGGCGATCTATTGACCGGGGGCACGATCGGCCTGCACCGCATGCGGCCGTAGCGTCAGCGGAGGATGGCGGCTTCTGGCTTTTTTGGAGCGCAGCGTTCCGCGAGGAGGCAGCATCGCTGCCGGGGAAAAAAGCTAGAAGCCGCCATTGCAGGAAGGCGATCGTCCTGTC
>NZ_JH976212.1:11544-33212 GCF_000306035.1 Acidocella sp. MX-AZ02
TATGGTCATGCACTTCGCCGTGGAGAGATCGTTCCGGTCAAGCGATGAGTCGAGACGCGCGCCTGACTCTGCCAATCAACGACAATCCGGCGCGAGGGCAACGCCTTTCACGTCAGGTTCCGCCAGCAAAACGGAACACATGCCACGATGAACCCCGCCCGGCGCTGCCAGGCGGGGTGTTGGCGGGAGCTTGTCCGATGAATAAGGTCGCCGGGTCGGGCAGCCTTATTCCGTCGTCGGGGATACGGCATGCGCGGGCTGAATTGTGGGGGCTATGCGCCCCCGCTCCCAAAGCTCCACACCGGAATGCCGAGCTTCTTGGCTTTATCGGCGAGATTATCCTGGATGCCGGTGCCGGGAAACACCATGACACCAATCGGCAATGCCTCCAGCATGGCGTCATTCCGCCGGAACGGGGCGGCCTTGGCGTGCCGGGTCCAGTCGGGGCGGTAGGCAATCTGCGTTACCTTGCGCGCATCGGCCCAGGCAGCGGCGATGCGCTCAGCGCCCCTCGGGCTGCCGCCATGCAGCAGCACCATGTCCGGGTGCTTGGCATGCACGCGGTCGAGCTTGTCCCAGATCAGCATGTGGTCATTGCACTCCATCCCGCCGGTAAAGGCGATTTTTGGGCCGGCTGGCAGCAGTGGTGCGATCTGCGCCTGGCGCTTGGCGGTAATGAAGTCGCGACTGTCGATGAGGGAGGCGGTCAGCGCCCGGCGATTGACCATCGAGCCCGCGCGGGGCCGCCAGGCGGTGCGTGTGTGCCGTTCAAACTGCTCGGATGCCTGGTCGCGGAAGAATTCCAGGCAGTCCCGGCGTTCCAGCAATGTCTGTCCCTCCGCGGTCAGCCGTTCCAGTTCGACCGAGCGGATTTCTGAGCCATCCTGCTCCTTCTGGCTGCGCTTTTGCGCCTGCTCGTTATCGTCGAGCTGCCGTTCAATCCGCCCGGTGGCGCGGTGGAACAGATTAACCGTGGCCCAGAGCAATTCCTCGAGGTCAGGCTCCAAGCGCGTGTCACTCAAGGTGGCGGTGAAAGCATCGAAGATATCCGCGATTGCCCCGGCAATCAGCGGCGCTTCGGGCAAAGGCCGCGGGTCAGGCTCGTCCTGGCCGGGATGGTAGCCGTAGAGTTGCAGTTCGCTGAGGATATGCGCGGTCGGTGAGGATGCATGGGGTGGCTCATAGCCGGTATCGTCATGCTCGCGGGTCATGGGATGCTCCTGTTTGCCGGAAGCCCGCGCCCATCGCGGCCTTCCATGGCGATCCAGGCCGTGGGCGGCGGCGGCCTGCACCCGCAGGGCCGGAGCGTAAGCGGAGGATGGCGGCGGGGCCGCTATTTTGTCTCGCGATGCAAAGCCCCGGGGCGGCGGAAAATAGCGGCCTCGCCGCCATTGCGGGCCGCCGCCGCCCACGGCACAGAGCGCCCTCTCGGAAGGCCGCCGGCGCGGCCTCGTGGTAGGCAGGTGCATGAAGTGCCCAACGGGCGCGATGATCCCGGCGTTAGCGGGCCATCATCTCGTCATCCGCCAGACTAAATCTCAGCCGGACACCAAGAAGCGTTGCGCGTCCTCGGGCGCCAGTTGCACCCGCAGGTTTGCCCGCAATTCAGCGACGCCAAGTTCGCGGAGGTCATCGTTGAAATCGCCAAGGCGGGGCGAGAGCGTGATCGCCTCGACCCCGGCGGCAATAGCGCGTTCCGTCAAGCTTGCCATGGCACGGTCACCGGCCGCATCGGCGTCACGGGCGATATAGAGCCGGCGCAGCCCAGCGGGGAGCAGGAGGGCGGCCAGATGCCCGGCCGAGAGTGCGGCCGCCATCGGCATGGCGGACAGCACGCAGCGCAGGGACAGCACGGTCTCGATGCCTTCGCCAGCCATGAGCAAACCGTTCACCGGTTCGCACTCCAGCCCTGGCGCGGTGCCAAACCGCCCCGCATGGCCCAGCAGCAACCCCAGCGCCCGGCGTGGCGTTGCCAGTGGTGCCTTACCCAGCCGGATGGGATCAAGCGGGGCGCACCCGTCTGGATCAAGCCAGGTGCGCTGGATACCAGTGATACGGCCATCGAGGTCCGTGACCGCTGCGATCAGTGCTGGCCAAGGTTTGGGCTGTGCCTCCGGCGTCGCACGGTGGAAACAGCGCGGATGGAACCGCAAGGCATCGATTCCGATAAGTGCCTCTGGCGTGATGCCGCGCCGGTGCAAATAGGTTTCAGCAAGGGTGCCTGGGAGGGGCTGCGCCATGCCGAACAACCGCCTGGCGGCGCGTTGGGCTTGGGCGGCATCAGGGGCGGGATCACAGCCGTCGTCCGCCTGGGGCTCAGGGATGGCACAAGAGCCCGGTAAACTGGGCAGATGGCCCAGAGGGCGGCAGCAGTGTTCGTAACCCGCAGTATGATCATCCCCTGTCAGCCCCAAAAACCGCCTTGCCTCCTCGGCCACCTCCCGAAATTCCGTCAGGCCGCAGTTTTCCCGGATCAAATCCAGTAAATCGCCATGCGTGCCCTCAGCTGCGTCTTGCCAACGCCCGGCAGCCCCCTTGCCCGTGACGCCGCCCGTAAGACGCACAAACAAGGACCGCCCCGGCGTGTTATGAACATCCCCCACCAGCCAATAACGCCCCTCGCGCCGCCCGGCTGGCAGATATAATACCGGCACACAGCCTCGGCTTGCCGCGCCAGCATCTGTGCCAGCTCGGCCACCGGCATGGAAAAATCAGGCTTGGGCATCGTTGCCCCTCCATCGCTACAGATTGCCTCCAATCCGGCTCCACCCTCGGCGTTGAGCCGAACAGCGCAGCCTATCGCCCAGCCCTGCCCGTGCGCTACTTCCGAATCGGAAGTGCGCGGGCGCCGTCCCCTCGCAACTCTTCCACTCGACCAAGGTCTATGCTATAGGTGACCATCTAACTGGTCAGGAATACCCCATGGGCAATGTCAGTCTCGCCGACGCAAAGGCACATCTCAGCGAGCTGGTCGAACGGGCCGCCGCCGGCGAGGCCGTGGGTATCACCCGCCGGGGCAAGCCGGTAGCGCAGATCGTCTCCGCCAATACGCCGCGCAAGCCGGTCAGTCTCAGTGCCTTGCAAGCCGTGACCAGCGCCATGCCGAAACAGGCGGAACCCGCGCGCGAGACAATCCGCAAAATGCGCGATGAGGCGCGCTATTGAGCCTGTATCTCGACACGTCGCTACTGGTTGCCGCCCTGACGAATGAAGCCGAGACCGAGCGCATGCAGGCCTGGCTGGCCGCGCAACAGGCTGGAGACCTCGCCATCAGCGACTGGGTAGTCACCGAATTCTCCTCGGCCTTGTCGGTCAAGCTGCGCACCGGCCAGTTGCAACCGGCGCATCGTGCCGATGCCCTAGCCATGTTCACACAATTGGCGGCCGAAAGTTTCTTGCACCTGGCTGTCGGCGGGCTGCAATTCCGCACCGCCGCCCGCTTCTCGGATCAATACACGCTGGGTTTACGCGCGGGCGATGCTCTGCATCTCGCCATCTGCGCGGATCACGGCGCCACCCTGTGCACGCTCGACCGCCGCCTCGGCGAGGCAGGCGCGGTACTCGGCGTAAAGACGATGCTGCTGTAACCCCCCACGCAAAATGGGCCGTCCCCCTGCCAGGTCCGGCCCATCCGCATTGGTCATGATTGGTCATGGATTGCCCAGAGCATCGGTCTATCCGCTCTCCTGCCCGTCGATGTCGGCAAGACAATCTGACAGAAACTCCGTGGTCGAGCAGGCTTTGATCGCATCGGCGGTGATGAACAGCGCCATGCCGCCAAACCCGTCGGCACGCATTTTTGAACAGGTAAACGCCGTTGTCACGGTGATGTAGCGCAGCTTGGTGGAACGCCGCACGATATCCTGGAGAATCACCTCCCAGGACACGCCGCTCATATCCAGTTCAACGGATGTATCATCCGCGGCAGCGTTTTTGAGTTTTTCTTCCACATAGGCGCGCACCTGGCTGTCACTGCTACGGGCCGTGTCCAGCGCCGCGCTGAGTTCGGCGCGATTGACCAAGATCAGATCCGAGGGTCCCTGCCAGGAATGGAAATAGGTTCCGCCGCCATCTGCGTCCGCATCGAACATATGCGAGAGCAACAACAACTCCAGGTTCGTCATGTCCGCGTTCGGGATGATCTCCGGGATCACGGTCGGTAAAAAATAATCCGCCATGTCGGCCTCCAAAAATGCAAAACCCGGCACGGGGCCGGGTTCTGTGTTGAACAAGATAGATGGTGAAAGCCGATGTTCAGGCGGCATCGGCTTCAAATGGATCGAGCAGTCTATGCAGCGCCATGGCCCGGCCCATCCAGGGTTCGGGGCGGATGGCTTTGATCCAATCCGCGAAGCCTGGTATGAAGCCAAGGTCTTCACGAACGTGCTGCTCGCCGATCAAACGCACAGGTACGACACGCCCCGTCGAGATCGTCATGACATGGCCGAAAAATCTCTCCGCCATAAAAATGCCCTCGGCATGATGGCGAAGTGCCCGGTGCCGAAAATCCGATGAGATCATCTTGCTCTCATCGAACCAAGAATGTAGCGACAAAAAATCTTCCGCCGTGCCGCCCCATTTTTTCGCGGAGGATAAAGCGTGATGGTAAGGATGTGCCATTGCCGCCTCCTCAAAATTCATGGGAATAATTTTCGGTGGCGGTATAACGCTCATTATAATCGAGCGTGATGCTGCCCGCCGTCACGTCGAACGTAAAATCGCCATAGGCTCCATCATTGTTCTCCCAGCCGCAATGCGTCTGCACGAGAAAATCATAGGATAGCGCCTCGATGGCTTCACGTACCGTGTGGGTCTGGCGCTCGATGTCCGGGCTATCCCAACCGGGCCGAAAAATCTCGATCCGCTCATCCGGCAATTCAACGGCAACATCGCCGCTCTGGGCCGTGATGTCTTCGATCTGGCCGCTATCCCCATAGCCGTCGAAATTCACGATCACGGCGGTGATGCTATGTTCCGCCAGAATGCCGAACAGCGTTTTTTTGTTGTCCGCGAGCACGGCGCTCGCACGCTCCCGATACGCACGTTCTTTTTGTTCCCATGAAGCCAAAAATGCATCGGGACTGGCAGGCGCTTGCTGGCCAGGTGTTGGATTGTGATTGTCTGACATGATCTGTCTCCAGAAATGCAAAACCCGGCACGAAGCCGGGTTTGAATTGAGGTTGGATGAGGAAATAGACCCGAGGCAGCCTTTGGGCCGCCTCGGGGTTCTGGGATCACTCCGCCGCGATCTCGTGCGGCTCGAGCTGTTCATGGTCTTCGGCGGACGGAAGATCGGCTACCTCAGCCTCCTCGCCGGTCGCATCCGCGCTGGCGTCGGCGAAGGCACTATGCGTGGCTTCTGCAGCAGGATCTGCCGGCATCGCCATGGTCTCCATGCCTTTCGTGCGCAGTACCTCGGGCAGCCAGCCGGTACCCGCCAGCGCCTGCGCGGCGGCCTCGGCCATGTCGCCCTTCTTCAGACCCTCCAGTCGTTGCGCGGCCTGCTCGCCCTTGGCTTCGCTTACGGCCTCGAGGATGCGCGCTTTGGTCACCCGGCCGAGGTAATTCTCCACATTCGGCGCCCAGCCCGCAGCGGCCAGGTCGAGTGCCAGAATATCCGCCAGCCGCGCGGCATGCGCCAGCGCGCGGGGACGGCGGTTATAGGCATCGTGCATGCCGTTCAGCGTCAGCGCCACGCAATGCGCGAACAAAGCCTCCCGACTATCGCTGTCAAAATCGGTGAGGGCATCCCAAAGTTCGGCTGTATCCTCCGGCAATTGCGCCGCCCAAGTCTCGTGCCGCGCGTCGACCCGCTCGGCCAAGGGCGTGTCCGCCAAGCCCGGTGCCTGAGCGCCGAACATCACGCTCTTGGCCTCGATCTCCAGGCAGGAATCCGCGCCATAGCGGTAGAACAGCCGCAGGCACAGCGCGTGCAACAATGCCAAATAGGCAATGCCGGGCTCATTGCCCAACGCCTCGCGCAGCGCCAGCGTGCGATAAGCGGTCAGTTCGGTCAGCAACCGGTCCGGCAAAGGTTTCAGCCCGTCTTCCTCCTCCGTCTCCGCCTCGGGTTCCGCCACGTCGGAGTCAGCGCCAGCCACGGCATATTCATTCTGCCCCTGTGCATTGTCCTCCGCGACCAATTCGGCCTCATCCGCTTCTTCGACCACCACCGGCTCATCCCCGGGCCGCACATAGCCGCGCTCAACACGTAGCTTGCCGCTGCCATCGATGCTGACAAACGCCCCCGCCATAGCGATCTCGACGGAATCATATACCGGCGGGCGCTGGGTCAGCGCATCGATCTCCGCCTCGATCTCATTGAGCCGGGCATCGGCCTCATCGGAGAATTCATCTGCCGCGGCAGCTTTCTCTTCGATCCGCTCCGCCTCGGCCCGCAACGCCTCGACCTGGGCGATCTCATCTTCGGTGAGCGGACGGCGCGTGCCCGGAATGCGCCGCATGCCGTAGCTGTGGCCATACGGGAATTCGGGAGCCTGCTCGACCCATTTCCAGCCCTCAGCACGGATCGCATCGGCATCGCGCTCCAGTCTCTCCGCCACGACGCGAGCCAGCAGCCCGACATCCTGCAGCCAGCCGCCATCATCTTGCTGGAACAGATCGCGCATGATGGCACCGCCCGCCGCGACATATTCCTCGCCGGCATATTGCGCCCGCTTGTCCGAAGCGCGCACCGCGCCTTCGGTCAGCATCCGGCGTATCTGGTAGGGCTCTTTGTTGTAGGAACGTTGCACCGCCTCCCACACCTGCTCCTGGCGCTCGTGGTCGGGGCTGACGGAGAACGCCATCAGTTGCTCTAGCGTCATCTCATCCTCAGCATAAACCTCAAGCAGCCGAGGCGAGACGGCAGCCAGGCGCAGCCGCTGCTTCACCACCGAGACCGCAACAAAAAACACTGCCGCGATCTCCTCCTCGCTCTGCCCTTTCTCGCGCAGCGCCTGAAACGCCCGGAACTGATCCAGCGGATGCAGCGGGGCGCGCTGCACATTCTCCGCCAGGCTGTCTTCCTCGGCGATGCCCTCGGTGCGCACCACGCACGGGATAGGCGCGGTCCTGGCCAGACGCTTTTGCCGTACCAGCAATTCCAGCGCCCGGTAGCGCCGCCCGCCGGCGGGGATTTCAAACATGCCGGTCTCGGCACCCGCCTCATCCAGCACCGGCCGCACGGTGATGCTCTGCAGCAGCGTACGCCGGGCGATATCCGCCGCCAGCTCCTCGATCGAGACGCCCGCCTTCACCCGCCGGACATTGGCCTGACTCAGCACCAGCCGGTCAAACGGAATATCGCGCGAGGCGCTCAGCGTGATTTTCTGAACAGTTTTCGTGGTTTTACCCATGGGACAAACTCCATGACGGGCGGCCCGGAGCCACTCTCCGCGCCTATCACCCGTCACCAAGCGCCCAGCCGCCCTCTGCCTCTCAGCGCTGGACCCGGCTCAGGCTCAGCCGTTCAAGCCCGCCCGCCCCACAAAACAAGCCGTGGACCTGCTCCCCGGCCCACGGCTTGCACACACGCATATTTTAAACCTCACGCCAACGCACGCCGCTCAGGCCACCCGGTCGAGCAGCAGCTTGGCTTTGCCCTCCAGCTCCAGCCGGGCATCCTGATGCGGGCGCGTCCGCGCCAAAGCGGTGATGCCTTGCACGAAGTCGAACACGCTCTCCGGCGGGTGGCCTTCCTCTTCCAGCACGGTGGCGATGATCTTTGCCGTCTCGCCTTTGCTGAAGCCGCGCTTGCGCAAGAAACTCTCGCGCTCATCATCCTGGCGGGCGACAATCTGTTCCCGTGCCGCTTTAATCCCCGCCACGAACGGCGCCGGCGAGGAATTGGCAAAGCGCCGCAGCGCCGGTGCAGCCTCATGCGCAAAACGCTGGGTGGCGAATTTGCTGTGCCGGATGCTGATCTCCTGGAAGTCCTCCGCCCCCCAGATGTTCCGGTTGGCGCACACCGCGCGCAGATAAAACGATGCGATACCCAACGTCTTCGAGCCCACCTCGGAATTCCAGCAATAGAATCCCCGAAAGAACAAATCCGGCTCACCATTCGCCAACCGTCCGGCCTCGATCGGATGCGTGTCATCGACCAGGAACAAAAACACGTCCCTGTCGCTGGCATAGAGCGTGGTGGTCTCCTTCGTCACATCCACAAACGGGTTATGCGTCATCGTCGCCCAGTCCAGCACGCCCGGAACTTTCCAGTTCGTATCGCCAGTGCCGTTGCCGGCAATCCGCATCACCGCCGAAACCAGCTCATGGTCCCAAATCCGCCCATAATCCGGCCCTGTGACCGCGCGCAGTTCCACCCGGCCGTCATCACTCTCCAGCGTCTTCACCAGCTCGGCGCGATGGTTGAGCAGCCCGTGCTGCAGATTGATCCCGGCCAGCGGGCCGGGCAGATCCCGCAAATACCCCGCCGGTGCGCCCACCAGCCCGCAAAGCTGCCCAAAACTCCAATGCGTCGGCACTACCGGCCGCTCCTGCCCCGGCACGATCAGCGCCAGGTTCTCACCGTCATCGCGCCGCGCATCCACCCGGATCGCCCGGCTCTCCACATTCCGCGCCTCCGCCCGCTCCGCCCGGGCACGGACCGCGCCATACAGCTCAGGCAGAGACAAAAGGCGCTCATCATCGGGCCGCGAAAACCATTCCGACGACACCCGCCCCAATCGCTCGCCCTGACTGACATCGACCTTAAAACCCGTCGCCCCAGCCCGGCCAGCGTTGGACCCTATAGCCGCAACTGCGGCAGACGCATTGATGTTCATGGCAAATCTCCATGACAGGCGCCGGAAGACACTCTCCCGACCCAAAACCCGTCATGAAAAATCCAGCCAAACTCTGGCTCTCGTTACGACCAGAAGGGTCGATACCGGGACAAATTCCTAACGCGACCAGACATTGGATGTCTCCGCCATGCGACCAACACAGTGTACAAGAGAGCTGACCAAAATACAGTTCCAGCGGCATAGGCAAAATATTGCTCATAGCGTCGGGTAAATTCCACGACGCTGGTTTCTTGACCTAATACTTTTAATTCCATATAAATGGAATTATGGAAAAAGTGGACGTTCTAGCCGCGCTGACCGCGCTGGCCCAGGAAACACGGCTCGATATATTCCGGCTTCTGGTGCAAACTGGGCCTGGCGGCATGCCTGCCGGGCAATTGGGCGAACAGCTCAACCTGCCGCCCGCCACGCTCTCCTTCCACCTCAAGGAATTACGCCATGCCGGGCTGGTCAGCTTTCAGCGGGAAAGCCGCTCGCTGATTTATTCAGCCGAGTTCACCAACATGAATGCGCTGCTCGCCTATTTGACCGAAAATTGTTGCCTGGGTGATGCCACCGCCTGTGGCGTGGGGGCATGCGATGGAACAAAGCTCGACAAACCAAAACGGCCGAGGCTGACATGACCCAACGCGCCTTCAACGTATTGTTTCTCTGCACGGGCAATTCCGCGCGCAGCATCATGGCTGAAGCGGTGTTGAACAAGTGGGGGGCGGGAAAATTTCATGCCTATAGCGCGGGCAGCCATCCCAAAGGTTTCGTGCAACCCATGGCTTGGACGCTGCTCAACTCCCTTGGCCTACCCGTTGAAGGGCTACGCAGCAAAAGCTGGGATGAGTTCGCCGCCGCCGATGCGCCGGAGATGGATTTCATATTCACCCTGTGCGACCAGGCGGCGGGCGAAACCTGCCCGGCATGGCCTGGACGGCCCATTACCGCGCATTGGGGCATGTCTGACCCGGCGGCCATTGACGGTTCAGAGGTCATCCGCATGCAAGCCTACCGCGAAGCGCTGCGGGCGCTGGAAAACCGGATCAAAATTTTCACTGTGCTGCCCTTTGCCAGCCTCGACCGGATGGCGCTGGCGCAGCGTGCCGGGGCCATTGGCCTCTTGAACACAGATAGCGCCACGGAGACCCCATGATGAGCGTGACGATTTACCATAACCCGGATTGCGGCACCTCGCGCAACGTGCTCGGGCTGATCCGCAATAGCGGTGTGGAACCGGCGATTATCGAATATCTGAAAACCCCGCCAAGCCGCGCGGTGTTGGCGGGGCTTGTCAGCCAGATGGGCGTGAAGCCGCGCGATGTGCTGCGCCGCAAAGGCACGCCCTATGATGAGTTGGGGTTGGATAATCCAGCTTTAACGGACGATCAGCTCCTCGACGCGATGATGGCGCACCCGATCCTCATCAACCGGCCAATTGTGGTGACGACGCTGGGCGTGAAACTCTGCCGCCCTTCGGA
The DNA here is from genome assembly GCF_000306035.1 of Acidocella sp. MX-AZ02. Classification (NCBI taxonomy): domain Bacteria; kingdom Pseudomonadati; phylum Pseudomonadota; class Alphaproteobacteria; order Acetobacterales; family Acidocellaceae; genus Acidocella; species Acidocella sp. MX-AZ02. The sequence continues at coordinate 21,818 of NZ_JH976212.1, forward strand.
AACGGTGCTGGAGATTCTGCCCGATCCCCAGCGCGGGGCCTTTACGAAGGAAGACGGCGAAATCGTCGTGAGCGCGGCCACCACCATCACGCATAATCTGTAAGGAGCAAGCGGCATGACCTGGGAAAAAGCCGTTCTCATCCTCTGCACGGGCAATTCCTGCCGCTCGCAGATGGCGGAAGTGATCCTGCGCCAGGCATTGGGGGGCGCTGTGCGCGTCCTCTCGGCGGGCACGCGCCCGCAGCCCAAGGTGGCAGACGGTGCCATCGCGGCACTGAAACTGGCCGGGCTGCCAACCGAAGGGCTCTACCCAAAAGACATTGACGCGGTGATGAACGACGAGATCGATCTCGTAGTGACCGTGTGCGACAATGCCAAGGAAACCTGCCCGGTCTTCCCCCGCCCCGTACCGCGCCTGCACATCGCCTTCCACGACCCGCATGGCGAGCCTCTGGAAAGTTTCATCAAGGTTCGTGACGACATCAGCGCCCGGCTGGTGCCCGCCGTGAGCGCAGCGCTGAGCCTGTAAGGAGTCGCCATGTCAGTTCAATGTGACGTAACCGCCAAGGCGGCCGCCGGGGCGAAGATGAGCGTGTTCGAGCGGTTTCTCACCCTCTGGGTGTTTCTCTGCATCATTGCCGGAATTCTGGCCGGCCAGATGGCGCCGGGGTTGTTCCAGGCCGTGGGGCGCATGGAAATCGCCCAGGTCAATCTGCCGGTTGGCATTCTCATCTGGGTGATGATCATCCCGATGCTGGTGAAGGTGGATTTTGGCGCGCTGCACGAGGTGAGGCAGCATGTGCGCGGCATCGGCGTGACGCTGTTCGTGAACTGGCTGGTGAAGCCGTTTTCTATGGCGCTGCTGGCCTCTGTGTTCATCGGGCATCTGTTCCGCCCGCTGCTGCCGCCTGGGCAGATTGATAGTTACATCGCCGGGCTGATTCTGCTGGCCGCAGCCCCCTGCACGGCCATGGTGTTCGTCTGGAGCCGGCTTTCAAACGGCGATCCGTTGTTCACCCTCTCGCAGGTGGCGATGAATGACACCATCATGGTCTTCGCCTTCGCCCCCATCGTGGCGTTGCTGCTGGGCATTTCATCCATCTCCGTGCCCTGGAGCACGCTCATCACCTCGGTTGTGCTTTACATCATTATTCCGGTTGTCATCGCGCAAGTCTGGCGCAGGCATTTGCTGGGCGGGGGGCAGGCGGTGTTCGATGCCGCGATGAGCCGGATCGGCCCCTGGTCCATCCTCGCCTTGCTGCTCACACTGGTGCTGCTGTTCGCCTTTCAGGGAGAGGCGATTCTGCGCCAGCCGATGGTGATCGTGATGCTTGCCATCCCCATCCTCATCCAGGTGTTCTTCAACTCGGGCCTTGCCTACGTGCTCAACCGGCTGGTGGGCGAGAAACATAATATCGCCTGCCCCTCAGCACTCATCGGCGCGTCGAATTTTTTTGAACTGGCGGTGGCGGCGGCAATCAGCCTGTTCGGTTTCAACTCCGGCGCGGCGTTGGCAACGGTGGTGGGCGTGCTGATCGAGGTGCCGGTGATGCTGCTGGTGGTCAAGATCGTGACGGCATCAAAAGGATGGTACGAGCATGGTGCCGCCCATGGCTGATCTCGCCATGCCCAACATCGTCGAATCCTGCTTCGCGCCGGTTGACCCATCCCGCCTCCAAGGCGCGCCGCCTGTATCGCATAAGCCACGCATCCTGCTGCTTTACGGCTCGGTACGCCCACGCTCCTTCAGCCGGCTGGCGACAGGGGAAGCCGCGCGGATTTTACAGCGTTTTGGTGCCGAGACACGCTGCTTCAACCCCTCGGGCCTGCCGCTGCCCGACGATGCCGAGGTCAGCCACCCCAAGGTGCAGGAATTGCGCGACTTGGTAAGTTGGAGCGAGGGCATGGTATGGTGCTCGCCCGAGCGCCACGGCGCCATGACCGCCATCATGAAGGCGCAGATCGACTGGATTCCCCTGGCGCTTGGCGCCGTACGCCCCACCCAGGGCAAAACCCTGGCTGTGATGCAGGTTTGCGGCGGTTCGCAGAGTTTTAACGCGGTCAACCAGCTTCGCATTCTGGGCCGCTGGATGCGCCTGATCACCATCCCCAACCAGTCATCGGTGGCGAAAGCCTTCGCGGAATTTGACGAGAATGACCGCATGAAACCCTCCGCCTATTATGACCGCATCGTGGATGTGATGGAGGAGTTGGTGAAATTCACTCTGCTGACACGCAACTGCGCCGATTACCTGGTGGACCGCTATAGCGAGCGCAAGGAAAACGCCGAGGAATTATCCCGGCGGGTCAATCAGCGGTCCATTTAAAACCAGCCAGACTTGAGGCTGACTGGCAGGCGCGTGGGCTGGCGGGGTGGCGGCTTACACCGCGCGCTTGCGGAACAGCCAGGCTGCGGCCAGCAGGCTGCAAAAACCCAGCGCCGCCATCGCCGCATAATCGGGCAAGAGTGCCGCAAAGCCGGGCTGCTCCAAAAAGCAGCGGCGGATGATGACGAGCGCATAGCGCATCGGGTTGATGAGCGTGAGCCATTGCACCGGCACCGGCATGTTGGCGATGGGCGTGGCAAAGCCGGACAGAATGATGGATGGCACCATGAACAAAAACGCCCCCAGCAATGCCTGCTGCTGCGTGGCCGCGAGGGACGAGATCATCAGCCCGATGCCGGTTACCGCGATGGTGAACAATACGAGACCGGCATAAAGCTGCAACAGCCCGCCCTGAAACGGCACGTGAAACCAGAACACCGTGGCGGCGATGATGACGCTGGCCTCGATGACGCCGATGATGAGGCCGGGAATGCTCTTGCCGAGCAGAATATCCATCTGGGTCAGCGGGGTCACGAGAATCTGGTCGAACGTGCCGGCCTCGCGCTCGCGCGCCACCGACAGGCCGACCACGAGCAAAGTCACAACCTGGGTCAGCAACGCCACGATGCCGGGGATGATGAACCAGTGCGAGTCGAGGTTTGGATTGTAAAGCGCGCGCGGCTCCAGCCGCGCGAGCGGTGCCGGGGCGCCATGCGCGGTGGCCCAGACCGAGCCTTCATCGGAAATGATGCTGTTGGCATAGCCCAGAATGAGCAGCGCGGTGTTGGAGTTGCGGCCATCGACGATGACCTGCACCGGGGCGGGCTGATGCGTGAACAGGTCGCGCGAGAAACGCGGGTCGATGTCGAGCACCATTTCCACCTGCCGGGACTCGATCAGCGGCTTGATGTCACGCGCGCTGTGCAATTGCGCCACTTGCTGAAAGGCGGGTGCCCCGGAAAACGCCGCCACTAGATCGCGCGAGGCCACGCTCTGGTCCTGGTCATATACCGCGAAAGGGACATGGTTCAGGTCGAAGCTGGCGGCATAGCCGAAGACGACGAGCTGGATGAGCGGCGGGCCGATGAGCACCATGCGGCTTTTGGCATCTCGCAGAATGGCGAGAAATTCTTTGATGATGAGGGCAAGCAGATGATAGGGCATTGGCTTAATCCAGCCGCTTGCGCGAAGCGCGCCGGGCCAGGCCCAGAAACAGCACGGCCATGATCAGCAGCGCGAACAAATTGGGCAGCACGACCGCCCACACCGTGCCCGCCAAAAACAAGGTTTGCAGCAAGGCAACGAAGTAACGCGCGGCGACGATGTGGGTGATGAGCTGGATCGCGCCGGGCATGGAGGAAATATCGAAGATGAAGCCTGACAGGATGAAGGCCGGCAAAAATGTGGTGATGATGGCGATCTGCCCCGCTACGAACTGGTTTTTCGCCACGGTGGAAATCAGCAGCCCCATGCCAAGCGCGGCCAGCATGAACAACGCGCTGGCCAGCGTGAGCACCAGAAGCGAACCATGCAGCGGCACACCGAACAGAAACACCGCGATGAGCACCGAAAGCGCCATGCCGCCCATGCCCAGCAGAAAATAGGGGATGATCTTCGAGAGCAGAATTTCAGCCACGCTCACAGGGGTGACCATCAGCGCCTCCATGGTGCCGCGCTCCCATTCCCGGGCGATCACCAGGGCGGTAAGCAGCGCGCCCGTGAGGGTCATGATCACCGCGATCAACCCCGGCACCAAATAGTCGCGGCTGCTGACCTCGGGGTTGAACCAGATGCGTGGCTGCACGCCAATGGGGAACGGGCTGGCGGCACCTGCTTGCATGGCTTGCTGGGCGAGCCAGTTCACCCAGCTCTGCTGCACGTAATTCTCGATCAGCCGGGCATTATTGGCGTTGATTCCATTGACAAACTCGCCAATCGCCGGGCTGTGTCCCGCCCGCATTTGCCGTGAAAAATCGCCCTGCATCCAGATAAAACCGTCGATCTGGCCATTGCTCAACGCCGTTTGCGCGGCGGCGGCGCTGGAAAAATCGCGCGGCGAGAAATAGGGTGATTGCCGGAATTGCGCGGTAAAACTCGCCGCCGCCGCGCTGGGCTGGTCCGTCACGATGCCCAGCCCCACATGCCGCGCGTCCAGTGAGACGCCATAGCCGAACAGCAGCAGCAGCATCGCGGGAAGAATGAAGGCGATGGCGAGCGAGGACGGGTCGCGCAAAATCTGCAAAGCCTCCTTGCGGATCAGCCCCGCCAGCCGCATAGCGCCGCCGCTCATGCCGCCGCCCCGCGGCGCGTATCAGCCTCAATTAGCGCGATGAAAGCATCTTCCATCGTCGGGTCCGGCGCGGCCGGACCACTCGCAGCCTGTTTCAGCTCCTCGCTGCTGCCGGCAGCAAGAATCCGCCCCTGTGCCATGATGACCAGATGGTCGCAATACTCCGCCTCATCCATGAAATGCGTGGTGACGAGAACCGTCACGCCAGCCTCCGCCAGGGCGTTGATGCGTTGCCAGAATTCACGCCGCGCCAGCGGGTCGACACCGGAAGTCGGCTCATCGAGAAACAGAATGTCAGGCTCATGCATGAGGGCGCAGGCCAGGGCCAGACGCTGCTTGAAGCCCAGCGGCAAATCCCGCGCCGTGGCACCCTGCACCTGCCGCAGCTCGAATTCCTCCAGCGCCCAGCCGATGCGCGCCGCCTGCCGGGCGCCGCTCAGCCGGTAGGCGGCACTGAAGAAGCGTAGGTTTTGCAGCACCGATAAATCGCCATAAAGCGAGAATTTTTGCGCCATATAGCCCAGCCTGGCGCGCGCCGGGGCCGCGGCGCGGCGCAAATCAAACCCGGCCACGCGCAATGTGCCCTCACTAGCGGGCAGCAGGCCGCACAACATGCGGAAGGTGGTGGATTTACCGGCGCCATTGGCCCCCAGCAGGCCAAAAATCTCGCCGCGCCGTACCGTGAAGCTGATATCATCCACGGCGCGGAAAGCGCCAAAGAGCTTACTCAGATGCTCCACCTCGATCACCCGTGTGCCGGGTTCCGATGCGGCCGCGCGCGGAGCTGGCGCCGTTGCCGGGGTTGGCGCGGTTTGCTTCAACAAATCGACAAACCGGTCTTCAAAGCGCGGCGCCACTGGGACGATGCTGGCTTCCCCTAGCCTCGGCACACCGACAAAATCCGGCGCCCGCGCACTGGCCATCACCAGCCGCACCGCCTCGCCCTGGATCAGCGCGTCCGCTACGCCGGGCTGGGCGGCCAGGAGCGCCTGCGCGGCACGCTTTGAAAGTGCTGGCGTGCGCACAAGGAAGCTCCGCCCCGCCATGGCGGCGGTAAAGTTGCCGGGCTGGCCCTCGCCAATCAACCGCCCCTCATGCAACAGCAGCACCTCGTCGCAACGCTCCGCCTCGTCGAGATACGCGGTTGAAACCAGCACGCTCATGCCTGAGCCGCGCACGAGATGATCGACGATGTGCCATAATTCCCGCCGTGAAACAGGGTCCACCCCCACGGTCGGTTCGTCCAGCAGCAGCAGGCGTGGCGCGCGGATGAGTGTGCAGGCTAGGCCCAGCTTCTGCTTCATGCCGCCCGAGAGCTTTCCCGCCAGCCGGGAGGTGAAGCGGGCCATGCCGGTCATCTCCAGCAGGGTGGCGAACTGGGCGGCACGCTGAGCGCGGGGCACGCCCTGCAAATCGGCATAGAGGGTTAGGTTCTCGCTTACGGTTAAATCCTCATACAGCCCAAAACGCTGCGGCATGTAAGAGAGCATGCCCTGCACTGCCAATGGGCTTGCGCCCACGTCAACGCCAAACACACGGATGGCACCCGCATCGGCGCGCAATAATCCGGCGATGAGCCGCATCAGGGTTGTTTTCCCGGCGCCATCGGGGCCGATCAACCCGGTCACCAGCCCCGCCTTGGTGCGCGCCGAGATGCCGTCGAGCGCGGTGACCTGGCGTTTGTCCAGGCTAAACCGCTTGCTCAGCCCCGCGATTTCCAGCGCCAGCGGGTTAGTGGCTGGTGGCATGGCTGGTGCAGGCTTGCGGCCCGCGCGGCGCGTTGACCTGTATGCTCTGGTTCAGCGTGATGCTCACCGTGGCGGGCATGCCAAGCCGCAATTGCCCATGCGGGTCGCAAGCATAAACTCGTATCTGATAAACAAGCTCGGCCCGCAGATCAGGCGTCTCTACATTTTTAGGCGTGAATTCCGCTGTCGGCGAAATATACCCAACCCACCCCTCGTAAAGATTTCCGGGGTAGGAATCGGTGCTGATTTCGGCCGCCATGCCGAGCCTGATCTTGCCCATATCGCTCTCCGGCACATAGGCCCGTACCCAGATCGGGTTGATAAGCGCCAAGGTATAAACCGGCATGGCGGGTGAGGTCATGTCACCTGGCTCCTGCACGCGCTCTTCCACAACGGCATCGGCAGGGGCGTAGAGTTTAGTGTCTTTATATTCCTGCGCGGCCAGCGCCGCGTTGGCTTGGGCAGCGTCATAAGCGGCCTGGGCCGCGGCTATATCCTCCGCGCGCGGCCCCTTCACCGCCAATATGTAAGCCTGTTTGGCTGCCTCATAGGTCTGTTTGGCGTTCTGGTATGCGGCGAGCGCGTCGTCACGCTGCTGGATGGTCGCGGCCCCGCCCGGCGCCAGCGTGGCGTAGCGGCTGTAATTGGCGGCATCGTTCCGGTATACCGCTTCCAGCGCGTCCATCTGCGCCTTGGCCTGGGCGACTTGCTCGGGGCGCGAGCCCGCCAGCAAAGCCGCCAGCACCTGCTTCTGGTTGGCGGCCTGGGCGGTAGCGGCGGTCAGCGCATCGGCGAAGCGGCTTTGGTCGAGGGTGGCAAGTAATTCGCCGGGGTGAACCCGATCCCCTTCCTGCACCAGCATCTGGCTGATCCGCCCGGAATCATAGAACGCCGCATCGACTTCACGGATATCGACATTGCCATATAAGGTCAAGCTGTTGCCCGCCGCCTCGCGGCCGCGCAGTACGAGCCATATCCCCCCGGCCATGAGCACCAGCGCCAGGCCCGCGCCAATGAGCCGCGCTTTTCTGGCCAGCTTCATATTTCATCTCCACCGCCGCGCCGCAGCGATTGCGTGGCACCAACAGCCCTCAAACGGCAAACCACCCGGCCACCTCTGCGCGGTCCGGCACGCTGCCTGCATGCACGAGTTTTTCGTCGATCATCACGGCTGGCGTCCGCATCACCCCATGGCGGGCGATCTCCGCTATGTCCTGGATTTTCTCGATCCGCGCCTGCACATTTTGCGCGGCCACAACCTCCTCCACGATTTGTTGGGTGGCCTTGCATTTGGCGCAACCACTGCCGAGAATTTTGATCGTTTTCATGAAATGACCTCCAAGATGAAAAACCGTGCAATCCTCACATGACTGCATTGAACACATAACCGACGATGATGATCCCAACCGTGACCACGCCGGCGAACAGGGCGATGAGCTTTGGCCGCATCACTTTCTTTAAAATCATGAATTCAGGAAAGGACAAGGCGGTAACAGACATCATGAAGACTAGCGTCGTGCCCAGCGCGGCCCCCTTGCCCAACAGCGCCTGCACCACGGGAATGATGCCTGCGGCATTGGAATACATCGGCACGCCGATCAGCACCGCCAGCGGCACCGACCACCAGGCGCTCCGTCCCATCAGATGCGCCATGAAATTCTGCGGGACATACCCATGAATCCAGGCGCCAACCCCAACGCCCGCGACAATATACGGCGCGACCTTCAAGACGATATCGCGCACATGCGACCAGCCCTGGGCAAAGCGCTCAGCCCAGCTGGGCACGGTTTCGGTGGCGGCGATCGCGGAAATTTCAAAGACCCAGGGTTCAACCAGCCCCACCGGATTGAACCGCCCTATGACCAGCCCAGCCGCGATGGCCACGGACAAGCCCAATCCCATGTAAAGCAGCGCGATCTTCCAGCCGAACAGGCCAAACAGCAAGGCCAGCGCCACCTCATTGACCATCGGCGATGACACAAGGAAGGAGAAGGTGACTCCAAGCGGCACACCGAATGTCAGGAAGCCGATGAACAGGGGCACCGCCGAGCACGAACAGAACGGTGTGACAATGCCCAACGCCGCCGCCAGCACATTGCCCACGCCATGGCGTTTGCCCGCCAGAATGGCGCGGGTCTTCTCGGGAGAAAAGAAGGTCTGAATGACACCGACGATGAACACGATCAGCGTCAGCAACATCAACACTTTCGGAACCTCGAACATGAAAAAACTCAATGCCGAGGCCAAATGTGAGTGAGGGTCGATCCCCAGCAGGGCAAAGAGATACGCCGCGAAACCATTCGCGGCAGTTTGCAACTGGCTGTAGAGGGCAAGCCAGCCCAGCACGAACAGCACCGGCACGGCCCAGGGCCGCCAAACGGGTCCATGCGGGGCTGGTGTTGGTGAGGACAAGGGGATGCTCATGATAAACTCCGCCGCGGTTCCGTAATCACCTCTGAAGACGCGAAACCAGGCAAAAGGACGCAAAAATAATTCACCCCCGCGCATCCTGCGGCACATGGCAACAAACCTGCCCTGTCTGTTTGTCAAAGCGCACCCCGCACTGGCCAACCAGAATCTCCCGCAGCTTGGCGCGGGCGCGCTGAACACGGGATTTGGCCGCCGGCAAGCTCAACCCGCGCAATGCCGCATAGTCGCGTTGCGTCATCCCCGCGATCTCGCAATGCTCGAGGGCATCCCGGTCTTCCTGCGCAAGAGTCGCCAAGGCTTGGGGCAGACATTGTGCCAAGGCCTCCACGGGTGAAGTCTCTTGCGATAGGGCTGGCAAGTCATCGGGTACGGGCTCAAACACCCGGCCCCGACGGTGCCGATCCGCCACGACGTTGCGCGCGACCTGAAAGAACCACGCGCGCGGATGTTCGATCTGGCAAAATTGACCGCCCTGAAGCGCCGCTTTAAGGAAAACCTCGTGCAATACATCTTCGGTCGCGGGCGCGTCCGCCAGGCGGCGATGCAAAAAAGACCGTAATTCGTCCTTCTGCGCCTCCCAACTGCGCCACATGCACGGAGCAATCATGACCCCTTCCCCTCGAGACTTGGCGACTCACGCCGCAGGCCCGCAACTTATTGACGAACCTTAAAAACCATTTCACCCGACGATAACCACCACCATACAAAGACGCTAACCACCACCATACAAAAATGTCCTTGACGTCGATCAAGCATCACGTCCCTTCTGCTTCAAAGGCAAGCCCCCGGTACCAACCCTGAGATTACCTTTGACCCCGGTCAATGCGCGTATCCGCCGGGATGCTAAATTCACCCCTGTCAGGCAGTGGGCCTGCCATACCTTTCGACCACGCCACGCTGTCCATTGGCCCGCGCTGATCAGGAGAAACTTCGATGCTGGACTATTCCATCCGCGCAGTACGCCGGGACCACCATGGCAGCCTCGCTACATGCAAGCAGGCCGAACTTGAGATGGATACCGATCCTGCGGGCGGATCCGATGCGTTCAACCCCGCCGAGCTGTTGCTCGCGGCCGTTGCCGCTTGCATGCTGAAGAACCTGGAACGCGTCGCACCAATGCTGACGTTCCGCTTCTCCAGCGCCGAGGTACGGGTTCATGCCGTGCGGGAGGATCACCCGCCCAGACTTACCCGTATCGACTACGAGATCGTGCTCGATACGGACGAACCGGACCGGAGGCTTGAGCTGATGCACGAGAACATCCGCAAATACGGCACCATCTTCAACACTATCGCCGCGGTGGTGGAACTCACGGGCACGCTGTCACGGCGCGCTCCAGCGGATTGACCCGGGCCAGTTCATATTGCCGCCACAGCTAACAGACTTCACGTGAAAAGAAAGGAATTCGGTGATGGCTCACAATGAAGTCGTGATTTGCGCGCCCCAGCGTTCTGCAATCGGCACGTTTGGCGGCAGCTTGAAAACCATGACAGCACCGGCGCTGGGCGCTGCCTGCATCAATGCCGTTCTCTCCCGCGCTGGCTTGGCCGTTGATGCAATCGGCACCGTGGTGATGGGCAACGTGATCCAGGCTGGAACCAAAATGAACCCCGCCCGCCAAGCTGCGATCGCCGCTGGCTTGCCAGTCACTGTTCCAGCACTGACCGTAAACCGTGTCTGCGGGTCCGGCGCGCAGGCAATCATCTCGGCCGCGCAAGAGGTGATGCTGGGACTCATCGACAGCGCCATCGCCGGTGGCATGGAAAACATGGACCTAGCGCCCTATCTACAACGCGAAGCGCGTTGGGGCTATCGCATGGGGCCTGGCGTGCTGGCCGATGCAATGCTGGAAGACGGCTTGAACGACGCCTTTTCCGGTCAGCATTCTGGCTGGCATACCGAAGACTTGGCAAACAAGTTTGAAATTAGCCGGGCGGCGCAGGACGCCTGGGCGTTGCGTTCACAAACCAGATTTGCCGCGGCGCAGGCCTCGGGCAAGTTCGCAAGTGAAATTGTGCCCATTGAACTCCCGTCTCGCAAGGAGTCAATCCATTTCGGGCACGACGAACATAACCGGCCGGATACCAGCGCTGAGAGTCTGGCGGCGTTAAAACCGGCATTCCGCAAGGACGGCACCATAACTGCCGGCAATGCCCCCGGGCTGAACAGCGGTGCTGCCGCGATGATCGTCGCTGAGGCGGGCTGGGCAGCACGCCATGGGCTCGTACCGATGGCGCGGCTGGTATCATATGGCATCGGAGCGGTGGAACCTGGGTTCTTCGGCCTCGGCCCAGTACCCGCGGTTCAGCAGGCTCTGGATCGCGCCGGATGGCGTATCGGTGATCTGGACCGGATCGAGATCAACGAAGCCTTTGCCGCCATTGTGCTTGCGGTCATGCACAAACTTGGCCTCCCCGAGGACATTGTAAATGTCGAGGGCGGCGCCATCGCTCATGGCCACCCGATTGGGGCAACCGGCGCGGTGCTGACCACAAGATTATTGCACTCCATGGCGCGCGATGGGGTCAAACGCGGCATGGTGACGCTGTGCATCGGCGGCGGTCAGGGAGTAGCGCTTGCGTTAGAACGCATCGTTTAGC
>NZ_JH976213.1:0-4282 GCF_000306035.1 Acidocella sp. MX-AZ02
ATTCGTTCGGATCAGCTGAGAAGAACTGGAATGACGCCAAAATTATGGGGCAGGACACCGTTTGGCACGTTTCGGTCATATGTTCTTGCTCGGATCGCCGCTCATCCTGTCGACATGGCGCATGCAAACCCTCCCCGCCGGCATCAATCCCCTCCTCGGCAACAACCAAAGAGGCGAACTTAAACTCAGCCAGCGAGGATGACCTCACCCCCGTCTACCCGGGCGAGAATATCCCGGAATCGGGGGGCGAAGATTTGTCGGAACTTCCCGGGTCACTTCTCAGTGGAAATCAACAGTCAGGCTTCCAAAAGTCTTGTCAAATAGGAGCTGGCGAGACTTATGTTTTCGTTACGTTGGTTTTCACCAGATCACGAACGAGCGTGAAATCCGGCGCTTCTGGTCCCAGCCCAGGGTTAGGGGCTGCTAAGGGTGGTTTTTGTGCCACGTAAGGACGCCAGTTTTCAAATAGTGGGAGCTGCAAATGGTCTGATTGTCGTCTGAAGCGGCGCAGATCGGGATGTGGTGGAAAAACCTCTTTTAACCTGTTGGCGTGCATCAAAGCCAACCTCAGAGGGTGAATGCCTTTTGGCACAGTCAGCGGAGGAATAATTTGACCGGATCGAATTCCCTTAGCGACTTCTTCCAGATCAGCGACAAGTTGCGTTTCATCTGGTGTCAGCGGATCTCCAAAGAGATGAATATCAGCCACCAGATCGTCGATCTGCGACGCGATAACCGGGAAATGCCGAGGCTTAAGCAAGCCGGGGCCTTGCAGGATACGCTTTAGCTCCCCCAAGGCTTTGGCGATCTCCTTGGTATCGTCCACTTCGCAGGAACCGACGACGTAGCAGAGTGTGCCGATCCAGCTCTTATGAACGGGAACAGGCAAGCGCTGCGCGTCGACCTCCTGTTTGAGCCAGCGGAGCTGATAGACCACACGGCCATGGGCAGTGTCATTCGAGGCGGGGTAATCCTTGAAGGCGTCGAGCAGGAAGGCGATGCGGTCCATCGCATCTGCATATTCTTCTTCGATGCCAGGGCCGATGATCTCAAGGGTGATGGGGATCATGGAAATGTTCCTCTATTTACCAAAGCTGACCGCTGACGGCGGCAATGAAACTTGAGAGCCGCCGCCAGTCATGAGCAGCTTTCCTTCATCCACGCCACCCGCTCCATTATCGAGATTGAACAATTCCGAGGCGGAATTGATCTGTGACGTGACGCCTGTTGTTGGTGCCGTGACCTGCCCTTGGAATACTGTTTGGGCCATATTGTAGCATGGCAAAGCCAGATATTGCTTGACCCCGGCTGCGTTTGTCACGTTCAAATTTTCATCAACATATCCTTGATTGATCAACTGGTTCATGCCGTTCTGATCCAGAATATAGGGACTAGGTGTATCAGGATTGTAGCCAAGATTCTGGAGTTTGTAGATGTTATCGCCTACAGAATAGTCTTTGGTGCCAAAGTTGGAACCGCTATTCAAAACTTGGTCGATCTTGTCGTCATCCCATGCTGGGTTTCCACTTGAATCGAGCTGGTCTTGTAATTGTTCTTTCGCAAGTTCCTGATCAGCGGTCGGGTTGTTCTGGTCATAAATGCTGTCCGGTGTAAATTGATTATTGACACGTGGATAGGTAACGCCATCACTCCCTCTGTTGTAGCGTTGCATGATATCGTCGGTCGAGCCGCGCGCCGGTTTATTCGACGGCTCGGTCTTGGTGGGTTTCTTTGGCTTTTTCCCGCTATCGACCTTAACCTTTTCAACAAGCTTAGCCAGGAACAGCACCCCAAGCGTAATCAAAGCATCCGCTGCTTTTTGTGCTGCATGGTCGATATCAGGCTGGCTCTGCGCCCTTCCGGCCTGGATCACCGCCTTGGTAAACTCATACCCAGCCACCAGCCCGGCCCAACCATACATGGCATAGGCCAAGGCGGCGATGATCGCATCGGCCACCGCGTCCGCGATGGGAATTGCTTGGATGGCTAATCCTGCCGCCAGAAATTCAACCATAATGGCGAGGTTCTGCGGCGTGAGAAAGGCATTGAACTGTTCCCTCGCCGCCGGCCCCAGATGGCCCGGTATGGCCTCGAACATCGCTTCGATCTTGTGCTTGGCGGTCCATTGCGCAACGGGCAGCGTTGCCGGAGGCGAGGAGAGAGAAGCCGCCGGGGCCGAGATTGCCCCGCCTAGCATCCACTCATCCTGAAGCCAGAATGCCGCGAGCGCGGTGCTTTGCACCTCGCCCCGTAGCCAGTCCAGTATTTGTTGGTCAGTCAGGCGGTTGGCGCCACCGCCCAGCAAGCTGTTGTAGAAATCCTTAATTTGAGCGGCGATATGCCAATCTAGTTGAATGAGTTTTTCGAGTTCATAAGCTCCCGCGCCACGGCTAGGATGCCATTCCCAATAGATTTGAAACCTTCGCATGTCGAAGGACTCATGGTTTTGCGGGAGAATCAGCAACGTCCCGGTGTGCAACCGGATCGTCAGAAACGGATGCGGCGGGAAATGGTTGAGAGCTTTTCTTCTCTGATCTTGCCCGGCATATGCGCTCATGACGAAAACGTACCATGAGCGCAACCCATTGCTCAATCCATAACAACCCTGGATTACATCAAAGTCGTATAACTTGTAAATTGTCGATCGGCTGCGGCGAGCTGCAACCCATTGTTTTTCCTTTGATTCGTTTGTCGTGCGGTTTTGCTGCAGAAGCCGTCTGACACACGACAAAATTAGCGACACTTACGTGCTGCTTTTGGGAGGCCGGCTTCTTTCGGGGATAGGACCCAGCCCCGCGAATGATCAACCTGGGCGCGTTCTTTCTGTCTAATATTTTGGACGGGCTGAGCCGGATGCGGTGCACGAAAGAAAGCTGCCGTTGGCGGTCGATGGTCTCATCGGCAGACGACCCTATATGGCTATTTAGCACTGCCAGCACTAAAACTATGAGCAGACATTCTCTGTGGGGAGTTGGTCATTGCAAATATCTTTCGCTCTGGAAAACGCACCAGATGAAGAAACCCGCTTTGCTTTAGATAACGGCTTAGACGACTTCAATGCAGAACGCGTAGGTTTAGATAATGCCGATGATCTCTGGGTAGTGGCGCGCAGTGCCGAAAATGCGGTTTTGGGTGGTCTAAAAGCTAAAACAGTTTTGGTGCGCCAGGTCGGCTCAGCGCCCAATTAAGCCATTGATGATCGGAAAACCCACACCAGAAAGCGGACGTCGCCAATGGGGTACAGACAATCCGGTCCATCAGTCACGAGGCCGCAACTACCCAAACAGACTATAGTGCACAAAGGGAATGCAAAGCGGTTGGGGCGGACAATACTTTGCTAGAGGCTTCAGCTTCTTCGTGTGATTGTGAAGCGCACAAGAGCCCGGAGGATTTCCGCACGATCTCCGAAGCTCTCCAAATGACTGATCGCCTTTCCCGAAAAGTGTTTGGCTTCGGCTTTCGCTTGTTCGAGGCCCAAAATGCTAACTGTAGTGGCTTTACCCTGCGCAGCATCCTTACCAGCAGTCTTACCCAAGGTGGCAGTATCCGAATTCACATCAAGTATATCATCATAGATCCGGAATGCAGTGCCCAGATCGCGACCATAATTGGCAATAGCGAGCCTTTGCGAAGCATTGGCGCGACCGAGAATGGCCCCAGCCTCGGCGGCATACTGGATGAGACGGCCGGTCTTGAGTGCTTGGAGACGCATGATTTCCGAGACGGAGAGCGCTTTACCCTCGGATTCGATGTCGATCATCTGCCCGCCAACCATGCCGCACATGCCCGACGCCGCAGCCAGAGCCAGCACCAACTCGCAGCGCACATCAGTATCGGCATCAGTATCTGCTTCAACTAACACCTCAAACGCCCGTGTCAGCAGCGCGTTACCAGCTAGAATAGCTGTGGCTTCATCAAACTTCTTGTGGCAACTGGGCTGCCCGCGGCGCAGATCATCATCGTCCATAGCGGGTAGATCGTCATGCACCAGCGAGTAAGCGTGCAACATTTCCACCGAAGCCGCTACGCGCGCTGCGCAAATCCGGTCGGCGGAGAACAAGTTGGCGACCTCCACCACCAGCAGCGCGCGTATCCGTTTGCCGCCATTCAGGACCGCGTATCGCATGGCCTCGACCAGTCTGGCTTCCACACTTTCCGGCACGGGCAACAGAGCGTCGAGCTGGCCCTCCACGACGTGAGAAATACCCGCCAGTGCTTCCGCCAAAACATCCGATTCAGCTATAGGGGCAAGCGCCATATTCATCCTCTTTCTCGGTATGAG
>NZ_JH976213.1:4382-12032 GCF_000306035.1 Acidocella sp. MX-AZ02
AATGGAAAAATCCGGCCTTCCAGGGTCAGATCTCAGCGGAAATCAACAGTCTGGGAGAAATTGAGCGCACCGCCTGCTTCCTCTGCGGCAACTCTTACCTAAACGTGGCCTTTGAGAGCCTCAAGTCTGCCCATCTTTTTCGACGACAACAAACCCGACGGGTTTCTCAGTCTCGACCGTGAACCAGAACGTACCGATCTTCCTTTGGTTTTTGAAGGAAAGGCTGAATAGTCTAGCCTCACCGGGCATTTCGTTTAAGCTTTTTACAAAATCCGCGCACCCATAAAGATCTTTGTTCTTTTTTATGGAATTAGCCAGCCGGGAAGTCCACGTACCGATTATATCGGAACGCTTTACAGTTCGCTCGCGCGACAACTTCCCTCCAATTGGCGGGTTGTAAGGCTCCGTCTCTGGAGAGCGAAGAAATTCCTCCGCCACTCCAAAATCCTTGGACCGCGGAAGGGTTCGAATACCGTTCAAGATGTCTTGTTTTGTCAAACTCATGGCCCTATCACCGTTGCTCCAGACCTGGCCCCCTGTAATAATATCTCGTTTTCGCCGAAAGCATCCGGCGACCATACCCATGACCAAGTTGCACCTGGGGGCGGCGCACCAGTCGGTAGTTGAAGAACGACACCACCGTCTCCCGCGCGCGATGCAGCAAGACCGGGATCAGTTGTCCATGAGGTATATGGACTTTGTGCCTGTACGAAGGGATCATCGCCAAACATATTGTGCTCTTCGGGTGTAATCGTCCCATTCACGTCCCCAGGAACAATATCCCCATTCGAATAGCTTTCAAAGTTTGGATGATCAGAGCTTACACCTCGGTAGAGAAAGCTTCCTCCGTCGGCTGCATCCTCTGCGGCAAATAATCACCGCTAGTTGACGAGCTTTGCTGCTCGTTGCCTGCACAGTTCTATAATTGCGGCAACATCGATACCTTTTTCTGACACTTCATGGCCAATATGGTCCCTAGCCACAACCTCATAAACTCCAGCAGAGACTTCATCTATCTCGAAGGTCCAATTAGGAAGATCGGGGTATGTTTTTCTAGTCATGGCGTAATCTCCGAAAGGTATCCTTGGTCAAGCAGGTCTCCCTGTCCGTCGTCGAATGCTTTGAGACAGTTGGCTGCCTGATTTAAGAGATGGTTTGGCTCACCTTCTGGGTTAAAGTTTAAGCTGCTATTTGATTATGCCGCAAGCGCCTGGCCTGGATGGTTTGGCGTTTTATTTGTTGGCGCTGCTGTAGGATTTCCGCTGCCCGTCCATGATAGACGTCGGCCGGCGTAACGTTGCCCAGGCTCTCATGGTATCTGCAGTTATTGTAATGCTCGATGAAGGCGGCGATCTGGCGTTCGAGGTCGCCGGGCAGGTTATAGTTTTCGAGCAGGATGCGATTTTTCAAAGTCTGATGCCAGCGCTCAATTTTACCTTGAGTTTGTGGATGGCAAGGTGCACCACGAATATGTTCGATATTTCGCCGTCCCAGCCATTTAGCAAGGTCGCCTGCGATATAACAAGGCCCGTTATCTGAGAGCAGGCGCGGCTTGTGCTGGACCTTGGCTGAGGCATAGCCTGAGGCTTCGAGAGCGAGGTTTAACGTATCGGTAACATCCTCGGCCTGCATGGTGGTACACAGCTTCCAGGCGATGACGTAACAGGAATAATCGTCGAGGATGGTTGAGAGATACATCCACCCCCAGCCGATGACTTTCAAATATGTAAAGTCTGTCTGCCAAAGTTGGTTGGGGGCAGTGGTTTTGACTTTGAATTCATCAGCCGCTTTAACGATGATGAAGGCCGGCGAGTTAATCAGATCATGCGCCTTGAGCAGGCGATAGACGGATGCCTCGGAGACAAAATAGCTGTTGGTGTCGGTAAACGTCACGGCCAGTTCGCGAGGGCTCAGCGTTGGCCGTTCCAGGGCCAATTCGACGATCTGCTTGCGCGTGTCATCGTCAATGCGGTTCCACACGCGGTCTGGTTTTGAGGGGCGGTCGTGCAATGCCTCGGGGCCACCGGCGCGATAAAGCTCATACCAGCGATAAAATGTCGGACGGGGAATGCCGAGATGGTCCAGCGTCTGGCGCACCGGCAGATGCGATTGCTCGACGAGGCGGATGATCTCCAGCTTCTCAGGAGCGCGATACCTCATTCTTGGCAGCCCCCAGCCCCGATCATGCTTTTTTTGAGCAGGCGCAGCTCAAGGGCCTGCTCAGCCACCACCTCTTTGAGGGCCTGAGCCTCGTGGCGCAGCGCCTTCACCTCGCCCGAACTGGCTTCCCGCGCCGTGTCCCCCGCCAGACGGCGCTTGCCGGCTTCGAGAAAGTCTTTCGACCAGGAATAATACATGCTCTCGGCAATACCCTCACGCCGACACAGCTCGGCAATGCTGTACTCGCCGCGCAGGCCCTCCAATACGATGCGGATCTTGTCCTCCGCCGAATAATGCCGCCGTGTCGCCCGGCGGATGTCGCGCACAACCGCCTCGGCGGAAGGCTTGGAAGTCGAGGATTTCTGGCTCATCTACGCTCCTTCGTCGTTACGATGAGCCAGAAATCCTCCCTTATTCAAGATGCCAGTTCTGTCTCATGGGCGCTGACGGGGGACATATAGGAATAGGCCCAAGATGGGTCGGAATGTTCGGAGCCAGCAAAGGAGATACTTTTGGATGAGAAAGACCCGGAACGAGGGACGATTCTGATATTTCCTTCTCGTTTCTGCAGCCAACTACATGTCTATCAGGTGCTCTAAAAAAGTGATTCTTTAATTTGGCGGGAACAACGCGAGCTAAACAAATCTCATCGGGGCAATAATACCTAAGAGAAGGCTGTCGGTGAGCAAACACGGCTGAAGTCTTCCCATCCAACTCCCAACACAGAGCTGCCGTCATCAACTCATCGTTCATTCTCACCGTGTCCTGATACAGATGCTGTTCACTGACCTAATCACTCCGCAACCCCCAGCAAGTTTGGGTCCTCGACCATATATAGGCCGAGAACGGCGAGCCACTCAGCCCAGCGCTCCCCTGAAGTCAGGAACGAGCCAGGACCGTCGCCTGCGGGTATGTATTGGTATTCTCCTTGTACAAGATTAAAAGTGCGGACAAAGCCGTCGCTTGCCAGCCCGGTGGAAGCTGGCGCACCAATTCCTCGATCAGCCTCCGCGCCGTCATCGGCCCGGGCGAGATGGTGACCTTCGTGTCCAGCAGGTCCGCATGCGGGACCCGCGACCGCGCCTGCGTCTCGAAGCGAAACGTATACGGCAGAAGGGTCTTCAACTTCGCGACGACCGCCGCCGCCGTGTGCTGGCCGGAGAAGTCCTCGCCCAGCTCGCAATCGATGTCGATCGGGAATTCCTGGTCGAATTCGCCGGGCTTGGAGTAGTCGCGGTTCCGCCCCGGGTCATTGGCGCCGAACCCGCTTCCGTTCCACTTGGTGCCCTTCACGCCGCCATAATGCTTGATGAGCTGGGTCTCCAGGTCCATGGCCGTGAAGACGAAGATGCGGATCGCCTTGAATGTCACCCGCGCCGGATCAAGCCCCTTGCGATGGTGAATCTTGCGGGAGTGCCTGGCCAGGCGCTGATGCAGCCCTGATTCCGCGTCTGTCTTGCCGATGTAGACCAGCTCACCATCGAGGAATAGTTGGTAGACGCCTTGGACCTCGGGCACCGCCCGGAGGCTTTCCGCGCTGAGCGGCGCGGCACCCATGCCATCCAGCGCCCGCACCAAATGGTCCAGCAAGGCGCCCGGCAGATCGAACTCGAAATCCTTGTATCCCGGCGCCACGGGCGCGACTTCCTCGAACGGGCTCACGCGCGCGCCCTCAGCAGGCTGGCGACGTTCTCGCCGATCACCTTCGCCATGAGCACCGGCACGGCGTTGCCGATCTGGCGCATGCTCTCGGTCCAAGAGCCGTGGAAGACGAAATCGTCGGGGAATGTCTGAAGCCGCGCGCTCTCGCGCACGGTGAAGTAGCGCACCGTGCCGTCCGACCGCGCCAGCATGTTCTCGCCGCCGGGCACGCCATGCACCCCGGCCTTCAAGGTCTTGGCCGGCTCGTCGTATGGGCTGCCGGTGTGGCCGGCATAGGACCGCGCGCCGGCCTGGAAATTGTGATTGGGCACCTTGCCCGCCGCCTTCCGGTTCTCCGGGTCGGGAAGATCGGCGATCGCGTCGCGCACCGTGCGCCAGGCGGCGGTGGCGGGCTTCTCCTTGAGGGCCTTGGCGCGCGGCGTCAGGCGATCGGACAAAACCCTCTCCCGGCGCGCCACCTGGTGCCTGTCCCAATAATCGCCGTGCAGCTGGTCCCAGAGCAGCGCCTCCAGGGAATGCGTCTGGTCCGGAAAGCTCCACGAGACATGGAGATCATCCCTGAACCCGACGAAGACGACACGCTCGCGCTTCTGCGGCACCCCGTGGTTGGCAGCGTTCAAGACGCGTGTCACCACCTGATAGTGCAGACCGCTTCTGCGCCCGCGCGTGTGGTGCTTCTCCAGGCGGGCGAGATGATCCGCCCAATCCTCATTCGCCTTAGCCTTCAGCTCCGGATGCTCCAACTGCAGGCGGATGTACTCGAAATAATTCCTGAAGGCGGCGCGCGTCAGGCCCTTCACGTTCTCGAACACGAAGGCCTTGGGGCGCGCCTCGCGCACGGCGCGGATCGCCTCGGGAAACATGTCGCGCAAGTCCCCGTGCGCCTTGTGCTTTCCCCCCAGGGAGAAGGGTTGGCAGGGCGGACCGCCCGAGACCAGATCGACCTTGCCCTCAAGCTCCGTGAAGAGCACGTCGCGCACGTCCCCCTCGACCAGCGGCCAATCGCGCACCAAGCCCTGACCGCGGGCCTGGTTCTCGCGCAGGGTGTCGCAGGCGTTGTTGTCCCATTCGATGACGCGCTCCGGGTGGAAGCCCGCCTCGTGAAGACCCATGCCTAGGCCGCCGGCACCGGCGAAAAGCTCAATCGACCTCATGCCTCCAGAAACTCCCTGATTCTCGCCTCCAAGGAGGCTTTTGATTTCGTCTGGCACTCCCAGATTGTGAGCACCTTCCAGCCCTTGCCCTCAAGCTCCCCCACCACCCGCAGGTCTCTGGCGCGGTTGCCCTCCAGCTTCGGCAGCCAAAAATCCGCGCGCGAGCGCGGAAGCCGGGCGAGCTTGCAATCCGGGTCATCATGCCGGTGCCAGAAGCAGCCGTGCACGAAGATGATCTTGCGGCGCGGGCGGAAGACCAGATCGGGATGGCCGAGCAGATCAGCGGCGTGCAGGCGGTACCTGTAGCCCATGCCGTGAACGAGGCGCCGGACCAGCAACTCCGGCAGAGTGTCCTTGTTGCGCACCAACGCCATCCGCGCGCTTCGCTCGGCGGGCGTCAGCGTGTCCGGAGATGATTTTTGGGCCCCCATCATAACAGGTTCGGCTGTTGCTGCGGCGGCTGCTTAGGCCGGAAGGCGGAAACGCGGAGATCGGCCGCGCGCGACCGCGTGAGGGCGATGTCGTGCTGGGTCTGCATCATCAGCAGACGGTCCAGCGGGGTGCCGAACGCTTTCTCGAAGCGCAGCGCCATGTCCGGCGTCAGGGATGCGCGGCCGTTCAGCACCGCCGAAAGGGCCTGGCGGGTCACGCCGAGCACATCGGCGGCCTCGCCGACCGTGAGGCCGTGGCGGTCCACAACCTCGACGCGCAAGAATTGACCTGGATGCACCGCCGCGTTCATGCCAAAGCTCCTAGCACCCGCCCTCGACTTTACGTCAAGTGGAAAGCGACACTTTCCACCTGCATATCATACGCCAGATCGGCACCGCCGCATCATGAAATCCTCATCACGATGGAGTACAAGAGCCACATGGGCGTTCAACTCTACATCCTGGACCGTCGGCCGGCCTCACTGGTCATCGCCGGCACCCGCCACCAGATCGGCACCTTGCGCCGCTCGTGGAAGCTCACCGAGATCGACGCCGAACGCGCGGCGGAAATTTCCGCCGCCGAAGAGAACCTCAAGGACAGCGCCGCACCCGCAGCCGCCATGGTCGCCGATGTGGTGGACATGCACCCGCTGGAGGCTCCAGATCGGCCCGTCGCCGCCCACGTGGTCATTGGCTGGGAAGCCAACCGACACACAGTGACGGACATGGCCTGGGATTTCCTGCCGGTCCTGGGCTTCGCCGTGCGCGCGCCGAGTTCAGATGGTTTCGTGCTCCACGAGGAACGAGATGGCGGTCTCGCGCAGATGACCCTTGCGCGGGCGGTGGAGTTGTCCATCCTGGACAAGGAGGGCCGGTTGCAGCGGCACGGGCAGCCTGCCATCGCCAAATGCCTTGGTGTGAGGCCATTCATCCAGGCTCACGCCATCGCCGAATGCGAACTGGTCGACGGAAGAAGCACCGAGCTGGTCACGGAACTCAGATCCGACAACCTTCCTTCCCCGAGCTGGTACGTCGGGAAGCTTCCATCTCAAACGAAGATATTCCCCTAGCAGGCCGCTGCAAAACGCTATGAGATAGCTTTCTTTTCTCTGTTTTGAGCCTATGGTTTGGTGGTGCTGGTCAGGTTGAGGCTTGGTTTTATTCTGTTCTGCGGATCAGGCGGGCTGTTGGCTGAGTAGTTTTGGCAGTCTGATGAGGTTGTAGGCTGCGGCGAAGAAGCTGAAGATGGCGGTGGTTCTGGCGATGCCTTTGACCTTGAACCTGGTCAGTCCGGCGCTGGATTTGGCCCAGCCGAAGACCTCCTCGATGCGTTTTCGGCATCGCAGGCTGATCTCGTAGCCTGAATGGCGCGTGGTGCGGCCGTCGATGGCGCTCTTGCGCCGTGTGCCTGTTTTATAGACCGTGCCGTTGACGGCGATATGCGGTGTCACCTTGCGGGCGCGCAATTCACCGATGAAGTCCGCAACATCGTAGGCTTTATCGGCCCCCAGCGTGATGCGCCTGTTGCCGGCACGGCGGTCCAGCATGGTCAGGGCAGCCTCGCGCTCGGCGGTGCCGGTGGCGTGGGTGAGGGTACTGTCCACGACCAGGCCGTTACGGTTCTCCATCAGCACATGCCCCATATAGCACAACCTTGCTGGCTGGCCTTGGCTCTTGCGGTACAGCCTGGCATCCGGGTCAGTGGTTGAGGCATGGGTCTCGTTCGAGCGCGTCTCGCTGCGGAACAGCTGATGCTCTTCTCCGCTTCTTTCAGGCTCACTAATTTGCGGCGTCATTCTGCATAAAGTCACTGGACGCGGAATGGCTGCCTTGCCCAGCTTTTGTCGGACAGGAGCTATTCCGCTTTTGCTCCTGAACACGGTTGGCATTGCTCTCGGCGGCCAGGCGACCGCTTGCTGCTGTCGATGTAACAGTCAGAAGTCCGTGAAGGGCTTGCACTTCACCAAAATCCGCTCCAGCTCTTCACGCGAATACGCCCATATTGTCTTGTCACTTTCGTCTAAATCGAGAAGATCGAACGCAATGCCAAATTTGGGGGAAAAGATCCCATAGCCGTCATCGGTCTTCAGATCTTTGTCATTGCGACCGATTTCCTCCAGGAAAAAACTGGGGAGAGTATGAAAATAATCCATTCCGCAAACAAATACAGCCTCGGTTCGCCAGCCAAAGCCACTATCAATGAGGCTGTCATTTTTGAATCCAAAAATCGGTGTTTCAAGGCC
>NZ_JH976213.1:12132-15822 GCF_000306035.1 Acidocella sp. MX-AZ02
ACTTGCGGCACCCGGACTTCCGGCGCGTCCGCGACGAGGTGCGACGCCTGGCCAAAATTCCAACCTGCATCGGTTGGGGGCCACCAAGACCATCGCCAAGTTGGCGAATAGGCTGGCCAAGGAGCGGCCTTCAATGGAGGGGGGCTTTGAGCTTCGCAGTGCTGGGGGGATGTCTTTTATGCCGATACCCCAATCGAAACAGTTTGGGGCATCGGCGGTTAGTCTGCGCTGAAGCTGAAGTGGCTTGGTGTCGCTACCATCGCGGATTTTGTCGCTCTCGACGCCCAGAAGGTGAGGGACGCCCTGACTCAGCTAAAACAGCTTGCTGGCGTGACGTCTTACGGTCTGAGTGAAAATGTTGGTTAAGGGCTTTAGTTCCGGCATAAGGTATGGTTTGCGGCGTTGGCGCGTGGGCCACCATGGCGACGACGCCTTGATCATGGGGGGGCGGCAAGATGCGGAGTGCTTCTCTAGCGGATAACAAAATCCTGCCAATGATCGGTGCGAAGTTCCATCTCATGAAAGCTGCGCCGTCTGTCGGCGGCGCGGCCGATAAGGTCGCGCGCGGCAATCCCCTTCGCGTCCAGATAGGCATCGAGTTGCTCCAACGCCTGCGTGAGCACCCCCGGCCCGCGCAGCATCACGGATGAGGCCATGCCAACGGCGCTGGCGCCGGCCAGCATCACCCGAGCCGCGTCCCGTCCGTCGCGTACGCCGTTGATCCCGATTAACGGCGCTTCGACCCCGAGGTGCTGGCGGGTGAGTGCCAGCCATTGGCAAGTCAGAGGCAAGTTCCAGTAGCCGCCAACGCCCAGTGAAGTCCCGAGCAGCGGTGCCATGCTGTCCAGGTCCGGGATCAGCCCGAGAAGCCGCCCGGCCATAACCACGGATTGCGCGCCGGCGTCAAATGCGGCTTCGGCGAGGGCGGGTACCCGTTCGCTCTGCCCAGTTAGCTTGATCCATAGGGGAAGACTGACCGTCTCGCGCATCGCCCTCACGATCTCGCCGACGCGCGCCGGGTCAAGCTCCGTTGCCACCGCCTGCTGCGCCGCTTGGCTGCCATAGGGCGTGCCGATATTGAATTCCAGCACCCTTAGCCCCGCCTGCTCTATCTGCCGGGCCATGGCCAGCGCCGGTTCCAGTTGGCTCAGCACAAGGCTTGGCACCAGAAGCGCACTGCGTGCACGGGCCTCACGGTCCAGATGTACCACCTCGTCTAGCCATTCGGCAAAGCCAAGCGGGCTCAAGCCTGAGCGCGTCGCCAGTGTCACCTCCGGCGGCGCGCTCGCGTCCCATTTCACCGGATTCCAGCCGCTATCAATCGCCAAATATTCAGCGCGCTGCAACTGATCCTTCGCCGCAGATGATTCATTGGTGGATTTGACGACGACTGCCCCGGCGCCGGCGGCAAGCGCGGCCCGCACGCCATCGGCCTCGATCATATGTTCCGCTGCAGCCGCGATGATCGGGTTTTTCAGCTCCAGCGCGCCAATCGTCACCGCTAGTCGGTCGGCCCTATGCAGCATCAATTTCTCCTTCCCGTACCGGCAACGGCCGGTGCACGCATTGTGGTTTGACGAAGAGGCTATTATGTTCTTATAGTCAGATCAAATATATTTTTTGTTCTTGTGTGCAAAACACTCAACGCCTGATGTGAACGGGCTTGACGCGGGGTGATGCAATGGCCGGCGCAGTGCCAATGTCGGGTGACTCGGGCAGCGATGTTTGCGGATTGAGAAAAGGGAAGAAAAAATGCCCAGGATCCTGCTGCCGCTGATAGCCGGGCAGGCGCTGACGTCCGGCTCGCCGGGCAATAATCCCCGCATCCCGGACGTGCAGGAGATTGAGTCCCTCTATCAGGAGGCCGGGGCCTGACCGCCCTGGCCGATTAAATCTAAGCTCAAGCAAGGAGGCCAGGAATGTCGGATGTCGAGGTCATGCCGGATGTTGCTCTGCAGATCGAGGGGCGGCTCGGGATCATCACCCTCAACCGCCCGAAAGCGCTCAACGCCCTCACCGTCGAGATGGCCGAATTCCTGGGCGCCACTCTGGCGGACTGGGCGGTCAACCCAGCGGTGCAGGCGGTGCTTATCCGTGGCGCCGGGGAGCGCGCCTTCTGCGCCGGCGGCGATGTCCGGGCCCTGGGCACCATCGCGGCGCCGGAGGGGCGGCGTGCTGCGGCCCGGCGCTTCTTCCAGGCGGAATACGGGCTCAACTACCGGATCAACCAGTTTCCCAAACCCTATGTCGCGCTGATCAACGGCGTGGCCATGGGCGGGGGCATGGGCCTGTCCATCCATGGCTCGCATCGAGTGGTTAGCGAGACGCTGCGCATGGCCATGCCGGAGACGGTGCTCGGGCTGTTCCCGGATGTCGGCGCCACCTGGTTCCTCAGTAACACCCTCGGGGCGCTGGGGCGTTATCTGGCGCTGGTTGGCCCGCATCTAGATGCTGCCGACGCGCTCGCTGTGGGCCTTGCCACACACCACGTCCCAGCCGCTGATTTTCCGGCCCTCACCGCCGCCCTTGCCGCCGCGCCACAACTCGACAAGGCCGCCGTGGACGATATCATCGCCGCCCACGCCAGGCCCGCCGAAGGCGGCACGCTGGCTGCGCATTCGGAAATCGATTCAGTGTTTGGCAAGGATGATCTGAATGCTGTCCTCGCCAGCCTCGATGCCAAGGCGCCCACTTCCGCCTGGGCCGAGCAGGCACAGGCAACCTTGCGCCGCGCCGCGCCAACCAGCCTGCTTGTCACTTGGCGGAGGATGTTGGACGGGCCGGGCCAGTCAATCGGTCGGGTACTGGAAGACGATTATCGTCTGGGCGTACGCATGGCCGGCGCGCATGATTTCGCCGAGGGCGTGCGCGCCATCCTGGTCGACAAGGACCAGCAGCCGCGCTGGCAGCCGGCAGACCTCGGCGACGTCACCGCCGCGCAGATCGACGCGCTGTTCGCCCCGATGGCAGATGGGTTGCGCCTGACCTGAACCGGCGCTAGGTGCTGGATGGGCCGCGCAGCCCGTCCAAGAAGGCCCGGCAGGCAGGCGGGATCGGCGCCGGGCGCCGGGTGACCGCATCCACATACACATGCACGAACTGCCCGTTCGCCGCACAGTCCGCAGAGCCGGCAGCAAACACGCCGATCTCGTAGCGAATGCTTGTGGTGCCCAGATGCGCCACTCGCACACCGACCTCGATAAGCTCGGGAAAGGACAGCGACCGACGGTAGGTGCATTGTGTTTCCACCACTAGGGCGATCACCGGGCCTTCCTTTGGATCGAGCAGCTCGGCCTCGAGCATCAGGCCATTCACCGCCGTATCAAAGAACGAGTAATATACGACATTGTTAATATGTCCGTATACGTCGTTATCCATCCAGCGTGAGCTGATGCTGACGAACCGGGTAAAATGCTGCCTTTGCGGGGCAGGGGCGCCACGGGCTGAATCGGCTTCCATCTCTTCTCCTTCGCGCGATCGTGCCGGGGCTAGCCCTGCGAGCGCCAGTCCCGCGTTGCCTCCAGTTTCCGCGCGGCGGGCGGTGCGGTATCCTGTATCGCATTCATTGCGGCACAGACCTGGCCGCGCCACTGTCGTAGATATTCTGCGCGGACCGCCGCCTCTACCCGTGGAGCGGCATAGGAGACAAACGGCGCATGGGTGTGAAACCCCATATAGCCGAGGACTAGC
>NZ_JH976213.1:15922-25669 GCF_000306035.1 Acidocella sp. MX-AZ02
GCTAGATGCTGGATCGGCCGCAGTACCAGATCGATCTCGCCGTAACCACCGGCGGCGGAGAAGCGCGCGGCGGTGCCGCCGGTGGTCACGCCCAGCAGCGCATGCTTGCCCTTGAACAGCCCTGACTCGAACCGCGCCCCATCGACATAGGCAAATCCGTAGGCAAGGACACGGTCGATCCAACCTTTCAGGATCGCCGGTACCCCGCCCCACCATAGCGGAAATTGCAGGATCAGCAGATCCGCCTGCAACAACCGCTCCTGCTCGCGCCGCAGATCCGCGGCAAACCCACCGCCTCGTGCCGCATGCAACTGCTCGGCTTGGTAATGGAAAATGCCAGGATCGGCGATGTTTTGGAAATCTCTCCGTCCGGCGACAGGGTTGAAGCGTTGCGTATAGAGATCCGAAACCTCGACGCTGTGGCCCGCCGCCTGTAAAGCGGCAACGGCCTCTATGGTGAGCGCGGCGTTGAAGGATTGCGGCTCCGGGTGGGCATGAACAATCAAGGCACGCATGTCGGTGGTCCTTTACCTGCTCAAGGGCGCGGTGCCGGCAGGCCCAGCATGTGGTCGAGTGAGACCACTAGGAAGGCGCTGACGACAAACCCATTCCGTGGCGCGATCCGCGTCTTCGGGATATAGTACGTGTCCTGGTTTACCACGTACTGCGCTGTTGGCTCGAACATGATCCCTGGTGCGACCTGCAGCGTATAGCTGGCCTCGAAGGCATATTCATTGCGCGGCTGCGGGCTGGCATTGCCGCCAGCGAGAATGCGGGCTTCGGTCTCCGAGTGCGCATAATCCGCGCCGAGCTGCAGATAATGAATCCGCATGCCGAAATGATCGAGCGGCCGGCCGGGAATCACCCCGGTGAAGATCCCGCCCAACCAGGCTTCCACATCAAAATTCTGCCCGCCATTCATCGGCGCGAACAATCCCCAGGTGATAGCAAAATTCTTCGGCTGAGCGCCGAAAGCAGGCAATTTCTTCCCCACCCACACCACCTGTCGCCCTTCGGCGAACACGCCGACCGGATCCGGTTCGGCGTCCTTGGCGTCCTTGGTATAAACCTGCACCAGCCGGCCGTTAGCTGAGAGATACGGGTTGGTGTGCGGTGTTGTATCGCCCCACAGCCCGAACTCGTAATGCGCGGGCAGAGCGGCGGTGGCGAAAGTCGTGGTGTATCCGGCTTCACCGACGCCCAGCGTGCCGGTGTCATGATTGGTGCTGAAATGCAGCCCGTTGGTGTTGAGGTTGTATGTATTATCCTCGAACCCGCCGGCCTGCACATACCAGGCGGGCGTCACCTGAAACCGCGCCAGGCCGCCCCAAGTGGCATAACGCAACGGCATCAGCGGCGTGTCGCCGGCGATCAGCGCTGGTTCGCAATCGAACGGATTGTCGCAATTCTGCGTCCAGAAATAGCGCAGTACATTGGTCCGTCCGGCCTCGGCACTGAACCGGCCAATCTTCTGCTCATAGGTCAGCATGTTGAGCACGATGGGTTCATGATATTTCAGGTAATTGATCGTGCCCAATATGCCGCCATCATTGGTCAGCATATGGGAGTTGCTGCGTAGACCATAGATCGTCGTCGCCTCGTGGATCGTGCCGCCCTTCAGCCCGATCATCTTGCCAAGATCGAAATCCGCATTGATCCCGAACAGCCCGAGATTCCCGGTCTGGTTCTCGATGATACCGCTGCCGGGATTGGCGATGAAATCATCGACAAAGGTAAGGTTGATGCGGATGCCATGCTGGTCGAGCGTCTTAGCCGCCTGTTTGAGCGGCGGAATGTCGATCAAGGTAGGCTGCGGTGGGGGAGGGGGCGGTGTGGTCGCCAGGCTCTCACTGAACGGCACGGTGCTGGCCAGCGCGTGCGCGGCGGGCAAGGCACAAAAAAGGACTGACATCCTCACGAAGCGAAAGGACATTGTTGCTCCCAGTTGTTATTTTTATCGTGTTGATTGTTTGACTTGGACGTCTGGCTGGCCGCTTCAGCCGGGAAGCGGATACTCCTCCGCATTCAGTACCCATCCGGGCTGCTTGGAGAAATCCATGCGTGGTCCGCAGAAAATATCAACCAGCTGGTTGATGCCGGCCCCCCGCGCCTCGGTGGTATGAATGGCCGGCGCCGGGATCACGGCGAGGGAGGGCGTCGCGCAGACCTCGTGCTCATCACCCCGCCACTGCGTCATGTCCGTGGTCCATGGCCAGCGAAGGTGATGGGTGAAGGTCCCGGCCAGCGCCAGCGAGCCCTGCTCGAAATCGTCGTGGTGATGCGGCGACATTTTCTGCGGATCGCGCGGCCCGTCATTCGGGTCAAGAAAATTTACCATGAAGGTCGTGCAGCGAAAAATCCGGCCGAAGCGCCCTGGAGTCGGCGGAACATCCAGACTGTAGGCGCGGATCTTAAAACCGCTCGGCGGCGCCGGCCAGGGGACCAGCGGCGCCACTCGTGGATTGGGAGGATCGTAATGCGTGTTGTTGGCGCATTTTTCCAGTAGCTCCTTGGCCCTGGTAGTGAACAGCCGGACGATGCGCCCCGGCGTGCGCATCACGATCTCGCTTTCCCCCGGTGGCACGATGATCAAGGAGAACCCATTCACCGGCACACGCTCATCCCGGGTGACGATCTCCGCCCGGCTCTCGGCATCTGGCAGCAGCACGATATACTCATCCGCCTGCTTGGTCCGCTTCAACAGCGCGCCGGTCTCGGCCCCAGCGCCCAACTCGGCATAGGCAAGAATGAAATTCTGCCCGCGCGCAAACCATTGCTTGAAACTCGGCGTCTGCTCAACTGCCGGCTGCTCGTAGAACTTGACGTAGCTGGCTGAAGAAAAGCTGCCGGGCTTGATCGCTGGCACTGTCGCTTGTGCCATGCCGGATCTCGGATCGCTGTTATCGTACATTTTCCCTCCAAGTTATTTCGAGGCGCGGTGCAGCGATTTGTTTGATCGCGTAGGTGTCTTTCACACCGCCTCATTGGCGTTGGAGGAGGTTTATGGTGTTCTGATCATAAGATCAATATATTTTTTTGTTCTGTTTATAGGAACATCGCTGTCAGCCGTGATAGCCCAGAAGCTGGGAAATCGCCGCCGCGGAGCCGGTCAGCGCGGCAATCTGCTCATCTGTCGGCGCCGGCTGGATATGCTGTACTGAATCCACAATGGCGAGGCTGCCGACTAGAGTGCCGGCGCCATCGCGAATGGGGGCGGCCAAGGTGTTGATACCCGTTAGCGCCTCGTTCGGCGCCACCGCCCAGCCGCGCTGCTGGATCAATGCCAGCTCCGCGCGTAAAGATTCGGGATTGGTATTGGTCGCCGCGGTCATGATGTTGAGCGGTGCCGCCAGCACCCGCTCGCGCAACGCCGGCCCGGCGAAGGTCAGAGAGATCTTCCCTTGTGCGCTGCAATGAAACGGCAGGATCGAACCAGGCTTGACGCTGATCTCGATCGCCGATTTGCCGGCGATCGTCGCCAGCACGCGATTTCCTTCTATATCCAGCTGCGAGATTACCACCGAATAGCCCAGCTTCTCGCGCAGACCCTGCATGATGCCACGGCTGATCTGCGCCAGGTCGAACGACTCCGCGATCCGTCGGCCAAGCAGGATCAGCCGCGCGCCGATCGTGTATTTTTCCGATGTCTCCAGCTGGACCACATAGCCCTGCGCCACGAGCGTCTGCAGATGCCGGTGCACGCGGCTCTTCGAGGTGCCGAAGCTCTCGGCCAGCGCGGTCACGCCGACACCACTGCCCTGCTGCGCAAGACGTTCGAGAATCTGCAGACTCAGCGAGACCGCCTGAACACCATCATTGTTCGTCTGTCCGGTAATGCGCGGCATAATTCCTCCACAATAATCTCAAACAAATCAGCCTGTTAGGCCAAGCCAGCTGCGGTATGTCGTCCACAAACATGCCCCGCCGTGCACCAACGCCGCCAAAACGCGCTTGACAATCGACGCCAACGTGAACATGTTCTTGTCAATAGACCAATCGTTCTGATCAACAGAACAACGAGATCGTCCAAAAGTCAATCTCCAAAGGAGACTCTCTTGCCAACTTCCAGCTCGCAGGACCAGACCAGCACGCCGGCCATCATGGAATTTCGCACGCGCCTGGCGCAGCGCGACCTGCTCACCGGGACCTTCATTAAGACCCCGACCGGCCATGCCATCGAGATATTTGGTGCACTCGGCTATGATTTTGTGGTCATTGACGAGGAGCATTCTCCGTTTGACCGTGGGTCCATCGACCAGGCTATCCTTGCCGCCCGTGCCTCCAGCACCGCCGCTTTCGTGCGCATCGCATCGCCCTCGGCCTCCAACATTCTGTCAGTGCTGGACAGCGGCGCCACCGGCATCCTGGCACCTCATGTCGCCACCGCCGCCCGCGCCCGGGAGATAGCCGCGGCTTCCCGCTACCAGGGCGGCAAGCGCGGCTTCTCCGGCTCACCGCGCGCTGGCGGGTATGGCGCGGTGCCGATGTGGGCGCATGTCGAAGCCCAGGACCAGCTGGTCACGGTCATCGCGCAGATCGAGGATCCGGAAGCGCTCGACGAAATCGACGCCATCGCCGCCACGGACGGCATCGACGCGCTGTTTCTCGGACGTGGGGATCTCTCGGTCGCCATGGGGGCGACGTCGCCAGACGCCGAAGAGGTAAAGCAGGCTTGCGCCAAAGTTATCGAGGCGGCAGGCAAAGTCGGTAAGCCGGTGGCGGCCTTCGTCGGCAGTGCGCGCGAAGCCGAGGCGCTGCACCGGCTCGGCGTCACCGCCTTCATCATGTCATCCGACCAGGGGCTGATGCGCGACGCCGCCAAAGCCGCCCTCGCTGGGATGCACGAAATCGGCCTGCCCATGGCGCGCAGCGCCTAGCAGAGGCTGGCCGCATGACCGGCTATCCAGAAAGGGCCGGGTAAAATCAAAAATACAAAGAAGCGGAGGAAACAATGTCGAGTGCCAAGAGCTATCTGACGGCAGACGAACGGAAAATATTCTACAGCTCCGCCGGCGGGTGGGGGCTTGATGCGATGGATATTTGCATCTTCAGTCTCGTCATCCCTAGCCTGCTAGCCGCCTTTGCCATTGGCCGTGGTAATGTCGGCATTCTTGCCACCGCGGCGCTGATTTCCTCCGCCTTCGGCGGCTGGCTCGGCGGGATCATCTCCGACAGGGTCGGCCGCCTCGTTGTGCTACGCTGGACCATCGCCTGGTTCTCAATCGCCACCATCATCTGCGGCCTAGTACATGGTTACACCACTTTTCTGATCTTCCGCATCCTACAAGGCTTCGGCTTCGGCGGTGAGTGGGCCGTCGGCGCGGTACTGATGGGTGAGATCATCCGCAGCGAACTGCGTGGCAAGGTCGTCGGCGCGGTGCAAAGCGCTTATGCCATCGGCTGGGCTGTTGCATTGCTTCTGTTCTCCTCCGTGTTCAGCCTGTTTTCCGGTCCGGACGCGTGGCGCTATTTGTTCGTTATCGCCGGCCTGCTTGGCTTCCCGCTGTTCGTGATGCGGATGCGTATGAAGCTGCCGGCCGATTATCTGGCGCGCATGGACATCGCCCGCCGCGCCCACCAACAGGCGTCCGTTTCGACCAGCCTCTGGGATATTTTCCGCGGCCCGTATTTCTCCCGCACTGCCATCGCCTCGCTGATGTGCCTTGGCATCCAGGGCGGCGGCTACAGCCTAACCGTGTGGCTGCCGACCTTCTTGCAGCAAACACGCCATCTCTCGGTTCTCCACACCACCGGCTATCTGAGCGTGTATGTCGCCGGTTCCTTCTGCGGCTACCTCGGCGCCGCGTACTTGAGCGATCTCATCGGCCGGCGGATAAAAATTATGTTGTTCGCGGCTGGCGCCCTGGTCATCGTGGTCAGTTACCTAAGCCTGCCAATTACCAACGGCATGATGATGCTCCTCGGCTTTCCGCTCGGATTTTTCATGCTGGGCATCTATAGCGGCCTGGGGCCGCTGCTGACGGAGCTCTACCCCACACGCCTGCGCGGTGCCGGCCAGGGCTTCTGCTATAATTTCGGGCGGGGGATTGGCGCAGTGCTGCCGGCGGTGGTTGGCTTCCTTAGCCTGACCCTTGGGCTGGCTCACTCCATCGTCGCTTTCTCCGGCGCCTGCTACGTGCTGGTCTGCCTGTGTGCCTTCCTGCTG
The DNA here is from genome assembly GCF_000306035.1 of Acidocella sp. MX-AZ02. NCBI lineage: Bacteria > Pseudomonadati > Pseudomonadota > Alphaproteobacteria > Acetobacterales > Acidocellaceae > Acidocella > Acidocella sp. MX-AZ02. The sequence continues at coordinate 22,089 of NZ_JH976213.1, forward strand.
CCGGAAACCACCGCGTTGAAACTTGAGACCCGAGAACAGGAGGACCAGCTGTTCCTGGACGGGCGCCGCCGTACCGCGGGTGAGCACATGCCTCCCCGGGAGACCGCAGATACATCCCGCATCTCTTCGCCCAAAATCTAAAACTTCTTCCTAACAAAGGTTAGTCGATAGCCATGAAGCGTGCCGATAAAGTCATCATCACTTGCGCGATCACCGGCAGCATCCACACGCCGTCAATGTCCCCGCATTTGCCGATCACGCCGGACCAGATCGCCGCCGAAGCGATTGCCGCGGCCCAGGCTGGGGCGGCGATGATCCATCTGCATGCGCGCGATCCGCTAACCGGCCAGCCCGACCAGACGCCGCGGCGATACATGGAGTTCCTGCCGCGGATCAAGCAGCAGACGGATGCGATCATCAACATCACCACGGGTGGCGGTCTCGGCATGTCGCTGGAGGAACGGCTGGCTCCGGCGCTGGAGGCAAAGCCGGAGGTGGCCTCGATGAACATGGGCTCCCTCAACTTCAATATCTCCGGTGCGGCCGGTCGGATCACGCAGTTCCAGCATGAATGGGAGCGCCCCTATCTCGAAGGCACCAAGGATTTCATCCTCTCTAATACCTTCGGGCAGATCGAGCATGGCATCCGTTCGCTCGGCGATAACGGCACGCGCTTTGAATTTGAGTGCTATGACCTCGGCCATCTCTATAATTTGGCACATTTCGTTGATCGCGGCATCGTCAAGCCGCCTTTCTTCGTGCAGGGCATTTTCGGTATCCTCGGCGGCATGGGGCCGGATCTAGAAAACCTCATGCATGTCCGCGCCACCGCCGACCGGCTGTTCGGCGACGATTACTACCTCTCCGTCTTGGGGGCGGGGCGCCACCAGATGCGCTTTGCCACGCTGAACGCCATCGCCGGCGGCAATGTCCGCGTCGGGCTGGAGGACAGCCTGTTCGCCGGACGGGGCAAGCTTGCCGTCTCTAATGCCGAGCAGGTGCAGAAAATCCGCAATATCCTGACTGAGCTCAGCCTCGAGATCGCCACCCCGGCGGAGGCACGGGCGATGATGGATACCAAGGGCGGACACAACGTCAATTTCTAACAGCGGCTCGGCCAACCAAGTCGCGAGAGTGAGGAAAAAATGGACCACAACATAAATCTAAATACCGACATTGAGCAGCGGATCACCAACCTTCTGAAGGGTGCCGTTGACACACATGTGCACAGCGGTCCTTCCATCGCCGCGCGCGGGCTTGATCATCTGGAACTGGTCCGCGACGCTTCGGCCGCCGGCATCGCTGCAGTGGTCACCAAGGATCATGACTATGCCGGCGTTGCCACGGCACGGCTGATCACCGATAATTTCCCCGAGCTGAAGACGAAGATATTCTCCTCCATCGTGCTCAACAATGTTGTCGGAGGGCTCAATCCCTACGCTGTCGAGCACACCGCTGCGATGGGAGGCAGGATCGTCTGGTTGCCGACTTTGGCGGCGGAAAACCATTTGGCCTGGGAGAAGAATTCCAGCTTTGTCCACCCGGCTGCGACCACCAAGATGCGCCACGCCACGGCTGTGCCAGTGCTTACCCCGGACAAAAAAGTTCGCGACGATTTAAAACAGATCCTCGATATCGTGGCCCGTAATGACATGGTGTTGGCCAGCGGCCATTTACATGTCAGCGAGACTTGGCTGATCTTTGAGGAGGCGAAGCGGCGCGGCGTTACGCGATTGGTCTTTACCCATCCGGAGGACATTGTCGGCGCCTCGCTGAACGACGTGAAGGGCATTGCCGCCATGGGCGCGTTCATCGAGCATTCGCTGGCAATGTTCCTGCCTGGCAGCAAGTTCAAGACGAAGACTGAGGAGGATTTGCGCCAGCAGATCGAGGCCGGTGGCGTTGAGCAGACGATCCTATGCTCGGACCTCGGCCAGCTCGGCTCGATGAGCCCGCTGGATGGCTTCCGCTACGGCATCAAAACCTGCATTGAACTTGGCTACAACGATGACCAGATTCGTCTCATGGTATCGACCAACGCGGCACGGCTGCTCGATCTGCAAGTCGAGACTGTGTAATTCTATCCAGTAGTATTTCTATGAGGTTGCCAGCGTTCGCGTTCAACACCGCTCCGGCGTTGGAGATGAATTAGCGGAAGTCGGCGCCTCGGTGAGCCAAGGCTGAGCCAGATTTGGCTTTGGTGCTGCACTGGTAACCTACATAGCTTCACGCCAGCTGCGGTAGCTGTCGCCGAGGCGCTGCAGCAGCCAGCAATAACGGGAGACAGCGTTGGATCGCGCCGGCCAAGTTGATTCGACAGTTTGATAAGCGCTGATGCCTTTCGGCTGAGCATCGAGGAATTAGCACTGCTTGCCCCTTTGCTAGCCGAAGACATCGGAACGAACGTATCAAACCGCAATTGAGATTGTCTGCCCCCCCCCCGCATTTGTATTGATAATGACGGGTGCAATGTCGTCGGGCCTCCATGCCCAAGTCTATGGCCAAGCACAAAATTCAGGACAGTCCCCCAGTCATGCAACCGCGGCCCCTTGGTTCCGGCTCCAGCGGACAGACGCTTCCAGTCGGACGCTCAAGCGCCTCGGCAATGCCCTTGGCTGTAGCGGCGATGCGTCGGGGTTTGTCCCACGACCGGAAGACATGAGCCGCATCAACCCCAAGCACATACCCCTTGGTAGCCCGCCGCAAATCACGCTTGATATCGCCGACACCGTAGACGGTATCGGCCGCGACCCAACGGAACGGCACACCACTCGTGATGGCGCGCGCAATCATCCGAGCCGCAAGTTGCCGCTTGGTTGCAAAGCCGGTGTCGCTTGGCACATGTGCCGCCTTGCACCGGACCGAGTCGTCGGTCCAAGCCTTCGGCAAATAGAGTGCCCGATCGATAAAGGCATAGCCCTTGGGCGATACATAGGCCGCAAACACGCCGATCTGGCAATTCGTGATCTTGCCCGCGGATCCCGTGTACTGCCGCGCCACCCCACAGGATGCCTTGCCCTGCTTGAGAAAGCCAGTTTCATCGATCACCAGCACCGCATCATCGTCTGCCAGATGTTCGACGACATACTCGCGCACAAGATCACGCAGCGCATCCGCATCCCAGCGGTCCCGCCCAAGAAGTTCCTGCTGCCGCCAAGGGCCAGGATCGCCAGCAGCCTCCGCGCGCATCCATCCCGTCTTGCGCCGTTCCTCGCTCAGCAACCCATCCAGAAACAACGCAGCATTCACCGCCGAACGCTCCTGCGCGAACACAGGTCGCATTCGTCCTTTCACATCGCGCAGTGATTACGCCCACAACTCGAGCGTCGTCTCAATCGATGCAAAACGCGTCCATGACTGTCGAATCATGGTTGCCCATTGATTCGGACTTACAGACGTTTCGCAAGATAAAAATCACGACTGTAATGCTAGGTGGCTGATAACAGTTGAATTTAAGCATCCTAATTGCAGACTCTAGACAGAGAGTAGCAAGTCAAGTTGGTTGCTGGGTCCCGCAACCACCAATACCGAACTCATGAACAAGTCAGGAACGCCCTCAGTGCTACGCGCAGAGGACGTTG
>NZ_JH976214.1:0-12556 GCF_000306035.1 Acidocella sp. MX-AZ02
GCTAGTGCAGCTGCTGGTGAAATTTCGCTTCGAGCGAGGCTGGATATTCGATGATGTCCGCGTTGTTGGAATTGTCAGCAGTACAATGCGCACTCTTTTATGCTCGTGTTCCGTTTATCTCGAAACCGGCTTGCGTCAATTCCCATGCGTGCTGGCCCATACTGCGATGAAGTATGGCCCATATCACCCCACACCCAGCAGTTAGAACTTACGAGTGGTAGGAGTGTTCCAAAGGCAAGGAAAAAATTTTATCTGGCGAATGCTGGCCTAGGACAGAATGACAAGCCTATTTCAAATAAATCAGAGAATATATTGGTTTGACTTGAACAACTCGGCACGCTGTCGTTCCAACGAATATTCAAATCTGCGGTCGCGGATTAAGTGTTGGCATGAGTTCCTCCAGATGCTTCCATAACTTGTCGTTTGGAGTTTTTACAAGATCCTTATCGACTTCACCAAGAAGCTTTGCAAGGACCAATGGATGCAGCGTTCTCTTCATCACGCTCAGGATATGGGAAGGGGCAACGATGACAAGGCTATCGAAGTCTTTTGCCTGCATACCATTGATTTCATCCGCGATGAGACGCGCAAAACGTTCCTTTTCAAGCTCGTGAGGATCGTGGCGCGGCGTGATGGCATGATGGGCAGTCGAATCACTGTGGAAACTCGCCCCTGGCCGGTCGCTACGCAATTCTGCGGACCGGCGATGCGCTTCCGCTGATGTTAGCGTCCGTACGGTGTGTAGTACGTTGGTTTTTGTCAAGCGAATGAAGCGCGCTTGTTCCCCATCAAGCAAAACAATGAGCAGATTAATGCTTTTTTCATCTCCACTTTCTCGAAATTTACGCATGATGGAACTCCGCCTCAAGTAAATTCAAGATGGTCCTCAATTTCACGAACCGCTTGAATAGAACGTACGGCCGCCAAGATGACATCGCGCTCGTGCCAGCTATCCACTTTTCCTCTGACTGTTACCTTGGCTCCCTCGACTTGAAGCTGGATCTTGTTTGCTTCAATTTCCGCATTACGATTCAACGCGGCGTCGATCGTCTGTTTGACATTTGACGCGATGACTGTGGGCATTACATCGATTTGGTTAATGACGCCGACCACACCACTCAACTTATGCACGGCACGCTCAGCCGCCGTCTTTTGAAAGTAATGGCTGACCCTGCCGGTCAATGCCACCAATCCCTGACGGACCCTAACCTGAATTTGGCCTTCGGGAAGGGAGCTGTCCCAGGCGATGATTTTGATAGCTCTGCCGGCAATTTCATCATCCGCAAGTCGTTTTCCGCTAGGCAGTCGGACCTCGATCTCTTGAGCTATACCATGAACACCCCTGACCCGTCGTGCGGCAAGTTCGGCTGCGCGCCGTTCCGCATAACTGTCGACATATCCGGTCAGTGTGACGACATGGCCGGCGACGGCAACGCCGATATGTGCGGCATTCACTCGTGGCTCGAATTCAAGTTCCGCAACAACCCTCTGTCGAATTGTACCCTCACTCATGTTGCCTACCCTTCCGTTGAGCCGAAGCCACCAATAAGGATGAACTGGATGGGCCAAATGGAGCCAACGGGCATTGATCTTCGTCAAAATTTAAAGCGAAAATCATTATAAAAAAGCAATCAAACCGCGATGTCGAATGGGATCCAACGACAATCGAAGCATCTGCAAACATATACGGCATATTGCATGCCGCGTCTGATCGAAGCCTATATGACGCTTAAAGTAACTCAAACAACGCCTTTTCCGAATAGGTTCAACTCAGCTTGTCTCGATTCATGCTTTCAAATCTGCCAAGGCAGACGTACCGGGCGTAGCCTCCTCCTCCTCCTCGACGCGTCCCAAGCTATCACGCATGGGCGATCAGGCGCACCAGAGCTGCCAGAGATTTCGTGCCCATCTTGCGCATGACGCTCTGGCGATGATGCTCGGTGGTGCGTTCGCTGATGCCCAGATCGACCGCTATGTTTTTGTTGAGTTCACCACGCACCACCCGCTCCATCACCTCACGCTCGCGTGGCGTCAGACTAGCAAGCCGGTCGGCGAGGTCCGGGGGCGCAGCGATGCGCGCCCGGCTTTGCTGTCTCAGCGCTGTCATTACACTTTGGAGCAGTGCCAGCCCGTCTACCGGCTTGTGCAGGAAATCCGAAGCGCCGTTACGCAAGGCCTGCACAGCCAAAGGCAGGTCCACGCTGCCTGTGAGAAAAATGATCCGCGGAGGATCGGCTTCGGTCTTCAGCAGCGTCTGCAGGGCGGCTCCGCTCATCCCTGGTAAGATGACGTCGATGATAATGCACCTGAACCTGGCGCGCGCCGGATCGGCCAGGAAAGCCTCCGCGGAGCTGTAAGCTTCCACACCGTATCCGCCAGCTTCCAGCACGTCGCGCACGGCGCCGCAAATGCTCTCCTCGTCGTCAATGACGGCAATCTCAGCAACCGCCGTACCGTTACTGGCAGGCGGGGCAAGCGCCATGGAGCGCCGCACGCTATCATCCGCCCGCCAGCCAGGCGCCATGCGGCTTACCACCTGCTCGATCGCACCCAGCAGGCGGTGGGGCTGCACCGGCTTCAGGATGAACTGCGTGTCGTTGTCTCCAAGCTCTGGACTGCCATTCTCCCATGCCCTGCTACAGAGCATGATGGTCGGAATCTGCCGCAGCAATGAGGCACGTATTTGCCGCACGAGATCCGTACCGCTTTCTTTGCCAGGCAGATCCTTATCGGCGACAATGACGAGCGGCACATCCAGCGGTAAAGAGAGGATGTCCTCCGGAAGCGCGGCAATATCATGCAAAATTCGCACTTGGTAGGACTCCAAGCTCAGCAGGGTCTGCAATGCATCGCGCTGGGCCGGGTCATCCTGGATAAGCAGGATCCAAGGAGTTTGCTTATCCTTTTCATGTCCAGCATGATCTCGGCCGCCGGAAAAATGCGGATGCAGGATAATCAGAGCAAACATGCTGCCACGCCCGGGGGTTGATTGGACCTCTGTCTCATAGCCCAACCGCGCGCAGAAGCGCTTTACAATATGCAGGCCAAGCCCCAAGCCAGCCTGCTCGTTACCCGCCGGATGCAGCCTCGTGAATTCGTCGAAAATCCGTCCAATCTGCCCGGCCCGGATACCCGCGCCAGTATCCCATATTTCGATCCTGAGCTGCGCGCCGCGCCGTCGGCAGCCCATTAGAACCTTGCCTTTGTCTGTATATTTCAATGCGTTGTTGAGCAGATTGCTGAGGATACGCGCGAGCATCCGCCGGTCTCCCCGTATGGTGGCCGAACACGGAACACAGCGTAACACAATCCCCCTGGCGGCAGCGGCGGGCGCAAAATCGTCTGCAAGACTGAGGAGGAGGGGCCAGAGGCGGATATCCGCCAACTCCACCGGTAAGGTACCGCTTTCGATCTGGCTGGCGTCAAGCATGCTTTCCACCAAATCTTGCATGTGCCTTACGGCGTCGTCCAGCTTGGCCAGAGTGGTGAAGGCCGGCGGGTTTATCACCTGCCGCTCCAGCACGGATTTCAGCAGCCCGATGGTTTGCAGAGGCTGACGCAGATCATGCCCGGCGGCGGCGAGAAAGCGCGTCTTGGCGGCACTGGCCTCTTCGGCGACCTTGCGGGCGGCGGCGAAGGCCGCGTCGGTCTGCGCACGGTCGATCAGTTCCGCGCCAAGATGCAGATACAGATCCGTCATGCGCAGCTCGCGTTCGGATGGGACATGCGGATGGCGGAAATGGGTGGAAACCACGCCTTTGACAGTGCCGCCTCGCAACATGATGGGGGTGGATTGCACCGCCCTGAACCCCGCAGCCGCCGCGACCGCACGATACGGCGCACATGCCTCGTCCAGCAACACGTCTGGGACGACCACCCGCGTCTTGGCCCGTAGCGCCCTCTCGTAAGGCGTCCCATCCGCCGAGCCAACACGCTCAAACCGCGCGAGGAACGGCGGACGGAACCCCTTCTGGACGGCCAGGGTGAGCCATGCGCTTTCCGTATCGAGGAGCTGGATATTGCCGAAATCGGCGTGCTGCAGGGCCATTACCGCGTCCAGGACTTCCTCCAGGACCTTGTCCAGCTCTGATATTTCGGCGAGCTTCGTAACGAGCATGTGAAGCTGGCGCATGCCTTCCAATTCGGCCTGCAACTCGGCGCGTAACCTGTCCAGTTGGGCTTCGGTCTGCTTTATGCCACGCAAATCGTGGATGGTTGCCAGAATTAGCGCTCCCTCGACTGTCTCCACTGGACAAAGGCCGATATCCAGCGGCAGCCTTGTTCCATCTTTGGTGAGGCCAAAAACGTCCTGGTTTGCACCCATTGGCCGGCCGGCAGGAGCCGTCATGTATCTGTCGTGAAACGCCTGATGTCGTTGGCGCAGTTCAAGCGGCACAAGCACTGTCACCGGCTGACCGATCAGCTCATCTGCGCTGTAGCCAAACAAGGACAGAAGTGACGCACTGACGCTATGTATACGCGCCGCGGCGTCAAGAGCGAGAGTGGCGACGGGCAGCGCATTGATAAGCAACTGGATTTGTTGACGCAGAATTTTGTCCTGGCTATCCGTACCGGCACAGTCGAGAGGCTTTACCTTTTCTATCAGCGAGATATCGGGCGGTGGCTTATCTTCAGGTCCAGCCCTATTTTGTGCTTTTCCACCCATAGGAAACATCATGTTTATACCTTAGTGGCAATGAAGCCTGTCACCAGCGCAACCTCTGCGTGTGAACTCTCCGCGAAGTTTGGTGCGTTCCGGCGTTATTGAATATTCATTACACTGAAATTTCACCGAGTAAAACATATTTCGATACAAAGCTTAAGATTGGGATAAATACCTACGGGGAATCCGAAGCTGGATTTGGCCGTTTCAATCCGCAAACTGATGCTCGCACATTCAAAACGAAGGCGAGACGTCATGATCGAGCAACAGATGTGGGTTTGTGAGGAAAATATAAAGCGATTTCAAAGCAGATTGGCGCAGGAAGCTGACGAGACGCGCAAGTCAATGACAAGAAATCTGCTTGCCTTTGAGCAGCTGGAATTGCAGCGGTTGATCTGCGAGAAAGCCACAAGAAAAAATTTCGCCAGAGCAAAAAAATAGAGCAACCTGTCCTGCTTCGTGCTGTTCAAAATCGGTGACTGCGTCAATTCGAAGATAATGCAACGTTGAGAGGAGCTTATAATGCCCGGCCATCGCAATGGCGACAACGTCGCACGTATGGAGGTTCCGCTGGCCGCCATCCATCAAACGTCGACAGCCCAGACCATTATCGCGCGGTCCTCAGACAACGAGTTCATGGTCGGCGACAGCCAGGTGATGCGTGATGTTTTCGATAAGATCCGCCGCCAAGCTCCCACCAGCGCACCTATCCTCATTACCGGTGAGAGCGGCACCGGCAAGGAACTTGCCGCTCGCGCCATACATCAGCGCTCTGCCTTTCGTGAAGGACGATTCGTCGCCATCAATTGCGCCTCCCTGCCCGCTACGCTTATCGCCTCGGAACTATTCGGATATGAAAAAGGTGCCTTCACGGGGGCAAACACGCGCAAGATCGGTCTTGTTGAGCTGGCGGACAAAGGCACCTTATTCCTTGACGAGATCGGTGATCTGCCATTCGATTTGCAAGGCCATCTACTGCGGTTTCTGCAAGAAGGCACGATCGTGCGGGTCGGCGGCCATCAGCCGATCTCCGTTAGCGCCCGCATCATTTCCGCAACCCATGTCGATTTGCGGCAGGCGATCGAAAATGGAAAATTTCGCGAGGATCTATACTACAGATTAAATGTTCTACCCCTGCATCTACCCTCTCTGCGCGAGAGGGACGGCGATCTACAGCTTCTTGCAAAGTATTTTCTCGACACGTTATCGGTCGAACTCGGTCATGGCGCCAGAGGCTTCACGGCCGACGCTCAGGCATTGATCGAAACCTACCACTGGCCAGGTAATATCAGGGAGATGATCGCCGCCATAAGGCGCGGCATCGTTATGGGGCATGGCAATTTGATCTCGGCGGCAGATCTGGCCTTAGAGCCTTGGCCAACTTCGCCCAAACACCATCAGTTTTCGCTGTCTGTAAGCGACAGGCGCGCTTACGAACCCGGGTCCGACGAAGAACGGAAAACCCTGGAGGACGCGCTTTCACGCTGCCAGTATAATTTAAGCCGTACCGCGCGTGTGCTGAAGGTCTCGCGCGTTACGCTCTATCGCATGCTAAAGCGTCACGCGATGTCCCGGAATACTATGCGGGAAAGATAAATATCGTAGCGTAAGATACGGTATTGAGATGAAAATTTTTTGCGTTATCCGCATCGGTTTTGTTTTCGCGAAAGCGCCGTATGCATATCGCGTCGTCGCGTAAGAATACGCAATCTGGTCTCCGGAACACCGTGATGATTCTGCTTATGTGGTTTTCCTTCTCTCTTGCGATCCTGCTGCTGGTGCTCATGCCTCTGGCTTTCACCGAGATAATGATGAGCGGTCTTGCCAAACTTCATTTGAGTGCTGATGCTGCATCTTTGCTTGTTTTATTTATGCTTTTTGGCGGTGCGATCAATATTCCGATTTTAAGATTTCACTCTGGACGTCGTATCTGCGTTCAACCGCTCGTATCTCATGGCGTTTTCGGCTTCCATTCTGGTTTCACAAAAGCTACAAACGAAACCGTGGTTGCGGTCAATCTCGGCGGTTGCGTGATTCCAGTTGGGCTTGCATTGTTCGAGTTCACGCGCCTGATGGCAGCCGATTCAGGAAGCTTCTGGGCTGTTGTTGGAGTGTCCTCAATAAATATTTTCATCTGCTACGATCTCGCACGCATTGTTCCTGGAATCGGAATCACGCTCCCTGGCCTGATGCCTGCCTTCGCCGCGGCTGGACTCGCCCTAGTTTTTCTGCCTCAGGAGGCAACGCCCATAGCCTTCATAGCGGGTGTGGCCGGCCCATTGATTGGTGCCGATCTGCTTCACTTACCGCAGTTGCGTAAACTCCCGGTCGGCATGCTTAGCATTGGTGGCGCCGGCACGTTCGACGGCATCGTGCTGGCGGGTATCATCGCTGCCTATTTGGCCTGATTGTCAAAATCCTGATACGTTTACGGTATAGCTCTGGGTTTTGTCTCGATTGCGGTCGGCTAAGTCACCGGGCGCAGAGCCACGCTCGGGCTGAAGGTTTCCACCGGCACGATTGTCGACGCGACCATCATTCACGCGCCGTCCTCGACAAAGAACGAGGCGAAAGCGTGTGATCCCGAGATGCACCAGACCCGGAAGGGCAACCAATGGTATTTTGGCATGAAGGTGCAAATCGGAGTGGATTCCAAGACCAAACTGATCCACGCAGTGGCGGCCACCCCTCCGGGGCCATTCCATCGGCGCTTCGCACCGTCGGAACCTTCGGCCCCTCCACCCGCGAATGCTGATGACATTGCAATGCTGGAAGGCCAGCTGCACGGAGATGAGGCGCGCGTCTGGGTCGACCAAGCCTATCGCGGCCGGCGTGATACCATCCGCCGCTGCGCGCCCAGGGCCAAGGGTTTCACCAACCGCCGCCGCAAGATCAAGGGCGTCGTCGACGAGGCCGACAAAGCCAGGAACGCACGTAAATCCAAAACCCGCGCCAAGGTGCGCTATTATTTTGCCGTGATGAAGCGCGTGTTCGGCTCCGCCAAGGTCCGCTATCTTGGAATCAACAAAAATGTCGACTGGCTGTTCGCCAGTTGTGCCCTGGTTAATCTGTTCATGGTCAGACGGCGCCTATTGCCAAGATAACCCCGCCGAGGCTCTGTTCCCCTCGTCCGAAGGTAGAAAAAATAGAAAATCATCCAACCAAGGACGCCTGCTCACTACAAACAGAAACGCCAGGCCGCATGAGAATAGAAATCGCCAGCTTATTCAGATATTCCTTAAGAAAAAGTCACCTTTAAAATACGCACTATTTCGTGACGCCATTGATGGTGATGACTGACGCGCCGTTCACATTACTCTGTTCTGCCGCATGTGGCTTCAGCTCATCCCACAGCGTGATGGTTCCGCTGGAAGAGGCTGAGTTTCCGAATACCGGCTCCTGTAAAGAGCCTCCTTTAACAGTCGCGATTGACTGATTGGAAAGCGGCACGAGCGTGAGGTTGGCGACATCGACGAAGGGGGGTGTGGAATCCTGCGCGCGAAGAGAGCCGGGGCAAAGAGCCAGCGCCAAAAAGCACGCAGCTACCAGACGCCACAATATAGGCTTTGCCATGCAAATTGTTCGATGTTGCACAAATCTCCGCAAATCAGCCATCTCACATCCTTTGCCAGGTCGCCGGCCGTCCGTTTTTCCGGGGGCGGGCTTTTCCGACGGGAGCCTTACTTGAACGCGTTACCCGCATAATACAGTCCTGCTTGTGTATTTGCAAAAGATTGTTGTTGAGTGAGGAACCGGCTTAAGCCTGAAATCGCGATATTCATCGTCGCCGCGACGCTAATGCTGGTATTGTTGGCTGTATTCGTTGTTTGGTTGGACAGTCCACCGGAGCCCAGTTGGGTATTGATTATGGTTCGGCCGCTATTGCCGGTGGTTGTCAAATTGACAGTATTGCCGACGGTGGGCGTAATGGTCTGCGTATTGCCGTTGGCATCCGTCACCGTCAAAGATGGTGTAGAGACGCTCACCGGCGTAGAGGCGGTGGCTGTGGCAGTGTTCGCGTGACCATTGGTGGAACTCGTAGCGGCGGTTACATCCGTTTCGGGAACCATAATGCTTTTCACGACAACGCCATCGATGGTTTCAACTTGCTTGAATGCGAAACTGATTGACAATAATTTATTTAGATCGAATCCGCCTCTGATGCAGCCAAGCTCTTTTGGACCGATTTGATGCCCTGAAAGGCCCAGCGCCAAAGATACTGCTTGCTTGTCCGGCGTAGCCGAATGTGCCATGGCGGGTAGCAGTGCGAAAGCCGCCGCAGCGAGCCAGGCTGTTGTTTGGTTTTTGATCGGAAACATTGATCGTCTCCCGTTAGCCAGAGCCGCTAGAATTTTTCGAGGTCGGGGATGCCGACCTGTTGCAGCGTGGCCAAGTTGATTATGAAGTGACTGAGGTCAAGAGGTGCGCTCGGCTCTCCGGACCAATCCTGCCCGTCGTTAAAACCCGCCCGTGCAAGCTCCAGATGAGCGAGAATGATGAAGAAGATCCCCGACCATTGCTGTCTGAAGCTGGATACGGACACGCTGCGCAGCCCGATCGCCGGATCAGCCAACATCACCTGTCCATTGCGTATCCCGCGCAGTACTACAAAATGTTTGTAGCCGCGCTCGTTGATCAGCACGATGGCAGGAATTTTGATTTCGGCCAGTTTATGCAACGGCGCGCGGAACCCGCCAGCGGGAATGTTGCGTCGGGACAGGTACTCTTTCATATCAAGAAGGGAAAAGCCGGATTCCCGAATGGCTTTGCGGTCGCCATTCAGGAACATATCGGTGAAAACGGAGGTTTCGCTCGCCTTGATGTGATAGGTGTAGAGTAGCAATGTAGCCAGAGCTGCGGAGCCGCATGAAAAATCATATTGCTGCCGGATCGTCGTGTTGAACTTACGGGCCTGGAAACTTTGCACAGTGATGTTGGCGGATCCCGTACCCGTCGCCAGTCCGTTCAAGGGGATCTGCCCAGCGAGTGCGTTTGTCGGTGCCAATGCCAGCATTGTGGCAAGAAGGCCGACGCTCTGTGTCAAGTATCGCATCGTCAGCTCCCAGCATGGCTCCTAATGGACGGTTATGTTTACCGTCATGCTACTTTGCAGCAGCGTGTTGTTGCCGGTATTCTGAATAACCGTGGTTAGCCCGGTATTGCTGTTAACGGATTGTATGTTTGAAATTGACCCGGTAATAGAATTGTTGGCGCTATTTCCAGTATCATTTCCAATATTTATGGCAGCAACGGTGCCGGATCCGCCGCGCATGTTTGCCAGCTGCGCCGGTGAAACCGCGTTCGCGCGCAGGCTTGCGATCATGGCGCCGCTGTTGTTCGCGTCAATGCCGTTATTGGCACCGGAGGCGCGCGCTTGGTGAGCGAAGACGAAGACTGCACTGCCAAGTGCGAGCGAAAGTGCTATTGCCTTCTTGTTTGTCATTGAGCTCTCCTGCACAAAGGCTTTTTTTGTTGCCGAGGACAAGGCGAACAGTGCGGCCCCGTATGGCGGGTGGAACGCCATACAGGTTACCGCACTGCCCTTCTCCGGCTATTAGAAGCCGTTGAAGCCCGTGCTGCCGCCGCCGACGTAAGACCCCAGCGCCACGGAATTCTGCTGCAGAGATGCCGTTCCGGCATTCTGCTGCACGGTGCTGATGCCGGAGCTGCCGCTGTTGGCGAAGCTCATTGAGGCATTGCCGCTGGAGATCAATGCTGTCGCGCTGCCCTTATGGCCTTCCCCACCGCTACCACCGCCGGAGAAGTCGATATTGCTGAGCGTTCCGGTATTGCCGGAGCTGGCAAAAGTGACGTTCATATGCGTGTTGGTGTTGGTGTCGCTCAGCGACACATTGCCGACAGACAGGAGGGTCTTGGTCACGTCCCAGCTGTTGTTCGAATTGCTGGTGACCGTATTGCCATTGGCGTTGAGGGCGGTACCGCCGGTGGTTGCCGCGCTACTGCTGTCTTGGGCGCTCGCGTTCTTGACGACCGGCACAGAGGTATTTGTGGTCGTGGTGGAGCCGCCGCCGGGCCAGCCGCCCTGCCCACCCGTCGGTGTACCGGCAAGTGCCAGGCCGCCGGTCAGAAGGAAGGCAGCGGTGCTCGCAAGAAAAAATGTACGCATTGTCGCTCTCCTGTTCGTGTTGAAACGTTATAAAAAATTTATGGCCGATGTGGTTTCACGGTCACGCTACATATCCAGCAAGTCCTGTGCCAACTTATCTCGTTTCGGCTTAAGATTTATATGGCATGAAATTTCAGGGCTTTGGTGGATGCAGCTCAGGCTGCGTTGGAAGATGGAGAGAACCAAGAAACTGTAAAGGGTTTACGAAAACTGTAATGCTTAAGCGTATCATTTTCGAATTTTCTCATGTTCAAAACGGACAATTGCGTGTGGCGTTCAACAGGTGTTTGGATTAGAAGGCTCCTTAAAATAGTGATAAGAGAAATAAGGAGGCTTATCATGGTGGCGACCTCTAAAATATTCTTTCACCGTTCTGAAAATACGGCGCTGTTAGCAAAACCGAATCAGAAATCGCCGTCCCCGGTATTTTTTTCGATCGCGGGCGAGCCCCGTATAGCGGTCTGGCCATTATCTTTATTGTTTTGCATGGCGGTGATGGAGCCCGGAAAAGCACAGTCTACCGCGGATAATATCGCGGTGCTTCAAGAATCCATCTCGGCGCAACGGACGAAGCTTCAGAAAGTCGAGCAACAGCTCGAAAAGCAGGCTTTGCAGCTGCAGCAGCAACAGCAGTTGCTTGACCAGGAGATGGCGCAATTGCGTGCTGCTGGAACCACCAAGCCGCAGAAGCAACAGCCAGAGCAGGAAGCGGCCGCGCAAGACCAAGCGCCCGCCGAAACCGCGGGAGCCGAGCAGGAGGAGAAGCAGCAGCAAAGCCGGCAGGAACAGACTAAAGTGATCCTGCAATCCTCCACCGTGCTTACAGGTACGGGCGGCGTGCTGACACCAAAGGGTCAGCTGGTGATCGATCCTTCCGTGGAATATGATTACTGGACCCAGAACCAGCTCAATCTTAACGGGTTCACGATCATACCCGGGATTACCTTTGGTAATATTTTCATTTCTCACGTGGATCAACGCTATTTAATGCCCGCTCTGACGTTGCGTTATGGACTCACGAGCCGATGGGAGATCAATCTGAAAGTACCATTTGTGATGGGCTGGGGTAGTACCATAGCGCAACAGGCGGGTGCCGATGCGCGCCCTCTGACTGCCAGTGCCAACGCCGCCAGCATCGGCGATATTCAGTTTGGGACATCCTACCAGTTCAATAGTGGCAATAATGGCTGGCCGGTCTTCGTCGGTAATCTGACCTTCAAGACCGCAACCGGACAAAATCCATACGAGGTGCCGATCTACAACGCGATCAATACCAACGACCAACTTTTATACGGCGTCGCAAGGAAGCTGCCCACTGGCACCGGCTTTTACGCGCTGGAACCCAGCTTGTCGGTCTTCTATCCCACGGCCCCTGGCGTGCTGTTCGCCAATATTCAATACATCAAGAATTTCAGCCATACATTCACCATCCCCAACACCGGCGGCGGCCCTGGCGCACCGATAAATCTCTCGCCCGGCATGGCCCTGGCCGCCACGTTCGGGTTGGGATTCGCGTTGAATGATAAGGCTTCGATGTCTTTGAGCTATCAAGAAGAGCACGTGTTTCCTGCATCTGCGGGTGGGCGGAAGATCGCCGGATCGGCCTACGATTTCGGGACATTCAATTTCGGTCTCGGCTATGCATTCTCGCAGCGTACGAGCGTGAATATAGGGGTGGGCATTGGCGTGGGGCCCTATGCGCCGGCCGCGAAAATTCTGATCGAAGTGCCGGTGCGGATGAATCTATTTTGACAATACGTTCTAGC
>NZ_JH976214.1:12656-17484 GCF_000306035.1 Acidocella sp. MX-AZ02
TAGAGCGCTGCAGAAGATAAGAAAGATCCATGATATGACGGGTGAAATCAAGGCGATGCGGTTGCAGCTGGGGATGGTCGGCGGCGGCGATGGCGCTTACATCGGCGGCATCCACCGCTTCGCGGCGCGGCTCGACGACCAGTTTGAACTGGTCGCCGGCGCCTTCGATATCGATGCGCAGAAAGGCCGCGCCTTCGCCGCTGGCCTGTTCATCGAGCCCGCCCGCGCCTATGGCGATTACCGCGAGATGATCGCGGCCGAGGTCCAGCGCATCGATCGCATCGACGTGGTGGCGATCTGCGTCCCTCCAACCATACGCATTTCCCGATCGCGGCGGCGTTCCTTGCAGCCAGTTTCGACGTGATCTGCGAAAAGCCGCTGACCACGACCTCCGCGGATGCGGTGGCGTTGGTGGAAATCGCCGCGCGCACCGGCCGCTTTCTCGGCGTCACCTACACCTATAGCGGCTACCCGCTGATTCATGCGGCGCGTGCGATGGTCGCCGCCGGTGAGATTGGCAAACTACGCGTCTTGCAGGTGGAATATCCGCTGGAATGGATGGCCACCGCGATCGAGCAGGGCGGCAACCAGCAGGCCAGTTGGCGGGGCGATCCCAAACGCTCCGGCCGCGGCGGCAGTGTCGGCGATATCGGCACCCACGCCTATCATCTCGCGGGCTTCGTCACCGGGCTGAAGCTGGAGGCGCTCTGCGCCGACGTGGCGACCTTGGTGGAGGGCCGCATTTTGCACTATAATGCGCATGTGATGCTGCGCTATCACGGCGGGGCGCGGGGGCTGTTATGGTCCTCGAATCTGGCGGTTGGTTGTTCCAACGGGCTGCGGCTGCGGGTTTTCGGCGAAACCTGGCATCAGGAAGAGCTGAATAGCTTGCTGCACGCTCCGTGCACGGGCGGCCGGTGACGATCAAGCTCGGACGGGCACCTGCACCCCGCCCGGCCATCCCGAAGGCTATATCGAGGCGTTTGCGAATCTTTATGCTGGCTTCGCCGAGGCGATTCGGGCGCGGCGCGAGGCGCGCGCGCCGGGGCTGATCGGCCAGGCGGTGCCGACTGGCGAGGACGGGCTGAGGGGGCGTGGCGTTTGTCGATGCGGTGGTGGATTCATATGAGGGCGGCCAGGCGGGCTGGGTCAGACCGGCCTATGTCTGATGAATTCGAAAAAAACGGTGTATATGGGGAGATTTAGCGTGGACGATGAGTGAGGTCAGGTGGTGCCGGCATGGCTTGTCAGGCCAAAGCCAAACATGCCACCAAGCCAGGACGAGGTGACAGAGGACCGACACCGCATGGCCAAGACGACAACGCTGAACGCCAAAAACCTGGAAGCGCTCGGGGCCGAACGTCTCGCCGCGCTGCTGATTGAGATCAGCACCGGCGATGCCGCGGCGAAGCGTAGGTTGCGGATGGAGCTGGCGGGGGCGCAAAGCCCGGCCGAACTGGGCAAGGAGGTCCGCAAGCGCCTTGCCGCCATAGGCCGGGCGCGGAGTTTCGTCGATTGGCATGCCATCAAGCCCCTGGCGGCTGATCTTGAAACCCAGCGCGCGGCCATTGCGGGTGCCATCACCCAGCGTGACCCGACGGAAGCGCTCGACCTGCTCTGGCGCTTCATGGAGCTGGCGAATCCGGTCTTTTCGCGTTGCGATGACAGCAATGGTCATATCAGCCCGGTTTTTCACCAGGCCTGTGAGGATCTCGGCTCCATCGCCGTGCTGGCCAAGCCCTCGCCCCAGGTGCTGGCGGTGCAAAGCTTCACGGCGCTGCTGGCCAATGATTACGGCCAATATGATGGGCTTATCGTGGCCCTGGCCAAGGCGCTGGGGCAGGCGGGGCGGGATCATCTGAAACAGCTCATGACTGATCTGTCGAACCGCCCGGTGGAGACACCCGCGGCGAAAGACCGGATCAGGATCGGCTACGGCGCCTCCGGGCCAATTTATCAGGATGAGATGGAAGAAAGCTCCCGCGTCAGCACGGTAAAGCTGGCCCTCCAGGAAATTGCCGACGCCCAAGGAGACGTTGACGCTTTCATCACGCAGTACGATGTTAAAACCCGCAAGGTGCCGGTCATCGCCGCCAAGATCGCCCAGCGCCTGCTGGCGGCAGGGCGGTTGGAGGAGGCCTGGAGCGCCATCGAGGCAGCCGTACCCCGCCCGCACGCTCGGGAGGATCGGCTGGAGGTCGAGTGGGAGGATGCCCGCATCGCGGTTCTGGAGGCGATGGGCCACGCCACGCAGGCCCAGGACGCACGCTGGCGCTGCTTTGAGCGCGCGCTATCGCCCGCGCATTTGCGGGACTATCTGAAGCGTCTGGCTGATTTCGACGATGTCGAGGCGGAGCAGAAGGTACTGGATCTGGTCAAGAAACACGATCATTTTCCGCGGGCGCTTGGCTTCCTGATCTCATGGCCGGACCTGAACCGCGCGGCGGCGATGGTGCTGGACCGCGCCAGAGAGCTTGATGGCGATTATTATGAAGTTCTCACCCCCGCTGCCGAGGCACTGGCGGGCAAACATAATCTGGCGGCCGTGCTGGTGCTGCGGGCGATGATCGACTTCGCGCTCATCCAGAACCGGTCCAGCCGCTATAAGCACGCCGCCCGGCATTTGCTGAGCTGCGCCAGCCTGTCCGCCGGGATCAAGACGTTTGGGCGCCTGGAACCGCACGATGCTTACGTGGCACGACTGCGGCGCGAGCATGGCCGCAAGAGCTCGTTCTGGAGCCTGTTGGACTGAGGGGCGGTGAGCTTTCAAAAAGGATTGAAATGAGGCGAGCTGACGTTGTATATCCGCCTTGGATATATATGAGGTTCTCATGCTCGCGCGAACATCACTCTTTCTCTCCAACCGCTCGCAGGCTGTGCGGTTGCCGAAGGCGGTGGCATTTTCCGAGGGAGTGCACGAGGTGGTCATCGTTCCCGACGGCCCGCGCCGGATCATCGCGCCCGCCGAAGCGGCTTGGGATGATTTCTTTGACGCGCCGGGGATTGATCTGGGCGAGCGTGTGCAGCCGGTGGCGCAGGAGCGCGAGCGTTTCTGATGTTGCGCTATATGCTGGACACCAACCTCTGCATCCGTGTGCTCAGGGATCGGCCGCAGGAGGTGAGGACGCGCTTCAATGCTAATGCCGAAGCCTTATGCCTTTCGGATGTGGTTCTCTATGAATTGCTTTATGGCGCTGAGCGTTCGAACGATCCGCCGCGCATCCGCCGCGAGGTCGAGCATTTTGCTGGGCGCCTGACGGTGCTGCCTTTCGACAGTGAGGCGGCGGCCCATACCGCCGAGATACGCGGCGATCTTGAGCGGCTGGGTAATGTGATCGGACCATATGATCTGATGATCGCCGGCCATGCGCGCAGCAGAGGCTTGATCGTCGTCACAGGTAATCTTGGCGAATTCCAGCGTGTGTTGGGGTTAAGGTCTGAAGACTGGCTGGAATAGCCGAGCAGCGCGCCGGCTAGCACATTTTTCAGAATTTACCGTAACGAATTCGCCGATTTTAGCGCATTATTTATCACATAATCCAAAATATATTAAAATAATACAAATAAAACAATAGTTTGTTGTGTAGCTCGTCAGGCTCATAACCTGAAGGTCGCACGTTCAAATCGTGCCCCCGCAACCAGTTTTACCGAACTCATGAACAAGTCAGGAACGCCCTCAGTGCTTCGCACCGAAGGCGTTGTTTTTGTTGGGGGAGCCGGCAGGCCCAGGCGGACCATCGCCGCCAGCGCGCCCGTGAGAATAATCTCCGGTTCACCCTGCGTTCCCAGGCCGACATCCACGCGCTCAATCAAGTTCCGTAGTGCCTCCAGCACCGCGCTGTTGTTGCCGTCGGCAGACGCCAATGCGGCCTGAAGCGTCTCGACCCGCTGGCGGTAGAGTTCCGCCAGGTTCGGGTGGATCGACGGTGCCGTGCTGGCGGGCGCCGACAGCCGGGCCTGCAGCTGCGCTTTCTGCTGTGACAGCTTCTCCAATTGCTGCTTCAGCTCCTCGGTCCGGAAGCCGTCCATCACCGCCTCTATGATTTTGCCGATCTTGCGCTCGATCGTGGTCAGGCGGCTCTGGTCATGCGCCCGGTCGGCATTGCTCTCGGCGGCCAGCCGGTTCCACTCGGCGGTGAATTCGGCGACGAACTCCCGTACCGCCTCAGGCTCCATCAAATTGGCGTGCAGGGCCTTAATCACCGAAGCCTCCAGCTGCGGGCGGCGCACGCTGGCCATGTTGGAACAGGTACCGAGTCTGCGTGCGGCGCCACAGGCGAGATAGTCGCGGCCAAGGTTGCTGAGCGTCCCGCCGCAACTGGCGCAGAACAGCTTGCCGGTCAGCAAATGCCTGGCCCGGCGGGTCTCCCAGAATTTGGGCCGGTCACAGGCGCCAAACTTAACAGTTTCTATGCCTTCAAAGGGTAGAATCGTCTAAATCATATTAAATCCCGCCTAACTGTCTTTGTCGATTTGATTTTGCAAACACTCCGCACAGTCTTGCCTTTCTTTCCAGGCCTGGTCGTATTTATTAGGGGCACCCGATTCACGAGCGGGCCGAATTTGTTGATGCAATAAGCAAAGTCTTCATTGATTTGGGCCATCGTTCTGTCAGGCCGCTCATAGCGGACCCCTTGCTGCTGTCGATGTAATAGTCAGAAGTCCGTGAAAAGCTTGCATTTCACCAAAATCCGCTCCAGCTTTTCACGCGAATACGCCCATATTGTCTTGTCACTTTCGTCTAGCAGTTTGCTGAAAAACCCCGAAACTTGGTTTTATTTTTTCTGATTTAGCTTTGGGGCCTGGATTTTGGTTCAAGTGATTGAAG
>NZ_JH976215.1:0-6815 GCF_000306035.1 Acidocella sp. MX-AZ02
CCTTCACCTATCGCAACGGTGTGGTGAGCGACATCGCCCTGGCACATTCCAGCGGCTTTCCGCTGCTCGACCAGGCGGCCCTGCAGGCCGCCCGCATCGCGCATTATCCAGCTCCGCCGCCGGGCTTCGCAGGACGTAGCTACGACGTCACCGTCGAAGTGATTTTTGAGATGACGTCGTAGGATATGAATCCCGACTGACCGCTGTCGATATCCAAAACCCGTGAAATTGGAGACGCATTATGTACGGCTTGAGACGCTCTCGCGTGATTTTTCTTTTTGCCTCAACGGCACTATCGGCGTTGCCACTCGCACGGGCAAGTGCCCAATCGAGCGCGCCAACCTCTCCCATTAACCTTGATCTTGGGACCGTGACCGCAACGGGCTCTAATTATACCAATAGCGGTGCAGCCGTGGCGCCGAGCTCAACGGGCTCTCAAAAGCAAGCGGTTAAGGAACAGAAATTAGCCCCGAACATTATTTATGTGCAACCTGAATCCGTGATGCAGAAGCTTCCGGATTCAAACGTTGCTGAAAACCTGAAGCATGTTCCTGGCATTAGCACCGCGACTGATTCCGGATTCAGCCGCTACGTGATGGTACGCGGCTTGTCAGAGGATTTGAATTCTACGCGCTATGCAGGGCTTGAGCTTCCCGGCACCAATACCAATGCCAGCCCGACCGGCGGCGGCCGCGCCGTGGCGTTGGACTTTTTACCCCCCGGCATTATCGGGGGGGCGAAAGTGATACCAACCCTCACTCCCGATATCGCCGCCACCGGTCTTGGTGGTGTGATCGATTTGCTGCCGCCGAGCATGCCCGCGGATAAAGATACCATGCTTGATATAAATGCCGGCGGCGGCACAACGCTCTTGCAGCACAATGCCATGGGTCAGGTTAGCGTTACCGCCGGAAAGCGCTTCGCCATTCCAGGGTTGAAGTTCGAAAATGCCAAGCCGTTCACGGTGCTTGGGAGCTTCGGGTATATTAATACTTCCCCGGGTATTTTCGATATGGAAGAGGGGTATACGAACGGCACCACCACTGCGGGCATGCCGGCTCAGATTAATAATCTTCAGCTGCGCCGATATAACAACCAGCGCATCTCGAAGGGGTATACTGGCGAGATCGATTTCGATCCGAACCCGCAAACGCATCTCTACGTGCTCGGTATGTTCTCGTCCATGAATGAGACCATTCAAAAAGACGAACTTTACCTTCAAAATCTCGATGCGTCCTCTGTCGATAATGGCAACAACAACTTCACGGCGACAGGCGCTAATCTGAACAAATATTATGAGAACAGCTCCGAAACCGACGGCATGACAGTGCTCAAGGCGGGCGGCAATTTCATGGTCGCCAACCTGGTGAACGTGACTTTCCACAGCGGCTATGCCGAGGGGTTCGATCGTTTCAACCATGATTTTGTCTCGAATTTTGGCAGCAACGATCAGAATTTGACAATCGATTACGATACCAGTAACCGGAATTTCCGGTCGTACAGCATCGCAACTGCGTCCGGTGCGGCGTATGATCCCACCAACCCAAATAATTACAGCTTCAGCGATTTAACCAATCTTCCGATCAGCGCCACAGACAGGATTTATGACAACGGCGCCTCTTTCGCGGTGCCGACCAGCTTCCTCAATACCCTCGGCTCGTTCAAAGTTGGCGCGGATTTCAGCCTGCGCTCGCGCAACAGCATGGCCTCCACCATTTCCTATACGCCGGTGAATGGCGGCTATTCGCTGGCCAGCGTTACGGGCGGCATGTCCAACCTAACGACCTATGGCCGCTATCCGCTCGGCCCAAATCTGAATTACGGTCAGCTCTTTGGTCAAGGCTACACGACCTCGGCCGATCCGATTTCTGCCGCGCAATCCTACCAGCATGATCGTGAGAATATATATGCGGGTTTCGCGCAAGAAGATTTGCAATGGAACAAGCTTGAGGTTCTTGCGGGCCTCCGGTTCGAGGCGACAGATGCCGCATATTCCGGCTACGCTTCCACCACTGATGCTAACGGCAATACCACGATCGGGGGGCAGATTACGAAGCCCCAGAATTACAACAACATCTTCCCGACAGTGCAGCTGAAATATGATTTCACGCCAGAGTTGCAGGGGCGCTTTGCCTATTCGACAGGTATCGCCCGTCCCGGCTTCCAGCAAGTCAGCCCGGCGATTTCCACGACCGCGAACGCAGCCCTGGGCAGTGGCAGTGGGTCCTTGATCTCGACCGGCAACCCGAATTTGAAGCCGCAAACCGGCCGGACATTCGATGTCGCGCTGGCCTATTACACGCATAATGACGGCGTTTATATGGTTGATGGCTTCCTCAAAAATATCGACAATTATATCATTGCGACCAACTATAATGCGAACGGCAACACCTATCAGACGTTCAAGAATATCAGCGGCGCCCAGGTGCGCGGCGTCCAGCTCGAGGCCATTCAGCGTTTCTATTTCCTGCCACATCCGCTCGATGGTCTGGGGATCGATGCCAATCTGACCTACGTGGATGGCACGGGTAAAATCTTCCCCGGTCAGGGGCGTTCCATCCTGCCAGAGACCTATCCGCTGACCGCCAATATCGCCGAAACTTATAAAAAAGGCCCGTTCGATTTCGAGATCAGCGAAAACTACACTTCACGCAATCTCTTCGCCGCCGGCAGCAGCCCGGGGAGCAGCACTTACACCCAGCCGACTTTCATGCTGGATGTAAGCGCGTCTTATCAGCTGACTCCGCACTGGACCTTCTATGCCCAAGGTGCCAACCTGACCAATTACCGCCTATATATCACGCAGGGCTCCAACAGATTTTATCCCATTCAGCGCGAATATTACGGGCAACGTATTCTGTTCGGCGTACATTATCGTCTTTGACGTCCGCGACGATATTGCCGCGGGACCGCAGGCTTTCATCGCGGCATGATTATCGAAGTTGATGCGTTAGCCCCGTCGCCGTGGGGGTGACGCATCGATAAACCACCAGCCTCGCGATCCTCATGGTTGGCGAGACTGGTGGTCATCCATTTATCCTCCGGGCGGGAGCGCCGCTCGCCCGGGTATCAGTTTGCCCTAATCCGCGTTGGCCCCCTCCACGCTGTTCTCAAGAACGGCACCGGTCACGGCATCTACCCCGACCTCATTCGTTTTCGCGCCGGATTTGATGTCGAATGAGTAGCGCAAGCCGCTGCCACCAGCTTCCTTCTCCAGCTCTTCATCCGCGATTTTGCCAGGCTGCGCCTTCAGAGCGATGTTTCGCGCCGCTTCGAGGCTGATCTTGGCGCCTCCTGAGAGGTTTTCGCCTGTGTAGGCTAGAGCCGGCGCCGCTAAACCGGCGAGGATCGCCAGAGCGCCCAGAGTACGGGCAGGATACGCAAATTTCATCGTCAAACTCCATAGTTCATCTACGTTCGGCGCCGGCCACGCCGGGCGCCTTGACTCTGGTTTAGCGGTGCAGACTTAGCTGAAACTTAGGCCCAACTGCCCGGCATCGTCACCGTCGCCATAACACCGCGGACAGCGTCGGTGCGGTTTGTGACCTCCAGCCCAAAGCCATGGCGCTCAGCTATGCGGCGGGCGATGGCGAGCCCTAGCCCTGTGCCCTCCGCCACCTCCGGCGTGGCGCGAAAGAAGCGTTCGAAAATCCGCGCTTGCGCGCCTTCGGGAAGGCCAGGACCGTTATCGCGCACTTCGGCGCAGCCGCCGGCCTGGCTTCGGCGCAAGGAAATGTCCACGGTTCCGCCGGCCTGCGTGTAAGTAACGGCGTTTTCGATTAAATTGCCGAAGAGCGTGCGCACGTCGTCCTCGGCGCCAGTCACCAGGAATCGGGGCGGGATGGTCGCGCTCAGCTCGATGTGTTTGCGCGCGGCGAGTGCAGCGTGATCCGCAACGCAATCAAGCAGAAGCCGTGCGGCATCGAAACGGGTGGCGGGCAGCGCCGGCGGTTCGTCGAGCCGGGCCAGGCGCAGGAGCCGGTCGGTCAGCTGCGCGCTGCGGCGCGCCCCCGCTGCGAGAGCGGCCAGGCGCGGTAAAGCGAGCGGTGCCCCGGCGACGAGATTATCGATCTCGATCTGCATCGCGGCGATCGGCGTGCGCAGCGTGTGCGCGGCATCGGCCAGGAAGCGCTTCTGCGCGGAAAGCGCGGCCTGAAGCCTGACGATGAGACCGTTCATGCTGGTGATCAGCGGCGTCAATTCTTGAGGGATGCCATGCAGCGGCAAGGGCTCGGTAGCCATGGTGCCGCGTGTGGCGAGGTCCGCGGCCAAGAGGTCGAGCCGTCGCAAAGTGCGATGCAGGGTGAGCCAGACCAGCAGCCAGGAGAAAGGGATCAGCAGCGCCGCCGGCAAGGCCGCGCCGATAGCGGCATTGCTGGCGATTTCGTCGCGGACGATCTCACGCTGCGCGACCGCCACGGTGCGGTCCACGCCGCGCAATACATAGACCCGCCAGGCTTCGCCGCCGATCCGCGCCGTGGAAAAGCCAGCCTGGCGCGGAGGTGACGTAAACATGCCGGGTATGGTTTGATGCAGCATGCTTCCCTGCGCATTCCAGATTGTCACGGCAAAGCGGTCCTCGGCATCCTGGTCGGGTGCTGGGGGCGCGTTGGCGGTGCCGGGGCCGCGCCCGGCGTTCAAAGCGATCTGGCGAAGTTGCCCGTCCAGAAAATCCGCGGTCTCGCTCTTGCTATACAGATACGCCGCGCCCGCCGCGATGAGCCCGGCCCCCACCAGCAGGAAGGTGACCCACACCAAAGCGGTTCGGCGCAATGAGAGGGCGGGGCTCATTTTTCCACCATCCAGCCAGCGCCGCGTATGTTCAGAATGACCTGCTTTCCGAATTTACGCCGGATGGAATGGATTAATACCTCCACGGCATTACTTTCCACCTCGTCGCCCCAGCCATAGAGGCGCTCCTCAATCTCGGCGCGGGATAAAATCCGTCCCGGCCGGCTCATCAGCGCCTGCATCAGCGCGTATTCCCGCGCGGAAAGGCGCTCGGTGCGGCCGCCATAGGAAAATTCGTGGCTTGCCATGTCAAGCGCCGCCTCGCTGGTTTCCAGCCGCGCGGTTACCCGCCCGGCGTGGCGGCGGATCAGGGCCCGGATGCGCGCGAGCAACTCAGGCACTGCAAACGGCTTCACCAGATAATCATCTGCCCCAAGATCCAACCCAGCGACGCGGCTCTCCACCGCATCGCGGGCGGTGATCACCAGCACAGGCGTTTCCACCCCTTTCTGCCGCGCGGCTTTTAGCACGCTCAGCCCGTCCAGGCCCGGCAGGCCGAGATCAAGCAAGGCGATGGCATAGGCATTGTCGCGCAATGCCGCCTCCGCCGTCACCCCGTCACGGACCCAGTCCACCATCATGCCCGCTGATTTCAAGGCGGCGAGCAAACCCGCGCCGATCAGCGCATCATCCTCGATCAGCAATACCCGCATATGACCAGCTTGGGCGAAGGGGCCGAGCCAAACAAGAGGCTATACGCGAACGCGCGAGCGGATCCAAATTTTAGGAGAATTGAATGGTAGTGCATGGCTAAGCGCGGCCGCCCAGTATGGTTATTGCCATATGGCAATACATGGCGTATATATAGCCACATGACAGGAGCTTCCCATGTCTGTGCTTAGCCAGATCACCGTTGCGCCGAAGCCCTTTTCACCTGACCCGATCACCGATGAAGAGGCAGGCGCCATGTTCCGTGCGGCATTGAACCTTTTCCGCCTATGGGGGGTGACAGACGACCAGGCCGCGATCATCCTCGACTTGCCGCGCCGTACCTTTGCCCGTTGGAAAGCTGGCGAGCTTGGCCGGATTGGCCGTGACGGCAAGGCCAGGCTCTCCAACCTCATGGGGATCCACAAAGCCTTGCGGATCATTTTCAAGGAGCCGGCGCGCGGCTATGGCTGGATCAAAGCCCCGAATGCGGCTTTTGGCGGCCGCTCGGCTTTGGAGGTCATGCTCCAGGGTGAACTAACCGACCTCATGCGTGTGCGGCATTATCTGGATGCGGAGCGTGGCGGCTGGTGATCGACCCGTCGATCGTCCCCATCTCGCCGGTTCATTGGGTTGGTGCCAGGCGGATCATCCGCAGCCTGTATCCGCCTGTCGATTTGTTCGAAGATATTGCCGATCCAGAAGATTGGCCCTTGTTGATCGCCGCGGAGCAGAAGACCAATCCGCGCCTCATGGAAACGATCGGCGCACTTGATCTGGTGCCGGTGTCGCGGCGCGTTTCCGGGCCGGGAGCGAGTTATCTCATGGCCCCGTTCACGCATGTCAGCCCTGAGCGGCCGAGCCGGTTCAGCACAGGGGCTTATGGCGTGCTGTACGCCGCGCGGACATATGAGACGGCCCTGCTTGAAACCATTCACCACCACGCACGCTTCATGGCACAGACCGGACAACCGTCTGGCTGGACATCGCAGTTTCGGGAGCTTGTGCTGGATATCCAGGCCTCGCTGCATGATCTGCGGGGCGGGCCCGCCGCGCTCATGCCCGTATTGGACCCAGATGATTACACCATGGCGCAACAATTGGCAGCGGCCTTGCGGGGCCGTGGATCTGAGGGGCTGGTTTACCCCAGCAGGCGCGATCCTGACGGTGTTTGCGTGGGGCTGTTTTACCCGGATCTAGTCTCGCCGCCCGTGCAAGGGCGCCATCTTGATTATCACTGGGATGGGGCCCGCGTTGATCTGATCCGCGATGCAGGGACGGGAGGGGTTTTTCGGGTGAAGGAATGCTGAAGAGGGCGGAAGCAAACAAGGGCCACACATGTTCACGGGCATTTTGCGAAGCGACATCCTTCAGCC
>NZ_JH976215.1:6915-9927 GCF_000306035.1 Acidocella sp. MX-AZ02
TTCGGTGGGATCACGCCCGCTCAGAAACTGAAACTCGCCGCCTGAATTCTACGAACAGGCCCCGTTAAAAACGGAGGGATTACCAGGCCGCGCAACGAAAATGTTGCGCCCACAGCGGGCACGCGGACAATTGTACGGCTTTTCCCAAAAGCAGACTTCCGCCCCAGCCCCCACCCGCCGATAGAGACTTTATCGGGAGAGAGAATCAGGAGTGAACCAGTAAGGGGTTTTGTCGGTCCATATTGAATGGGGATAAAGCGTCTGCAGCTGAGTGTAAGCCGACTGAGAATCATCCCCCCAATTTGGACCCAAATGGCAGCCATAGCGCGTAGATCGTACCGCAAGATGCAGCGTCTCCGGCAGAGCATTGTCCATGCCAAGCAAACGCGTAAACCAGTATGATTGCTTGGCCCATTTAACGGCGTGTTCGGTTAGTGCCTCGGGGCCGCTTTGGGTAGCTGCAAGCTGCGCGAGCTCCTTGTAGTCGATATTGCCGAACAGAGGGTCGCCTTTGATTAGAGAGAGAGATTGCGCGACAGCGTAATCATAATCAGCGTCTGTATTTTGGTTGCCTTGGGGTGGCGCGAAAGTGCCCGTTGGCCAATAAACATATCCACCGGATAAGTTACGGTAGTCATAGTCGAAACCAACTTGATTATCTTGAACAGGGTTAACAAAGAACGTCCCAGCCACATCCAGTTCGGTGCGCGGGATATCGAACGAGCACCACCAATTACCATCATTATGGTCGTAAGGGTCGATGGCTGTTAGATCGGGCGTGTTACGGAGAGTTAGTTGACCATTTGAATACTGATCCATCCATTGCGGATGTGGGCTCAGACCTGGAAAATGCAGCAGCATTTTTAGAGTCAGATGCTTGCGCGTTCGCATTGTCCAGGAAGCCTCGATATTATCGATATCGGTATCAAGTTCCGGAAAATTATCTCTCACCTCGGGCATGAGCGCAAAAAACTCCGGCCAACGACCCAGCATGTAGAGGCGTATCCACCCCGCTCCTAGCAGCGTCCGGCGTTGGGGTCCATTAAGACCCGGAAAGCGGCTCAACTTGATAAGTTCGTCAGCGGGTAACAAGTCAAAGGCTGCGGCGTCTTCTAAATGGCCGACGTTACTAGTGTAGTATTGGTCGTCTGAAATCGATACCTCATCGGCCATGAATTCCGGCCAGCTCTGGGCGAGCATCAATCTTAGTCCAGGGTCAACCTCGCGAGTTTCAAATGTTCCATGCTGAAATCCAAAAAACGTGACTCCTTGGTTGCGAAAGACGGATTTGACTTGCGAAAGCCAAGCCCGAGCCCCACTCAAATCTTGATGTGACACGTAATAACGAATCCCACCATTGACGATAAATGCGTAAAAGTCACCGTTTCGGCGACCCGGCGTGGAGGAAAGCAACTTATCTGGCAGGGCAGGGGCTGTTGGTGTTAGCCCCGATTGCATGAGAGCGATCGCTGCGCCGGGCTGGCCGTTCATCAGCAAAATACGCACCTGCTGCTCAAAAAGCGCTGCATCCAGGCTGGAAAGAGCGGACGGCACATTCCAGCTCTCTGCGTTAAGAACTGGATCACTTGCATAACTTGGCAAGATATCGCGGGCGTTTTGCAGCAGCGCGACGTCGGACGGATTAGTTGTGCGGATAGCCAAGGCATAGGCCCAAAGTGGGTTTTTCGTAGCGAGCCACTCCTCACGGGCGTGCTGGGTTAGTCCAGGGTAGGCGGCCTCTACATCTGGTGGCAGCTTGGCGCCCGAAGCCTCGAAGCCCGGAAAGGCAACCATCTGGGGAGGCATGCCATGAGCCCAGTTTTGTGGCTGGGTGTAGGAAGTGGGCTGGGCAATTGTCCAAGCCAAATCAGCAAATGGATTATTGACTCGTATCTGATCCATGACAGTGCGTGATGTAATGCGGGTTAGCACCAGCATATCGTCGCTTGCATTCTGTTGAAGAGTAGTAAGTTCCGGTTCCTGGCAAACCAGGTCATGCGGGGCAGTCAACAGATGCGATATTTCCGCCAAGCGCGCTGCAAGAAGTCTAGCGTCGGGTTGCTGCCAAGCCAGAGTGCCCGTTAAATCGTAGGTAGCACTGTAGAATTCCTGCATTGCGGGGTTGCTCAGTAGGGCAGCGATGCGCTGGAAACCGCCCGCATAATTTCCGTTGCTCAAGGCGGCCCGGGCCGCAGAGTATGCGGCCGCGGCGTGATATGGCGACGTCTGATCTGCAGCGACTTTGTCAAATGACGCGATCGCGGCATCGTAGTTGTCCGCGTGGAAGGCCGCTGCCCCTTGCTGATATTGGGCAGTTTGGGCTGGTGAGGCTGGTGTCAGTGGAACAAATGTCTTCGTCTGTAGGTATAAGTACGGGTCCACTGGTTGGTCCACGGGATTCTGCCCCCAGCTTCCGTCTGGCGCCGCTTTTGCAGCCGCAAGCATGGCGTTTGCATCAAACCAGGGAGGGTTACTGATCTGCGCATTGGACCAATGAATGTTAAGGAAGCTGCCCCAACTAGACGCAGGTACGCCAGGAATAGGATATGAAGCATAATAGGGAAGCTCGTTCTGCCCGCAGGGTGGTGCCGCAGTAGCTGGTAATGCAGTCAACACAAAACTGAGAGTTCCGCCTGCTATAATCACCGCGCTTCTGACAAGCCTGGGGAATTCGCGCGTCACTTTGTTCGGAATTATGGATGAAGCGCATATGGCCACAGAAACGAATGAAATTCGGAACATTTTTACCTATCATTCAACGTGCGTGGCGATTTGAGCCAACGTATCGCGGCGCACCGATTCTAGCAACGATTGCAGGAAAGTGGTCAAGGAAGGATTCCGGTGTATTGGCCGATGAATGCCCAACGCGCCTCGGAGTGGCCGCTGTCATTTTTCGACAGTCAGAGGGCGAACGGCATCGGGGAATGGCCGCTTTGACCCATCACGAACCGGAAACAGCCAGTCCGCTATCGGCCCCCTTTAGCCCACAACCGGCCTGCCGATTGCTCCTGT
>NZ_JH976216.1:0-6532 GCF_000306035.1 Acidocella sp. MX-AZ02
TGGATCGCCATGGAAGGCCGCGATGGGCGCGGGCTTCCGGCAAACAGGAGCATTCCATGACCCGCGATTATGACGATACCGGCTATGAGCCACCGCACGCATCCTCACCCACCGCGCATATTCTCAACGAGTTGCAACTTTATGGCTACCATCCTGGCCAGGAAGAGCCCGACCCGCGGCCCTTGCCAGAAGCGCCGCTGATTGCAGGCGCTGTCGCCGACATCTTTGATGCCTTTGTCGCTACCTTGAGTGACACCCGCCTGGAGCCTGACCTGGAGGAACTGCTCTGGGCCACGGTCAATTTGTTCCACCGCGCAGGTGGGCGGATCGAGCGGCAGCTCGACGATAACGAGCAGGCGCAGAAACGCAGCCAGAAGGAGCAGGACGGCTCGGAGATACGCTCCGTCGAACTTGAACGGCTGACGGCGGAGGGGCAGACATTGCTGGAGCGGCGTGATTGCCTGGAATTCTTCCGCGATCAGGCCGCCGAGCAGTTTGAACGCCATACACGCAACGCCTGGCGCCCACGCTCAGGCTCAATGGTCAACCACCGGGCGCTGACCGCGTCCCTCATCGATAGCCGGGATTTTATTGCCGCCAAGCGCCAGGCACAGATTGCTCCGTTGCTACCCTGCGGCCCCAAAATCGCCTTCACCGGCGGGATGGAATGCAATGACCACATCCTGATCTGGGACAAGCTCGACAAAGCACACGCCAAGCACCCGGATATGGTGCTGCTGCATGGCGGCAGCCCGAAGGGTGCCGAGCGCATTGCCGCCGCCTGGGCCGATGCGCGCAAGGTCACGCAGATTGCCTACCGCCCCGACTGGACAAGGCACGCCAAGGCCGCCCCGTTCCGGCGCAATGACGCGCTGCTGGATGCATTGCCGATTGGCGTGATGGCGTTTCCCGGCACCGGCATCCAGGAGAACCTCGCCGACAAGGCCAAGAAGCTCGGCATTCCGGTGTGGAGCTTTGGGAATGGGGGCGGATAGCCTCAACCTATCCCATTCCATCCATGGTTATCATGATGGTCATTGCCACGATCGTCACGGCGGTGACCATCGGGATGCGTCAGGCGAGCCTGGGTGGCATCAAGCTGGAGTGCAGCACCCGCCTTTACCGTCAGCTGCCTGGATGGGCGGGCAGGGCACCGTGCCGAAGGAGCAGAACACGCAGCAATCGCCATGGTTGGGGCGCAGCAGTACGCCACAGCCTTTGCATTCATAGAAATACTGGCAGGCATCGGTCGGCATTGTTTCGGTCGCCTGGAAGCCGCAATTCGGACAGGTGAGCGTTGATTCCAGAATCACAGATGTTTCACGCATAGAGATAGCCGATCGTCAGCAGGGCGAACCCGGCCAGCAGCGCGACCAGCGTCATGCCGCGCATGGCCGGTTTGGCGCACAGCCCGCCAGGGGCGCAGGCGTCAGCAACCGCCCGTCGGCGCCAAAACAGCGCGGCACCTCCCGCAAGGCAGATGGCCCCGGCTACGAGTAGTGAGCCCCTGTGCGGGGCGGCCAGGGAGGCGATACCGAACAGCCAGGCGGAGCCGATTCCCATTGTCGCCAGCAGGAAAGGCAAACCGCAGCAGGAGGCGACCCCGAATGCCGCCGCAAAGCCGCTTAAAGTGAGCAAGGTGGCCCCTGTATCGCGAAGGGGGCGGGCGGCAGTGGCCGGGCTTGGTTCGTTCAAATTTGGCGGCATGCGGGTGATCTCCTGATTGCGCCGATAAGGGCTACCCGCTCTCCTAACATCTGTAGTAACTACAGACTCAAGGGCTGATGGAGATTGCCGTGCGCCAAGTGATGCAAGATGCCATGCCGATCGGGGAATTCGCGCGGCGTACGGGCTGTGCGATCGAGACGATCCGCTTCTATGAGAAAATCGCCATCCTGCCGAAGCCGCGCCGGCGGGGCCGTTACCGGCTGTACGAGACCGCCGATATCGGCCGCCTTGTGTTCGTGCGGCGCGCGCGGGAGCTGGGGTTTACGCTGGAGGAGGTGCGGCAATTGCTGCGCCTGTCAGGTGCCGGGGCTGACGCATGCGCAGATGTGCGGGAGCTTGCCGCCGCGCATTTGAAAGATGTGCGGGCGCGGATTGCTGATTTGCGGGCCATGGAGCGCGTGCTGGCGGATGCGGTGAAGCGCTGCGATGCGGGAACCGATGCCGCCTGCCCGCTGATTGAGACGCTCACCGCGGCATGATGCTCGCCCGCGCGGCATCACCGGCGGGGTTTGTCGCGGTGTGTATCCGGTTTTTCGTATCGAATGAACGCAAAAGTCGTTGCCCTCGCGCGGCATTATCGTGGATTGGCAGGGTCGGGTGTGCATCTCGACTCATCGCTTGGCCAGAATGATCGCTCCACGGCAAAACGCATGACCATGTGCCGACCAATCCGCTTGTCCATTGATGCGAGGGCAGGGGCAGTGGTGACGCAGCCGGTTATACGCGGCATGATGGCGCAACTGCGTCTGCAAGACAGGTCTCGTGCATCCACCATGGATGATGCCGCTTTGATGAGAACCTCGAGTGTCGCCAAACATCTCCTGAATGCCTGTCCCAAGCCGCGCCACGCGGCCTCTCATTGGCTGATCTGACCGAAGGACGATCGCCTTCCTGCAATGGCGGCCTCCGGCTTTTTTCCCCGGCAGCGATGCTGCCTCCTCGCGGACGCTGCGCTCAAAAAAAGCCAGACCCCGCCATCCTTCGCTTTGCTACGGCCGAACACGGTGCAGGCCGATCGTGCCCCCGGTCAATAGATC
Source organism: Acidocella sp. MX-AZ02 (assembly GCF_000306035.1). Lineage (NCBI taxonomy): Bacteria > Pseudomonadati > Pseudomonadota > Alphaproteobacteria > Acetobacterales > Acidocellaceae > Acidocella > Acidocella sp. MX-AZ02. The sequence continues at coordinate 2,766 of NZ_JH976216.1, forward strand.
GCCATCGAGGCTGCGATGGTCGCGGGCTCGAAACAGCACAGGAGATTTGACATGGCTACCATCGGAACCTTCAAGAAAGCCGGCAATGAAATCCACGGCGAGATTGTGACCTTGAGCGTACAGACGAAGAATGTCCGCATCGTGCCTGAAACCAACCGCAGCAACGACAACGCACCTAGCCATCGTATATTCTGCGGCAGGGCGGAGCTGGGTGCTGGATGGTCAAAACGTTCCGCCGAGGGACGCGATTATATCTCGGTCAAGCTGGATGACCCGAGCTTCAGCGCGCCGATCTACGCCAACCTCTTCGACGATGAAAGCGGCGATGGTTACACACTCATCTGGTCCCGTAGCCGTAAGCAAAACGGGGAGTAACAAACGTGATGAACCCCGCCCGGCGATGCCGGGCGGGGTTTGTTATGTAAATTGGTGGGAACTTTTGGGAAATGTCGATATCGGGAGGAAAAAATTTCGAAACAACAAACGCAGCTTTTTGAAAAAAGCTGCACCAAAAACTTTTGAATAATCAGAGAGGGTTGGCTATGTTGGAGCTGCCTTCTGACAGAGTTTACGAATATTCGCGCCCATTATCAGTCGTAAATGATTTATCTATTCGCGGCGATTCAAAAAATAGCTGCTTTCTTATTGACATCTGCGATTCGTCGGCTCCCATCAATGATTTCGATTATAGGCAGGATAGGCCGAAAGTAGACTGTCTCCTTTGGGATTAACAGCGCGGATAGACGAAACATGCGATTGTTCAGCGACACAAAATTGATGGATATTGGCTTCTGAGTGGCGCCTCAAATAAGCTGCATTTCACGAAGGAACCTGGATGGGGTTTTTGCCCAGCCGCTGACCCTACGAGAGTAAGTTAACGTCAGAGTTTCTTGCGAACGCGTAATTGCGACGAAACAGTTCCGGCGCTCTTCCTGCATATCGCGGCTGTCATCTCCCTTCTTGATTGCAGCCCAACTCGGCAACTGGTCCTCGACTAAGCCCATGACGTAGACGTGGTGGAATTCCATGCCCTTAGCGGAATGGATCGTATAGCAGGGGATACCATTCATCGGCGGCGGCGGCGACTTTGAGCGCAGGTCGAATTCCTGCAACAGCAGATGCAATGTCACTTCTGGGCGCCCGTATTGGGCGCACACATCTCCCACGAGGTCATGCCAGGTCGCCTTCTCTTCGTGGTATTCGTTAAATACGCCATCCGGGTCAGGTTTCGTGTCCGGTAACCCGTCTAGCCAAGCGAACGCATCCTTAAGGAACGCCCAGAAGTCCAGGCGATCAACGAGCTTGCTGATCAGGTCTTTGACGAGGATACGAGCATCAGAGGACAGCCCTTCCCGTGCCAGCACGACATCCGCCCAGCCGCGAAGATAATTTCCATCTCCCGCGCTGGCATGCGCGACGACATCGCTAGCGGCGATGTTGATACCTTCCAAAGAATAGAAACTCTTACAGACCCGGCTAAGCTGCTCGCGGCTGCTTGGGGCGTTCGCGAGCCGCAGAATGGCATGAAGCCATCGAAGCGATGCGCTTTCAAATTCTGTTTTCCGTATCGCAAGAAATCCTGGTAGGCCACTGGCTGTCAGAGCTTCGACAGCGAGATCGAGCAGCTTGCGCGTTCGCGCCAGTATCACACAACGCGAACGGGCCGGCGCCGGCCGGGCAGCAATATCGGAAGCAATCCACACAATTTCTTCATCCACCATATCGAATTGACGCACGCGTATCATGTCACCAGAAACCGTAGTCTTGTGAGCTACAAGTGCCATTTTCTCGGACGAACGACTGAAATTATGCGCAATTAGTTTGTTGGCCAATTCCACAACCGCCGGTGGGCAACGATAATTTTGCGGCAGCTGCAGCAGCTGCATGTCGAACTCGCAACGCAGTGCCCAAAGCCTCTCAGGGCTGGCGCCATTCCACTGGTAAATAATCTGGTCGTCGTCGGCGACAACAAACAAATTTTTTGTCGTCGGATTAACCAGCAGCTGCAATATCTTCGCCTGCGTCAGGTTAGTATCCTGAAATTCATCGACGCAGATATAGGCATAAACACGTTGAATCTGCCGTTGAACGCCGCTCCTTGAACGAAAGAGATTGAGCGCCTCTGCGATCAAGCCTGCGAAATCCAACGTGTTGTTAGCAATCATGAGCGATCGGTATTTCGCGTATATCGCAGCCAGCGTTTCAGGCTCATCCAGCGAGCCACGCGACAGTGCATCCGCCGCCATATCCGGTGCGATGTCATTCTCAATCAACCGATTCACGAGGGGCAGCAGTCTTTCGCCGGTGACGTTCAACCGCGATTGCGATAGGTCCACATCAGAAATCGCCTCATCTAGCAGGGAGTGGCGATCCGTATCCTGCGAAAGAAGCGTAAAATCCGGCCTTAGACCGAGGTGGTGACCGTGCTGGCGTAGAATGTCGGCTGCAAACGAATGAAAGGTAGTGAGCTGCGTGCGTTCGCTCGCATCGGGCACGAGAATCTCGATCCGTTCCCGCATCTCTGCGGCGGCCTTATTGGTGAACGTCAGGCCGAGGATTTTGAAATGTCTACCGGGAGAAGATTCGATCAACCGGGCAATACGGAAAGTCAGGACACGCGTTTTTCCGGACCCAGGGCCAGCAAGCACCAGAAGCGGACCCTCCTGCCACTGGACTGCGGCAAGCTGGTTTTCGTTGAGCGTGTGGAGATTGAGCGCCATCAGCCGTTGCTCCGCGCAAGGGTTTGAGTCTGGCCAATTATGTTGGACAAAAGAGTGGGAACGCCGGCTTTTCCCTGCTTCGCCATCTCATCGACCACAGCCAGCGCGTTTCGTGGCTTAGCATTCTTACTCTGCGCGTCGGTGACTTGTTTCCAATACAACGACGTTCCCTTGGTTGCTTTCACCTGTGACGATTTCTGCGAAGCAACACTGGCCTCATAGATCGACCCGAACCCTTCAATGCAGAGAAATACTTCCATGTCACCATGATCGAGAACCTTAATATGATCGGATGCAGGCCGGCCGTCGAGCTGGGACTTTGCCGACGTTTCATAGCTCAAGCCAGCTTGATCATTATCAGCCACCACAAACCATGCAATTCCGAGTTGATCAGCCAATTTAATAATTTTCTCAACCCCGACCTGAGAAAACTCGATGCACGAAATTCCCTCGGCGTCCAAGTCGCAGCCCAGGATTCGAGCGCATTCCGGCAGCAAAGTGCCTTCTGTCTCGCCTTCGACAAGCAGCCAGCAGCGGGAAAATAGTAAGCTTCCCCGCGACAATCTGACTTGGTAATCGAGCTTGCGGAGCTCTTCCTTTGTGAAGACGCCTTCGCCGATCTGATGGACACGGATTTCACCGTTTCGGCGAGATAGCCGCCGAATCTTGGTGAGCGGTACTCCGGCAAGCAGATCGCCCGAGTGGGTCGTGATGATCTTTTGGCCCGATAGCGTCTGCAGCATCGTACCTACTGCTTTCGCGGCAGACGGGTGCAGATGAGCCTCCGGCTCTTCCAGCGCCAGTAATGGTTCGGCATGTTCACCGTATGACGATTCCAACCGGCTTTGCAGGAATGCGTCGAATAGGCAGATCACTGCAAGGCTTTGTGCGCCGTTGCCGTGACGGGTAATCGGAATGCGCGCGCCGGACTTTGAAGAAAGGCTAATTTGTGTCCTTGAGAGTATATCAAAGATTTTGGTCGGCAGGGCCTCGATCGTCACTGGCTCCCCCGCCCCCAGGGGGATCAAATCAGCGGCTTTCTTTAGC
>NZ_JH976217.1:0-3427 GCF_000306035.1 Acidocella sp. MX-AZ02
GCAGGAATATGTTGCTTAGCGTATTATGTTGCGGAGTGCCCGTCATTGGTAGCCGGCCCGCCAACTGGCTAACCGGCAGTCAACATAATTTCCCAACGGCGCCAGATCGGCATGATTGCGTCTCCACCATCAAGGAGACACGACCATGTTTGAAGAACTCTTTGTCATTCCGGCATTCGTCAAAAAATATCAGACGGCGCCGCTCGCCGAGCAGCGAGCCCATTATCTGCGATGTCTCCAAAGGCTCGGGGCTCGCCGGAGCACCTTGCGCAGGGCTGCCAATGCTCAACTGAGCCTGATCCGGCTGTTGGATCTGCAGGAAGGCAGCACGGTGACCGTTCTGCAAGTCGAGGCTGCAGCCGCAATCTGGGCACGGCCGAAGGAACGTAGATGTAAGCGGGCGGCCTCGCTCAAAGTGTACGAGCGGTTCGTAAGCTTCGGGATACAGTGGCTCCGTTTCCTGGGATGGCTCGATGAACCCGTGACCTCCTGCCACCCGCACCATGCCGAAGCTACCATTTTTGAAGGGTGGCTGCGCGCAGAACGCGGTTTGTCCGAGGCAACAATTCAAAGCTACCGCCGGGCCGCCGATCATTTCTTTATCTGGCTGGCGGAGCGCGGCATCACGCTGAGCATCCTTCGGATGGTGGACGTAGATGCCGCCATTATGGCGGAGCGCAAACGCGGATGTTGGAACCGCCGGACGATACATGATTACGCCCAGCGTCTGAAGGCATTCTTTATATTTGCCGAAGCGCGCGGCTGGTGTCGGTCGGGATTAGCCGCGGGCATCATGGTACCGGGGTTCATGGCCGATGAGACGATACCGAAGGGTTTGCCGCGCGAGGATGTCTTGCGTCTGCTGGCTTCGGTCCAGGGCGACCGTCCGGTCGACAAACGCGACCGCGCGGTTCTGATGCTGTTTATCGCTTACGGACTGAGGGCGGGAGAAGTCGCCGGCCTGCAACTGGACGATCTGGATTGGGAGAATGAGCGGCTCCGTGTGCGCTGCCCGAAGCCTGGCCGGACCCATTTGTGGCCGCTGACGCAAAGCGTCGGCCAGGCCATTCTGAGCTACGTGCGGAATGCCCGGCCAACCGGCTTCGGGCGCAGCCTCTTCTTCACATCATGTGCGCCGATACGGCCGCTCGACAGAAAATCCCTGAGCGGGATCGTCGCCAGTCGCCTCGCAAATATTGGCATTATCGCCGGGCGGCGAGGCCCCCATGCGCTGCGGCACGCCGCAGCCCAGCATCTCCTAGACCAGGGCATATCGATGAAGGTAATCGGGGATTTTCTGGGGCACCGGGATCCATCCTCCACGGCAATTTACGCCAAGGTCAACCTCGCTGCGCTACGCGAGGTGGCGGCTCTCGATTTGGAGGGGTTGGCATGACACTGCGAGAAGCCATCGAACAATACATTGCCCTCCGGCAGGCGCATGGTGCGAAGTTCATCGGCAGCGCAAGCATCCTGCGTCGCTTTCTGAGATATGCCGACGGCGATGCCGCATGCGATGCTGTCACCACGGCGCATATCCTTTCTTTTTTGACTGGCAATGGGCAGCTGACGCGGCTGCGTGAGAACAAATATCACGCGCTGGCCGGATTTTGGCGTCATGCGATCGGCCGCGGCCATGCAAGCGCCTCACCAATGCCGGACAACGAGCCGAGGCCGCCAACCCGGACGCCGCCGCATATTTATGCGCGTGACGAACTGCGGAGGCTGTTCGACCGCGACACCATAGAAGCCAGCCGCGCGGGTGCAGTGCAGCTGGATGCCGATACATTCCGGATGCTTTTGCTGCTGTTGTATGGCGCCGGGTTGCGCGCCGGCGAAGCGATGAGTCTCACGCTGGCGGATGTCGAACTGCCAGCAGCCGTCCTGACAATACGTGCCACCAAGTTTTATAAAAGCCGGCTGGTTCCGCTCGGACCACACCTGGCGTCAATATTGGCGGATTATATGTCTCTGCGCCGCCCTGGCGTGGCAGCGTCAGATGAGGAATCCTTCCTGCTCGCAAATCGGGACGGAACGCGGCTTGCAAGCAGCACCGTTCAGGCGGCATTCGATGCCTTACGGCGCATCACCGGTGTCCATGGCAGAGCGGGTGGCCGGCTGTTCCCCAGGCTGCATGATTTCCGGCACAGTTTCGCGGTCCACAGCCTCACAGCATGGTATCGACAGGGCGCGGATGTGCAGAGATTGCTGCCCGTACTGTCCACCTATCTCGGCCATGCCGATCTAGAAGGCACCAAAATCTACCTGACGATGACACCGGAGCTGCTGCAGCAGGCATCATTGCGATTTGCATGCTATGCGCATGGAGGCCAGGATGCATGATCTCGTAACCCTCGGCCCATGGCTGCGGCGCTTCCTGTCCGAACATATCGTCACCGAGCGCAACCTGGCGCGGAACACGCGCTCCAGCTATCGGGATACATTCTCTTTGCTGCTACCGTTCATCAGCCGCAAATTGCGCAAGCCCGTGGACCGGCTGGCTGTGCGCGATCTCTCAACCCAGCATGTGCTGCAGTTCCTGGCACATCTGGAGGAGGACCGGGGATGTTCCGCCCGGACCCGTAACCAGCGCCTTGCCGCCATCAGGGCGTTTGCCCGTTTCATCGGCAGCCGGGACCCAGCCCATATCGAATGGTGCGGCCATATCCGGGCCATCGCATCCAAAAAATCCATGCAGCAGCCGGTCGGCTGGTTGGCTAGGCCAGAAATGGAGGCCATGCTCGCCGTGCCTGACCGGAAGACGCCGAGGGGGCGTGACGAATATGCGCTGCTGCTCTTTCTTTACAATACCGGGGCGCGCGTCTCCGAGGCCACGCAATTGAAGGTGCGTGATCTACAGCTTGAGCACGGCAACAGGGGGCATGATCTGGTCACCTTGCATGGAAAAGGTGGCAAGACACGCCAGTGCCCGCTTTGGCCGGAGACAAAAGCCGTGCTGGCCCAACGAGTGCTCGGCCGCGCGGCCGAAAATGCGGTCTTCGTGAGCAGGCTTGGAACGCCTTTCACGCGCTTTGGCGTCTATCGGCTGATCGAACGTTGTGCCGCCCGGGTGCCGGCGTTAGCTGGTAGAACGATAACCCCGCATGTGATCCGGCATACGACAGCCTGCCACCTCGTCCTTGCCGGCGTCGACATCAATACCGTCCGCGCCTGGCTCGGCCATGTCTCGATCAGCACCACCAATATCTATGCAGAGATCGACATAACACTCAAAGCCCAAGCTGTGGCACTCTGCGAGGTGGGGCAGCCTCAACTCGGCCGGTCATGGAAAAACGATAAAGACCTCATGGCCTTCCTCAAATCCTTGTGACGCAGGAGATTATGTTGCGGCGATCTGAGGTCATGTCAGGCCAAAAGGCATGGTCCGGAATTCCGCAACATAACACGCTAAGCAACATATTCCTGC
>NZ_JH976218.1:0-3135 GCF_000306035.1 Acidocella sp. MX-AZ02
TAACCGATGTGAGCCCCCCACGGGCTATGCTGTGATCTACCGTGAGGCTTCGGCGACGCGCTGTGGCATCCAGAATTCTCTGATTGCGGGGATAACGAGCGGGATGTCGTGGTAGGCGGTTTTGAGGTAGTCTTTTGTATTGATGCCGTTTGGCGGTGGGTTGATTGGCGCGCCGATCTGGTCGGCACAATAGAGCATGATCGGTAACATGAGGCCGCATTCGATACCGCGTGCCTCGCGCAGCGGCGCCCAGGCGCTCCATCGCAGCTTCATGGCATGGGCAAATCCCAGGCACCATGGTCCGGCGAATACGACGCCGGCGTCGGTGCGTTGGAAGATTGGTGCGTATGTTTGTGGCGCGGTCGAGAGGGTTTCGCTGATGGCGTTATGCCTGGCGACGATCGCCATAATGGCCTTGAGTGTTTTGCTATGCGCGGTGGCGATATTGCCCTTGGGTCCAAGCAGATCAAAGAACCATTCATCTGGGGAGATCGAGGAGGGACCAACGACAATGGCGGCGAGATAGCCGTCGAGCATCGAGACGCCATCGATGACGCGGTTCTGTTTCTCCAGCCAGGCGTCGAGCATTTCCATATCCATCGCACTGTCAGCCTGCGCGGTTCGGGTGCCAGCCTGCCTCATGCCGCAATGGCCTTTTGGGTCTGCGCCGCCTTCCAGTTCCACGGCAATAATTCGCCCAACGCATTTGCCTTCGTCGTGCCCGAGACCATCCGCTCCAGCACATCGGTGAGATAGGTCTGCGGATCGAGATCGTGCAATTTTGCCGTGTTGATGAGAGAGGCCAATATCGCCCAGCTCTCACCGCCGCCGGCGCTGCCGGCGAAGAGAGAATTTTTTCTGCCCAAGGCAATGGGCCTGATGCTGCGCTCAACGATGTTGCTGTCCACCTCCACCCGGCCATCGTTCAGGAACACGCACAGCCCGGCCCAATGACCCAGCGTGTAGCGGATCGCCTTGGCCAGCGTGGATTTGGCCGAAGTTTCCGCCAGCCTGTCGAGCAGCCAAGGCTTGAACGTCTCGAACAGCGGCAGGGTTTCCGCCTGGCGCACGGCCACGCGTGCTTCGGGGCTGGTGCCGCGGATACGCTTCTCGATGCGGTAGATTTCAGCAATGCGCAGCAACGCTTCGGCGGCGACCGGACAATCCGTTGCCTTATGCACCTCAAAAAACTTTCGCCGTGCATGTGCCAGGCAAAAAGCCAGCGTCACAGGGCCGCCGGCACGGCCGCGCCGGGTCAACCGATTATATCCGGCATAGCCGTCAACCTGCAGCACGCAAGCTTTGCCCGCGAGATGTTCCTCGACATGCTGACCTTTGCGATCCTCTGCATATAAATACACCACCGCCGGCGGCAGTGCTCCGCCCCAGGGGCGGTCATCGATCGCATAGGCCCAGATCCTTGCGATGCGCGTTCGTTTGCGGGTGCGATCCTGAACCGGCAAGGGCGTGTCATCGCAGAATAGTTTTGGCGCGCTCAAAACGATGGCGCTCAGCAATTCATGCAATGGCTTGCACCACCAAGCCAGCCGGGCGACCCAATGCACCAAAGTCGAGCGGTCGAGCATGATCCCCTGGCCGGCCAGCATCTGCGCCTGCCGGTTCAGCGGCATGTGCCAGGCGAATTTCATCACCGCCACATGCACGAGCAGCGCCGGGGTCGGCAGCCCGCCATCGACCGGTCGCGGCGGCGCCTTGGCCTGCACCACTGCCCCTTCACAAGAGCGGCAGCCATAGCGCGGCCGGTGAATGCGTTTTACGCGTAACACTGCCGGAACCACGTCGAGCATTTCGCTGACATCCTCGCCGATCACATGCAGCTTGCCCTGACAGCAAGGGCAAGCCTTGCGCTCCGGCTCGATCGTGATGTCCACCCGCGGCAGATGCACCGGCAGCCCGCCAATATTGCGCGCCGCCTTTCGCTGCGGCGGCCGGTTTGCGTTCGCCGGCGTTGGCGGTTTGGCGAGTTCCACCGGCGTGCCGGAAAGGTCATCCAAAGCGAGCGGTAACTGGGCCTCGGGCTCAACTTGTTTCTCGGATCGTGCACCAAACAAGGCCCGCTTCAAAGCCGCCACAACGGCCCGGAGGTTCTCGTTCTCCGCCCGCAGGGCTGTATTCAATGCCAGCAGATGCGCTGGATCATGCGGGGAATGTTGGTCATCCGACATGCACGCAAGCTACCAAACAGGCCCGCTGTGCCGCCAGCAAATTACAGCAATTTCTGCGAATTTTCCGCCGGGATCGAGGGCCTCACCAGCGCCGGAGAGCGTGCTGCAATCTGCGTCCAATCCATGCCAGCAAACAGCAGGCGTATCTGCGCGGGGCTCAGTGTGACGGCCCCGTCCTGCACCGGCGGCCAGGTAAATCCGCCTGCCTCCAATCGTTTGGTCACCAGGCAAAGCCCCGTGCCATCCCAAAGCAGCAGTTTAAGCCGGTCCGCGCGCTTGGCCCGGAACACGAAGACATCGCCCGCAAATGGATCGGCCGCCAAAACTTGCGCCACCAGGGCAACAAGACCATCCATGCCTTTACGAAAGTCGACCGGCTTGGACGCCACCATCACCCTTAACCCCGGCCGGGCCGGAATGCCCAGGATCATCGGGCTGGCCCGATCAGACCAAGCACCTGCCGCAAAACAGCCTGGTCAACCGCGCCTTCCACCCGGATCCGGGTACGCCCGATCTCTATCTCAATCGATCCCACGGCTTGATCCCGGGCCGAGGGCGGTCCAGCCGGTTCAGCCATAGGGCAACCAGCCACATCATCCACAATGCGCAACGGAACAAAATCCCCCGCCATCGCCAAATCATTCATCGCCTGGCGACGCCATGTCCAAAGTAAGCCCCGGCTCACCCCATAACGGCGCGCAACCTGCGTAACCACGGCACCAGGCGCAGCACTCGCGGCAAGAATCTCCGCCTTCTCCTCCCGCGTCCAATCCCGCCGCCGACGCCGCCCGGTGATCAGCTCAACACGATGGTAGCCATTGTCCTCATGACTGTGCTGATGTCTGGCTTTAGGACCGTCATTATCCACAATATCGCCCCACACAAATTCAGGGGCATACTGTCCAGTAAATCAAACCGCGCCGCGAGGTGGCGGACTCGCATCGGTTAC
>NZ_JH976219.1:0-2452 GCF_000306035.1 Acidocella sp. MX-AZ02
GCCTCTGCCGCCAGCTTGGTGATGGCGGCCCAATCCTTCGCCGCCACCAGCTCCTTCTTCACCATCCAGGAGCCGCCGACGCAGAGCACGTTGGGCAGCTTCAGATAGCGCGGGGCGATCTCCGGGGTGATGCCGCCGGTCGGGCAGAATTGCAGCTGCGGCAGCGGCGAGGCGATGGAGGAGAGGAATGGCGCCCCGCCCGCCGCCTCGGCCGGAAAGAATTTCGCAAACCGATAGCCGCGCTCGATCAGCACCATCGCCTCCGAGGCGCTGGCGATGCCGGGCAGCGGCGCCAGATCCGCATCCTCCGCCGCATCCAGAAGTTTGCGCGTCGCCCCTGGCGAGACGGCGAATTGCGCGCCGGCCTTCGCCGCCTGCTTGTAATGCTTGGCGGTGAGCACGGTGCCGACCCCGGCCACCGCCCCCTCAACCTCATTCGCCACAGCGCGGATCGCCTCCAACGCTACAGGCGTGCGCAGCGTGATTTCGATCGCCTTCAGCCCGCCTTGCACCAAAGCGCGGGCCAGCGGCACCGCATCCGCGACATCATCGATGATCACCACCGGGATCACCGGGGCGAGCTTCATGATGGTTTCCAAACCCTCCTGGATCATGCGTGCGACTCCTCGTAGGCGAAAATGCTAGCGCCAAGATCGGCGCGGCTGACCAGATGGCGGAAGGGGGCGAACAGCTCCCGCCCGGTGCCGTGATGGCTGTCATCGAGATCCGCCAGCGCCTCTGCGCGCGCCTCCCATTCAGCCGCATCCACCAGCGCGCTCAACGTGCCGGCCTTGGCATCGACGCGGACGATGTCGCCATCCTTCAGCTTGGCGAGCGGGCCGCCGGCCAGCGCCTCCGGTGTGGCGTGGATGGCGGAGAGCACCTTGCCCGAGGCGCCGGACATTCGGCCATCGGTGACCAGCGCCACCTTGAAGCCCTTATCCTGCAACACCCCAAGCGGCGGCATCAGCTTGTGCAATTCCGGCATGCCATTCGCCTTCGGCCCCTGGAAGCGCACCACCACGACAACATCCTTGTTCAGCTCCCCAGCCTTGAACGCCGCCTGCACCGCCTCCTGGCTGTGGAACACCCGGCAGGGGGCCTCCAGCACATGCCGTTCCTCCGCCACCGCGGAGGTTTTCACCACCGCCTGGCCGAGATTGCCGCTGAGCAGCTTCAGCCCGCCGGTCGGCTGGAACGGGTTGGCGGCCGGGCGCAGCACTTTCTCATCCCCGCTGGATGCAGGCGCCTCGCGCCAGTTGAGCTTGCCGTCTTCCAGATAGGGCTCGTTGATGTAGGCGGAGAGCCCCTTGCCCATGATGGTGTCCACATCCTCATGCAGCAGCCCGGCCTCGATCAGCTCGCGGATCAAAAACCCGGTGCCGCCGGCGGCGTGGAAATGATTCACATCGGCCTGGCCATTGGGATAGATGCGGCACAGCAAAGGCGTCACCGCCGCCAGATCCGAAAGATCCTGCCAGGTGATGGTGATCCCCGCCGCCGCCGCCATCGGCAGCAGATGGATGGTATGGTTGGTCGACCCACCGGTGGCGTGCAGCGCGACGATCGCATTCACGAAGCTGCGCTCATCGATCATCCGGCCCACCGGCTGGAAATTCTCGCCCAGTGCCGTTTGGCTCATCACACGCTGCACCGCGAAATCCGTCAGCGCGTCGCGCAAAGGCGTGCCGGGATTCACGAAGGCCGCGCCTGGCACATGCAGCCCCATGATCTCGACCAGCATCTGGTTGGTGTTGGCGGTGCCGTAGAAGGTGCAGGTGCCCGGCGCGTGGTAGGCTTCGCCTTCCGCCTTCAGCAGCGCCGCGCGGTCGATCTTGCCTTCCGCATAAAGCTGGCGGATCTTGGCTTTTTCGGAATTGGGCAGGCCGGAGGGCATCGGTCCGGCGGGGATCAGCACCGAGGGCAGATGCCCGAAGCTCAGCATGCCGATCACCAGCCCGGGCACGATCTTATCGCAAATCCCCAGGAAACAAGCGGCATCGAAGGTGTTGTGGGAGAGCGCCACGCCGGTTGCCAGCGCGATCACGTCCCGCGAGAACAGCGACAGCTCCATGCCGGCCTCGCCCTGCGTCACCCCATCGCACATGGCCGGCACGCCGCCCGCCACCATCGCCACGCCACCAACCTTGCGCGCCGCCTCGCGGATCTGCTCCGGGTAGGTTTCGTAGGGGCGATGCGCCGAGAGCATGTCGTTATAAGCGGTGACGATGGCGAGGCTGCCGCCATCGCCGTCGCGCAGCACGGCCTTGTCGCCCGCGCCGCAGCCGGCGAAGCCGTGCGCCTGGTTGGCGCAACCCAAGGCATGGCGCTTGGGCTTGTGGCTGGCGGCCTGCGCCACGCGCTGTAGGTAGCGCGAGCGCGACCCACGGCTGCGCTCGATGATCCGGGCCGTGACCTCGGCAATGACAGGGTGAAGCATGTTACGCACTCC
>NZ_JH976220.1:0-2115 GCF_000306035.1 Acidocella sp. MX-AZ02
GACATTATCAGATATAGAGATCCAGGGTTGATTATCCTGCTTATTTTATCCACCCAAGGGAACTCCAGTCTGCAAGTTATTCTTGCTTCCTTACGGACCACAACACCTCCGCTCAGACGCTTTACCCGCCTTCCGCCTTTTCCGATGTGTTCGCCGTTGCACCACTGGCCTGCTCCGGCGCAGACAAGAGAAATTGCTCCGGCTTATGCGTGTCATGCATCGAAGCTAACCCTGTACGCGCCCATCGCTCGTAATCTATTGCCGCATGCCAGGCATCACTAGGTGCCGACACGGCTTCCAAAAGCGCTGTAACAACCGCAAGCGCTGTTGCGACCTTCTTCAATCGTCCGGCCTTTAGCGCGCCTTGGGCCACAACTTTTGTCGCCGTTGCTGTTACAATCATCTGTCGAGATAGACCTTCATGGCCAAAAAACTCAAAATATTTCAGAATGAACTCGACTCTTTGGTATCCTTCCAATAATGCCTGCTTTTCCCAGACTTTTAGATCACCACTCTCTGCAATCTCAGTCAGGGCCTCCCGGACAGACAATATCGCGGTTTCGCGTTCCTCATCTGATAGTCTCTTGAGCGGGATATAATTTCGCATAGCGAAACTGAACATGCGAAATGCAGTTGCATCCTCTGCTTTTATCGAATTGGCCAAGGCATCCTTCCATGCAGAACCAAGCTTTGGCAGACTTAAAACGTCAGAAAGCCGGTGAATTGCTGCCGTCACAAGGTCTTTTATGTCCTTCGTAATTTCCGGCCCCGTAAATTCGTTTACATGAATCGCTAGTTTTGCCAACCTGTTCCTGACTATCGCCAGAAGCTCCATAATTTCCGCCGACTCTGGTCGCAAATTGGTGCCGTTGGCCAAGGCCATCCAGACCGGCGGAGGGGAGTTGGGGTTATGATTCGGTGGCGCAAAGTTCCGAAGATGGTCGATCAGTTCAGCAATCTCCATAGCGGGATCTGTTATTGTGACGGACATATTTACCTTGTTCTAGTTTAAGATTAGCTGGGACTTTAGTGACGGACAGTATTTCTCTGAGCTTAGTCCCACTATTCCGAGGTCGGAAGGTAGGGGGCTCAATCATGGCAGAGTCCCGGACCGGGCTCTAGCGAACGTAGTGCGGGCAATGCCCGCCATCAGCGTGTTAACGTTTTTTTTGTAAAACAAACTCTGGAATGGACGGCGGGCGTTGTCCGCCCTTTCATCGCGTGTCCACTTTCGGTCACGCCGAAAATTGGCCGGAACAGCGACAATGGGCGCGTTCTTTCCGGCTAATATTTTAGACAACCTGAGCCGGCAGCGGACAGAGCTCTTTCAGCTAAAATATATGATAACAGCCATTGTCTTCCTAAGGTGTCGGAATGTCGAAGGCCAACACCGCCAGGTGAAGTTCACGCGACTCGTCGCCGTTCTGACGGAAAATATATCGGAACGATGTCTCCTCTGAAGGCGGTAGGGCACGCTTGAAGTTTTGGTGTTTCTCGGTGATCTCGCGGATTGTAGATAGGACCTCGGAAAAATTTTTGTTTCTATTAAAGATGATGACAGCAGCTTTGGTATCACGCCAAGTTAAGTAAGATAGCAGTTGGTCGATGGTCTCCATATAGCCTTTCTGGCCGTGCCAGAACTTGCATTCACCGATAAAGACGTTTTTCTCTCCAGACCGGATCAATATATCGGTCTTACCAGCCGCATTAAAGGTCTCTCCGGTTGCTGACTCATAATGGCCATTCAGATGCACCAGGATGTTGTCGCGAAGCGCTTCTTCGCCCAGCTTGGAGAAGGTTGAGGGATTGCGCTCGAATACAACGGCCACCTTCCCAATGATGTTAAGTATATGATCAAATTCAGCTGCATCAAGAGCAGGTTCGGGCTTAAACGTTTGCTTTGGTAACGGGGGTGGAGCGAGGCTTATCTTTCGGCGGACTTCGGGAGCCGCATAAGTTAGCGCGTCGTCCGCACGACGCTTCATCGGCAAACCAATGCTTGCCACGACATTATTCTGAGCCATGAGTCGCTGTTTTCTATCCACTAAAGCCTGCCGCGCAAAAGAGGGCAGTCTCTGATTCCAGGCATCGAAATCTCGGCGTAACCATCCTAGC
>NZ_JH976221.1:0-1948 GCF_000306035.1 Acidocella sp. MX-AZ02
CTAATCTCATTCCCAAGCTCAATCCTGATCTCTAATCTCGTAGGTCCCGTGTGGTAGTATCTTATGCGGCTACAACAGACCAAGGAATGCTAGCGCATGCGGATATAGCGATGCCAAGAGGCATAAATAGCTTTCTTAATCTCGATTTAATTGGTTATCACCGACGATGCCGCGAGGGCATTTTAATATTAGTCGAAGGTGGTTTTTAAGCTCGATAATATATTTGCGCTGGCTAAGATAAGTTCGTTAGCCTAATCCTAGCGTATCGATGGATACCAGTTATACTGGCCCGCCTGAAACCAACCGCTGCCGTAGAAAATGCAATGCGCATTGTTATAAAAAGATCACTTGCGAACATATAAGCGGACGTTAAAGCTAAGTCCGGATGACCGGCTTTAAAATCCTGCTTATAGAAGATGACCACCAGGCCGCCGCGCTTGTTTGCCAGGCTCTCACCCTTAAGGCGCATCAGGTGACGACGGTTGCCACAGCAAATGACGGTCTGTTACGGGCGAGCGTTGACCCCTGGGACTTGCTGATTGTCGACCGGATGTTGCCGGGATATGATGGCCTAAAGCTTGTGCAGGCCCTGCGCAAGACCCGTGTCGAGGTGCCAGTGCTGTTTCTCACCGCGCTCGATGGCATTGACGATAGGGTAGAAGGGCTGCGTGCCGGTGGCGACGATTATTTGATAAAGCCATTTGCATTTGCAGAACTCTGCGCACGCGTTGAAGCTCTGATTCGCCGCTGCCCAGCACCATCTAGGCGCTCCATTCTGTCGTACACCGATCTATGGCTCGACCGCCGCAAGCACATTGCCACACGTGCCGGTTGGGAAATTTCTCTAACCCAGATCGAATTCAAAATTCTTGAGGCTTTGTTGCTCAACCAGGGGAAAATAACGACATACAAAATGCTACTCGAAAAAGTCTGGGATTATGATTTTGACCCCGGAACCAGCGTTGTCGCGAGTCACGTATCGCGCTTGCGCGTCAAGATCGAATCGGATTTTTCCGTGAAGATATTGCATACGCTACGCGGTGTCGGATATCGATTGGGTGTCGATGCAAATTGAACAAAGTCCTGGAAGCGCGCGGCAGGCGCGATCGCCAAGCCTAATCCGTACAACCAGTTTCAGGCTTGCCGCTTGCGGCGCAATTTTAGCCTCCCTTGGCGCCGGACTTGTTTTTTTGGTCATCTATTATGGAACTGCCGGCGCGATGGTCCGCACTCTGGATCGCCAAATCGGTAATGAAGCAGCGGAAATTGTCGATCCCGGAGAAATCTTACGTACGGCGGTTGCGATGGAAGCTGTACGCGAGGCGCAAAGTGAGGTGGTACACGGCACCTTTGTCACATTGATCGACCCTCAGGGGCATGTCGTTGCGACAAATCTCGCCGATCCTTCACGCATGCAAGGTTGGAGTTGGCATAATCTTATCGTTATGCATCCAGCATCTCACATCATGACGACACGAAATCTGGGAATTCGGTTGGCAGATGGTGGCTTGCTGGTGGTTGGCGAAGACGCGACCGCCCTTGTAGAGCTGAGGCAACGTCTGGTTCGAAGCTTTTTTATTGGTTTTAGTATTCTGCTGGCGCTCGGGTTGGGGGCCGGAATCGTGTTGGGTCAGAACGCGGTTTCGCGTATAAAGGATATCAACGCGACACTCGAATCAATCATGGGAGGCGATTTTAGTCGAAGATTGACGAGGTCCAGCTACAGAAACGAACTTGATGATCTGGCTGTAAGCGTCAATCTTATGCTGGATCGGATTGAATTCCTCATGGAAAATCTGAGACAGGTTGGAAATGAGATCGCACATGATTTACGCTCCCCGCTCGCTCGTTTGCGTGAGGGGTTGGAACTCGCGCAACTTGGCAATGATGAGACATTGTCCCGTAGCGTAATCCCCTGGGCGATTTCAGAAACTGATTCGATTCTAGC
>NZ_JH976222.1:0-1874 GCF_000306035.1 Acidocella sp. MX-AZ02
GGCCGAGCTCAATGCCGTGTAGGTGGCTGCAAATGCCGGTCCGTTTCCAGCGTGAAGGCAACTGCCCATAAGGGCGTTTTGGTGAAGACCGATCGTTTCGCGAAGCCTTCGCCAACCTCATGCTCGGCCAACAAGCCGGCCCAGCATAAGGGCCGCAGGACATGAAGATAGAAGGTGGAAGCCAGCCGGTAATGTGCGGTCCAAATATCGGTTTCCGTGCCACCGAACAGCACGGTAAACAGCCGCTCCTCGCTCACCGCATGGTCCGCCTCGATATTAATGACATTCAGGAAGACGTCCCAGTTGCCGATCATGACATCACCGAAGCGGGTATATTGGCGATGATCGAGACCATAGAGCAGCGTGGTGGCCAAGCATCCCCATAATTCGCCGGGTTTGTCCCGTAAGCGCTTGGCATTGGCCGTCAGTCGCAAAGTGCCATTGTCGTGCCTCGCGAGCCTGGCGGCGAGCAAGACGTCATGCAACACGGTCAGAGGCGGAAAGTCCGCCTCGTTCAAGACCTTGTTGACGACGTAGAGTTCCTTCGCGGTGTAACGTGGCCATGCGAAAGCTTCGGCCGCCCATTGCACAAAATATCGTTTCAGGGCTTTGGCGGGCGTCAAGCCGATTGGGCCGTGCTGGTCGACATAGTCGAAGGTCAGCAGCGCCGCCTTGAGGATCGGCGCATACGCCAGCGCAGGTTCATCGCCAGGGATCGGCTTGAAAGGGACCATGCGGGAAGTTTGAGCGATGCGCATTGGGCTGCCAAGATCGGCGTCAGGCTTGGCAGCGGGCAACATACCCCCCTCTCATTTGGTTAAGTCTTGCTCTTGCCGGCCAAAGCCTCTTTCCGAAGACCGCGCCGTTTAGCTGGGGACAGTTAGATAAAATGTATTGACGTTGTATGTACGTTGTGCGATTGTCCACGCCTGCAATAGAGATAAGATATGGCCCAGCCAGCCCCTGCCGGTCCGGCCCGTAAGGACGATGTCATTCAGATCCGAGCCTCGGCTGAGACCAAGGCAATCCTGACCCGCGCCGCGGCGCTGCGGGGGCAGAAGCTGTCGGAATTCATGCTGGACAGCGCCCGCCGCCAGGCCGAGGACACGATCCTGGATCAGCGTGTGTTCTTCCTGGCGCCCGATGCGCATGAGGCGTTTCTGGCGATGCTGGATGCGCCGGCACAGGACGTGGCGGAACTGCGGGCGCGGCTGACCAAGCCGCCAGTCTGGGACCGTTAATGGCCAAAACTGGCGGGAAGAGGGCAGTTGAGGCCAAGCCAGTGAGACGTCGGTTGTTGCCGCCGGAACGCCTGACCGCAGCACACGATGTCTCAGGCTTCCAGAATGGCCGCCACCCGTCCTTGGACGAATGGCTGCGGGACCGGGCATTGGTCAGTGAGGGGCTATCAGCGAGAACCTATGTTGTACGCGCTGGCGAGCCGCCACATCTCGTCGTCGGCTATTATGCGATCACCACGGCCATGGAGCAGCGCTTGTCCCTGCCCAGCGCCAAGCTGCGGCGCGGAATGCCCGAGCAGATACCGCTGATGCTAATCGGCCGCTTGGCGGTGGACCAGCGTTACCATGGCATTGGCCTGGGCACCGACTTATTGGCGGATGCATTGAAGCGTTGCCTCGCCGTGTCCGAGGTGGCGGGCGTCAGGGCGGTGGTCACCCACGCGATCGATGAGACCGCCATGGCGTTCTATCGGCGGCACGGCTTTTTGGCCTCGCCGTTGGGCGAGAAGGTGCTGATGATGCCGATTGAGACCATCCGCGCCGTGTTCGCCGATCAGTGAAATAGGCCAGGGTGGTTTCCTTTCTCTCGGCGTAGCCTGGATGGTTCCGTCCACGCTATTGGCCGGACGCCAT
>NZ_JH976223.1:0-1790 GCF_000306035.1 Acidocella sp. MX-AZ02
AGGAAAATAAGCGTTAAAATATTCGGACCACCGTTCGATTTTGCTTTCGTACGGACAGAGTGCACGTTCCGCCTGTAGAGAATTCATGCCGAATTTAATGACGTGATGTCCGTCTTGATAAACTCCTTCATCTGGAGAAATTGTCCACTTCATCAGTTTTCCTTTCGGTCAGTTCAGGGGCGGTTTTGGTTGATCTGGTTTTGTAGGCACTCCACGTAACGCTGCATTTCTTTTATGGCTTCATCATATTTTTGCGGGTCACCGGATTTAGAACGCCTTTCAAAACTCTTGCGCGACGCGAAACGGCTGGTTCATAGAGGGGAATGTCCTCTGTTCTGATTCCCGAAGGCCTCTGGCCGACCTTTGAATAGCTGCTTCCGTCGCCCATGGCCAAGCCCCGCGGTGGCCGGCCCCGCATTTCCGATAGGGCCGCGCTCAGCGGCATTCTGTTTGTCTTGCGCAGCGGTATCGCGTGGGAGGATTTGCCGCCGGAGCTTGGCTGCGGCTAGGGTGTCACCTGTTGGCGGCGTCTGCGCGACTGGCAGGAGGCGGGTGTCTGGGAGCGGCTGCACCATGAGGTGCTGCGCCGTCTGCTTGGCGCGAACAGGATAGATTTCGGCCGGGTCTGCCTGGATTCATCCTCGATTCCGGCAAAAAAAGGGGCTCTGCCACGGGCCCAAATCCAACGGATCGCGGCAAGCCGGGGACGAAACGGCATCTTGTGACCGACCGGCTCGGCATTCCTCTCGCAGTGAAACTGACCGGCGCAAATGTCCACGACAGCACCATGCTCGAACCAATGCTCGATGCCATGCCCGCGATTCGCGGCAGGCCGGGCCGTCCCCTTCAACGGCCAAAGAAGCTCCACGCCGACAAAGGCTATGATTATCCACGCTGCCGAAAGGCGTGCCGCCGGCGTAGCATCTTGCCCCGCATCGCGCGAAAAGGCGTCGAGAGCAAGGAAAAGCTCGGGCGCCATCGCTGGCTTGTCGAACGGGCATTCGCCTGGCTCAATCGCTTCCGCCGGCTGACAATCCGCTACGAGCGCCGCCAAGACATCCATCTCGCCCTCACAAAATTGGCTTGCTCATTGATATGCCTGCGAGCTTTACATCAGAGGTTTTGAAAGGCGTTCTAAAATGGACAATCAAAACTGCCTGACGCCAAACTTCTTGATCATTGACTCCATCTCCATCCGTGAAAAAGCACCGATGACTTTGTCGCTTTCCTCAAGACCAATTCGATCAAACGCTATTCCATATTTGGGGGACAAAAAAGAATTTTCTATATCGATCCAAAGCTCTGAATCTTGCTTTCGAATCTCCTCTAAAAATATTTCCGGATTAGCATGGAAATAATCTAATCCACCGACGTAAACGGCTTCCGTTCTCCACCCGAAGTCCATATGAACAAGGGCATCACTCCGAAAATTCAACGTAGGATATTCGATCTCTTTGAAAGAGCAAGACAGAATTCCAGAAGGCCTTTCGGTCTTTTTCCTGAAGCTGCCGCATATCGTCTCAATGTCCGATACGCTCATTCCAAATTGGATCTTACCGGCTCCTCTATACGGATCGATTATCCACTGCATCTTCAATTCCTTCTGTTTTAAATTAAGATTTTTTCTTGTCGATTTGATTTTGCAGGCATTCTGCATAATCTTGCATTTCCTTCAACGCTTGGTCATATTTTTCGGGTTCTCCAGATTCGGCGGCAATTTTTTTGACATCCTCAATATCCATTTTGGCTGCATCCAGAAGCTTTCCTTCCCTGACCAATTGCGCCTGCTT
>NZ_JH976224.1:0-1748 GCF_000306035.1 Acidocella sp. MX-AZ02
CCGCCACCGGCTGAACCGGCAAAGCCCCTCATCCGGCCGCCCCTCTCAACCTATGACGAGGTCATGGCGCGCCTGCTCGGTAAAAAATCGCCGCCATAAGCCCCAGCCATCCTTTCCCCAGAATGGAGCCAAACGATGCCTGAACCCAAAGACAACACGCCGGAATTGCTGCGCTTTCCCAATGCGACGGGCGGACGTGCACCCACCTCAGGTACCACACCGCCGGAATTTACCTTCAGGCCGGATGAAGACGCCGCCCCACCGGAGATGGAGTTGGGCACCGCTGCCAGCCCGGCGGTACCCGCTGCCAGCCCAACGCCTTTGACCGGCATCGATTTAAGCGGGCGGCACAAAGTCATTTTCTGGGTGGGGCGAGGCAAAACCGGCAAGACCACCGGCATACGCTGGCTGGCCGAGAAAACCCTGATGAACGGCACGCCTCTGCTAATGGCGGATCTGGACACGACCAACGACACCTTCTCCCGCTATATCGACAAAGTGGCCCGCCCCCCGGAGACCGCCGACCCCAGCCTGTCCCTGAAATGGCTGGATCGCCTGTTACAGCATAGCCTGGCTCAGAAAATATCGGCGCTGGTCGATCTGGGCGGCGGCGATACCACGCTGCGCCGCCTCGCTGTCGAATTACCCGACCTGGTCGCCTTGTTCGAAGCCCAGAGCTTCGCGGTGGTGCTGTTCCATACGGTGGGGCCGCAAGAAGAGGATTTATCACCCTTGGCCACCTTGCAGCGGCTGGGGTTCAAGCCGACTGCCTCGTCCATCATTTTGAACGAGGCCATGATGGATGTCGGCGAGACCCGCGATACAGGCTTCGCGCGCATTTTGCGGCATAGCGTCGTCCGTCAGGCGATTGGTGAGGGGGCCGTGCCGGTATTCATGCCGAAACTCTTCGCCGCCCAACAGGTGGAAATCCGCCGGCTGAAATTCCATGATGCCGTCGCGGGTAAGACCGGCCGGGCCGACACGCCGCTCGGGCCGTTCGACCGGGCCCGGGTCAGGCTATGGCTGGAGGCCATGGACAGCAATTTTGCGGGGATCAGCTCATGGCTGCCATGAACGAGCCCCGGGAAGAGTTCGACCTGCGGCGCTACAGCGAAATCCTTGGCCGCGAGATCGCCCAGATGCAGGAGGAGCTGGAGCGGCTCATTCAGGTCACCGGGCTCAAAAACGACCCGTTATTGCCGCTGATTAAGGTCCTGTCCTCCTCGCTGCGCTTGCAATGGCGCCTGCATAACCAGGCCGTGCGCTATTTCCACGATGCCAGCGACCGGCTGGACCGCGAATACCATGACACCCTCAAGAAGACGGCGCTGGCCGTCCAGCAAGCCGAGGCGGTGTTGCAAACCAAACAGGCCGGCATTGTCGAGCAGCTGACGCCCAAGCTCGCGGATAATGTGCGCTATGCCGTGTATCAGCACGGCAAGACTTTGAAATACAAAACCCTCGGGATCTGGGCGGTCGCGGTGCTGGCGCTGGGTGCCATCCCCTGCCTCTTCACCTACGCTGCCGGGCTGAATGCCGGGCGGTTTCAGGGGGAGGTCGCCTCACATCTGATCTCGGTTGCCATGAAGGCCGGGCCGGCCGAGGCCATCGCCTGGGGCCAGCTGATGCAGGATAATGACGGTGCCGTCGCCATGGCGACCTGCCGCAAGAGCCTTCAGCAGGATGCCGACGGGCGGCATTATTGTTTCATGCCGGTCTGGACAGATCCGAACCCTACCGCCCTACCC
>NZ_JH976225.1:0-1668 GCF_000306035.1 Acidocella sp. MX-AZ02
GTTAGGGATAATCTTCGTTTTCAACGAGATGCATGCTGGAATTTACGAAACCAGTTTTAGTTTCTGGCCCTTCGGCCTGATTGCGCACCCGCAAGGGGGGCGCTTTTGGCGATCCGCCAAGCGGCTCGCTCTCTGGCCGGGCCTACGCCCGGCGCTTAACGAACATCAATCCGCGTCATCCAGTTCACCTGCCTTCCACGCGCCTTTCCGCGCACCGGTTGTCGTTTTCCTATTCCCGGCCCGCTTACGCATGACATTGATAGCGGTGGCATCGAGCGTGTTCTTCAGGTGGACCGCATAGTGCTTTTCGATCATCTCGACCGAGGTGCGGCAATTCTTGGCGACCTGATAAATATCCGCCCCTTCCATCAGCCGCATGCAGATATAGGTATGGCGCAAACTATAGGCGGTCCGGGCCTTGCCATCCCGGTCCAGCTTGAGCCCAGTCCGGGCCAGGAGATTATTGAACAGCTTGATGTGATTTCCCGGGAATACCAGATCCATCGCCGCCGGATATTCCGGCGCGGACGGGACAGGCGCGTCCCCGCCAGTCCTGCGCCGGTGCTGCCGCTCCCGGCGGGATTCCGCCTGCACCGGCTTGGCCCGCGCCCGCAGCCGCTGATAAACCCGCACCGCCCCCGGCATGCTCTTACAATGCCCGACGCCGCGCTTCCCGCGGACCTCAATCTCCAGCAGTTCCTGCTTGCCGTCCCCCTCGGCAATCGTCACATCCCGATGCTGCAGATTGAACGCCTCATCCGGGCGCAACCCGGTATTGGCCATGAACAGCACGAAGTCATAAACCTGCTCGGCGTTCCATTTAAGGTGCGAACGGAACGGCTCCTTCGCATAAGCCCGCGCCGCCTCGTAAAGCTGCTTGTACTCCTCCGGGCTGAACCAGGGCCGATGCGTAATCTTACCCTGCGTCCGGTAAGGCGGCGTCAGATCCGGCAGATGCTCCAGCCAGCCATGCCGGATGGCGGTCTTGAGCACCATGCGCAGGGTCACCACCTCATCATGCAGCGTACTGCGCGCCGGCGGCTTGGCCTTCGGCTTGTGCTGGCTTTTCGAATGCGGGTTCGGCGCTGCATAGCTCGTCATCCGGTGCACGCGGTATTCCTGCACCTTGCCGGGCGTCACCTTGTCCAACGGTAACGCCCCAAAGAACGGCAACAGATGCACCCGCAACCTGATCGCGTGGCTCTCGGTCCATTTCTCGGACCGCTCACCCTCGGTGATGACGCCATATTCCTTCAGGAACTGCTCGGCCGCCTTCCTGAAGGTCGGACGGTCATTTAATACACCCGCTTCGGCCTGGCCGTGTAATTTGAAGTACCAGCTCTCCGCCGCCTTGGCGGCCAGCTCCTGGCCTTCCTGCTTGGTACTGAACTGGCGCTGCTTACCGCCAACAGAGGCCCTGGCCTGCCAGAACCGGCTATTGTCGCGCTGGTAAATCTGGACCTTCCCGCCCAGCAAATCGATCGTCGGCATGTTGCCCCCTTCCGCGGTGTCGGCGTCCGCGTTGGTTGAGGATCAATGGCTACGATACGACCATAGGCTGTCAGGTTTAGGATTTCGAGTTAAAATGCCCTAATGCTGCATTAGGACCTAGATACGCAAACGGCCCCTTGTTCGGGGCCATTATGCATTGGAATTGTTGGATAATTT
>NZ_JH976226.1:0-1591 GCF_000306035.1 Acidocella sp. MX-AZ02
GGACGAAGCCAACAGATTTAACCGTCTTGGATAGGTTAACTGACGCTGTCCGCTAAGGTATGCACAATGTCGGCGCGGCTAACGATGCCAACGACGCTTGCGCCATCAATAATCGGCACGCGCTTGATATGATGCTTGACAAGCAGTCCCGCTAAATCATGCGTCGTCGTATCCGGTGTCGCCGTGACAACGGCTTTTGTCATGACATCCTTTGCAGTATGCCAGTCTTGCGCAATATATTGTAGATATTCGGGTGCCAGTCTCTCACCTTCGGCAAGTAACTCCAGCCACCACTCCCGGCGGTTATTGGAATTGGCGAGAAAGGGTTTCATCAGATCGCCTTCACTGACCATGCCGAGCAATTGCCCCTGCACATCAATGACAGGTATGGCGCTGATTCCATGTTTAGCGAGAAGAGTCGCAATGTCGGACACGGCCGTATTGGGGCCTGTCGAGATGACGCTGCGTGTCATGATGTCTGCGGCGGTCGCGATCATGGTTGTAACTCCTTTTCCGAGAGCCGGACGCTACAGTTGATGCTCATCACCGGCCTTGACTTTGATCAACTGCGCCGCATCGGCCGCCCGGATCCAGTTACGCACGGTCGATACGTCCATTCCTCCTGACTCCGGTCAAAGCGGAAAATTCGCCCTTCATATAACAGCGAAGATGATTTGTGCCCACGGGTCAGCCGTTGCATCTCGATATTACGACTATGATGTTTCAAAAATCATCTCGCGTCATATAAGGAAGAAATTCTATATTCCAATTTTTTTACTTTCAGGGCTACCAGCCATTGACGAGGCACATAGCATTTCCACCATTTTCAGGAGAGCATCGAAGCTCATAGGCTTTCCGATCGTTGGTCGATCACAAAACTCGGGTGGGAGATAACCGGCTCCGTCTCCGCTCATGAAAGCAAAGGGAAGATTCTGTGCGACGAGAGACGCCGCCAATGAATAACTGGTACCATCTGTCAAGTGAATATCGAGCAGCGCCGCGTCAAGCTGTGATGACGCCACTAGCTTTGCCGCATCCACGCACGTCGCAACGGGACCGACAACATCGTAGCCAGTTTCTTTTAGTACGTCGCAAAGAAGATGCGCTATGCTGGCCATGTCCTCCGCGATTAGAATGCGAAGAGGTGTAGATTTTGATATCGACTTATTCTTTTTTGGCATGAGAGGAGAAAACCTGTCGCTAGTGTTGCTTAAGCTTTTCTTAGAACCTACAACTCAAGCGACTTTCATCACGGCTTGAAGCCTTTTCTGACGATCCCATTTTGCGCAACGCTCTGCCATTTTCCGCGCCGCATGCTTCGCTGTTTCAATGTCGGATACCGTACCCGACCCTAATATCCTTCCTGAACGGCTCGACACAATAAACCGCCCATAAAGATTATCTTTTGTCCTTTTAACTTTCATTGTAATTTCGGAGATCTCCGCAACCAAGGTATCGTCTTTACCAGAACACCAGTACAGTTTTTCCATTGTTCGATCCTCACACTGACTGCCCGAAATCAAATATCTATTGGCCGAATATGTTAGTAATCGGCCGCCCTATGAAGGGAAACTAGCGGATTTCCTCTAGC
>NZ_JH976227.1:0-1551 GCF_000306035.1 Acidocella sp. MX-AZ02
TACGAAACAGCGGTGCTGGCCGTACTGCGCGACAAGCTGCGGGGCAGCAATATCTGGGTCGCTGGCAGCCGGGATTATCAGGCATTCGAGACCTATCTGCTCCCGGCCGGGACA
Source organism: Acidocella sp. MX-AZ02 (assembly GCF_000306035.1). NCBI lineage: Bacteria > Pseudomonadati > Pseudomonadota > Alphaproteobacteria > Acetobacterales > Acidocellaceae > Acidocella > Acidocella sp. MX-AZ02. The sequence continues at coordinate 115 of NZ_JH976227.1, forward strand.
GGAACAGCCACCGGCGTTGATGGTGAGACCGATCCCAATCGCTACATCGAAACCCGGACAGAGATGCTGCGCGAGAGTCTGACTTTCGTGGCCGCCCGGGCCGAGCGGGGCGACCTCGACGGGGTAGAGATCGAGGACGGCAAGCTTTTTATCGCCCGCACGCCGCCCACCGTGCCCGAGGCGGCCCGCGATCTGGCGCTGCGGCTGAACAGCATGCTGCCTCGGGTGCGGATCACGGAGGTTCTGAGCGAGGTTAACGCCTGGACCGGGTTCACTGACAGGTTCGCGCATCTGCGCACCGGTTTTCCCACCGCCGACAAAGCGGCCTTACTGGCGGCGGTGCTCGCCGACGGCACCAATCTTGGTCTTGCCCGCATGGCCGACGCCTCGCGGGGCCTCAGCTATCACCATCTGGTCAACGTGGCCCAATGGCACATCAGCGATGACAATTATGTTGCCGCCCGCGCCGCCATCATCAACGCACATCATAAACACCCCATGGCGGCGATCTGGGACGATGGAACAACCTCGTCTTCGGACGGGCAATATTTCCGGGCCGCTGGCCGCGCCGGAGCCGGCGGCTCGGTGAACGCCAAATATGGCATCGAACCGGGCGCGGTGATCTATACCCATGTCTCCGGCCAGTATGGACCGTTCCACACGCGCGTCATCTCCGCAACGATGAGCGAGGCGCCTCATGTGCTCGACGGGCTGCTGCATCATGTCCACCAGACTGATCTGCGCATTGCCGAGCATTATACTGACACTGCCGGCGCGACCGATCATGTCTTCGGTCTCTGCCATCTGCTGGGCTACCGGTTCGCCCCCCGGATCAAGGATCTGAGGGACATGAAGCTCTACACCATCGAAAAGTCTGGTAATTGGCCGCTGCTGGCACCGCTGATCGGCGACGCCGTCGAAACCGCCGCCATCCTTGGGCAATGGCCCGAGTTGATGCGGTTGAAGACTTCCATCGCTGCTGGCACCGTCCTGCCGTCCATCATCCTACGGAAGCTGGCCGCCGCCGGCGGCGGAAACGCCCTGTCCCGGGCGCTGCGAGCAATGGGGCGGATCGAGCGCACCCTGTTCACCTTGCAATGGCTGTCCGACCCGAGCCTTGCGTCAGCGCAGCCATGCCGGGCTCAACAAGGGAGAAGCCAGCAATGCCCTGCGCCGTGCCGTGTTCTTCCATCGCCAGGGCGAAATCCGCGACCGCACCTTCGAAAACCAGAGCTTCCGGGCCTCCGGGCTCAGCCTCATCACCGCCGCCATTATCCACTGGAACACCGCCTATCTCGACCAGGCCGTCAAGCACCTGCGGGCCCAGGGGACGGCCGTTCCCGATGATCTTCTGGCGCATGTCGCGCCACTCGGATGGGAACACATCGCCCTGACCGGGGATTACGTCTGGAACGCCGCCAATCCCGACGCCAGCTT
>NZ_JH976228.1:0-1509 GCF_000306035.1 Acidocella sp. MX-AZ02
AAACGCGAATCTTATCTCTCAGCCCAATCCCGAGCCTTTTCCTGTGCTGATTCCTATGCCTGTTCCTGATTTCATAACTGAGCTCAATTCTAATCTCATTCCCAAGCTCAATCCTGATCTCTAATCTCGTAGGTCCCGTGTGGTAGTATCTTATGCGGCTACAACAGACCAAGGAATGCTAGCGCATGCGGGTGCGGTAAGATGGCAGGGGTTAGGCAACGCGATTTCACGGCCAATGTGCATTCTGCCCAGGCTCCTTTAACATTACAGATGTTTCAATTTACGCGACCATTTGTAGCGCGGTAATGCAATTTCGCGTCGTTTCCGCTTGACCGGGAGGTTTATTATGATTGCCGGTGACGATGATCGCTACGAAGAGATCGTAACGCAGATTGGAGCGGCGAATAGTCTCGCGCAAATGCAAGATGTGGCCGCTGGTATATGCAGAGCGTATCATCTCGCCAATATCGCGTATCACGCGGTTTATCTTCCAGGCGCTCAAATTTTCAACCCGATCTTGGTTCTGACTTATGAGTCTGAATGGATCGAGCGCTATAAAAACAACGATTACTTCAAAATTGATCCGGTGGTTGTTTCTGGAACCAAAGGCTTCCTGCCGCTGGATTGGGCGCATCTTGACCGCGATAATGATGTTGCCCGGGATTTTTTCGCGGAAGCTGACCGGTTTGCAGTCGGCTGGCAGGGCATGACCTGGCCCGTGCGCGGGGCTGGGGGCGAGCGGACATTGTTCACGATTACCGCGAACATGTCGGTGCCCGAGTGAGAGGAGCGGCGAGTTTCGTATAAAAGAGAATTCCAGATGATCACGCATTATATGCATGATCGGATTGTAGAGATTTCCGGCTATCGAGATGCAAAGCCAAAGCCATCGCTATCCCGGCGTGAGATCGCGTGCCTCGAATTGGCATGATATCACAACCGCTGCCGACTTGCTGGAGGGGCAAACCGCTGGTGGTGTTGTTGCAGACAAGGCATATTACAGCAGTGAACTCAGTGAAATGATCGACGACGCCAATATCGAGGCTATCATCCTATCTAAGCGAAACCGGAAACTCAAAATCCCACACGATATCCAAGCCTATAAGCTCAGAAATCGTATCGAAAGGTTCTTCAATAAGCTCAAACACCTCCGCCGGGTGGCAACCCGTTACGACCGAAGAGCCGCGTACTTCATGGCAACCGCCCAACTCGCCTCATCCATGATCTGGATGCACTGAATGTCGATTCGTCCTGGGGACTTTAGCTCTTCCAGCTCAAATCGCTTTGATCGCTGATACTTCTCAGATCATCGAGGAGTAGACGCGATCTTAGTTTTGTCCTCCTTTACGTTGCTGATTCCGACGAAGCCGGCCATGCATTCCAACTTGAATCCGACCACTGATCCAAACCTTGTAATAGATTTCAACACTAGCAGTTTGCTGAAAAACCCCGAAACTTGGTTTTATTTTTTCTGATTTAGCTTTGGGGCCTGGATTTTGGTTCAAGTGA
>NZ_JH976229.1:0-1381 GCF_000306035.1 Acidocella sp. MX-AZ02
GGTAGCGTCCGTCAATGTGGTGGACATTCTGGTGTAGCTGAAGTGGCCATCGATCATGCGGCTGCAGTGGAAATCTGGTTTGGTTCAGCGTTGATCAGCGGGGGTGTAAGTTCAGCCATTCCCTCGATCTGCATATACCGGTTTTGTGTCTGCCACTCATCGTTTGCCTCCAGCAGCACGGCACCGATCAGCCGGATGATCGCTGCCTCGTTTGGAAAGATGCCTACGACATCGGCGCGGCGTTTGACCTCTTTGTTCAAGCGTTCCAAGGGGTTGGTGCTGTGGATTTTGGTCCGGTGCTGGGCGGGAAAATCCATGTGCGCCAGCACGTCGATCTCGCTGTCATCGATAAACGTGCCGAGCTTTGGCCACTTGCCGCGGAGCTGATCGGCGACATGGCGCAGGGTCTGGCTGGCATTGGCGCGGTCAGGCTGGATGAACGCCTGGCGCAACGCGGCGGATGCCATGTTCTGCTGGGCCTTCGGGACATAGGACAGCGCGTTCCTCATCCAATGCACCCGACAGCGCTGCCAGGATGCGCCCATGACCCGCCGGATCGCCGCCTTCAGCCCCTCATGGGCATCCGAGATGACCAGCTTAACCCCGTGCAGGCCGCGGCGCACCAAGCTCTTGAGGAAGGTTGCCCAGAAGGTCTCGGCCTCGGACGGACCAATGTGCAGGCCGACGATCTCACGGCGGCCGTCAGTGTTCGCTGCCACGGCGATTATCGCGGCAACCGAGACGATCCGCCCGCCCTCGCGCTGCTTGAGGTAGGTCGCATCCAGCCACAGATACGGCCAGTCACCGGCAAGCGGCCGGTCGAGGAAGGCATTCACCCGCTCGTCAATGTCCTTGCACAGCTTCGAGACCGTGCTCTTGCTGATCCCCGACAGCCCCATCGCTTGCACCAGCTCGTCCACCCGCCGGGTCGAGACGCCGCCGATCCAGGCTTCCTGAATAACCGCGCTCAAGGCCTTCTCCGAGGTCCGGCGGCTCTCCAGGAAGGGCGGGAAGTAGCTGCCTTGCCGCAGCTTGGGGATACGCAGTTGCAGGCTGCCAAGCCGCGTGTCCAGAGCCCGGTCCCGGTAGCCGTTGCGATACGTCGCGCGCTCGCCGCTACGCTCGTACCGCCCGGCACCGATCAGGCCGTCTACATCAGTCTCCATCAGCAATTGCACCACAGCTTCCGCAACGCTGCGCAGAAAATCGCCGTCACCGGCTTTGGCCAGCAGCTCGGCAAGTGGTAATCTCTCCTCGGTCATCGGGTTCTCCAGGCTCCAGGGGGAAGTCTCGCAACTCCACCATAGCCAAATGATCCGATGACCACCTCACGCTACACCGTTACGAGGGATGAAAGTCCACCAACAGCGCGGACACTACC
>NZ_JH976230.1:0-1376 GCF_000306035.1 Acidocella sp. MX-AZ02
CGTAACCGCTACAGCGTACCGGCCTCTTTCGCCAACCGGCCGGTCAGCCTGCGGGTCTATCCCAACAGGCTGGTGGTGGCGGCGCAAGGGCAGATCATCTGCGAGCATCCGCGCATCATCGACCGGACGCATAATGGCCCGGGCGCACCATCTATGACTGGCGGCATTATCTGGCGGTGATCCAGCGCAAGCCGGGCGCCTTGCGCAACGGCGCGCCCTTCCTGGAATTGCCCGATGCCTTCAAACAGCTGCAACAGCCTCTTCTGCGCCGCCCCGGCGGTGACCGGGAGATGGTGGAGATCCTGGCCCTGGTGCTGCACCATGACGAGCAGGCGGTGCTGGCGGCGGTGGAACTGGCTCTGGAGGATGGCGTGCCGGCCAAGACGCATATCCTCAACCGGCTCCACCGGCTGATCGACGGCACACCCGCCACCCCGCCAGCGGTAACCGCGCCGCAGGCGCTGAGCTTGGCCAATGAGCCCAGGGCCGATGTCGAACGCTACGACAGCTTGCGCCAACCCAAGGAGACCCGCCATGCGTCATGATCCCGCCGCCGGCGCGCTTGTCATCATGCTGCGCAGCCTGAAGATGCACGGCATGGCACAAGCGGTCGACGAACTGGCGCAGCAGGGCGCGCCAGCCTTCGAGGCCGCCATCCCGGTGCTCTCTCAACTGCTGAAGGCCGAGACCGCCGAGCGCGAGGTCCGCTCCATGGCTTACCAGCTCAAGGCGGCGCGCTTCCCGGCCTACCGCGACCTCGCCGGCTTCGACTTCGCCAGCAGCGAGGTCAACGAGGCCCTGGTCAGGCAGTTGCATCGCTGCGACTTCATCGAGCCCGCGGACAATGTTGTGCTCGTCGGCGGGCCGGGCACCGGCAAGACCCACATCGCCACCGCACTCGGCGTGCAGGCCGTCGAGCATCACAAAAAGCGTGTCCGCTTCTTCTCAACCGTCGAACTGGTCAACGCCCTGGAACAGGAAAAAGCCCAGGGGCGGAGCGGCCAGATCACCGGCCGCCTGATCCATGCCGATCTCGTTATCCTCGATGAGCTCGGCTATCTGCCCTTCAGCGCCTCGGGCGGGGCCTTGCTGTTCCACCTGCTCAGCAGGCTCTACGAGCGTACCAGCGTCGTTATCACCACTAATCTGAGCTTCAGCGAATGGTCCGCCGTCTTCGGCGACGCCAAGATGACCACCGCCCTCCTCGATCGCCTCACCCACCACTGCCACATCCTCGAGACCGGCAATGACAGCTTCAGGTTCAAGCACAGCTCGGTGCAGAAAAACCAAAAACGAAAGGAGAAAAATCAGGCCTTGACCCCATCTTGAAACCCAAACCATAACCAAGAGGCGGGTCAATTCTCGGTGGAATTCCA
>NZ_JH976231.1:0-1364 GCF_000306035.1 Acidocella sp. MX-AZ02
CAGCTTCCGGCGTTTCCCCCTGCTTTTGGGTGGAGATTTGAGGCCACACCTCCACCAGCCGCCAAGTGATAAAGCCGCCGTCTGCCAGCAGCAAAATCCACCATAAATCAGGAGCCAGTGAGCCCAGAATCCAAATTGCGATTTGAATTGCGAACAGGCCGCCAACCACCATGACGGCAAGATTTATTACCCTATTCTTCACGGTGCGGCCTCCAGGAAGGGCGGGGTTATTACCGGCATTGGTACAACTTCCAGCTTAAAAGGATTGTGCGGTTTATCACCGCGCATAAGAATGCCGTTCAGGCGTTCCATTGACTGTAACTCGCTTGCCAGGATGCACGGGCGGGTGACGATCTGGATTTGCTCGCTGGCGGTCTTACCAGATGAGTTATGCGAATGACCGGCGGAGAACAGGCCGGGGCGCGAGTTCCCGGCGGTTTGAGACAGCGAGACCGTCCGCCGCTCAATATCTTGTTCGCCCAGGGTCTTTTGCATCTCTAGGGCGGTCTCGCCATCTTCCTGCCGGAGAATGGCACGGGTGGCGACGTTGCCTAGAATTGTGGTGGCCATTTCCTTTCCGTACACACGCCGAAGCTGTGCGAGGGTTTGGATGCCGACGACGAACGAACAGCCGTTTTTCCGGCCCCTGGCAAAGCCATCATCCAGCTTGGATATGTTGCCGATGCTGTCTAGCTCATCCAGAATATAGAATAACCGGCGATGTTCCGCCTCTGGTAGACCTTCGCATGAGGACAGATTCAGGCCCTCAACCACCGCGCAGTCAGCCACCGCCGCCAGGAATTGCCGGAGCAATTCTTTATCGGCCTCGCGGTATGTCACGAACAACCAGCCGTCGCCGCCGTCGCCGTTTTTTACCCAATCCCGTACCGAAAAATCACCATCCGGTTTCAGATGCTCAAATATGGCGATGTGTGGCTTAATTGTTCCCTTGCATCCGGCCATCATTTCCTGGCCGTGCGGGCTGGTCCAACCGAGCAATCCGGCATCGGCTAGATAGTTCGTCAGCTTGTCCTGTGGCCCCGTCAAAAGTCGGTACAATTTTTGCGGATTCTTTTCGCCGCTTTCGTTCATTGCCCGGAGCGTGTCGGCCAGGAGATCGCGACCATACATGGACCATTCAGCCCCGGAGCCTTCCGCCAGAGGCACAAACCCAGCCGCGATGCGCTTATAGTCGGCATCGCTTTTAATTTCTGCAAACGTTGACCAATTGACGGTACGGGTCACGTCAAGCGGGTTTAATAGCTTGTCACCCGGTTGAGCGAACCGACTATAATATCCGCCGTTATTATCAAGAACGATAACGCGGGCATTAGAGCGCTTGCGGATTTCCCGCAAAAACCCCT
>NZ_JH976232.1:0-1347 GCF_000306035.1 Acidocella sp. MX-AZ02
GGCCGTGGGCGGCGGCGGCCCGCACCCACCCGGGGTCCCCATTGCGCCTGCGCAATGGGGTGGGCCTTTAAGGCCGTAGCGCAGCGGAGGATGGCGGCGGGGCCGCTATTTTGCTTCGCGATGCAAAGCCCCGGCATTGCTCAGCACGATCAGTGTTACCGATCATTCCTCGGGGCGGCGGAAAATAGCGGCTCCGCCGCCATTGCGGGCCGCCGCCGCCCACGGCACAGAGCGCCCTCTCGGAAGGCCGCTGGCGCGGCCACCCGGCGGGAAGGGGCATATAGTGCCCGGCGATGACGATAATCCCGGCGTTGGCAGGCTCTCATCCAATCATCCGCCACGCAAAACTCAGCCGGGCACCATGAAGCGTACGGCATCCTCCGGCGCCAATTGCACCCGCAAGTTTGCCCGCAATTCCGCGAGGCCAAATTCGCGGAGATCATCGTTGAAATCGCCAAGGCGGGGCGAGAGCGTGATTGCTTCGATCCCTGCGGCAATTGCGCGTCCGGTCAAACTTGCCACGGCGCGATCGCCGGCCACATCGGCATCACGGGCGATATAAAGCCGGCGTAGCCCCTCGGGGAGCAGGAGGGTGGCCAGATGCCCAGCCGAGAGTGCGGCCACCATTGGCATGGCGGGCATCACGCAGCGCAGCGACAGCACGGTCTCGATGCCCTCGCCTGCCACAAGCAAGCCATGCGCCAGTTCGTTGTCCAACTCTGCCGTGGTGCCAAACCGCACCGCATGACCAAGCAGCAGACCCAGCGCCCGGCGTGGAGTTACCAATGGCGCCTTGCTCAGCCGGATGGGATGGAGGGGATTAAACCCGTCTGGATCAAGCCAGGTGCGCTGGATGCCGGTGATACGGCCTTCGAGGTCCGTGACCGCTGCGATCAGTGCTGGCCAAGGTTCCGGCTGCGCATCCGGTGTCGCGCGGTAGAAACAACGCGGATGGAACCGCAAGGCATCGATTCCGGTAAGTGCCTCTGGCGTGATCCCACGCCGGTGCAAATAGGTTTCAGCAAGGGTGCCTGGGAGGGGCTGCGCCATGCCGAACAACCGCCTAGCGGCGCGTTGGGCCTGGGCGGCATCAGGAGCGGGATCACTGCCATCATCCGCCTGGGACCCGGGGATAGCACAAGTACCAAGTGAACTCGCCATATGCCCCACAGGGTGGCTGCGGCGTTCGCGAGCCGCAGCATGATCATCCCCTTTCAGCCCCAAAAACCGCCTTGCCTCCTCAGCCACATCCCGAAACTCAGTCAGGCCGCAGCTTTCCCGGATCAAATCCAGCAAATCGCCATGCGTGCCCTCGGCGGCATCTTGCTTATGTGCAGTTACACATAA
>NZ_JH976233.1:0-1303 GCF_000306035.1 Acidocella sp. MX-AZ02
CGTGCCCGCCCGCAAGGGCGCGCTCTGGGTGAGCGTGCCGGCGCTGTCCAGCAGGGCAACCCCGGCGACGCTGACCGGCGCGGCCAGGCTCAGTGTCGGCGCCGAGAGCGTGATCTGCGCGGCGGCAACGCTGCCCGTGATGGCGAGCCCATGGGCGTCCTGCAGATCGATGCCGCTGCCGGCGGTCAGGCCGGTGACGCTGGCGATGCTGTTGGTCCCACCCAGCGCGATGGAGGTGCCAGCGCTGCCGGTGAGGCTGGCGGCGTTCAATTTCGCACCTGCCCCCTGGCTGATCGCGCCGGCGCTCTGGAGGGTGAGCGTGTTGGCCTCGACGCTGCCATCCAGCCCGAGGCTGCTACCCGAAAGGCTGACGGCGGTCCCGCTCAGCGTGCCGCTCTGGCTCAAGCCGCCGGTGCTGTCGGCGGTGAAGGTGCCGGCGGAGATGTCGCCATTCAGCGCCATCGTGCCGCCGGCCAGATCGAACCCCTGGCCGCCCAGCGTGCCGGTCTGGGTGATCGCGCCGCTGCTGGTCAGCGTCACCAGCGCGTTGGCGAAGGAGATGTTGCCTTCGCTGTAAACGCTGCTGGCCCGCACGCCGTTGGCGGCGCCGATGATCACCACCGCGTGGCTGTCAAAGGCGCTGACCAGCGCCTGCGCAAGCTGCAAACCCGCCACCGCGGTACCGCCAAGATCGAGCGTCCCGGCATTATACGGGGCGATGGCGATCGTCCCCGCCGCCAGGCTGCCGCCGGTCCCCTCCAGCAAGCCGGCGGTGACCAGCGCCAGGCTGGTGCCTGCACTCACCGGCCCGTTCAGCGTCATCGTGCCGATATTGGCGATCAGCATGTCCCCGCCGGCGCTCAGGCTGGCGAGCGTGGCGATGCTGTTGGCCCCGCCCAGCGTCAGCCCGCCGCCGATCTGCCCGGCCAGCCCGCCCAGCGACAGCGCCGCGCCGCCCGCCTCGGTGACGGCGGCGGCATCGGTCAAGGTCAGCGTGCCCGGCGTGGTCACCAGCCCGGCCAGGTTCAGCGCCTGGGCGTCGTTCAGCACGATATCGCTGCCAGCACTCAGGCTGCCGAGGGTGGCGATGCTGTTGGCCCCGCCCAGCGTCAGCCCGCCGCTGACGCTGCCGGTGAGCCCGGTGGCGCGGATCGCTCCGGCGCCGCTTTCCGCGAATGCCGCACCCTGCAGGGTCAGGCTGCCGCCGGCCTGCACCGGCCCGGTGATCCCGGTGGTGCCGGTGCTGGTCAGCAGAATGCTCTGCCCGGCGGTCAGGCCGGTGACGCTGGCGATGCTGTTGGTT
>NZ_JH976234.1:0-1289 GCF_000306035.1 Acidocella sp. MX-AZ02
TCGGATTCCAGATGCCGCAGCACCTCGCGCACGACCGAGCGGCTGACCCCCAGCCGCTCGCACAAGGCGCGTTCCACCAGCCGCTCGCCGGGGCGGAATTTCATCGTGAGGATGGCTTCGCGCATTTTCTCAAGCGCCAATTGCCGCAAGGTTTTCGCGGGGCGGTCGATCAGCAATGCGTCTGGTTGGCTGTCCGGCATGGAAGAAGACCTGTTTCCCGTGGCTTTGTTTATCATGTCGTGAGTCAAAAACGACCCGCAATGCCAGTTTCCTCTTTACAGCCCGCTCTTGTCAATCTTATGGTATACCATAAGACAATAAGGAGTTCGCCATGACGCTGTCCCTGCGCAAGCTCGTCACCTACACCGAAGATATCCGCATCGAGGGCGGGCGCGCCGCGCCTGGGCCGTTCAAGCTGTTCGGCACCGCCGCGGTGCTCGCCAATCCCTGGGCCGGGCGGGGCTTCGTGGAGGATCTCTCGCCGGAAATCCGCGCCATCGGGCCGGTGCTGGGCGAGATGCTGACCGCCGAAATCCTGCGCCTGGCCGGCTCGGGCGAGGCGGTGGAAGGCTATGGCAAATGCGCCATCGTCGGCAGTGCGGGGGAGGTTGAACATGCCTCGGCGCTGATCCATACGCTGCGCTTTGGCAATCACTACCGCCGCGCCGTCGGGGCGAAATCCTATCTCGCCTTCACCAACACCCGTGGCGGGCCGGGCGCCTCGATCCAGATTCCGCTGATGCACAAACATGATGAGGGGATGCGCTCGCATTATCTCACCGTGCAGTTCAGCATCGACGATGCGCCAGGCCCGGATGAAATCCTGGTGGCACTCGGCGCCTCCATCGGCGGGCGCCCGCACCATCGCATCGGCGATCGGTACAAGGATCTGGCCGAGCTGGGCGACCTGAATGGCTGAGGGCTATCATCTCGGCCGGCTGGGCGGCACCGGCTATTGCCGGGCGGGCGCCGGCCCGGCGCTGGTGCTGATCCATGGGGTGGGCATGCATGCCGGCTTCTGGGCGCCGCAGATGGCCGCCTTCGCGTCGCGCTGGGATGTCGTGGCCTATGACACGCTGGGCCATGGCAGCAGCGCGTTGCCGCCGCAGGCGCCCACGCTCGAGGATTATGCGGCACAGCTCCTGGCGCTGCTCGATGGGCTGGGGCTGGCGCGTGTCAGCCTCGTTGGCCACTCGATGGGCGCTCTGGTCGCGCTGGAATTCGCGCTGGCGCATCCTGAACGGGTGCGGGCGGTGGTGCCGATGAATGCGGTCTATTGCCGCACGCCG
>NZ_JH976235.1:0-1218 GCF_000306035.1 Acidocella sp. MX-AZ02
GCCAACTATTCGGATGGGATTCTCTATCTGATGGCGGTGCTGCTGCTGCTGGCGCTGGCGGTGATTCTGGACCGCTTCTGGTTCCTGCGCAGCACCATTCTGCGTGGCGAGAGCGTCATCCGCGCCACCGCGCAGGAGACGGCCTTGCGTCAGGGCGAGTTGGTGGCGCTGCGCAACCGCGCCGGCAAGCTGCCGGAAGCCGCGCTGCTGGATACCGCCTTGCGCCATGCCGGCATGGTCAATGCCGAGGCGCTGAACAGCCGGCTCGATGAGGCGGTGATGCTGATCGCCCCCGGCCTGGACCGCCGGCTCTGGCTGCTGGATACCATCATCACCCTGGCGCCGCTGATGGGGCTGTTTGGCACCATCATCGGCATGTTCCATGCCTTCAACGTGCTGGCCGCGCCCGGCCATGCCCCGGCGGAAGTCACCGGCGGCGTGGCGGATGCGCTGGTTGCCACCGCCTTTGGCCTGTTCATCGCCATGTTGGGGCTGGCGGCGTTCAATGCGCTCTCCAACCAGGTGCGGCTGGTCGTGCATCAGCTTGATTCGCTGAAGGTGCTGATCGTCAACCGCATGGACGGCGCCCCGGTGGTGCAAGCCGGCAAGACCGGTGCTGGCGCCAGCACCGCCGCCAAGTTCGCCACGGCCTGAGCGGAACCCCCCACCATGCGCTATTTCGAACGCCGCAAGGCGCGCATCGAGATCATCCCGATGATCGATGTGATGCTGTTCCTGCTTGTGTTTTTCATCATCGTGACGATGCAGATGATCCCCGATGCCGGGGTTTCGATGCAGCTGCCCAACGCCGCCCAGACGCAGCAATTGCCGCATCCGAAATTCATCGTGAATGTGATGGCGGATGGCACCATCAAGGTGAAGGACCAGGTGATGAGCGCCGACCAGCTCAGCGCCATGTTCGCTGGCGATGGCGCCCCGGACAAGACGGAAGTCACCATCGCCGCTGACAAGGCCAGCGCCTTCCAGCATTTCATGACGGTGATCGACGCCGCCAAGAAGGCCGGGGTGACCGATATCGGCATCGCCGCGCAGCCGCAGGCGGCGCAATGATGGCTGGCATGTCCGGTGAATGGGGCGGGGAGGGGCATTCCAATCGCCGCTTCCTGCTGGCGATCGGCGCCGGGCTGCTGCTCGAGGCCGGGGCGCTGGGGCTGTTGCTGCCGGCCATGCAGCATCAGCAACCGCCGCCGGCCAAGC
>NZ_JH976236.1:0-1217 GCF_000306035.1 Acidocella sp. MX-AZ02
TGGCTCATCACAATCAGTGTTGTCGATCATTCCCCTGGGCGGCGGAAAATAGCGGCCCCGCCGCCATTGCGGGCCGCCGCCGCCCACGGCACAGAGCGCCCTCTCGGAAGGCCGCTGGCGCGGCCACCCGGCGGGAAGGGGATGCCGTACCCAGCGGCGGCGATGATCCCGGCGTTGGCGGGCCATCACCTGCCAATCCGCCAGGTAAAATCTCAAGGTGTCGCCACGAAGCGCACAGCATCCTCCGGCGCCAGTTGCACCCGCAAGTTTGCCCGCAATTCCGCGAGGCCAAGTTCGCGGAGGTCATCGTTGAAATCGCCATGCCGGGGCGAGAGCGTGATCGCCTCGACCCCGGCGGCAATTGCGCGTTGGGTCAAACCTGCCACGGCGCGGTCACCGGCCGGATCAGCATCGCGGGCGATATAGAGCCGGCGCAGCCCAGCAGGGAGCATGAGGGCTGCAAGATGCACGGCTGAGAGTGCGGCCGCCATAGGGATGGCGGACAGCACACAGCGCAACGACAGCACGGTTTCGATGCCCTCGCCCGCCACAAGCAAGCCGTTCACCGGTTCGCCTTCCAGCCCTGGGGTGGTGGCGCCAAACCGCGCCGCATGGCCCAGCAGCAGCCCCAGCGCCCGGCGTGGAGTTACCAGTGGCGCCTTACCCAACTGGATAGGATCGAGGGGCTCAAACCCGTCAGGATCAAGCCAGGTGCGCTGAATACCAGTGATGGTGCCATCGAGATTGGTGACCGCCGCGATCAGTGCCGGCCAGGGTTCCGGCCGAGCATCGGGTGTCGCGCGGTAGAAACAGCGCGGATGGAAGCGCAACGCGCCTATGCCGGTCAGTGCCGCCGCCGTGATACCGCGCCGGTGCAGATAGGTTTGCCCAAGCGTGCCCGAGAGGGGCTGCGCGTTGCCGAACAACCGCTTGGCGGCGCGTTGGGCATTGGTGGCATCAGAGGCGGGATCAGCGCTATCATCCGCCTGCGGCTCGGGAACAGCACAAGCACCCCGTAAACTCGGCACGTGGCCCTGGAGGTGGCAGCTACGGTGTTTGTCGCCCGCAGCATGACCATCGCCAGCCAGTCCCAAAAACCGCCTTGCCTCCTCAGCCACATCCCGGAATTCCGTCAGGCCGCGACGCTCCCGGATCAAGTCCAGCAAATCGCCATGCGTGCCCTCGGCGGCATCCTGCTTATGTGTAACTGCACATAA
>NZ_JH976237.1:0-1155 GCF_000306035.1 Acidocella sp. MX-AZ02
TTTCTTGCCGGTTTCTGGACTTTTTTCGTCCAGCGGACAGACTCGTCCCTTATATTGCCACCATTTTTGGAATGCGTACCAGATTATAGGCGATCAGGTTGAGCATGAAGGTGCCGGCGACCCGCGCAACGCCGCGCAGCTTGGTCTTGCGCATCGTGCCGTGCTGCTTGCCCCAGCCGAATATGCACTCGATCATCGCCCGGCGGGTCTGCGACATCGCATAACCGGGATGGCGCGTGGTGCGTCCGTCAATCGCGCTGCGGCGGTGCCTGCCGGTTTTGGTCTCACCGTTGTTTTGTGTGACATGCGGTGTCACGCCGGCGTCGCGCAGATTGGCGACATGATCGGCGGTATCGTAAGCCTTGTCTTCGCCTACGGTGATCCGCCCGGCGGCCGACTTGGCTTTGGCTTTCAACATCGCTTCCGAGGCTTCACGCTCAGCCGTGCCTGTGGCCTGGGTCACTCGGCCACCCACCGCCAAGCCGTGCCGGTTGTCCATCAGCGCGTGCCCCATATACGAAAGCTTTGCCTCCCGCCCAGCGGCCTTGCGGTACAGCCGGCTTTCCGGGTCGGTGGTGCTGGCATGGGTATCGTTCTTACGCTTCTGACCGTGGAAATCCGAACCATCATCGTCGCTGCCATCCTTCGGCCGGAAGCTCTTCTGCGACGCCCACGCCTCGATCAGCGTGCCGTCCACCGAGAAATGCTCATCCGATAGTAGCGGCGTCACCCGCGGGTGGTTCAGCAGCCGGCTCATGAATTTCTGGAATATATCGCCGTTCTGCAGGCGCTCGCGGTTCTTGCTAAACGTGGTCGGGTTCCAGACCGGATCATCCGGGGATAAGCCCACAAACCAGCGGTACAGGAGATTATAATCCAGTTGCTCCATCAACTGCCGTTCCGAGCGAATCCCGTACAGCACCTGGATCAGCAGCGCGCTCAGCAATTGTTCAGGCGGCACCGAGGGCCGGCCTTCCCTGGAATACAGCCAGGCAAAGCTGCGGCTCATCTCATGCAGAACATCCCGCACCAAAGCACGGATCGCTCGCAACGGATGGGTCGCCGGAACCCGTGTTTCTGGTGAAACATACGAAAACATCCCGCCCTGATCTCGAAAAGAACCCCGCACCCCACGCCTCACAAAACCTGCCAGCC
>NZ_JH976238.1:0-1132 GCF_000306035.1 Acidocella sp. MX-AZ02
GGGGCGAATTCGTACCGCAGACCGATATTGATCTGGTTGTTATACTCGCCCTGCTGCTTGAAGCTGGCGGGGATGCCGGCATTGTCGATCGCGTAACGGCGCGCCGTGGTCAGGCCGATGAAGCGATATTCGACGGTGGCGGAGAGGCCCATCACCGGCGCGATCGGGAAGGACAGGCCGACAATGCCCTGATAGGCGAAGGAGCCGCGCGCCTGGTTGACGTTGAAACCGCCCGCCTTGGCATCGCTGTAGCGGGCTTCCTGCCAGCCGATGCCAGCACCGAGATAAGGATAAAGCCAGGGCAGGCCGATATCGAAATCATAAACGCCGTTGACGAAGCCGCCATACTGGCTCTCATGCCCGCTGCCCTTGGCGGCGACGCCGCCGGACTTCACCTTGTCCAGCCCGTTACGGATATAGTCGCCTTCCAGCTCGACCCGCCAGCCATTATTGAAGCCGTAGCCGATGGCGGCACGGGCATCAAAGCCGTTCTTGAACACCGCCTTGGTGTCGCCAGAGAGATTGGCGCCGCCGGCGACATAATTCTTCTGGGTGGTGGCGCTCTTCAGATCCAGGCCGCCGCCCAGGCTGACATAGGGGCCGGCCACTGGCTGGGCCTCTGCCCGGCCGGCCAGCGCCAGCGGCACGGCCAGCATTGTCGCGGCGAATAAGGCGGCTCGAAACTGCATGATCTGATTTCCTTCCGACAGGCGCCATTCCAGAACGGCACTTGAGCCTATGTGGAGGCAAATGGGCCGGTTGCGAAGGGGGCACGCGCACGCGGCGCTTTGCTGTAGCCAAAATGCAACGCGCCTCACGCGCCTGGCAATAAAAAACCCCGGCAGTTGCCTGCCGGGGTCTCATCCACGCTTGCGCGAAGATTAGTGGAAGATGATTTCCACGCGACGGTTCTGCGGCTCGCGCACACCCGGGCCGGTCGGAACCAGCAGGTGGGTTTCGCCATAGCCGTGCATCTCGATCTCGGAGGCCGGCACACCGTCGGCGACGAGCTGGGCGGCAACCGCCTTCGCGCGCTTCACAGACAGACCCATGTTGTAGGTCGCGGTACCCGAGGTGTCGGTGTAGCCGTTGACTTCCAGGGTGGTGACGTTCTGCGTCTTGGAGTCGGACG
>NZ_JH976239.1:0-1130 GCF_000306035.1 Acidocella sp. MX-AZ02
CGCTCGATATAGTCGAACACATCGGCCCGGGCCTGGTCACGGGTGCGGTAGGTTTTGGCAGCCGTGCGCTCGGTTTTGAGTGAAGAGAAGAAGCTCTCCATTGCCGAGTTGTCCCAGACATTGCCGGCCCGGCTCATTGAGCAGGTAATGCCATTATCAGCCAGCAAGCGTTGGAATTGCTCGCTGGTATATTGCGAGCCCTGATCTGAATGATGAAGTAGCGCGTCGGCCTTGCCGCGGCGCCAGACGGCCATCATCAACGCATCCATGACCAGCGCCGCATCGCGTTCCGCCTTCATCGACCAGCCGACGATGCGCCGGGAGAAGAGGTCAAGAACCACGGCCACATACAGCCAGCCTTCGGCGGTCCAGATATAGGTGAAGTCAGCCAGCCATTTCTGGTTTGGCCGGGCGGCGGCAAACTTCCGATCAAGGATATTATCGGCGATCACCGCACGCTCGCCCTCGTCCTTCGGCTTGGCCCGGCGCTTCGGGCGCGCCCGGAAGCCGTTCTCGCGCATCAGCCGCTCAACCCGGTGCAAGCCGCAGGCCAGGCCTTCTTCGAGCACATCATGCCACACGCGGCGCGCACCATAGGTTCTGTCACTGGCCTTGAAGCTCGTGTCGATCGCCAACGCCAGCTTCCCATCGTACACAGCCCGGTCACAGGCAGGCCGTTTGAGCCAGGCATGGAAGCCGGAACGCGACACCTCAAGAGCCGCACACAGCCAGCTCACCGGCCAGATATGCCGGTGCTTCGCGATGAAGGCAAACTTCACGTCGACTCTCTCGCGAAGAATGCCGCGGCCTTTTTTAGGATGTCACGCTCCGCCTTGAGCTTGGCGACCTCCTTCTTGAGGGCCGCAATCTCAGCCAGATCGGCCCGTTGCTGGCCATGGCCAGGGAACGCCGTCGCAGGCGCCGCCGCCAATTCACGCATCCAGCGCCGCAACACGCTCTCCGCCAGATCCAGGTCACGCGCCGCCTGAGCAACTGATACGCCCCGCTCCGTAACCAGCTTTACAGCCTCGGTTTTGAATTCAGCTCCAAACTTTCGTCTCGCCATATTCGTCCTCCGGTTCATGGGTCACGATCTTATCCTCGTGTCCACCAAACCGGCAGCAGCTCAA
>NZ_JH976240.1:0-1097 GCF_000306035.1 Acidocella sp. MX-AZ02
GCTTCGTGCGGCTTGATCAAAGCCGCAACACACCGGATCACGGGCTGGGCCTCCCGCTGGTACGCGCGATCGCGAAGCTCCACGTTGCCGAGATCGCCCTGCTGGATCAGGAACCCGGCCCGATCGTGCGAGTGAGCTTCCTGGTTTGACCTGAGGCTGAGATCATGATTGTTCGATGACATTTCGTCGTCAATAAATAGTGGAATTCCGCCGCATGCCGGGCTGCTGGAGCCGCGCTGACGAGGCGCGCAGGCTTGACGATGATTTGCCCACCCGGCAGAGGCCAGCTGAACAGGCCGAGACCTGCTTTCCTTGGCGCGGCGACACGAAACGGCAGACCTTATGTTGAGACCTGACCCGCAGTAGGCTGGTTGTCTGATTCGGGGGGCGCGCATGGCATCTCAAAAGATTCTGCTGATTGAGGACGATGCCGAGGCGGTGCGTATGGTCAAAACAGCGTTGCGGCGTGAGGGGCATTGAGTAACCGCAGTGGTGGACGGCCATGCCGGGCTGCTGCAGGCCAGTAGCAGCTTCTGGGACCTGCTGATCGTGAACCGGATGTTGCCGCGTATCGGCGGTCTTGCGCTGGTGAAGGCGCTGCGTGAGACATGCGTACAAACCCCGGTGCTGTTTCTCACGTCGTTGGACGGAATCGAGGATCGTGTCGAGGGCTTGCGGGCTGGCGGAGATGATTATCTGATCAAACCATTTTCCGTTGCCGAACTTTCGGCGCGGGTTGAGGCCGTAGTGCGCCGCTGCCGGCCGCCGGGGGGCGCGCAATATATGCAGCTTGAGGATCTATGCCTGGACAGCCTCGCCCGCCGCGCCACCCGCAGTCCGCAAATATTGTCGCTGACGCCGCGCGAATTCAAGATACTCGAATATATGAAGCGGTTTGCGGGCCAGGTGGTCACGATGTGTCAGTCGTCGAATGATTTGAGATAATTGGCTGCATGCTTTAACGGAGGTGTTGGCTCACCTGTTGGGTTAAAAGTTTAACATATTATCGGCGAACGGCGCTCCATTGAATGGTTTTTAGAGCCCGTACCAGCCGCCTTCAAAGCGGTGGAGCGCAATCAAAAGCGCCGAGTTTTAGC
>NZ_JH976241.1:0-1071 GCF_000306035.1 Acidocella sp. MX-AZ02
GAGATAAACAATGTATTTGACGGACAAATTACAGCTCCTCAATTAGCTGAGAGTGGCCAAACCGTAGCGTTGAACGCCACAGGAATTGTCTCAAGGCGGACCAGCACGCCGCCACTAGCGCACGGCAAAACGGCTTGCCGCTTGTGGCGTGCAAGAGATCCATCTACCGGAAATAGAGAAAATTATAGATTTTAACTAAAACATCTCTGCGTTAGACTGGCGTAATAACATTATTCTATGTTCCCGCTCAAACTCGCTTTGCTCATCATCTCGGCCTCTATAATATCAGTCTGTACACTCCGGGGCCGGCTTGTAACGAAATATGTGTTCATCTTTGATGATGGTTTGATTGCAGATTGATGATCCTGCGCCGATAATTATACAATCCGTTAATGATGCAAAGGCTATACAAAAAATTCAATATTTTACTAATATCTTCGACTTCGTCTCAGTATTTTGATATTTCCGTTCGCGGGGCGCGGTTCTGTGGAAGTATAATCTCCACTTGAAGTCCAGGATTTGCGTCTTTCAGCGTTAATTTACCGCCGTGAAGCTCGGCGATAGCCACCGCGATCGGTAAGCCCAGACCAGCGCCGGGCGCCGTACGGGCTATATCGATCCGTCCGAAACGCCGAAGCGCCATGCCATGTAAGTGGCTTGGTATGCCTAGTCCATTGTCGGCGATGGCTATCGCGACGTTTTGCGCCGCGCGAGTCGCAGATATATGGATAAGGCATCCCGGCGGCGTATGTTTTATCGCATTCAAGATCAGATTGCCAAAAAGCTGGTTCAGCAAGACGACATCACCGTATAAGCTGAGTTCCGACTGAATGTTGAATATGAGCGTCCGGCCAGACTCGTCGACCGCGGGCGCGAAGGTGTCGATCAGAGAGCCCAGAAGATAGGAAAGATCAATCCAAGAAAATGCCTTCCGACGCGCCCCGCTTTCAATCTGCGCCAGCCGTAAAAGTGCTGAAAAAATCTCTAGCAGTTTGCTGAAAAACCCCGAAACTTGGTTTTATTTTTTCTGATTTAGCTTTGGGGCCTGGATTTTGGTTCAAGTGATTGAAG
>NZ_JH976242.1:0-876 GCF_000306035.1 Acidocella sp. MX-AZ02
CCGGGCCGTCATCGCGCTCCGACACCAGCACCTCGACGAGCACCGGCTCCACGGGTTTGCCGTTGAGATCGACCTTGAGACCCCATTGGAGGAACATGGTGAAGTGTTCGGAGATGGCGGTGCGGACCTCGTTCTCGAACGACTCGTTGGCGAAGTGCCGGGAAACGCCCTCATACAATTCATGCACGCGGATCACGGTGCCGGGTTCGGCGAGCTTTTCGTCGGCCTCGGTCGGTTCGTTGATGGGGAGAGGCTCCCATCCCTTGGCGTCGAGCCAAGCCGAAGTGATCGGCACCTCGAAGGTGTCGTCGCCGTAGCGGGTCCGCACCAGCGCCTCGCGCCCCATCTTGAAGATGGCACGCTTCATGCCGACGCCATACATGCCGATAGTCTCGGTCTCGGAGTCACGGTCGTCATCGGGCTCGCGGCCCATCTTGAAGGCGTAGTTCTTGGCGACGTCGCGCGGGATACCGCCGCAATTGTCTTCGATCGAGAAGTGATCGGCAGCGAGTTCGATCTTCACGAAATGCTGTGCGTAATCGACATTGCCGCCGTCCGCGAGCCGGAGCGCACCATCGAGGCAGTTGTCGAGAAGGTCGAGGATCGCATCGGCGAGGTTGATGTCGCGCGTGAGCATCGACACGAAGAACCGTTTGGTGGGGCTGGCCTCTGCCTGATCAGCAGTGGGTTTCGTCATTGAGGCGGCCTCCATGCAGGAATGGTCGTCGTTGAAATCGGTACGGTCTCGGTTTCGTTCGTGCTCAGCTCACCATTGAGCAGACTTGCTTGTTCAAAAGACTGGCGTCGATTCCGCGCGCGCCTCGAAGCTGGTTCAATAAAGCTTGGACCTCGTTTCCCGATGGTCTCGCTTTTAGC
>NZ_JH976243.1:0-862 GCF_000306035.1 Acidocella sp. MX-AZ02
TCTTCCATCACGTCGCGCACGATCGCCGCCCGCGCCGCCTCGGCCGTGTCCTCGAACCGGNTCGCGCCCCGCGCTTCATAGGCCGCCAGCCCCGCCGCCGTGCGGTGCCGCCCAAAATCCACCGAGGCCGCCCGTTGCCAGTCCTCGCGCTGCCGGCGAATCTCCTCCAGCTCGACAAAGCCCACACGCTCGGCCACGACGCGGAACGCCGCCCCCGGCCCGATCGGCTGCAACTGCTCGGGATCGCCCACCAGCACGATCTTGGCCCCCGCCGCATCCGCCGCCTGGATGAACCGCGACAATTGCCGCGATCCCACCATCCCCGCCTCGTCGATCACGAACACGTCCTTGGGGCCAAGCTGGTCGAACCCGCGTTCCCAGCCCCGCTCCCACGATGCCAGCGTGCGCGACGCAATCCCGGCACTCTCTTCCAGCCCCTCCGCCGCCTTGCCCGCCAGCGCAGCACCTTGCACCCGGTAGCCTTCCGCCACCCACGCCTCACGCGCCGCCGCCAGCATCGTGCTCTTGCCCGCACCCGCCAGCCCCACCACCGCCGCGATGCGTTCGCGCCCGGTAATATGCGCCACGGCCTGGCGCTGCTCCTCGCTCAACCCTTTCCCGCCAGCGCGCCGGATCGCACCATCCTGCCGCGCCAGCGCTGCCTCCACCCGCGCGGCCTGAACGCCAAAACTCCACCCCTCCGCCATGCGATCGGCACTCTCCGCCATGGCACGCTCAACCGCCACCAGCTCCCGCGTCGAATACCGCGCCGGCGCGATCACACGCCCCGCCGCGTCAACCTGCTCGGCCTGCAACTCGGCCAGCGCCGGGGACGCCATCACCTGCGCCAGCGCCGCTTGGA
>NZ_JH976244.1:0-860 GCF_000306035.1 Acidocella sp. MX-AZ02
GAATGTTTTCTTGCGAGCTTGGGCACGGGCGGCCAATCCAATCCGCTCAAGCACCATCGCCGGGGGAAGCACGACGCCGATCGTCCTCAGATGCGCAAGGATCGCCAGGTGATGGGTTCTCCCCGATCAGTAGCCCACGCCACATCACAGCCGATGCGGAGCGAACTGCGCCAATCGTTCAGCCCGAAGCTGCGCAGGCCCAGGTATTTCTGTAGTTCCACGGCATGCCCACGGCGTGTCTGGTCCCTGTCTGCATAATCAGCAAAAATGGCTGCTGGCACACCAATTTGGTGGGCTACAAAGGCGATCATGGCCGCTGGTGGCTGGGTGGTAGGCCCCAAGCCAAACCCCGGATATCGAAGAAGGCATAGCTGGACCGCGCAGCCGAGCCGATTAACCGAACGCCGCTTCGTGCGGATGAGCGCGAGGTCATCCATACCGAGGGTGAAATGACGGACCATCTCGGAGAGATCCGTTGGGATCGAGAGCAGGCGGATTCGCTGCGATGAGGATAGCAGGGTGCGGGTAGACATCTTGGCGTCCCGTCAATGATGGCACGCCGTTCATAAACTGCTTGCCTTTTAAAGCAATTCTGCAACAGGATATTGAAAGGAAAATTCCGAGGAATTGCCGTGACCGTGAAAACCGTTCGCAAACGACCGTTTGTGAAATCAACCAAGCCAGCAAGTGTCTGTGTATTGCTTGGCTATGCCCGTGTGTCCAAGGGTGACGAGCAGAACAACGCTCTGCAAACAAAGGCGCTCAAGGTTGCCGGTTGCCGGCGTTTGTTTGAGGAGACAGCGTCTGGAGGACGGTGGGATCGACCCGAGCTGCATCGACTGCTTGATCATCTGCGAGAG
>NZ_JH976245.1:0-847 GCF_000306035.1 Acidocella sp. MX-AZ02
CTCTAGGTCGTGTCTGCATTCATAGATTCCCTTTGTTTGTGATTTCTGATTCAAGGCTTGAGGAGGGTTCTTGCCTTGAGCAGACGGACACTGACGGACGAACAATGGAACCGCATTGAGGGTCACTTGCCTGGCCGTGTTGGCACCCCTGGCCGAAGCGGGGTGGACAACCGACTTTTTGTTGATGCGATCTTATGGATGGCTGGCAATGCGGCGCGTTGGCGAGATTTGCCGGAGATGTTTGGCAAATGGACGGCGGTACATGCGCGGTTCCGGCGTTGGTCTCATGCGGGCGTTTGGGAAGCGCTATTCAAAACCCTGGCGGATACGCCGGATTTTGAATACGTCCTGATTGATAGCACCATCTCGAAAGTCCATGCCGATGCGGCAGGGGCAAAAGGGGGGCTGAAGCTGCCGCCATTGGGCGTTCACGCGGCGGACTGACGACCAAGCTCCATGCCGCGGTCGATGCACTTGGCTTGCCGCTGCGCATCCACCCGACGCCGGGACATCACGGCGATTGCCCACAGGCGGAAGCCCTGCTGGATGGGTTGCAGGGTGTTGGTCATGTCATCGCTGACGCTGCCTACGACGCAGATCCCCTACGCGCTTTCATTGCCAATGATCTCGGTGCAACCGCTCAGATCAAGGCTAATCCCAGCCGCGCCATAAGCCCCCCAATCGACTGGAGGCTCTACAAGGAGCGCCATCAGGTCGAGTGCTTCTTCAATAAACTCAAACGCTTCCGCAGAATCGCCCTCAGATGCGAAAAAACCATCAAAGCCTTCATGGGCTTCGTACATCTCGCTTGCGCCATGATTTGGCTACGATGAATGCAGACACGACC
>NZ_JH976246.1:0-830 GCF_000306035.1 Acidocella sp. MX-AZ02
TTTTTTGGGGCTTGTTGAGATTTAAGGATTCCCCTGACCACGTCTTTTGTGATTCACGCTTTTCATGGAAGAGCGTTTTGTCCTGACTGACGCCCAATGGGCGAAGATTGAGCCGCACTGCCTTGGGAAAGTGGGTGATCCCGGGCGGAGCGGTTTGAATAACCGCTTATTTGTTGAAGGTGTTTTGTGGATTGCGCGCACGGGCAGCCCGTGGCGTGATCTGCCGCCGTGGTTTGGTAAATGGAACACGGTGTTCAAGCGTTACCGTGACTGGGTAAAAGCTGGTGTTTTTCAGAAGCTTTTCGAGGCCTTATCGGATGAGCCGGACATGGAATACGCGATGATCGACGGCACGGTTGTAAAGGTCCATCGCCATGGCCAAGGCGCAAAAGGGGGACCAAAAGCCAGGCCATAGGGCGCAGCGTCACCGGATGGGCGACCAAAATCGTCGCTTTAACAGACGCGCTCGGCAATCTGGTCCGCTTCGTCATTATCCCCGGTCAGCATTTTGACACTGTCGGCGTCGCCCCGCTCATCCAGCAGGCGGACTTTGCCGCTTTGCTTGCCGACAAGGCATTTGACGTAGAGTGGATCCGTGAGGCTCTGGAAAAGCAAAAGGCAGAGGCCGTCATTCCCCAACGGAAAAACCGTATCGTCAAACGCGATTATGACAAAACGACCTATAAGGCCCGCCATCTCATCGAAAACTTTTTCGCCAAACTCAAGGAGTTCAAGCGTATCGCCATGCGCAGCGACAAGACAGACCAATCCTTCAAAGCAATGATCTATCTCGCCGCTGCAACAATCAATTCACGATGAATGTCAACAAG
>NZ_JH976247.1:0-816 GCF_000306035.1 Acidocella sp. MX-AZ02
GGGCATCCTGGACGTTCTTCTCAACCTGCCCCTTCTCCCAACCTGCCGCACGATTGCAGAAATCAGGTTCAAAAAGATAATGGCTGGTCATCGCCTGGAAACGCAGATTGACGCTGCGCTCCTTGCCGCGGCCGACCTTGTCCACGGCAGTGCTCATATTGTCGTAAATGCCGCGCCGCGGCACACCGCCAAGCGCCCGGAAGGCGTGGGTATGCGCGTCAAACAGCATCTCATGTGTCTGCAGCAGATAGGCTCGGATGATGAAGGCGCGGCTGTATGACAGCTTGGTATGCGCCACCTGCAGCTTCAGGCGGACACCCCCGATGACCGCGAAATCCTCGCTCCAATCGAACTGGAACGCTTCGCCTGGCGCAAACGCCAACGGCACGAAAGTGCCACGCCCGGCGGTCTGCTGCAGACGCTGGCACTCCTCCTTCCAGGCCCGGGCAAAGGCCGATACACGGTTGTAGGAACCGTCATAGCCAAGGCTGACAAGGTCGCCGTACAGCTGCTTCACCGTCCGCCGCTGCTTGCGCGGCCGGCTCGCCTCACGTCGCAGCCATGCCGCCAGCTTCTCCGCGTACGGGTCCAGCTTGCTCGGCCGATCCGGCACCTGAAATCTCGGTTCCACCAGATCAGATCGAAGATATTTGCGGATCGTGTTCCGCGACACCCCAAGCCGCCGGGAAATCTCCCGGATCGGCACATGCTCACGCTTATGCCACCGGCGGATAATGCTCAAAAATGCCATGTCCAACACTCCGTTCGCCCCCGCCAGTTCCAGACGGGGAAACAGTCAAACATGGGTCAAATCTC
>NZ_JH976248.1:0-803 GCF_000306035.1 Acidocella sp. MX-AZ02
GCTAGATGCTCGTCTATGGCAGTGATGAGCCGGTTTATCTCAGTCTTGATGCGTTCACCGTTAAGATCCACGTCTGCAAAATGGACGTAAACGTTACCATTCCTCACGGAAATTCGAGGCGGACTCATTGTAAACGTCGATGCTCGAACGTGAAAGAGATCAGGATCGCCGGAATGTGGGACAGCGATCACCACTTCATGACCGGGGACTTGCTGCTTACCTCGCCCGCCAGGGTAGCCATAGTCAAAACGGTGACTGACGTCGATCTGAGTTTCGCCCTGTCGCTCGATATAAGCGTCATCGGCGTTCAACGCAGGAACATGAAGCGTATATTTTTCGATCAAGTAGGCGAGCAAGTCATCTTCTGGAGTGGCAAGCACCTGGTTAGCCGGAAATTTCTTGACTTCCTGTCGAACGAGGTCTTCATAGCCGTGGATCATAGCGAAGCTATCGCCTTGATCTCCCATTAAGAAAATGTCGCTACTCCCTTGCATCCTCATAATAAAACTCTCCCTGAGACGCGTGCGTTGCCCATAAATCGTCGGCTACACTGTTTACGTGAATAGACCAAAATAAGGCGCAAGCGGAAGGTCTACTGCTTGCCGCTATAAGACGTTCGCTCGTAACCGTTCCGCGTCGCTTACTTAGCCGGGCGACGCGAATGGCTGCATTCGAGAAGACGTTTGGTCTCAGGGAACGACGATAATGGGCGCGTTCTTTCCGTCGAATATTTTGGACGATTGGGGTCGAGAACTGCCCGGCGGCTTTGAAGTAACCAGGCTTCACTAGCGGACATTCGTTCG
>NZ_JH976249.1:0-793 GCF_000306035.1 Acidocella sp. MX-AZ02
GCGCCCAGCAGCAGGGGGTAATGGTCGTGATGCGTCTCCGACGCCACCGGGCGTAGCATGATCTGCGGCCCCACCGTGGCCAAAGCTTGCGCCCAGCTCTGCTCGTTGGCCTGCGCCCCCAGCCGCGCGAAGGCTTTCGGGTAAGGATGGTCCGGCCGCTCCACGATCACCCAGGAGATTTCCTCCAGCGTCGCTTCGATCAGCTCCTGCATCCAGAGCGGGGCGATACCCTCATCGATCCACAGCACGCGCGGATTGGTGTTGAGCCCGGTCCCGCTCTCGAAATGACGCCAGAAGCGCCGGGAGAGCGCCGGGCGCCAGAGCGTCACCGGGATCGGCGCCGGGGTCAGCTGGCGCAGATGCGCGACCAGCTGCGGCGAGGTGGCGTAAATCTCCCGCGCCGCCGCCAGGGCGGGTTGCGCCTCCGGCGCCGGCAGCGTGGTATAGAGGGCGGTATAATCAGGGCTGTAAGGCTGCGCCGGCTGCTGCGGATTGATCCGCACCCATGTGTGCGTGCCGCGCCGGCCGAGATCCGCCGCGCCGGGCAAGCCGGGGGCCCAATCCGCGTCCAGCCTCCCGGTATGGCGCAGGGCGCGGGCGGCGTTGAGCGCGGGCTCGGCGGGTTCGCCGGTCAGCAGCAGGCTGGCCGGGTCCGCCGGGCTGGCGCGCACCAGCCCGGTCTGCAATTCCGCCGCCAGCAGATCGCCATGCAGCGACAAGGCCGGGTGGTGATACGGATCCGCCCAGGGCAGCGCCGCGCCGCGGCGCCGCCTTCGCGGAACCGGTGGGTGGC
>NZ_JH976250.1:0-789 GCF_000306035.1 Acidocella sp. MX-AZ02
CCGGTTAATCAGAATATGCAAATGGTCGTTGTCCGTCTCACGGTGCAGCGTGGCAACCCACTGGTGGCCGCTCATGTCCCGCCCGTCTTTACCGCGCAGGTTTTCTAGCACAGTGGCAACAGCCTCGCGTTGCTGTTGCTCTGTCGGGTGTTCACCTTGTTGCCAGGACAAGACAATGTGCAAGGCAGGGTCTTTACAGCGTGGCGCACCATGGGCCACGGCCTCCATTTCCACCGCCGCCGAGCGCGAATCAAGAACACAATCTGCCGTCATGGTTGGGCCACGTTCGGCGCGCTCCTTTTCGATGTACTCCGTCACCCGCTTAAATACCGCGCCACCGGTAGCTCGTTTCCCCCTACCGCTATTATTCGAGATAATGACGGGTATCACGTCGCAATCCTCACCGCCGCCTCGCGTAGCTCGGTCAGAGCAGCCCGCAAATCGTCGGGGTTGCCTTGGCCGATAGTGGCAAGGTGTTTCACCAAACCACCAAGGCGGCGAAGTTCCGCGAGGGTCTGTGCATCGGTCAGAGCACGGGGGGCAACTACCTTCCGGCCAAGCACTCGCCGCCTGACATACTCGCTCACTGTCAGCCCCGCCAATTCTGCCGCTGCCTCAAGCTCCGCCCGCTCGGTTGACGTAAGGCGGAAGGTCAATCGTTCGCTAAGGTCTATTTGGCGGCGTGGTCTCGGCAATGTTCATCCTCTGGCGTCAAACGGGGGTCTCGGGGGCCTCGCCCCTGAGCAGGAACGGCTAGGCTATCTGCGGAGCGGCCCGAAGGGCTGCGGA
>NZ_JH976251.1:0-760 GCF_000306035.1 Acidocella sp. MX-AZ02
ACCTCGCCCGCGCCGCGCAAGGGGCGCGTGACAGCACGGCGCCGCGCGCCGCTGCCGTCAGCATCGCCGCCGGGGCGCAGATCAAGGCCAATGCCGTCACCAAGGGCGATGGCGGCAAGGTGACGCTGCTGAGCAGCCAGAGCACCGCCTTGCAGGGCACCATCTCGACCACCGGCGGCACGCTGGGCGGCAATGGCGGCCTCGTCGAGATTTCCTCCGACGGCGTCATCAGCCTTGGCGGCACGGTGTATGACACCGCGATCAACGGCCAGGCCGGCGAGATTTTGCTGGATCCGCAGACGCTGATCGTCACCAGCGCCTCCCTCACCAACGCCAACAGCAATTCCAGCGGCCCATTCAACAACCCCACCACCACGCTGGGTGACACCAGCAGCAGCCCCACCACCTCCTACGTCAATCCAGACGATCTGGCGCTGCTAAACGGCACCATCGTGCTGGAAGCGGCGAAGCTGCTTTCCGTCGCCAGCGCTATAAATCTGAACTTCGCCGACGAGCTGAAGTTGGTCTCAAACAAAAATGTCAGCATCACCGCGAATATCTCGGCGCAGGGATCGATCGAGATCGATGCCGCCGGGACGCTGAATATCGGCGCCTCGCTCAGCGGCACCACCATCACCCTGGCGGATAGCGGCAGCAGCAGCGTCATCGACATCAATGGCGTGATCTCCGGCACCGAATTGATCCTGAATGCCGGCGGCAGCATTGCCGAGGGAGCGTCAGGCGGCATCAGCGCGACCAG
>NZ_JH976252.1:0-749 GCF_000306035.1 Acidocella sp. MX-AZ02
GAAGCGCTTTGGCATCACCGCCGATGACAGCGCTGGGGAGCCGCTCTCCGCCACCCCGCCGGCGGTGTATCTGCGCCTGCTCGCCCGCGCCGCGCGGGAGGGCTACGCGCCGCTGCCGCTCCTGGCGCTGCTGAAACATCCGCTCGCCACCGGCGGCATCGCCCCGCTGGCGTTCCGCAGCATGGCCCGCAAGCTGGAGCGCCAGGCCCTGCGCGGCCCGCGCCCGCCGCCGGGGCTGGAGGGGTTGCGCTTCCGGCTGAAGGACGAGCATCAGGCGGAGCGGGATTTCCTCACCCGGCTGGAAGCGTTGCTGGCCCCTCTGGCGCTGCCGGTGGCGGTTTCGCCGGTGGCAGCGCTCACCGCCTTGATCGAGGCCGGGGAGGCGCTGGCGGCGACGCCGGAGGAGCCCGGCCCGGCCCGGCTCTGGCTGGGCGAGGCCGGCAATGCGCTCTCCTCCCTGCTCTCCGAGAGTCTGGTGGCGCTGGCGGAGATGCCGGAGATGGACCCGGCCGATCTGCCGGAGCTGCTTGACGCGCTGATCGCCGGGCAGAGCGTGCGCAAGCCCCGGGCGAAGGACGGGCATCCGCGCATCGCCATCTGGGGCATCCAGGAGGCGGCGTTGCAAAGCGTGGATGTGGCGGTGCTGGGCGGGCTGGTGGAGGGTGTATGGCCATCGCCGGAAGAGCCCGGCCCCTGGCTCTCCCGGCCGATGCGCCGCGCCGCCGGGCTGCCCAGCCCGGAACGTAAGA
>NZ_JH976253.1:0-732 GCF_000306035.1 Acidocella sp. MX-AZ02
CCAGGGTCAGATCTCAGCGGAAATCAACAGCTACCTTGCCTCAGATGTCGAGCGGCTCGGAGACAGGAAGGAAAAGGGCCGTAAGCCCAAGGAAGTGGCGAAAGCGACGTTGAACTTCGGACTGCCCGTTCTGGAGTCCGAGATTACGCTGATCGAAAACGAGCGCCTTTACTTTCGAGGCGTCAATGCATTGGAGATTGCCCGCACGCACAGTGTTGAGGCGGCGGCGGCGCACCTCTGGCAATGCGATATCTCTGCGTTCGACCGTTCCGCGCCCACGTCTCACGGTTATCTCTCGGCGGTGATGGATAACTTCCGGCAACGGCGTGCAGAAGAGACGCTGTTGACACTCTTCACGCTGGCAAGTGACGATGCCGGAACTGCACTGTGGCAGACGTCGCAGCAACGCCTGGCGGAAGGTAGTATTGATCTTGTGCGCATCCTGGCTGGATGCTTGCTCGGCACAGAGCCGAATGCAAAGCCGCTTCATCAGCAATGCGCAGACGTCTGGGGCATCGATAGCCGGGGGGCGGACCTCATTCGCAGGGCCCTCGTTCTTTGTGCTGACCATGAATTGAACGCATCAAGTTTCACGGCGCGTTGCGTTGTATCGACCGGAGCAAGCCTGAGAGCCGGCATCGTCGGGGGATTGGCCGCATTGACGGGCGGCCGCCATGGGGCGACCACCGCTCGCGGTGAAGCGCTTTGGGACGAGGTCGTAGGTGATGAAAT
>NZ_JH976254.1:0-718 GCF_000306035.1 Acidocella sp. MX-AZ02
TTGCTGGATGGCGAAGACGTGTTTGCCACGCGAAGCACCGTCTCCTGGTGGCCACGCCTGGAAAGCCGGCCTCGCGAACGCAAACGACCCAAAATGTCGCCATGCCACGCTATCAGCAGAAAACATTTACACCTTTGGAAGGTCTGCTTCAGAGCATCCAATTAGACCCAGGGAATGACCATAAAGGGCGCGTTGCCGCCGGTTGCTGCGCCGGCTTCATTCCTTCGATCGGGCTCTAAAGTGAGAGTTGTTGTTGATTTCCGCTGAGATCTGACCCGAACGTTGAGAGGCCCCCATATTGCTCCTGGCCGGTGCGGGACCGCGCCACCCGGTCTCTCGAGGGCGGATCTGACCGAAAGCCGATCGCCTTCCTGCAATGGCGGGGCCCGGCTTTTTTCCCCGACAGCTGCGCTGTCTCCTCGCGGGCGCTGCGCTCCAAAAAAGCCGGGCCCCGCCATCCTTCGCTGCGCTACGGCCGCACACGGTGCAGGTCGATCTGCCCCCGGTCACTGATCGCCATCGAGACCGCGATGGGCGCGGGCTCGTAACAGCAAGGAGATTTGACATGGCGACCATCGGAACTTTCAAGAAAGCCGGCAACGAAATCCAGGGCGAGATCGTGACCCTGAGCGTGCAAGCGAAGAATGTGCGCATCGTGCCGGAAGCCAACCGGGCCAATGACAATGCCCCCAGCCACCGCATCTATGTAGGCCGCGCC
>NZ_JH976255.1:0-717 GCF_000306035.1 Acidocella sp. MX-AZ02
TGTTATTATTCCTTTGGTGCATCAATATGGCGTGCAATATCTGTTTGCCGCCACCATTTTGATGGGTGTTTTTCAGGTGATTGCCGGGCTGTTGCGGCTGAATCTGCTGATGCAATATGTCTCGCGCTCGGTCATTACCGGGTTTGTGAATGCGCTGGGTATTATGATCTTCCTGGCGCAGATGCCGCAGCTGGTGCATGTGCCGCCCGCGACCTACGCGATTATCGCGGTGGGGCTGGTGATTATTTACCTGTTCCCGCGGATTACCCGGGCCATTCCCTCACCGCTGGTGGCAATCGTTATTCTCACGACCGTGACCATTTATGGCGGGATTCATGTGAATACAGTGGGGGATATGGGCAAGCTGCCGACCGACCTGCCGCATTTCGCGCTGCCGGATGTGCCGTTTAACCTGCATACGCTGCGGATTATCCTGCCTTACTCGCTCACAATGGCGGCGGTGGGGCTGCTAGAGACGATGCTCACCGCACAGATTGTGGATGATTTCACTGATACGTCATCTGACAAGGCGCGGGAGATGCGCGGCCAGGGTATCGCTAATTTCTTCACTGGTTTTCTGGGCGCCATGGGTGGCTGCGCCATGATTGGGCAATCTGTCATCAATGTGAAGTCCGGCGGCTCGACCCGGCTTTCCACCTTGGTGGCTGGCGTGTTTCTGCTGTTTCTGCTGGTGGTGCTGAACCCGCTGGTGGCGCG
>NZ_JH976256.1:0-693 GCF_000306035.1 Acidocella sp. MX-AZ02
TTTCAGAAGCTTCGCCGAAGGCCTCTCCCCCCTGGCCATAGCCAAGCAGCTGAATCAGGCAGCCATCCCAGGTCCAGAAGGGCGTCCCTGGCTGGATACGACTATCCGTGGCCATGCCACACGCGGCACGGGAATTTTAAGGAACGAACTCTATATCGGGCGCATGGTCTGGAACCGTATGCGTTATCTGAAAGACCCAGCTACCGGTAAACGCGTTTCGCGCATGAACCCCAAAGAAGAATGGTCGACGATGGAGGTGCCGAGCTTGAGGATCGTAGACCAAGAGCTATGGGACCAGGTCCAAGGCCGCCTAGCAAATATCCGCGATGCTTCCGGTGCCAATAAGCCCGATCGGCCCAAATTCTGGGAGAAGCGGCGCGCGAAGCATCTCCTGACCAACAAAGTGTTTTGCGCCTGTTGCGGCCATGTCCTGAGCGCCTTTGGCGGCGATTACCTCGCATGCGGCCCGGCCCGTCGGCGCGGCACTTGCTCCAACAGGACCAGCCTCAAGCGGGCCCGATTGGAGAGTGCTGTCATTGAGGCGCTCCGGCACAATCTAATGGATCCAGAGGCTGTCGGTGCCTTCGTGACTGAGTTCACCGCCGAGTGGAATCGTCTGGCTGCCGAGAGCAATGCCAACCGTGTTCAGGAGCAAAACCGCCTTAACGTGATCCAGCGCAAGCTCGATAAAAT
>NZ_JH976257.1:0-681 GCF_000306035.1 Acidocella sp. MX-AZ02
CGCCGGCGGCGGCGCCCACCGGCGCCAGATAGGCATAGGCCAGGGCGCCGGTCGCTGGGCCGCTGGTCTGCATGATGAACAGCCCGTCGGCGCTCTGTTCGGTATCGCCCTTCTGGTCGGTGCCGATCCAGAGATTGCCCGCCGGATCAACCGCCAGCGTGCGCGGCTTGCGCAGCCAGGCCTGGCTGCCGGGGCCGTATTGCGTGCCCTCGCGCAGCGCCGGATTGCCGGCGACAAGTGCCAGCGTGGCGGGGAAATGCCGGGCTGTGGCATCGCCGCCGGGCAGGGTGAAGCGCAGGATATGCCCCTCGCCGCCGCCAGGATTCAGCGAATCGGCAACACTGCGTTGGGCGTTGCCGGCGCAGGCCATATAAAGTGCGCCGCCATCCTGGCTCAGCGCCAGCCCGGCCGGAGCGTCGAAGGTCTCGCCGCCGGCGGTGGCGCCGGCATTGGCCAGCCCCGCCAGAGTCGGCACGTCATTCGGCAGGGCCACCCAGTCGATTCCATCGCCACCCAGCACCGCCACGCTCAGCGTGCCGGAATCGAGCGCGGTGCCGTCCTGGGCGTTGGTCGCGGCGACGAAGCGGAAGAGCATGCCGGCCTGCGCGTCCTGGGTGAAGAACAGCACCGGGCGGCCATCCTTGCTCTGGGTGGCGAGCAGCCCGGCGCGGGCGATGCGGC
>NZ_JH976258.1:0-658 GCF_000306035.1 Acidocella sp. MX-AZ02
CCCTGCTGGCGCTTGCCACCCAATACGGCATCGTCCCCGCCTGTTTCGGCGGGCTGGCCTGGCAGCATCTCACCGGCCTCGCCTATCTCAGCCCGTCCTCGGACCTCGACACGCTCTGGCCGCTCAACACCGCCGACATGGCGCCGGGTTTGGCCGCCGATTTGGCGCAGGCGGCGCGGGGCCGGCCCGCAGCTGGATGGCGAATTGCTCTTCCCCGGTGGCATGGCCGTGAACTGGCGTGAATTCCACGCCGCCGGCCCGGATGACATGCTGCTGGTGAAAGAGGCGCGGCGCGCCCGGCTGCTGCCGCGCGTCACCTTGATGCAGGCGGCATGAACGCCCCGCGCCCCACCCACGCCCCGGCTTTAGCGCCCGAGGCCATCGGCGCCGCCGCCAGCCGGGCGCTGCTGCGTGAACTGGCCGTCTGGCCCAAGCCGGGCCTGGTCAGCCACCGGGATTCCGGCAGCCATCGGGACATGGACGCCGCGACCTTGCGCGCCAGCGCCCTCACTCTACGCCCCTTCTTCACCGCCCTGGCGGCGGCGGGCCAAGCGGGTGCGGCGATGGACTGGCTGCGCGCCATCGGGCTGCAAGCCGAGGCGGCGATGCTGCGCGCCACCGGCGGCGTCAACACCCATCGCGGCGCGATTTTCGGGCT
>NZ_JH976259.1:0-649 GCF_000306035.1 Acidocella sp. MX-AZ02
TCATCCAATACAGCTTCCGCCTTGAACTTCATGGATATTGGCTGTGGTTCCAACGGGGCAAGATTGTATGGCGGCAGTGCCCAGAGGGGCACATAATCCACCTGCCAGCGCTTGGCCGTCTCCATTTTGGTTCCGTAGGGATAATATGTCCCGACAGGGTGCCCACCGAGCGCGGCGCACAATAGCTTATCCAGCTTTGTGACCTTTTCCGGTGCGGGTGGAATGGGGGCGGGGACGTACTCGGTGTGAGTTTCGTTCTGCATTGAAAGCTCCTTTATTTGGTTGGCTGATAAACGAACTCACCGGGCGTAGGCGCGGCCAATGCCTCGCCCGGCGGGGCTACGAGAATGGACAGCGCCGCGTCCTGGCCGGGCAAGGTGCTGTTGGGCTGGCAAACCAAGGTCCAAGCTACGTCATACGTGCCGGGGGTGAGGGCGACGGCGGCAGAATACGAAGAATTGCCGTCACCGGGCGCATAATTTGCTTGGTTGGTGGTGCTGTTGATGATCTGGTTACCCTGAACCTTCACTGTCACCGTACAGGGGCCTAGTTTGGTCCATTTTATATCGGTTCCAATGCCCCATTGCCCGGCCTGTTGGACCAACAATTTAGCCGATCCAGCAATAGCTGGCAGGCTTCCCGCGCCGGG
>NZ_JH976260.1:0-645 GCF_000306035.1 Acidocella sp. MX-AZ02
TGCCTCGATGGTGTCGCAGATGAAGGCGATTGAGGACGAGAACCGGCGTTTGAAGAAGATGTTTGCGGAATTGAGCATGCAGAATGAGCTGCTCAAGGAGGCTTTGGGAAAAAAGTAGCGCGGCCATCTAAACGCCGCGAGATGGCCGAGGTGGCGGTGGCGAGGCGGGGGGTGAGCATCGCGCTGGCCTGCCGGACGTTTGGCGTGAGCGAGACCTGTTATCGCTATGCGCCAAAACTGGTTGGCGAGAACGAGGAGATCGCTGATCTGCTCGTGGGATTAACGAATGCCAAGCGCAATTGGGGTTTTGGCCTGTGCTTTTTGTATTTACGCAATGTGCAGGGCCGGCCATGGAACCATAAACGCGTCTATCGCATCTACCGGGAGCTGGAGCTGAACCTGCGGATCAAGCCTCGCAAACGGCTGCACCGGGACAAGCCTGATGCATTGGCTGTGCCTGAGGCGCCGAACGTCTCATGGTCGATGGATTTCATGGCGGATCGCTTGGAGGATGGCCGCGCATTCCGGCTGTTGAACGTGCTCGACGACTTCAATCGTGAAGGTTTAGGCATAGAAGTTGATTTCTCGTTGCCGGCTGAGCGTGTAATCCGCAGCCTGAACCGGATCATCGAATGGCGCGGCAAG
>NZ_JH976261.1:0-615 GCF_000306035.1 Acidocella sp. MX-AZ02
CCGTGCAGGTGCCGAAAGAGTGAGGCCGGAATGGAATTTTGCAACGATTAAGAAACAAAAAGAACCGCGATTTTTGAGGGAGCCAGGGCAGCGACAGCGTCTGGTTACACGGACCGATTAGCCCGATTTTCTCATGCAATCTATAATGTATGGCCATTATTTAGCACAATCTATACAGGTTGTTGCCGTAGGGGTGATTCGTAAACGCGCTTCAGCAATTTCTTCGCCGCATTTTATACAGATGCCGTAATTACCACCTTCAATCCGTCGTAACGCACCATCTATGGCTATTATTTCAGTTTCTCGCTGACGCTGATGAGCCAAAGCCATAGCCTGAACTTGGATAGCATCCATCCGGGAGAGGCGGCCTACTGAGGTCTGATCCAACTCAACCGGATTGCGGGCCTCCTTGTTTACCTCGCTCAATCGTTGCAGATCAATTTTCTTTTGCAGCAAAAGCTGCCGGAAAATCTCGAAATCCACTGCCATCAGCGCACCAATAATATCGGCGCGTCTACCAACCGAATGGTTGCCGTGTGGTACTCCCAATAAACGAATGTTCTAAATGCCGAGTGGCCATAAGCACCCATCACCAGATTGCCCCCGGTGTTTTCG
>NZ_JH976262.1:0-614 GCF_000306035.1 Acidocella sp. MX-AZ02
ACTGGCGCAGGCCACGGGCCGGGCTAAGAGCTTCTATGTTCGTGAAGCGATCATGGAGCATCTGGACGATCTCGAAGATTTATACCTTGCTGAACAACGCCTGATCGACCTGCGGGCAGGTAAAACTAGGGCCGTTCCGCTCGAAGATGTGATGAAGCGGTATGGCCTGGAAGATTGAGTTAGACCCTGCTGCCGAGCGTGAACTTGACAAAATCGACCAGCAGACCGCCCGCCGCATCCTTGCCTTTCTCCATGGCCGGGTTACCGCGCTCGACAACCCTCGC
Organism: Acidocella sp. MX-AZ02; assembly: GCF_000306035.1. Taxonomy (NCBI): domain Bacteria; kingdom Pseudomonadati; phylum Pseudomonadota; class Alphaproteobacteria; order Acetobacterales; family Acidocellaceae; genus Acidocella; species Acidocella sp. MX-AZ02. Next base: position 285 of record NZ_JH976262.1, read on the forward strand.
AGTATTGGCGAAGCCCTCAAAGGTTCCAAGCTGGGTGATTTTTGGAAGTACCGCGTAGGCGATTGGCGGATTATCGCCAGCATCGAGGACGGCGCTTTGCGCATCCTCGTTGTCAGAATCGGCAACCGCCGCGAAGTTTATAGGCGCTAATCGCAGACGAGACAGGGGCCACTTGCCGAATATGCAAGCGGCCCCTGTCTTTTTTCAAATCCAGATAGGTTCGATTGATGAGTCCCGCTTAGAAGCCCTGCCGCTCCCAAATCGGAGCCAGTGGCGCGGCTCCACCATCGCCACCCGAAATCGCGCCGATGCTGACCCGAGCAACCTTGT
>NZ_JH976263.1:0-609 GCF_000306035.1 Acidocella sp. MX-AZ02
CTGCGCACCCAGCAGGCGCAGCTTGCCTCCCAGGTGAAGTCGCTCGCCAGCGAATACGGTCCCGCCTATCCGGCGCTGGTGACGGCGCGCGCGCAATTATCCGCCGTCACCGCGCAGATCGACGCGGAGGCGGGCGCGAGATGCAGGCGGCCCGCGCCGATGTCGCCGCCGACGAGGCCCAGGTGCGGACGCTGCAGGCGGCCCTGGCCCATATCCGCATCGCCAGCCAGACCGAGGATGAGGAGAGTGCCCCGGTCCGGGCTCTGGAGCAGCGCGCCGAGGCCGGGCGGGACATGTTGCGGGCGATGACCCTGCAGGCCGGGCAGCTGGCGCAAGATGCCTCGCTGACCCGGCCGGAGGCGCGCATCCTGTCCATGGCGGCGGTGCCGGCGCGGCCGGAGTCCAAGCATTATGCCATGGTGCTCAGCGCCGCGACGGTGCTGGGGCTGTGCCTGGGGGTGCTGCTGGCGGGCTTGCGCGATACGCTGGACCGCTCGCTGCGCTCCGGCAATGAAGTGCGCGCGGCGCTGGGGGTGAGCTGCCACGGGCTGCTGCCGGTCGCAGCCAGGCCGGAGGAGCGCGCCATCACCGCGCCGCTCTCGCTCTATT
>NZ_JH976264.1:0-595 GCF_000306035.1 Acidocella sp. MX-AZ02
GGCTCTATAGAGTTTCGCGTCTTCGCCCGAGCCATTGCTCATCGTATCTTTGTGGTCCTCCGGTTCCATCTGAATTGCCGGTCCATCATCCCGCGCTGGCCCACCTCCTGCCTCGTTGGCCTGAGCGGCTGGCATATGATGAGAATCCAGCCCATCACCTTTGGGCCCCTTGGTCTCCCCGTGAGCACCTCCATGGTATTTTCCTTGGCCAGTCCCCTTGCGCAAATGCGCGCAGGGGTCTTCATTGCATTCAACGCAAGGCTCCGAAGCGTCGGATGTCTTGAGCTGCTCGTCAGCCTTCTCATTGGCGTTATGAATGGCCTGGCCCAGCTTTGCCGCCCCGTAGCCAAGCGCCGTTCCAACGACCGCACCAACAACGATACCGGCCGCAATCCCAATCGGCCCACCAACTGCACCGATTTCTCCGCCCGCTTCAGCACCTGCAAACGTGCTCATCAGGAACGCCCCTCGCGCGACAGGATATAGGCCATGGCCTGCATCATTGATTTTATAGCCTCGTCCGGGCCGCCCGCGCCTTGCGCGAGTGCAGTCTGCAGTTCGGGCTTGCTGCTCAATTGCCCCTTGGTCAACAGCA
>NZ_JH976265.1:0-579 GCF_000306035.1 Acidocella sp. MX-AZ02
CCGGAAGCGATCTTCATCCGTCAGCCCGGGGCAGAGCGCGACGATATCGCGCCGCAGATTTTCTGCGCCCGCGCCGCCGAGGCGCTGAGCGCGCATCTGGCCGGCGCCGGGCTGGCGGCGGAGGTGCAGAACCGCCAGCATATGGGGTTGTTCCACCATGTCCGTCTCACCCAGGACCCCGGCACCAGCCTGATCATGCTCTGCGACGGGGTGGAGATTCCCCGGCTGGACCAATGGATGACCGGGCTGTTCTCCGGCCCGGCGCTGAGCGGCCCGGTGATCCTCGTCGCCACGGAACGCGAGAGCCCGGTGGGGACTTACCTGGGCGAGGTGGCGCGGCGCGGCGCCGAGCTGCAGGGCCAGGTGCTGGCCAGCCTCGCCGACAACCCCGGCGCCGCGCTGGCCCAGGCGCTGGCGCTGGCACCCACCGAGCTGGTGGCGGTGCTGGATGCGCGGATGCTGGAGATCACCCCGTACTGGCTGGAAGGGCTGCGCGCCCGGCTGGCCGACCCCGGCGTGGCGGCGGTGGCGGCGCGGATGATCACGCCGACCAGCGCGGATGGGCGGCAAGGCGAGGTG
>NZ_JH976266.1:0-526 GCF_000306035.1 Acidocella sp. MX-AZ02
AGCCGCTCAGGCGCCAGTTTTGCCTGATGCTTCTTCCAGAACCGGCGTTTGCGCGCCACGTCGGGACGATCTTGCTCGGCGGCGAACAGCGTTTTTTTTTGAAACTGAGCCGGGCGTCACGCACCAGGCGCCACACCGAAACCTCACTTGTGGCAACGCCGCGCGCGCCAAGTTCCAGCGCCAAGGCGCGCATCGTCAAATCCGGCTTCTCGTCCAGCCGGGCCAGTATCCAGCTCAAATGCGGCGCCAAAGCCCGAGGCGGCCGCCGGCCTTGCGGTTTGGCCGCAGCACTACCCGTCTCCCGCAGCCGCTGCGACCACTTCACCGCACTTGCCGGACTTACAGAAAACAGCGCCGCAACCTCACGGCACGAACGGCCAGATAAAACCGCCGCCGCCACTCGTTCCCTTAGATCGTTCGAATAATGCCGACCCATTCCAAGCTGACCTCCAACCCAGCAGTCAGCTTGAATCAGAAATCAGCCCGCGCCGGAATCCCAAAAACGATTCAAGTGAGAGGAAAGAGA
>NZ_JH976267.1:0-525 GCF_000306035.1 Acidocella sp. MX-AZ02
GTGGAACCGTGCCTAGCCTCTGTGCCGGTTGCCCTGGCGCGATCTGGACCATTGGCGATGTGCCCGGCGAGGTGTTGGCACCGGACGGGGCGGTTGCGAAAGCGCGATAGGATGCGGCCTGGACGCTGGCCGTCTTTTGCCGACCCCAGCACAAAGACCTGACCAGCTTTGAACCGAATTACGTCAAGCGGCGCTACATGGTCCGGGCTGGGCTGGCGGTTGGATTCTGTGACGCCTTCGAGGATGAGTTGAAGGCTTGGCAAGAGAAGCAGTGAAAGGCGAAAATGTATCACTACGGACTAGCTCACCTGATTGTTGGCACGATTGTTAAGGGGATCGTTTACGGGGTAATTTGGAAGATCATACGCCAGCTTTCCTTGCCGGAGGATATAGCCCTTGGCATCGTGGTTGTAGTGGTGCTGGCGGCAATGAATCGGCGGCGCGGCTGGTACTGAGGCACAAAACTTATATACTCATTTGTGTAAAATGAGTATAACTTCATAAGTTGCCAAACTCATTAACGTA
>NZ_JH976268.1:0-510 GCF_000306035.1 Acidocella sp. MX-AZ02
GGTTTTTCTGGACGAAACCTGGGCCAAGACGAATATGACGCGCCTGCGCGGCTGGTCACCGCGCGGTCAGCCCCTACAGGCAAAGGTGCCACATGGTCACTGGAAAACCTTGACCTTCCTGGCCGCCTTGCGCTCAGATCGCATCGACGCCCCCTTCGTTCTGGACGGGCCAATCAACGGCAAAACATTCACCGCCTATGTCCGCCAGATGCTAGTGCCGACTTTGTCCCCCGGAGACATCGTCATCATGGACAATCTCGGCAGCCATAAAGGCCCCGCCGTGCGCAAGGCCATTCGAGACGCAGGTGCCAAACTCCTCTTCCTGCCGCCCTACAGCCCCGATCTCAACCCCATCGAGCAGGTCTTCGCCAAACTCAAAACCCTGCTCCGAAAAGCCGCAGAAAGAACCGTCGAAGCCACATGGAAGCGCATTGGAATATTGCTCAACGAGTTCAAGCCCAACGAATGCGCAAACTACCTCAGAAACTCAGGGTATGCGTCAAATTAAGT
>NZ_JH976269.1:0-495 GCF_000306035.1 Acidocella sp. MX-AZ02
GGTGGCGATATCGCGCTGAATGACGCGCAATCCCTGACGCTGGCCGGGCTGGTGACGACCCCCGGCACCTTGACCCTCAGCGATGGCAAGGCGCTGGGTGAGAGCGCCGGCAGTCTGGTCGTCGGCGGGCTGGCGGGCAGCATCGGCGGCGGGCTGAGTTTGGCCAACGCCAACAGCATCGCGGCCCTCGGTAGCCTCAGCGCCAGCGCGGACATGCTGATCGCCAATACCGGCACGATGACGTTGAACGGCCCGGTGAGTGCAGGCACCAGCCTGGCGCTGGTCACCGCCGGCTTGCTGGAGAGGACCGGCGGCAGCCTGGCGGCGGGGACGATCGCCATCGCCCCGTATAATGCCGGGACGCTCGATCTTGGCGGTACCGCGGTGGCGGGTTTGCAGCTTGCGCAGGCGCTGGTCAGCGCCTTTGACAGCCACGCGGTGGTGATTATCGGCGCCGCCAACGGCGTGCAGGCCAGCAGCATTTACAGCGAAGGT
>NZ_JH976270.1:0-490 GCF_000306035.1 Acidocella sp. MX-AZ02
GGGTTGCCTGGGCTTCGCGGACCCGTTCAACCAGCGTCCGGGCCGACCGGGCATTGCCAAAAGACGGATCACGAACACGGGACGAGAACCAGCCCCGGAGATCCGCTTCTGGCCAATCAGATGAAAGGCGCAAATCTTCCTTGGCGAGCATCCCTTGAAAAATCTCGATAAGCTCCGGCGGGCTGTACGCCTGAAACTCGATTGTTTTTGTGAAACGGGACGCTAGGCCGGGGTTTGAATTGATGAAGGACCGCATTTCCGCCGGATAGCCAGCGACCACCACGACGAGCCTGTCTCGCTTATCCTCCATTTCCTTGAGCAGTGTATCTATGGCCTCTTGGCCGAAATCATGGCCGCCCTTGCCTCCGGTGAGTGTGTATGCCTCATCAATAAACAGGATGCCGTCTAGGGCTTCCGTGACCTTATCCTTGGTCTTGGGGGCGGTTTGGCCGATGTACTGCGCCACCAGTCCGGCGCGGTCAGTTTCGAC
>NZ_JH976271.1:0-490 GCF_000306035.1 Acidocella sp. MX-AZ02
GCACCGAGGGCAGGGTGGAGGTGCCGGCGCCGGTTTCCATGCCATGGGTGGCGCACCATTGCGCCGCCGCCTGCGCCGCCTCGTCCAAAGCCGTGCCGGGCGGGTGGCTGGCTTCGGCGCGCAGCCCCTGCGCATCGGCCAGCAGCACAATGCCGGCCGGGGTCAGGCTGGCCGCTTCCTCGGCGCTGCAGGCCAGCACGTCCGACAAGGTGGCGGCGCGGGAGAGGCGCTGGCCGAATAGCGAGATCCGCCGCAGCGCCTCCACCCGCGCGGATGCCGCCCCGGCCTCCTGGCGCACCCGTCCGGCGAGCTGGCCGGTGAGCACCCCCACCAGCAGGAATACCAGCAGCGCCACCACATCCCGCGGGTCCGCCACCGAGAGCGTGTAGAGCGGCGTCAGGAAGAAGAAATTCCACAGCAGGAAGCCGGCAATGGCGGTGAACAGCCCGGCATTGCGCCCGGAGCGGCTGGCCATGGCGACGATGAGGCC
>NZ_JH976272.1:0-490 GCF_000306035.1 Acidocella sp. MX-AZ02
GCTAGCTCCCGAAACGCTATTTCGGGCAGCGCGGTTATCATTCCGCTAGCCGACACGTCCTTGTAGATATGCCAATCTTACTTGATATGTCCCGGACATTTAAACGACAAGTGCCCGTCCTGCGCCAATACATCGAGCCGACATTCTTGATGAAGTCTATCCTGCTACAAAAAGGTTCGTCAAATTGTCGTCGCTCATTATACCAAGTGACTAACCTTACAAATCAATAACCGGTCAAGCGTCAGCGTCAGTCACGCCAAGGAGCCGTGCGATCGCCAGCACCCAGCACCGTCAAAACTGACCTATTGAAATCGACATTGCGCTTCATAATCTCGGCAGCGGTGGCGACCATGAGCCTGATCATATTGATCTCAAATTGACGGATGATTTGACTCCAACATGCAGCCTTGATTTCGCCAAAGCCGTTCGTCAAGGCTAGGTCGCCGATGTATTATCATCCGCCAACGCCAGTTGGGTAAAACCACCTAGC
>NZ_JH976273.1:0-456 GCF_000306035.1 Acidocella sp. MX-AZ02
GCCGCCGCCAGCAGCGCCGCCACCCCGCCCGGCCGGCGTTCCGGCCACAGCACGAGAACCCCCGCCACGCCGACCAGCGCGCCGATGATGTTATTCACCGCCCGGGCCACCGGCACGCCGCTGCCCGGCTGCACCATCTCGATCACCAGCACGAAGAGGGAGGTGAGAAACAGCACGAACACGGTATAGTTCACGCTCTTGAAGGCGATGGTGAGCGCCGCCAGCGGAAAGATGATCAGCAGCAGCACCGGCTTGGCGGGGCTGGCCGCCAGCAGCAAGGCCGCCAGCATGCCGCCGCCGACACTACCCAGGATCCGCTCCAGGCTGCGCGGCCAGGTCGCCTCGGCCAGAGGCTGCATCACCATCACCGTCGCCATCGTCGCCCAGTAGGAGAAGGTGAGGTTCAACCAGGCGACCAGCAGATAGGCCAAAGCCACCGCCACCGTCACCCGCGCC
>NZ_JH976274.1:0-435 GCF_000306035.1 Acidocella sp. MX-AZ02
GCAAGGTCGAGCGCGGGGCGGGCAGCGCCTACAGGGTCAACGGCAAGGAGGCGCGCGCCCGCGACGTGCAGACCTTGTTCGCGGACCTGGCCTCGGGCTCGCGCGCCTCGGCGATGGTGAGCCAGGGGCGGGTCGGTGCGCTGGTGAATGCCAGGCCGGAGGAGCGCCGGGCGCTGCTGGAAGAGGCGGCGGGCATCACCGGGCTGCATGCCAGGCGGCACGAGGCGGAGCTGAAGCTGAAAGGGGCGGAGCAGAATCTGCTGCGCGCCGATGATCTGAAAGGCCAGCTGGAGGCGCGGCTAGGTGAGCTGCGCAAGCAGGCACGGCAGGCGACGCGCTATAAGGGGCTTTCGGGCAATATCCGTGCCGTCCGAGGCGGAGCTGCTGTCCATTCAGCGGGCGATTTCGGTGAAGGCGCGGGAGACGGCGCAGGCC
>NZ_JH976275.1:0-435 GCF_000306035.1 Acidocella sp. MX-AZ02
CCTTCTGTGATAACGCCGTATTCCCTGAGGAACTGATCGGCCGCTTTTTTGAAAGTCGGGCGGTCATTCAGCACGCCAGCCTGGCTCTGGCCGTGCAGCTTGAAGTACCAGCCTTCGGCAGCCTTGGCGGCCAGATCCTGGAATTCCTGTTTGGTGGAGAACTGGCGCTGCTTACCACCCACCGAGGCCCTGGCCTGCCAGAACCGGCTGTTGCCGCGCTGATAAATTTGGACCTTCCCGCCCAGCAGATCGACCGTCGACATGACGCCCCCTTTGCGCGGATTGCGCTTTGGTTGAGGATCAATGGCTCGGTTTCGACCATAGGCTATCAGGTTCAGAATTTCGAGTTAAATTACCCTAACGATGCCCTAGTGCATTGGGCAGCAAAAAGCCGCCTTTCGGCGGCTTTAATACTCTGTTTTCGTTGGATTTTCT
>NZ_JH976276.1:0-427 GCF_000306035.1 Acidocella sp. MX-AZ02
TTCACGCAGCGCCCCTATATGGTTTGGCAACTCTATTTTTTTGTTTTCCGCTGGCGTTCCGCCTAGCGTAAAAAATGTTACCGCAAGTGTTACCATACCGCTGATAGCTATGGCCCCAATCCATGCCAACCAGCCGGGCAAGCCGTTTTGGTATAGATATTCAACGCCATAGTAGAGACCGACCCAATTAATAATGCCGAGTACGACGACTAGACCAATGGCACGATGAAATATCAGACGCCTCGCCATGACGTTTTTTGCAAGCCCTGCCAATGCAGGCAGGCCGACATTGACCACGAGAGACGCGGCCATACATTGCGTGATGAATTGATTAACAGACTCATCCCGCAACCCGCCGAACCAAAAGCCAGCGGCCAAGAGTGCAGAATAGATAATCGTGAAGCCCATGGCCACACGATAAACGGCA
>NZ_JH976277.1:0-405 GCF_000306035.1 Acidocella sp. MX-AZ02
CGTCGAGGCCATCATGGATGGGTTCCGCAGCGACGAGCTTAAACAGCAATTGGACGATCTTTCCCAACAGAAGGCGTCGTTGCAGGAGCGCCTCGCCGCCCCAGCAGCACCAGCGCCTGCGATCCACCCGAACCTGGCTGGGCTGTATCGGCAACGGGTTGCCGCATTACACACCGAACTCGCTGCGGCCAACGGCAGCAATAACGCTTCCCTGGAAGCCATGCGCGATCTGATTGAGCGGATAGAGGTCGGTCCAGCTCCCAAAGATGGCGAGCCGCAAATCATCCTGACCGGCGCACTGGCCTCGATGGTTCGTCTCGGCCTACCTCCCACCCCAACAAAAACAACGCCCTCTGCGCGTAGCACTGAGGGCGTTCCTGACTTGTTCATGAGTTCGGTATTGGT
>NZ_JH976278.1:0-401 GCF_000306035.1 Acidocella sp. MX-AZ02
CGCAGCATCTTGGGCTGGCGGCGGGGCCGGAATCTCCACCAGGTTCAGCGTGCGCAGATGCCGGTAGAAGGCGGGCTCGTCCGGTTCCTCTACCCGCCAGAACACGGCCGCACCCTCGATGCCCTCGGTGCGCAGCAGGTTGCGCAGCCGCCGCTCGTTCAGCAGCGCTAGGTGCGGGCCGGCGCGCACGACCCCGGCATTGCCGCGATATTCTAGGAACAGCGCGCGCGCTGCCACGTCCACCTGCCGCAGCAGGGCGGGGAGGTCATCGTACTTCGCGCCATCCAGCACGGCGAAGACTGGGCGCGGCCATTCCACCAGAATGTCGGCAAGACCGGCCGCCATGCTACCCCATGCTCATGAAGGGCGCGCCCGCCGCCGCGGCCTGGCGCGGGCAGGGC
>NZ_JH976279.1:0-400 GCF_000306035.1 Acidocella sp. MX-AZ02
GGCCGACAAATGATCACCTCGTAATGAATGGCGTTATTTACGCGCGCCAACAGCCCGCCTAGGTTGCGCTTGGTTCTATCGAGGGGCGAATGAATGGCCGGGAAGCCAGCGGCGCGATTGACGGACATGCACACCTGCCCGGCCAGCAACGGCCCCGTGCCGCATGTCGGCGGGCCCGTCTCCGGTCCCGGCTGCCCGACCGTGCTGGTCGGGGGCCTTCCCGCAGCGCGCGTCTCCGACATGGCGGTGTGCGTCGGCCCGCCGGATACGGTGGCGATGGGCTCCTCCACAGTGCTGATCGGCGGCATGCCGGCGGCGCGGATGGGCGACCAGATGTCACATGGCGGCGTCATCGCGCTGGGCTGCTTCACGGTGCTGATCGGCGAGAGCGGCGGCAGCG
>NZ_JH976280.1:0-391 GCF_000306035.1 Acidocella sp. MX-AZ02
AAAATTTTGAAGGCCGCCGCCAAAGCGATGGGCGCAAGTTCCGTCATATAGCCTTTGCCATGATAAGCCTCGCCAAGCCAGTAGCCGAAAGCCCCGCGCCCGGGGTCAAGAGAATCCCGGTATATCGCGGCCCAGCCGATCAATTCGGCGCTTTGTTTTTCGAGCACGGAAAATCGTACGGCATTACCGGCAAACGCAATTTTCCGGGCCGTGGCGATTCGCGCCAATGCCATTCTGGGCGTAAATGGTGAGGGCCATGCCGCCAGCCGCTGGCTTATTTTCGGCGTGATCAATCTGGTGATAGATGCGGCATCACCAGGCGCAACGCAACGCAGACGTAGCCGCTCAGTCTCTAAAGGCTGAAACGGATCGACATTTATATCCTTCATGC
>NZ_JH976281.1:0-358 GCF_000306035.1 Acidocella sp. MX-AZ02
GTCAAGATTCCGATTCGGAAGATTGCGCGCTTAGTCAAAAATAGTGAAACTCCATGCCGCTATTTTTGAAAGCCCGTGTTCATGTCGCGCAAACGCATTCACACCGAGGCCGAGATCGAAAGCTTGGCGGAAATGCTCCGCCCGCTCTGGCGACAGAGCGATGTCGTGCGGCCCTGGCTGCGCCAACATTACGGCATGTTGTTGGAGCTTGTGCATGGCGACTGGTCCTGGGCTGCAATCGCACGCGCGATGACGCTGGCTGGCATCACCTACAGCACCGGCAAAGCGTGGGATGCCGACTGGCTGCAAAGCGAGGTCTATCGCGCCCGCCGCCCCCTGAAAGGCTACCAGCGCAAGA
>NZ_JH976282.1:0-354 GCF_000306035.1 Acidocella sp. MX-AZ02
ATCTTTGATTTGCAATGTAACAAATTCCTGAAGAGGATTACATAAACCTTCTAGTATATTGATATTGGTAACAAATACAGTACTGTTGCAGCAGGAATGGTAAAACTCAACGCATCAACAGAAAAATATGAAGAGTTGTCTAGTCTCACTAACCTAACCTAACCTAACCTTGCCCAACCCAACCTAACCTAACCTAACCCAACCCAACCTAACCTAACCCTACCCAACCCAACCTAACCTAACCCAACCTAACCCAACCTAACCTAACCCAACCCAACCTAACCTAACCTAACCTAACATGACCCAACCCAACACAACCCAACCTAACCCAACCTAACCTAACCTAACCCAACC
>NZ_JH976283.1:0-348 GCF_000306035.1 Acidocella sp. MX-AZ02
CCCCCCCAGCGCGATGGAGGTGCTGGCGCTGCCGGAGAGGCTGGCGGCGTTCAATTTCGCACCTGCCCCCTGGCTGATCGCGCCGGCGCTCTGGAGGCTGAGCGTGCTGGCCTCGACGCTGCCATCCAGCCCCAGGCTGGTGCCCGAGAGGCTGACGGCAGACCCGCTCAGCGTGCCGCTCTGGCTCAGGCCACCGGTGCTGTCGGCGGTGAAGGTGCCGGCGGAGATGTCGCCATTTAGCGCCATCGTGCTGCCGGCCAGATCGAACCCCTGGCCGCCCAGCGTGCCGGTCTGGGTGATCGCGCCGCTGCTGGTCAGCGTCACCAGCGCGTTGGCGAAGGAGATGTT
>NZ_JH976284.1:0-305 GCF_000306035.1 Acidocella sp. MX-AZ02
TAGGGCGGGAAATCTCCGGGATCGGCACATGCTCACGCTTATGCCACCGGCGGATAATGCTCAAAAACGCCATGTCCAACACTCCGTTCGCCCCCCGCCAGTTCCAGGCGGGGAAACAGTCAAACATGGGTCAAATCTCAGTGGAAAAATCCGGCCTTCCAGGGGCAGATCTCAGCGGAAATCAACACAGTGCTGGTTGATTGTCGCGGACCCGGATTTAATCAGGTAGCATCGGCCCCCATCAGCCTTGGGGAGAGGCTGGCGCGCCAGGCTGTGCGGTGAGCGCGCAGGGCGTGTGCCTGGGG
>NZ_JH976285.1:0-272 GCF_000306035.1 Acidocella sp. MX-AZ02
TCAGATAGGCGAAGCGCCCCAGCCCCGCCTCCGTTTTCAACCCCCAGGCGCGGCCCTGCGCCTCGCTCCGCGCCACGAAGCCCAGCAGCCCGGCCTCGTCCATGTCCCTGGTCTGCTCCGGTGCGGCATCGCGCAGATAGGAGGCTATGGCCCGGTGCGAGCGCGCCGTCATCGCCCCGGAGAGGGCCTGCATCTGCGCCTCGCTCAGCACCAGCCGCCCGTGCGCGGGCGCCGGCCAGTCCGCCCGGCGCTTGGCCTGCAACGCCCCTTCC
>NZ_JH976286.1:0-271 GCF_000306035.1 Acidocella sp. MX-AZ02
CGGCGGGCACCGCCGGTTGCGCCCGCGCGGCGCCCCCGAGCAGGCCCAGCGCCAAAGCCAGGGGGGCAAGAAGCCGCGCGGTACGTCCATCAACCATCATCGTTCGACCTTTTCCGGCGCATCCGGCGGCAAGCGGGTTACGCCATCATTACGGCGCGTTCATGCAATGAGTGTGTATTCAATTCCGGGCCCTGTTGTATAGAGCAATATGTGTTGAGGTTGACGCGACAGCGTCAAGATAAATACATGAAATTGCTCGCCAAAACATAGG
>NZ_JH976287.1:0-247 GCF_000306035.1 Acidocella sp. MX-AZ02
CGGCGTATGTTTTATCGCATTCAAGATCAGATTGCCAAAAAGCTGGTTCAGCAAGACGACATCACCGTATAAGCTGAGTTCCGACTGAATGTTGAATATGAGCGTCCGGCCAGACTCGTCGACCGCGGGCGCGAAGGTGTCGATCAGAGAGCCCAGAAGATAGGAAAGATCAATCCAAGAAAATGCCTTCCGACGCGCCCCGCTTTCAATCTGCGCCAGCCGTAAAAGTGCTGAAAAAATCTCTAGC
>NZ_JH976288.1:0-223 GCF_000306035.1 Acidocella sp. MX-AZ02
GCTAAATCGAGAAGATCGAACGCAATGCCAAATTTGGGGGAAAAGATCCCATAGTCGTCATCGGTCTTCAGATCTTTGTCGTTCCGACCGATTTCCTCCAGGAAAAATCGGGGGGGGTATGAAAATAATCCATTCCGCAAACAAATACAGCCTCGGTTCGCCAGCCAAAGCCAATATCAATGAGGCTGTCATTTTTGGATCCCAAAATCGGTGTTTCAACGCT
>NZ_JH976289.1:0-222 GCF_000306035.1 Acidocella sp. MX-AZ02
GAATATATCAGCGGAAAGCTGCTCGCATGGGCTGAGAAGTTGAAGATCAGCATCCGCCATATTCAGCCGGGTAAGCCCCAGCAGAATGCCTATGTCGAGCGCTATAACAGGACCGTGCGGCATGAGTGGCTCGACCAGCACATCATTGAAAGTATCGAGGAGGCGCAACACCACGCCACAAAATGGCTCTGGACTTATAACAACGAGCGCCCCAACATGGGC
>NZ_JH976290.1:0-213 GCF_000306035.1 Acidocella sp. MX-AZ02
GCCGCATTATTCGCCATCCCTGGTTGTTGAGCTTAATATACGAATTTCCGGAGGCGAGACAAATCTGGCCAGATCGGCCGAAGTTAGCGATCGAAAATGCAAGGGGGCCCTTGTTCAAACGATCGCTTTTGGCAAATTGCTCCTGTGGAAACCGACGAGTCGGCAATGTCCGGCGTTGCGCAGCTATCCTAGGGCCAGGAACGACCGCAAAGT